>NZ_JBXAJZ010000009.1:0-3052 GCF_058797775.1 Phenylobacterium sp. GW823-FHT02A09 | reverse complement strand
ATCCAAACCGTCCCCACGCATGAGTTTTGCTGAGAACGATCAAGCGCATAAGGGCTTCTGACGGATGCCTTGGCATTGAGAGGCGATGAAAGACGTGGCACGCTGCGATAAGGTCCGGGGAGGCGCGAGCACCCTTTGATCCGGACATTTCTGAATGGGGAAACCCACCTTTACAATCTGCGAATGTGATCTTCGGCTTCGGCCGGAGCTCAGGTTCGTTGGTTGTTCAAAGGTATAATGACCTGAATACATAGGGTTCATTAAGCAAACCCGGGGAACTGAAACATCTCAGTACCCGGAGGAAAGGACATCAACCGAGACTCCCGTAGTAGTGGCGAGCGAACCGGGACCAGGCCAGTGCTGTCGTGACATAAAGCCGAATGACTTGGAAAAGTCGGCCATAGCGGGTGATAGCCCCGTAGGCGTCAATTAGCGACAGACTCGAGTAGGGCGGGACACGTGAAATCCTGTCTGAACATGGGGGGACCACCCTCCAAGCCTAAGTACTCCTCAATGACCGATAGTGAACAAGTACCGTGAGGGAAAGGTGAAAAGCACCCCGACGAGGGGAGTGAAATAGAACCTGAAATCGGAAGCCTACAAGCAGTCGGAGCCACCTCGCGTGGTGACGGCGTACCTTTTGTATAATGGGTCAGCGACTTCATGTGCCGTGCAAGCTTAAGCCGATAGGTGTAGGCGTAGCGAAAGCGAGTCTGAATAGGGCGAATAAGTACGTCGCATGACGACCCGAAACCAGGTGATCTATCCATGAGCAGGTTGAAGGTAAGGTAACACTTACTGGAGGACCGAACCCGTGAATGTTGAAAAATTCTGGGATGACTTGTGGATAGGGGTGAAAGGCCAATCAAACCTGGACATAGCTGGTTCTCCGCGAAATCTATTTAGGTAGAGCGTCAGACGAATTCCTTGGGGGGTAGAGCACTGGATGGATGCGGGGGTCGCGAGATCTACCAATTCTAACCAAACTCCGAATACCCAAGAGAACTATCTGGCAGACACACGGCGGGTGCTAACGTCCGTCGTGAAAAGGGAAACAACCCTAACCATCATCTAAGGCCCCCAAGTACTGGCTAAGTGGGAAACGATGTGGGATTGCTTTGACAACCAGGATGTTGGCTTAGAAGCAGCCATCATTTAAAGAAAGCGTAACAGCTCACTGGTCAAGCGATCCTGCGCGGAAAATGTAACGGGGCTCAAGCCAGTCGCCGAAGGTATGGGTGTGCGTAAGCACGCGGTAGCGGAGCGTTCCGTAAGCCTGTGAAGGTCAGTCGTGAGGCTGGCTGGAGGTATCGGAAGTGAGAATGCTGACATGAGTAGCGACAAAGAGTGTGAGAGACACTCTCGCCGAAAGTCCAAGGGTTCCTGCGTAAAGCTAATCTGCGCAGGGTTAGCCGGCCCCTAAGGCGAGGCCGAAAGGCGTAGTCGATGGGAATCAGGTGAATATTCCTGAGCCAGTTGGAAGTGACGAATCCCGTAAATTGTCAGGGCTTATTGGATTGCTCCTGGCAGTGAAGGGGTTCCTGGAAATAACTCCAACGGAGACCGTACCCGAAACCGACACAGGTGGACAGGTAGAGTATACCAAGGCGCTTGAGAGAACTATGCTGAAGGAACTCGGCAAATTGCACGCGTAACTTCGGGATAAGCGTGACTCTCTTTTGGGCAACCAGATGAGAGTGGCACAGGCCAGGGGGTAGCGACTGTTTATCAAAAACACAGGGCTCTGCGAAGCCGCAAGGCGACGTATAGGGTCTGACGCCTGCCCGGTGCCGGAAGGTTAAAAGGAGGGGTGCAAGCTCCGAATTGAAGCCCCGGTAAACGGCGGCCGTAACTATAACGGTCCTAAGGTAGCGAAATTCCTTGTCGGGTAAGTTCCGACCTGCACGAATGGCGTAACGACTTCCCCACTGTCTCCAGCATAGGCTCAGCGAAATTGAATTCCCCGTGAAGATGCGGGGTTCCCGCGGTCAGACGGAAAGACCCTATGAACCTTTACTGCAGCTTCGCCTTGGCGTTAGCGGCAACATGTGTAGGATAGGTGGGAGGCTATGAAACCGGGGCGCCAGTTCCGGTGGAGCCATCCTTGAAATACCACCCTTGTTGTCGCTGACGTCTAACCGCAGCCCGTTATCCGGGTTCGGGACATGGCGTGGCGGGCAGTTTGACTGGGGCGGTCGCCTCCCAAAGTGTAACGGAGGCGCGCGATGGTGGGCTCAGAGCGGTCGGAAATCGCTCGACGAGTGCAATGGCATAAGCCCGCCTGACTGCGAGACTGACAAGTCGAGCAGAGACGAAAGTCGGCCATAGTGATCCGGTGGTTCTGCGTGGAAGGGCCATCGCTCAACGAATAAAAGGTACTCTAGGGATAACAGGCTGATTTTGCCCAAGCGTCCACAGCGACGGCAAAGTTTGGCACCTCGATGTCGGCTCATCACATCCTGGGGCTGGAGCAGGTCCCAAGGGTTCGGCTGTTCGCCGATTAAAGTGGTACGTGAGCTGGGTTCAGAACGTCGTGAGACAGTTTGGTCCCTATCTGCCGTGGGTGTACGAAGCTTGAGAGGATCTGTCCCTAGTACGAGAGGACCGGGATGGACACACCTCTGGTGGACCTGTCGTGGCGCCAGCTGCGCAGCAGGGTAGCTAAGTGTGGAATAGATAACCGCTGAAAGCATCTAAGCGGGAAACTAACCTCAAAACAAGGCTTCGCCGAGAGCCGTGGTAGACCACCACGTTGATAGGCCAGGTGTGGAAGTGCCGCGAGGCATGCAGCTTACTGGTACTAATCGCTCGATCGGCTTGATCGTTCTTAGTCAAACTCATGACTAATGCGCTTTGCTTGATGTCTTCTCTCTTCAACGTATCCGTTTCGTTGACCTGGTGGTTATACCGAGAGGTCCCCACCCGATCCCATCCCGAACTCGGTCGTTAAGCCTCTCTGGGCCGATGGTACTTCGTCTTAAGGCGCGGGAGAGTAGGTCGCCGCCAGGTCTACCAAACGGATACGTCAAACAACCCTTCAATACACAATCTC
>NZ_JBXAJZ010000008.1:0-25499 GCF_058797775.1 Phenylobacterium sp. GW823-FHT02A09 | reverse complement strand
TCCTCCCCCCCCCCCCCCCTCCTCCCCCCCCCCCCCCAGGGCTATGATCAGCTGGCCCGCGCGGCTCTCGCCGCCTCGACCATGTTGACCAGAGCGGCGCGGGTCTCGGGCCACTTGCGCGTCTTCAGTCCGCAGTCCGGATTGACCCACAGTTGGCCGGACGACAGCCGCGCGCGGGCGGCGGTCAGCAGGTCGCCCATCTCGGCCACGGCCGGCACGCGCGGGGAGTGGATGTCGTAGACACCCGGACCGATCTCGGCCGGATAGGCGTAGCCGGCGAAGGCGTCGAGCAGCTCCATCTGCGAACGCGCGGTCTCGATCGAGATGACGTCCGCGTCCATCGCCCCGATGGCGGCGATGATGTCGTTGAACTCCGAGTAGCACATGTGGGTGTGGATCTGAGTGTGGTCGGCGACGCCGCCGGCGGTCAGCCGGAAGCACTCGACCGCCCAGGCGAGGTAGCCGTCCCAGTCGGCGCGGCGCAGCGGCAGACCCTCGCGCAGGGCGGCCTCGTCGATCTGGATGATCTTGGCCCCGGCTGCTTCCAGGTCCAGCACCTCGTCGCGGATCGCCAGCGCGATCTGGCGGCAGGCCAGTTCACGCGGGACGTCGTTGCGGACGAACGACCAGTTGAGGATCGTCACCGGCCCGGTCAGCATCCCTTTCATCGGCCGCTGGGTCAGGCCCTGGGCGTAGCGCCACCACTCGACCGTCATCGGTGCGGGGCGCGAGACGTCGCCGAACAGGATCGGCGGGCGCACGCAGCGCGATCCGTAGGACTGCACCCAGCCATGCTTGGTGAAGGCGAAGCCGCTCAGCTGCTCGCCGAAATACTGGACCATGTCGTTGCGCTCGAACTCGCCGTGGACCAGCACGTCCAGCCCGATCTCTTCCTGCCAGCGGACGGTGCGGGCGGTCTCCTGGCGCAGGAAGTCGGCGTAGTCGGCGTCGCTGAGGTCGCCCTTGCCGTGGGCGGAGCGGGCCTTGCGGACCTCGTCGGTCTGCGGAAACGAGCCGATGGTGGTGGTCGGAAAAGCCGGCAGGTCGAGCCGCGGGATCTGCAGCGCCTGGCGGCGGCTGAAGCCCGAGGCCCGCTGGGCCATGGCGGGCGTGGCGGAAGCCAGCCGCTCGGCGACCGCCGCATCGTGGATCTTCGGGGAGACGGCCCGCGCGTTCGCCGCCGCGGTCGAGGCGGTCAGCGCCTCGGCGACGACGCCGCGTCCCTTGTTCAGGGCCTGGGCGAGGACCACGAGTTCCTCGATCTTCTGGACGGCGAAGGCCAGCCAGGACCGCACGTCCTCATCGAGCGACTTCTCCTGCGCGAGGTCGATCGGCGTGTGCAGCAGCGAGCAGGACGGCGCCAGCACCACCTCCCGATCCGTGGCCAGCAGCGGCTCCAGCCGCTCCAGCAGCCGTTCGAGATCGGCGCGCCAGACGTTGCGCCCGTCGATGACGCCCAGCGACAGCGCCATCGCGGCGGGCGCGTTGGCCAGGACCCGGTCGAACTGCTCAGGCGCGCGCACCAGGTCGACGTGCAGGCCTGCGACGGGCAGGGCGAGCGCGGTCTCCAGGTTGTCGTCGAGGCCGCCGAAGTAGGTGGTCAGCATCAGCTTCACCCCCGGCGCCGTGCGCGCCAGCAGGCGATAGGCGCGGTGCAGGGCCTTGCGGTCGGCGTCGGTGAGGTCGGTGACCAGGCACGGTTCGTCGATCTGCACCCACCAGGCGCCAGCCTGCTCCAGCCGGTTCAGCACCGTCGCATAGACCGGCAGCAGGTCTTCCAGCAGCTCCAGCGGGTCGAAGCCCTCGACCTTGCTCTTGGCCAGCTTCAGGAAGGTGACGGGACCCAGCAGCACCGGCCGGGTGACGATCCCCTGCGCCTTGGCCTCGACGAACTCGTCGAGCGCCTTGGTGGAGGCGAGCTTGAAGATCTGCCCCGGTGCGACCTCCGGCGTCAGGTAGTGGTAGTTGGTGTCGAACCACTTGGTCATCTCGGCGGCCGGCACATCGACTGCGTGGCGATGGCCGTGCCCGCAGTCGGCGGCTTCCGCCTCGCCCTGGGCGCCCCGCGCCATGGCGAAGTAGGTGTCCATCTCCACCGATCCGCCGTCCCAGCCGTAGACTGCGGGGATCGCGCCGACCATGGCGCTGGTGTCGAGCACGTGGTCATAGAGCGAGAAGTCGTTGCTGGGGACATGATCGACGCCGAGCTGCGCCTGGCGCCTCCAGGTCTTGGCGCGCAGGTCGGCGGCCAGCGCCTGCAGTTCGGCCCGGTCGGACTTACCCGACCAATAGCGTTCGAGGGCGGTCTTCAGCTCGCGGCGGGGACCGATACGGGGAAATCCAAGGGTGGCGACGGTGACGGACATAGCCTCTGCCATTCTGTTGTGGCGAGGCATGGCTCGGTCGCGAGCGCGCACGCGCCGGCGAGGGTGCGTCGACGCGACAGGCTTGCGGCCTGACCGGACACCCCGCCGGAGGACGTTATCTGTCGAGGCAGGTCTCCTGGCTCACGGGTCGACGCTTCGGTCCGGCCTTCCCGGCGCAGAATGACGCCAGTGACACGCAGATGGACCTCGGCTCGCCGCTCACAGTTGCGGGGGCAGCCCCGGCATGGACGCCGCGCAAGCGCGTCATCGTCACCGGATTCCCTCTTAGCTCTTGGGACGCGAGCGCCCCAGAGAACCACGACGATGGCATACAGCGCCTCGCGGCGGCCGAGGTCAAGATCTATATAAAGATATCTTTATATCATTATATGGGCGACTTCACCGCTTGCGCACCAGCGAGTGTTGCGACAACATTTGCAATTGCAGGGCGTGGGAAAATCGCGTTGCGAGGCGCGGCGGGGGCGGGCCTGGCTGGAGAACGGCTGTGCTCAATTCTGTACTGTCTGTTTTGCCGGGGCTGTTGGCGGCCGCGGCCCTGGTGCTTGTTCCTGCAGCGGCCAACGCCTGCACGCGGGTGGTCTACATTGGCGCGAACAACGACGTGATCACCGCCCGGTCGATGGACTGGAAGGTCGACGTCCAGACCAACCTCTACGCTTTCCCGCGCGGCATGAGCCATGACGGCCAAGCGGGACCCAACTCGATCAAGTGGACCTCGAAGTACGGCAGCGTCGTGGCCACCGGCTATGACGTCTCGACGACCGACGGGATGAACGAGGCAGGCCTGTCGGTGAACCTGCTCTGGCTGGTGGAGTCGGAGTACCCGGCCTTTGGGAGGGGCTCGAAGCCCGGCCTGACCATCGCGGCCTGGGGCCAGTACGTGCTCGACAACTTCGCCACCGTCGCCGAGGCGGTCGCGGCGCTGGAGAAAGAGCCGTTCACCATCGTCACCGACAAGGTCCCGGGTGAGGACCGGATGACGACCCTGCACCTGTCGATGTCGGACGCCAGCGGCGACAGCGCCATCATCGAGTACATCGGCGGCAAGCAGGTCATCCACCACGATCGCAAGTACCAGGTGATGACCAACTCCCCGACCTTCGACCAGCAACTCGCGCTCAACACGTACTGGCAACAGATCGGCGGCACGGTGATGCTGCCGGGCACCAACCGCGCCTCGGACCGCTTCGCCCGCGCCTCGTTCTACGTGAACGCCATTCCCAAGAGCGAAGACCCGGTGGAAGCGGTGGCCAGCATGTTCAGCGTCATCCGCAACGCCTCGGTGCCCTATGGCATCACCACGCCGGACCAGCCAAACATCTCCTCGACCCGTTGGCGGACGGTCGCCGACCACAAGCGCAAGCTCTACTTCTTCGAGTCCGCCCTGACGCCGAACACCTTCTGGGTCGACCTGACCAAACTCGATTTCTCGCCGCAGACCGGCAAGGTGAAGCGCCTGGATCTCGGCAAGGACCAGCGCAACGTCTATGCGGGCGAGGTCTCGGGCCAGTTCAAGGACGCGCCGCCGTTCAAGTTCCTGGGGCTGCAGTAGGCCCTAGAAGTCCAGGCTCAGGCCGACCACCGGACCCTGCTGGGTGACGTCCCAGCGGAAGGTCTGGCCGGTGAAGTCGCCGGTCGAATAGGACTGGTAGAGCACCCGGTAGCCGGCCCGCAGCATGGCGGGCCGGCTGAGCAGGCGGGTGCGGTAGCCGACATAGACCTGGGCGTTGGCGCTGCGCTTGTTGTCGATGTCGAAGCCGCCGACATCGGCCTGGCCCGACAGGTTCCAGCGGTCGGTGAGGTCGAGGCTGGAGCGGACGCCGACGAACGGCTCGGTCCAGTCGGCCTTCTTCGAGGTCGAGAGGCCCAACACCTCGACATCGGCCTTCAGCTTGGTCCAGCGGATCCCGACCATGGGCTCGACGACGAACCTGCGCGGTTCGCCGGTCACCTTGTCGCCGCCCTGCGGGGAATCGTAGATCCGGTAGAACACGCCGCCCATGGCGCCGGCCTTGACGATTCCAAGGCCCAATTCCTGGGACAGCAGTTGCTCGTCCTGGCTGGTCTTCACGTACTGGCCGTCGAGATAGAGACCCCAGCGCCCGCGGCGCACCTCCACCTCGCCGAGCGCGGCGAAATCCAGATGGTCGAACACTTCGGAGAAGGGGACGTCGACATGGGTCCGCAGGCCGGCGAGCGTCGCGTTGCCGTCGAGCGACCCGGCCCAGACGTAGGGACTGACCGTGACGCTCCACTCGTCCTCGGCCCGGGCGGAAGACGCCGCGGTCAAGGCAAGCAAGGAAAGGGCGCCCGCGCCCACGGCCGTCAATCGGCGCATCATCGTAGCTGTCCCGCCCTCCGCCCCGACGAATGGGGCGCCAACGACGAACGTTCTGGCTACGCTTGTCGTTCCCGGCGCTACACCTTCTGGTCGAAGCGCCAGGGGGCTCCGGCGACTGCTGTGGCGCGGCGCGCGACCCGGGTCGTGGGATCGGATCCGCGCGGATCGACCACGGAGATGAACTCCGCCTCGACGCTCTCGCGCGTCAGGCGCAGGGCGATGAAGCCGATCGCCCGGTGGTCGCACCAGGCGATGTCACGGTTGTTCGCCGCCAGCCGCTCGCCCAGCGGCGCGTCGTTCATGGCCAGCACCGCGCCGAGCGATGGACCGGTGATCGTCGTCGCGGCGACCTCCAGCGCGACCTGACCGTGGGCGTCGTGCAGTTCGTTGGCGAAGGCCATATGGCTGTCGCCCGATAGCACGACCGTCTTCGCTCCGGCGCGGCGAAGGATGTCGTAGACCCGCTGGCGCTCGGCCGCGTAGCCGCTCCAGGCGTCGAGGTTGAGCAGCGGGATCTGCAGCCGGGTCATCTCGAAGAAGCCCTTCAGCTGACCGTTAGCCGGCGCGAAGTCCGACATGTCCGGATAGTCGTAATCGCCCATGATCGTCGCGCTGCCCAGCAGCACCCACGGGCGTCCCGCCGCGACCGAACCTTCGACCTCCTGCGTCAGCCAGTCCAGTTGCTGGGCGCCCAGCATCGTGCGCTCCGGCGCGGCGATCTTGCGGCGGAAGCCTTCGATATCGGGAGCCTTCGACCCGTCCGGTCCGGTGGTGAAGTCGAGATCGCGCTGGACGTTCACCTGTTGCCCGCGGGCCTTCAGCCGCGTCTCCGGGACGATCAGGGTGGCCAGGTCGCCGAACGCCGACGCCCGCTGGACGCCGTAAGGATCGGCCGGGTCCGGATCGCGGATCGGCATCCATTCATAGTAGGCCCGCACGGCCGCGCTCTTGCGAATCTCCCAGTCGCCCTGGCGTTCGGCTGCGTGCCCCTGGGCCCCGCCGGTCCAGTCGTCGTTGGCGATCTCGTGGTCGTCCCAGGTGCAGATCCACGGGGCGCGGGCGTGGGCGGCCTGCAGGTCGGCGTCGGTCCGCGCCTGGGCGAAGCGGCGGCGATAGTCACTGAGCGTCAGGGTGTCGTGCGGCGGGTCGGCCGGGCGCAGCGTCGCCATGCCCGGATAGTTCGAGGCCCCGTATTCGTAGATGTAGTCGCCGACGAACAGCACCGCGTCCAACTGCGGCCGCTCGCTGATGGCCCGATACCCATGGAAGCGGCCCATCGTGTACATGGCGCAGCAGGCGACCACGAGGTTCAGCTCGTCGAGCCGGCCGCTCGCCAGCGTCCGGGTTCGCCCGATCGGCGAGGCCGCGCCCGCGGCTTCGAACTGGTACCAGTAGTCGGCTCCGGGCTTCAGGCCGGCCGGCTCGACCTTGACCGTGAAGTCGCGCTCGGCCGTGGCCGTGAACTCGCCCTGGGCGACGACCTCGCGCATCTGCGGATCGCGGGCCAGTCGCCAGCGGCCGGTCGCTTCGCCGACGCCGGTCAGCCGCGTCCACAGCAGCACGCTCGTGGCGCCGGGCTCGCCGCTGGCGACGCCGTGCTGGAAGGGGGAGGACGCGGCCCGCGCCGGCCCGGCGCCGGCTGCGCTCAGCGCCAGTCCGGTTCCGATCAGGGTTCGACGGTCGAGGGCCATGCGTGCTCTCCGAATGCAAAGATGCCCGCCGGGCGCGTCCTGCCCGGCGGGCCAGTGCTGGGGCCCGAGTGGGGCGCGGGCCCCGGGGGGATCAGTAGCGCCAGCTCATCCGCACGCCGTAGGTGCGTGGCGGATGCGGGCTGGCGGTGGCCGCCGAAATGAAGGCGTTGCGGGTCTCTTCGAAGTAGCTGTCGAGGGCGTTGTTCACCCACAGCCCGACCGAGTAGTTGCCGTCGATCGGCCGCGCGGTCAGGTTGGCGTTGACCAGCCAGTAGTCGCCGATCACCGAGTTCGACGTCGTGCTGAACAGCGAGCTTCGGTAGTTGTAGTTGGTCTCGGCCTCGAACTGCCAGGGACCCACGTCCATCACGTAGCTGATCGCGCCCTTGTAGTCGGCCCGCGGGAAGGGCAGGCGCTCGCCCGAGCGGTCGCTGTAGACGATGGTGTTGTACTGGCCGGTGACCGGGTCGCGCGCGGCTTCGGTGGCCGCCGAGTTCACGAAGTAGAACTCGTCGTACTCGCCGTACTTGTAGCCCAGCGACTGGTTGATGGTCAGGCGCTCGGTCGGCCGCCAGGTCAGCTCCAGCTCGCCGCCCCAGATGTGCGACTTCGGGATGTTGATCATCCGCCCGACCCGGCCGGTCTGGGTGTAGAGGATGCCCTGCAGCTGCTGGTCGCGGTAGTCGTAGTAGAAGGCCGACAGGTTCACCCGCAGCTTGCGGTCGAAGAACTCCGACTTCACGCCCGCCTCATAGGCGTAGAGCGTCTCGGGCGTGAACGGCTCGAGCTGCTGGGGCAGGCCGCTGTTGTAGGTTGTGAAGCCACCCGATTTCACGCCGCGCGCGGCGCTGGCGAACAGCAGGATGTCGTCGCTGGCCTTGTATTCCAGGCCGACCTTGCCGGACCACTCGCCCATCGATTGCTCGGCATTGGTCGAGGCCAGGCGGCTGGGGACCGGGGCCAGGACCTGGGTCAGGAAGTCCTTCAGCTCGCGGGTCTCGTCCTCGTAGCGCAGGCCCGCCGACACCGTCAGCCGCTCGGTCAGGTCATAGTCGACGTTGCCGAACACGCCGGTGGTCTGGACGTCCTGCTTGTAGCTGGTGCTCATCCAGTTGCGCAGGGTCGAGGCTTCCGAGAAGTCCGAGTAGAAGCCGCCGTCCACCGTCTCGGTGGAGTGGTAGAGGCCGGCCAGCCAGCGGAAGCGGCCCTCGGCCGGCGAGACCAGGCGCACTTCCTGCGACAGGGTCTCGATGTCGTTGAAGAAGAAGGTGCCGGCCTCGTTCGAGGCGGTGGCGTCCCAGTCGTTGAACTCGCGCCGCTCCAGCGTCTCGTAGGCGGCCACGGCGGTCAGGGCGGCCCAGCCGAAGTCATGGCGCAGACGGACGTTGGCGCCCCAGCCCTCGTTGTCGCGGAACGGCTTGGCGTTGGGCGACACGCCGATCAGGTTGGCGAAGTAGGGGCTGATGCCCCAACCGGTGATCCGGCGCTCGGTGTCGATCGGATAGAGCCGGCCGATCGGCGCGTAGTTGTGCGACTGGAATGGGCGGGTGACCAGGCGCAGGCCCAGGCCGTCCGACTGGTCGCGGTTGTAGCGCAGGGAGCCGTCGATCTGGGTGGCGTCGGTCGGCTGCCAGTCCAGGCGCAGGCGCACCGCCCAGCGGTCCTTGTCCCCCAGCTCCTCCAGCGTGTCGCGGTGGTATTGCCAGGCGCCGCCCTGGTCGATGGTCGCGGCCAGGCGCGCCGACAGGGTGTCGGTCAGCGGGCCGGAGACGAAGCCGTCGGCGTGGACGGCGTTGTAGCGGCCGTAGGAGGCGTTGATCCCAGCGTCGAATTGCTTGGTCGGGGCGTTGGTGATCACGCTGACCGCGCCGCCGGTGGTGTTGCGGCCATAGAGGATGCCCTGCGGTCCGCGCAGCACCTCGATGCGGGCGACATCGAACAGCGCGCCCTGGGTCATCGACCCGTAGGGATAGGCGACCTCGTCGATGTAGACCCCGACGGTCGAGGTGTTGTTGGCCGCGTAATCGGTCATGCCGACGCCGCGGATCCGGAACTGCGGCTGGCCGCCGCCGAGCTGGCTGGTGACCTCGAGGTTCGGCACGCTGTTTTCGAGGTCGTTGACGGTCTCGATGTTGCGGCGTTCCAGCTCGTCGCCGCTGAGCACGGTGAGCGCAGTGGCCACCTTCTGCTCGGATTCCGCCCGCCGCCGGGCGGTGACGATCAGCTCGTCGACCTGGGCCGCGTCATCGGCCACGGCCGGCATGGCGGCCGCGCTGGCGCCGGTCAGCAGAACAGCGGCGATCGCCGCTTTGGACTTGATTTTCATGGATATCCCCGCCCCGAACTGGGTCACGCGAAAAAGCAGTCGTTCGATGCGGCGTGGCTATAGATGCGGCCTGTAATGCTTTGATGACGCGCAGCGTTATGCGAACAAGAAAAACGATTGTTCGGCTGCTTATGCGCGGGGCGCGATGGCCAGCGCCGCGGCCTGCAGCTGCGCGCGGGGGGCTTCGCTCGCGGGCGGTTCGATGGCGTTCAGCAGCGCCCGGCCCTTGATCCAGATGGCGAAATGCGCGGCGCTCATTCGCGTCAACGCGAACTGCGGCGGCCAGATCGCCTCGCGACGGGCGAAAGTCCCGCCGCCTTCCGGCCCGCGCAGCAGCGCCGCCAGGTCCTGGAACGCCGGATCACGCCGGGCCAGCAGGCAGATCTGGGCGATCAGCCGGGCGTACTTCACATAGAACCCGGCGGCGGCGGGCGCATCGGGCGGGGCGAGCTTTAAGGTCGCCGCCATGAGCTCCGACCACGCCGCGAGATCCGCCGGTCGGCTGCGGTCGAGCGGTCGGCGCCAGTCGAGATAGGCCGGGATCTCGCGGAACACGCTGTGCCAGATGGCCTGGGCCAGGAACGTCCGCATGTCGCCGAAGTGGTAGAGAACGGTCGAGGTCGACGCCTTGGCGAGTTGGGTGACCGAGCGGTTGGTCACTGCGCCGACGCCGCCCTCCATGATCAGGTCGGCGGCGATGTCGAGCAGCCGCAGCTTCATCGATCCGGCTTCCAGACCCGGAGGTACCGGCGGCGTCAGACCGGCCTCGATCCAGTCGAGCACCGGCGTCGGCGGCGACGGCGCATCCAGCGCCCGCGCCATCAGTCCGTCCAGCGCCTCGCCCAGCAGCAGGCCGTAATCGGCCCGCCCGACCAGCGCGCTGGCGTAGAGCCCCTCCATTGCGAGGTAGGGCGCCAGCACCGGGGCCAGCCGTGCGAACGCCGGCGCGCGCTCCAGAAAGTCCGTCCAGGCCCGCTCGTGCAACTGCGCCCAGGCCCGCAACTGCGGGCCGGCGGCCGCGGCGGCCTCGCGGTCGGTCAGGAATTCCTCCCACACCCGCACGAAACGCGCCTCGGGCGCGGCGCGGCGCAGGATGTAGCCCATCGCCAGGACGCGCAGGGTCGAGCGCTCGAGCGGCGCGCCCTGAGTTTCCGCCACGAAACGCGCATGGAACTCGACGTCGGCCTGCAGTCCGGCCTCGGCGACCGCGGCCAGCAGGCCGGCTTTGGTCTGGAACAAATTGACGATGACCGTCGTGCTCTTGCCGATGGCCTGGGCGAGGTCGCGGATCGACAGCGCCGCCAATCCCTGCTCGGCGATGATCCCCATGGCCGCGGCGATGGCCTGGCCGCGCAGCGCGTCCCGTCCGTCGCCGCCCTCGGGCCGAATGTCCGCCGCGTCCGCCATCGGGCTCCTTGATGGCCTGCCCAGGGCGCGCCGTCGAGAGGCGACGAAACGCGCCGTTCGGCGTTGTCGTCAGGGCGCGGCCAGCGCCGGCCGCCCTTCGAGGAGACGCCCCATGAAGATCGTCACCAGTCTCAGCTTCCAAGGCCAATGCCGGGCCGCCTTCGACTTCTACGCCAAGGTCCTGGGCGGCAAGGTCACCGCGGCCTTTCCCTATGGCGAGGGGCCGCCCGACATGCCGGTCGATCCCAAGTACAAGGACTGGCTCATGCACTGCTGGCTGGAGGCCGGCGATCAGGCGCTGATGGGCGCGGACATGGCCCCCGAGTTCGCGCCGAACATCGACAAGCCCAAGAACGGCTTCGACGTCACCTTCCACAGCGAGGACGCGGCCGAGGCGCGCCGGGTGTTCGACGCTCTGTCGGTCGGCGGCAAGGTGACCATGCCGTTCGCCGAGACCTTCTGGTCGCCGGGCTACGGGGCTCTGACCGACCAGTTCGGCATTCCGTGGATGGTCAATGCGATCCCCGGCCCGGACTGGAAGCCGGCCGCCGGCGCCTGAGCTAGGCCTCGCCCAGCAGGTGCAGCGCCACTTCCCGGCGGTGCGGGCGGCGGCGGTGCTCGAACAGATAGACGCCCTGCCAGGTCCCCAGCGCCGGCGCCCCGCCGATGACGGGGATGGAGAGCTGCACCCCGGTCAGGACCGCGCGGATATGGGCCGGCATGTCGTCGGGCCCTTCATCGTCGTGCGCATAGCGGCCGGGCGCCTCGGGGGCGATCGCCTCGAAGTAGGCTTCCAGATCGCTGCGCACCTCGCGGGCGGCGTTCTCCTGGATCAGCAGCGAGGCCGAGGTGTGCCGGCAGAAGACTGTCAGCAGCCCGGTCGACACGCGCTGCTGCTCGGTCCAGCGCCGGATTTCGGCGCTGATCTCGTGCAGACCGCGGCCGCGGGTCTGGATGCTGAGAATGTCGACTGCCTGAAGCATGACCCCAGCCTAGCTGGCGCCCGCCGAGGCTGCGAGGCCTCCTTGACCACGCGGCGCGAACAGGCGACGGGAGAGCGATGCGCCGCATCATCCGCTTCCTCACCGAAATGGACGCCAAGGCCTGGCGCACGCTGGCCGTCTCCTTCGTGCTGTTCGGCGGCGTGGGCGTGGTCTTCCTGTTCGGCGCCCAGGTGCTGGGCTTCGACGGCGAGGCGACGGTCGAGCGTTGGCTGGGCCTGGCCTCCGACGGGCCCTGGGCCTTGCCGGTCGCCGTGGCGGCCTTCGCGACGCTGGCCTTCGTCGGGGTGCCGCAGTTCGTCCTGATCGCGGCCGCCGTGGTGGCCTTCGGCGCCTGGACCGGTTTCGCCTACAGCTGGATCGGGACGATGGTCTCGGCCCTGGTCGGGTTCTATCTGGGCCGGACGGCCGGCGCGCGCAGCCTGCAGCTGCTGTCGAGCCAGGGCGTCCAGCGGTTCATGGACCTGGTCGGCCGCAACGGCTTCCTGGCCAGCCTCATCGTGCGGCTGGTGCCCTCGGCGCCGTTCATCGTCGTGAACATGGCCGCGGGCGTCACCCCGATGCGGATGCGCGACTTCGCCTTCGGCACGGCGATCGGCATCGTGCCGAAGATCGTGCTCACCGCCTTCGCCGGCAATTCCATCGTCCAGGTGCTGAAAGGCGAGGGCGGCGCCCACCTGCTGTGGCTCGCCCTGATCATCGCCGTTTGGATCGCCATCGGCTGGTTCGCCCGCAACTGGTTGAAGTCGCGCGAGGACGCGATCAGCGGGCCGATGAAGGACGACTGATGCTCAGGCTCTTCTATTCGACCGGCTCCTGCGCCCTGGCCTCGCACATCGCGCTGGAGGAGGCCGGCGCCGAGTACGAGGCGATCCGCATGGATCTGCGGGCCGGCGACCAGCACAAGCCCGAGTTCCTGGATCTCAATCCCAAGGGCCGGGTGCCCGCGCTCGTCACGAATCTGGGCGTCCTGACCGAAAACGTGTCGATACTGGCCTTCATCGCCCAGTCGTTTCCCGACGCGCGCCTGGCGCCGAGCGACCCGTTCGGCTTCGGTCAGGTCCAGGCGTTCAACGCCTATCTCGCCTCGACCGTGCACGTGGCCCACGCCCACGGCCCGCGCGCCTCGCGCTGGGCCGACGATCCGGCCGCCCAGGCCGCGATGCGCGAGAAGGTCGCCGACAACATGGCCACCTGCTTCCAATTGATCGAAGACGAAATGTTCGCCGGTCCCTGGGTTATGGGCGAGCAGTACACGGTCTGCGACCCCTATCTGTTCACCATCGCCAGCTGGCTGGACGACGACGGGGTCGACCCCTCGCAGTTCCCGAAGATCAGCGAGCACATGGTCAAGATGATCGCCCGTCCGGCCGTCTGGAAGGCGCTGGCGATGGAAAACGTCTGACGCGGCGAAGGGGAAGGTTCTTGCGCGCATTCGCCTCAGGCGTTGATTTTGCGCAATAGTCTTGCGGCTCGGTCCCCGTTTGGGTACACACGGCGCCATGCGCATGCAGCCGAACAGCCTGCTTCTTCTTGACCTGGGGCTTAGCCGCCCCTGGGCGACCCTTTAGGCTGCGCGACACGCGGCCGGGCGTTCAGGGGACAGATTTCACCCATCGCCCGCCCCATCAGAACGCCCGCGAAAAGAGTTCGCAAATGACCAACGTATCCGACGCCGCCGCCCGCGATTCTCGTGATCGCGTGATCGTCTTTGACACCACCATGCGCGACGGCGAGCAGTCGCCCGGCGCGTCCATGTCGCTGGACGAAAAGCTGGAGCTGTCGAAGATCCTCGAGGACATGCGGGTCGACGTCATCGAGGCCGGCTTCCCGATCGCCTCGAACGGCGACTTCGAAGCGGTCCGCGAGATCTCGAAGATCGTCACCGAGAGCACGATCTGCGGCCTGGCCCGCGCTGGCATGGTCGACATCGAGCGCTGCGCCGAGGCCATCCGCCCGGCCAAGCGCGGCCGGATCCACACCTTCCTGTCGACCAGCCCCAGCCACCGCGACCACATCCTGAAGGCCAGCCAGGAAGACATCCTGGAAATGATCACCAAGTCGGTCGGTCACGCCCGCAACCTGTGCGGCGACGTCGAGTGGTCGGCCCAGGACGCCACCCGCACCGAGCAGGAGTTCCTGCGCCGCTGCGTCGAGGCTGCGATCAAGGCCGGCGCCAAGACGATCAACATCCCCGACACTGTCGGCTACACCTATCCCTCGGAATACGCGGACATTTTCCGCGACTTGATCGAGAACGTGCCTGGCGCCGACACGGTCATCTTCTCGACCCACTGCCACAACGACCTGGGCCTGGCGGTCGCCAACAGCCTGGCCGGCGTGCAGGGCGGCGCCCGCCAGGTCGAGGTCGCGATCAACGGTATCGGCGAGCGCGCCGGCAACGCGGCGCTGGAAGAGGTCGTCATGGCCCTGAAGGTCCGCGGCGACGCCCTGCCGTTCCACACCGGCATCGAGACCCAGCATATCACCCGCGCCAGCCGCTACGTCTCGGCGATCACCGGCTTCCCGGTGCAGTTCAACAAGGCGATCGTCGGCAAGAACGCCTTCGCCCACGAGAGCGGCATCCACCAGGACGGGATGCTGAAGGACCGCGGCACCTACGAGATCATGAGCCCGGAAACCGTCGGGCAGGGCGCCTCGAACCTGGTCATGGGCAAGCACGCTGGTCGCGCCGGCTTCCGCGAGAAGCTGAAGGAGCTGGGCTACGAGCTGGGCCAGAACGCCCTGAACGAGGCCTTCCAGCGCTTCAAGGACCTGGCCGACAAGAAGAAGCACGTCTTCGACGACGACATCATCGCCCTGGTTGACGACGCCCTGGCCTCGGGCGCGGACCGCATCCAGGTCAAGCATCTGCGCGTGATCGCCGGCACCGACGGCCCGCAGGAAGCCACCCTGACCGTGACGGTCGATGGCGAGGAGCGCGCGGCCACCGCCACCGGCGATGGTCCGGTCGATGCGGTGTTCAACGCCATCCACGAGGTGGTGCCGCACACCGCGATCCTGCGCCTGTTCCAGGTGCACGCGGTGACCGAAGGCACCGACGCCCAGGCCCAGGTCTCGGTGCGTCTGGAAGAGGACGGCCGGATCGCCACCGGCCAGGCCGCCGACACCGACACCCTGACCGCCTCGGCCAAGGCCTATGTCAACGCGCTCAACAACCTCTTCGCCCGCAAGGAGAAGAGCGCGCCGGACGCGATCGCGAGCGGCTTCTAGCTCAACGTGCATCCCGGTTTCCGCGCAGCGGAAGACCGGGGCCCATCAACACTGACTTCTCCGGAAGGACCTGTGCGAATGGGGCCCGGACAAGCGCTGTCGCGCTTTCCGGGATGACCCTTCGCGCGGGCATTGAGCCATGCTCTGGATTGTACTGACAGCGGCCGCCGCGCCGCTGCAGGTCGCGCGCAACGCCTTGCAGCGCGGCCTGGTCGGCGACGCCGGCCCCTGGGGGGCGACCCTGGTGCGCTTCCTGTTCGGCCTGCCGTTCGCCCTGATCATTTTCGCCGTCGTCGCCCTGGCCACGCCCGACGCCGACCCTCGCTTCACCTGGCGGTTCGCAGCGGCGGTCAGCGCTGGCGCAGCGGGACAGGTGGCGGCGACCGCGGCGCTGTTGGTGGCGATGCGCCGCTCGGGCTTCGCCGTGGCGACCTTCATGCAGCAGTCGTCGCTGCCGCTGGCGGCGCTGATGGGGGTGCTGGTCGGCGACCACCTCAGCTCTCACGCCTGGATCGGCGTGGCCGCGACCACGGCCGGGCTGGCGGTGCTGTCCTGGCCCAAGGCGGGCGCCGACAAGGGCGTGGCCCAGGGCGCGCTGTTCGGTCTGGCCTCGGGCCTGGCCTTCGGCGTGACCCTCAACGCCTATCGTCAGGCCGGCGTCGCGCTCGATCCGGCTCACCCGCTGTTTGCGGCCACCGCCTCGGTCTGCGTCGCTCAGACGCTGCAGTCGATCGGCCTGCTGACCTTCCTGGGGACCACGCGCCCGCAGGCGCTACGGGCCGTCTTCGGCTCCTGGCGCCAGTCGCTGGGCGCGGGGTTCTTCGGGGCGGCGGCGTCTGCCTGCTGGTTCGCAGCCCTGGCCATGGCGCCGGCCGGTGCGGTGCGCGCGGTCGGGGTGATCGAGGCGCCCATCGCTGCGGCGGCGGGCCGACGGCTGTTCAAGGAAAAGCTCTCCGTCCGGCAGATGCTGGGCGGGGCGGCCACGGCGGCTGGGGTGATCATGACCGCCCTGGGCTGAGCTTCGCCGTAACCTGGTTGGTTCCACTCATCGAGTCGCGTTATGTAGTATGACTTCATAACGAACGGGTGGATCTGTTGCGACGTCTTGTAGTCCTGCTGGCGCTGGCTTCTCCGACCGTGGCGATGGCCGCCCAGCCTGACGACGCCTACACGCTGGGCGAGCTGCAGGTGACCGCCCGCACCCGCGGCGGCGAGCTGATCGGCGGCTCGGTCATCGGCTCGGAGGACCTGCGCCGCTTCGACAAGGTCAGCCTCGACCGCGCCCTGGATCTCGCGCCGGGCGTGATCGCCGGCAATTCCGGGGGCTCACGCAACGAGCGGCTGATCTTCGTGCGTGGCTTCGACCGTTTCCAGACGACGCTCTCGATCGACGGCGTGCGGGTCTTCCTGCCGGCCGATAACCGCATCGACTTCGGCCGCTTCCTGACGGCGGATCTGTCGCAGATCCAGATCTCCAAGGGCTATGTCTCGGTGCTCGACGGCCCCGGCGGTCTGGGCGGGGCGATCAACCTCGTCACCCGCAAGCCGACCCAGGCGCTGGACGGCGAGCTGCGCGCCGGCGTCAATCTCGACGGCGACGGAGGCTACAACGCCTACACCGTCTCGGGCCGGATCGGCACGCGCCAGGATCTCTATTATCTGCAGGTCAGCGGCGCGAAATACGATCGCGACCACTTCAGCCTTTCGGACGACTTCAAGCCGACCGTGCTCGAGGACGGCGGCGAGCGGGCGCGCTCGAACAGCGAGGACTGGCGCGTCAACGTCAAGGCAGGCCTGACGCCGAACGAGACCGACGAATACTCGATCAACTTCACGCGCCAGGAGGGCTCGAAGAACGCGCCCTATCACGTGACCGACACCGCCAGCACCCGCTACTGGAGCTGGCCTTACTGGAACATCGACAGCCTGTCGTTCCTGACCACCACCAAGATCGCCGACAACGCGACGCTGAAGACCCGCGTCTACCGCAACACCTTCGAGAACGGCCTGTTCTCGTACGACAACGCCGCCCAGGCCACCCAGACCCTCGGCCGCGCGTTCCGCTCCTACTATGACGACGAGGCCTATGGCGGGAACGTTGAGCTCGGCGTCGATCTCTCGTCGGCCAATACGCTCAAGGTCGCGGCCTACTACCGCAAGGACCGCCACGTGGAGTGGCAGCAGACCTTCAGCCCGGCTTTGGTCGAGCCGCGCCAGACCACCACGGAGGCCACCGGCTCGCTGGCCGTCGAGGACACCCACAGCTTCGGCCAGGCCCTCGACGTGGTGTTCGGCGTTTCCTACGACTGGCGCGACCTGAACCAGGCCGAGGACTTCAACTCCGGCCAGTACGTCTTCTACCCGCTGACCGACGACGACGCCTGGAACTGGCAGGCGGCCGCCCGCTGGCAGGTCAGCGATGCGGCCTCGCTGCACGCCAGCGTCTCGTCGCGCACCCGCTTCCCGACCCTCTTCGAGCGCTTCTCCTCGCGGTTCGGGACCGCGATCCCGAACCCGAACGTCAAGCCCGAACGCGCCACCAGCTTCGAGCTGGGCGGCCAGACGCAGATATCGCGGGTGAACGTCTCCGGCGCGGTGTTCTACAGCGATATCGAGGACGCCCTGATCCAGGTGCCGGTGGCGCTCGGACCTCCGTTCGGAACCGTCAACCAGACCCGCAACGCGGGCAGCGGCGAGTACTACGGCGCAGAACTTGAGCTGAAGGCCGACCTGACCGATGCGATCCAGATCGGCGGCAACTACACCTACATCCGCCGCGAGCTGACCGATCCGACCAACGCCGCGTTCAAGCCGCAGGGCGTGCCCGACCACAAGCTGTTCGCCTATGTCGACTGGAGGGTGACCGACGCCGTCCGCATCACCCCGACGATCGAGGCCGCCAGCAATCGCTGGACCGTGACCTCGAGCTCGGCGATCAATCCGCCGCGCTTCTACAAGACCGGGGACTACGTGCTGACCAATCTGTCGGTGCAGTGGGCGGTGACGCCGAAGATCGACCTGGTGGTCGGCGGCCGAAACCTGTTCGACGAGAACTACCAGCTGGTCGACGGCTTCCCGGAAGAGGGGCGCAGCTTCTTCGCCGACCTTCGCATGAGGCTCTGATGAGCGCTGACGGCTCCCTGGACGCAGCCCTGTTCCTCCGCCGCGGCGCGAGCCGCGTCGGGGCCGAGCGCATCGCCTTGCTCGAGGCGGTGGCCGAGCTCGGCTCGATCAGCGCCGCGGCCAAGCGGCTGGGCCTCAGCTACAAGGGCGCCTGGGACGGGGTGCAGGCGCTCAACAACCTCTTCGACGCGCCGCTGATCGCCGCCCAGCCCGGCGGCCGCTCGGGCGGCGCGGCCCAGGCGACCGATCGTGGTCGCGCGGTGATCGCCGCCTTCCATAAGGTCGAGGCCGAGCTCGCCGCCGCCCTGGCGCGCATCGAGGCCGGTCTCGGGGGCGACGAACTCGGGGGCCTATTCTGGAGTCTCGGCATGAAGACCAGCGCACGTAACGCCCTGCGCGGGGTGGTCAGCGACATCGCCCCCGGCGCAGTGAATTCCGAAGTCACCCTCAAGGTGGCCGACGGGGTCGACATCGTTTCCGTGGTCACCCGCCAGAGCGTCGAGGACCTGGGCCTGACGGTCGGCAAGCCGGCCATCGCCCTCATCAAGTCCAGCTTCGTCGTCCTGGCCAAGGGGGAGGGGTTGATCACCTCGGCCCGCAACCAGCTGCGCACGCAGGTCCTGCGGCGCGAGGACGGCGCGGTCAGCAGCGAGATCAGCCTGGCCCTGGCCGACGGCAAGACCCTGGTCGCCACCATCACCCGCGAGAGCGCCGAGATCATGCAGCTGGCGGCCGGCGACGCCGTCACCGCCCTGGTCAAGGCGCCCCACGTCATCCTGGCCGTCGAATAGGAATCCGATGCGCACGCTTCCCCTGATCGCCGCGCTTGCGGCACTTTCCCTGGCCGGACAGGCCATGGCCCAGACGGTGGCGCTGAAGGGCCCCGACGGCCAGAGCGCCAGCCTCTCGGCGGCCGACCTGGCGGCCCTGCCGCAGGTCAAGCTGACCGTCACCCATCACGGCAAGACCGAGACCTTCGAAGGCGCGCCGCTGGGCGATGTCGTCGCCCGGGTCGGCGCAGCCAGCGGCAAAGGCGTGCGCGGTCCCGAACTGGCGACCGTCATCCGCGTCACCGCCAAGGACGGCTATCAGGTCGTGTTCGGCCTCGCCGAAACCGATCCGGGCACCCGCAAGGGAGAGATCATCATGGCCGCTCGCGACGCCGCCGGTCCGCTGAAGGATGACGGCCCGTTCCGCATCGTGGTCGAGGACGACCTGCGTCCCGCCCGCTCGGCCCGCATGGTCGAGACCATCGAAGTCATCCGCCTCGCCAACGCAACGCCCGCCGCCGCGGGCGAGCACAAGCACTAGGAGCTCGCGACCCATGAAGCTCATCCGTTGGGCCGCCGGCCTGCTGGCCGCCGCCCTCATGGCCGGTGCGGCCCACGCCGCGCCGGTCACCGTCTTCGCCGCCGCCTCGCTGAAGAACGCCCTCGACGAGGTCGGGGCCGAATATGAGAAATCGGGCGGCGAAGCGCGCTTCTCCTACGCCGCCTCGTCGGCCATCGCCCGCCAGATCGAGCAAGGCGCGCCGGCCGACGTCTATGTCTCGGCCGACAGCGACTGGATGAACTATCTGGCCGAGCGCAAGCTGATCGTCGCCGCCAGCCGCCGCGACCTGCTGACCAATCGCCTGGCCCTGATTGCGCCGGCCGACTCCAAGGTCGCGCTGAAGGTCGGCAAGGACATGCCGCTCGCCAAGGCCCTGGGGCCGGGGCGGCTGGCGGTCGCCAGCCCCGACGTGCCGGCCGGCAAGTACGCCCGCGCCTCGCTGACCGCGCTCGGCGTCTGGGACGGCGTCTCGGGCAAGCTGGTCCAGGCCGAGAACGTCCGCGCCGCCCTGCAGTTCGTGGCCCGCGGCGAGGCCCCGCTGGGGATCGTCTACGACACCGACGCCAAGGTGGAACCCAAGGTCCGGATCGTCGGCCTGTTCCCGGACGGCTCGCATCCGAAGATCGTCTATCCGGCCGCCGTGGTCGCCAGTTCCAAGAACCCGGATGCGGCCAAGTTCATGGCCTTCATGAGCACGCCCAAGGCCGCCGCCGTGTTCCGCAAGTACGGCTTTACGGTGCTGCGCTAGCGCGCCTTGCGGCGCGCCAGCCACATCGGGAAGAGGGCGGCGACCACGCCGGCGACGTTGGAGATCAGGTCCTTCCACTGGAAGGTGCCTGACACCACGCCCAGGATCTGGGTCAGCTCCAGCCCGGCGCCGAGCGCCAGGTAGAAGCCGCCGATCTTCCACGGCTTGATCTTCGGCAGCGCCAGGATCGACAGCACCGTCAGCAGGTAGCCGTAGATGATGTGCATCACGGCGTCGGCCGGCGGCGCCCACTTCTTGGCGTTGTAGTTCGGGTCGAGCGCGCCGACGACGCACACGGCCAGCACGACGAGCAGGGCGCCGCGACCGGCCCAGGTGATCACTTTCTGCATGCCGCCAGACTTAAGGCGTTTCGCCGTCCGCGCCTATTGGGCGGCGAAGAACGCCTCCGGGCCCTCGACCTCGACCAGCCGCCCCTTGCGGATCTCCAGGAAGCGGTTGGCGGCGCTGCGGGTGAAGTAGCGATCGTGCGAGACGAAGACGCAGGCGTTCTCGCTGCCGTCCAGCTGCGCCTCCAGTTCCTCCTGGCCCTCGATGTCGAGGTGGTTGGTCGGCTCGTCCAGCAGGTAGAGGTTCGGCCGCGCCAGCTTCATGCGCAGGAACACCAGCCGCGCCCGCTCGCCGTGGCTGAGGTCGCCGATCGGCCCCTTGATCCGCACGTAGGGAAAGCCCGCCTTGGCCAGCAGGGCGTTGGCGTCGCGGTCGGTCGCGCCTTCCGCTGAGGCGACATAGTCCAGCAAGCTGATCTTCAGCGGCAGGTCGGCCATCTTCTGATCGAAGTAGACCAGCCGGCTCTGCGGATTGAAGCTGATCGGCGCCTGGCCGTCGTAATGCTCCAGCTCCGGATCGAAGGCGCGGGCCAGGGCCGACAGCAGCATCGACTTGCCGGCGCCGTTGACGCCCAGCAGCGCGATGCGGTCGCCGCGCGCCACGCTCAGCCGCTCGATCGCGAACAGCTTGCGCCCGCCGTCGGGCGTGGTCACCGCATAGTCGCGGATGCGCAGCGCCACCTTGGCGTCCATCTCGCCTTCGCCCAGCTCCAGCCGCCGCTCGCGGGCCGAATAGGCGCTGGTGCGGTCGGCCTCGATCCGCTCGATGCGCTTCTCGGTGGCCTTGGCCCGCTTGTCGAACTTGTCGTTCTTCACGCCCCAGACGCGATAGCGGGCCGCAACCTTCTGCAGGCGCTCGATTTCCTTGCCTTCGAGCTGGCGGCGTACGGCGTCAGCGGCGTCGCGTTGCAGCAGCGCCTCGCGGGCCTCGACGAACGGGGTCCTGAAGCTGTGCGCGCCGTCCGAGCGCAGGAACAGCGTCCGCGTCGTCATGCGCTGCAGAAATTCGCGGTCGTGGCTGACGATCAGCATCGGCAACCGCTGGTCCTGGTCGAGCCAGGTCTCCAGGGTGTTGATGTTCGACAGGTCCAGGTGGTTGGTCGGTTCGTCGAGGATGAGCAGATCGGGCTCGGCCAACCGCGCCGCCGCCGCGATCAGCAGCAGCCGCTGCCAGCCGCCGCTCAGCGAGCCGAAGGTCTGCAGGGCGGTCTCATAGCTGACGCCGATCTCGTCCAGCAGGACGTCGACCTTCCAGTCCTCCGAGCCGTCGGCGCCGGGCAGGGCGGCTTCCAGCACCTCGCGGACGGTCTTGTCGCCCAGTCCCGGCGGCGTCTCCTGCGGCACGTAGCCGATCTTCAGGCCGCGTGAGCGTACGATCTGGCCGTCCATTAGCTCCAGTTCGCCCAGCAAGCACTTGAGCAAGGTGGACTTTCCGGCCCCGTTCTCGCCGACCAGGGCTGTCCGCGCGTCGTCGAGCTGAAAGCTGACGCCTTCGAAGACCTTGTTGGATCCGTAGAAGAAGCTGGCGCCTTCGACGCCCAGGACGGCCTGACGAGATGACATCTTCGTGCACACGAGGTTCGGCCGACATGGCCGGTAGACGAAACTCCCTTTGTAGACCTGGGGTTGCTGCTTGGCTGTAGCGGGCGGGAAACAGTCCACGCTTCGTCCACAGCAGAGTCGTCAATGTCGCCGACTCGACGGAACAATCTGTGACGCTGACTGATTTGAGGCCCCAAATGCACAGTAGCGGGCGGCGAAATGCACGACGTCGGGGGAAGTCCGGTGGGTGAGGCGGGGCTGTCCGGTCGGGCGGCGGCCGCCGAGGTCCTGCTCAGACGCGCCTACCAGACCTGGGAGGGTCTGCTCGAGCGCCTGCCGATCGGCGTCTATGTCTGCGACCGCAAGGGCGCGGTGATCCAGTTCAACAGCCGGGCCGTCGAGATGTGGGGCGGCAAGCCGCCGCCGCCGGGCGGCCGCGCGCCCTTCGAACGTTCCTTCCATGGAGATGGCAGCCCGATGGCGGCCGAGCAGTCGCCGATCGCGGTGGCGCTGGCCACCGGCGCGCCGGTCAAGGACCGCGAGGTGATCATCCTGCAACTGGACGGGCGACGCACGCACCTGCTGGCCAATGTCGAGCCGCTGTTCGACGAGGGCGGGCGGCTGATGGGGGCGATCAACAGCCTTCAGGACGTCACCGAGCTGCGCCAGGCGCGCGAGATGCTGCGCAACCGCCAAGCTTGGACTCAGAGGGTCGTCCAGACCTCGCCGATCGCGACCTACCAGACCGACTCCGAGGGGCGGATCCTCAGCTACAATCATGCCGCCGTGTCGCTCTGGGGGCGGGAGCCCCGGCTGGGCCAGGACCGCTGGTGCGGATCCTTCAAGCTGTTCGAGCCCGACGGTTCCCCGCTGGCGCCCGAGCGCTGCCCGATGGCGATCGCCCTGCGTGAGCGTCGTCAGATCGCCGGGGCTGAGGTGATCTTCGAGCGGCCGGACGGCAGCCGCGGCGCCTTGCTGGCCTATCCGACCCCGCTCAGCGGCGCCGACGGCGAGCTGGTCGGGGCGATCAACATGCTGGTCGACATCACCGAGCGCAAACGCGCCGAGGACCTGCAGAAGACCTTGCTCGACGAGCTGAACCACCGGGTGAAGAACACCCTGGCGACGGTGCAGTCTCTGGCCGCCCACAGTTTCCACGACGTCGGCGACCCGGCCGGCATGCGCCAGGCGTTCGAGGCGCGGCTCATGGCGCTCTCGGGCGCGCACAACCGCTTGGCCGAGAGGCGCTGGGAAACCGCCGACCTCGGCGACATCGTCGCCGGCGTGCTTGCACCCTACGGGCCCGACGTCGCCATCTGCGAAGGCCCCTCGATCCAGCTCTCGACCCGCGCCTCGGTGACCTTCGCCATGGCGCTGCACGAATTGGCCACCAACGCTGCGCGCCACGGCGCGCTGTCGTCGCCCAGGGGCCGGCTGCTGGTCCACTGGACGCGGGTGAGCGACTTCCTGTTCCTGGAGTGGCGCGAGACCGACGGCCCGCGGCCGCCGTCGCAACCGCTCCGCCGCGGCTTCGGGCTGCGCTTCATCCGGGGGGCGGTCGAACGCGAACTGAGCGGCCAGGTCGAGGTCGACTTCAACGAAGCTGGACTGCGCTGCCGTATTTCCGCCCCGATTTCAGCGACGGTTTGAGACCTTCCCCCATCATCGGACGGGTCCACCGGGCGCGTCCCCCCGTACACGTGCGACGCGAAATCACAGACCTCTCATTAAGCCTTGAAATCAGCCCACTTGCAGGGCACACGGACCTTCTGTCCTGCAAGCGGAGGCTGGCGTCGCCTGGCGTTTCGAGATTCGAAACGAAGCGTCGGCAGCCTGGGCTTCGCACACCCCCAATTCTGCTCCCCACCCTCCAGGGCCCTGCATGATCTCGTCCCTCTTCGGCGCCATTTCGAACGACATCGCCATCGATCTCGGCACCGCAAACACGCTCATCTACATGAAGGGCAAGGGCATCGTTCTGAACGAGCCCTCCGTCGTGGCTCTGCGTAACGTCGGCGGCCGCAAGGTCGTCCATGCCGTCGGCATCGAAGCCAAGCAGATGCTGGGCCGCACCCCTGGTCACATGGAAGCCATTCGCCCGATGCGCGATGGCGTGATCGCCGACTTCGAAGTCGCCGAGGAGATGATCAAGTACTTCATCCGCAAGGTTCACAACCGCAAGGGCTTCGTGAACCCGAAGGTGATCGTGTGCGTGCCGTCGGGCGCCACCGCGGTCGAACGCCGCGCCATCAACGACAGCTGCCTGAACGCCGGCGGTCGCCGCGTCGGTCTGATCGACGAGCCGATGGCCGCCGCGATCGGCGCCGGCCTGCCGATCCACGAGCCGACCGGTTCGATGGTCGTCGACATCGGCGGCGGCACCACCGAGGTGGCCGTGCTCTCGCTGTCGGGCATCGTCTATTCGCGTTCGGTCCGCGTCGGCGGCGACAAGATGGACGAGGCGATCATCAGCTACATGCGCCGCAACCATAACCTTCTGATCGGCGAAACCACCGCCGAGCGCATCAAGAAGGAAATCGGCACCGCCCGCGCGCCGGCCGACGGCGAAGGCCTGTCGATCGAGGTCAAGGGCCGTGACCTGATGCAAGGCGTGCCGCGCGAAGTGCGCATCAGCGAAAAGCAGGCCTCGGATTCGCTGGCCGAGCCGGTCGGCCAGATCGTCGACGCCGTGAAGATGGCGCTGGAAGCCACCCCGCCGGAACTGGCCTCCGACATCGCCGACAAGGGCATCATGCTGACTGGCGGCGGCGCGCTGCTGCGCGGCCTCGACGCCGAAATCCGCGACCACACCGGCCTGCCGGTGACCGTGGCCGACGACCCGCTGTCGTGCGTCGCGCTCGGCTGCGGCAAGGTGCTCGAACATCCGAAGTGGATGAAGGGCGTCCTGGAGTCCACCCTGGCGTAGTATTGCCGAGTCGCGGTCTGGGGGAGGTCTCCCAGGCTGCGCCTCTAGGGCGAGCAGGTTCAGGTGGCGCTTCGCGAGAACCCGTTTGGCGAACTGAAGGTGCCCTTGGCCTGGACGGCCGGGGTCGCGCTGGTCGTCGCCATGGTGGTCGCGCTGGTGCTGCTGATGTCGGACCGTCGCGAGACGTTCCAGACCGAAGCCTACGGCGCCTCGCGCAAGGTCGGGGATGCGATCGCCGCGCCCGTGACCGGGGTGCTGGCGACGCCGGGCGAGTGGATCGGCAGCGGCGTCGAGGGCGTCCGCGGCTACTTCTTCGCCGTTTCCGAGAACCGCCGCCTGAAGGAAGAGCTTCGCCAGGCGCGTGAGTGGCAGGTCTCCGCTCTGGCCCTGCGCGACACCAACGACCGCTACAAGGCCCTGCTGGGCCTGAAGACCGACCCGCCGATCCCGATGGTCGCGGCCCGGACCGTCAGCGAGGCGAGGGGACCGTTCTCCAACACCCGCCTCGCCAATTCCGGCAAGGAAAAGGGCATCAAGCCCGGCAATCCGGTGATGAGCGAGAACGGCCTGGTCGGCCGCGTCATCGGGGTGACCGACGGCGCCAGCCGCATCCTGCTGCTCACCGACATCGCCTCGCGCACGCCGGTGATGATCGACCGCACCAACGCCCGCGCCATCCTGGCCGGCGACGGCGGACCCAACCCGCGGCTCGAATATCTGCGCGGTCAGGACCCGGTGAAGCAGGGCGACCGCATCGTCACGTCAGGCGACGGCGGCGTGCTGCCGCGCGGCCTGCCGGTCGGCGTCGCGGTCAAGGGCCTGGACGGCCGCTGGCGCGCGGTGCTGGCGTCCGACGCCGCTCCGGTCGACTTCGTCCAGGTGATGCTGTTCCAAGACTTCTCGCAGCTGACCGCCGCCGCCGCCGCCGAATTGAACCGGATGCCGGTGCCGCCGCCGGCCAGCCCGCCGCCGGTCGTCGGCGTCACCTCGGCGACGCCCGCGGCGCCGGCTGCGACTCGTCCTGCAGCTCCTGGTCCGGCCGCCGCGCCCCGGCCTGCGGCCCCGCGTCCGGCCGCCGCCACGCCCCCGCGGGC
>NZ_JBXAJZ010000007.1:0-88392 GCF_058797775.1 Phenylobacterium sp. GW823-FHT02A09 | reverse complement strand
CCCCCCCCCCCCCCCCCCCCCCCCCCCCCCCCCCCCCCCCCCCCCCCCCCCCCCCCCCCCCCCCCCCCCCCCCCCAGGACCTAGTAAGAACGCTGCCGGATGCCCCAGCGGCCGTTCTCGCAGGTGACGATCCAGAGATTGGCGTGGCGGCTGAGCACTTCGCCGCCCTCCCCGTCGCGCGAGTACTCGATCAGCAGATGGACCTTGGTCGGGCTGGAGAGCACCGCGCGCTTGTGCTGATAGGTGCTGCGCCGCCAGCCGCGGGCGACCAGCCCCTCGAAGAAATCGGCAGGGAGTCGCCCCGGCGTCTTCCAGACGATCAGCCGCTCGCCGTCGAGGATGACGTGCGGAAAGTGCAGCAGGCCGTCCATGCCCGCCGCGTCGCGGGCGTTGAAGCGCTCGGTGAAGGCCTCGACGCAGGCGATGGCGGCGGCGATCGCCTGGCTATGCTCGATCCGCTTGGACATGTGCACCGCCACGCCGCCGTTGAGGGCTTCCTCGCGGTCGATCGCGTAGCCGAGCGATGCGTAGAGCGCGATGTTCGCCGCGAAGCGCTGGTTGGTGTAGAGCCGCACGCCCATGAGCCCGGCCTCAGCGGCGATCTGCTCGGCCAGCGCCATCAGCCGAACGCCGAAACCGCGGCCCTGGAAGGCCGGCCGCACGGCGACGTTGACGACCAGCAACTGGTCGCCATCGGCCACGGTCTCGATCAACGCGGCCAACTCCTCGCCGGCGTAAAGCAGGTCGAACCGATGCGCCTGCAGCGCCTGGGCGTAGTCGACGGTCATCGGCAGCGGTTCGCGGCCGATCAGCGGGACCCATTTCGCGTAGGCCTCGCGGGTCAGGGCGCCAATCGCCCCGGCGTCGGCCGGGCCTCCCAGGCGAAGGTTCGCCGCTTGATCCATCTCGCCCCTTCGATTGCTCGGTGAAGCTTAGCAGCGACTTGCGCCCGCGGGGGCGGAATCGGCGTCGCGGTTCGCTTGCCCGCTTTGCCTTTGCGCGGCCTTCGGTTAAACCGCGCGCGTTCCATTCAACTTGCTCCGGGAGTCTGCCCGCCATGTCGCTCGAATCCTCCGCGCTCGCCCGCGTCAAGCCGTCCGCCACCCTGGCGGCCGATGCGAAAGCCCGGGAACTGAAAGCGCAGGGCCGCGACGTGATTTCGCTGGCGGCGGGCGAGCCGGACTTCGACACGCCCGACAACATCAAGGAAGCCGCCATCAAGGCGATCCGCGAGGGCAAGACCAAGTACACCAACGTCGACGGCATTCCGGAACTGAAGGAAGCCATCGTCGCCAAGTTTCAGCGCGAGAACGGCCTGACCTACAAGACCAGCCAGGTGAACGTCTCGCCCGGCGGCAAGCCGGTGATCTGGAACGCCATGATCTCGACGCTGAACCCCGGCGACGAAGTGATCATCCCGACCCCGTACTGGGTCAGCTACTGGGACATCGTGCTGCTGGCCGGCGGCACGCCGAAGGCCGTGGCCACCTCGGACGCGACAGGCTTCAAGCTGCAGCCCGCCGACCTGGAAGCGGCGATCACCCCGAAGACCAAGTGGGTGTTCCTGAACTCGCCGTCGAACCCATCGGGCGCGGCCTACACCAAGGAAGAACTGCGCGGCATCGCCGACGTGCTGCTGCGCCATCCGCACGTGTGGATCCTGACCGACGACATGTACGAGCACCTGGTGTTCGGCGACTTCCAGTTCTGGACCATCGCCCAGGTCGAGCCGGCGCTCTACGACCGCACCCTGACCATGAACGGGGTCAGCAAGGCCTACGCCATGACCGGCTGGCGGATCGGCTACGCCGCCGGCCCCGAAGCGCTGATCAAGTCGATGGCCAAGGTGATGAGCCAGACGACGTCGAACCCGGCGTCGATCTCGCAATGGGCCGCCGTCGAGGCGCTGAACGGCACCCAGGAGTTCATCAAGCCGAACGCCAAGCTGTTCGAAGCCCGGCGCGACCTGGTGGTCTCGATGCTGAACCAGGCCAACGGCATCGCCTGCCCGACCCCGGAAGGCGCGTTCTACGTCTATCCGTCGGTGGAAAAGCTGCTGGGCAAGAAGAGCCCGTCCGGCAAGGTCATCGAGAACGACCAGGACTTCGCCGTCGAACTGCTGGAGCAGGAAGGCGTCTCGGTGGTGTTCGGCGCGGCCTTCGGCCTCTCGCCGTTCTTCCGCATCAGCTACGCGACCTCGAACGCGGTGCTGGAAGACGCCTGCAGCCGCATCCAGCGCTTCTGCGCCAACGTGGCGTAAGTCTTCAGCTCACCGCTGAAAATGAAAACGGCCCGGAGCGATCCGGGCCGTTTGTCGTCGCGCTAGTGCTTTTCGCGCCAGGCGGCCTTGGCGGCGTCCTTGGTCAGGTTCAGCCTGACCTTCTCGTCCACCACGTCGTCCACCCAGGAGAGCGGGATGAGGTGGTGCTTGAGGCCCGCGCCGAGGTCGAGCTTGGCGAGTTCGATGTCGTTGCCGACCACGTGGTCGACGCGGCCGACGTGACCGCCATCCGAGCCGATGACTTCCATATGTTCGTGAATGCCGGGATGCATGGCGTTCTCCTGCTACTCGGTGTTTCGGGGTCGCAAGAGAACGAACCCGCCGCCGGCCGGTTTCAGCTTGGCCGGAGATAATGGCCGCTACCCGGCCTCGCGCCAGGCGGCCCTCGCCGCACCTCCGTTGAGGTTCAGCCGAATCTGATCGCCGTCGATGTCGTGGACCCAGCTGACCGGGATCAGACGACGGTTGCTCGCGCCGTCCGGCCTCACTTCAGCCAGTTCGATGTCGTCGCCGACGACGTGACTCACGCGCCCGAGGTGACCGCCGTCCGAGCCGATGACTTCCATCCTGAAGCGAATGAAGGGCGCCATATCGCATCTCCTGCGTGTCCTGCGCCGGGAGAACGGGCGTAACCTTAACTGGTTTCAGCGAATCGCCGATTTCGAGACAAGTCGCTCTAACATCCTAAAACATCTCAATTATCGGTGGTTCTCTGCGCATTTTCTACGCAGCCGACCCGAGATCGAGAATGTCTTCATCGACACCGGCCGCCGGCAGGTGGAAGACGATGGTGCAGACCACCCCGTCGCGCGCGAAGTCGAGATCGACCACCCCGTCGAGCTGATGCGCCAGACCGCCGACGATGACGCGCGTCCCGAAACCGCGGCGGTCTGGAGACGCCACTGGCGGCCCCCCGATTTCCCGCCAGATGATCCGGATCGGGCGCGGACCGGACCCCGGCGTCAAAGTCCAGGTCACCTGCACCCGGCCATCGTCGTTGGAGAGCGCGCCATACTTCACGGCGTTGGTGGCCAGCTCGTGGAACGCCATGCCCAGGGCGACAGCGGTGTTGGGCGGCAACCAGACCGCCTCGCCGGTGACGATCACCCGCTCGCCGTGATCGCCGCCGTAGGGACTTAGCTCGCTCGCGATCAACTCGGCCAGACTGACGCCGGTCCAGTTGTCGCGGGTCAGCAGGTTGTGGGCCTGGGAGAGCGCGATGAGGCGCGCTTCGAAGCTCTTGCGCACGCTATTGACGTCGGCGCCGTGGCGAAGGCTCTGGGCGGCGATCGACTGGACCGTCGCCAGGGTGTTCTTCACCCGGTGGTTCAACTCGTCGAGCAGCAGCTTCTGGCGCGCTTCCGCGGCGATGCGCGCCACGATCTCGCGCTCTGCGGCCAGGCGCGCCCTCACCTGCCGCCACGTCGCCAGGCTGACCAGGGTCGTCGCCAGCAGGCCGCCGATGATGAACGCCAGCGACACCCAGCGGTCGGGCCCGTGGTCGTAGTCCGCGCGCGCACGGTAGATGATCGTCCAGGTCCGTCCGGCGATGTCGAGCGTGCGGGTCGCCACCAGGCCGCCGCGCTGCGCGGCTGCATCCGGCGACTGGCTGAGCAAGGTGCTGACCGAGGGCGAGCCGTCATAGACCGCGTAGTCGAGCCCCGCGCCCTTGGCCGCCGGCAACACGCTGGCCAGCAGGTCGCCGGCCTGGAAGGGGGCGTAGACGAAGCCCTCGAGCCGCACGCGCCGTTCTTCGACCGTTTCGGGGACGTCGCCGCCGTCGTAGACCGGCTCGTAGATCAGGAAGCCCGCCTGACGCTTGGACTCGACCTCCTCGATCGCCTCGACCTTGCCCGACAGCGCCGGAAGTCCGGTGTCGCGGGCCCGGTCCATCGCCTCGCGGCGCACCGGGAAGGCGTACATGTTGAAGCCGAGCGCCCGCCGGTTCACGAAGTCGAGCGGCTCCAGATAGACGATGGCGTAGAATTCGCCCTCGCCCGGCGGCCGCAGCAGGGAGTCGGGCACGCCCTCGGCCCGCATGTAGGTGATCAGGTCCGGCGCGCCGCCGGCCGGTGCGCGCTTGGTGAAGCCGATGCCCTGGATGCCGGGATATCGACGGGTGAGTTCCACCCGTTGGGCGAAGGCCCGGAACTCGCCCGCGCTGACGTCTTCGCTGGCGGCGAACAGGCCCGCTCCGGCCCGCAGCACGGCCATGTAGGTGTCCAGGCGATTGGCGACCGCCTCGTTGGCCTGGTCGACGATGGCGTCGAAGCGCAGGCTTTCGCGCGCCTGCCGCCCCTGCTCCATCATGTAGGTGCCGGACAGGGTGGCGACGAGGCCGACCGCCGCGACGATGGCGGGCCAGGTGAGGACCGGCCATCCCCGCACCCGCTCTATCAGTCTCTCGCGAAAGCTGGCCGCCACGGCGTCATCCGATCCTAGCCGACATCAACGCCTTAGCTCCAAATAGGCGCCCACGGAAGAACGCCGTTATTTTCAGCGGGGAGAGCGTGGATCGCACAAGGGGCCGGCGGCCGCCGCCTGACACCGGGCCGTGAAGGGCGTATCTGGGGGAGCGCGCGGACCAGGGCAGGTCTCCGGCGCTTTCGATCGCCAACGGCCAGGAGGGCGCATGAGCAACGTCGTGAACCTGAACAAGGCCCGCAAGGCGCGCGAGCGCGAACGCGCGCGCGATCAGGCGCAGGAGAACCGCGTCCGGTTCGGCCGCACCAAGATCGACAAGGACGTTTCGAAGGCCGAGACGAAGAAGGCCGAACAGACGCTGGACGGCGCCAAGCTCGACAAGCCTGAATAGGCCAAGGGCGTGGGTGGGGAAGGCTCGACACTCCCCCACCCGCCCGGCGCTGTGCACAGCGCCGCCTGCGCGCCGTCCCCCCGGATCGGCGCGTAGGACTGGTTACATCCGGGCCGGAACCGCCGCGTCGCGGGCGTCCGCCGGGATGGAGTCGTAGATCGTCGCCGGGGTGATGCCGAGGCGCTTGCGCGCGGCTTCCAGCGGCTCGGCCATCAGGCGCTCATAGTCCTCGCCGAGCAGCCAGGCGGCCGCCTTGCCGCGCTTGTAGCCCTGCCAGATCGCCTTGACGTATGGATAGTCGGCGCCGCGCGAGCGCGAGGCGGCGCCAAGCCCGATCAGCGCCCAGCCCAGGCCCTTGGTCTGGGCGTACGAGAACGCCACCAGGCAGGACTCGCCCAGGCCGTCGCGGTGATAGCCCGACAGGATGTGCCAGATGTCGTGCACGTCGCGGGTCCGGCGGCCCATCCAGGCGTACGGGTGCTCGATGTCGACCTCGTTGCCCTTGATGCGACTGATCTCAGCGAGCCCTTCGGCCGACAGCTGCTCGGAACGGATGAACTCACGATAGGCGGCGCCGACGCTGCCGGCCGGCAGCGAGTCGAGCCAGGCGTCGTCCATCAGGCGGTCGGCGAACTCTTCACGCTCGTAGGCGATGCGGCCGCCCTGGGTGGTGGTCAGAAGGCGCTGATAGCAATCGGCGGTCGAGGTGCCGTTCAGCGCGCGCATGATCTCGAACACCTGTCCGGTGTCTTCCTTGTCGTTCAGCAGGCGCTGCAGCGCCTTCAGGGCCGCGCCCCACTGCAGCCGCGGCTTGGGCAGGGGCGCGTTCGCAGGCGCAGCCTGGCGGAGCACGGGGGCGTCGAGAGCGTCGGCGGTCATGGCCATGGGGAAGCAGCCTTCAATGCGAACAACGTTTGGATCGAAAGTGACGCATGCGTCATTTTTTTGCAAGATAACAAAGGAATGCTTGGCTGCAACGTGGCGCCTGAGCCACAACTCTACCCATGGCTTCCTTGAAGAAACGTTCGATCCTGCTGTCCGGGCACGCCACGTCGATGGCGCTGGAGCCTGAGTTCTGGGCGGTGATGGACGAGATGGCCGCGAGCCAGGGCGCGCCCCTGGCCGTGCTGATCGCCCAGATCGACGAAGGCCGGGGCGAACGGCCGCTGGCCTCGGCCTGCCGGGTGGCCGCCCTCGCCTACGCCCGCGCTAGCTGACCGGGCGCGCGTCCGGCGGCGACGGCCGCGGCGAGTCAGGCGTGGTGATGTCGGGCATCGGAGCGCTCATCCCCAGGGAAGGCGGATTGAGCGCGCGCATGGCGAACATGAACCCCAGCACCAGCAGGAAGCCGATCAGCGCCCACAGAAACAACGGGATGGGCTTGCGACGGGGCGGAGGCAGGTCGTCGTCGCTCACGGTCTACTTCGGGGTCGGCAGCGGCGCGTCGGGAAGCTTTGGCGCGTCGGGCAAGGATGGCGGCCTCGGGACGTTGATGTCCACATCAATCGACCTGGGCAGGTCGGCCTCGGCCTCACGGCTCATAACCGCATAGCCGATGGCGGCGATGCCGAGGACCAGCGCCCCGATCAGGATCGCCAGCCAGATCAACGTGCTCGAACTCGTACGATCGGCCATGGACTCCTCCCTGGGCCGTCATGGTCGAGGTGGAAAACGAACGCCGGCTGCGGCGGTTCCGGGCTTAAGCCGCGCGCGCCGTGTGCTACATATGTTCCGATGTCCTCCCCTGAATCATTCGACAACCCGTTCGACGACGCCATGCCCATGCAACGGGTCAGCGATCTGGCGCGGGTGAAGGGCCCCAACTACCTGAGCGGGCTCAATCCTGAGCAGCGCGCCGCCGTGGAAGCGACCGAAGGCCCCGTGCTGGTCCTGGCCGGCGCCGGCACCGGCAAGACCCGCGTGCTGACCACGCGGCTCGCGCACATCCTGGCCACCGGCCGCGCCAAGCCCTGGGAACTGCTGGTCGTCACCTTCACCAACAAGGCGGCCAAGGAGATGCGCGAGCGCATCACCCACATCATCGGCCCGTCGGCCGAGGGCCTGCGCTGGCTGGGCACCTTCCACTCGGTCGCCGCCCAGATCCTGCGCCGCAACGCCGAGTTGGTCGGCCTGAAGTCGAACTTCACCATCCTGGACACCGACGACCAGGAGCGGCTGATCAAGCAGGTGCTGGAGGCCGAGAACGTCGACGCCAAGCGCTGGACGCCCAAGGCGCTGGCCGGGATGATCGACCACTGGAAGAACCGCGGCTGGACGCCTGATCGCCTGCCGCCCAACGAGGGGCGCGAGTTCGCCAACGGCAAGGGCCCGGCGCTGTACCGGCTCTACCAGGAACGCATGCGGGTGCTGAACGCCTGCGACTTCGGCGACCTGCTGCTGCACAACCTGACCATCTTCATGGCCAATCCGGACGTGCTCGCCGACTTCCACGAGCGCTTCAAGTACGTGCTGGTCGACGAGTACCAGGACACCAACGTCGCCCAGTACCTGTGGCTGCGGCTGCTGGCCCAGAAGCGCCAGAACGTCTGCTGCGTCGGCGACGACGACCAGTCGATCTACGGGTGGCGCGGCGCCGAGGTCGACAACATCCTGCGCTTCGAGCGCGACTTCCCGGGCGCGACGGTGATCCGGCTGGAGCGCAACTACCGCTCGACCAGCCACATCCTGGCGGCTGCGTCCGGGCTGATCACGGCGAACAAGGGGCGGCTCGGCAAGACGCTCTGGACCGAGCAGAACGGCGGCGAGAAGGTCGTCGTGCGCGGCGTCTGGGACGGCGAGGCCGAGAGCCGGCTGATCGCCGAGGAGATCGAGCGGGCCCACAAGGGCGGGACCGAGAAGAACCCGCGCAAGTACCGCGACATCGCCATCCTGGTGCGCGCCTCGTTCCAGATGCGGGCCTTCGAAGAACGCTTCGTGATGCTGCAGATCCCCTACACGGTGGTCGGCGGCCCGCGGTTCTTCGAGCGGGCGGAAATCCGCGACGCCCACGCCTATCTGCGGCTGGTTCAGTCGCCGGACGACGACCTGGCCTTCGAGCGGATCGTCAACGTGCCCAAGCGCGGCATCGGCGACACCACCGTCCAGAAGCTGCTCCAGATCGCCCGGGTGAACGGCGTGCCGGTCATGCAGGCTGCGCGCGAGGCGGTGCAGACCGACGAGCTGGCGGCGCGCACGCGCACGGCGCTGTCCAACTTCCTGCGCGATCTCGATCGCTGGCGCGGTCAGGCGCAGGCCATCCACCACGGCCGACTGACCGAGCAGATCCTCGAGGAGAGCGGCTATACGGACGCTCTGCGCCTGGACAAGACCCCGACCGCCCAGACCCGGCTCGAGAACCTCAAGGAACTCGTCCAATCGATGGGATCGTTCGACACCCTCGAAAGCTACCTCGAGCACGTGTCGCTGGTCATGGACATGGACCGCGGGCCGCAGGCCGACGCGGTGCAGATCATGACCCTGCACTCGGCCAAGGGGCTGGAGTTCCCGCTGGTCTTCCTGCCCGGCTGGGAAGAAGGCGTGTTCCCCTCTCAGCGCAGCATGGACGAGAAGGGTGAGAAGGGCCTCGAGGAGGAACGCCGGCTGGCCTATGTCGGCATCACCCGGGCCCGCGAAGAGGCGCGAATCTCGTTCGCCGCCAACCGCCAAGTCTATGGCCGCTGGACCAGCCAGCTGCCGAGCCGCTTCGTCGACGAACTGCCGATCGAGAACGTCGAGGCCAGTTCCGAGACCGGCTACTACGGCGGCGGCCCCGGCATGCAGCAGCACGGCAGCCGCTGGGACGAGAGCCCGACCTTCGGCGCGGGCTATTCCAGCCCCGGCTGGAAGCGCGCCCAGGAGCGGAACTTCCGCGGCAGCCATCCCGGCCGCGGCGCGGTGATCGAGGGCGAAGGCCGGTTGGTGGTCTCCGAGTCCTCGGCGGCCAGCGACTTCAAGCGCGGCGAGCGCGTGTTCCACCAGAAGTTCGGCTACGGCCAAGTGAAGTCGGTGGACGGCAACAAGCTGACCGTCGGCTTCGACAAGGCCGGCGACAAGAAGGTCATCGACAGCTTCGTGACGAAGGCCTGAGGCGCGGGCGGCCTTGCCGCCGCCCCTGCCCTGCTTCAGGTTGCTCCCAACAACGCCAGGGAGCGACCAGCATGCCGACGATCACCGCCAATGGGATTCCGCTCTACTACGAGGACCACGGCCCGGCCGACGGCGACGTCATCCTGCTGATCATGGGCCTGGGCGCGCAGATGACCCGTTGGCCGCTCGGCTTCATCGAGCTGCTGACCGCGAACGGCCACCGCGTCGTCGCCTACGACAACCGCGACTGCGGCCTGTCGCACAGGTTCGACGAACTGGGCCCCGCCGACATGCCCGGCCTCTACGCCTCGCTGATGAAGGGTGAAAAGCCGAACGCGCCTTACCTGGTCTCGGACATGGCCGATGACGCCGTCGGGCTGATGGACGCGCTGGGCATCAAGAAGGCGCACGTGGTCGGCGCCTCGATGGGCGGGATGATCGCCCAGATGGTCGCCGCCGAGCATCCGGAGCGGGTGCTGACCCTGACCTCGATCATGTCGACCACCGGCAACCCCGCCGTGCCGCCGGCCACCGCCGAGGCGTCCAAGCGCCTGACCGGCGTCGCGCCCGATCCCAAGGCCGACATCGAGGCCTTCCTCGACTACGGCATGGCCAGCGCCAAGGTGATCGGCAGCCCCGGCTATCCGGTCGACGACGTCGAGCAGCGCGCCCAGCTGCTGGCCGACTACCAGCGCGCCTTCTATCCGGTCGGCACCTCGCGCCAGATGGCCGCCATCGTCGCCAGCGGCGACCGGCGCAAGGCGCTGGCGTCCATCACCGCCCCCACCGTGGTGATCCACGGCGCCGATGACCCGCTGGTGCCGGTGCAAGGCGGCGAAGACACCGCCGCGACCATTCCGGGCGCCGAGCTGCACATCATTCCGGGCATGGGCCACAATCTGCCCAAGGCTCTGTGGAAGCCGGTGACCGACCTGATCGAGCAGGCGACCCAAAAGGCCAGCGTCGGCGCCGCCTAGGTCCGCGCGCGGGCCTTCAGCAGCTTCGCCGACAGGACGCCCAGGCCGGCCACGACCGCGATCGCGCCACCGACGATCGCGGCGATGCCGGCCGTCTGGCGCACATGGGCCTGGGTCGAGGCGTTCTCGGCCGCGGCCTTCAGCGCCGGCGGCTGAACCTCGTGGGCGACGGTGCGCTTGAGCGAGACCATGCCCTCGCCGACCGCCGACACGCGCCAGCCGTGATCGAGCCACGCCTTCTGATGCGGCTTGTCGGTTCCGATCCACCAGGCCGGCTGCCTGGCCGCCTTCGGCAGGGATGCGCCCAGCACCATCTCGACCTCGTCGAAGCTCGCGCGCCAGTCGTCCTCGGCGCGTTGGGCGAGAAAGTCCGAGAGGGGGCTGTACTTGCTCATGGGCGAAACCTCGTCACTGGATGCGACATGATGGCACGGTCAGGCGCTGAACTGAAACCCGCCCATGCCCCCTCGCCTTTCGCGCGCCTAGCCTCTAAACGGCGCGCATGAGCCAAGACGCCGTTCAGATCATTTCCCGCGGCCCCCGCGCCGTCGCCGAAGCCGCCGCCGAAGCGATCGACGCCAATCCGCTGCTGGAGGGGGCGACCTACTCGATCCTGGAAGAGGACGAGGACCGCAACGTCTGGCGGATCGACGCCTTCCCGACCACGACCGAGGAGGCCGACGGCCTGGTCGAGGCGCTGGCCGCCTATCCGGAAATGAAGACCGTCGTCGAGAAGTTGGCCGACGCCGATTGGCTGGCCATGGCGCTGTCGGGCCTGCCGCCCGTACGCGCCGGCCGGTTCTTCGTGTTCGGCGCCCATGACAAGGGCCGCGCCCCGACCAACGCCGTGAACCTGCGCATCGAGGCCGGCGCGGCCTTCGGCACCGGTCACCACGGCACCACCGTCGGCTGCCTGATCGCCTACAACGACCTGATCAAGTCGCGCCGCTTCGACAAAGTGCTGGACGTCGGCGCCGGCACCGGCGTGCTGGCCATCGCCGCGGCGCTGACCGGCAGCAAGCTCGCCGTCGGCACCGACATCGACGGGCCCTCGGTGCGGATCTCCAACGAGAACGCCAAGCTCAACAAGTCGACCGCGCGCTTCGTCCACGCCTCGGGGCTCGGTCACCAGCTGGTGGCCAAGGCCGCGCCCTACGACCTGGTGTTCGCCAACATCCTGGCCCCGCCGCTGGTGGCGCTCTCGCAGGACATCAAGACGGCGCTGAAGCCCGGCGGCTTTGCGATCCTCTCGGGCCTGTTGCGCACCCAGGAGCGGCGGGTGCTGGCCGCCTACCTGTCGAAGGGTTTCCGCCTGCACCGCCGCATTCACCGCGACGCCTGGGCGACGCTGGTGCTGCGCCGGGCCTAGGCCAGGCGCTTAGCCGCCGCACGCGACGCCCACTCCGAGGCGAGCACGCCGTAGACGTGGGTGTCGCGCCAGACGCCGTCGCGCGCCGGCTGGTTCTGACGCAGGGTCCCTTCCCGGCGCATGCCAAGCTTTTCCATGATCGCGAAGGATCCCGCGTTGCGGACATCGCACGTCGCCCACAGACGGTGCACGTCCAGCACCTCGAACGCGTGGGCGGCCAGCGCGTGCGCGGCCTCGTAGCCATAGCCCTGCCGCCACCAGGCGCTGCCGTAGCTGTAGCCGATATCGGCGTTGCGATGGGCCTGCAGGCCGAGCCGGATCGAGCCGATCACGGTCCCGCTTTCCAGGTGCTGCACGGCAAGCCCGATATGCGTGCGCGGCGCGACCGTCGCGCGCTCGATTTCCTCGCCCAGGAACACCCGGGTCTGGTCGAGCGTGTTGGGGCCCCAATCCATGTAGCGGACGGTCGCCTCGTCGCAGGCATAGGCCTGGACGTCGTCGAGATCGTCGTGCGTGAACTCGCGCAGCAGCAAGCGCTCGGTGCGGATGGCGTAAGGCGGTGTCGGGTCCATGATGCGTTTTCCTTCGAGGGTTCGAGCCGCTCGGCAGGAGATCGCTTGCATCGCCATCGACCCCGGCCGTCTGCGGCGGGGTCGGCGTTCGTTCGCTGGGTGGTCTAATCCACGCGAAGACGCACGGCCCCGAATGAACCGTTCGAATTCGAGAGGGCGCAGGCGCGATGCATAGCGGCGTTATGCGCTATGGACCGCCGGCCGTCTAGATCGCCGATTGGGCCGAGAGCTCCGCGCGCCAGTGGCGTTCGCGCTCCTTCAGCCAGGTGTCGCGCCCGATCGGCCCGAGGTCTTCGTCCTCCAGTTGCTCGAGGATGACGAACTCGAACCCCGCCTCGCCGCCGGCGGCGTTGTAGGCGCCCTGCATCGCCTTGTTGCGATGGCTGCCGAGGCGCAGCGAGAACAGCGAGGAGTTGCGCTGGCCGTCGAGATTGCGCGAGGCGCCGACGAAGGTCTCGCCGGTCGGCAGGCTGCGCAGCGCGAAGATCCCCACCGGGACCTTGCGTTCCTTGTACTGGCGTACGGCGTCGCGGCGGCTGGTCTTGTCCATTCGCCACAAGTGGCGGAGGGGCGGGCCCGAGTCAATAATATCCGGGTATAAATAAGTAACAGCGCCGAGCGGCCGCGCCCGCGGACTGGCGCGCATGGCGCGCGAAGACTAAGTTCGCGCCATGCGTCAGACCTTCGATGAAACCACCGATCCGTCCTTCGGCCCGAAGCACGTTCCGCTGATCCGCGCGGCCATGAAGGCCCAAGGCTTGGACGGCTTCCTGGTGCCCCACGAGGATGAACACCAGAACGAGTACCTGCCCGAGGCCAACGACCGGCTCGGCTGGGCGACCGGCTTCACCGGCTCGGCCGGCGCCGCGGTGATCCTGGCCGACAAGGCCGCGATCTTCGTCGACGGCCGCTACACCCTGCAGGTCCGCGACCAGGTCGACGCCGACGTCTTCGAGATCCGCGATCTCGTCGAAGGCGGCGTCGCGGCCTATCTGGAGACCGCCACGGCCAGAGGCCAGCTGATCGGCTACGACCCGCGCCTGCACTCGCCCGATGCGCTGGAGCGCCTGAAGTCCGCCGCCGCCAAGGCCGGCGCGGCGCTGAAGCCGGTCGCCGCCAACCCGCTGGACGAAGCCTGGGGCGCCGCGCGTCCGGCCCAGCCCACCGCCCCCGTCGTGCCCCACGCGCTGGAGTACGCCGGCGAGGAATCCTCGGCCAAGCGGGGCCGCATCGGCCGCGCCCTGGCCGGCAAGAACGCCGACGCCACGGTGCTGACCGCGCCGTCGTCCATCGCCTGGCTGTTCAACGTCCGCGGCGGCGACGTCATCCGCTCGCCCCTGCCGCTCGGCCAGGCGATCCTGAACCAGGACGGCACGGCGCGGCTCTTCCTCGATCCGGTCAAGGTGTCGCCCGAGCTGCGCGCCTGGCTGGGCAACGAAGTGCGCCTCGAGACGCCGGACGACCTGCCCGCCGCCCTCGCCGAGCTCAAGGGCAAGCGCGTGCTGGTCGATCCGGCCCAGTCGTCGGCCTGGTACTTCGACACCCTGCTGAAGGCCGGCGCGGAGGTCGTCCGCGGCGAAGACCCCTGCGCCCTGCCGCGGGCCTGCAAGAACCCGGTCGAGATCGCCGGCACGCGCGAGGCCCACGCCCGCGACGGCGTCGCGGTGACCCGCTTCCTGCACTGGGTCGCCACCGAGGGCCAAGGCCGCACGATCGACGAAGTCGAGGTGGTCACCCGTCTGGAAGGCTTCCGCCAGGACACCGGGGCGCTGAAGGACCTCTCCTTCGACACCATCGCCGGCGCGGCCTCGAACGGCGCCATCGTCCACTATCGGCCGACGACGCGGCTCAACAAACAGGCCGAGAAGGGCTCTCTGCTGCTGGTCGATTCCGGCGCCCAGTATCTCGACGGGACCACCGACATCACCCGCACGGTCTCCATCGGCGAGCCGAGCCAGGAGATGCGCGAGCGCTTCACCCTGGTGCTGAAGGGCCACCTGGCCCTGGCCGCGATCCGCTTCCCGGCCGGCACCACCGGTTCGGCCCTGGACGCCCTGGCCCGCGCGCCGCTGTGGAACGTCGGCCTCGACTACGACCACGGCACCGGCCACGGCGTCGGTTCGTATCTCGGCGTGCACGAAGGCCCGCAGCGGATTTCCAAGCTGCCGAACTTCGTGGCCCTGCGGCCCGGCATGATCCTGTCGAACGAGCCCGGCTACTACAAGGAAGGCGCCTACGGCATCCGGATCGAGAACCTGCAGTTCGTGACCGAACCGGCCCCGATCGCCGGCGGCGAGCGCGAGATGCTGGGCTTCGAGACCCTGACCCTGGCCCCGATGGATCGCCGCCTGATCGTCGTCGACATGCTGTCGGCGGACGAGCGCGCCCAGATGGACGCCTATCATGCGCGGGTGCTCAAGGTGGTCGGCCCGCGGATCGAGCAGCCCGAGGTGCGCGCCTGGCTCGAAGCGGCCTGCGCGCCGCTCTGAACCTCCTCCGCTCACCCCGGCGAAAGCCGGGGCCTAAGCGGCCCGTCCGCTGCGAAGCGTTGATTCAGCTTGGGTCCCGGCTTTCGCCGGGACGAGCGACCGGCGGTTACTCCCCCGCCATTTTCAGGATCGTCGCCCACTCGGCGTCGCTGACCGGCGAGACCGAGAGGCGTCCCTGGCGCAGCATCGGCATGTCCGCCAAGGCGGGGTTGGCCTTCATGTCCGCCAGGGTGACGGACGTCTTCAGCTTGCGCACGGGCGTCAGCTCGACGGCGACGAACTTCCCGGTCGGATCGCTGGCGTCGGGAAAGGCTTCCTTGGCGACCTGGGCGATCGCCACCACGTCCTTGCCCTCCTGGGAGTGGTAGAAGAACACCTGGTCGCCGACCTTCATCGACTTCAGGTGCGATGCGGCCGCGAAGTTGCGCACCCCGTCCCAGGTGGTGCGCCCGTCCCGTTCGAGATCGGCGTAGGAATAGGTGTCCGGTTCGGACTTCACGAGCCAGTGCGACGCCACGGCGATCCTCCTTGTGCCTTGTCCAAGGTTGGGGACGGAAAGCCCCCTCGGCAAGTCCGGCAGCGGCCTAGCCTGCGACCAGGGCCAGCCACTCGTCCTCGGTCATGACCTGGATGCCCAGGTCGGTGGCGGTCTTCAGTTTCGAGCCCGCCCCAGGCCCGGCCACGACCAGATCGGTCTTCTTCGACACCGAGCCGGACACCTTGGCCCCCAGCCCCTCGGCCTGGGCCTTGGCCTCGTCCCGGGTCATCTTTTCCAGCGCGCCGGTGAAGACGATGGTCTTGCCAGCGACGGCGGTGTCGGTCTTCGGCCGTTCGGCGGCGATCACCTCGTCGAGCTGGCCGCGCAGGGCCTCGACCTTGGCGCGGTTGTGCGGCTCGGCGAAGAACTGGGCGATCATCCGCGCGGCGACCGGGCCCACCGCGTCGACGCCAGACAGCTCCCGGAACTCTTCACCGGGCTCCTCGCGGGCGGCCTCCCTGGCCACGCGCACGATCGTGTCCCAATCGCCGAACCGCTCGACCAGGGCGGCGCGGGCGCGGGAATTGAGCTTCGGCACGGCCAGTTGCAGGCGCTTGTCGAGCGACGTGTCGTCCGGCAGCAACAGGGCCTGGTGCACGCCGCCGAAATCCAACAGCGCGCGCACCGCGGTCGGCCCAAGGCCGTCGAGCTCGACCAGCGCGCCGTAGTTCTCGCCCCCGACCTGCCCGGCCGCCGCCTGGGCGATCTGGACGAAGTGGTCGTAGGTCTCGAAGTGGCGGGCCAGGGCCAGCGAGGTGGTCTCGCCGACATGGCGGATGCCGAGCCCGAAGATGAAGCGGTCCAGCGGGATGCGCCGCTTGGCGTTGATGGCCGCGACCAGGTTGTTGATCGAGGTCTCGCCGTAGCCGTCGGTCGTCCGCAACTCGGCGAGCTTCTCCTCGTCGCGGGCCAGGCGGTAGATGTCGGCCGGCTCCCGCACCCACCCGCGCTCGAAGAAGGCGGTCAGCTGCTTCTCGCCCAGGCCCTCGATGTCGTAGGCGCGGCGCGACACGAAGTGGCGCAGGTGTTCGATCCGCTGGAACGGACAGGCGAACTCGCCCGAGCAGCGGCGCACGACGGTCTCGGCGCCGGCGGCCGTGGTTTCCTTGACGATCGGCGTCTTCAGGTCACACGGGCAGACGGTGGGGAATTCGTAGGGCACGGCGTCGGCCGGCCGCTCCTCGGGCACATAGCCGAGGATCTGCGGGATGACGTCGCCGGCCCGCTGCAGGATCACCGTGTCGCCGATCCGCACGTCCTTGCGGGCGATCTCGTCGGCGTTGTGCAGGGTGGCGTTGACCACGACGACGCCGCCGACCGTGACCGGATGCAGCCTCGCCACCGGGGTGATCGCGCCGGTGCGGCCGACCTGGATATCGATGGCCTCCAGGATCGTGCGCGCCTGCTGGGCCGGGAACTTGCGGGCGATCGCCCAGCGCGGCGTGCGGGTGATGAAGCCCAGGCGCTGCTGCCAGTCCAGACGGTCGACCTTGTAGACGACGCCGTCGATGTCGTAGCCGAGCTTGGGCCGCACGGCCTCCATGGCGGCGTAGGCGTCGAGCAGGCCTTGGCCGCTGATCACGCGGCAGCTCTCCGGCGTGGTCTGGAAGCCCCAGGACTTGAGCTTGGCCAGCGCCTCCCATTGGGTCTGGGCGAACGGCTCGCTGAGCAGCCCCCAGGCATAGGCGAAGAACTTCAGAGGCCGGGTGGCGGTGATCTTCGGATCGATCTGGCGCAGCGAGCCAGCCGCGGAATTGCGCGGATTGGCGTAGGTCTTCAGCCCCGCCGCCTCGTTGGCGGCGTTGAGCGCGGCGAACTCCTCGTGGCCGAGATAGACCTCGCCGCGGATCTCGATGACGTCGGGCCAGCCCTCGCCGGCCAGCCGCTTGGGGATGTCGGCGATGGTCCGCAGGTTCTCGGTGACGTCCTCGCCGACCCGGCCATCGCCGCGCGTCGCGCCCTGGACGAAGACGCCCTTCTCGTAGCGCAGCGAGGCCGACAGGCCGTCGATCTTCGGCTCGGCCGTGTAGCCGACCTCCTCCGCGCCCGACAGGCGCAGGAAACGGCGGATGCGGGCGTCGAACTCCAGCGCGTCCTCGTTGGAGAACGCGTTGTCGAGGCTGAGCATCGGCACGCCGTGCTCGACCGGCGAGAACTGCTCGGCCCGCGCCGCCCCGACCCGGGTGGACGGCGAGTTCTCCCTCACCAGATGCGGGAACGCCGCCTCCAGCGCATTGTTGCGGCGCTTGAGCTCGTCGTAGTCGGCGTCCGAGATCGTCGGCGCGTCCTGCTGGTGATAGGCGATGTCATGGCGCGCGATCTCGTCGGCGAGCGCGGTCAGTTCCTCGACGGCTTCGGCCTCGGTCAGATCGGCGGGCGCTTTTGCGGCTTCAGGCATGCATCAGGGCCCTGGCCGCCGCGCGGGCGGCGTCGGTGATCTGGGCGCCGGCCAGCATGCGCGCGATCTCCTCCTCGCGGTCGGCGAAGGACAAGGTCTCGACGGCGGTGCGAATGCGCTCGGCGTCGCCGCTCTTGGAAATCCGCCAGTGGGCGTCGCCGCGCGCTGCGACCTGCGGGCTGTGGGTGACCACCAGAACCTGCGCGTCGGCGGCCAGCCGCTTGAGCCGCAAGCCGACGGCGTCGGCGACGGCGCCGCCCACCCCCTGATCGACTTCGTCGAAGATCATCAGCGGCTGCGGCCCCTCGGCCCGCCCGGCCAGCGAGGCCTTCAACGCCAGCGCGAAGCGCGCCAGTTCACCGCCAGACGCGATGGCTCCGAGGTCGCCGAACGGCGCCCCGGGATTGGTCGCGACCTCGAAGGCCACGCGGTCGACGCCCGACGGACCGGCGCGGTCTTCGCCCAGCGCGTCCACCGCCACGCGGAAACGGGCCTTGTCGAGCTTGAGCGGGCCAAGCTCGCCCATTACCGCGACCGCCAGCCGCTCGCCCGCCGCGCGGCGCGCTTCGGTCAGTTTGCCGGCTTGCGCCAGATAGGTCGTTCGGGCGGCGGCCACCGCGGCCTCCGCCGCCTTCAGATCGTCCTCCGACGATTCCATGGCCTGCAGCCGCTCGGCGAAGCGCACGCGCAGCAGCGGCAGCTCCTCGACGCTGACCTGCAGCTTGCGGGCCATCCCGCGCAGCTCGAACAGGCGCTCTTCGGTCTTTTCTAGTTGGTCGGGGCGGAAGTCGAACGCGTCGGCGGCGCCGTCGACGGCGGCCTCGGCCTCCTGCGCCTCGCTGAAGACGCGATCGATCGCGGCGCTGGCGGCGGTCAGGCGCGCGACGGCGGAGGAATCCTCGGCCGCCCCAGCGGCGACGGCGCGGGTGCGCGCGTGCTCAATCGCTCGAATGGCCTGGGCCAGGCGCGGCCCGAGACCTTCGAAGGCGGCGCGCGCTTCGGCGATGTCGCTGAGCGCCTTCTCGGACGCCCCCAGGATGGCGCGCTCCTCGGCCAGCGCCGGCTCTTCGCCCTCGCGCGGGTCAAGGCGGTCGAGCTCGGCCAGGCGCAGCGTCAGTTCCTCGGACTCCTCGGCCGACCGGGCCACGATCTCACGCAGCTCTTCGGCCCGGCCGCGCGCAGTCCGCCAGTCGGCCCAGGCGCGGGAAACTCCAGCCGCCAGCGTCCCGAGGGAGCCATAGGCGTCCAACAGCGGCCTATGCTTGCGCGCATCGAGCAGTCCGACGGTCTCGTGCTGGCCGTGCACCTCCAGCAGGATCTCGCCCAGTTCGCGCAGCACCGTGGCGCTGGTCGCCTGGTCGTTGACGAAGGCGCGGCTGCGGCCGTCGGCGCTGAGCGTCCGGCGTAGAACCAGATCCTCGCTGCGATCGAACGAGATGCCCTTCTCGTCCAGCACCTCCCAGACCGGATGGTCGGGCGTCGGCGCGAACACGGCCGACACCGCCGCCTGGGCCGCGCCCTGGCGCACGAGCCCAGCGTCGGCGCGCGCGCCGACAGCCAGGCCCAGGCTGTCGAGGATGATCGACTTGCCCGCCCCAGTTTCACCAGTCAGCGCCGTCAGCCCCGGGCCAATGGACAGGTCCAAGGCCTCGATGAGCACGACGTCGCGGATCCAAAGTCCGATCAGCATGGCCGCAAGATCGCCCGGAATCAGCCGGTTCGGAAGACGCTTAAGTTCGCTTTAGGTTCTAATTTCCGCCACCGAGGCCCGGGATGCGCGAAAGCAGCCCACGACGCTTGGCGGGTTCCGCCGGCGCGGCCGCTTCGTTGGCCGCAGTGGGCGGGGTTTCCAGCGCGGGCGGCGCCTCGGCGGCCGGAACCTCGGCCGGCGCGGCGTCAGCGGCCGGCGGCTTGATGGTCGCGTCCTTGTCCTTCACGAACGGCAGTCGCGAGACCAGGCTCGGCTTCTTGGACTGGGCCGGCTCGACCGCCGGGCGCAGGCCCCTGTCGGTCAGCAGCTTGTAGGCGTCGCGGTACCAGACGTCGCCCGGATAGTTGTAGCCGAGGACGGCGCCGTTGCGCTTGGCCTCTTCGGCCAGGCCCAGGGTCAGATAGGCCTCGACCAGGCGATACAGCGCCTCGGGCGTGTGGCTGGTGGTCTGATAGCGTTCGATGACCGTCTTGAAGCGGCCGATCGCCGCCAAGGTGTCGCCCTGGCGCAGATACCAACGGCCGATGGTCATTTCCTTGCCGGCCAGTTGGTCGTTGACCATGTCGATCTTCAGGCGCGCGTCGGCGGCGTACTCGGTGCGCGGATAGCGCTGAACGACCTCGTTCAGGTTGGCCAGCGCCTGGCCGGTGGCGGCCTGATCGCGGCCCACGTCGACGATCTGCTCGAAGTAGCAGATGGCCTTCAGGTAGTGGGCGTAGGCGGCGGCCGGGTTGCCCGGATAGAGCGAGATGAAGCGGTCGGCGTCGCCAATGGCCTCGGCGTAGTCGTTGCCCTGATAATGCGCATAGGCGGTCATCAGGATCGCGCGGCGCGACCACTCCGAATAGGGGTGCTGACGTTCGACTTCGCCGAAGTACTGGACCGCCTGATTCCACAGGCCGCGGTCCAGACGATCCGCGCCGGTGGCGTAGAGCAGCTCCACCGGCCGCTCCTCATACGCCAGGCGAGGCTTCTCCTTCTTGCCGGCACAGGAGGCCAGGGCGAGAGCGGCGCAACCGACAATAAGAGCCGTGCGAGTCCGGGAATTGCGAAGCAAGGACACCTTCACCTCAAAAGGATCGACGCGCGCCCCCGCGCCGCGAGTCCCCGCTTCTACAGCATGGAATGCAGGGCGCAAATGCGGCGGAGCGCAATGACGCAGCTTACCGATCACCATAGTTGCGCAAGCCGCTCGCAGGCCCCGGCGACATGGACGCAGCGACGCGCCGCCGCGCCCCATCTGGAGACGCGGCCAGCCCGTCGATTGCGGAATAATCAGACCGCTTGAGCCAGTTCCGGCGCCACGGTGCGGTAGCGCCACGACTGGGGCGCGGCGAGCAGCGCGCGGACCAGCTGGTTGTTCAGGCCGTGACCGGCCAGCACGCCCTCGAAGCGGCCGAGGATCGGCGCGCCGAGCACGTAGAGGTCGCCGATGGCGTCCAGCGCCTTGTGACGCACGAACTCGTCCGGACGGCGCAGGCCCTCCGGATTGAGGATGCGGTCGCCCTCGATAACCACGGCGTTTTCCATCGAACCGCCGCGGGCCAGGCCGATCGAGCGCAGATACTCGACCTCGTGCAGGAAGCCGAAGGTCCGGCAGTCGGCCAACTCGTCGCGGAACGCCTGCTCGTCCATGATCAGGTCGACGGCCTGACGGCCGATGGCGGCGGACGGGAAGCGGATTTCGAAGGCGACTTCGAACTGATCTGACGGGGTCAGCGTGGCGCGCTTGTCGCCGTCGATGAACTCGATCGGCTCGAGGATTTCGATGTAGGTGCGCAGCGCGTCCTGCTGGCGGCGGCCGGCGCGGTCGAGGATCTGGACGAACGGCAGCGACGAGCCGTCCATGATCGGCATTTCCGGACCGTCGAGTTCGACGATGGCGTTGTCGACGCCCAGCATGACCAGCGCGGCCATCAGGTGCTCGATGGTCGAGACCGACACGCCCGCGGCGTTCTCGATCACGGTGCCGAGTTGGGTCTTGGTCACCGCCTCGCCGGTGGCGGGGACGCGATTGTCACGGTCGGTCACGTCGGTGCGGACGAAGACGATGCCTGAATTGGTCGGCGCGGGACGGACGGCGACACGCGTGTAGGCGCCCGTATGGACGCCGACGCCGGCGAAGATCGCCGGACCCTGCAGGGTGTGCTGAAACTCTTGTGCGCGCAAAACTCGCCGCCTTCCTCGTTCGGACACACGGCCAGATGGCCGCATAACGCCCCAACTGTCAGGTAAGGGCTATGCCGCGCCGCAGCAAAACACTTCCTGTTTCGCAATGTTTCGATTTGGGACGGTTAAGAAACCCTTAGGATTCAAGGGGAAGCGACCACCATCTCGACGCTTCGTTGACACCCGATTTGGTGGCCCTCTACGCTGCCTGCAAGACGTCCACACAAGACGTCCAAAGACCGATGGAGGCCACGATGAGCAAATTCAAAACACCTGCCTCATCCGTGACGCGCCGGGGTTCTTTCTAGGCCCCCCGTCACGCTTCCGGCCGAACGGCCTTCCGGGCGCCAGCGCCCTGTGACGAGACCAACCATGTCCGAAGACAACGCCGCCGCGCACCTGCGGCCGGCCATGCCTGCGCCTGACGCCAGGCGACTGCTCGAACTCGAAGTGGAGACCCGCTTCACCCTGAAAAACGGCCACATCGCCAGCGAGGGTCCGCCCGACAAGGCGCCCGGCCCGCTCATGTACATGGCGGCTGGCCGCGTCTGGATCGCCGAGTCGATCGACACCGAGACCGCCCAGCGATTGAAGGTCCTTGTGGCCGAGGAGCCCGCGCTTGTTCCTGGCCGATCGCCGGTCGCGGCGGAACGCTTCCTGGCGATGCTCGGTGCACGGGCCGGCCATGCGGGCCTCAGCTTCCTCTTGCCACACGCCACGCCCGCGCCGGGCGGTCCCCCGCCCCTCGTGTCCGGCGCGCCGGACACGCAGGCGTTGGAGTCCAGGCTTCGCCGCGACGGAATGCCGCCCGACCTGGCGGCACTGGGCTTTCGCGAGGCAGCCGACCTCTGGCCGCCTTACTGCCTGGTGATCGAGGACGGCCGCATCGCCGCGATGGCGTTCACGGCCCGCCTGGGGCCGCGCGGCGCGGAGCTGGGTCTGGTCACCCTGCCGGACTTTCGCGGCCGCGGCTTCGCCGGGCAGGCCGTCGCCGGCTGGAGCGCCCTGCCCGAGCTTCGTGACCTGACGCTGTTCTACAGCACATCGGCGACGAACCTCGCCTCGCAGCGCGTCGCAGCCAAGCTCGGCCTGCCGTTCATCGGCCCGACCTGGGAGGTTTCTGGAAGCTGACACGAAAAAACGGCCGGACGCAGGTCCGGCCGTTTCATCGATCTGGTGGCCTAGCCTAGTTGGCCAGGCGGCGCAGGAAGGACGGGATTTCCAGGTCTTCCTGGCTGTCGAACTGCGCTTCCGGAGCCGGTTGCTCGGCCGGCAGCGCGCCACCGCGGCTGACCGGCGCCTGTTGGCGCGCCGGCTGCGGGGCCGGCTGCTCATAGCGCGGACGGCTGCCGAACAGGCTGAGGAACCCGCCGCGCTGCGGACGACGCTCCTCGTAGGTGGGCTCGGCGAACAGCGGTTCTTCCTCGAACTCCTCGACCGCCGGGTCGACGATCTTGGTCATCGGGCGGGCGACCTGCGGCTCGGGCGCCGCGGCCATCACCGGGGCCGGGGCCGGAGCGCTGTAGAGATCGCCTTGCTCTTCTTCCTCGAACACCGCCTTGACGGGTTCGGGGGCCGGGATCGGCGCAGGCGCCGGAACCGGTGCGGGAGCAGCGGCGACCGGCGTCACGGTCGGGGTCGGCGGCACGTAGGCGGCCGGCTCGGGATAACGCGGCGCCGGACGGTCGGCGAAGCTCGGCGGCGACGGACGCTCGTACGTCGGCGTCGCGCGCATCACCGGCTCGGTCACCGGAGCCGGACGCGTGGTCTCGGCACGCAGCGGCGGCGCGGCGAGCGGCTTGCGCTCCACCTTCGGTTCGATGGCGGCCATCGAGGCGCCGTCCATGCCAGTGGCCACGACCGAGACGCGGATCATGCCGTCCAGGGTCGGATCGAAGGCCGCCCCGAAGATGATGTTGGCCTCGGCGTCGACCTGTTCGGAGATCGCGTTCGCCGCCTCGTCGACTTCCAGCAGGGTCATGTCCAGGCCGCCGGTCACGTTGACCAGCACGGCCTTGGCCCCCTTGAGCGAGACTTCGTCGAGCAGCGGGTTGGCGATGGCGTTCTGGGCGGCCATCAGGGCGCGGTCTTCGCCGGTCGCCTCGCCGGTGCCCATCATCGCCTTGCCCATCTCGGTCATGACCGTGCGGACGTCGGCGAAGTCGAGGTTGATCAGGCCCGGCAGCACCATCAGGTCGGTGATCGAGCGGACGCCCGAGTGCAGGACCTGGTCGGCCATGCCGAAGGCTTCGGCGAAGGTGGTCCGTTCGTTGGCGATCCGGAACAGGTTTTGGTTCGGAATGACGATCAGGGTGTCGACGTAGCGCTGCAGCTCGCCGATGCCGGCGTCGGCCAGGCGCATGCGGTGGCGGCCTTCGAAGTGGAAGGGCTTGGTCACCACGCCGACCGTCAGGATGCCGCGCTCACGCGCGCACTTGGCGATGATCGGCGCCGCGCCGGTGCCGGTGCCGCCGCCCATGCCGGCGGTGATGAAGATCATGTGGGCGCCGTCGAGGTGCTCGCCGATCTCGGGGATCGATTCCTCGGCCGCGCTCATCCCGACTTCCGGATGCGCCCCGGCGCCGAGGCCCTGGGTCACCTGCACGCCGAGCTGGATGCGGCGGTCGGTCTTGGCGAAGGCCAGCTGCTGCGCATCGGTGTTGGCGACGACGAACTCGACGCCCTCGAGGTGCGCCTCGATCATGTTGTTGACGGCGTTGCCCCCGGCGCCCCCGACGCCGAACACAACGATCCGCGGCTTCAGTTCGGTCGCGCGCGGCGCGGAAAGTGCGATAGCCATTGGGACCCTGTGTCCTCCGTACCGTGGTCAAGGGAACTGAAGGCGACCCGCCCGCCCGGTTCCCGCGACGGCTGGCGTTAAGGAAGCGCCCACCATCGTTAATTGGCGGTTAACTGCATAAGGCGAGTCGGAGGCGCGTGAAGGCGCATCCACAACAAAATTTCTTGCTGTGTAAGGCTTGAGCGTTAACCACGCCGCGGCGGGGCGTTGGCTTCAGGCGTCTATCGAACGCTGTGCGCTAAGCTGCTCTGGGGACTGGGCTTTGCACCCTGAGCGAGCATGCCCAGGGCACGATTCACCCTCATGGCGAAGCTTGAATCGCTCCGTCTAGAGATTTTCCCGCAGCCAGGCGGCGGCCTTGGCGACCGGATTGGCGCGGGGATCGAGCGGCTCGCGGCGTAGCTTGGCGCTCGCCAGGGTTTTGGCCGAGACCGCCTCGCGCGGACCGAACGCAGCACGCTGCAGCACTCCGGCGGCGGCGCAGAACGCCGGCCCGGAGGCGGCGTCCGCCAGATGCGGCACCCGGCGCGGCCGGCCCAGGCGGACCGGACGGTCGAACACCCGCACGGCGACTTCACGGACGCCGGCCAACTGGCTGGCGCCGCCGGTGAGGACGAGGCCGGCGCCGGCCTCGACCGGAGCGCCCGACGCCTTCAGGCGGTCGCGGAGCAGTTCGAGGGTCTCTTCCACGCGCGGGGCGATGATGCCCTTTAGCAGCGAGCGCGGCGCGATGACCGGCCCGGCGCCCGGATCGTCGCCGCGGGGCGGCGCTTCGATCATCTCGCGGTCTTCGTTGGCCGAGGCGATGGCCGAGCCGTGCAGAGTCTTGATGCGCTCGGCGCCGGCGACCGAGGTCGACAGGCCGCGAGCGATGTCGGCGGTGACATGGCTGCCGCCGACCGGCAGGGTTTCGACGTGGATCAGGCTGCCGCCGGCGAACACCGCGGCCGAGGTCGATCCCCCGCCCATGTCGATGCAGACCGCGCCGAGGTCCATCTCGTCCTCTTCCAGCGCGGCGAGCGCCGAGGCGAACGGCGCGGCGACCACGCCTTCGAACTGCAGGTGAGCGCGTTCGACGCAGGCGCCGAGGGTCTGGTAGACGGCCTCGCTGACCGTGACGACGAGCAGTTCGACGCCCAGCGAACGGCCGAACATGGCGCGCGGATCGCGGATGGCGACCTGACCGTCGACGCTCCAGGCGACCGGCAGGATATGAGCCGCACGGCGGCCCGGGATCTTGATCTGGCCCAGCGCCTGCTGGATGGCGCGGACGAGGTCGCCGTCATTGATCGGGCGGGCGCCGAGCGAGACGCGGCCGGCGATGCGGTGGCTGGTCAGCTGGCCGCCGGCAGTGGCGACCGTGACGCCCTGGACCTGCACGCCCGCGACGTTCTCGGCCCGCTCGACCGCCTGCGCGATCGCGTCCGAGGCCTCGTCGAGGTTGATGATCGCGCCGCCCCGGACGCCGCGCGACTGCACGTAGCCGACGCCGGCGGCGGTCAGGGTGCGGTCGCCGCGGCGCACGCCGTCCGGCTTCATGATGAAGCAGGTGACCTTGGACGCGCCAAGATCCACGGCCGCCACCACAGGCTGGCGGCTGAGCGCGGCCTTCAGGCCCTCGCGGCTTTCCTTGCGTTCCTCAACCCGGGTCGACAAGTCCGTACGTCCTTCCTTCAGTCTCACGCGCCGTTGGCGACCAGTTGGCCCGGCAGCACGCCGTCGCGCGGGCGCACGGCCACCACGGTCGGATCGCGCAGGTCGATCCGCTCGAAGCCCAGTTCCAGAATGCGCGAGCGCTGATCGAGCTGTTCGAGCTGGATCAGGGCCGCGCCCTCGTCGACCGCCGGCAATTGCACCAGCGAGCCGTCCTTCATTCTCAGGTCCCAGCGACGACCGTCGACGCGCACCAGCGCCTCGGTCCGCTCGGCCAGCCGCGGCCGCGCCGCGACTTCCGGCAGAATCGCCGCGGCCGCCTCGTTGGCCCCCACGCCCACAATCAGCGGCAAGGTCGCGAAACGGCCAGGATCGGCCTCGGGGATCACCCGGCCGGTCTCGTCGATGACGTAGCTGCGCCCGCCGTTTTGCCAGACCGCCAGTTGCCGGCGCTCGACCACGGCCAGGACCAGGGTGTCGGGCAGCAGGCGCACGACGCGCGCCTCCTTGACCCAGCCCACGGCCTCGACTCGTTGACGGATGGCCTCGAGGTCCATGCCGACGACCGGCTCGTCCTGGTAGACCGCCGCAGCGCGCAGGATGTCGGCGGCGGCCATCTCTGACGCGCCTTCGACGTGAATCGCCTTCAGCTTGAAGCCGAGGCCGGCGAACTGGCCGCCGACCGCCGAGCCCATCGAGGCGCCCAGCTTCTCGCCGCGGTGGCCGGTCATCATGGTCACCGTCAGCGCGATGGTGACCACGCCGGCGGCCGCGATCAACGCATGCCAAGGCGACAGCCCGACGCCGCGGGCGGCGCCCAGCTTGCCGGGCGCGTACGCCGCCCCCGGCTTTCTGGCGCGGGGGGCGGACTTGGAGCTAGCGGGCGTTTTAGCCCGGGGTTTCGCTTGACCTCGCGACTCCCCCCGCATCGCCGCGGGCATACGCATCCTCCGTGATCCAAAGCACTAGACGGTCGAAATCCACCCCCTTGTGAGCCGCCTGCTCGGGCGCGAGCGAGGTAGGCGTCATGCCGGGCTGGGTGTTGACCTCCAGAAGGACCAGAATGTCGTTAATGTCGTCATAACGAAGATCGGACCGGGTAACTCCCCGGCAACCAAGAGCGGCATGCGCCAGCTCGGACAATTCCAACGCCTTTTCAAAGGCATGCTTTGGAATTTCGGCCGGCACGACGTGCACGGAACCGCCTTCCGCGTACTTGGCTTCGTAATCGTAAAATTCAGTCTGCGGGATGATGTCGGTAACGCTCAACGCCTTGCCGTCCATAACCGCGACGGCCAATTCCCGGCCCCGGATATAGGGTTCGATCATCACCTCCTCGCCGAAGGTCCATTGCGGCGAGACAAGTTCCTGCGGCGGGCGATTCGCCCCCTCGCGGACGATGAACACCCCGACCGACGATCCCTCGGCGTTCGGCTTGATCACATAGGGCGGCGCCATCACGTGGTCCGCCGCCGCGACGTGCCGGTTGAACAGTCCGCCGCCTGGCACGGTCACCCCCGCCGCGGCCATCACGGCCTTGGCCTTGGCCTTGTCCATCGCCAGAGCCGAGGCCAGGACGCCCGAGTGCGTGTACGGGACCTTGAGCGTCTCCAGGATGCCCTGGACGCAACCGTCCTCGCCCCACTCCCCATGCAGGGCGTTGAAGACCACGTCGGGCTTCAGCGCGGTCAGCACCTGGGCCAAGTCGCGGCCGGCGTCGACATAGCTGACCTTTGCCCCCAGGCGTTCGAGCGCGGCGCCGCACTCCTTGCCCGATGACAGGCTGACCTCGCGCTCGGAAGAAAGGCCGCCCAGCAGCAGGGCGACGTGGTGTCCGGATAGGGGAAGGCTCACTGGCTCACGCTCGCAGTCTGGCGGAAGTCGATATCGCTGTCGGCGACTGTGTAAACGAAGGCGGCCCAGACGGCCACGTTCTGGGCGAGTTCCTTGGGATCGACCTTGTCGAGGGTGTCGTCCGCCGAATGGTGCAGGTCGAAGTAGCGACCGGCGTCCTGCTGCAGTTCGACCACCGGCGTCCCCAGACGCTTCAGGCCCGCGACGTCGGCGCCGCCGTCCTCGGCCGGATCGCGCGAGATGATCACCCGCAGCGGGTTCACGGCCGCGGCGAAGGCCTTCATGGCCGGGTGGCCCAGGCTGCCCTTGGGAAGCTTGGCGTTGAAGATCTCGCCAGCGCCCAGGTCGCTCTCGCCGGCGACGATCATGTTCGGGACTTCGGCCTTGTTGGCCTCGGCGTAGGCGCCGCCCGAACCGCCCTGCTCCTCGGCGCCCCACATCACCACGCGCACGGTGCGGCGCGGGCGCTGCGGCAGGTCCGAGATCAGCTTGGCCGCCGCCGTGGTGATGCCGATGCCGGCGGCGTCGTCCACCGCGCCGGTGCCGGCGTCCCAGGAGTCGAGGTGGCCGCCGATCACGACGACCTCCTGCGGCTTCTCGCGGCCGCGGATCTCGCCGACTACGTTGTAGGCCGGAGCCTTGGCGCGATAGGTCGAAGCCATGGCCAGCTTGATCCGCACAGGCTTGCCGCGCGTGACCATGCGTTCCAGCAGTTCGGCGTCGGGCGGCGACAGCGCCGCCATCGGAATGCCCGACATCGCCGCGCCGCCGCCGTGCGGCAGCCGCGTGTCGTCGGTCGAGATCGACCGCACCAGATAGGCCACCGCCCCCCGCTTGGCCGCCTCCACGCCGCCGGAGCGGGCCCGCACGGCGCCGGCGTAGCCGCGGATGTCCTGCGTGCGGCGCATCGGCTCGGTGACCACGGCGATCTTGCCCTTCAGGGCGCCGGGCGGCTGGGCCAGCATCTCGTCATAGCTGCGGAACAAGGCGATCTCGGCCTCCAGCCCGCCTGTCGGCGTCGCCGCCGAGCGGCCGAGGCCCAGGATCTGCAGCTTCTGGGGGAATGGCGCGACCACCTCGGCGGACTCCGGTCCGCGCAGCCAGGACTCGGTCTCGAAGGTCTCGACGTGGACGTTCTCGAACCCCAGGGCTTTCAGCTTGGCCACGCCCCAGTCGCGGGCGCGATCCATGCCGGCCGAGCCTTGCGGACGGGCCCCGACCTCGGTGGTCAGCGACTCCGTGACATCCCAGGCGGTGGTGTCCGTGAGGGCCCGGTCTCGAAGCGCCGCGGCGGTGGCGGCGAGATCGGCGGCGAAGGCGGCGTTGGCCGAAACCAAGGTGGCGGCGACGGCCGCGAACAAAGCAATGCGCATGGGCCGCGGGTGCCTCTCGCCGGGAGTCCTGTCAAGCCGCAGGGCGCGCGCCGCCGCCTTGGTCGCAGGTGCGCTCCGTGAGCTGCGCCACGCGGGGAACGTGACGCACAACCTCGGATCGCGTTAACTACCCTCACAAGTGTAGTGACCCACGAATACTTATCGCCCAAAGCAGACCATACCCGCCTACGGTCAAGCTTTTACTCGGGTGAATCCCCGACGATCTCTATTCCCGCTTGTAAATGCGACGTAACGCCGCTACCGATTAACCAAGGTCGTCGGGTTCGGCGTGACCAGCTCGGGTCGTAAAGAGGTTCCAGATGAAGGCGTGCTCCATCGGGGTCGCCGCCGCAGCGCTCTTGGCGCTGGGCGCGACCGCCGCTCCCGCTTCTGCGGCCAATATCCTGTTCAGCGACTTTGTCGGAACTTGGTCCGATAGCGTGGGCGCCAAGGTCGTCTACACGGGCAATGGCACGGGCGAAGCGCATGCCGCCTGGGGCTCGGCCCTGGCCAAGAGCAGCTACGTCTTCTCCGGCGCTTCAGGGGTCGGCGCCTCGCTCGCCGACGCCGCGCCCTTCACCATCGGGACGTTCACGCACAACAACGCCAAGATCAACGGCGGCGCGATCACCGGCATTGCGCTGTCGATCTCCACGTCGGTCATCGTCGACGGCGTCAATCAGGGCGTGCGCAACTTCGTCTACGGCTTCGACCATTGGGAAACGCCGAACAATGCGCCGGGCGTGAACGGCGTCTGCGGCAATGGGGAGCGCGAGCGCGACGCCAGCAACCTCTACGGCTGCGCGGACCGCACTCGCGCGACCCTGCTCAAGGCGGCGGAGCTCGTGAAGATCGGCGGCGCCTACTACGCCCTCGATATCTCGGGCCTGGTCCATGACGGCAACCCGGTCGAGGAGTTCTGGACCCGCGAACAGGAGAGCGGCTCGGCCAATCTGCGCGCCCAGCTGCGCCTGGTCTCCGCTGCGGTGCCCGAACCGACCAACTGGGCGATGATGATCGTCGGCTTTGGCTTCGCCGGGGCGGCCGTGCGCGTCGGACGCCGTCGCAACATCCTGGCGACGGCGCCGAAGGATTAAGGGTCGATCAGCCGCCACTCATCGTCGGGCGGAACCACCAGCGCCGCGCCCAGCTGCAGTCCGCTCCAGAACGGCATCGGATCGAAGCCGAACCGACGGCTGGCCCACAGGCTCATCACCCGCCCATGGGTCACGACGACCAGCGCTTGCGAGGCGTGCGCGGCGACTTGGCGGTTCAGCGCGCCGGCGAAGCGGGCATGCGCCTCGTCCGCGCTCTCCTCCCCCATCACCACGTCCCGCGGCCGGGCGAACATCTGCGCGACGGCGGCCTGGAAGCTGGCGGGATCGGTGAAGGGTCCCTCGTCGTTGCGCTGCTCGCCCAGGCCGGCGTCACGCTCGGCATCCACGCCAAAGGCGCCAGCAATCAAGGCCGCGGTCCCGACGGCCTTCGGCTCCAGACTGGACACTACGGCGGCTGGAGAAAACACGGCCAGCTTGCCGGCGATGCGTTCGGCCTGCCCGCGCCCCTCCGGCGCAAGCGACCAGAGCGAGGGCGGCGTTCCTGGCGCCAGCAGCGGCGCGCCGTGCTTGACCAGGATCAACATGGCCTTAGGCCGGGCGGCCGATCCGCTTGATTTCCCACTCCAGCTCGACGCCGGTCTTGGCCTTTACGTCGGCGCGGACGGCCTCGCCCAGCCCCTCGAGGTCGGCCGCGGTGGCCTCGCCGGTGTTGATCATGAAGTTCGAGTGCAGCGGCGAGAACATCGCCCCGCCGAACGGTTTGCCGCGCCAACCGGCCTCGTCGACCAGCTTCCAGGACGAGTGTCCGGGCGGGTTCTTGAAGGTCGAGCCGCCGGTCTTCTCGCGGATCGGCTGCGTCGTCTCACGCCGGGCGGTGATCTCGGCCATGCGCGCCTCGACCGCGGCCGGCTCGTCCGGGCGGCCCTGGAACACCGCCTGCATCCAGATCACCTCGCCCGGCGGCACGGTGCTGTGGCGATAGGTGTAGCCGAAGTCCTCGAGCGAATAGCTGACGATCTCGCCGCTGCGGTCGAAGCCCCAGGCCGAGACCAGGACGTCCTTGGTCTCGCTGCCGTAGCAACCCGCGTTCATGGTCAGGGCGCCGCCGATCGTGCCGGGGATGCCCGCGTAGAACTCCAGGCCCGCCAGGCCGGCCTTGGCCGCCGCCTTGGCGACCATGGCGTCCAGCGCGCCGGCGTCGGCGATGACCCAGCCCTCTTCCTCGTCGATGGTGATCTCGGCGAACGCCTTGCCCGCCAGGCGGATCGCTACCCCCTCGACGCCGCCGTCGCGGACAATGACGTTGGAGCCGACGCCCAGCACCGTCACCGGAACCTCCGCGGGCAGCGCCGCCAGGAAGTCGCTCAGATCGGACTCGTCGGCCGGCAGGAACAGCACTTCGGCCGCACCGCCGACGCGAAACCAGGTGAACGGGCCAAGCGGCTCGTCCCGCAGCAGGCGGCCGCGGACCTCGGGCAGGTTGTCTCGCCAGCTCATCCGTTCAACGCCTCAAGCTGCCCGGGCAACGCGTGCGCCCAGACCGTAATGTCGCCGGCGCCCAGGCAGACCACCAAGTCGCCGGACTTGGCCTCCTCGTGCACGATCCGCGCGAGTTCAGCAGGGCTTTCCAGCGCCAGCGCCCGGCGATGACCGAAGCGGCGCAGGCCCTCGACCAGGCCGTCGCGATCTGCGCCGGCGATCGGGCTCTCGCCGGCGGTGTAGACGTCGGCGACGATCACGGTGTCGGCGTCGTTGAAGCAGCCGCAGAACTCGTCGAACAGGTCATGCAGGCGCGTATAGCGGTGCGGCTGGACGACGGCGACGACGCGGCCCTCGGTGACGGCGCGCGCGGCCTTCAGAACCGAAGCGATCTCGACCGGGTGGTGGCCGTAGTCGTCGATGATGCGCACGCCGCCCGCCACGCCCGTGGTGGTGAACCGTCGCTTCACCCCGCCGAACCCGGCCAGGCCCTTGCGGATGTCATCGTCCGACACGCCCAGTTCGCGCGCGACCGCGATCGCCGCGGCGGCGTTGAGCACGTTGTGCTGACCGGCCATCGGCAGGTGCAGGTTTTCCAGCCGGGTGACCGGCCCGTCCTGCGGGGCGAACACTGCATCGAAGCGCGAGCCGTCCGGGCCCATACTGATCTTCTCGGCCCGCACCTCGGCCTGCGGGTTGGTCCCATAGGCGATGACCCGGCGGTTCTGCACCCGCGCGGCCATGGCCTGGACTTCCGGATGATCTGTGCAGACCGCCGCGAAGCCGTAGAACGGCACGTTCTCGACGAAGTCCTGGAAGGCCTTCTTCACGGCTTCGAAGTCGCCGTAGTGGTCGAGGTGCTCGGGATCGATATTGGTGACGATGGCGCAGGTCGACTTCAGCTTCAGGAAGGTGCCGTCGCTCTCGTCGGCCTCGACCACCATCCAGTCGCCCTCGCCCACCTTGGCGTTGGTGCCGTAGGCGTTGATGATCCCGCCGTTGATCACCGTTGGGTCCAGCCCGCCGGCGTCCAGCAGCGCGGCGACCATCGAGGTGGTGGTTGTCTTGCCGTGCGTCCCGCCGACCGAGACCGAATATTGCAGACGGGTCAGTTCGGCGAGCATCTCGCCGCGGTGGACCAGCGGCAGGCGCCGCTCGCGGGCGGCGACCATCTCGGGATTGTCGGCCTTGATCGCGGTCGAATAGACGATCGCCGACGCGCCTTCGACATTGGCTCCGCCCTGGCCGATGAACACCTTGGCGCCCAGCTTCTCCAGCCGTTCGGTGTTGGCGCTGGCCTTGGCGTCGGAGCCCTGCACCGTGTAGCCGATGCGCAGCATGATCTCGGCGATGCCGCTCATGCCGATGCCGCCGATGCCGATGAAGTGCACGGGGCCGAGGGCGAAGGGGACGGGGCGCTTGTTCATTTTTGGACGGCGGTTCTCTCGACCAGGTCGGCCAGGCGTTCGGCCGCGTCGGGCTTGGCGATGGAGCGAGCGCCGGCGGCCATGCGCGCCAGGCGGTCCGGATTGGTCAGCAGCTTCTGCAGGGCGCCCGCCATCGTATCGACGGTGAGCTGGCTCTCCCGCGCGACTTCCGCGCCGCCGGCTTCGGCCATGACCCGGGCGTTCTGGCCCTGGTCGTCGTCCAGGGCTATGGCCAGCGGCACCAGGATCGCCGGCTTTCCGGCCACGGCGAACTCGCAGACCGTGCCCGCGCCTGAACGGCCGATCACCAGGTGGGCGTCGCGCAGGCGGGTGGCCATGTCGCGGAAGAACGGCGCGATCTCGGCCCGGACCATGGCGTCGGCGTAGATCCGCCGGGCGTTGTCCATCGACTCCTTGCGGGTCTGCTGCTGGACGTCGAGGCGATGGCGCAAATCCTCGGGCAGCTTCTTGATCGCTTCCGGCATCAGCTCGGAGAGCAGCCGCGCCCCCTGGCTGCCGCCGGTGATGAGGATGCGGATCGGGCCGTCGGCGGTCGGCGGCGTATAGGGATGGTCGGCCAGGGCCCGTATGTCGGGCCGGATCGGATTGCCGACGACGACCGCGTTCTCGGCGACGCGGCCGGGCGCCTTCTGCAGCACCGGGAACGCGCAAGCCACCGCGCGGACATGCCCAGCCAGCCGGCGGTTGGCGCGGCCCATCACCGCGTTCTGTTCGTGCAGCAGGGTCGGCCGGCCCTGGGTGATGCCGGCCAGCAGGCCCGGCACCGACGGATAGCCGCCAAAGCCGACGACCACGGCGGGATCGATGCGGGTGAACGCGTTGCGCGCTTGCATGACGCCGCGCACGATCGCGACGCCGGCCTGGGCCATGCCGACCACGTCGCCGCGCTGGAAGGTGCGGGCCGACAGCCCGATGCGCTCCTCGGCCGGGAAGCTCTCGGCGAAGGCGGCGGCGCGCTCGTCCGAAGCCAGCACGATGCGCCATCCACGGGCGATCAGCGCCTCGGCCAGGGCCTGTGCGGGAAAGAGATGCCCTCCGGTTCCACCGGCGGCGACGACAGCGATCTTGCGCATCACGAGCCTTTAGGCGAACGCGCCGGCCTTGGCGAGGCCCTCGCCCTGGGAATAGGCGCCCGGTCGACGGCGAGTCAGCGCAAGCGCCATGCCGAAGGTCAGACAGATCGCCCACATCGACGAGCCGCCGTACGAAATGAACGGAAGGGTCATGCCCTTGGTCGGGATCATGTTCAGGTTCACCGCCACATTGATGAAGGCCTGCTGCCCGACCAGGACGAATAGTCCCGCCGCAGCGACCTGCTCGAAGGGATCGGTCAGCTTCATGGCGCGATAGAGGCCGCGGGTGACGATGAAGCCCAAAAGTATGATCAGCAGCAGCGAGAAGATCAGGCCGTACTCCTCGGCGCCGACCGAATAGATGAAGTCGGTGTGCAGGTCAGGCACGTGACGCTTCATGACGCCCTCGCCGGGGCCGCGGCCGAAGAAGCCGCCGGCGGCGATGGCCTCCGCGGCGCGGTCGACTTGGTGGGTGTCGGCCCGGTCAGGACTGAGGAAGCGGTCCACGCGGCTGGCCACGTGCGGGAACAGGAAATAGGTCGACGAGAGGCCTGTCACCGCCACGCCGCCGAGCAGCATGACCCAGGACAGCGGCACGCCGGCCATCCAGAACGCGGCTCCGAAGGCGATGGTGATCAGCACCGTCTGGCCGACGTCCGGCTGGATCAGCAGCAGACCCACCGACAGGAAATAGAGGCCGAAGGCGATCGAGACGCCTGGCACCCCCTGCCCCTTCTGGCCCTCCGAGAACATCCACGACACCAGCACGATCAGGGCCGGCTTCATGAATTCCGAGGGCTGCAGGGTGAAGCCGCCCAGCTGGACCCAGCGGGTCGCGCCCTTGGCCGTGTGGCCCAGGAACGGCAGGATGAGCATGATCGCGATGGCGACCAGATAGATGAAGAATGCGGCCCGCCGGATTCCCTTCGCATCCAGCATCGACACCCCGATCAGGATCGCCGCGCCGGTCACCGCGAACACGCACTGGCGCACCGCGAAGTGGAAGGGATCGCCGACGTTCATCCGCGCCGCCGCCGCCGGGCTGGCGGCGAAGGACATCATCACGCCGATGGCGATCAGGGCGGCGACCGCCCCCAGCATCCAGCGGTCCGTCGTCCACCACCAGATCCCGACCGACGAGCGGTCGCTCCGCGCAAACGCGTGGGCCTGCTGAGGGCGATGGATGTGGCTCATGGACGTCTCCGCGGGCGCAGCGGCCCGTATCCTCAGATGCCCGCGGCATGCTTAAAATATCTTAACCAAAGGGCCGTCTCACGGCCCTGCGACTTGAAATCTTTCGCGAGCACAGGCGACATCGCCGACCAGCTCGAGAAGGACGCCCCCATGCCCCAGGCCCCCGCCGCTCCGACCGACCAGGCCGCCTACTGGAACAAGACCGGCGGCCAGGCCTGGGTCGACTTGCAGAGCATGATGGACGACCTCAATCGGCCGATCGAAGAGGCGCTGGTCGAACGCGCCTTCCCGGGGGTCGGCAAGCAGGTTCTCGACATCGGTTGCGGCGCCGGCGCCACGACCCTGGCGATGGCGCGGCGGCTCGGCCCCGAGGGCCTCAGTCTAGGTGTGGACATCTCCGCCCCGCTGATCGAGATCGCCGCGGCCCAGGCGACGCCGGGCGCCCAGTTCGTCCAGGCCGACGCCCAGACCTACGACTTCGGCGGCGCGCAGTTCGACGCGGCCATGTCGCGGTTCGGGGTGATGTTCTTCAGCGACTTCGACGCGGCCTTCGCCAACATCCGCAGCGGCCTCAAGCCCGGCGCCGAACTGGTCTTTGCCTGCTGGCGCAGCCCGGCCGACAACCCGATGGCGATCATTCCCGGCCGCGCGGCCGCACCGTTCCTGCCGCCCTCGCCGCCGGCCGATCCGCTCGCGCCTGGCCGTTTCGCCTTCGCCGATCCTGAGCGCGTGCGCGGCATCCTGGCCCGCAGCGGCTGGAGCGACATCGACATCACTCGGCTCGATGCGCCGACGCCGATCTCGCTGAGCGACCTCATCACGCTCAGCCTGCGCATGGGCCCCGTCGCCGCGGCCCTGCGCGAAGCCGACGAGGCGATCCGGAGCAAGGTGCGCGAGGCGGTGGAAACGGCGCTGGATGCAGAAGCCGTCGACGGCGTCGTGCCGATGGTCGCGGGCTGCTGGCTGGCGAGCGCGCGGGCCTAGGCGCGCGCGCCCTTGGCGACCGGGTGGTCCAAGCCCTGCACCGCCTGGCGGAACGCCTCGCCACGCGCTTCGAAATCGGCAAACTGGTCGAACGAAGCGCAGGCCGGCGAAAGCAGCACCACCGCGTCCTGGCCCGAGGCCGAAGCATCGGCGTAGGCCGCGGCGACCGCCGCCCGCAGCGTCCCGCAGCGGGCGAGCTTGGCCTTGCCTTCTAGCGTCGCGGCGAACGCCTCCTCGGCCTCGCCGATCAGATAGGCCTTCTCGATCCTCGGGAAGAGATCGCCCAAGCTGTCGATGCCGCCGGCCTTCGGAACGCCCCCGGCGATCCAGTAGAACTTCGGATAGCTCGACATCGCCTGGCGGGCCGCGTCGGCGTTGGTCGCCTTGCTGTCGTTGACAAACCGCACCTTGCCGACGGCGCCGACCGTCTCCATCCGGTGCGCCAGCCCCGGGAAGCTCATCAGGCCGTCGGCGGCCTCCTGCGAGGTCAGGCCCAGCCCGCGCACCGCGGCGTAGGCGGCCGCGGCGTTCTGCCAGTTGTGGCGCCCGGGCAGCGAGCGGGCGCGCAGCAGATCGGCGACTTCGACCGCCCGTTCGCCGGTGGCGTCGTAGAGCAGGCCCTGCAGCGCATAGACCCCGCGGCCCATGGCCTTGGAGGCCGAGATCGGCACGATGGTGCGGCGGTTGGCGGCGGTGATCTCGGTGCAGATCCGCTGGCCCCACGGGTCGTCCACGCCGATGACGGCGGTGTCGCCCTTGCCCTGGTTCAGCAGGATACGGCGCTTGGCCGCCACATACCCTTCCATTCCGCCGTGGCGGTCGAGGTGGTCGGGCGAGACGTTGAGCAGCAGCGCCACGTCGGGCTTCAGGCTCGAGGTCAGGTCCAGCTGGTACGAACTCAGCTCCAGCACGTAGACCGCCCCGCCGTGCATGTCCTCCAGGCCCAGCACGCCCTGGCCGATATTGCCGCCGACCCGCACGTCGCGGCCGGCGGACGCGCAGATGTGGCCGATCAGGGCGGTGGTGGTCGACTTGCCGTTGGTGCCGGTAATGGCGACGATCTTCGGGCGCTTGTGCTCAGGCGCGGCGTTCACGGTGCGGGCGAACAGCTCGATGTCGCCGAGGATCTCGACGCCGGCGGCCTTGGCCTTCTCGACCGTCCAGTGCGGCTTGGGATGGGTCAGCGGCACGCCCGGCGACAGCATCAGGGCCGCGAACTGCGACCAGTCGGCGGTCGAGAGATCCAGCAGGTCCAGGCCCTCGGCCTGCGCCGTCGCGCGGCTCTCCGGCTTCTCGTCCCAGACCACGACCTTGGCGCCGCCAAGCACGAGGGCGCGCGCGGCCGTCAGCCCTGTGCGGGCGAGGCCGAACACGGCGACCGTCCTGCCTTCGAAGCCGCGGACCGGGATCATGAGACTGCCTGTCCTCCCCTACCGCAGCTTCAGGGTCGCAAGGCCCAGCAGGGCGAGCATCACCGCGATGATCCAGAAACGGATCACGACCGTGCTCTCCGACCAGCCGAGCTTTTCGAAGTGGTGGTGGATCGGGGCCATGCGGAACACCCGCTTGCCGGTCAGCTTGAACGAAGCCACCTGGATCATCACCGACAGGGTCTCCATCACGAAGAGACCGCCGATGATGCCGAGCACGATCTCGTGCTTGGTAGCCACGGCCACCGCGCCGATCCCGCCGCCCAGGGCCAGCGAACCGGTGTCGCCCATGAAGATCTTGGCCGGCGGGGCGTTGTACCAGAGGAAGCCGAGGCCGGCGCCGATCATCGCCCCGCAATAGATCGCGATCTCGCCAACGCCAGGCACGAAGTGCAGCTTCAGGTACTGGGCGAAGACGTAATTGCCGACGAGGTAAGCGATGAAGCCGAACGCCGCCGCCGCGATCATCACCGGCACCGTGGCCAGGCCGTCCAGGCCGTCGGTGAAGTTCACGGCGTTGGCCGCGCCGACGATGATGAACGCCCCGAACGCGAGGTAGAACCAGCCCAGCGGCATCAACAGCTGCTTGAAGATCGGGAACGCGACCGAGGTCGCCAGTTCCGGCGTCTCGGGCGGGCTGGTGCCGAAGATCACCATCAGGGCCACGGCTGCAAGCGCGATGGCCGCCTCCATGAGCAGGCGGATCTTTCCCGACACCCCGGCCGTCGATTGCTTGGTGACCTTGGCGTAGTCGTCGGTGAAGCCGAGCACGCCGTAGCCAGCGGTGACCAGGATCACCGCCCAGACATAGACGTTGCTGAGATCCGACCACAGCAGCGTGCCAACCAGCAGGCCGGCCAGGATCATCACCCCGCCCATGGTCGGCGTGCCGGCCTTCTCGACCACGTGACGCTCAATGCCGTCGGCGCGGATCGGCTGGCCCTTGCCCTGCTTGGCCTGCATCCAGCGGATGAACCGCGAGCCCATGGCCACGACCACCAGCTGGGCCGTGAACAGCGCCATGCCAGTCCGGAAGGTCTGATATTTCAACAGGTTCAGGAACGGCACATAGCCGTCCGCAGCGAGCTGTTGATACAGCCAGTAGAGCATCAGCCCGTCTCCCCCGAACGCACGTCGAGCGCGCCCAGCGCAGCTGCGACCGCGCCCGCCCTCGAGCCGTTGGACCCCTTCACCATCACCAGATCGCCCGGCGCCACGGCCGCGCTGATCAGCGGCGCCAGCTCCGCCGCACTCTCGGCGTAACCGCCGCGACGAGTCGGCGGAAGGGCGTCCCATAGGGATTTCATCAGTGGCCCGGCGGCGAACACCAGGTCCACCTTGGCCGCATCCAGCGGCTCGGCCAGACCGGCATGGAAGGCGGGCGCTTCGGCGCCCAGCTCCAGCATGTCAGTAAGCGCGACGATGCGGCGCCCCCCGGTCTTGCGCGCGCCCAGGCTGGCGAAGGCCGCGCCCATAGAGATCGGGTTGGCGTTGTAGCTCTCGTCGATGAGCGTGAAGACGCCGCCGGCGAGCTTGATGGCCCGTTCCGCGCCGCGGCCGGCCAGCGGCTCGAAGGCGCCGAGCGCCGCCAGGCTGTCGTCCAGGCCGACGTCCAGGGCTTCCAGCATCAGCAACACGGCCATGCTGTTGGGGCCCCAGTGGAAACCGGTCTGCAGGATCGGGAAGTCCAGCGCCTTGCCGTGCAGCCGCGCCTTGATCACCGCGCGGCCCGGCTCAGGCGCGAAATCGACCAGTTGAGCGTCGCATTCCTTCGCCGTCCCGAAGCTGCGCACCGTGGCGCCGGCCTTGTGGGCCTCCTCGGCCAGCAGCTCGAACCACTTGTTATCGGCGTTGAGCACCGCCACGCCGCCCGGCTCGATGCCGGCGAAGATCTCGGCCTTGGCCCGCGCCACGCCGACCTCGCCGTCCGGGAAGTTCTCGACGTGCACCGGACCGACCGTGGTGATCGCCACCGCATGCGGGCGCACGAAGCGCGACAGCGGCGTGATCTCGTCGGCGTGGTTCATGCCGATCTCGAAGATCGCGCGCTCGGTGTCGCGCGGCATCCGCGCCAGGGTCAGCGGCACGCCGATGTGGTTGTTGTAGCTCTTCACCGACGAGTGCGCGCGGCCGGCGCGCTCGAGCCCGGCGCGGATCGCCTGGGTGACGCTGGTCTTGCCGACCGAGCCGGTGACCGCGCCGCGGCGGACCTGCGGCGCGCGCTCGCGCGAGGCTTCTCCCAATTGTTCCAAGGCCTTGAGCGTGTCGGCGACGACGACGCTGGAACCGTCGACGCTCTTCGACGCCAGGCTCGCGGCCGCGCCGGCGGCCAGGGCCTGCGGCACGAACTCGTTCCCGTCGCGCGCACCGGCCAGGGCGACGAACAGGTCGCCGGTCTCGATGCTGCGGGTGTCGATCGAGACGCCATCGACCGCAAAGGCCGGCCCGGCGAGCCGACCGCCAGTCGCCGCGGCGATTTCTTCGGACGTCCAGAGCGGCTTAGACATGCCCAGCCTCCAGCGCCGCGGCCACTTCGGCCACGTCGTCAAAGGGATGAACGGTCGAACCGACGGTTTGGCCCTGCTCGTGCCCCTTGCCGGCGACGACAAGGACGTCGCCAGGCCCCATCAGCGCCACGCCGGCGCGGATCGCCTCGCGACGGTCGCCGACTTCGCGCGAGCCCGGGGCGCCGGCCAGGATCTCGGCGCGGATCGCGGCCGGGACTTCCGAACGCGGATTGTCGTCGGTGACGATGGCGATGTCGGCGTGCTGCGCGGCGGCCAGGCCCATGAGCGGGCGCTTGGCGCGATCGCGGTCGCCGCCGGCCCCGAACACGACGATCAGCTTGCCTTCCACGTGCGGGCGCAGCGACTTCAGCACGGTCTCCAATCCGTCCGGCGTGTGGGCGTAGTCGACATAGGCCTCGCCGCCCTTGGCGCCGGCGCCCACGCGCTGCAGGCGGCCGGGCGCGCCTTCCAGGGTCGCGAGCGCCGCGATCACCCCGTCGACCGGCTCGCCCGCGGCGATGCACAGTCCCGCGGCGACCAGGGCGTTGGAGGCCTGGAACGCGCCGGCCAGGGGCAGCACCACTTCATAGGTCTTGCCCTTGGCCTCGATCTTCAGAGCCTGACCGTCAGGCGTCGGGGTGTGACCGACCAGCTTCAGCCCCTGCCCGGCCTCGCCGACCGACAGCACCGATTGGCCCGCCCCGACCGCCGCGGCGGCGAACGCGCCATAGGCGTCGGAGTCAGCGTTGAGCACGGCGGTTCCGCCCCGCGGCAGCAGCGTCTCGAACAGGCGCAGCTTGGCGTCGCGATAGGCTTCCATGGTGTGGTGATAGTCGAGGTGATCCTGGGTCAAGTTCAGGAACCCGGCCGCGGTCAGCTCCACGCCGTCCAACCGGCGCTGATCTATGCCGTGCGAAGAGGCTTCCATCGCCAAGCGGGTCACGCCCTTGGCGACCAGCACCGACATCAGTTCGGCGACGTCGGCCGCGTCCGGCGTGGTCAGGCCGGCGGGGGTGATCTGCTCGTCGAGGTCCGCCCCGGTCGCGCGGACGCCGAGGGTGCCCATGCTGGCGGCCCGATGGCCGAGGCGGTTGAAGATCTGGCGGCAGAACCCGGCGACCGAAGTCTTGCCGTTGGTGCCGGTGACGGCGACGACCACGGGGGGCTGCACGCCCCAGAACGCGCGCGCGGCCAGGGCGTAGACCCGGCGCGGATCAGGGGTGACGATCACCGGAACGCCAAGCTCCGGGATGTCCTCGGCCGATATGACGGCCACGGCGCCGGCTTCGACCGCCTTGGCGGCGAACGCCTTGCCGTCGACTTTCGAACCCGGCAGCGCGGCGAACAGGAAGCCCAGCTTCACCTTGCGGCTGTCGGCGGTGACGCCGGTCACCTCCGGATCCGTCGCAAAGGCCTGGTGGACCAGTTGGGAAAGCGACTTGCCCATCAGTGGCCGTCCGAGATCGGTCCGGCGGCGATCGAGCCCTCGCCCACCACCTTGATCAGGTCGGGCTGGCGCTGGACGCCCAGGAACGGGGCGATGCGGTCGATGACGCGGCCGGCGGCCGGCGCGGCGACCCAGCCGCCGGTCGAATAGCCGTAGGTCTTGGCCGTGCCGTGCGGCTCGTCCATCAGGATCAGCACGAAGTAGCGATCTTCCTGCACCGTTCCGGCGGTGGGGAACACGGCCGCAAACGACGACACCTGGCGCTGGGTCGAGTAGCCACGGATGGCCGGATCGTACTTCTCGCCGGTCCCGGTCTTGCCGCCGACGCTCAGCCCCGGAGCGTTCGCCGACTTGCCGCTGCCGCCGATGACGTTGGCGCGCATGATCTGCAGCATCTGAATCGAGGTCTGTTCGGACAGCACGCGCTGTCCCTGCGGCTTCTGGCCCGGCTCGAGCTTCTTGATGGTCAGGGGCACCAGATAGCCGCCGTTCAGCAGCGCGCCCATGGCGCTTGAGACGGCCAGCGGACTGACGTTCATGCCGTGACCGAACGAGGTCGAGGCGACCGCATCCATATCCCACTTGCGCGGGGTCAGCGGCCGCGCCGACTCCATCAGCTCGACGCGCGCCGGCTTGGTCAGGCCAAGGGCGCTGAAGTACTTGCTGAGACGTTCGGCCCCGACGCTCTCGGCCAGCTTCGCAGTACCGATGTTGGACGAGTGCTGGAACACTTCCACCAGCGTCAGGATCTTCCGCGCAGCGTGGTAGTCCTTGATGGTCCGATAGCCGAGTTGGTACGGCACGCGCGCATCGAACGTGGACGATGGGTTGGCCACCCCGGTGTCCAGGCCGATCGCCACGGTGAACGCCTTGAAGGTCGAGCCCATCTCGTAGATCGAAGCGGCCGCGCGGTTCAGCTTGGCGTTGTCGTCGGCCTTGGCGACCTGGTTCGGGTCGAAGGTCGGATAGCTGGCCATCCCCAGGATTTCGCCCGTATGGACGTTGGTGACGATGCCCACCGCGCCGCGCGGCTGGAACTCGGCCGCGGCCTTGTAGAGCTCGTCCTCCAGCGCCGCCTGGACGCGCAGGTCGATCGACAGCGCCACCGCCGTCTTCGACGCCGCATTGCCGCGGATGGTGTCGTTCAGCGCGCGCTCGGCGCCGGCCAGGCCGACCCCGCCGGTGTCGGCGAACCCGACCAGGTGGGCGGCGGTCGTCCCCAGCGGATAGACCCGGCGCTCTTCCGGCTCGAAGGTCACGCCCGGCAGGCCCAGGGCGTGGATGCGGGCGCGCACTTCCGGCGTCAGGCCGGCGGCTACGAAGCCGCGGCGCTCGCCGCTGAGCACCTTCTCCAGGCGCTGACGGTTCAGGTTCGGCAGGGCCGAGCGCAGCGCACGGCGGGTCTCGTCGGCATCCCAGATCTCGCGCGGATCGACATAGACGCCGTAGTGCAGGAGGTCGGCGGCCAGCATGGCGCCGTTGCGGTCGACCAGGTCGGCGCGCGAGGCGCCCACCGGTGCGGCGTAGCCGCCGCTGCGGCCGGCGTCCGAGAACAGCGCCGCGCGCGTCGCGCCGATCGCCAGCAGCAGGAAGGCCGTCGCGAACAGCGCCAGCACGAAGAAGATGCGGATGCGCGTGTCGTCTTCGGCCTTGCCGGCGGCCTTGGCGCGCTCGAAGGCGTGCTCCAGTCCCCAGACCTTGGCCTTGAGCCAGCGCCAGCCCGGCGCTTCGAACGATGGATGAGCAAGGCTCACGGCGTTGGCTTCCCGAGGGCGACTTCGCCCAGTTTATCGATGGTGGTCTCGTGCTTGGCCCCGACCGGCCCCATGCCCAGATGGGCGGTCGACAGCGCCTCGATGCGCGAGGGCTGCTCCAGATGGGCGACCTCGGCCTGCAGCAGGCGGATGCGCGCCTTCTCGGCGTCGATCTGCTTTTCGACCGAGGCGATTTCCGCGCGCTCGCGCCCGGCCATGGTCTTGGCCAGGTAGACCGACAGGATGACGGCGATCAGAACCCCCAGCGCGACCACGTCGACCAGCCGAAAGCCCCGAATCTTGCGGGTAAGGAGACTCATTCCGCCTCCTTCCATACCGGAGCGGAGGTGCGAACCCCCACCCTCAACTTGGCCGATCTCGCGCGCGGATTGGTCGCGGTCTCGGCGTCGCCGGGGGCGCGGGCGCCGTTGAACAGCAGCTGGAAGCTCGGCGGCGCGCCGGCCTCGACCGGCGGCGCGTGCCGCGAGCCGCCCGGGGTCTTGCCCGCACGCTCGGTGAAGAAGGCCTTGGCGATGCGGTCTTCCAGCGAATGGAAGGTGACCACGGCCAGCCGGCCGCCCGGCTTCAGGGCCGTCTCGGCCGCGACCAGGCCAGCCTCGAGCTCCGACAGCTCCTCGTTGACCGCGATGCGCAGCCCCTGGAACGAGCGGGTGGCCGGATGCACCTTGGCCCCGCGGCGTCCGCCCAGGGCGCGCTCGATCACCTCGGCCAGATCCAGCGTACGAGTGAACGGCTGCTCGGCCCGGCGGCGAACGATGAAAGATGCGACGCGGCGCGACTGCCGCTCCTCGCCATAGACGTAGAAGATGCGCGCCAGCTCGGCTTGCTCGGCGGTGTTGACGATGTCGGCGGCGGTGGGCCCATCGGCGCCCATGCGCATGTCCAGCGGACCGTCGCGCATGAACGAGAAGCCGCGCTCGGCCTGGTCGAGCTGCATCGACGAGACGCCGAGGTCCAGCGCCACGCCGTCGGCGACGCCCTCGCCCAGCTCGTCGGCCATCTGCGAGAACCGACCGTCGACCAGCCGGAAGCGCTCGCCCAGCCCTTCGGCGAACTTGCGCGCGCTGGGGTCGCGGTCGAAGGCGACGACGTCGGCGCCGGTCGCCAGGAAGGCGCGGCTGTAGCCGCCGGCGCCGAAGGTGCCGTCGACGATCAGCTTGCCGCTGGCCGGCTCCAGGGCGGCGATCACTTCATCCAGCAGGACCGAGGTATGGGGCGCGCTCAACTAAGCCGCTCCCAGCTTGGCGGCGCGCTGCTGGGCGCGCAGTTCGGCCAGGCCCGCACGGGCCAGTTCGCGCTGGGCGGCGCGATGCGCCTGGAACGCCTCGCGCTCCCAGATCTGGAAGCGGTCGCCCAGACCGACCAGCACGACCCAGTCGGTCAGGCCGAACTGGTCGCACAGCTGTTCAGGCAGGGTGATGCGCCCGGCGGTGTCGAAGCTCATCTTCGCCTGCCCGCCCAGCACCGACAGCTCGATCGCCGAGCGCACAGGGTCGCCGAACGGCATCTCGTCCATCAGCGCGATGTAGCGGTCGAACAGCGCCCGGCCGCCGCCCTCGATGCAGTCGGCCTCGATCGAGGGGAAGCAGACGATGCCGTCGAAGGGGCCCGAGACCAGCGCGCGGAATTCCTGCGGCACGACGATGCGCCGCTTGGCGTCCACCTGTTTCTCGAAGGTCGAGAGAAACATCTCGCCGCGCCCCAGATCGCGGCTCCGAGCGAGCCGCCAACTTCACCCCGTTTCGGACCCGCGGAGCCCCAGCTCCGACGCGCCGCTGATCCTCAACGGATGCTGATTGGGTTAACATGGGATCAATTGGGAGACAATGACTCCAGAGCTCAATTTCGGGGAATCTCAAAGAAGTTACGGTCACGCCTCATGCATCCACAGGCGATATCAACAGAACATACAGCGAACTTGTTAAGTATAGCGGCGCCGTCTGTGGACAGCGGTGGATAAGCGGGAGGGAAGTACGGACCAGACGGCCTGTAAGCCGGGTTCTGTGCCGCCCGCGAACGGGCGCGACGATCATTCCTCTGGACCGTCCATTGCTGGACGGTTCTCGCGACCTACCCGGACGCCTCAGGCCTATGACGGCCCTACCCCTTGCGGGGCGCGGAATCCCTATTCGGTCTTGCTCCTGGCGGGGCTTGCCATGCCGTCCCTGTCACCAGGTCCGCGGTGGGCTCTTACCCCACCCTTTCACCCTTACCCCGGTCGAAACCGGGGCGGTCTGCTCTCTGTGGCGCTATCCCTGGGGTCGCCCCCGGCGGGCGTTACCCGCCGCCATGTCATAGTGGAGCCCGGACTTTCCTCGACTGCCCAAAGGCAGCCGCGATCGCCCGGCCGTCTGGTCCGCGCGCTAAGTGGGCCGCCCCGCGCCCGCGGTCAAGCACCGCCTCCATCCCAATTCGTCCCATTGGGAGCGGACTTGCGGACGACGGCGCAGACGCCTAGCGTCTTGGCGAACGTCCGACAGAGGATTCCTACGTGTGTGCTGTGATCGATTGAGGCCGTGAGACCGCTGGGCTGAGCCCTGCCCTCCCCGCCGCGCCTGCAAGGCGCGAGCGCCTCATCTCGATTGGACACATCATGCCGAAATTCCACGACCCGCGCGCGCCTGCGCGCCATCCCGAAACCGACTCCGCGCCGCTGACGCCGGCCGAACGCGCCCGCGCGATCATCGAGCAACAGCTGGCCAAGAAGCAGCAGACCAGCGGCCCGCCGGGCGCGAACGGCGGCAAGGCCGGCGGGGTGCACAAGCCAGGCAAGGGCGGCTGGTCGCCCGCCCCGATCCGCCCTGGCGGCAGAGGGCGGAGAGGATAATTCCCGCAACTCGTCATGGCCGGGCCGGTAGGTTCCGGCCATCCATATGCCCAGACCAGCCAGACGAGGCTCGCGTCTATGGATCCCCGGCGCGCTGACGCGGCCGGGGATGACGAACGAGGAGGTTAGAACTCGGCCGAACCGCCGTCGCACGGCACGACAGCGCCGGTGGTGTAGGCGCTGGCGCGGCTGGCCAGGAAGATCGCCACGCCGGCGATGTCTTCCGGCGTGCCGATACGGCCGCGCGGGTTCGACTTGGCGATGGCGTCGCCGGCCCGGGCCAGCGTCGCGGCCATCATGTGGCTCTGGAAGGGGCCGGGCGCGATGGCGTTGACCAGGATATGCTCGGGGGCCAGGCGCTTGGCCAGGTGGCGGGTCAGCATGATGCAGCCGGCCTTCGAGGTCGAATAAGCGTAGGTCTCCAGCGCCGGCGGCTCGATGCCGTTGACCGAGGCGATGTTGATCACCCGGCTCGGGTTCTCATGCGTGGCTGCCGCACGCAGCTGCGGCAGCAGTTTCTGGGTCAGGAAGAAGATCGACTTCACGTTCAGGTCGACGGTCTTGTCCCAGCCGTCCTCCGGATACTCGTCGATCGGCGCACCCCAGGTGGCGCCGGCGTTGTTGACCAGGATGTCGAGCTTGTCTTCGCGCTCGGCCAGGGCGGCGGCCAGGCCGGTGATGCCGTCCATGTTCGACAGGTCGAAGGGCAGCGAGATGCAGGTCCCGTACTTCGAGAGCTCTTCGGCCAGCCCGTCGCAGACATTGGCCTTGCGCGAGGAGATGTAGACCTTGGCGCCGTTCTCGACATAGCCGCGGGCGATCATCTCGCCGATGCCGCGGCTGCCGCCGGTGACCAGGGCGACCTTGCCCTCAACGCTGAACAGATTGCGCATCGAATACGTCCCTCAATTTCGAAATAAAGGTATGGCGAAAGGCGGAAAACTCGTGGCGAGCACTGCTGACGGGCGGCGCGGCCGCCGTCAAGCCGGCGTCAGCAAGAGCCCCATGGCGATATCGTCCTCCAGCCGGCCGTCCGGCATGCGCACGCGCTGGACGAAGCGCCCTTCGATCACGAAGCCGAGTTGCTCGTAGAGGCGGATGGCGTCGATATTGCCCTCGCGCGCCATGAGCTCGATGCGGGTGACGGTCGGCGACAGCGCCCTGGCCGCCGCGAACAACGCCGCGAACAGCGCGCGCCCGACGCCCCTGCCCTGCCAGGCCGGATCGACCGCGACGGTCAGGTCCGACAGCACGTGGGAGAACTGGTCCGGTCCGATGCGCGAGGCATGGATCTCGCCGGCCAGCCGCCCGTCGATCCAGGCGCCCAGGGTCACGCCGCCGGCCCGCGCCTTGGCCAGGAAGCCCTCGACGTAGGCGATGTCCATCTCGTCCGGTCGCCGCGCCAAACCGCCCGAACCGCCGGCGGCGGCGCGATAGAGCGCCAGCACCTGCGCGGCGTCGTCTGCCGTCGTGGCCTGGATGGCCGGCGCGCTCACGCGCCCGCCGCCGCCCGCAGCAGGCCGATCAGCCGCGCGCGGGTCATGCCGTCGGCCACGCCGTCGACCTTCTCCGGCCGCCAGTGGCGCTGAAAGGCGCGCACGATGGTGGCGGTGTCGGCGTCGTACTTGCCCGATGGCGCGCTGTCGTAGCCGAGCCGGGTCAGCCCGGCCTGCAGGGCGAACACCCCGGCGCTCTCCTCGCCCTCGGACAGCGGCGCGCCCGGCGCGGCGTCAGGCTCGACCCACAGGCCGTGGCCGGCCTGCGCCAGGGTCTTCCAGGGAAACAGCTCGCCCGGATCGTCCTTCCGGGCCGGGGCGACGTCGGAATGGCCGATGATGCGGCCGTCCTCGACCTGCCAGCGGCTGCGGATGTCGCTCAGCAGCTCGATCAGCGCGTCGATCTGGGCCTTCGGAAACGGGCGATATCCCCACTCATGGCCGGGATTGACGATCTCGATGCCGATCGAACGGCCGTTGATGTCGGTCTCGCCCTTCCAGGACGAGACGCCGGCGTGCCAGGCGCGGCGCTCTTCCGGCACCAGCCGGAACACGCGCCCGTCCTCCTCGACGAGATAGTGCGACGAGACCTTGGACTCCTCGTTGCACAGCCAGGCCAGAGCCTCCTCGCCGGTCTTCATGCCGGTGTAGTGCAGGACGATGATGTCCGGCGGGACCTTGCGCTCGTTGAAATTCGGCGAGACGGCTTCAATGAAGTTCATCGGGCCCGTCCCCGCAGGTTGAGCAGCAGCAGCATGATCTGATTGGGCCTCATGGCGATGATCAGCACGCCCGCCAGCGCCACCGCGGCGCCGAAGGCCATGCGGGCGTCGAACGGGTCGTGGGTGATGACGACTCCGAGGCCGATGGTGGCCAGCGGCGTCATCAGGGTCAACGGCGAGATCAGGTTCGCCTCGTAGCGCTGGATCAGCCAGTAGTAGGCCGTGTGGCCGAACACCGAGACCACCAGGGCCGAGAAGATCACCGCGGCCCAGAAGCGCCAGCCGATCGCCAGTCCGGTCTCTACGCCGCCTGGCTCGAAGATCAGCGACATCGGGATCAGCACGGCGGCCGAGGCCACTCCGACCCAGGCCTGGAATTGCAGCGGCTTCACACCTTCCATCTGCTTCATCAGCACCGAGCCGAGCGAGCCCAGCACGACCGAGACCAACACGAACGCCAGGCCGCCGGTCAGGGTGAAGCCGTGCGGATCCCACATCACCGCCAGGGCCCCTATCAAGGTCAGGCTGATGCCCGCCAGGCGACGCCGGTTCAACCGCTCGCCGAGCAGCATGAAGGACAGGAAGGTGGTCGTCGGCACCATCAGCTGGCTGACGATCGCCGCCGACGACGGGCTGGCGGTCTTCAGCGCGATGAACATGAAGGCGAACGAGCCCGCCCCCATGCAGACCGCGATCAGCAGCAAGCGCCACAGCGGACGTGGCGGATTTCGCAGCCAGGGGAACACCGCCGCCGCCACGATGATGAAGCGGACCGCCGCATAGAACAGCGGCGGGGCGTGCAGATAGGCCACGACGTACTTCGAGACAATGTTGTTGGTCGCCCACAGCAGACAGACGAAGACCAGGAGGGCGAAGTCGCGAAGGGCCATGACCTGGCGGTTAGGCGCGGTTGGACCGCGTTTGGCAAGTGCGCCGCTTGTCTGACGTTTGGGAAATCTCCGATTGTGGCCTCCAGTTCGAGCCCGGAGTTCCAGACATGACCGCCGCCCCCTTCCTCGGCCCCGACGTCCAAGATCACGGTTCGGCCTGGATCGACCCTTCGGCGCGGATATTCGGCGCGGTGGAGATCGCGCCCGAGGCCTCGATCTGGTGCAACGTCGTAGTCCGCGCCGAGAGCCAGAAGGTGGTGATCGGCCGGCGGACCAACATCCAGGACTTCGTGATGGTCCACGTCGGCTCGGGCGCCCCGACCATCGTGGGCGAGAACTGCTCGATCACCCACCACGTCACGCTGCACGGCTGCGATATCGGCGACAACTGCCTGATCGGCATCGGCGCGACGATCATGGACGGCTGCGTGGTGGGCGCCGGCTCCATCGTGGCCGGCGGCAGCTTCCTGAAGGAAGGCACGGTGATCCCGCCGAACTCGATCGTCATGGGTTCGCCCGGCGCCGCGACCAAGACCCGCGATAACCGCCGCGCCAACGCCCTGAACGCCTTCCTCTACTGGCGCAACGCCCAGGCCTACGCTCAGGGCGACTACCGCCTGTGGTCGAAGGACAGCTTCCGCGCCGAGATGGCCGCCGAGGTCGCGCGGCTGGCCAAGCTCTTTAGCTGACGAGGCCTAGCAGCACCTCAAGCCCCTTCTTGAATTCGACGACGCCTTCCTTGGCGCCGATGAACTTGGTGAGCGACTCCAGCGGTCCATCGATCGCCGCCAGCGTTCCTTGCACAGCGCGGCGGTAGAACGTCAGCCTTCCCGACCGCTCGCCGTCGGTCACCGCCTCCAGCGCGCGATTGCGCGCCGGACGGATCCGATCGTTCGCGAAGGCGACGATCAGCAACTTGAAACGCAGCGGCTCGCCTCGCAGGCCGTAGTCGTCCCAGGCTTCGGCCGGCCGATCCGCCGACAGCACCAATTGGCTCAGCTGACCGATCTGGTCGCGCGCGATCACGAAGGCCAGCGGCTGGCCGTCCGCAAACAGCGGCATCTGCGGCAGCAACAGTTCGCGATCTTCCCAGATTTCGCCAATGAGGTCGGCCAGCAGGCTTAGCAGCGCAACCAGCGCCTGACGCTCCTCGAACGCCTCGGCGCTCGCGACAGTGAAACTGGCCATGCTCCGCGCTCCCCGGTTCGCCCGATGGGACTATGGCGCGGGGCGTCGTCGCATGGCCAGCAATGCCTTGGCTACGAAGCCTGGGCTTCCATCTGCGCCATCGCCGCCTGGTCCATGAACATCACTTCCCAGACATGACCGTCGAGGTCCTGGAAGCTGCAGCCGTACATCGGCCCCATGTCCAGCACCGGCTTCCACGGCTTGCCGCCCGCGGCCAGCGCCTTGCTGAGCAGGCCGTCGACCTCGGCCCGGCTGTCGGCCGACAGGCAGGTCAGCACCTCGGTCGCCTTGTGGGCGTCGGCGATGTCGCCGGTGATGAAGTCCTTGAAGCGGTCGTGCTCCAGCAGCATGGCGAAGATGTTCTCTTCGATCACCATGCAGGCGGTGTTCTCGCTACAGAACTGCTCGTTGAAGCCGAAGCCGAGCGCACCGAAGAACGCGCGGGAGGCGGCCACGTTCTTCACCGGCAGGTTCACAAAGATCATTCGCATCGGGTGTCTCCTTTGGGGGATTGCGTACCCTAGGACGAAGCGGGCTGGGCCGTCCCGACACCCGATGCGAACTATTTTCCCGTTCAGACCGGCGGCGGGTTCACCGCCCTGAAGCCGCCCTCGCGCCAGTACGGATAGTAGGGATAGGCCGGGGTCACGGCGCTGGCCGCATCCAGCCGGGCGACCTGCTCTATCGTCAGGTTCCAGCCGACAGCTTCCAGGTTCTCTCGCAATTGGGCCTCGTTCCGGGCTCCGATGATCACGCTCGACACGGTCGGGCGCTGCAGCAGCCAGTTGATCGCGATCTGCGGTAGGGTCTTGCCGGTCTCCGCGGCGATCTCGTCCAACGCCTCGACCACGCGATAGAGCCGCTCGTCGTCGACCGGCGGGCCGAAGTCGGCGCTCTCGTGCAGGCGGCTGACCTCAGGCAGGGGCTGGCCGCGGCGGATCTTGCCGGTGAGACGCCCCCAGCCGAGAGGACTCCAGACCATCGCCCCGACGCCCTGGTCGAGGCCCAGCGGCATCAGCTCCCACTCGTAGTCGCGGCCGATGAGCGAGTAGTAGGCCTGGTTGGCGACGTAACGGGGCCAGCCGTGACGGTCCGCGGCGGCGAGCGACTTCATCAATTGCCAACCGGCGAAGTTCGAAGCGCCGACGTAGAGCACCTTCCCCGCCCTCACGAGATCGTCGAGCGCCGCCAGCGTCTCCTCGACCGGGGTGGCTGCGTCGAAGGCGTGCAATTGCAGCAGGTCGATGCGGTCGGTCTTCAGGCGCTTCAGCGCCGCCTCGACGCCGCGCACCAGCCGCAGGCGCGAGGCGCCCGCGTCGAACGGCCCCTCTCCCATCGGCAGCCCGATCTTGGTGGAGATCAGCGCCTGGTCGCGCAGGCCTTCCAGCGCTGCGCCGAGGATCTCCTCGGAAGCGCCGTTGGAGTAGACGTCCGCGGTGTCGAACAGGTTGAGGCCGGCCTCCAGGCAGATCTCGACCAGCCGCCGCGCCTGCGCGGTGTCGGTGTCGCCCCAGGCGCTGAACAAGGGCCCCAGCCCGCCGAACGTGCCCGCGCCGAAGCTCAAGGCGGGGACCTTCAGGCCCGATGCGCCGAGATTGCGATATTCCATGTCTGGCTCTCCTTGCCGTGAGGCCGGGAGATAGCGCGCCGCAAGCTTGAGAATTAGAGACGCATATGGACCAGGATCTGTGCCGCTCGGGCACAAATCTCTGCGGACGTTTGGACTGGTCGCGATCAGGCCCATATTGTGCGGATGACCTTGGAGCGCGTCCGCGTCATCGACCTCGAAACGTCCGGCATGCGCTCGTACGAGGTCTGCGAGATCGGCTGGCAGGACGTCGTTCGCGGCCCGGATGGCCGTTGGACGGTCAATGCGGACCGAGGCGCCAAGTACGTCAATCCCGGCCGACCGATCACCGCGGCGACCATGGCCGTCCATCACATCATGGATGAGGACGTCGCCGGGGCGCCGTTCTGGAAGGACGCAGCGCCTGAAGTCCTTCGCCCGCCGGGCGGCGCCATGGCCCTGGCCGCGCATCGCGCCGCCTTCGAGCAGCGCTTCTGCACGCCACAGCTCAGCGGGGGCGCCAGGTGGATCTGCACCTGGAAGTGCGCCCTGCGTCTCTGGCCCGGCCTGACCGGCTTCTCCAACCAGATGCTCCGATACGAGCGGATGCCCGAGGGATTGGACCGCCAGCTGGGCCTGCCCGCTCACCGGGCGATGCCGGACGCCTACGTCACGGCGCATCACCTGCGCGACATGCTCAACGAGGCGTCCGTCGAGCAATTGCTGGCCTGGAGCGATGAGCCGGGTCTGCTGCCGCGCGTGCCGAGCGGGCCCGATCGAGGCAGGTCCTGGTCGAGCCTGAGCGACAACGCGCTGGAAGCGTTCGCCCAGGATCGCGACCCCGACCTGCGCTTCAGCGCCGAGACGGAGTTGCGCCGGCGCGGCCAGATCACCGATGGCGACGCTGATGCGCCCGCGCAGCGCACGCTGTTCTGAACGAAAAAGGGCGGCGCTCCGAGGAGCGCCGCCCTAACTCAGGCCTGTCCGCTGGGCTTTACGCCGCCGCGCCCAGGCTCAGATTTTCGTAGCGGGCCAAGTTGTGATCGGTCGAGCCGAAGGCGCTCTCGATCATGGTGGCGCGCTTGAAGTAGTGGCCGATGGCCATTTCGTCGGTCATGCCCATGCCGCCGTGCAGCTGGATAGCGTTCTGGCCGATGAACTTGGCCGCCTTGCCGATCTGCACCTTGGCCGCCGAGGCGCCCTTGGCCCGCTCGACGTCGCTGTCGCTCAGCTTGATGTCGGCCATGTAGGTCATCGAGATCGATTGCTCGAGGTTGATGAACATGTCGACCATGCGGTGCTGCAGCACCTGGAACTGGCTGATCGGCTGACCGAACTGCTTGCGCTGCTTGGTGTATTCCAGCGTGCCTTCATGCAGCTTGCGGAACACCCCGCAGGCTTCGGCGCAGGTCGCGACGATGGCTTCGTCGATGACCTTCTCGACCAGCGGGAGGGCGGCGCCTTCCGAGCCGATCAGCGCGTCGGCGCCGACCGAGACGTTCTCGAAGGTGACTTCCGAAGCGCGGAAGCCGTCGACGGTCGGGTAGTCGCGCGTCGTCACGCCCTTGGCGTTCTTCGGCACGATGAACACCGAGACGCCCTGGGCGTCGCGCTGGCCGCCGCCGGTGCGGGCGGTGACGATCAGGTGCGTCGCGTACGGCGCGCCGATGACCACGGCCTTATGGCCGTTGATGACGTAGCCGCCGCCGTCCTTCTTGGCGGTGGTCTTCAGGTCCTGCCAGGTGTAGCGGGCCTGCGGCTCGGCATAGGCGAAGGCGATGATGGTTTCGCCGCCGATGATGCCGCCGATCAGGTCGCTGGCGCCGGCGTAGCCCGAGTGCTTCAGGAAGCCGCCGCCGATCACCACGGTCCCGAGATAGGGCTCGACCACCAGGGCTTTGCCCAGCTCTTCCATGATGACCATGTTCTCGGTCGAGCCGCCGCCCAGGCCGCCCAGTTCCTCGGCGAACGGCGCGCCCAGGATGCCGAGCTCTTCGGCGAAGGCCTTCCACACGTTCGGACGCCAGCCCGGCTCGGCCTTCAGCGCGTCACGGCGCTGCTCGAAGCTGTAGTGGTCGGCCAGATAGCTCGCGACGGTGTCGCGCAGCATCGACTGTTCTTCGGTGAAGCTGAAATCCATCTGGTTTCCCCGTGCATCACCCCGCCCGGGCGCTCCGGCCCAGGCGGGAAATAGGCGTTGTTATGTGACTTAAGACGATCGGCGCTTAGAGGCCCAGCACCATCTTGGCGATGATGTTGCGCTGGATCTCGTTCGACCCGCCGTAGATGGAGGTCTTGCGCATGTTGAAGTAATTGCCGGCCACGCCGTCGGCGTAGTCGGGGCCGATGTTGGCGTTGTGGCCGAGGTCGCGCAGGTACGGCGCGCCATAGTGGCCGACCGCTTCCAGCACCAGTTCGGTCAGGCGCTGCTGGATCTCGGTGCCCTTGATCTTGAGGATCGAACTCTCCGGACCCGGGCCCTTGCCGCTGCTTTCGCCGGCCAGGGTGCGCAGCTCGGTGAACTCCAGCGCCGTCAGGTCGATCTCGAGTTCGGCGACCTTGCGCTTGAAGAACGCGTCGGCCAGCAGCGGGCCGCCGGCGTCCGAACGCTCGGTCCCGGCGATCTCGCGGACCTTCTCCAGGCCGCGCTTCGAGCGGGCGACGCCGGCGATGCCGGTGCGCTCGTGGGCGAGCAGCGCCTTGGCGCAGGTCCAGCCCTGGTTCTCGTGGAACACGCGGTTCTCGACCGGCACCTTCACGTTGTCGAGGAAGACGTCGTTGACCTCATGGCCGCCTTCCAGGGTCGTGATGCGGCGCACCTCGATGCCCGGGGTCTTCATGTCGATCAGCAGGAACGAAATGCCCGACTGCGGCTTGGCGTCCGGATCGGTGCGGACCAGGAAGAAGCCCCAGTCGGCGTGCTGGCCGAGCGTCGTCCACGTCTTCTGGCCGTTGACGATGTAGTATTCCTTGCCGTCGTCGCCGGTGACGCGTTCAGCCTTGGTCTTCAGCGAAGCCAGGTCGGAGCCGGCGCCCGGCTCCGAATAGCCCTGGCACCACCACACGAGACCGTCGCGGATCCCCGGCAGGAACTTCTCTTTCTGCTCCTGGGTGCCGAAGGTGTAGATCACGGGGGCCAGCATCGAGACGCCGAACGGCAGGATGCCCAGGGTGTCGGCGCGAGCCTGCTCTTCCGACCAGATGTACTTTTGAGTGGGGGTCCAACCGGTGCCGCCGAACTCGACCGGCCACGACGGCGTGGCCCAGCCCTTCTTGGCCAGGATGCGGTGCCAGGAGAGATAGTCCTCCTTGCTCAGCTCCTCGCCGCGATCCTGCTTCTCGCGCAGTTCCTTGGGATAGTTCTGGGCGATGAAGGTGCGGGCCTCCTCACGGAAGGCGGCGTCTTCAGGCGAAAAGTCGAGGTTCATAGGCGGCTCCCAGGCGCGAGCATTTACAGCGTATGTCGTTGGGCGCGGACCATACGCGCGTCGCGTGACGATGTGAAGATGACGCTTACGTCAACGTCACATCAACTTATCGCGGTTCAGGTGACGTTGGCGAGAATGGCGGCGCAAGCCCGCGAACCTTCGCCTTGCGCCAGCGTTGCAGCCGTTGCGCCGCGCGTTCGCGGCGTGCATCCCTGAGCCCCATGCCACGCATCCTCACCTACAACGTCCACCGCTGCGTCGGCACGGACCGGCGCCTGGACGTCGGCCGCGTCGCCGAGGTGATCGCGCGGCTCGAACCCGACATCGTGGCGCTGCAGGAACTCGACGTCGGCCGGGCCCGCACCGGCGGCGTCGACCAGGCCCACCAGATCGCGCGCCGGCTGAAGATGGCCTTCCACTTCCACCCGGCGCTTCGGGTCGAGGAAGAGCTCTATGGCGACGCCATCCTGACCACCTATCCGGAACGGATGATCCAGACCGGCCCCCTGCCCGGCTACGCCCCGATCCCGCGCTTGGAACCGCGCGGCGCGGTGTGGATCTCGGTCGAGGTCGAAGGCCGGCCGGTGCAGGTGATCAACACCCACCTGGGCCTGGTGCCGCGCGAACAGCAGATTCAGGCGAGCTGGCTGGCCGGTCCCTCATGGCTGGGTCACCCGATGCGCCAGGGCCCGACGATCCTGCTCGGCGACTTCAACGCCACCGGCTCATCGGTCGTCTACCGCACCCTGGCGGCCAAGCTGGCCGCGGCGCGGCGGCTATCGCCGCACCGTTCGCCGACCTCGACCTTCCCGTCCGCCTTACCGGTGCTGCGCATCGACCACATCTTCGTCAGTCCGGAGATCAAGGTGCAGAACGTCTTCGTGCCGTTCGATCCGCTGACCCGCGCGGCTTCCGACCACCTGCCGCTGGTGATGGACTTCAGCGTGGCATGAACCGGGTGTGCAGCGGGTCCTCGGTGTAGAGCAGGTCCCGCCGCCGCGTGGCGCGCCAGGAATCGACCACCGAGTAGGGATCGCCGAGGTGATAGGTGGCGATGATCTCGCCCAGCGGCGTCTGCTTCATCGGCAAGATCGGCGAGAGCCGACCCTCGGTGTTCAGAAACTCGATCGCCGAGATCATTCCGCCGCGTTCGGCCCTGGCCTTGGCCACGGCGTCGCCCGTGCAGCCCAGAAAGTGCCCGATCAGCCGGTCGCGCAGCGCCCCGATGGTCAGCTCCTCGCCGCCGTCCTCGACCTGCACCCCCAGCTCGACCTCGGTGTCGAAGCCGCCCGAGCGGTTGTTGAGGTTCGCCGAGCCGACCCGCGCCAGCTGCTCGTCGATGATCGTCACCTTGGAATGCACGATGATCTTGGTGCCGGCCGGGGTGATCGGATACCAGGCGCGGAAGCGCCCGAAGATGTCGGCCGAGCGCAGCCGCCAGAGCATGTTCGAACGGGCCCGGTCCATGGTCAGCTGGTCGAACCAGCTGGGGCTCTGTCCGGTCGAAATCAGCACCACCTCCGGGCCGTCTGGCTCGGCCAGCCGCTTGGCCAGCGCCGCCGCGTACAGCGGTGAGGCGAAATACTGGTTCTCCAGATAGATCAGCGACTTGGCCGCCAGGATCGACTCGATGGTCAGGCTGCGGATTTCAGTGACGCCGGGGCGCTCGTCCCAGGCCGGCTCCGTCCGCTGGATCGAAACATCGACGTCGCTCAGATGCGCCGGAACGTAGGCGGGCCACGGATCCTCGCCGGTCGGTTCGGGCTTGGCCAGCGCCTCGCCTGTCGCGCGCCGCCAGCGTTCGCGGGCCAGGTCGCCCAACGCCGCTGCGGCGGCGCCGTCCACCATCATCATCACCTCGTGGCGCGGCGCGTGGTGGTGTTGATCGGGCATGATCCGGCGAGGATCGTGCTCCAGGTGGCCGGGCGTATCCCAACGATCGACGCTGATGTCGCCGCCGCCGCAGAACGCCAGGGCGTCGTCGACGACCAGCACCTTCTGATGGTGGCAGGCGCCGAACGGCACGTGGTCGTCCAGCCAGAACTTCACGCCCGTGTCGCGGAACCACTTGCGGGCCTTGTGCGGGAAAAACTGCTGGCTGGCGGCGATCGGCAGCGCCGACTTCCAGATCAGGATGCGGATGTCGAGATCGGGCCGCGCCTTGGCCAGCGCCACCAGGATCCGCCCCACCTCGTCAGGATCGGCCGGACCGTCGAAGCCGTCGGGAAACAGCCGCGCGCGCGGATCGAACCCCCACCCCAGCAGCAGGACCGAGCGGCGCGCCTTGCGCAGCGCCTCGAAGACCGCGGTGAAGTAGGCCTCGGTGTCGACCAGAAAGGCGGCTCGGCCCGCGCGTTCCTTGCGCCAGCACGTCTCGCCGGGCCTCAACAAATCCATCACCGACCCAATCGCCCAGCTACGGCCTCCACCCATCAAAGCGTACGGCCAAGCCTGGTTCCGCGGCAAAAAGAAAAGAGCGCCCGGCCGGGGGGACACGGGCGCTCAGTCTGGAAGCGACTGCCGGGTGGGGTCCGGCAGGCGATCGGGCGTTAGCCCTTGTAGGCTTGGCAAGGTCCGTTCAGTTCGGCGACGAGACGCGCCTTGCGGTCGGTGTTGTCGGTCTTGCCCTCACGCTTGGCCTTGTCGAACTCGGTCTTGCCGCGATCGGTGACGAAGGCGTTGCGGGTGCGCCCCTCGCTCTTGATGAAGGCGTCCATCGAGGCGGTGTCGACGCTGGCGATGCCGGAGGCGGCCAGTCCGCGGCAGCGGTTGGCCTTCAGGTAATCCACGTCGCTGATGGCGGCGGAAGCCGAACCGGCGGCGGCCAGCAAACCCACGGACGTCAAGGCGATGGCGAACAGTTTCATGGCGTTTCTCCCTCGAAATTCAATGAGGGGAAACTGCTCGCGAGACCACCAACACTCAAATGAATTCCCGGCAATGATTAGTATTCGTAGATTAAATTAAAGTCATGATCCGAAACCTTTACTGCAGAACATAAATATCTTGTAATGATCCGGAAGCGACGCAAAGCTGCGCCATGACACTTTCGCTCAAGCTCGACGCCGACCAGATCAACACCCTGCTTCGCGGGGCGTTTCCCGACGGGTCGGACGCCCATTTCCCGAGGGTGACGGAGGTCGCCCCGGGACGGGCTCTGCTCGTGCGGGCCTATCATGACAGCATGCTGCGCCCCGGGCGGCTGATCTCCGGCCCGAACCTCATGTCGCTGGCCGACACCGCGGCCTATGCGCTGGTGCTCGCCCACATCGGCGATCAGCTGATGGCCGTGACCAGTTCGCTGGTGATGAACTTCCTGCGCGGCGCCCAGCCCGGCGACCTGCATGCCGAGGCCCTGATGCTCCGGCTCGGCCGGCGCAGCGCGGTCTGCGACGTTAGGCTCTGGACCGAACATCCCGAACGGCTGGCGGCGCAGGCCACCGTCACCTACGCTATCCCCTGACCCGCTGCGCGCCGAAAGCCATGACCGACACCCCCGCCAGACCGCCCGCCCCCATCAAGACCCCCTGCATCAAGGTCTGCGTCGTCGATGGCGAAAGCGGGCTCTGCCTGGGCTGCTATCGCCGGCTGAGCGAGGTCGCCGGCTGGGCCAGGCTTAGCGATGAGGAGCGCGCCAGGATCATGGACGAACTGCCGTCGCGCCGCGGCCAGATCCGCCCCGAAAAGTTGGCAATGTTTTAACCTTAAACCTTTGCTGTAGTTAGCTTTTCCGCAAGTTTCGATTCACGCCTTGCAAACCCCGCCGGCGTAAGGTCCCCGCCGAACAGGGCCGAAAACGGCCCGCGGTGAGCCTAAAGCGGCAAGGTGTGGGACATGCTCAAACTGGCGATCGTAGCGCTTCTCGGCGCCGTGTCTGCGGTGGGCGCGGCCGAAGCGCTGAACACCCTGACCGATCCGAAACCTGAACTGCGCGCGGCCCTCGCCATCACGCCCCAACCGGCGTCGCACGCCCAGCCCGCCTCGATCGCCAAGGACCGTGACGGTCACTACTGGGCCGAGGCGGACGTCAACGGTTCGCGCGTGCGCTTCCTGGTCGACACCGGCGCCAGCGCCGTCGCCCTGACTCTGGCCGACGCCCAGCGCCTGGGCATCGCCACCGACAAGCTCGACTACAACTACAAGGTCGTCACCGCCTCGGGCGAGACCCGGGCCGCCGCCGTGACGCTCGGCCGGGTGTCCGTCGCTGGCGCCGCGCTCAACGACGTCCAGGCCATGGTGATCGAGAGCGGCCTGGAAAGCTCGCTGCTCGGCATGACCTATCTAGGCCGCCTGGCCAGCTTCGAGGCCACGCGCACGGCGCTCATCCTGCGCCCGTAGGATCTCGGCCAAGGCCGCGTCGATCACTTCCAGGCCGGCGCCGGCCTTCACGCCCTCGACCGTCAGCACCCGCCGCCAAGCGCGCGCGCCCGGCAGGCCGTGGAACAGCCCCAGCATGTGTCGGGTGATGGCGGCCAGATGCGTGCCGGCCGCCAGCTCGCGCTCCACATAGGGCCGGTAGAGCTCCACCGCCCGGAAGCTGTCGACGTCCTCGACATCCGCCCCGAACACCCGCCGGTCGACCTGCCCGAGCAGCGCCGGCGTATGATAGGCCGCCCGGCCCAGCATGACGCCGTCCACGGCCTCAAGATGCGGCTCAGCCTCGTCCAGCGAACCGATCCCGCCGTTGATCACGATGGTCAGGTCGGGCCGTTCGCGCTTCAGCCGGTGCACCAGCGGATAGTCCAGCGGCGGCACGTCGCGGTTTTCCTTCGGCGACAGCCCCTTCAGCCAAGCCTTGCGGGCATGGACGACGAACAGCGAGACGCCGGCCTGCGCGCACAGGTCGACCAGCCGGAACAGGCTTTCCTCCGGATCCTGGTCGTCGACGCCGATCCGGCACTTGACCGTCACCGGGACCTTCACCGCCGCGCCCATGGCCGACATGCACTCGGCCACCAGCTCGGGCTCGCGCATCAGACAGGCGCCGAAGCGGCCGCTCTGCACCCGGTCCGACGGGCAGCCGACGTTAAGATTGATCTCGTCATAGCCCTCGGCCTCGCCGATCTTGGCGGCCGCGACCAGGTCGGCCGGCTCCGAGCCGCCCAACTGCAGCGCCACCGGATGCTCGGCCGGTTCGTAGGCCAGCAGGCGCTCGCGGTCGCCGTGCAGCACCGCGCCCGTCGTCAGCATCTCGGTATAGAGCAGCGCCCGCGCCGACAGGGTGCGGTGCAGGCTCCGGCAATGCCGGTCCGTCCAGTCCATCATGGGTGCGACGGACAATCTATGTGCTTGAAATTGCTGCAATTTTCTTGTAGTCTCAAAGAGTTAGATCGCGGCGTGTACACTCGATTTTGCGACGCGATACGACGTTTTTCGCCACGGTTCGACGCCTCACTGTACACATAGAGGACACGAAATTGGCCGCGTTCGTGAGGCTTCCGTCTGGCTCCTGGCGCGCCGTGGTCCGGCGCAAGCGCCGGTATATAAGCGAGACCTTCAAGCGCAAAGAAGACGCGCGGACCTGGGCGCTCGAGGCCGAGCGCCAGATCGACCAGGGCGTCGCCCCAACTTCCACGCGCGTGAAGGGGATGAAGACCTTCGGCCAACTGATCGATCTGCACATCGCCGACATGAAGGAGGTCGGCAAGGCGCCCGGCCGTTCCAAGTCCGCGACGCTTGCAATGCTCAAGCGCGAGCTTGGCAAGCGGCCAGTCATCGACATGGATCGCGAGCGCCTGATCAAGTTCGGCCGCGATCGTGCCGCCCAGGGGGCCGGCCCCGTCACGGTGAGCATGGATATCGGCGCCGTCAGGCTGGTGATCTCCCACGCCGCGGCGGTCCACGGGCTCCCCGTGAGCATGGAGCAGGTCGATCTGGCGCGCATCGCGCTGAAGCGTCTGGGTCTCGTGGGCAAGAGCAATGAGCGCGACCGGCGCCCCACCGAGGAAGAGCTTCAGAGGCTCTTCAAGCACTTCGACAGCCTCAGGCTCCCGTGCATCCCCATGAGCCGGGTCATGCGCTTCGCTATCGCCACGGCGATGCGCCAGGAGGAGATCTTCCGGGTGACCTGGGACGACTACAATCCCCGCACCAAGATGCTGCTGATCCGGGACCGCAAGGACCCGCGGGAGAAGAAGGGCAACCACCAGCGCATCCCGCTGCTCGATATCTCCGGCTACAACGCGGTCGAACTCATCGAAGAGCAGCGCGGGGTGCGCAGCAACGAAGAGGACCGCATCTTCCCGCACAACCACAAATCCGCCGGAACCGCGTTCACACGGGCCTGCGGCATTCTCGGAATCGTCGACCTGCACTTCCATGACCTGCGGCACGAAGGCACCAGCCGCTTGTTCGAAGCCCGCCTGGAGATCCAGCAGGCCGCGCTCGTGACTGGCCATAAGGACTGGAAGATGCTGCGCCGCTACACACACCTGAAACCGGAGTCGCTGCACGACCTGATTGCCGAGCGGAGGCCGCCCCCGGAGAAGCCCGAGGACGCCGACTAGCGGACGGGCTTTGGCCTGGGCTTGATCTGCTCGGCCCGGTCCGCAGCATCGAGCAACTGCCAGGCCAGCTCGCGCATCGCCGTTGGAGAGGCGTGCAGGAAGGCGCGCTTGCTGTGCGGCCGACCGGCGTCTGGCGCCTGCGTGGTCAGCCGTACACAGACCTCGACCTGGCCAAGGACAACCGGCCGGACGTCGAATTCGAGTTCACGCTGGCCAAGGACATTGTCCGAGGATTTCATGGTGATGCCACCAGCGGCGGGCAGCGGACGCTCGGGTCTCGCCCCGATCGCATAGCTTTCGTGGCTGCTGATCTCCTGGCGTTCCGCGCGCTGCCGCAGCACCCAGCCCAGGGCATCGGATTCCCGTTCGCTCATGAGCGCATTATGGCGCGCAAGATGGCAGGGTGGCGACCGTTCGGGTGACCAGACGCGCGGGGGCTTCCGGCGCTGCGCATTCAACAGCCTGACTACGGTTCAAGGTCCGATAGGAAGCGCCCCGAGACCACCGGGTCGATGGTGTCGGCCTCCGCCAGCGCCCATCTCGTCCATCTCTCTAGCGCCGCGTCGGACACGGGCTCGAGCCTGGCTGCGTTCGCAGCGCGAACGGCGTCCACATATCGCCTGATACGCGCCGCACGCTCCAATTCCTCGGCCCCGTCTATCAGCGAGGCGATACGCGCTGCGGCCGCCGCTTCATCTCGCGCGATGCGCTCGGCTTCGGCTTTCTCCGCCGCAAGGTTGGCCTCCCTGGCCCTGCGCGCCCTGTCCTCGCGATCCCACTGGTGCCGCATCAGGGCCCACTTGCGGGTGTCGTCCTCCGCCTGGAAGAGCAGGCCTAGGACGATGTCCGTGGCCTGTCGTTCGAGGGGTGTCTCGTCCTCCCGCCAGATGCGCTTGGGCGGTGTGCGGTCGTCATGCTCGACCAGATCGAACCGAAGCCGCTCGGTGTTGGGCCCCTTGAACCTTCGGCCGTCCCTGTGGAAGTAGCTTTCGGATGCGCCGCCTTCGATCCCGAAAAGGATGTAGGTCCAGGCGCCGCCGACGCTGATGCTGAACCGTTCGCCAGCATGAGTGCTGCCGCTGGCCTTGCATCCCAGGCGTTCCAACTCCGTCAGGATGCAGGACAGGATGCGAAGCCGGCGCTGCTGGATTGGCCTGGCGAACTTCGGTCCATGGCGGTCGGCGAAGTATGCACTGACGGACGGGCTGGGTTTCCGCTCCGCGTCCTGCCTCAGAAGCCGCGCCACTATTGGGTGGGGATTTGTCAGGACTGCGGGGACCTTGATCACCCTGACGGCCGCCTGGATCTCCTGCCTCAGCAGGATCCGGCCGGTGGGGCTGTCGTAGACGTTTTCGGTCACCTGGGCGGTGATCTGGCCGGGCAGATCAGACCGGATGCCGGTGAGCAACGCGGCGGGGATGACCGCGCCGGCCTGGAGCACATAGGGCGACACCGGCGCCTGCAGCCGATGGCTGCTCGTGGTCTGGAGATCGGTGGGCGCGCTCAGGAAGGCCTGCTTACGGTCGGCCGGAGCGGTCGCTGCGGCCGTCGCGCCCGGCGCCGGCGCGAGGCCCAGGCTGATAGCGCCCTCCCCTTCCGGCGCGCTCCGATCGCTCGTCGCGAACAGGCGGCTGGTGCGCGCCGCCTGCCGCTCCTGATCGAACTGCTGGCGCACCGGATCCGGCGGGGGGGCCGCGCTGGCGGGGGGACCGTCGATCGTCGGTGCGACACCGCGGCCGGCCTGCGCATTGAGGATCGGGCGCCCCAGGTCCCGGGCAGCGGCGGGCCGAGCCTGGGCGCATCCCTCGCCAGGCCAGCATAATCCTTAGGCAGGGCGGCAAGCGCGTCGGCGGGTGGCTTGGCGTCGGTAGCGAAGAGTTCGGCCTTCGGTCCCTTCCCGGACTGTCCCTGCATCGCCACCGCGACTGCGCCCGCGACCGCCAACACGGCGCCCCCGCTCAACACAATCAGCGTCTTGCGGGAGAGCCGCGTGACCCGCGGTGGATCACCGATGGTGACGAGGTAGCAGCCGGTCGGCGCGCTCTCCCCATCCACCTCGGGCTCCACCACCGGGGCCTGGAGGACGCCCTTCGCCGCGATGCTAGCGGCCAAGGCCTCGATATCCGCCTCGGCGTGCGGGGTCCGCCGCGCGTTTCGCGGCGACTTCTTCAGCTTGTTGAGCGGCACGTCGATGACATCGCCGTCCTGATGAATGACTTCGGTCTGTTGGGTCATGTCTGCCTCCTTGGGGCATGGCTGGCAGGCGCAAGGCGCGCCTGCAGCCTTGCCCGTCGGCGAGACCGGGTGTGCAAGCGGAGTGGGCGGCTTCGCGGGGAACCGGCTGCAGGGCCCCTGCCCTGCGGTTGGATCCTGCCGGCCCTGCGAGGGGACCGAAGCTGGGCGGAAGCCACTCCGAAGCGCGCCGAGGGCGGCGCCCTAAGCACGGCCGCGCGCCAGCGCGGCGTAAGGGAGAAGGCTGCAAGGAGCCTGCGCGACAGGTGCAGCCTGACGCTGCACGGCGGGACGCGCCGTCGAGCGGCCGGCGGCGCCAAAGCGCGCACAGGGCGTCACGCCCGCAGGAGCCGCGCAAGGCGCGGCGGGACCGAGCGTGACCGCCGGCCGCTCTCAATATCCTCGAAGGGGCGTTCGAGACGCGCGAGAAACGGTCATGTCTCTTCAAGTCCGGAAGGCGCACAATCGCGCATGTTCCGGCCATCCGACTATTTGAGCTTTGCCTTGGCGGCCGATCAGTCCGCCAGCAACGCTCCCACGGCCGAGTTGCGTGAACACTCCGGCGCGATGGCTCAAGCTTGGCGTGACCTAGTGGCGTTCACCGTCGCCACCGAAGCGTGTCGCCCGGGTGGTCCCTGCCTGGACTAGACGGAACATGTGCTGACCGTGTTTTCGGCGGAACCAAGCGTGACCGCCGGCCGATCTCCGTTTTCTCGAAGGGGCGTTGCGGGGTTCACCCCGCTGGAAGGGGTCGGGCGAGACGCCAGGCTCGACCGCAGGGGAAGGCCTTCCCCCATCTTTCGAGACGGTGCCGCAGCGCCACGCCAACAACTTTACGAACTTATCGAACTTGACGAACCTACCGTAAAAGCACACCTTACGCGTTGAGAGGAATTGTCATGCCGAACGCCAAGCCCGCACCGCCGCCGACCAAGGCGAAGCCCGCTTCCCGCGCCAAGAGCGTCGCCGCGTCCGTCCTGTCGCAAGCCAAGCCGGGCCGCGTGACGACCGGCGAGTTCACCGTCGCGCTCGGGCCCAAGACCCTGCGGACGCTCTCGTCGCGCAAGGCCAACGTCAAGGCCCTGATGGAGGTCCTGGGCGAGACCATCGACGAGAGCCGCAAGAGCGGCCGGAGCATGGGCTTCATGGTCGAGGTCGACCGGACGGGACAGCCGCGGATCCTGCCGGCGAAGAACCTTGCGGCGCAGGCGGAGCCGAAGCCGGTCTCCCGTCCGGCAGACGATGCGGACGATCTCGACCGCGCCCTGGACGCCGCCCGCGAACGCGGGCGGCTGCGCGCGGCGGAGGTGCTGAGCGGCGAGGAGATGCTGAGCGCCGAAGAGTTCGCCGAACTCCTCGGGGTCTCCCGTGTAACGGTGAACGCCAAGCGCCAGAAGCACGAGGTCCTGGCCCTGGAAGGGGCCAAGCGCGGCTTCCGCTTCCCGGCCTGGCAGGTGGACGAGAACGGCAAGCCGTTCGACGTGCTGCCGAGACTGTTCGAGCTGCTCGGCGACAGTCCCTGGACGGTCTACCGCTTCCTGGTGCAGCGCCATGCCGAGCTCGATGGCGCCAGCGCCCAGGACTACCTGAGGCGCGGCCGCGCCGACCAGGTGGTCGAGACGGCCGAGAGCGTCGCGCGCGGCGCCTTCGCCTAGGTGTCGGGCGCCCCGCCGACACCGGCCTTCGCCGCCGCGACACTCGACCTGGCGCACATCGCGCCAGGCGCTGTCTTCGGCCGCATCTACCGGCAGGCGTTCCCCGATCCGTTGGGGTTCGGCAAGACCCGCAGCCGCTTCAGCGACCCGCGCCGGCGCGCCGAAGCCAACCGCTTCGGCGCGCTCTATCTCGGCTCGTCGCTGAAGGTCTGCTTCCTTGAGGCCGTGCTGCGCGACGACCGCGACGGCGTCGTCGGCGACTACCTGATGGACGAGATCGAACTGGACACCCGCCGCTACGCCGAGGTCGAAGTTCGCGAGGCGCTGAAGCTCATCGACCTGCGCGGCGACGGGCCGGTACGGATGGGCGTGCCGAGCGATGTCCCGCGAGGCTCGAAGCAGACCCTGGCGCGCAAGTGGTCTGTGGCCTTCCACGACCACCCGGAGCAGGTCGACGGGATCATCTACCCCTCCCGCCTGAACGGGGAGACAAACCTGGCCATCTATGACCGAGCCGTCGCAAAGCTGGTTGCGCCGCGCGTTCACGCCCTTCGCCGTACGCCGGGATTGGCGCGAGTGCTCGACGAATTGGCCGTCGCGATTGTCTAGGGAACCAGCGGCCTTGCAGAGCGAACATGCGCTCGCTCTCAAGTATTGTCCCCGCGCCACCCAGATGGAGCTACTCGAGTGAGGGTGATCCCACCGATGTGGTTGCGCTCGCCGAGTTCAACGACCTGAGTTGGTGAACCTCAATACCGCCTGAGAGGGATTAGTCGCGCACGAGACGTGAATTACTGGAGCTGCGACCCTTGCTTGCAGGGCGTTGGCCGGTACAAAGGGCTGGCGGGGTTGGGTTATGAATCACAAACAAGAAGACGGTCGCCCCGGCCCCCAGGTCCTGGGCTGGATGAGACAGATCCAGAAGGAACAGGCTGCGGGCCTGGACCTTGAGACTGCCGCCCGCGAGGCGCGGATCTCATTTGAGGCCGCCCTGGGCGCTCCGCTGACGGAGGGCCAGCTGGCGCACTGGGAAGCCGCGCAGGCCGAGATTCTCCGAAGCCTCGAAAGACCTGATGAACGCGTTGAACCCCACGCGATAAGGAAGCCAAGACGGCCACAGTGGTATCGCGGACCTTCTGCCGCCGATGCGAATTGGCCACCCTTCAGGGCATTCCTCCTGGAGCGGAAACGCTGGTCGCTCGAAACGGTTGAGAGCCTCGATCAGACTTCGTCTGAGATCGTCTCGCTTCTTGAAGGCCCCACCCAGCCGCTGTTCCGAGGACGCGGCCTAGTCGTCGGCTATGTGCAGAGCGGCAAGACCGCCAACATGCTGGCCGTGATCGCGAAGGCCGTTGATGCCGGCTACAAGTTCGTGATCATCCTCGCTGGGCTAACGAACTCGCTGCGCAAGCAGACCCAGGGACGCTTCGAGGCCGACCTGAGGGCCCGGAACCCGCTGGGCTGGCACCTCCACACCTCATACGACGACGCCGGGGATTTCCGAACGCCGCCTAACCTTTGGTTCTCCGTGATGGACCAGGCGCAGGTGGCGATCGTGAAGAAAAACGTCACCCCCCTGCGGCGTCTCATCAGGACGATCGAGAAGACCCCGCCCGCGCTCAGGGAGCGGATGCCCGTCCTGATCATCGACGACGAATGTGATCAGGCGAGCGTCAATTCGAGCGGCAGCCAGTTCGACATGACCGCTATCAACGGGGCGATTCGACGCCTGCTGACCCTGCTGCCGAGGGTTCAGTACGTCGGCTATACCGCCACCCCGTTCGCGAACGTCCTCATCAATCCCCAGCTGGCCGATGGTCAGCTCGATGATCTCTACCCCGAAGACTTCATTTCCTCCCTGCCGTTGCCCGCTGGCTACTTCGGCGCGGAAAGCCTGTTCGGCAGGACCCCGGCTGATGCGGGTGATGAGGCGCAAGACGAGATCGGGCTCGACATGGTCCGCGAGGTTCCCGAAGCTGATGCGTTGGCCGTAAGGCCGCCATCGGCCCGGGCCCGCAACAGCTTCGAACCGGGTGTGCCAGCTTCTCTGGAACAGGCCATCGCCTATTTCCTGATGGCGACGGCGGCTCGCTACGCCCGGGGCCAGCGCGAGCAACACTCATCGATGCTGGTCCATACGACCGTCTACACCATCGTCCACAACCGTCTGGCCCAGGCCATAGAGGACTGGCTGGCATCCTTCCCGGCGATGATGGGGTCTACCGAAGGCGCGGCCTCGCTGGAGAAGCTGTGGGAACAGGAGGCTCAGGCCGTTGATCCCACGCGGTGGGGTCTCAAAGGGGTTTCGTTTGCCGAGGTGCGGCGGCATCTGCCGGACGTACTGAATGACCTGGAAGTCGTGATTGAGAACAGCGCGAGCGAGACGCGGCTCGCCTATGACTCCGGTCCGCGCAAGTACATCGTTGTCGGCGGGTCGGTTCTTGCCCGCGGCCTCACGATTGAAGGCCTGACCGTCAGCTACTTTGTCAGGAGCTCCAACCAGTACGACACGCTGCTGCAGATGGGGCGCTGGTTCGGATTCCGTCCCGGGTACGAAGACCTCCCCAGAATCTGGATGTCGCCCGAACTTGCGGTCGCGTTCCGGGACCTAGCCGGTGTCGAGGCTGAAATCAGGTCAGACATCGCGGAGTACATCCGCAGGGATCTGACGCCCACGGACTTCGCAGTGCGCATCCGGCAAATTCCGGGCATGGCCATCACCGCGGCCAGCAAGATGATTGCTGCCGAGAGCTGCGACGTCAGCTTCTCCGGTGAACACCTCCAGACCATCAGGTTCCAGCATCGGGATGCTGACCTCCTGGAGCGAAACTGGGCGGCCGGCGCGCGCTTGCTGGTGGCCGCGGCGAAGGACCACGAGATTGTCGATCGCCCGCAGGGACGCTTGATCCGCGGAGCACCACTGCAGTCTGTCCAAACGTTCCTCAAGGCCTACTCGGCCTCCGAAAAGGACCGCTTCTCAGAGGGACTTTCTGACTACATCGCAGCTGAGGCTGCTGGTGCGGATGGCGCCTTCAGAGAATGGAACGTCGCCCTGGTCGAACCGCCCGGCGGCAGAACTTCCAGCAAACCGCTTGGAGCGTTCGGTCCGGTCCGGATGGTCACGCGCTCCCGTCTCAACATGCCACGACCAGACGGCGCAGCCGACATCAAGGCCCTGATGTCGCGGCGGGACCTGTTCGCCGACGTCGACGAATCAGCGGCGTCAGACGACTGGGAGTCGCTGAAACGGCAGCGGCAGGCCGTGGTCGGTGATCTGACACCGCTACTGCTGCTCTACGCCATCGACCCGGGCTCCGCGCCCGCGGCTGGCAGCCGCTACCGCGCACCGCTGGACGCTGTCGCCGAAGTGCTCGGCATCGGCCTGGTGTTGCCGGATCGGGGCGAGCGCAAGCGATACGTTCGCGTGCGCCTGCCGACGGATGAGGATGCGGAAGACGTGCTGGTCGATCTTCCGGAGGACTCGGCTTGAGCCGGGCAGCACCGCATTCCCACCTCTCCGAGAAGCGCCCGGGGTGTTTCCCATGCCCCTGAAGCTGTCTGCTGAGCCGTTTGGCCCATTTGGTGGGATGGCCGGGGACGGCGCCAGGAAACTGCTCGGCGCGCCGCCGCTGACCCCACTGCAGGCGGTCATCCGCGAGTCCGGGCAGAACTCGTGGGACGCGCGGCGAGGCGCGAGCTGCGTGCGGTTTGAAGTCCGGCTGCGGAGCCTGACGCCTTCAGAAGCGACGGTGCTTCGCGAGCAGGTCTTCGCCGAGCTCCCGGTTCCTTCCGCATCCCGAGATCCACTGCGCGGATTTCTCGACGGTGGACGTCAGCTTGTCCTCGAAGTCAGTGATTTCGGCACTGTCGGGCTCGGTGGGCCGACACGGGCCGATGTCGCGCCGGTCGCAGGTCAGTCCCCGCGTTTCGTCAACTTCGTCCGCAATATCGGCGTCGCCCGCAATACGCCTCAGGGCGGCGGCACCTATGGGTTCGGCAAGACCTCGTTCTACAAGGCCAGCGGCTGCTCCACGATCATTGTGGACTCTCTCGCGACGAACGGCGCGGAGCCGGAACGACGCCTCATAGCCTGTCATCTCGGCGGCGAGTTCGCTGACACCAACGCTAGGAAATTTACCGGACGCCACTGGTGGGGCGCGCCTTCGGATGAAGATGACTTCGTCGAGCCTCTGATCGGGAACGCTGCAGCTGGCCTCGCCCAGGCGCTTGGCCTGCCGGCGCGCGGAGCAGACGACACCGGGACCACGGTCGCGGTCCTCATGCCACAGGTGGACTCTGTCGATGCGGCGATCGCTGAGATCCGGGAGGCTCTGCTCTGGTTTTTCTGGCCCAAGATGGTGGCCATCGATGGTGAGCCAGCTGCAATGGAATTTGCGCTCGTTGCAGAGGGCAGCGAGGTATCGATCCCGCCACCGGAGACGTTCCCGCCGCTCGACCTCTACGTCGAAGCCTTCCTGGAGGTGAAGCGAAAGACTGCGGCCAGCAAGGCGGTGATGTGCCTTAGCCCGCACAAGCAGCTTGGCCGTATGGCCGTTTCGCGCGGGTTCCGGAGCGATCGAAGGATGCTGGCTCAGGACTCCCTGGTCCCGCAAACATCGTCGCATGTGGCTCTGATGCGTCCGGTGGAACTGGTTGTCCGCTACCTCGAAGGCCAGCAACTTGCGCAGGGATCGCACGAATGGGCGGGCGTCTTCATCTGCAGCAATGAGGCGGAGGTCGAGCGCGCTTTCGCGGATTCGGAACCCCCCGCGCATGATGACTGGGTCCCGACCAATCTCGAAGAACGACGGCCGAAGACGTTCGTCAACGTTGCGCTCCGGCGGATCAAGGAACTGGCCAGCCAGATCATCTATCCGCAGGTGAATCCGGCTGCCAGCGCTCCGGATCAGCCGCCCCTTGCGAAGGCGGCGTCCATCTTGGGCGCGCTGGCGCCGTCACCTCCCGACGCCCAGGGTGGCGGGGGTGGACGCACCCTGCGTGGCCGCCTGCGGCGCTGGACCGTTCATCCCGCCCGGTTTGTATCGATCGAGGATATCGAGGACGGCGTGGTCGAGGCCGTCTTCCAGGTGGTGGCGTCCAATTCATCGACTTCGCCGCTTCGCGTTGCCGCGAGACCCGGCCTGATCATGGAGGACCGGATCACCGACGAAGTTAGGCTCCCGGACGGCGCTCAGGTCACCGTCGCGGGGTGGGAGACACCGGACGGGACCGATCTCACCGAAGGGGACACTGTGGAAGTGGCCCCAGGCACGACCGCCGACATGCGCGTCAGGATCCGCATCCCTGGCTATGGCGGAGCCGTCGGCGTGCTCCTCGGCGCCGAGGATTGACGACCGATGACGGCAATCGCGTTTCCCTTCCTGAGAATCCATCCCGACGACGTGATCACCGAGCCATGGCAGCTTGTCGACGAGGGGACGCCGTCGGACCTCGGCTACTATCTCCCGTCGTGGGACTACGGCTCTGACCTGCGCGTGAAGCGGCGGCTGCGCGTCAACGTCAGCCACATCGCCGAAACTCTGGGATTTGTGGCCGGAGATCTGCGGCTGCTGGCCGTCCTCACATTCGGGACCGGTGGTCTCAGGGATCCGCGGCGGCGGTGGATCCACTGGTCCGGAACCCTGAGCGAGGCCGTTCCGGACTTCGAGGTCGACGTCACGGTCGACGGTAACCGGCTGTCCCAACACCTGATGCTCCGCACCGAACTGCTGCTCAAGGCACCACTGAACGCCGGAGGCCGTCTCTCCCCCAAGCGCACAGGCACGAGGCTGTGGGAGGATACACATTTCCTCCGCCTCGAGCCGGAAGAGGTTCGCTTCGCGACCGAGACGGCAAGTTTCCGGACGCAGTTTCCCGAGTCCCGCAATGCTCTCTGGAAACTCGAATGGTCGGCTGCCGACCTTTCCCAGGAGTTCGCCGGAGCCTTCCGACTCTTCATCAACGCTGACGAACCCGAGTTCGTCGTGAGGGTGAGCAACGCTGACACAATGACGATGCGCCTCCTCATGGCGGCTGTACGCTTACAGATCGCTCGCGGCGCCCTGGCCAACGACACGTTTGATCAGGGTCTGATCGCCGCCAATCCGACCTCCATCGCGGCGGCGGTTGGCGGGTGGTTGCAGCTCGCATTTCCGAACCAGGACCTTGAGACGATCCGCCAGGCTTGCACGGTGGATCCGTCGCGGTTCGAGGCCGCGTTGGCGGCGGTGGTCGATGACCTCGAGGAGGATGGTCAGTGACGGATGCGGCGCATTTCCCGCGCTTGGCCACCCAGGGTGTCCGGCTTATCCTCCAGGACAGTTCGGTGTTCGCCGATGACTGGAGCGCGCGCCGCGCACTGGTCTCACGGTGGACCGCATTTGCGTCCACGGGTGGCCGGCGGACTTCCGACGATGACCTGTCAGGGCTCCGAACCGCGATCCTGGACATTGCAACACAGAACGGCTTCCCCAATCGCTCCGCCCAACGGGAGCTAGGCGCCTTCGACCTGCAGGTGACGATGGCGCTTTTCGAGCGGGATCTGGTTCCAGGCCCGGAGGCGCTGCGCGATGACGTCTGGGCCTTCCTGGCTACTGTGCTCCTACCGGATGTTGTGAACTGGCGCTTCGGCACAACGGCGGAGCGCTACCAGGGCGGGGTCAGGAACACATTCCAGCGCCTTTGGCTGCGAGGTGCGACATTCCAAAAGGGGGCCGGCCCTGATCGCTGGGAGATCGTCGGCAGTCTCAGCGAAGACGCAAACCTCAATATCCTGGAACGCCCCTCGCTCTCCGCCTCCACACGGGTTGCGAGGGCCATCGGGGAGGAGTGGCTCGCCCTCTACCGAAGGCCGCTTGGCGCGGCCCTCGAAGCCGTCACACGCCGAACAGCGATCTCTCTGCGCATCACCAATCAGGTCCTCTACCTGGACGCACTGGAGGACGGGCCGCTGCGCGAGGAAGTCGCACGCCACTTCCAGCTAGCAATGAGGGTCTGAGGGGTGCCGACCTTCTACTACCCCGCCCAGCGGAAGGGGCTTCCGCCGCAGGAGCCACGGCGGTCATCCTGGCTCCTCAGGGCCGAACCGGTCGACGATGATGGGTTTCGAACGACTTTCCGTCTCAGCTTCGTGGACGCGAACGGCGAGCTGAAGGCGGTCGGCTCGGTCAAGATCCTTCGACAGGGTATGCGGACCGGCCGCCCGGCAATGGACCCGAGCTTCCAAGCGCTGGGACCCGACTACGCCTCCCTTGGCGCGGAGCTGGAATACTACCGCAACCTGAAAGACATCGCGGGCGACGGGGCCCTGGAGGTTCTGGCTTCGCTGGGCGATATCGCACTGGATGAGGAGCGGCGTCGCCGGTTTGAGAACGAGCCCGGATACGAAGGGTCATTGCTGAGGTTCTCGCCGGCACGGGCGGCCCTCGATGAGGCCGCGGGCATCTTCGGGGCCGTCAGCCCCCAACCCCCGCGACGGGACGAAGAGGACCTCGTCTTCCACACGAACACAGGTGGAGCGGGCTTCTCAGTCCGGTTTGATCTGGGCACCAGCAGGGAAGTCCCAGGCCGCATCAACGTCATCGTCGGCGCCAACGGCTCTGGGAAGACGAGGCTGCTGGCCAATCTGGCGCTGGCGGCCTTCGCCCCCTCGGACTCGCCGACCGGGAGGAGTCAGTGGGGGGCGCTGGAGGGCAAGCCTTCGCTCAGTCGGGTGCTGGCGTTCTCGTACAGCGCCTTCGATGACTTCGATGTGCCGGGCGCCAACCAGAACCAGAAGTCAGCGTTCCTGGGCGATAGCACATCCATGGGCTACCGCTACTTCGGTCTGCGGGACCTGTCGGCCGTACGACCCCGACAGACGCGCACACCTGCGCCCCTCAAGACGGCCCGTCAGATAGCCGGCGAGTTCCGTCGCTCGACTTCGACCGCGATCGAAGAAGAGCCTGGTCTCTTCGTCGAGATGCTGAACAGGCTCATTGAGGAGCCGTCTTTCGGGTCGACCGGCGTCAGTCCGGTCCGCATCACATCCGAGGCAGACGGTGATCTTCGCGGACGCCTAGACAAGCTCTTTGCTGGTTCAAGCACGGGACACAAATTTGTCCTGCTCATGATCGCCCAACTGGTGGCGCACGTCCGTCCGGGTAGCCTCGTGCTGGTTGACGAACCCGAGGCCCACCTCCATCCGCCCCTGCTCGCGACGTTCCTGAGGGTGATGCGTCATCTCCTGGAGGTTCGAGACTCGCACGCCATCATCGCAACGCACTCTCCTTTCGTTGTGCAGGAGACGCCGGCCCGATACGTGCGCGTCGTCACGCGATACGTGAACCGGACCTCCGTCGATGAGCCGCTGACGGAGACCTTTGGTGAGGACATTGGGACTGTCAGTCGCGAGATATTTCGTCTGGACAGCCGCCGTGGCGAGTTCGTGGCTATCCTCCAGGATCTGGCTTCCCGCTATCCGCTGGATGCCATCGAAGGCTTCTTCGAAAACGGACTCAGCAGTCAGGCGCGAGCCCTCGTCGTCGCCATGCAGGCCCGGGGACGTCTACGCCAATGAAGAGCGCGGACAGCCCAACCCGCCCCTCGGCGGCGGACTACCAGACCTGCGTCACCCGATCGTACAACCCCGGCAAGGCGCGGCTCACCGCCCGCCGCCCCGAAGTGCTGGCAGACTACGACGCGTACGCGGCGAGCCGGGGGCGACCCCATCTCATCGCCAGGACCAACATCTGGGGAAATCCGGACGCGGGATACCAGCAGCGGCTATACGAGCACACGTGGAAGGGCGGCTGGCTGGAGGACGTCCGATCCGATGTGATGGCCGCCGCCAGGGGCTTCTGCCTGCTGTGCAATGCCACCCAACCAGGCACCATCGACCACCTGCTCCCCCAGAGTGACTATCCCACACTCTCAATCTTCGCTGGGAACCTGATCGCCGCGTGCGCCGACTGTAATCGCCGCAAGTCCGACACCAATCACGACGATCCCGCCCGACAGTTCGTCCATCCGTATTTTGACGCGATACCCAGTGACCGGCCATTCCTCCGCGCTGACGCGATCGCGAACGGTGTCCTCAGCCCGCACTTCGAAATCGTTGATCATCCGGAGATCGATCCCGAGCTCACAGAGAGGCTGCGGTGGCAGTTCGCGGAACTCGAAATGGCCCCATTCTATCGGAATGAGGCCGTGATCTTCTTTCAGAAGCGCCAGTACGCGTGGGCGGACGCAGCGGAAAATGGCTGGCCTGCTCTGGAGATCAGCCTGAGGGGAGACCTGCGGTCCGTCATGAGGGCATTCGGCGTGAACTACTGGGAAGCGGCGTTCCTGCAGGCGTTGGTGGACAGTCCTGAACTCCAGGCCGACCCGATGCACTACCTGACGGCCAATGTCGCCGAACTGGTTCCGATCCCCTGAACCTATGGTGCAAGCGGACCTGCCAGACACCCACAGTGATCCTCTCCGAAGGCATGGCCGTGCAGTTCTGCACACTTCTGTTGACTACGCGGGAACGAACCGGAAACTCCGGGGTGGACTGGAGGTGATTCGGTGAGCGAAGTTGTACGGGTCCAGGTGCTGATGAAGCCCACGGAGGCAGCTCGCTTCGAGCGGTACTGCACCGACCGCGGACACAAGAAGTCGACGCTGATCGCGCGCCTCGTGCGTGAGCACCTTGAGCGCGAAGGCTACTTGGCCACGCGTGGCCCGCTTTCGGCTGCTACGCGGTGAAGGATGCCCGCCAAGTCCTGCAGAAGAAGCTCGACCGCATCCGTGCCGGCGGCAAGCCGCGCGTGCTTGACCTCTTCTCTGGCTGTGGGGGAATCTCGCTCGGTTTCAAGGCGGCAGGGTATGAGATAGCGGCGGCGGTCGAATTCGACCCGGATGCCGCTAGGTCACACGGCGCCAACTTCCATCCGTCAGACCCCCGACACGCTCAGGCGCGCGACATCACCGCCACGTCACCTGTGGCGCTCGCTACGGCGCTCGGGCTCGGCGATGTCGCACATGCATTCGATGTGCTTGTCGGCGGCCCGCCATGCCAAGCCTTCGCTCGTGTCGGTCGCTCCAAGCTTCGCGAGGTGGCGGAACATCCGGAAGCCTTCAGGCACGATGCCCGGGCCCAGCTCTACATCGAATACCTCCGCTACGTTGAGGCATCTGCGCCGCTGGCCGTCGTGATGGAAAACGTCCCAGACATGCTCAACCACGCCGGCCACAACCTTGCGGAAGAGATCGCCGAGGTCCTTGAGGGCAAGGGCTATACCTGCAGCTATTCGCTGCTGAACGCGGCCTACTATGGCGTCCCCCAGATGCGTGAGCGGATGATCCTGGTCGCCATCCGCAAGGAAGTTGCCACTGAGGTGCGGATACCCGAGCCGACCCATTGGATCGAGCTACCATCCGGCTACAGCGGCACGCGCGCGGTGGCGCTGAAGCTCGTCGGCAGCCAGACGTCGCTATTTGGGGAACATCGCTACAGCGAAGCCCCCTCCCCCCCCAAGGATCTCCCGGCGGCTGTGACCGCCACGCAGGCGCTCGGCGACCTGCCGGCGATCTATGCGCGGCGACAGCTTGAGGCGGGGACCCTGCGCAGAGGGAGACGCGCCTTCGACGTGGCGGTCCCGTACGGCTCTGCCAATGCACAGGGAGATTATGTGGGTCTTATGCGCAATTGGCCCGGCTATGAGGGCGGGCCTGCGCTCTACGACCATGTGATCCGGTACCTGCCCAGAGATTATCAACTGTTTGCCGGCCTGGAGTCGGGCGATCAGTATCCCGAGGCCCACCGCTACGCGCTGTCGCTCTTCGCGACGCGCGTTGCGGAGGCCCGGCGGAAGGGCAAAGCGCCAGAGGAAGGTTCCGAAGCCTGGGAGACCCTCAAGGCCAGCATCGTTCCGCCATATGACGCGAGCAAATTCCCCAACAAGTGGAGGAAGATGGAGCCGGACCGTCCAGCGCGAACCCTGATGGCGCACCTCGGCAAGGATAGTTACAGCCACATCCACTACGATAGCGATCAGGCCCGGCCGATCTCCGTGCGTGAAGCTGCGCGCCTGCAGTCGTTCCCCGACGGATTCGTGTTCAAAGGCACGATGAATCCCGCCTTCCGGCAGATCGGAAATGCAGTGCCGCCGTTGCTGGCGAAGCAGATCGCCATGAGCCTGAAGGCCCAGTTGCTCACCAGGACCTCCCGCGGTTCGGATGGCATCCGGGCAGTCGGAGGAGGCCTGCGGTGAGCTCACCGGAACTGATCATCGTGCGGTCCCTCACCGACTCCGACATGGGCCTGTTCTCCGCTCATCGTCGCGGGGCGACAAGCAAGCAGCGGGCGATTGCACTGACGACGGTCGCAGCGGAACAACTGCTGCATCCTTCGGTGGTTGAGACCAAGGGCGCTGAGTTCGACTGCATCTGCCTCTACGGCCGAGTGACCAACCGCGAGCTCCGCCTGATCAACAAAGGTGGGAAGAACTGGCGTCTCGGGGGGCGGCAGATTCCCGGGAAGGATTTCGCGAGCCTCGACAGCAAGGACTTCGCGCTCATCCGATCAGTCCGCCACAACGACGGGTCCTCACCCATCCTGATGACGTTCGTCGGGCGGCACTCGCAGCGACTCATCCAGGCTGGGCTTGTGGCCACTCTCGCCGGGTCACTGCCCCAAAGCGTCGCTGTGTTCCACGAGAGCGCGGAGGAGTTCAGTGCGCTGGCGGAACTGTTCCCTCCCGTTCCTGCGAGGGTCGCCGTGCAGCGCTCAGCCCAGCAGCAGGCGTTCGTCTGACGATGTGCGCCGAAGTCGGCCAACGACGGCGCGACGTCCATTCGCCCGAAACACGCAGCTACAACATGAGCCGCATCCGGGGGCGCGATACCAAGCCGGAGATGCTTATCAGGCGCGGCCTTCACGCCCGCGGATTTAGATTCCGGCTGCATGCCCGAGATCTGCCCGGGCGGCCCGATTTGGTGTTTCCCCGACGTCGGGCAGTGATCCTGATCCACGGCTGCTTTTGGCACGGCCACGACTGCCCGATGTTCCGGCTTCCGACCTCTCGCGCCGACTTCTGGCAAACAAAGATTGAGGCCACTCGCGCGCGCGACGCTCGTGCTGCCGATGCACTCGCGGAAGCGGGATGGCGACAGCTGACGATCTGGGAGTGCGCCTTGCGCGGTCCTGCCCGGCGGACAGTTTCGGAAACGCTCGATGTCTGCGCGTGCTTCCTCGCGGGAGCAGTCCCTTCCCACGAACTCACGGGCGAGTGGGAGGCGGGAGGCATCCGGTGAACCAATCAGCCCCTTCTCCAGCGCCTTCGATAGACCTTGGCAGCCTCTGCGATGCCGACCTTCTGGGCCTGCGTGCGGCAGTGCATGGCGAGTTGAAGCGGCGTGGTCTCGCCCTCGGGGTGGGACAGGTGGCCGAGAAGATCGCCATCGACTATTTCAACGCCAACCCGGCTTGTCCGAACCTGAAGGATGCGGCCGTCGGAACTGCGAATGTCGACGCCCTGTCACGCCGCGGTGACCGTTACTCGATCAAGGGCGTCCTGGATGCCCGCAAGACCGGCACCGTTTACCCCACCGTTGACGAACCGAACCGTCAGCTTTTCGAGTACCTGCTGATTGTGAAGCTGAATCCGGACTGGTCACTGCAGGCCATCTATGAGTTCGACTGGCAGACCTTCTTGCGGTGCCGCAGTTGGGACAAGCGAATGAACGCTTGGTACGTGGGTCTGGCGGCCAAGACGCTTGCGCAGGCCAAGTGTTACCTGCCCGATGTCGTCAGTAGGCCGGCCCCTGCTGCTAGCTAGCGCAGACTGGATGGAGCGTCACGGCGGCTCGGCCGAAGGGTTGAGGACCACGCCGAGGTCGCCAACGGGAAGCATCCGGCTCTCGACGCGCTTGCGCGCCCGCGACCGCGCCAAGTCCCTGACCAGCGCGTCGAGCGTGGCGCCTACGGATCGTCTCGGCCCCTCGAGCCGCGCCTTCCTAAAGTGAGCCCAATCCGACCAGTGGGCCCGCGTGTCGCGCAAGTCGAACCCCGTATAGTGGGCGTGATAGCGACCGAGAACGATCAGTTTGATGTCCGGGGTCTCTCGGGTTTTGAACCCGAGCCGGGATAGCAGTTCGTCGAGGCCGTGACGGTCGATCCAGGTGGTCAGGTCCTCGATCCAGGCGTTGCTCTCGTCGAGGAGATTACGGCCGGCGCTGCGGCGGGCGCGATCATCGACGTCGACGGGTTGCTGCCACTTCAGCTGGAAGAGGGCGAGTTCGGAGGTCTTTGCATCGTACGCGGCGAAGTCGATATCCGTCTTGTCCGACTTGCCTTCGCGGAGTCGAAGGGGTCGGTCTCGCACCATCCACCGCGGCGGTGGAAACAACGGTTTGAGTTCGTCGATCCATCGCTGTTCCCGGTTGTTCGCGACGATCGACCAGTCGCGAGCATGGCGCGACCGCAGGTCTGCCAGCAGGAAGAGGAAGGGATTTATATCCAATCCGTACACCGGCAGCACGACGGCGTTCTGACCGGTCCGCACCAGCGGCGCCCACACGGTCGCTTCGGCGGCCAGGTGAACAGCCGCGTTTTCCGGCGACAGGGTCAAGCAGTTCAGGATTTCCTCAATTTCGAGACGATCGGCGTCGAGCTTACGCGCGACATAGGTGGCCAAGGCGTCGCGTGGAGACCAGGCGGTTAGGAGATTCCGCAAGTGAAGGTCTGGGCGCCTCCGCTTCAACAGCGCGGCGAACGCGATCTGCTTTTGCGATCGCGCGGAGAGCTCGGTCAGGACCTCAAGATATCGCGAGAACGGACGGCCCCCGAGCATGTCCTGTGGACCGAGCAAGTCCTGGGCGTAGATGCGCTCGAGATAGATCCGCGCCCATTCCCCGAAGAAGGCGTCGACGTCGGGGGTCGAGTAGAACTCGAGCCCCCAGCCCTCATAGACCCCGATGCAGCCTTCCATCTCGCGGGTGAGCTTGCGCGTTCGGGCGTTGAGCCTCGCCTCGTGGCCAGCCCGCCGCGCCATGGCCAGTGAACTCGCCCATCGAATGCCGGCTCGCCCTACATCCTCGTCGTAGTGGGAGTCCGCGGCGCTCTTCAGAACGAGCACCTCGCGGGGCCCGGGCTCGCCGTCCGCCGGCAGGGAGCGGAGAGCTCCGGTGAGTATCCCCTGCCTCAGCCATACCTCGTAGCGCTCCGCGAGGTGCAGGACGCCGCAATCGAGGAGGAAATCGTCGGCCCTGTCTTGGGTCGCGGGGCTCGAGGCAAGGTAGCGGAAGAGCCGGTCCTCCAAATCCAGGGGCAACACGCGTGACAGGGCGTGGTTGACCCCCCAGGAGGCGATTGATCGATGTTCGCTTTGATTAGGCGGCTTCGCCCTCGACGGCTCCATCAGGTCGGCCATGAACAGGTCGTCCAAGGCCCTCAGGACCTCGAGGGTCAGCACGTCGGCGGGGCGCCGGAAATCCTCAAGGTAGAGCCGTTGCTGCGCCACGGCCTCGGCAAGCCTTTCAGAAGGGGTGGGCGGCAACATAGGCGGCCGATCAACTCTCGGCCGCCGCCTGCCGGTCGATCTCGTCTAGCCGCTGTGACCACCAGTCGATGGCCTCCTTGAGGACATCGCGACCGTCTTCTCCAGCGTAGGGGCCCCCGTCCATCGGTCGGAACAAGTTCTCGTCCAGGCTGAACACGCCCTCGTCGTCGCCGAGGACAGCGACAGGAATGTCACCCTCCGAGATTTCCGAGGCGTATTCCTTGAGGATGTTGTTGCGCTCGCGCTCGATGAAACCCTGGAAGATCTCGTGGCCGGGATCACCGGCCTTCCAGGACTTGAAATGCTGCTCAGCGATACGCTGGAGTTGCGGTTGAGCCTCACCGTCGACCTTGTGCAGGACATGACCGACGGTCCGGATGAGGGCGACCGCCGCCACCCAGAACAGACGGAACTCGACGTCGCTGGTCGTGAGCTCCAGGCGGTCCCAGGCCTCCTGGCAATCAGAAAGGACCTGACGGGCGTGGACGGTGTACGTTCCCATTTTGTACCTCTACCATGCCGGTCCAAGGGAACGAAGCTGCGAAGGTGGCGACAGGTTTTGCTGGCCCGTCCGCGGCGTTGGAGAGGGTGCTCGATGAAGAAGACGCTCGAGATTGATTTCGGCGACTATCCGGAAATCGACTTCTCGACCTTGGACATCGGGTTGCACGACGAAATCAGGGTGGAGATCCCGTTCAGCTATCTTGGCTCGTCGATCTCCTATGTCGACGTATGCGTCGACTTCCTCCACGCATCATGGGCTGTGGAGAGGCTAGCCAACTGCGCCAAGAGCGTCAGCGCCAACCTGTCAAACACCGGCGTTACGGCCACCTTCGATGGGCCGCTGCCTGGCATCAGAGAAGCTCTCGCGGATTGCGCCGTACTCTATTCGGAGGACGACCCAACGGGCGAGGCCGCTGACCGGCTCGACGACGTGATGGGCGCCATCGCCGACTTCCGGGAGGAGATTCATCTGGTCAAGCCCCGCGCGCCCGAACTCGTCGACGCCTACCTGGTCAACCTCGTCGTCGGCGCGAACAAAGAATGGCAATCCGAAGCTCCTGATTACTACAAGGATCAGATCGCTCGCTTCCCAGAGCGCCAGCTCGACTTCTTCAGGAGCGCCCATAGCTCTAGCCTGGGCCGCTCGTGCTACAGCTCCCCAGACGGATGGATCGTCCCCAGGGCCCTGAACCTGGACCGGTTTTTCCGAACCACCGGGCAAAAGTACGCCCAGCATGAATTCCTCACGGCGGAGATCGTGGTGGTCGACGGCCAGGCCATGGCCGTAGCCGAGGATGTCGTCGCCGACTTCTCCATGCGCGAGTTCTTTAGGTCGCAAGCGTGCGCGGGCCTCGTCAGCATCGATCCCGACGACGACGATGGTCCGTACGAATGGCTCAATGGTCCCTCTGTCATGGCCCCGGGACGCGGCATCGACTTGAGCAGGCCTTGGGGAGAAGAGCCTCTTTGCCGCATCCACTCGACCGGCACCCTGGCGATCATCGCCGACCGCGAGTTCCTGCACCTCCTCTACAACGTGAAGGCCACCTCAGCTTTGGCGATGGATGGCGCGCGGGCGCGCGCCGCCGAGCTGGCCGACAAGTTGTCGCGCCTGGTGAACAGCCCGGCCGAGCTGTCGCTGAATTGGTCGGCTCTGACCGACGAGGACTTCGAGCAGCTTTGCTATGACCTGATCGCCATGCACCCCAAGTACGACGCCGACTCGATCCGGAAGCTCGGCAAGTCGCGCTCGCGCGATGGCGGGCGCGACATCCAAGTCTACGACATCCCGACGAGTCCATGGGACAAGCCGCGTAAGTGGATCTTCCAGTGCAAGCTCGTCACGAATGGGGCGTCACTAGGCGCTGCGAAGGTGATCGATGTCGGAGACATGCTGGAACAGCATGGCGCGGAGGGATTTGGCGTGATGACCTCGGCCCCGATCGACGCGACGCTCTACGACAAGGTCGACAAAGTCTGCGAGCGGCGCGGCGTCCTATCGCACCATTGGTCCGTGCTTGAGATCGAGCGCGCAGTCGCGCGCAATGCGGCGCTGAAGAAGCGATACTTCGGCAGGCACTAGGTTGGGCCCTAGGGCCGGAAGGACGAAGAAGCGACCTTCAGCGAAATCGAATGTTTGGCGCTCGTCGCGAGAGACGCCGCGCCCTTGGCTGAAACGCAGCTCCAGCGGCCGGCCAGTGGCGGTTTCCGGCGGTGCAATCGCAGGGACGAAAACGAAAGAGAACACGAACTTTCGTGTGCAATCCGCGCACACGCGCCCGGCTAACTATTTGAAAAGATTCAACGCTCCGTCCAGTCCATCATGGGTGCGACGGACAGTCGGTAGCTGTCGCGATATGCGGTCGGCGTGGTCAAGGGATGCGCTCGGGCGGCGGGGTTCGTGCGCCACTTAGTACAGCGCGGGCCCGCTTTCCACCCGCGCGGCGTTCGGCCGCCGCGCAGAGCATTGACCGAGCGTCATCAATTTTCTAATTTTCAGAAATTCCTGAAAGTTCGAGAACATGAATCTCCCTCCCCTCACCCAGGCCTTCGTTCTCCACTTCGGCGAGATGGGCAGCCGCTGGGGCATCAGCCGCACGGTCGGCCAGATCTACGCCCTGCTGTTCCTGGCCGAGGAGCCGCTGAACGCCGACGACATCACCGAAAAGCTCGGCTTCTCGCGCTCGAACGTCAGCATGGGGCTGAAGGAGCTGTCGTCCTGGCGGCTGGTGAAGCTGCAGCACAAACCCGGCGACCGGCGCGAGTACTTCTCGACGCCCGAGGACATCTGGGAAATCGTGCGCATCCTGGCCGAGGAACGGCGCAAGCGCGAGATCGACCCGACCCTGTCGATGCTGCGCCAGGCGCTGGTCGAGACGCCGGCGACCGAAGGCGAGCGCCACGCCCAGGCGCGGATGGCCGAGATGCACGGGCTCATCGAGCTGGTCACGCGCTGGTCGGAGGACATCCAGAAGCTGGAGACGCAGACCCTGATCCAACTGCTCGAGGTGGGTTCGAAGGTGCAGAAGGTGTTCGAGATCAAGGACCGCCTGAAGGTCGTCGCCGGCGGCAAGTCGCGCCGCCGCGCCAAGTCCGAGGGCCAGGCCGATGTTTGACGACATCAGCGCGCTCACCCTGGCGCGGGCTCAGTTCGCCTTCACCGTCTCGTTCCACTTCATCTTCCCGGCCTTCTCGATCGGCCTGGCCAGCTATCTGGCCGTGCTCGAAGGGCTGTGGCTGAAGACCGGCAAGGAGGTCTATCTCAACCTGTTCAAGTACTGGCTGAAGATCTTCGCCCTGGCCTTCGCGATGGGCGTCGTCTCCGGCATCACCATGTCCTACCAGTTCGGCACCAACTGGTCGGTGTTCTCCGACAAGGCCGGGCCGGTGATCGGCCCGCTGATGGCCTACGAGGTGATGACCGCCTTCTTCCTCGAGGCCGGGTTCCTCGGCGTGATGCTGTTCGGCATGAACCGGGTCGGGCCCAAGCTGCACTACATGGCCACCCTGGCGGTGGCGATCGGCACCTTCATCTCGGCGTTCTGGATCCTCTCGGCCAACAGCTGGATGCAGACGCCGCAGGGCTTCGTGATGAACGCCGCCGGCCAGTTCGAACCGGCAGACTGGTGGGCCATCGTCTTCAACCCGTCCTTCCCCTACCGACTCGTCCACACTGTGCTCGGCGCCTACCTGACCACCGCCCTGGTGGTCGGCGCGGTCGGAGCCTGGCACCTCTTGAAGGACAAGACCAACGCCGGGGCCCGGGTGATGTTCAACATGGCCATGGGCATGATCGCCGTGGCCGCCCCGATCCAGATCTTCGCCGGGGACATGCACGGCCTGAACACCCTGGAGCACCAGCCCGCCAAGGTCATGGCCATGGAGGGCCACTTCCAGAGCCATCCCGACGGCGCGCCGCTGATCCTGTTCGGCATCCCGGACGAGAAGGCCGCCACCGTCCACGCGGCGATCTCGATCCCGAAAGCCTCCTCGCTGATCCTCAAGCACGACCCGGACGCGCCGCTGGCCGGTCTCGACACCGTGCCGCGCGAGAACTGGCCGCACGTCTCCATCGTCTTCTGGTCGTTCCGGATCATGGTCGGTTTGGGGATGCTGATGCTGACCCTGGGCGCCGTCAGCCTGATCGCCCGCACCCGCCGCAAGCTCTACGACTGGCCTTGGCTGCACCGCTTCGCGCTGGTCATGGGCCCGTCCGGGTTCGTCGCGGTGCTGGCCGGCTGGGTGACGACCGAGGTCGGCCGCCAGCCGTTCACGGTCTACGGCCTGCTGCGCACCTCGCAGTCGGCCGCGCCGCTGGACGCGCCGGCCGTGGCGGCCTCGCTCCTGGCCTTCGTGGTCGTCTACTTCATCGTGTTCTCGGCCGGCACGGGCTACATCCTCAAACTGATGAGCCACGCGCCCCACGCCGGCGAGCCCGGCCTCGAGCCCGCTCCCGACCATCCCGTGCGCACAGCCGGCATCACCCCGGCCCCCGGCATCCCCGTCCACCGCGCCAACCAGGGAGACGTCTCGTGAGCCTCGACCTCCCCTTCGTCTGGGCGTTCGTGATCGCCTTCGCGGTCTTCGCCTATGTCGTCATGGACGGCTTCGATCTCGGCATCGGCATCCTGTTCCCGACCTTCAAGCCCGGCCCTGAGCGCGACTCGGCCATGAACTCGGTCGCCCCGGTCTGGGACGGCAACGAGACCTGGCTGGTGCTGGGCGGCGGCGGACTGATGGCCGCCTTCCCGCTGGCCTACGCGATCGTGCTGCCCGCGCTCTACGCCCCGATCATCGCCATGCTGCTGGCGCTGATCTTCCGCGGCGTGGCCTTCGAGTTCCGCTGGCGCGATCCCCAACACCGGCCGTTCTGGGACTTCGCCTTCACCGCCGGCTCGGTGGTCGCCGCCTTCGCCCAGGGCGTGACCCTGGGCGCGCTCCTGCAAGGCATCGCCGTCGAAGGCCGCCAGTACGCCGGCGGCTGGTGGGACTGGCTGACGCCCTTCAGCCTGCTCACCGGCGTCAGCCTGGTGGTCGGCTACGCCCTGCTCGGCGCCACCTGGCTGGTCATGAAGACCGAGGGCCCGATGCAGTCTCACATGCGGCGCATGGCGGCCTGGCTCGGCGCCGGCACGGTCCTGCTCATCGCCGCGGTCAGCGCCGTCACTCCGTTCCTCGAGGGCGCCTACTACGAGAACTGGTTCGCTTGGCCCAGCGTGCTGCTGACGGCCCAGGTCCCGCTGCTGGTGCTGATCGGCTCGGTGCTGTTCTTCCGCAGCCTGCGCAAGAAGCACGAGCGCTGGCCCTTCCTGCTGGCGTTGGCGCTCTTCGGACTCAGCTTCGCGGGTCTGGGGATCAGCATGTTCCCCTACGTCGTCCCGGGCGCAGCGACCATCTGGGAGGCTGCAGCCCCCGACTCCAGCCTGCTGTTCATGCTGGTCGGCGCGTCGGTGCTGATCCCGATCATCCTGGCCTACACCGGCTACGCCTACTGGGTGTTCCGCGGCAAGGTCGGCCACGAGGGCTATCACTGATGGCCGCTCCCTCCTCCTCGTCCTGGCGGCGATTGGCCTGGTTCGTCGGCCTGTGGCTGGCCGGCGTCCTGACCGTCGGCGCGGTCAGCTACCTGATCCGCGCCTGGCTGCTTTGACCTGAGGGGCGGCCGCGCCGCATGCGTATCCGTCTATGGGCGGGTCTCCCCCCGCCTTCGGGGACCATTGAGTAAGTAGTGGTGTTTGAGTTGATGAGTTCGTCGAACCCGGCCCCCAATCGGCGGCGCCTGCTGCTGGCGGCATCTGCCCTGCTGCTGGCGGCGGGCTGCGCCCAGGCCGCGCCGCCGCTCGATCTGGTCGTCTACAAGACGCCCTGGTGCGGCTGCTGCAAGGGCTGGATCACCCACATGACCCGGGCTGGCTTCAAGGCTACGGTGCACGAGGTCGAGGACCTGACGCCGATCCGCGAGAAACACGGTATTCCGTTCAATCTGTCCTCCTGCCACACCGGCCTGATCGGCGGCTACGCCGTCGAGGGCCACGTGCCGCCCGCCGACGTCCTGCGCCTGCTCAAGGAGCGCCCCAAGGCGCTCGGCCTGACCGTCCCTGGCATGCCGATCGGATCGCCGGGCATGGAAAGCCCGACCGGCGAGACCGAAGCCTACGCCGCCCTGCTGCTCCTCGACCGATCCGGGAAGACGCGGGTCTTCGCCCGCCACGGCTAGCTCAGCGAGAACGGGACGATCGAGCGTTCGGTGCGCGAGACCCGGAAACTGCGGTCAACCGGCGGGAACGCCCGCTGCAGGCAGTCATCGCGCTCGCAGATCCGGCAGCTGACCCCGATCCGCGCCGGCGGCCCCTTCAGGTCCACGCCGTCGGAATAGACGATGGCGTCGGCGTACTCGACCTCGCAGCCCAGCCCCAGGGCGTAGCGCCGATCGGGCGTGCCGTGCCCGCCCGACCGCTTCAGCACGCTCCAGGCCAGGCACAGATAGCGCGCGCCGTCCGGCATTTCGGCCACCTGGGTCAGGATGCGGCCGTCGCGCCCGAACGCCTCGTGGACGTTCCACAGCGGACAGGTGCCGCCGAACCGCGCGAACTGGAACCGGGTGGCGCTGTGGCGCTTGGTGATGTTCCCCGCCGGATCGACCCGCACGAAGTAGAACGGCACCCCGCGGGCGCTGGGCCGCTGCAAGGTGCTCAACCGGTGGCAGGTCTGCTCGAAGCTGGACTGGAAACGCAGGGTCAGGGCGTCGATGTCGTGCCGCAGTTCCTGCGCCGCCTGGCGGAACGCCTCGTAGGGCAGCACGAGCGCCCCGGCCGCATAGTTGGTCAGGCTGATCCGGCAGATGTCCACCGCCGCCGGGCTGCGCAGCTCCGAGGCCGCCAGCTCCGCCTCGATGATTTCGCCCAGCTCGGCGGCGACGACGTGGCAGGCCATCTGAAAGGTCCGCGTCTCGGCCGGCTGGGCCATGTTCAGCGTCAGCTCCCGCTTGGTCGGATCGTAGCGCCGCATCAGGTCGCCCTCGGCCACCCGCCGCACGACGACCTGCAGCTTGTCGCGCAGATAGGCCTCCAGCGCGCTCTCCAGCGGGATCTCAGGCGCCAGTCCGCAACGGTCATGCAGCTGCTCGGCCGCCACGTCCAGCGCGTGGATGTAGTTGTTCTTGTAGTGGAAGTAGTCGCGCACTTCCTCGTAGGGCAGCTGCGCGCTGGCCGCGACGGTCTCGTCCAGCGACAGGGCCTCGTCGGTGGCGCTCAATCGCTCGCCGGCCCGCCGGTGCGCCCGGTGCAGATCGAGATAGTGCCGCGCGAAGCTCGGGGCGTTGGTCACCACCAGCTTCAGCTCGGCCAGAGACGGCGCCGGGGCCTCCGCGGCCGATTCCGCCGTCGCCTCGCGCAGGTCGGCGATCATCCGCTGGTCGTCGTCGGCGTCGAGTGAGGCGGCGTCCACATCGAACACTCGCATCATCGAGATCAGCACCCGCGCGGTGACCGGCCGCTGGTTGGCCTCGATCTGCGAGAGATAGCTGACCGAGACGCCAAGCCTTGCAGCGCAAGGCTCCAGCTTCCAGCCCCGCCCCTCGCGCAGGCGGCGCACCTTCGGTCCGACGAACAGCTTTTGCGACATTTGCAACTTCGCAGAATGTGAATTTGTGAAGCGTGTTTTTCACAATAGCGCCTCTATTCACATGACGTCACCTGCCCTGGCGCCTATCGCAGTTCCGCGCCTGCTTTCGATGGCGCTCAGACGTGAAGGCGAGGCCCGTGAATTCCATCGTCCGAAATCTCGCGCCGACGGGCGCCAAGCACATCCTTGAAGAGCTTGAGAAGCGCCGCGGGGAGGCGCGTCTGGGCGGGGGCGAGCGCCGGATCGCCAGCCA
>NZ_JBXAJZ010000006.1:71708-119072 GCF_058797775.1 Phenylobacterium sp. GW823-FHT02A09 | reverse complement strand
CCCCCCCCCCCCCCCCCCCCCCCCCCCCCCCCCCCCCCCCCCCCCCCCCCCCCCCCCCCCCCCCCCCCCCCCCCCAGCCCCGCCTCCCAGGTTCCCGCGCGCGTCCGCGGCCAAACGACGCCCGGCCCCGATGCGGTGACGACCGCCTGCCGGCCCCGCTCTATGCTCGCCGAAACGGCCGCGGCGGGGCGGGTCACAAATGCGTCAGACCCCGCCTGAAGCCGGCTTTGGTTAAGCCTCGTTAACCGCTGGCGGTCACATTCTCGCCTGCTGGAGGGGCTAGGCTCCCACGCCTTATTTCTTGGGGAAGGCTCTGGATGATTTCGGCTTCTCGCGCGGGCCTGACGGCCGTCGCAATCGCATTCGCCACAATTCTGGCCTCCTGCGCCGAGCCTCCGCCGCCTAAGCCGGTGGAGCCGCCCGCGCCGGCCGTGAGCCTGGCGCCGAGCATCGTCGAGCAGGCCTCCGCCTACCGCTACTACGTGGACAAGGCCGCTGCGATCTCGCCGGCCTTCGTCGACGGCCAGATGGTCGCCGAGGGCCTGAAGGTCGCCTCCTCCTATGAACCCAAGCAGTTCCTGAAAGGGGCCATCGCTTACGGCGCGATCGTCGCCCTGCAGGACCCGACCTTTGTCGCCGGGGTCAAGCAGTACTCGGGCACCGCCGCCCAGCGCCAACAGATCGCCTACGAGATCATGAAGGACCCGGCCTACGTGGTCGGCCTGCCCGGCGCGGCCAGCGGCGCCGGTGTGGTGATCGCCGCGCTCGGCGATGACGGGAACAAGTTCTACCAGGCCGGCAAGACCGTGAAGCAGGCCGCCTACGACGTGCAGAAGCAGTCCTGGTCCAAGAGCGACGTGGTCGGCCGCGACGCGCGCCTGTCCCAGGCCAAGCTGCTCGGCTCGACCCCGGCGGTCGGCGACATCACCCAGACCACCCGCTTGCAGCAGGCGATCAGCGGCGCCCAGCCGCTCGGCGTGACCGGGACCGCCGTGACCCCGCCGTTCACCCCGGTGGTGATTCGCAGCCTCGCCGTCGCGGCCCTGGCGGTGCTCGGCCAGGCCAGCGAGCCGAACGTCGCCACGCTCAACGCCATCATGGTCGAGCCGAACGTCACCTCCTGCGCCAACATGGCCAAGCTCAACCTCTATCAGTGCCTGGCCGTCGCCAAGCCGCACTACGAGGACGTCTTCTGCCTGGGCCAGCACGGGATGATGGACACCGCCCGCTGCGTCATCAAAGCCTCGGGCCAGCCCGAGCCGTTCGAACCGCGCTTCGTGCCGACCGTTCGCGAGAACGCCAGCTACAAGCCGACTCCGGCCAAGAAGCCTGCGGCGAAGAAGCCGGCGAAGAAGGGTTAGAAATCCTTCCCCCTGCCCGTTGCCACGGGCGGGGGTTTTGTGTATCTACGCGCACCTTTCGGCCCTTACGGGTCGTTCCGTCGCCGCGCGGGTCTTCGCGCGGCGGCTTCGTTTTGAGGCGAGGCCATGGCCGATATCATCCTGAACGTTGAACTGCGCGAGCGCATTGGAACCGGTGGCGCGCGCGCCGCCCGCCGCGAGGGTCTGGTCCCCGGCGTGCTGTACGGCGGCGACAAGGATCCCGTGGCGATCACCGTCAAGTCGAACGAGTTCCGCAAGGCGCTCTACACCGGCAAGCTGCTCGGTCACCTGGTGACCCTGAAGCACGGCTCGGAAACCCAGCCGGTGATCGCCAAGGTCGTCGACATGCACCCGGTGACCGACGAGCCGATCCACTTCGACCTCTTCCGCGTCGACGCGCACCAGACGATCAAGATCGCCGTGCCGGTGCACTTCAAGAATCACGAAGCCTCGCCGGGCCTGAAGAAGGGCGGCACGCTGAACGTGGTGCGTCACGACGTCGAACTGCAGTGCCATGCCGACGCCATCCCGGAAGAGCTGGTCTTCGACCTGACCGGTCTGGACATCGGCGACACCATCCGCATCTCGGCCTTCACCCTGCCCAAGGGCGTCGAAGCCGCCATGGACCGCGACTTCGTCGTGGCCACCGTGGCCGGTTCGTCGGCCTCGGCGTCGGAAGCCGCTGAAGAAGCCGCCGGCGAAGCCGAAGCCTAAGCCCCTATCGGCCGGCTTGGGGAGCAACGCATGCTCATCCTGGCCGGCCAGGGCAACCCGGGAGCCCGCTATGCGGGCAACCGGCACAACATCGGCTTCATGGCCGTTGACGAGATTGCGCGCCGCTGGCGCTTCGGTCCCGAACGCTCCCGTTTCTCCGCCCTCGTCCGCGAGGGTGAGATCGAAACCCCCGGCGGCGCGGTCCGCACCCTGATCCTCAAGCCTCAGACCTTCTACAACGAGAGCGGTCGCTCCGTGTCCGAGGCGCTGAAGTTCTACAAGCTCAAGCCTGCCGACCTCGTGCTGTTCTACGACGAGATCGACATGGCCCCTGGCCGCTTCCGCATGAAGCTGGGCGGCGGCGCGGCCGGCAACAACGGCGTGCGCTCGCTCACCGCCCACATCGGCCCTGATTTCCGCCGCGCCCGCCTCGGCGTCGGCCATCCGGGCCACAAGGACCGCGTCCAGGGCCACGTGCTCTCCGACTTCCACAAGGTCGACCAGGGCTGGGTCGAGGCGCTGCTTCGCGCCGTGGCCGACGCCGCACCCCTGCTCGCCGAGGGCGAGGACGAGAAATACCAGACCGAAGTCATGCGCCTGGCCCCCGCCGACAAGGGCGACGTGCCGCGCGGCCGAGCCTAGTGCATCAAGATGCTCCCCCCTTGGGGGACCTGTCAGCCGAATGGCTGACTGAGGGGGACTTTGACTCCCTTCTCCGTCTCGACGCTTGGCGTCGATCTACCTCCCCCTGAGGGGGAGGATCTTGTGGAGTCGCCCCCGCCCCTTGGGCCAATCGGCCTAACGTGCTAGGTCGCCGGCTCGAATTTCAGGAACAGCTCTCCCCATGGCTCTCAAAGTCGCGATCGTCGGCCTGCCCAACGTCGGCAAGTCGACCCTCTTCAACGCGCTCACCCAGACGGCTGCGGCCCAGGCCGCCAACTATCCGTTCTGCACCATCGAGCCGAACACCGGCGACGTGGCCGTGCCCGAGCCGCGCCTGAATGCCCTGGCTGCGATCATCCCGTCCAAGGAGATCATTCCGGCGCGGATGAACTTCGTCGACATCGCCGGCCTGGTGCGCGGCGCGTCCAAGGGCGAAGGCCTGGGCAACCAGTTCCTGGCCAACATCCGCGACTGTGACGCCGTGGCCTTCGTCGCCCGGTGCTTCATCGACGACGACATCACCCACGTCGAGGGCAAGATCGACCCGCTGGCCGACCTCGAGACCATCGAGACCGAGCTGATGCTCGCCGACCTCGAGAGCCTGGAAAAGCGCGTCGCCAACCTCGAGAAGCGCGCCAAGACCGGCGACAAGGAAAGCGCCCAGACCCTGCGGCTGGTCCAGCTCGCCCTGACCGAGCTCAACGCGGGCCGCCCGGCCCGCAAGGCCGTCGTGTCGGCCGAGGACGACAAGGCCTGGCGGATGCTGCAGCTGCTGACCTCTAAGCCCGCGCTCTACGTCTCCAACGTCGATGAAGCGTCGGCCGCCACCGGCAACGACCTGTCCAACCAGGTGGCCGAACGCGCCAAGCGCGACGGCGCCGACCACGTCGTGATCTCGGCCCAGATCGAGAGCGAGATCGCCATGCTCGACGAAGCCGAGCGCACCGAGTTCCTGGAGACCCTCGGCCTGACCGAGCCGGGCCTCAACAAGCTGATCCGCGAGGCCTATCACCTGCTCGGCCTGCAGACCTACTTCACGGTGGGCCCCAAGGAAGCCCGCGCCTGGACGATCCACAAGGGCGACACCGCCCCGCAGGCGGCCGGCGTGATCCACACCGACTTCGAGAAGGGCTTCATCCGCGCCGAAACCATCGCCTACGAGGACTATGTGAGCCTCAAGGGCGAAGCCGGCGCGCGCGAAGCCGGCAAGTTCCGCCAGGAAGGCAAGGAGTACGTCGTCAAGGACGGCGACGTGCTGAACTTCCGCTTCAACGTCTAAGGCCGCTTTGATGCTCCCCCTCTGGGGGAGCTGTCAGCGGAGCTGACTGAGGGGGACTTTGACTCAAGCTCTTCGAGAGCAGTCCCCCTCCGTCTCGATGCTCCGCATCGATCCACCTCCCCCAAAAAGGGGAGGAACTTTTCACCCCATCGCCCTCCCCCCAGCTGAGGTTCTCTGCTTAGCTCGCGTCTAACAAGACGGGAGAAACGCATGGGCGAGACCATCACCCTCCGGGGCGCGGACGGCTTCGATTTTTCGGCCTACCACGAGCAGGCCTTCACCCCGCGCAAGGGCGGGGTCATCGTGCTTCAGGAAATCTTCGGCATCGACCGGCACATCCGCGCCGACGTCGAACGCTGGGCCAAGGCCGGCTACGAGGCCATCGCCCCCTCGCTCTACGACCGCCGAGAGCGTCACTTCACCGCCGCCCATGACCCCGAGGGCCTGACCGCCGGCGTCGCCCATGCGCGCGCCACGCCCCTGGAGCAGGCGCTCAGCGACATCGGCGCCTGCCGCGACTTCCTGGCCCCCCGCGGCAAGGTGTTCGTCGTCGGCTACTGCTATGGCGGCTCGCTGACCTGGCTGAGCGCCGCCAAGGTCGAGGGGATCGCCGCCGCCGCCAGCTATTATGGCAGCCTTGTGCAGGCTAACGCCGCACTCCGGCCGCTTTGCCCGACCATCGTCCACCTTGGCCACACCGATCCTGGGATCCCGGCCGACGAGGTCGAGAAGGCCGTGCACGAACACAACCCCGACGTCCCGGTCTACATCTACGAAGGCGCCGGCCACGGCTTCAACAACGAGAGCCCCGAGCGCTACAACGAAGAGGCCGCCGACCTCGCCCGCGCCCGCACCCGCGAGCTGTTCGAGAACGCGTGAGCATGGGCGAGCAGATCACCCTCCAGAGCGCCTTCGACGGCTTCGAGCTCGGCGCCTATCACGCCAAGCCGACCGACGCGCGCCGCGGCGGCCTGCTGCTGATCCAGGAGATCTTCGGGGTCACCGAGCACATCCGGGAGCTGGCCGACGCCTTCGCCGCCGACGGCTACGAGACCATCGCCCCATCGTTCTACGACCGCCTCGAGCGCGGCTTCCAGGCCGACTACGGCCAGGCGGCGATCGCCAAGGGCGTCGAGTACTCGCAGGCCACGCCCTGGGACCAGGTCGCCGGCGACGCCCAGGCCGCCATCGACGCGCTCAAGGCCCCGGTCTTCGTGACCGGCTTCTGCTGGGGCGGCGCGGCGACCTGGCTGGCCGCCTGTCGCTGCACGGGCCTGTCGGCCGCCGCCAGCTTCTACGGCCGCCGGATCAGCGAACTGAAGGACGAGACCCCCACGGTCCCGATCATCCTGCACTTCGGCAAGACCGACGCCTCGATCCCGCCAGAGCGGGTCGAGGAGATCGGCCAGCGCCATCCCGATATCCCGATCCATCTCTATCCGGCCGGCCACGGGTTCGTTTCCGACCGCCGCGCCGACTACGACGCCGACAGCGCCCGGCTCGCCCGCCTGCGGACCCTGGCGCTGTTCTCCAACAACGGCGGGGGGCGAAGTTCGGCGTGATCCTCGAAACCACGAGACTGCGGCTCCGGCCGCTGGCGGCGAGCGACCTCGACGCCCTCTGCGCGATCGCTGCCGATCCGCAGGTCATGGCCCACGTCGGCGACGGCGTGCCGCTGAGCCGGGCGGCCACCGCGCTCTGGATCAACAACGCCGCCGCCAGCCTGAAGATCAGCGAGGTCGGCAGCCGGGCCGTCGTCCTGCGCGACAGCGACGCCCTGATCGGCTGGGTCGGCCTGATCCCGACGCCGCACCCCAATCGCCTGGAACTGATCTACGGCTTCGCCCGCGCCTACTGGGGCCGGGGCTACGCCACCGAGGCCGCCAGGGCGCTGCTGGCCGCCTGCACGCCTGACGCGGTCGACGCCACCATCGACCCCGCCAACCTCGCCTCCTGGCGGATCCTGGAAAAACTGGGCTTCGTGGTCGTCGGCGAGGAAGAAGACGAGTTCGGCCTGCCGACCCTGCGGCTGCATCTCGACATCGACCATCCGGCCGCCGCGGGCTAGGGCTCGCGCTCTTCGATCTGCTTGCGCACCTCGGGCACCGTCTCCAGGGCTCGGACAAGCACCGCCTGCGCGGCGAGGATGCCGATCCCGGCGGCATAGCCCGAGAACACTCCGGCGGGATACCGGCCGCCATGGCCGACCGCCCAGACCTGCCAGTAGATGAACAGCGCCGCACCCGCGAGCAGTCCGACCCCGGTCAGCACCGAGATCGCCGTCTGGCCGAACCCGGCCTGGAAGCTCAGCCACACATAGCGCGCCAGCCCGCGCTTCAGCGGCGGCACCGCCAGCGGCCCGACCAGCGAGACGAACAGGAACATGGCCGGCCAGATCAGCGTGCGCTGGGCGATCAGATCGGCGCCGCCCGGCAGCACGCGAAAGGCGTTCACGACCGCCCCGGCATAGATCAGCACCGCCGCGCCGACCGCCACGTCCTGCATCCGCCGGAAGTCTCGCCAGGGCTTGATGAAGCTCATGGACTGGACTTAGGCGATCGATGCGGCAGGGGTAAGACCCAATCGCCCCGCGGCCGTGCATGGTCCCACGCTGCCCGTCGCCGAGCGCTGCAATCGCCGCTATGCTGCCCGCGAAGGGGCCGCCAAGCGCCCCGGCGCTCTCTCGCCTCACGGATCCCATGAAGCCGGTCGCCCTGGCCCTCGCCGCCGCCGCCCTCCCGCTCGCCGCCCATGCCGGCGAGACCGCCTGCTGGTTCGAGCAGGGTGTGATCGTCGCCCCGGCCTCCATCGACGGCCTGGCCGGCGACTACATCCTCGACACCGGCTCGCCGCTCACCCAGCTGCACGAGACCAAGGCCCAGGGCGCCGGACTGGTAGACCCCGACCAGCGCGGCCCGGTCCGCATCGCCGGCCTCACCCTGCCCGACCGGCCCTTCGTGATCGCCGACCTCGATGCGCGCACCTACGCCTTTCCCACCCCGATCGCCGGCGTGATCGGCGCCGACCTGCTGTCGGCCTACGTGGTCGAGGTCAGCTTCGCGCCCTGCCGGGTCGCCATCTATCCGCGCGCCCAGGCGCCGCGCGTACGCAGCAAGGTCAGCGTCCTGCCGCTGCGGGTCGCCGGCGGCGTCGCCACCGCCCACGCCGCCGTCTCCGACGGTCCCAGGGCCGTGGGCGGCGACTTCGTGATCGCCACCGGCTCGGACGCCGCCGTACGCGTCTCCCAGCGCCTCGCCTCGGTCCCCGGCGCGGCCAAGCCGCAGGACCTGCTGCCCTATGGCGACACCCGCGCGCAGCTGCGCGCCGCGTCCTTCGCCGGGACCCTGTTCGAAAACCTGCCCGGCGCTCTGGCCGACACCCAGGCCGACGGCGTCATCGGCGCGCCCTTGCTCGCCCGCTGGCGGCTGCGCTTCGACTTCCCGGCCGGCAAGCTGCTGCTCGCCCCCGCCGGCTAGGCCGCTACAGACGCTCCATCGCCAGCCACTCCGGCCGGCCCGCCCAGGACCGCACGAAGGCTTGCCGCGCGGCCTGCGCGTCGGCCTTGCGGCCCTGCGCCTCCTCGCTGCGCGACAAGCCGTACAGCGCCCAGCCGTTGCGCGGCGTCTGCGCCAGAGCGGCGCGGAACGCCTCGCTGGCCTCCGCCGGCTTGCCCGCCAGGAACAGCGCCGCGCCCAGCGACTGGTGGACCGGATAGTACCAGTACGGCGGCTCGGTGTAGGGAATGCGCCCCTCGATGGCGATGGCCTTGCGGTAGTGGCCGGCCGCCTCGTCATAGCGGCGCTCGGCGGTCGCAAGGCGCCCGCGCGCCACCTCCTGCGCCATGCCCACCAGGTCCACGGCCGGCACCAGCTGCGCGGTCAGGTCCGCGAAGGCGTCGGCCTTGACCAGGGCGTCCATCGCCGCGAGCTCGCGGTCGAAGCCGGCCTTGTCGCGCTGCTGGGCGTAGGCGACGGCCCGCGCATAGTGGCGCATCGCCGTGGCGTAGGGCAGCCGCACGTCGGGCGCCGGCATGGCCATGATCGCCTCAGGCGCCGCGAACTGGGCCATCGCCAGATAGGGCGCGGCGTCGATGATCTGCACCCAGCCGATCTTCGCCGAGGTCTCAACACCCATCAGCGCGCGCAGGCGCTCGGCCTCGCCGATCGCGGTGTCCATGTCGCCGGCCAGCTGCGCCGAGGTGACGATGAAGTGGACGTTGTGCGGATAGTAGCCGTAGCGCACCAGGCTGTGGTCTCCGGCGCTGCGGATGTAGGCCTCGTCGGCCCGCGCCGCCGCCACGTTCACCCGCATCGAGTCCGTATAGCGGCCGCGCGCCTGGTAGATGTGCGAAGGCATGTGCACCAGGTGCCCGGCGCTCGGCGCGGTCGGATTTCCCAACCGGTCGGCGGCGGCCTCGGCCCGCTGGGCGTCCGCGGCCTCCAGCAGGTGGATGTAGAGGTGCCCGGCCTGCACGTGGCCCGGATTGCGCGCGATCACGGTCTCGACCAGCGCCACCGCATCGCCGCTGCGCCCGACCGGCGTCTTCTTGTCCGGCTCCCAGTAGTTCCAGGGCGAGGTGTCCATCACCGCCTCGGCCGCCAGCACCGCCACGTCGTCGTCGGCCGGGAAGCGGCGGGCGACCTCCAGCATGGCGTCGGCATAGGCGCCGTCCAACGCTGCGCGATCGGCCTTCGGATCTCGCGAGTAACGCTGGGCCACCGCCTCGATCAGCGCCCGCTCCATCGGCGAGGCGCGCTCGCGCAAGGCCATGGCCCTGTCCATGGCGGCCAGCGCCGCCTCGCGGTCGCGCTCGTCCATCGGCGCGTTGATGTTCGGCCCCAGCGCCACCGCCTCGCCCCACCAGCACATCGCGCAGGTCGGATCGAGCCGCTGGGCCTCGCGGAAGGACCGCACCGCCCCAGCATGGTTGAAGCCATAGGCCAGCAGCAGGCCCTGGCTGAAGTAGCGCTTGGCCTGCGGACTGGCCGTGGTCAGCGGGAACGGCGAGGTCGTCAGGTCGTCATAGAGCGGGATCGGCCCGACCTGGCTGGCCGGCGCGGCGACCGCCTGGACGAGCAGCAGGCTGCGGGTCAGCGCCCCGCCCGCCTTCGGGCTTCCGCAGATCGACGAGGCCGTCAGCGTCGGATCGAGCGCGGCCAGGACCTGCGGCGAGATCGGCGCCTCGAAGGAGACACTGGTGAGCGACAGCCCTAACCCGGCGAGCGCCGCAGTCGTGAACCCGGTACCCATCGCGGACCTCCGCCAACCATTTGGGATATCGTTGGTTTTCGGGCGTCCGAGAGTCAAGCAAGGCAGGCGCAATGAAAAAGGCCCCGGATCGCTCCGGGGCCTTCTCGTATCTCGCTGGAGGCGGCTCGCCCTAGTGGGCGACGTTCTTCCAGATCTTGCGGTAGCTGGCGTACAGCAGACCCGCGAAGATGAAGAGGTAGATCATCGCGGCCATGCCGAAGGCCTTGCGCTCTTCCATCTTGGGCTCGGAAGCCCAGGCGATGAAAGCCGCAACGTCCTTGGCTTGCTGGTCCAGCGTCGACTTGGTGCCGTCGTCGAACGTCACCTGGCCGGCCGCCAGCGGCGGGGCCATGGCGATGAAGCCGCCGGGCGGAACCTTGTCGTGCGGGCCCGACCACGCGGCCGACACGTCGCCGTTCATGTACGGGTTGTAGTGCTGGCCGGTGCCGACCTTCAGACCCGCGGGCGGGTTCTTGTAGCCGGTGAGCAGCGAGTAGATGTACTGCGGCCCGTGGTGACGCGCCTTGGCCATCACCGACAGGTCCGGCGGGAAGGCCCCGCCGTTCGAGGCCCGCGCCGCCGCTTCGTTCGGGAAGGGCGACGGGAACTTGTCGGCCGACGTGCCCGGACGATCGATCACATCACCCGTTTCCGAGTCGATGTCCTTGATCTGATAGTCCTTGGCGATCGCCTTAACGTACGGGTTGTCGTTCGGGTTCTTGTACTTCGGATCGTAGAACGGCCCGCCCTTCTGGCCGAGGTTCCGGAAGTACATCAGGTTCATCGAGTGGCAGGCCGAGCAGACCTCCCGATAGACCTTGTAGCCCCGTTGCAGCTCGGCCTGGTCGAACTTGCCGAACGGACCTTCGAAGCTGAATTCAACGTGCTTGGGCGGCAGGGCGCCACCGGCGGCCTGAGCCGCCGGAGCCGCGAGAATGGCCAAGCCAAGCGCCGCGAGCGCGATACCTTTACGCAGCATCTGAGGCTTAACCCCTCTTTTCAGGCGAAGCCGCGGCGCCGGCCGGCGCGTTGGCGGGATGCGAAAGCACAGGTTCACTGATCGATTCCGGCAGCGGAAGCGGGGTCTCGGTGAGGCCCAGGATCGGCAGGATGACCATGAAGTAGGCGAAGTAGTAGAGGGTCGCGACCCGCGACAGCCACACCATCGAGTTCAGGTCGGCGTCGAACAGCTTGAAGGTCGACAGACCCGGGATCACGTGGTTGTCCGGCAGCTGACCACCGCAGTAGCCGAGCACCAGGCAGGCCAGCAGGAAGATGAAGAAGTACAGCTTCGCCGTCGGCCGGTAGCGCATCGAGCGCACCTTGGAGGTGTCGAGCCAGGGTAGGACGAACAGCACCGCGATGGCGCCGAACATCAGGATCACGCCGCCCAGCTTGTCGGGAACCGCGCGCAGGATCGCGTAGAACGGCAGGAAGTACCATTCCGGAACGATGTGCGCCGGGGTCACCAGCGGGTTGCCGGGAATGTAGTTGTCGGCGTGGCCCAGGGCGTTCGGGTTGTAGAACACGAAGGTCGCGAACAGGATCAGGAACACCACGATCGCGAAGCCGTCCTTCACCGTGTAGTACGGGTGGAAGGGAACGGTGTCTTCCTTCGACTTCACGTTCACGCCGGTCGGGTTGTTGTTGCCCGGGACGTGCAGCGCCCAGATGTGCAGGCCAACGACGCCCGCGATCATGAACGGCAGCAGGAAGTGCAGCGAGAAGAAGCGGTTCAGGGTCGGGTTGTCGACCGCGAAGCCGCCCCACAGCCAGGTGGTGATCGCTTCGCCCACGACCGGCAGCGCGCCGAACAGGTTGGTGATCACGACGGCGCCGTGGAAGGACATCTGACCCCAGGGCAGCACGTAGCCCATGAAGGCGGTGGCCATCATCAGCAGGTAGATCACGCAGCCCAGGATCCACAGCACTTCGCGCGGAGCCTTGTACGAGCCGTAGTACAGCCCGCGGAACATGTGGATGTAGACCGCGATGAAGAACATCGAGGCGCCGTTGGCGTGCATGTAGCGGATCAGCCAACCGTAGTTGACGTCACGCATGATGCGCTCGACCGAGGCGAAGGCATGGTCGACGTGCGGCACGTAGTGCATGGCCAGCACGATGCCGGTGACCAGCTGGATGCCGAGGCAGACCGCCAGGATGCCGCCGAAGGTCCACCAGTAGTTCAGGTTCTTCGGGGTCGGGAAGTCGATCATCGAGTCGTACGCCAGGCGCACGACAGGCAGACGGGTGTCGAGCCAACGCTCGATGCCGGTCTTCGGTTCGTAATTGGAATGTCCGCTCATCTGGGTCAGCCCACCTTGACCTTGGTGTCGGAAAGGAAGGTGTAGTCGGGCACCGCCAGGTTCTTCGGCGCCGGCCCCTTACGGATGCGGCCCGAGACGTCGTAGTGCGAACCGTGACACGGGCAGAACCAGCCGCCGTAGTCGCCGCCGCCGAACGTCGGCACGCAGCCGAGGTGCGTGCAGGTGCCGACCAGCACGAGCCATTGGGCCTTGCCCGGCTTGTGACGATCTTCGTCCTTCTGCGGATCGGGCATGCTCGCGCTGTCATCGCCAATGGCCTTGGCGATCTCCGCGCCAGTCCGATTGCGAATGAACAGCGGCTTGCCGCGCCACTTGATGGTGACCTGCTGGCCTTCCTCGACCTTGGTCAGGTCGAATTCGACCGACGCCAGCGCCAGCGTATCGCCGGACGGGTTCATCTGGTCGATGAACGGCCAGGCGAGGCCCGCGACAGCGCCGCCGGCCGCAGCCGCCGCCGCAATATGAATAAAATCACGCCGGTTCGGGTCGTCGCCCGCGGCATGCGTATCGGGATTTGCGCCCGCGACGGTGTCGGCCACCTTAAAGCTACCCTTCGTTTGCGGCCGCGTGCCCGCGGCCCGTCAGACCACTACGGATAATTCCGGAGTGATCCCGCCTTCGACCCCTGCCAGCGGTTCTGGTAAGGGCCACCGGAACTGAACGCTGGCGCCGGGCAAACCCGCGGAAGACAGTCGGATTGCATCTCGCACCCCGCCCTTCCGTGATTCGCCCCTGGCCCCGGCTAATCCCGTGGCTGGACCGCTTAGAATGCTGCTCGCGCTTTTTCAACCGGACATTCCGCAAAACCTTGGCGCGGCTCTTCGCCTCGGGGCCTGTATGGGGGTGCCCGTACACGTCATAGAGCCTTGTGGTTTCCCGCTTTCCGACAAGGCCATCCGCCGTGCGGCGATGGATTACGGCGAGCCCGCCGATGTCGTGCGCCATGCCGGATGGAGCGATTTTCAGGCCGCCAAGGGGGCCGCTCGCATAGTGCTGTTCTCCACTAAGGCCGCGCAGCCATTGCATGATTTCGCGTTCCAGCCCGACGACATCCTGTTGTTCGGCCGCGAGAGCCTCGGCGTTCCTGACGATGTTCACGACTCCGCCGACGCCCGCGTCTTCATCCCGCTGACGCCCGGTCGGCGCTCGCTCAACGTCACGGTCTCGGCCGCCATCGGCCTTTCCGAGGCGTTGCGGCAGACCGATCAATTTCCTAAGCCCGTGCAAATTTCCTAACTGCGGTACGCGATGACCAACATTTCTCCCGAGATCGAAGCCCGGCGCGACCGCGCCAAGGAATGGTTCGAAAGCCTGCAGACCCGGATCTTCGCCGAGCTCGAGCGCCTGGAAGAGGAAGCCCCGGCCGATCTCTATCCTGGCGAGCCCGGTCAGTTCGAAGCTCGCCCCTGGACGCGTGAGACGGGGACCGGCGGCGGGATCGGCGGCCACCTCAAGGGCCGGCTGTTCGAAAAGGCCGGGGTCCACACCTCTGCGGCCCTGGCCCGCTTCTCGCCCGAGATGGCCGCCCAGATGCCGGGCGCCGACAAGGACCCGACCTACGTCTCGGCCAGCATCAGCCTGATCGTGCACCCGCGCTCGCCGCGCGTGCCGACCGTGCACATGAACACCCGCTTCCTGTCGACGGCCGAGAGCTGGTTCGGCGGCGGCGCCGACCTGACGCCGATGCTCGACGTCCAGCGCAGCCAGGAGGCCGACGACGCGGTGCTGTTCCACGCCGCCATGCAGGCCGCCTGCGATCCCTTCGATCCTGAGTGGTACGGCAAGTACAAGGCCTGGTGCGACGAGTACTTCTACCTACCGCACCGCAAGGAGACGCGCGGCGTCGGCGGCATCTTCTACGACCGCCACAACAGCGGCGACTTCGAAAAGGACTTCGCCTTCACCCGCGCGGTCGGCGACGCGTTCCTCGACGTCTACCCGAAGATCGTGCGCCACCGCATGGACGAACCCTGGACCGAGGCCGACCGCCACGAACAGCTGGTCCGCCGCGGCCGCTACGTCGAGTTCAACCTGCTCTACGACCGCGGCACCATGTTCGGCCTGAAAGCCGGCGGCAACATCGACACCATCCTGTCCTCGATGCCGCCGATGGTCAGCTGGACATAGCACGGCGCCGTTCCCTCGCCCCCTTGGGGGAGAGGAGATGACAGGTCCCTCGCCTGGCTGACGCGGCGCCTACGCCATCTCGATGAACCGCTGCAGCCAGGCGCCGACCCGCAGGCGGTCGTCGGGCTGCTCGTAGCTCATCACCGCGCGGTCGGCCTCTTCTAGCGTCAGCCGCGTCCCGCGCCGGGTCTCGATCAGCGCCTTGGCGTAGTCGGGTTCGAACTCGGGATGAAGCTGCAGCGAGATCGCCCGGTCTTCGCCGTAGTCCAGCATCCCCACCGGACAGAAGTCGTTGCCGCCGATCACCTTGGCGCCGGGCGGCGCTTCGACAACCTGGTCCTGGTGCGACCCCGGCACGGCGATCGGCTCGGGGCTGTCCATCCAGCCGCGCGCGGCGCCCATCCGGTAGCGCTGCAGCCCCAGTCCCCAGCCGTTCGGCGACTTGACCACCTTGCCGCCGAAGGCCTGAGCCATGATCTGGTGGCCGAAGCAGATCCCGACCAGCGGCGCTTGGCCCTTGGCGGCGCGCAGGAAGTCCTCCAGCGGCGCGATCCAGGGTTCGGGGTCGTACGCGCCCGCCGACGAACCGGTGACCAGGTACGCCCCGCACGCGTCCACGCCCGCCGGCATCTCGCCGGCCGCCACGTCGAACACCGCGTAGTCGTAGGCGCTCTCGCCGAACAGCCGCCGGAACATTGACGGATAGCTGCCGTACCGGCCGCGGATCTCCTCCGGCGGCGCGCCGGTCTCCAGGATGCCGAGTTTCATAGCTGCTCCCGTGACTTACAGAGATGCTCCCCCGCTGGGGGAGCTGTCAGCCAGCGGCTGACTGGGGGGACTTTGACTCGAGCGATTTGAGCGCAGTCCCCTTCCGTCTCGATGCGGTGCATCGATCCGCCTCCCCCAGCGGGGAAGGAACCTTGATTTCAATAAGCCATGCCCTGCGCCACCGCCTTCAGCTTCTCGATCGCCGAGAACTTGTCGTCGATGAAGTCGTGGTCGATCCACCAGTCCTCGACCTCGCGCAGCACCTGGCCGACCATCGGCCCCTTGGGCACGCCGGACTTGAGCACGTCCTCGCCGGTCAGCGGGAACGGCGGCGGGGTCCAGCTCTCGGCCAGGGCCAGCAGCCCGCGCCACTGGTGCGTGGCGGCCGAGCGCTCCGAGTGGGCCCAGGCCAGCTTGATGCGGTCGCTGAACGCCTGCACGCCGATCCGATAGACCGCCCGGCGGCTCTCGCGTGGGCTCATCCACGAGGTGATGCGCGGGGTCTTGCCCATCGCCGCCACCAGCCGGTCACGCTGGTCGTTGGAGAGCCGCAGGCCCTCGGCCGCCTTGCCGACCCCGACCTCGTTGTCGGGCAACAGGGTCGCCAGCCGCAGCAGCGCGTCGCAGGTGAACAGCTGCTCGGCCTCGACCTCGACCAGCTGGTTGAAGGCGCCCAGGTCCGTGGCGCTCGGCAGCAGCTGGGTCAGCACGCCGGTCTTGGCCATCAGCGCCGTCGCCGGACGCGGGTCGTAGGCGGCGACCAGCTTCAGCAGTTCCTTGGCCACCCGCTCGGCCGCCAGGTTGCCCATCAGCTCGCGCCCGGCCTCGCAGGCGGCCAGGGCCGCGGCGTCCGGCTCGCCCTTGCCGTACCAGGCCACGAACCGGAAGTAGCGCAGGATGCGCAAGCTGTCCTCGGCGATGCGGGTCGCCGCCTCGCCCACGAACACCAGCCGCCCGGCCTGGGCGTCGGCCACGCCGCTCCCCGTCGGGTCGGTCAGGTTCCCCAGCCGATCGGCATAGACCGCGTTCATCGTGAAATCGCGCCGCTGGGCGTCCTCGGCCCAGTCCTGGGTGAAGGCCACCACAGCGCGGCGCCCGTCGGTCTCGACGTCGCGGCGCAGCGTCGTCACCTCGAACGGCTGGCCGCCCACGATGGCGGTGACGGTGCCATGCTCGACGCCGGTCGGCGCGACCTTGATCCCGGCCGCCTCCAGCGCCTTGGTCGCCTGGTCCGGCGTCAGGGTGCAGGCGATGTCGACATCGTCCACCGGCTGGCCCAGCAGGGTGTTGCGCACCGCCCCGCCGACGAACCGGGCGCATCCGGGGCCGCCGGCCGCCTCCAGCGCCTCCATCACCGGCGCTGCGGGCTTCATCCAGGGCTTTTCGCCGATGCTCTGCGTCACTTTGCGGGCGCCTTCTTCTCGAAATGTCCCGGCGCCACGTGTCCGCCGGCCTCCACTTCCGCAGGAACATAGGTCTCCCCGCGGTTGTCGCCATGGAAAAGACCGGTCGCCAGCAGCGAAACCGCCAGCAGCGCGCCGGCGATCGCCACCAGCCAGGTCCAGGGGGTCGAGCCCATCGGCCGTCCCGTGCGCAGCGCCACCTCGCGCCACACGAACCAGATGACGAACGGCGCCGCCACCAGCAGCAGACGCGGGGCCAGCTCCCTAAGCAACCGCCGCCCCATAAAGCCGGTCGTAGAGCGCCCGCAGCATCCCGGCCGTCGCGCCCCAGATGAAGCGGTCCTCGTGGGTCATGGCGTAGAAACGGCGCAGCTGCCCGTCAGGGCCCTGGCGCTCGTGCTGTTCGTGATTGGCCGGGTCCATCAGGAACCCGAACGGCGTCTCGAAGATGTCGGCCACCTCGGCCGGATTGGCGGTCAGCGAGAAGCCCGGCTGGATGAACCCCACCACCGGCGTCACCAGGAACCCGGTGCCGGTGCGATAGGGCGAGGAGAGCCCCGCCAGCGTCACATAGTCCGGCGCCAACCCGACCTCCTCGTGCGCCTCGCGCAGGGCCGTCACCGGGCTGGTCTCGCCGGGGTCGCAGCGGCCGCCCGGCAACGCGATCTGGCCGGTGTGGCTGCGCAGGGTGTCGGCCCGCCGGGTCAGCAGCACCGAATAGCCGAAGGGCCGCTCGATCAGCCCGACCAGCACGGCCGCCGGCTTCAGGCTCACCGGCTCGTTCGGGAACGCGTTCGGCCCCAGGTCGAAATCCGACGCGGCCGTGCTCGCCGGCTCGCCGTCGAGCGGGTCGAGATGACCGGCGATCCACTCGCGCATCTCGTCCGGCGGCGCGTGCGGGCTCACAGCTGGTGGGCCCCGGCCGGACCGACCGGGAACCAAGCGCCGTTCGATTCGACCCCAAGACGCGGCCCCTCGGGCGTGTCGCGCTCCTGCGCCAGCTCGACCAGCTCGTAGAACACCGGCCGGGCGATCAGCGCGTCCAGTCCGCGCCGCACATGCAGATAGGGCCGCGGCTCGCCGGTGGCGGCGTCCATCTCGACCCGGATCTCGTTGTCCGGCCCGGCGACCACCTCGTCGCCGACATTGGTCAGGAACTTCAGCCCCTCGCCCTCGCGGTCCACGCGGGTGGCGATAAACGGCGCGTCCTCGACTGTGATCTTCATCTTCTCCACCGGGGTCACCAGGTGGAAGCCGTCCGGGTCCTTGCGCAGCACCGTCGAGAACAGCCGCACCAGCGCCTCGCGCCCGATCGGCGATCCTTCGTGGAACCAGGTCCCGTCCTTGCGGATCACGATGTCGATCTCGCCGCAGTGGGCGGGGTTCCACAGGTGCACCGGCGGCAATCCGCGACCAGGCGCCTGCTTGGCCGCCGCGATCACGCCCTCGAGGCCGGGCTTGGTTGTCGTCTCTCCCATGCAGCAAAGGTAAGGACCCGCGCGCGCCGCCTCAACGGCGTTCTTCGACAAGCTGCGAGGTTCGCCCGGCTCGACATCGCCGCCCTGATCGCCGCAAGGTGGCGCCGTCGCCGAAGGACACGCCCATGACGCCGCCCGAAAGCCCCTCCGCCTCCGCCGAGATCGACGCCCGCATCGCCGCCCTGGGCGACTGGCGCGGCCAGACCCTGGCCCGCGTCCGCGCCTTGATCCATCAGGCGCTCCCCGAGGTGGTCGAAGAGGTGAAGTGGCGCGGCACGCCGGTCTGGTCGCACGACGGCATCATCTGCACCGGCGAAACCTACAAGGCCTACGTCAAGCTGACCTTCGCCAAGGGCGCGGCCCTCGACGACCCGGCCGGACTGTTCAATTCCAGCCTCGACGGAAACGTCCGCCGCGCCATCGACATCCCGCAGGGCGCGGCGCTGGACGAAGCGGCCTTCAAGGCCCTGGTCGCCGCCGCCGCCGCGCTCAACAGCGCGTCGAAGAAGCCCCGCAAGGCCTGACGGCTCCGCTGCCGATGTCCCTGACCGATCTCGACATCGCGCTGCGCGGCGCGGTCACGGTTCTCGCCGTCCTGGTCGCGGCGCTGATGCTGCGCGACCATCGCGGCCAGGCGAGCGCTCGGCTGGCGGCGGTCTTCGCGCTCGGCGTGGCCGCCCATGCCTGGTGCGCTGCGCCGGGTCTGGCCGCCACCACCGGCTGGCTGCACGCCGTCCTGCTGGCCATCAGCGCCGGCAACGCCGTCGTCGGCTGGCTCGTTGCGGCCTCGCTGTTCCGCGCCTCGTTCCGCCTCCGGTCCTGGCACGGCGCGGCCTGGGCCGCGCTCGCCACGCTCGGCTTCGCGGCCGCCGCCCCCGGCCTGGCCGAGGACGCGATAGGCGGCCTGCGGCTGGCGGTCACCGCCGCGGTCCTCCTGATCTCCGCCGGCGCCCTTACCGAGGTGTTCGCGACCTGGCGCGACGACTTGGTCGACGACCGCCTGCGCCTGCGCCTGATCGTGGTGGTCAGCCTGGCGGCCGCCACCATGCTCAACGCCGGGCTGTTCGCCGTGCACGGTCCCTCGCCCCGCGCCGACCTCGCCAGCCTCGCGTCGATCTCCGCCGTCCTGGCCGGCTTGGCCGCGGTCTCCTGGGGCCTCTTGAACCTGCAGGCCCGCGAACTCTTCGACAGGCGGCCCCGCCCGGCGCGCGGCGATGCGGCCCCGCCCCTCGTCGCCGAGCGTCTCGAAAAACTGATGACCCAGGAGCGCGTCTACCGCGAGGACCTCACCATCGGCCGCCTCGCCAAGCGCCTGGGCATGCCCGAGCACCAGCTGCGCCGCCTGATCAACGACGGCCTCGGGCACCGCAACTTCTCGGCCTTCGTGAACGGCTATCGGATCGCCGAGGCGCAACAGGCGCTGGCCGACCCCACCCAGGGCGAGGTCTCGATCCTGACCATCGCGCTCGACACCGGCTTTTCCTCGATCGGGCCCTTCAACCGCGCCTTCAAGGCCCAGACCGGCGTGACGCCCAGCGCCTATCGCCGGTCCGCCCTGCCCGGCCCCGCCTAGCGGCTAGCCGATTTCGAAATCGGCCAGACCGGCCGCCCGACCTCGCGCAGACCTCGCCGAACCACCCGTTCGATGAGGCTCCGATGTCCCTGAAATCCACCTGCCGCACCCTGCTGTGTGCGCTGCTCGCGCTGACGCTGCTGCCGACCGCGCCGAAGGCGGCGCCCCCCGCGCTGGACCCGTCCGGCGCGCCGCCGCTGTCGCGCTTCCAGGCGCGCGACGGCGCCGCCCTGGCCTATCGTGCCTATCCGGGCGGCCGCCGGGTCGCGATCCTGCTGCACGGATCGGCCGGACAGTCCCTGACCATGAACCCGCTCGCCAAGTCGCTGAACGCCGCCGGGTTCAGCGTCTACGCGCCCGACGTCCGCGGCCATGGCGCGTCGGGGCCCAGGGGCGACATCGCCTATATCGGCCAGCTGGACGACGACCTGGCCGACTTCGCCGCCGTGGTGCGGCGCGAGCATCCCGGCGCCGACATCGCGCTGATCGGTTTCTCGGCCGGCGGGGCCTTCGCGCTGCGCGTCGCAGGCGGAGCCGATCAGGACCTGTTCGACCGTTACATCCTGCTCGCGCCGGCGATCCCCTTCCCCTCGAAGATCGCCCGCCGCGGCGGCGGCTGGGCGCATATCGACGTGCCCAGGATCGTCCTCATCATGGGGCTCAATCGCCTCGGCCTGCACGGCTGGGACGGGGCGAAGGTGGCGCGGTTCGACGTCCCGCCGCAGGTCGCGGCGCTGATGGCCCCGACCTACTCCTATCGCCTGGCGATGAACTACGGCGTGCGCGACCATCGCGCGGCCTTGCGCAACGCCCAGCGGCCGCTTCTCGTGCTGGTCGGCTCGAAGGACCAGCAGTTCTACGCCGAGCGCTACGGTCCCGAGTTCCGCGCCGCAAATCCGAGGGTCCGCGTGCAGCTGGTCCCGGGCCTCGACCATGTCGGCCTGGTTACCCAGACGGATGGCCTGCGCGCGATCACCGCGGCCGCCCTCAGGCCGTGACCGGCCCGTCCAGATGGTCCACGCCGCGGGCCAGCACCCGGCGCTGGTTCACCGGCCCGGGCATGCGCACGCCCTTGCAGGGCGCGGCCGAGAAGCCGAAGCGGCTGAAATAGGGCTCGTCGCCGACCAGCAGCACGGGATAGCCGGCGGCCTGGGCGGCGGCGCAGGCGCGCTGCACCAGCTCGCCGCCGACCCCGAACTTGCGGCCCTCGGCGCGCACCGCCAGCGGTCCGAGGAAGATCGCGGGCGTGCCGCCCACATGCACCTTCCACATCCGCACGACGCCGACCAGCCGCGCGCCGTCCCAGGCGCAGAACGACATCTCGGGGCGGAACTCGGCGAACTCGCGCACGCGCTCGGACGACTTCACGAAGCGGCCCGGACCGAAGGCGTGGTCCAGCAGCGCCTCGATGGCGTCGGTGAAGGCGGGTTGTTCTGGGGTGTAGGACAGGGCCGGGTCGGCGGGATCGATCATGAACGTCTTTGCGATGCGGGAAGCGGCGGGGTCCGCCGCCATACGCGCAACGGCGCCGGCGAGCGGGGCTCTAGCTGGCGCGGCGGGCGCGCCCGGTTCGTCGCTGGCGTCGCATGGACGTGTTCCAGATCGTTCACAGGAAGCGCGGCGCATAAGGCCATGACAGCCCCGCGTCAATCGCGCGTTGCGGCGCAGGTCGTCGCGGTCCAAGTTGCGCGGCCTTTGCAGTCCCCGAGTGCCGAGCTCGCATGTCCGATCAGACCGACGCCGCCGACCAGCCGACCACCGCCCGCGAGCTCCTCGCCCACCGCGACTACATGCTGTTCTGGTCGACCCGCGTCGCCTCGACGCTCGGCGTGCAGATCCAGAGCGTCGCGCTAGGCTGGCAGGTCTACGCCGTCGCCCGCCAGACCCACAGCGTCGCTGAGTCGGCCTTCTATGTCGGCATGATCGGGCTGGTGACCTTCATCCCGGTGCTGCTGCTGGCCCTGTGGGCCGGCGAGGCCGCCGACCGCTACGACCGCAAGCGCATCCTCCAGCTCTGCTACGCCGGCGAGATCGCCTCGGTGCTGCTGCTGCTGTCGGCCAGCCTGTTCGGCTTCGCCACCATTCCGCTGCTGCTGGGCGTCGCCGTGCTGTTCGGGACCAGCCGCGCCTTCATGGGGCCGGCCGGCACCGCCATGGGACCGATGCTGGTGCCGCGCAGCCTGTTGCCGCGCGCCATCGCCTGGAACTCGCTGGCCTGGCAGGGCGGCTCGATCATCGGCCCGGCGCTGGGCGGGGCCCTGGTCTCGATCTCGCCGGCCGTCGCCTACGGCACGACCAGCGGCCTCTATCTGATCGCGGTGCTGACCGTCTCGCTGATCGCCATGAACACCAAGCCGGTGACCCAGGCCGGCTCGCGCTGGACCCTGATCAAGGAAGGCCTCGGCTACGTCTGGCACAACAAGATCGTCTTCGGGGCGATCTCGCTGGACCTGTTCGCCGTGCTGCTCGGCGGGGCGACCGCCCTGCTGCCGGTCTATGCCCGCGACATCCTGCATGTCGGCGCCGAGGGCTTCGGCATGCTGCGCGCCGGCCCGGCCATCGGCGCCACCCTGGTGGCGATCTGGCTGGCGGCCAATCCGATCCGCACCAAGGCCGGGCCGATCATGTTCGTCGGCGTGGCGATCTTCGCGCTCGCCACCATCGTCTTCGGCCTATCGCAGACCTTCTGGCTGTCGGTCGTGGCCCTGGCCGTGCTCGGCGGCGCCGACATGCTCAGCGTCTATGTCCGCCAGACCCTGGTGCAGATCGTCACCCCCGACCAGATGCGCGGCCGCGTCGCCGCCGTCTCCTCGCTGTTCATCGGGGCGTCGAACGAACTGGGCGAGTTCCGCACCGGCGTGGCGGCCCGCTTCATGGGCGCGGTCGCGGCCGCGGTCTCGGGGGGCGTCGCCGCGTTGATCGTCACCGGGGTCTGGGCGAAACTGTTTCCCGCCTTGCGCAAGGCCGACAGGCTCGAATAACAACGACGCTATTCTTTTAGGGAGATTGATCGATGGGTTCGCTTTCAGGGAAAGTTGTTCTGGTCACCGGCGGCGGCAACGGCATTGGCCGTGACTGCGCGCTGATCGCGGCGGCCGAAGGCGCGAAGGTCGTGGTCAACGACCTCGGCGGCGGTTTGAAGGGTGAAGACGAAGGCTCGGCGGGTCCCGCCGAACAGGTCGCGCAGGAAATCCGCGCCGCGGGCGGCGAAGCGGTTTCCAACTCCGACAGCGTCACCGACCTGGACGCCGTCTACGGCATGGTCGAGCAGGCCAAGAAGGAATTCGGCGGCCTGCACGCGGTCATCAATCCGGCCGGCATCCTGCGTGACGTCATGTTCCACAAGATGACCGAAGCCGAGTGGGACTCGGTCATCGCGGTCCACATGCGCGGCTCGTTCAACGTCGCTCGCGCCACCATCGAGCTGTTCCGCGAACAGAACGACGGCGCCTACATGTTCTTCACCTCGACCTCGGGTCTGCTGGGCAACATCGGCCAGGCCAACTACGGCGCGGCCAAGATGGGCATCGCCGGCCTGTCGCGGATCATCGCCATGGAAGGCGCGCGCAACAACGTGCGTTCGAACTGCCTGGCCCCGGTCGCCTGGACCCGCATGACCCAGTCGGTGCCGGTGAAGGACGAAGCCGCCGCCGCCCGCCGCGCCGTGATGGCCGAGAAGATCCGCGCCGACCAACCGGCCCGCTTCTCCGTCGCCATGATCACCCCGGCCGCGGCCAGCGTCTCGGGCCAGGTGTTCGGCGCCTCGGGCGAGAACATCATCCTCTACAGCCAGCCGCGTCCGATCGAGACCGTGACCAAGGAAGAAGGCTGGACGGTGCAGTCGATCATCTCGGAAGCCATTCCGAAGATGGAGCCGAAGTTCACCCCGCTCTCGCGCCCGCCGCTGGCGAGCCAGGGCGGCGACGCGGCCCCGGCCAAGGCCGGCTGATCGGCCAGGTAGCTTAGAACTTCAAGGCGGCGGCTCCTCTCAGGGGCCGCCGCTTTTCTTTAGGTTGCATACTGCGCCGCTACGCGCGAAGCTGCGCCATGGGCAGCCTTTCCTGGATCGGCCTCAAGGGCCTCGACCGCGCGCAGGCGCTGGACCTCCTCGGCATGACCGAGGCGCCGCCGTCCCGTCGCCGGCACACCGCCTCGATCGGCCAGTCGCCAACCGGCTGGACGATACTCCTCTCGATGGACTCGCGCTTTGCGTCGGAGGAACGGCTGCTGCCGCTCTCGAAGACCGGCGCCGTGGTCGGCTGCCAGCTCTCCGAGACCGTCATGTGCGCGACGACGACGCTCTACGACGGCGGGCGGATCGTCTGGCGCGTCGACTACGATTGCGAGAACGGCGCGCCCACGGTCACCGGCGTCCCGCCGGCGGAGTATCAGGCGATCCATGACCGCTTGGTCGCCGAACAGGCCGCCGAGGACGCCAGCGACGACGAATTGAAGGTCGACCTGATCTTCGACGTTCCCATCGAACTGGGCAAGGCGGTGACCGGCTATCGCCACGACGAGGCTGGCGGCGCCGAGTTCGTCGCCGTCGAGGCGCCGCAGGCGGCCCGCAGCGGCGGATGGCTCAGCCGGCTGTTCGGCGCCAAGGGCTGATCGCCGACTGGTTGCGCCCGCGCAATCGCTTACGCCGCAAGGATTTCTGGCCCGAAACTTGCTTAACGCCAGGCGTCCTTTCGTCAGGAGCGCCCCATGTCCGTGAGCAGCGTCGGCCCCGCCAGCTGGTACGCCCAGCCGCCCTCCCCCGCCGGCAAGGCCAAGGACAGCGAGGACGCCGGCAAGCTGCGCATCGAGGAGCCGGCCAGACCCGACCGGATGCTGACGCCGGAAGAGGAAGACAAGCTCAAGAAGACCCTGGCGAACATGGCCGCGGGCGACTTCCAGAAGATCCTGCAGGAAGACGCCCAGCGCGCGGCCGACAAGCGCGCGCAGGAGGGCCGCGATCCAGCCGGCGCGATTGTCGACCTGCGCGTCTGAGCCCTAGAGCCGGTGGGTGCGCACCCACTCCTCGCGCGTCAGCTCCCAGTAGATCGAGCGCCGCGTCGTCCCGTCGGGCCGCACGCTGTCGGTCTCGCCCATCCGCCGAAAGCCCGCCGCATCGATCGAGGCGGCCGAGCGCACATTGTCCAGCGCCGCGGTGAGGGCGATCAGCCGCACGCCCAGATGCTCGAACATGAAGGCGATCGAGCGGGCGACCCCGCTCTTGCCGCTATGCGAGTTCTGCAGGTCCGCCCGCCGCGCGCCGGCGATCTCCGCCGCCGAGCGGTCCGGCCAGACCGTGAACCGCGAGTAGCCGGCGACCTCGCCGGCCTCATCCAGCGAGACGCTGAGGATGCACTCGCCCTTCCGCCGCAACACCTCGCTGTCCTCGACCCAGCGGCCGACGTTCGTCTCGTTGATCGGCCGCGGCAGGTCGTAGATCGGATCGGACACCTTCGGATCGGCCAGCAGCGCCGTCAGCCCGGCGACATGCTCGGATCCGGCGATGATCATCGCCGGACCGCCGACGCTGCGCACCGCCGCGCGGATCGCCGCCTCTTCCTCCGGGCTGACCTCGAGCACTGTCCTGGGCGGCGCGCTCATCGCTGTCTCCTCCGCGATCGGCCGGTTGGCCCGGCCTTTGCTCCAGCCTAGCCCAGTCAGGGAGCGTACGCATGCAAGTCGGCAGTTCCAGCCTCGCCAACAGCCTTTTCTCGACCGATACGCTGAGCAAGATCGGCCAGCTCGGCAAAACCGACTCGGCAAAACCGACCGCCGCGGCCGAAGCCGCGCGCAAGGCCGAGCTCTCAAAATCCAGTCAGCGCGCCGTCCTCGACGAGATCCGCGAGAAGGGCATCTACGCCTGGGCCCAGGAGCAGAAGCTCGAGAAGCTGAGGGAAAAGATCGAGGCCGAGGTCAAATCCGCCAATCCCGACGCCGACGCCGCCACCGTCGAGAGCGAGGTCGCCCGGCTGGTGAAGGAGGCCATGGAACAAGCCCTCAAGACCGAGTCCGCCGAAGCCGCCAAGCGCGGCGAACCGGCCAAGCCGATGATCATCGACATCTCGGTCTGAACATCCCACCGCTCACCCCGGCGAAGGCCGGGGCCCAAGCCGAGTCAGCGGCCGCGCTTCGCTTGACGACCTGAGTGCAACGGATACCCCGCTTGGATCCCGGTCTTCGCCGGGACGAGCGGTGGCGGGGTCACACCATCTCCCGCGGCCCCACCGGACTGGGCTGGTTCTCGGTCCGCCAGCGGATCTCGTCCTCGGTCCCCGGCAACGGCGGGCGATAGCCCTGGATCGACCACAGCTCATAGGACGTCTCGTCGATGTGGTATTCCCAGTTCAGCCCCCGGTCGCGGACGTAGGGCGCCAGCGCTGCGTCGGCCATCTGGATGAACTTCGCCCTGATCTCGGGGGTCGGCATGGTCCGGGCGATGTGGTCGACCCAGATGCGCACGAAGTTGTCCGTCGGTTCGCCGCCGATGAAGAACGAATCGGCGGCGACCTCCTGGAACACCACCCCGACATAGAACTTCGGCAGGCCGCGGGCGTAGAGCGCGGTGATCGCCTCCGACAGCCCCTTCTTGTCCTCCAGGCTGAACGCCCCGACCGGGTGATAGATCTTCCAAAGCGGCATCGAACAGCTCCCTTGCCTGCGGCCCAAGCGCCGCCTTGACTTCAATAATGATGATTGTCATCATTGAATCCATAGGGTCGTCAAGAGGCAAGCCGATGAAGATCAGCAAGGCGCAGGCGCAGGAGAACCGCGAACGCATCGTCGGGGCCGCCTCGACCCTGTTTCGCGAGCGCGGGCTGGACGGGGTCAGCGTCGGTGATCTCACCAAGGCCGCCGGCTTCACCCACGGCGGCTTCTACAATCACTTTACGTCCAAGGACGCCCTGGCCGCCGAGGCCGTGGAAAGCGCCTTCGCGACCATGGCCGGCCACCGCGAACGCGCCCGCGACCTGACCGAAATGCTCACCCACTATCTGTCGCAGGCCGCCCGCAAGGCCCCTGGCAGAAGCTGCCCCGCCGCCGCGCTCGGCGGCGACGTCGGTCGCGGATCAGGCGAGCTGAAGACCGCCTTCGCGGGCGGCGTCGAGCAGATGATCGCGTCGGTCGAGGCCCGACTGCCCGACGGTCCCGACCGCCGCCAGCGTGCGCTCGGCGTCGTCACCCGCATGGCCGGCGCCCTGATGCTCGCGCGCGCCGTCCCCGACGGCCCGCTGGCCGACGAACTGCTGGAGACCAACCTCAAACTGGCGATCGCCGAGGCGCAGTGAAACGTCGACCAAGACCCCTCTCCCCGCTTGAGGGGGGAGGGTTGGGGTCAAGCGGCGCAGCGGCGCCCTCCAGCCTCGGTGACGCCGCCATACTCCCGCTCACCCCGGCGAAGGCCGGGGCCCAAGCCGAGTCAGCGGCCACGCCTCACTCGGCGATCTAAGCGTACCGGATAGCCCGCTTGGGTCCCGGCCTTCGCCGGGATGAGGGGGGTTGTCAGTGCTCCCCGCCGCAGTGCGAATGATCGGCCAGCGCCTCGATCACCCGGCACTCGCCCACTTGGCCGTGGCTGCAGGTCGCCAGCATCCTGGTCAGTTCGCCCTTCAGCGCCGTGAGCTTGGCGATCTTCTCCTCGACCGCCGCCAGGTGCCGGCCGGCGATCTCGTCGACCGGCCCGCACGACCCGTCCGGCCGGTCGGAAAGCTCCAGCAGCGTGCGCAGGTCCTCCATCTCGAACCCCAGCTCGCGGGCGTGACGGATGAAGCTGAGCCGCCGCACGTGGCCCGCATCGTACAGTCGCCGGTCGCCCTCGCTGCGCGGGGGAGCGGGCATCAGCCCGGCGCCCTCGTAGAAGCGGATGGTGGTCACTTTCACGCCGGCCCGGCGCGAGAGTTCGCCGATCGAGATATCGCCCGCCATTCGCCGCTTGCTCCTACAGTGACTATAGGATCCATCACTTAGGCATGACCTACGAGATCGTCCACCACAAGGCGCCGCCGCCCGCTCCCGAAGGGGCCGCCTGCTCCACCGCCGGCTGCGGTTGCGAGGCCACCGCCGCCGCCGTCGAGAACGGCTCCCCCGCCTTCCGCCGCGCCGTCTGGATCGTGCTGGGCCTTAACGCCGGCATGTTCGCGCTGGAGGTGGTCCAGGGCCAGCTCGCCGGGTCCATGGCCCTGCAGGCCGACGCCCTCGACTTCGCCGGCGACAGCGCCACCTACGGCCTGTCGCTGTTCGCCCTGAGCCAGAGCCTGTCGTTCCGGTCGAAGGCCGCTCTGGTCAAGGGCGTCAGCCTCGGGCTGATGGGCGTCTACGTGCTCGTCGCCGCCCTCTGGCGCACCTTCGTCGAGGGGTCGCCCGACGCGGTGACGATGGGCTGGGTCGGCGCGCTGGCGCTCTCGGCCAACGTCATCTCCGCCCTGCTGCTGCTGCGCTTCCGCGACGGCGACGCCAATGTCCGCTCGGTCTGGCTCTGCTCGCGCAACGACGCCATCGGCAATGTCGCGGTGCTCTGCGCCGCGGGGATCGTCGCCTACACCGGCACGAAATGGGCCGACCTCGCCGTCGCCGCGATCATGGCCAGCCTGTTCCTCTCGACCGCCTCGTCGATCATCAAGCAAGCCCGCGGCGAGCTGAAGCTCCAAGCGGCCTGAAGGCACGCGCTGCGGAGCGACGCCCCGACCTCGGTGGCGCTGAACCGCCCAAGCCCCCTCCCCCTACCCTCTCCCCCAAAGGGGGCGAGGGAACGGTCTACGAAGCCACCTCCCTCTCCCCTCCCGAGGGGAGAGGATAGGGTGTGGGGTCGGCGGCGCGGAGCGAAGCTCTCCGGTCTAGCCTATCCCTCCGCCAGCGCCTTCAGCGGCCCATCCGTCAGCCGCCGCACGATCCACTCGGTCTGCGCGCTCGCCCCCAGCGAGTCGTAGAACGCGATCGACGGCGCGTTCCAGTCCAGCACCGACCATTCCAGCCGCGCCAGGCCCTCGTCCTGGCAGCGCTGGGCCAGCCGCCGCAGCAGCGCCTTGCCGGCCCCCAGGCCGCGCGCCTCCGGAACCACGAAAAGATCCTCCAGATAGATCCCGTGCCGGCCGCGGAAGGTCGAATAGTTGTAGAACCACAGCGCGAAACCCACCGGCGCCCCGTCCGCCTCGGCGATGTCGCAGAACGCTCGCGGGTTGTCGCCGAACAGGTGCCCGGCCACGTCGGCCTGCGTCGCCTCGACCTCATGCAGCAGCTTCTCGTACTCGGCCAGACCGCGGATGAAGCTGTAGATCAGGCCCGCGTCCGCCGGGGTCGCCGGCCGCACTTGCACCTTGGCCGCCGCGGCGGTCTTCTCCTGGCCCATGCCCGTCTCTCCCGACTTCCTCGACTACGTGCTCGAGCAGCTGCATCCGCTCGGCGGGATCACCCACCGCCGCATGTTCGGCGGGGTCGGCGTCTCGCGGCACGAGCTGTTCTTCGCCCTCATCGCCGACGACGTGCTCTACTTCAAGGCGGACGCGGTCAGCGTCCCCGATTTCGAGGCCGCCGGCTGCGAGGCTTTCAAGCCGTTCGGCGGCGACAAGGCGATGAGCTACTGGACCGTCCCGCTCGAAGCCCTCGAAGACCCCGACGAAATGTCCGCCTGGACCACGAGAGCGCTAGACGCGGCGCTACGCGCCAAGGCCGGCAAGAAGCGCTGACGCCCCAACGCTAGGTGTCATCCCGGTTTCGGCGCAGCCGAAGACCGGGACCCATGAACACCAGATCGTTCAGAAGGAGGCGCCGCCTCGCCTAATGCCGCTCAAGCGGCGCGAATGGGTCCCGGTCTTGCTTCGCAAACCGGGATGACACTCATTGGCCGCTCACTACCCCACCACCACGCCGGGCGGCGGCTTGCTGCTCTCGGGCACGAAGAAGTCCGGCATCAGCCGCGCGGTCGGGTCGACCCGGTACTTGTCGAAGTCCCGTACGCCCTCCTCGTAGAGGAAGTTGTCGTCGATCAGGAAGTTGCCAGTGAACTCCCGGCTCGGCTTTTCGAAGATCGCGTGCGCGGCGTCAGCCATGATCTCCGGCGTGCGGCAGGACTTCATGCCCTCCTCGCCGGCCAGGGCGAACTGGATCGCCGCTGTGGCGATGCCCGTGCGCGGCCAGAGCGCGTTGAACGCGATCCCGTCCTCGCGGAACTCCTCGGCCATGCCCAGCACGCACATGCTCATGCCGAACTTGGCCATGCTGTAGGCGACGTGCCCCTGGAACCACTTCGGGCTCATGTCCAGCGGCGGCGACAGCATCAGCACGTGCGGATTGGCCGCCTTCTTCAAGTGCGGGATGCAGGCCTTCGAGGTGAGATAGGTGCCCCGCGCATTGACCTGGTTCATCAGGTCGTAGCGCTTCATCTCGGTGGCCAGCGTCGGGGTGAGCTGGATGGCCGAGGCGTTGTTGACGCAGATGTCGATCCCGCCGAACGCAGCCACCGTCTTCTCGACCGCCTCGTAGACGCTGGCCTCCTCGCGCACGTCGACGACCAGCGGCAGCGCCTTGCCGCCCGCCTTCTCGATCTCCTCGGCGGCCGAATAGATCGTGCCCGGCAGGTGCTTGTGCGGCTCGGCGGTCTTCGCGGCGATGGCGATGTTCGCCCCGTCCCGGGCCGCCCGCAGCGCGATGGCCAGGCCGATGCCGCGGCTGGCCCCGGTGATGAAGAGCGTCTTGCCGTTCAGGCTCATGTCGTCACTCCGGTGATCTCTTCCGACAGCGCCCACAGCCGGTCGGCAGCCTCGGGATCGATGGCGTAGGGCATGACGCCCTTCATCGGGTTGTCCTTGCTCCAGGGCGGCGCCTCGGCGCAGTCCTCGAGATAGAGCCCGCCGATCCCTTCGAGCTCTTCGCCGACCGCGGCCCAGACGCTGGTCGAGGCGCCCTGTTCGGGGGTCTTGAAGCCCTCGCGGACGTTGCCTTCCTCGTCCATCCAGCCCATCGCCACCATCTCCTCCTTGGGCAGGTAGCGCTGCAGCGGAGTCATGATGCCGCCGGGCATCACCGCGTTGGCGGTGATCCCGTGCTCCTCGAAGCGGGCGTTGTAGCCGACCGCGAACAGCGCGTTGGCGGTCTTCGACTGGCCGTACGCCTCCCACTTGTCGTAGGGCCGCGTCAGGTAGTTGGGGTCGTCCCAGTTGATGTCGCTGCGCCGGTGGCCGATCGAGGACAGCGCCACCACCCGCGCCAGACGCTCCTCGTCCGAGGCGTTCAGCAGCGCCCGGGTCAGCCCCACGGTCAGCACGAAGTGGCCGAAGTGGTTGGTGCCGATCTGCAGCTCCAGGTCCTCGGCCGTCCGCAGCAGCGGCGTCGCCATCACCCCGGCGTTGTTGATCAGGATGTCCAGCGGCTGGTCGCCCCAGGCGTCGACGAACGAGCCGACGCTCGACAGGCTGGCCAGGTCCAGCGTCCCGGCCACCACCTTGTCGGCCCCGATCGCCTCGTTGATCGCCACCGCCGCCTTCTCGCCGGCCGAGCGGTCGCGCACCGCCAGCATGACGTCCGCCCCCGCCGCGGCCAGCGCCTTGGCGGTCTCGTAGCCGATGCCGCTGGCCCCGCCGGTGACGACGACGTTGCGGCCGGAGAGATCGTGATCGCCGGCCACCACGCGGGCGGGGGTGAAGGCGCCGAAGCGGGAGCGGATCATGGGTCAGGACACCTTGCTGAAGTCGGGAGCGCGCTTTTGCGCGAAGGCGGCGAACGCCTCCTTGGCCTCGGCGGACTTCAGTTGGGCGGCGAAGTGCGCGCCCTCTTCGTCCATGCGTTGGGCGAGCCCCGTCTCGTCGCGCATCAGCGCCTTGGTGATCACCACCGCGGCGGGCGGGCGGGCGGCGACGGCTTCGGCCGCGGCGCGGGCCTTGGCGCGCAGCTGGTCCAGCGACACGACCTCGTTGGCGATGCCCCAGTCGACCGCCTTCTTGGCGTCGACCGCCTCGCCCAGCACGAACATCGAAAACGCCCGCGCATGGCCGATCCGGCTCGGCAGGGTGATGCTGGACGCCGCTTCCGGCACCAGCGCCAGGTTCACGAACGGGGTGGTCAGCAGCGCGTTGTCGGCCAGATAGACCAGGTCGCAGTGCAGCAGCATCGTCGTGCCGACGCCGACCGCGCGGCCGTTCACCGCCGCGATCAGCGGGGTCTTGGCCCGCGCCAGCGCCGCCAGCAGCGGATTGCCGCCGCGCCGCGCCTCGTTGGCCGACGACTCGCCGGCGTTGACCGCCGCGAAGTCGCTGATGTCGTTGCCGGCGGTGAACATGTCGCCGTTGGCCTGGATCAGGACGCAGCGCACGTCCTTGTCGAACTCGGCCTGATCGATGGCGTCGCCCAGCGCCTGGTACATGTCCCGGGTCAGGGCGTTCTTCTTGTCCGGACGGTTCATGGTCAGGGTCAGGACCCCGCCGGACTTCTCGATCAGAATATGGTCGGCCATTGAAATGCGCTCCTAAACTTACGCCGTATGCTAACGCGGCGCGGAGCGCGGATCGAAGCGGAATTTTCGCCGAGATGCTCCCCCGCTGGGGGAGCTGTCAGCCGACCGGCTGACTGAGGGGGACTTTGACTCCCTAGCTTGAGAGCGGTCCCCTCCGTCGCGCTTTGCGCGCCACCTCCCCCACGAGGGGAGGATCTGAAGGCGACTCAAGCCGCCCGGTACCAGATCACCCCGGCCTCGTCGGGCTCGGCCGTCGCCTGCCCGCGGGACATCAGGCAGTTGAGGTGCGCCAGGCTCTCGCCAGTGGCCATGCCCAGCACCCACTGGTCGATCTTGCGGCGGAATAGCACCGGGAACACGTCGACCGCCCTCTTCGGCTCGGCGATCAGCTTGTGCAGCCGCGCCAGCCCGCGCTCGTGGCCGCCGATCAGGTGGTCGATGCGCGCGTGCAGGCCGAAGAACGGTTCGTTGTGCGCCGGCAGCACCAGCACCTCGTTGTCGACCCGGTCCTTGATCGCCGCCAGCGTCGTCAGCCACTCGGTCAGCGGATCGCCGTCCGGCTCGGTCGGGAACACCGAGACGTTCGACGAGATCTTCGGCAGCACCTGGTCGCCGCTGATGAACAGCTTCAGGTCCTTCTGCCAAAGACAGACGTGCTCGGGGCTATGGCCGGACCCGACCACCACCTCCCACGGCCGTCCGCCGATCTCCACCACGTCGCCGTCGCAGAGCCGGCGGAAGGCGTCGGGCAGCGCGTGCAGCCCCTTGCCGAAGCCGCCGAACCGGGCGCGGTAATCCTCCAGCGCATCGTCGTCCCAGCCGGCGGCGCGGTAGAAGGCCAACGCGTCGGCCGGCGCCTCGCGGCCGGTGTCGGCCGCCAGGCTGCGGCACATCAGGAACTCCAGCCGGCTGATCCACAGCCGGCACTGGAACTTGCGGGTCAGCCAGCCGGCCATGCCGATGTGGTCGGGATGCATGTGGGTGACGAACACCCGCGTCACCGGCTTGCCGCCCAGCACGCCGGCGAACGCCTTGCGCCAGGTCTGCTGAGTATCGGATCCGCCCATGCCGGTGTCGACGATCGCCCAGCCCTCGCCGTCCTCGATCGCCCAGACATTGATGAAGGCCAGCGACCCGCCCAGCGGCATCCGCAGCCATTTGACGCCCGGCGCGACGTCGACCGCCTCGCCCAGCGCCGGGCCCTCGGCGAACGGATAGCTCAGCCGCGCCCGCGCCGCCTGTTCCTGGGTCTCTTCGAAGCCGTCGCGCAATGCCGTCCCCTTCTCGCTGTCGCCCTATTTTGAACGCACTGCTGGTCAGGGCAAACGCAACCTTCAGCGCCGTTCAGACGTCATTCACGACAAACTTGACCCACTGGCGCTGTGGGGGCTTATGTCCGCGCAATAGGGAACCACCCAGGAGTTATTCGAACATGAGGCCATTCATCACGGGGCTGGCCGCCACCTTGGCCGTGCTGGCCTTGGCGCCGGCCGCCGTCTCGCAAGGCAAAAAAGCCACCGAGATCTCGGATAAGGCGCGCGCCCAGGGGATGGCCGAGGCTCCGGCCCTCGCCAAAGCCGCGGGCATTTCTTGCAACGTCACCGACGCGCTGTTCGTCGGCAAGACCGAAGACAAGAAAGCCAAGACCACGACCAGCTATTACGAAATCGACTGCGACCAGGGCGTCGGCTTCGTGCTGTCGGCGGTCGCGGGCGGCGCGACGACGTCGTTCACCTGTATCGAAGCGGGCACCCCGGGTCCCGACGGCAAGCCGTCGAACCTGGCTTGCAAGCTGCCGGGCAACGCCGATCCCAAGGCCGACCTGGCTGGCGTGCTCGCCGCCGGCAAGGTGCAGTGCACCCCCGAAGCGGCTCGCGGCATCGGCCAAAGCGCCACCGCCACCTATCTCGAAGTCGCCTGCCAGGGCTCGGCCCAGGGCTACGTCCTGAAGACCAGCGCGCCGATCGATGCGGCCAAGCCGGTCGAGGCCACCGACTGCATGCTCTATGACGGCGGCCAGTCGAACATCTCCTGCACCCTGCGCAGCAAGGAAGACCGCCTGGCGGTGATCGACACCATCGCGGCCCAGGCCAACAACGGCTGCACCGTGAAGGACAAGAAGTACCTGGGCATGTCCCAGACCGGCTCGTCGTTCTTCGAAGCCGCCTGCGCCGACGGCAAGGGCTACCTCTACCGCGTCGACGCCGGCAAGCTGACCCAGACCTACGACTGCGCCAAGGCGCAGGGCGTCATGGGCGGCTGCACCCTGACCGACACCAAGGAAGCGGTCACCGAGCAGAACGGCCTCTACACCAAGCTGGCCAAGGCCGCGGGCTTCAACTGCGACGTCTCGAAGTACGCCCCGTTCCCGAGCGCCAACAACAAGGACATCGTCGAGATGGCCTGCTCGAACCGTCCGGACGGCGGCGTAGGCGTCTTCGGCGGCCCGAACGACAAGCCGATCGTCTACGACTGCGCCCGCGCGCCGATCGCCGGCTATCGCTGCTCGTTCACCAAGCTCGACGCCAACAGCTACGCCTCGGTCACGGCCGACCTGAAGAAGCTGGGCAAGCCTGACTGCGCGGTCTCCAACGCCCGCGTCATCGGCAAGACCGCCAAGGGCACCACCTACATGGAAGTCGCCTGCTCGGACGGCCTGAAGGGCTATGTCATGGAGTACAGCGCCGACCTGACGCCGCTGACCTCCACCGGCTGCGCCTTCACCAAGGACTGCAAGCTGCCGGGCAACGTCTAAGCCCAGCCAGCCAAGCTGAAGCGAAAGGCCCGGGGGCGACCCCGGGCCTTTTTCTTTGGCCGCGCCTCAGGCGATGCGCTGAAACTGCGTCGCGCCGGTCTTCGAGTCGGCGCTTTCCAGCCGCACGACCAGGCGGTCGCCGACCTCGACCTTGTGGGCCGTCACCCGCGCCACGACCGGCAGCTCGCAGAGCTGCATCCGCGCCCCGCGCTCGTCGATGTCGGTGACCACCGCATCGAAGCTCTCGCCGACCTGATCCTGCAGCATGACCGCCTCGGCCAGGTCGATCACCGCGCGGTCGATCTGCCCCGCCTGGGCGTCGGCCCGCGCCATCACCTTGGGCAGCTTGGCGAACGCCTCGACCGCCGCGGCCGGCGGCGGTCCGCCGTTGGCGATCGCCAGCACGGTCTCGACCACGTAGCGGTCGGCCAGCCGCCGCAGCGGCGCGGTCGCGTGCGCATAGGACGCCGCCATCGCCGCATGCCACGGCGGCTCGTCTTCCGAGAACGGCACATAGGACGCCGGCGCACCGGCCCGCCGCACGGCCAGCATGAACGCCGCCTGCTTGGGATCGCGCGGATCCAGCCGGACCTCGAACTGCGCCAGGCTTTCCATCTGCGGCCAGCTGAGGCCGAAGGCCCGCGCCGTCTGCCGCAGCCGCCCCACCGAACGCGCGTCGGGCTCGGGCATCACCCGGAACAGGCCGGTCTTGCGCGCCTGCATGACCTTGGCGATCGCCAGGTTGGTCGCCAGCGACAGCGCCGCGTTCTGCTCCTCGGCCCGCGTACGCGGCCGGAACCGCAGCTGCAGCCGCCCGTCCACAGAAGCCACCTCCTGCTCGGGCGGGTCGACCCGCACCGCCCCACGCCGCGCCTCGGCCGCGTCGATCCGCGCCGCCAGCTCGGCGAACCCAGCCGGCAGTTCCTCCGGCGTCGCCGTCTCGTAGGCCAGTTTGGCGACGCTGCGGATCAGCGCCCGCTCGGCGCCCTCCAGCGTCGGCTCGCCGTCCGCCGCCACCCGCACCGTGAACACCACCGCCGGCCGCGGCCCGGTGGGCAGCAGGCTCGCGGCGCCCTCGCTCAGCACGCGCGGATAGAGACTGGCCTTGCCGTCGGGCAGGTAGAGCGTCGCGCCCCGCTTCCAGGCCTCGACGTCCAGGGGGTCGCCGTCGCGGACAAACCAGCCGACGTCGGCGATCGCGTAGTGCAGCAGGAGGTCGCTGCCGCGCGCCTCGATCGCGAACGCCTGGTCGAGATCGGTCGAGGCGGCCGGGTCCAGCGTCACGAACCGCCGCTCGGTGCGATCGACGTGGGCGCTCGGCGGCCGCTGCGCCGCCGCTTCGGCGGCGGCCAGAACCTCCGGCGGGAACTCCACCGGAACCTTGAAACGGGTGCGGATTTCGGCCAGGCCCTGGCTCAGCGCCTGGTGCGGATCGACGAGCGTCTTCATGCCCAAGCTCTGTCAGGCCCGCCTGCTGCTGTCATCCCCGTCCGCCCAAACGAAAAGGCCCGCGGATCGCTCCGCGGGCCTTTGCGCGTTGGGTCAGGGTCGCCTTAGGCGTGCGAAAGCAGGTGTTCCGCATTGCCGCGCAGGTGCGCCAGCGCCTTGGTCACGAACGCGTTGACCGTTTGGTAGAAAGCCAGTTGGCCTTCGATGTTCTCGTAATCGGCAAACAGCATGATCGCCTCCATATGCTGAAGGCTATTTATGTTGCGACGCACACAAAATCAATGGTGCGGCGCAATATTTCCGATTGTGATGAAAAACGTGAACCGCCGCCGTGTCAGGCCGGCGGCCGGTTGCGCGCCATGATCTTCCGCACCACCAGCCAGATCCCCGCCGCCGCGACGACCAAGCCCAGCAGGATCGTGAACGTGGCGCTGTTGAAGACCCCGTAGAGCAAGATCGCCAACCCGATCACGGTCAGGATCAGTCCCAGCAGGTACTTCGTCAGCAGCATTCCCGTGCTCGGACGAACTTCAGCCATGGTCCACTCCCGCAATGCTGCGCAGCCAAATTCCGGAACGGCGTTATCCGGAACTTGGCTCCTCTCAGTGCTGGGTGGCGAAATTCTCCTGCCGCGCCTGGGCGCAGGCCTGTTCGCACATGCGGCAAGCTTCAGCGCAGATCCGGCAGTGCTCCATGTGGGCGGCGTGCCGTTCGCACTCTTCGGCGCACAGCCGGCAGGCGCCTTCGCAGAGCTCGATCATCTGGCCGACGAGCATCTGGTTCGATCCCGTACGCCGCGTCGCCAGCGCCCCGGTCGCCGCGCAGACGTCGGCGCAGTCCAGGCACGAGCGGATGCACTGGGTCAGCTTGGCGACCATCTCCTCGCCCAGGCAGGCGTCGGCGCAGGCCGTGCAGGTCTGGGCGCAGTCGTAGCATTCCTCGATACAGGCGATCAGCGCGGCGTTGGCGAGCCCGCCGGCCTGGGGATGTGTCGGAATGATCTGCTGAGCGTGCATGGCGGCCTCCTGAGGTTGGGGATGACCCTCCAACCTCAAGACGCCGACGCGGTTCCCTCACAAAGATCCTCCCCCGCTGGGCGAGGTGGATCGGCGCGACGCGCCGAGACGAAGGGGGACTGCTCTCAATCAAGAGCCTCCCCCTCAGTCAGCCTGCCGGCTGACAGCTCCCCCAGCGGGGGAGCATCTTCCTGCCCTAGATCGCCGCTTCGATGAACTTCGGGCCCGGCTCGGCCATGGCCTTGGCGAAGGCCGCGTCGAACTCTTCGGCCGTCTCGCAGCGCACCGCCGGCACGCCCAGGCCCTTGGCCACCGACACCCAGTCGATCTTCGGGTCGCCCAGGTCCAGCAGCTTGCTGGCCGAGGGGCCCGGATTGCCCGAGCCGGTGCGGCCCATCTCGATGTTGAGGATGCGGTAGGAGTGGTTCGCGAACACCACCACCGTCACGTCCTGGTTCTCGCGCGCCATAGTCCACAGCGACTGCACCGTGTACATCGCCGAGCCGTCGCCGTTCAGCGACACGATCTTGCGGTCCGGCGCGGCCGTCGCCGCCCCGATCGCCAGCGGGCCGCCGATGCCGATCGCGCCGCCGGTCAGGGCCAGCACGTCATGCGCCTTGGCGGTCGCGCAGGGCACCGCGATGCCGCCGCCCGAGGTCACCGAATCGTCGCAGATGATCGCGCCTTCCGGCAGGTGGCGGGCCACCGACACGCCCGCCGACTGCGGGGTCAGCGGTCCGGTCGGCGCCGCGTCGGCCACCTTGTAGGGCTGGACCGGGCCGCTCGCCGGCGCGCCCAGGGCGTCGGCCAGGGCCGCCAGGCCGGCGACCGCGTCTTCCGAGCGCTGCGCCAGGGTCGTGGTCTCGCAGCCTTCCGGCACCAGCACGCTCGGCCGGTCCGGATAGGCGAAGAACGCCACCGGGGTCACGGTGCCGACGAACACCATCAGGTCCGTGCCTTCCAGGTCGGCCAGCGCCGCCTCCCCGAAGTACTGCATGCGCGCCGGCTGGAAGACGCCCGCCCCGCGCGGCTGGCGCGCGCAGAACGTGTCGGCCATCACCCGCACGCCGGCCGCCTGCAGGCGCGCGGCCTGCTCCAGGGCCTTGGCGCTGGTCCCCTGCCCGCCCAGCAGCACCACCGGCTTGGCGGCGGCGCGGACCTTCTTGGCGACCTCTTCGACCACGCCGCTCGCCGGCGGCGCGCGGGTCGGGACAGCGGCCTTCACCGCGCCCTTGGCGGTCTCCAGCCACGCGGAGTCGGCCGGCAGGATCAGGCTGACCGGCCCGCCCGGCGCGCCGTAGCTGGCGGTCACCGCCTCGGCGGTCAGCTGCGCGACGCTGTCGGCGCTGTCGGCCGACTTCACCCACAGCGAGTTGGGCCCGACGATCGTCGGGATGTCCGAGTTCAGCGGGGCGTCGTACTGGCGGTGATAGGTGGCGTGGTCGCCGATCACGTTGACGATCGGCGTGAAGGCGCGGCGCGCATTGTGCAAATTGGCCAGGCCGTTGCCGTAGCCGGGTCCCAGGTGGAGCAGGGTGCAGGCCGGGGTCTCGGCGATCCGGCCATAGCCGTCGGCCGCGCCTGTCGCCACGCCCTCGAACAGGCACAGCACCGGCCGCATCCGCGGTTCACGGTCCAGCGCCGCGACGAACTGCATCTCGCTGGTGCCGGGATTGGCGAAGCAGGCGGTGACCTCGTTCTCGACGAGGGTGGTAATCAGGGCGTCGGCGCCGTTCATCAAAACACCATCACATCAGCAGCATCGGAAAACAGTCGTTCGGCCTCGGCCGCGCGCAGCGTGCGCGCGACGGGCTGGGCGATATAGCCCTTGTCGGTGATCTCGCCGGCGTTGGCGTCCGGCGGCGTTTCCAGCACCAGGGCCCGCGCGACCTTGCCGCCCGAGCCCTTGGCCCCGGCGTTGAAGCGCTCGATCCCGGCCCGCACCGCCGCGGCGATCGCCGCGCGGTCCATGTTCGGGTTCGGATAGAACAATAGGCCGACGGCTTCCTTACCCTCGCCGCAGACCACCGCGTCGGTGACCGCGTCGCCCACCGCCGAGACCGCCTTCACCCGCAGGTCGCCGACCGTGACGAAGGTGCCGCTGGCCAGCTTGAAGTTCTCCGAAATGCGTCCGTCGAAGGCCAGGCCCGCCTGGGGGCTCGCCTCGTCGACGAACCGCGCCGCATCGCCCAGCAGGTAGAATCCGTCGGCGTCGTAGCTCTGCGCCGACAGCTCCGGCCGGCCCAGATAGCCGGGCGAGACCTGCGGCCCCTTTACCCGGAATTCCAGCTTGCCGCCCGCCGGGGTCAGCTTGACGGCCGTGCCCGGCACCGGCAGGCCGATCAGCCCCATGCGGTCGTTGCGCCAGTGGACGTTGCAGGCGGTCGGCCCGGTCTCGGTCGCGCCATAGCCGGAGGCGAAGCTGATCTTTTCGCCGACGCTCGCCACGGCCACCGCCTGGATCCGGTCGCAGGTGTCCTGGCCCAGCGCCGCGCCGCCGTACTGCAGCACCCGCACCTGTTCGAAGAAGGTCCTGGCCAGCGCCTCGTCGCGCTCCAGCTCGCCGACCAGCAGCATCCAGCCGGCCGGGACCATGTTGTGATAGGTGGTCGCCACCTCGGTCAGGTTGCGCACCGTCTCGGCGAACCGCCCCGCCACCGGCTGGCCGGCGTCGATGTGCAGCGTTCCGCCGCGGTGCAGCGCCATGTGCAGGATCGAATTGGCCCCCAGGCTGTGGCTCCAGGGCGCGGAGTTGACCATCACCGGCGGCTCGTCGTCGGCGAAGCAGGCTGCGATCTGGGCCGAGTTCACCGCGATCCCGCGGTGCAGGCAGATCACCGCCTTCGGCAGGCCGGTCGACCCCGAGGTCAGCAGGTACTTGGCGTGGTCGTCGGGCTTGGCGCTCGCATCGACGCCGGCCCCGCTCAGCAGCCGCGCCAGCGGCACGTCGCCCGGCCGCGGGTTCTTGGCCGCGATCACCGGCAGTCCGGCCAGGAAAGGCGCCTCCAGCGCCTCGGAGAACAGCGCCGCGTCCTCGGTGTAGACCGCCGCGGGCTTCAGCACCTCGACCGCATGGGCCAGCCGCGTCAGGTTCGCCCCCGGCAGGCCGTACTGCGGCGAGACCGGCGCGATCGGCATGCCCTGGCTCATCGCGCCGTAGCCGACCAGCCCGTGGTCGATGCCGTTGCGGGCCAGGATCAGCAGCGGCCGCATGCCGACCACGCCCAGTTCGCGCAGGCCGCCGGCGATCGCCCGCACCTGCTCGCGCGCCTCGCCGAACGACACTCGCCGCCAGCCCTCGCCCGAGCGCTCGGCCAGCCAGGTCCGCGCCGGGGCCTCGAGCGCCCAGCGGTCCAGCGCCTGGGTCATGGTCGTGAAGTCGCCGAAGAACGGCGTCGGATTGGACAGGATCAGCTCGCCGCCGCCCCTCTCCTCGATGTCCAGCTGGGGCCGCGCATAGCGCGCGTCGCGGAACGGGGCGTCTGTGGGGCGGATTCTAGCGTCCATGATGCGCATAGCCTTAGCGGGCGAGCGCCGGGGATGTCATCCCCATCCAAGCAAATCCCCCTCGCCTAGGAGCCGGCTTTCACCTCGAGCGGCGTGAACTTGACCTCGCCCGACTGCCGCGCGGCCCGCTGCCGTTTCGACAGCCGCCGCGCCTCCTCCAGCTGCGAAAACACGAACGCGCTCTCGCGGGCCGCCGCATAGGACGCCAGCCCGCCCAGCGAGCCGATGCGCAGCGCGGTGTTGCTCGCCTGCAGCGCCGTCCACGCCCGCCAGCCGAGCGGCAGCGCCAGGCCCAGGCCCGCCGCCGTCGCCGCGCGTCGCGCCGCCCGGTACGGCGCCCAGGCGGCCGCCAGGGCCAGCCACAGCGCCAGGCTCAGAGCGCCCAGCGCCAGGAGCTCGAGCAGGCTCGGCGCGGCCCCGGCCGCCGGCGTCGGAAAGAACCCCGCCGCCAGGCCCAGCAGCACCCCGGCCGCGAACAGCGCGACCATCACGCTGGCGAACCAGCCGATCGCGAAGGCGCTGTAGAGCGGCCGGCGCGCTGCGGCCGCCGCGTCGAAGGCCGCCGGCCGATGCGGATGATGCAGCCCGCTCCAGAGCACCACGTCGCGCCGCCGGTCGGCCTGCGGCCGCCACCAGCCGAGCGTCAGCACGCTGATCGCCGCGTCGCGCAGCTCGCCCAGCGCGAAGGCCGACGACGAGCCGTCGATCTCGAACACCTGCCCGCGCCACTCGGTGCGCGTCGCCAGATAGACGAAGCCGACGAAGCGGCAGAAGCCCAGGAACAACGCCACGCTCGCCGCCGCGGCCAGCGCCACCGGCGCGCCCCAGACGCCAAGCCCCTGCACCGCCGCCACCGCCGCGGCCAGCGCCGCGGCGACGACCGCCAGCTTGGCCAGGGCGCCGATCAGCAGCTCGATCCCCAGCCCGCCATAGTCCAGCGGCTCGCCGTTCATGTCGGTGGCCGCCCACAGCCGCCGGCGCGTCTCGCTGCGCGCCCAAAATCCGTGAAGTCCGAACGTGACGAGGTTCAGCGCCCCGTGGCGCAGACCGAGCGAGCGGAAGTCCCGTGCATCCAGCCGTTGCACGAGCGTCAGACTCTGGCCGCCCGACCCGGCGGCGTTCGATCGCGACATCTACTCCCCCGCGACGAGCCTTCGGCGCGCGAGTGCGCCGGTTACTTCCCACTGTCGGTAGTATGTCGCGAAAGTATTGCCGAGACCCGAACCGGGCGCTCGTGGCTTCCCTCCCTGGGGGAAACTAGCCCCCCAGGGTCTCGGCGAAGCGGACCGGCTGGCCGATGCTCGGCGCGACCAGCTCGTCGTCGCGCATCACCACCGTGCCGCGGATGATCGTCGCCGTCGGCCAGCCCTTGGCCTCGAAGCCGTCGAACGGGGTCCAGCCGACGCGGGTCGACATGTCCTCGTGCTTGATCGTGCGGCGGGCGTTCATGTCGACCACGGTGATGTCGGCGTCGTAGCCGACCGCCAGCCGGCCCTTGTCGGCCATGCCGAACACCCGGTTGGCCCCGTGGCTGGTCAGGTCGACGAAGCGCTCCAGGCTCAGCCGGCCCTCGTTCACATGGGTCAGCATCACCGGCACCAGGGTCTGCACGCCGGGCATGCCCGACGGCGAGGCCGGATAGGGCCGAGCCTTCTCGTCCTTGGTGTGCGGCGCGTGGTCTGAGCCCAGCACGTCGGCGATGCCGGCGGCGACGCCGTGCCACAGCCCGGCCTGGTGATAGGCGTTGCGGATCGGCGGGTTCATCTGGGCGTAGCCCTTCAGCCGCTCATAGGCTTCCGGCGCGGTCAGGGTCAGGTGCTGCGGCGTCACCTCGACGCTGGCCACGTCCTTGTGCAGCGCCAGGAACTCGATCTCCTCGCGGGTGGTGACGTGCAGCACGTGGATGCGCTTGCCCAGCGCCTTGGCGATCCGCACCAGCCGGTGGGTCGATTCCAGCGCCGAGGCGGCGTCGCGCACTTCCTCGTGGCTGGTCCAGTCGCCGGTGCGCGCCAGCGGTCGGCGCTCGGCCAGCCGGTATTCGTCCTCGGAGTGGAACGCCGCGCGGCGGTTCACGTGGCGCAGCACCTGCTCGATGCCCTCGTCGTCCTGCACCAGCAGGCTCCCGGTCGAGGCGCCCATGAACACCTTGATCCCGCAGCAGCCCGGCAGTCGCTCCAGCTCGCCCAGGAACTTGGCGTTCTCATGCGTGCCGCCGACATAGAAGGCGTGGTCGGTGTGCATCCGGCCGGCGGCGCGATGCAGCTTGTCGGCCAAGGCGTCCGGGTCGGTGGTGGTCGGCTCGGTGTTCGGCATCTCGAACACGGCGACCACGCCGCCCATGGCCGCCGCGCGCGATCCGGTCTCCAGGTCTTCCTTCCACTCCAGGCCCGGTTCGCGGAAGTGCACCTGGGTGTCGATCACCCCCGGCAGCACGGTCAGGCCCTTGGCGTCGAACACTTCCCCGGCGCTGGCTTGGGACAGGTCGCCGATCTCGACGATCTTGCCCGCGCGCACGCCGACATCGGCCAGGCCGCGGCCGGCATGGTTCACCACCTCGCCGCCCCTCACGATGAGGTCGAAGGTCTCGGGCATGTTTCGTCTCTGGCTTTAACTGGCTTTGGAACTGGTCTGGGCGAGCAGGTCCCGGGCGGCGTTGGTCACCCAATCCACCGGCAGGTCCATCATGTGACAGAGCGCCTGCGAGAGCGCCGGGTCAACCTCGCGGATCTGCTCCAGGCTGCGAATGCCGCGCACGATGCGGGTGTCTTCGCCCCACGGGCCGTACAGCTTGTCGTCCGAGGGCCCGAACAGGCCGATGGTCGGGGTCCCGGCCGCGGCGGCCATGTGCATCAGGCCGCTGTCGTTGCCGATGAACAGCCGGGCGCGCTTCAGGCAGGCGTAGCTGGCCAGCAGCTCGACCTTGCCCGCCAGGTCGATGGTCCGCTCGCGCGGCACGACGTTGCGCAGCGCGCTGACCGCCTGCTGGTCGCCGGGGCCGCCGAGCAGCATCAGCCGCCCGCCGGCCATCGGCCCGCCCAGCAGTTGGATCGCCACCTGCGCAAAGCGTTCGGCCGGCCAGGTCTTGCCGACCCAGTTGGCGGCCGGGGCCATGGCCAGGATCGGCCCGCGTCCGGCGGTCAGTTCGTCGGCATAGGCCTCAGTCGCCGCCGAGGTGAACAGGTAGGGCGCCGGCGGCTCGTCCTCGATCTTCAGCAGCCGCGCCGCTTCGATGACCTTGTGCACGCCGCCGCCCGAGCCGCGCTTGTAGACCGCCCGCCGCTCGCGGCGCAGGAACTGCGAGATCGCCGAACCGCGCAGGTCGACGATCAGCCCCCACTTGCGATGACGCACCTCGCGCCACAGCTTGAACCAGTGGCCGCCGTTCTTGGCCTTCTCCAGCACGATGAGGCGATCAAGATTGGGGACTTCGGCGAACAGCGGCGCGGCCGCCTTGCCGGCGACGATCGTGAAGCGCGCGTTCGGAACCTCGTCCAGCAGGCGTTTGATCAGGCCGGACGACAGCACCGCGTCGCCGATCCGGGTCGCGGTGATGAACAGAATCGGGAAGGACCCGTGCGCCATCGTCCTTCTATAGGGCTCCTGACGCTGGCGCTCCACCCGCGCAGGCCCTAACTCCTCTCTCATGTCGACGCAGCCCCCGATCGCAGCCCTGTCCAGCCGTGCCCTCATCGCCGTCTCGGGCGAGGATTGGCGCAGTTTCCTGCAAGGCCTCATCACCCAGGACGTCGACACCCTCGCCCCGGGCGAGGCGCGGTTCGGCGCTCTCCTGAACCCCCAGGGGCGGCTTTTGTTCGATTTGTTCGTGGTCGGACGCGATGACGGCGCCTTCATCGACGTCGAGCGGACCAGCCGCGAGGCCCTGATCCTGCGCCTGACCATGTACCGGCTGCGCGCCAAGGTTCAGATCGCCGCCGACGAGACCCCGGTGCTCGCCGCCTGGGGCGCCGATCCGGGCCACGGCTGGTCGCCCGACCCGCGGCTGGCCGCGCTGGGCTGGCGCGGCTACGGCGTCGAGGCGGCGCCGACCACCGACGAAGCCGCATACGACGCGCATCGCCTGGCGCTCGGCGTGCCGGGCCCGGCCGACTGGGGCGTCGAGAAGACCTATCCGATCGAGGCCAACTTCGACCTGCTGCACGGCATCGACTTCCACAAGGGCTGCTTCATCGGCCAGGAGACCACCTCGCGCATGAAGCGCCGCGGCCAGATCAAGAACCGCATGCTGCCCCTGGCCTTCGACGGCGCGCCGCCCGCGGCGGGCTCTGAGCTCCTGCTCGACGGCGAACGCCGCGCCGGCGAAGTGCTCACCGGCCAGGGCGGCCGCGCCATCGCCCTCGTCCGCCTCGACCGCCTCGAAGGCGCCCTCACCGCCGACGGCAAACCCGCCCGCGCCGAAAGGCCGGACTGGCTCGAGATCTAGTTCCTCCCCTCTTGGGGGAGGTTGATCGGCGCGAGGCGCCGAGACGGAGGGGGACTACTATCCCCTATGTTCGTCATGGCCGGGCTTGTCCCGGCCACCCATAGACATCGCGCTCAGCGATCTTGGCGCAGACGTCGGCGTTTATGGGTCCCCGACACCCCGCTTCGCTCCGGTCGAGGATGACGAACGGGGGATGGAACACCCACCGATCCCCGCCGCATACCGCCGCCCCAGCAGCGTCGCATGCTCGACCAGCGCGATGCGGTCGCCGACCACGCAGCCGTGCCCGCGGCTCATGGCCAGACGGACGCGGCGCTCGCCCGTCTGCACCAGCAGTCCCGGCTGGGTCCCGCCCTCGCGCTCGACCGACAGCAACCCGACGACTGCGCCCTCGACCGTACGCCCCGGCCCGAGCGTGACCGTCGGCGCCACGAAGGCGGCGACCGCCAGCGTCACGCCCGCCAGCAGCAGGCTCAGCACCAGCCCGTCCCGATGTACGGCCAGGAACGTCCTCACGCCGTGAAAAACCCCCGCAGCGCCGCCAGCGTCTCCGCCGGCTTCTCCTCGGCCAGGAAGTGCCCGGCCCCCTCGATCGCCTGGCCGCGCAGGTCCTCGCACCAGGGCCGCCAGACCTCCAGCACGTCGTACCAGTGGCCCACCGCCCCCTTGGCGCCCCACAGCACCTGGGTCGGGGCGGCGATTTTCCTGACTCCGCGGTCCGCCTCGTCGGCGGCGACGTCATAGGTCGCCCCGGCCCGGTAGTCCTCGCACATGGCGTGGATCACCGCCGGATCGGCCAGGGCGGCGACATAGTCGGCATAGGCGGCCGGCTCGAAATAGGTCGCGCCCTGGGCGATGCGGAACGCGAAGTGCACCGGGTCGGCGGCGATGAAGTGCTCCGGGAACGGATGGGCCTGGGCCAGGAAGCTCCAGTGCCAGTAGCCCAGCGCGAACCGCTTGTCGGCCCGCGCCCAGACGTCGGCCGTCGGGATGATGTCGAGGATGCTCAGCCTGCGCACCGCCTGCGGCGTATCCAGCGCCAGCCGATAGGCCGTGCGACCGCCCCGGTCGTGGCCGGCGACGTCGAACCGATCGAACCCCAGCACCTTCATCAGCGCCACCATGTCGCGCGCCATCGCCCGCTTCGAATAGGGCTCGTGGTCCGGCGACGTCGGCGGCTTCGAACTGCCGCCGTAGCCGCGCAGGTCCGGAGCCACCACCGTGAAGTCCTTGGCCAGCTCGCCGGCGATCTGGCCCCACATCATGTGGGTCTGCGGATAGCCGTGCAGCAACAGCAGCGGCGGCCCCGCCCCGCCGATCCGGTAGCGCAGCACCGCCTCGCCCGTACTCATCCGCTCGAGCTTGAAACCGTCGAAGGACATCCGTCAGTCCTCCGCCGACTCGTAGGTCAGCCGGATCGCGTCCGGTCCGATCCGCTCGTGGGCGATCAGGCGCAGCCGCGGCCGCGCGCCGACGAAATACGGACTGCCGGCGCCGAGCACGACGGGATGCAGATAGATCCGGTAGGCGTCGATGAGCCCGAGCTCGCCCAGGCTCCTGGCCAGCACCGGTCCGCCGACCTCGATCTCGCCGGGCTGCTCGGCCTTGACCTTGCGCAGCACCGCCTCGAAGTCCTCGCCGACCAGCGTCGCGTTCGGCCCGACTTCGGTGAGCGAGCGCGACACCACCCACTTGTGCTGCGCCCGCCAGGCGTCGGCGAACGCGCGCTCGGCCTCGCTCCAGCCCGCGTCGTCCTCGTCCCAGTAGCGCATGATCTCATAGAGGCCGCGGCCATAGATCGCCCCGGTCTGCTCGCGCGCCTGCTCGACGAAGTGCTCGAACAGCACGGGATCGGGCGCGAACTTGTCGTAGTCGACATAGCCGTCCAGCGACTGGTTCATTCCAAAGACGAGCCTCGCCATGGCGGCCTCCCTTGCTGGCGCGCCACCATGACCGACTTTCGCGCTCGTGCGTAGCGCGAGGGCGTCCGCCGTTATTCCTCCCCTTCCGGGGGAGGTGGATCGGCGCGCAGCGCCGAGACGGAGGGGGTCTGCGGAGCCAGCAGTCCCCCTCAGTCAGCCCTTCGGCGACAGCTCCCCCAGCGGGGGAGCAATCAGGTCCTAGAAGAACAGCTTGCGCACCGTGAACTTCACCGTGCGGCCGACCGGGTCCAGCAGGTCGGGCTGATAGCTGATCGGCGTGATCCCCTGCGGGGTCTTCACGTCCTGGCGCTCGTCGAACAGGTTGTCGACCGACAGCGTCGCGCGCATGCCGCGCAGCCACTTCTGCTCACGGGCGATCGGCTGCATGCCAAGGTCGGCGAAGAGCCGCAGGTTCACCGTCGTCAGGTCCGAGAACTCCAGGTCCTCGGCCGCGGTCAGGCCGGTGACCTTGGTCGCGCTCTGCCACTTGGCGTTGGCCGCCACGCCAAGGCCGCCGCGGGTGTAGTTGGCCTGCAGGTCGACCTGGTGGCGCGGCGAGCCGCCGCCCGAACCCAACGCCCCGCCGTCCAGCAGGTCCAGGGTCGGCACGCCCGGCCGGATCTCGACTTCGTCCTTGAACGCCACCGTGTGGTAGAGCCCGACCTGGAACACGCCGTTGCGCGGGCCGCCGGGACCAAAGCCGCCGATGCGGCCGCCGCCCCCCGGACCGCCCATGCCGCCGCCGCCCATGCGCGGGCCGTCGCCGCCGCCCATGCCGCCGCCCGGAGGCGGCCCCTCGCCCGGCGGCGGACCGTCGGGCGGACCTTCGCCCTGGCGCTGGCCTTGCTGCTGGCCCTGACCTTGTTGGCCC
>NZ_JBXAJZ010000006.1:0-71608 GCF_058797775.1 Phenylobacterium sp. GW823-FHT02A09 | reverse complement strand
TGAGCCTGTTGGCCCTGAGCCTGTTGGCCCTGAGCCTGTTGGCCCTGAGCCTGTTGGCCCTGAGCCTGTTGGCCCTGAGCCTGTTGGCCCTGTTGCCCCTGGCCCTGCCCTTGCTGCCCCTGCCGCTCAGCCTGCATGGCCTGGAACCGCTGGCGCATGGCCGCCTGCTGCTCGGGGGTCGGCTGCGGACCGACCGGGCGTGAATAGGTGAAGCCGTAGCGCAGCTCGTCGCGCGATTGCTTGGCGAAGTTCACCGGCCGCGCGTCGATCAGGGTCAGCTCGCCGGCCGCGTTACGCACGAAGCGGTCTGGGAAGGCGTCCTCGATCTGGGTCGAGGCCGACGGGAAGGCGGCCACCGCGTCGTCGGTGCGGGTCGAGACGTAGTTGGCCTGGAAGCTCAGGTTCACCTTGTCCCAGGGCTTGTAGGTGACGCCGAGCTTGAGGGTGTCGCGCTGGCTGGAATCCAGGGTCTCGAGGCCGCCGCTCACCCGGGTCACCTCGACGGTCTGGCCGGTGCGGAAGTCGAACACCCGCACGCCGGGGGTCGACGTCAGTGGGTCGCCCAGCTGGTTCATCGTCGGCGCCTGGTCGGTGCGCGTGAACGAGGCCAGCACCCGCAGCGGCTTGATCGGCGTCCAGTTGAGGCCGCCGCCGATCGTCTGCAGGTCGCCGAAGTCGGACAGGTTCTGGTAGCCGACGTTCACATTCGCCGACAGCTTGCCGAGGTGCTCGCCCAGCCCTTCGCCGTCACGGATCAGCGGCACGTCGAAATTAGCCTGCAGCTGGCCGATGTTGCGGTCCAGCGTGTTGGACGTGGCGACGCCCAGGCGGTCGGCCTCGCTCTCGAACTGGGTGGCCGAGACCCGTGCGGTCAGGGTGGTGCTGACCTGGCCGGCCGGCAGCTCCCACAGTGCGCGGTTCAGCACGATGTCGGACTGCGCGGTGGTGGTCGTGCTCTTGGTGCGGTCGGTATAGGGCAGGCCGTTGAAGTCGCGGTCGGTCGAGGACTTGGCGACGTCCTGGGTCAGCCCGCCGGTGTACGACCACTGCCAGCCGGCATAGGCGCCGGCGGCCGCGGCGGCGATCCGCCCCGAGAGGGTTTCCGAGCGGCGCAGCAGCGCGTCGTCCGAGAACGGCGACAGGCCGAGCTTGCCCTGGCTGTCGGTGAAATCGAGCCCGGCGTTGATGGTGCCGTTGACGCCCTCGCCCAGCGGCCGCGCATAGACGCCGTTCAGCGACAGGGCGGTGGTGTCCGAGCTCAGCGTGCGCAGGTCGCCCTCGCCGCCGACGATGTCGCGGTCGCCTTCGTAGATCGGCTTGGTGTCGGTGACCCGCGCGTCCAGCATCAGCCGCTGACCGCGCAGGATGTTCAGCACCGAGCCGTGGCCCATGACGCTCTGGCCGCCGCCGTCCTGGGTCGGGCTCGAGCCCGAGGCCTCGGCCAAAGTCGCCTTGAAGCGCTGGCGCAGGACGAAGTTCACGACCTTCTGGTCCGCCGGATAGCCGTACTTCAGCGAAACCTCTTCGGGCAGGATGTCGACCCGCGCGATCGCCTCGGTCGGCAGGTCGCGGATCTCGGCGAAGCCGGTGATCCGCCCGCCGTTGATCAACACGACCGGACGCCCGCCCGAGCCCTGGCCGCTGGTCAGCTGCGGCGACAGCGCGTCGAGCAGCTCGGTGACGCTGGCGGCGCCATAGGCCCGGATCTCGCGCGGCGAGATCGACAGCTCCGGGGTGATGTCGCCGATCACCGAGCCCGGCAGATTGCGGGCGCCGGCGACGACCACCAGCTCCTCGACCTCGGTCTCCTGGTCATGCTCGTCGGTCTGCGCCAGCGCGCCTCCGGCGCAGAGCGAAGCCGCGGCGACCCCGCAGAGCAGGCGGGCGGCGATCCGGCGTGGAAAAGGCGATGAACTCACGAGGTGCAATCCAGGTCATTGGGGAGGATGGAGACGAAGCTCTGCGGCTAACTGCCTCCGCTCTCCTGAACGGGAGATGAGGCGAGTTTCCGTCGCTGTTGTTTCGCGCATTCGTCAGAATCGACAAAAACCTGCCGGGCGCCGATAGACGCCGATAGACATTGAAACGTCCGCGACAAACCGCGCCCTGGCGCGCCTAGCGGCGGCTTGCTGCAAGGTCGCGGCGAAAACCTGCCGATGGACCCGCTATCGGCAGCGCTTGAAGCCCTCTCTGCCGAAAGCCAAGACTGCGCCCCATGACCGGCGATCTGATTCGATGCGGCTGGCGCGGCATGGCCGGCGACCCGCTCTACGAGGCCTACCACGACAACGAGTGGGGCGTGCCCGAGTACGACTCCCGCGCCCTCTGGGAGAAGCTCGTCCTCGACGGCTTCCAGGCCGGCCTCGCCTGGATCACGATCCTGCGAAAGCGCGACGCCTTCCGCGAGGCCTTCGCCGGCTTCGATCCCGACCTCGTCGCCCGCTTCGGCGAGGCCGAGCGCGCGGCGCTGATGGCCAACGCCGGCATCGTCCGCTCGAACGCCAAGATCGACGCCGCCATCCAGAGCGCGCGGATCTATCTCGACATGCGCGAGAAGGGCGAGGACTTCAGCCAGTTCATCTGGAGCTTCACCAACGGCCGCGTGGTCCAGAACAAATGGGCCGAGATCGGTCAGGTGCCGGCCCAGACCCGCGTCGCCGAGGAGATGTCCAAGGCCTTGAAGGCCAAGGGTTTCAAGTTCGTCGGCCCGGTCATCGTCTACGCCTTCATGCAGGCGACCGGCGTCGTCAACGACCACCTGACCTGCTGCCACCGCCACGAACAAGTCAAACGGCTGGTGCGTTAGTATGCCCGACATGATGCTCGAACTGGCCTGTCCGATCGGCCCCGTCTGCGGGGTGGACGAGGCCGGCCGCGGCCCCTGGGCCGGACCGGTCAGCGCCGGCGCCGTGATCCTCGACCCGCAGTGCGTGCCCGACGGGCTCAATGACTCGAAGAAGCTCAGCGCCAAGGCTCGCGACGCCCTGGAACTTGAGATCAAATCCGTCGCCATCGCGTGGGGCGTCGGCTTCGCCAGCGTCGACGAGATCGACGAGCTGAACATCCTGCACGCCACGGGCCTGGCCATGCGCCGGGCCGTCGAGGCGCTGTCGGTCACGCCCGCCTTCGCCCTCGTCGACGGCAACTACAAGTTCAAATTGCCCTGCGAAATCAAGACCGTGATCAAGGGCGACTCGATCAGCGCCTCGATCGCCGCGGCCTCCATCCTGGCCAAGACTGCCCGCGACCGGCTGATGGTCGAGATGGACGGCCTCTATCCCGGCTACGGCTTCGCCGGCCACAAGGGCTACCACGCCCAGGTCCACGTCGAGGCGCTGCGGACCCTCGGTCCCTGCCCGATCCACCGCCGCGGCTGGGAGCCGATCCGTCTGGCCCTGATCGAGCGCGGCGAACTCGTCGACGTCGTCGATTGATCCATTGAATCAAGATTGACGCCCCGCCCCCGCGGACCGATCGCGGGGACATGGACAGCGCTCTCGCCCCCTCGCTCCGCCTGCAGGCCCAGGCCTGCCTGGCCCTCGGCTCGCCCTTCCACGCGCAGTTGCTCGACCACGCGGCCGACGACCTCGAGGCCGGCGGCCCGACCGCCGCCCTGCTGGCGCCCTGGGCCGGCCAGGACCTGCGCCCCCTGATGGCCGGAGCCGTCCCGCTGCGACTGGTCGGGGCCCTGCATGACCTGGTGCTGAGCGGCGAGGATCCCGCCCTCGCCGTCGTCTATCCCCAGCCGGGCAAGGCTTTCGACGCCGCCACGGCCTGGCCTGAGGTTCGCCGCGCAATGGCGCAGCACGCCGGCCGCCTCGCCGCCTTCATGGACCACGAGCCGCAGACCAACGAGGTGCGCCGCTCCGCCGCCCTGCTCGGCGGCTTCCTGACCGTGGCCAAGCAGACCGGCCTGCCGCTGCGCTGCTTCGAGATCGCCGCCAGCGCCGGCCTCAACCTTTCCTGGGACCGCTACCGCTATGACCTGTCCGGCGCACCCTGGGGTCCGGACAGCCCGGTGCGGCTGCCCTCCGACTGGTCCGGCGTCATGCCGCCGCTGGACGCGCAGGTCCGCGTCATTCACCGCCAAGCCTGCGACCGCCGGCCAGTGGACCTCAAGGACCCCGTCCAACGCCGACGCCTGATGGCCTATGTCTGGCCCGATCAGTTCGACCGGCTGGAGCGAATTCGCGCGGCGATCGACGTCGCGCTGGCGAACGAGATCACCGTCGAGGCGGCCGACGCCGTCGAGTGGACCGCGCGCTCGGCGGCCCCGGCTCCGGGCGCGGCGAGCGTCATCTACCACTCCGTGTTCTGGCAATACATGCCCGCCGAAAGCCAGGTCGCGCTACGACAGACTATTGAATTCCTTGGCGTATCCGCCACGGATGACGCCCCGCTCGCCTGGCTGCGGATGGAGCCGCCGCCCGAGAACCCGGCGATCATGGAGGTGCGGCTCACGATGTGGCCCGGCGGCGAGGAGCGCGTCCTGGCGGTCGTTCACGCTCACGGCGCCTCGGCGAGATGGACCGGTTAACCAAGATCAACGGCCGTTAACCACGTTCGGTAAAGGCCCGTTCACCACGAGGACTCAGGATTCTGACTCCGGACATCGAGGTGACCTTATGGGCGTTCAGGCCGACACGATTATTCACGGCGACTGCATCGAGGAGCTGAAGAAGCTGCCCGAGAAGTCGGTCGACCTGGTCTTCGCCGACCCGCCCTACAACCTCCAGCTCGGCGGCGACCTCCTGCGTCCCGACAACTCCAAGGTCGACGCCGTCGACGACCATTGGGACCAGTTCGAGAGCTTCGCGGCCTACGACAAGTTCACCCGCGAGTGGCTGACCGAGTGCCGCCGGGTGCTCAAGGACGACGGCGCCCTCTGGGTGATCGGCAGCTATCACAACATCTTCCGGGTCGGCGCGACGCTGCAGGACCTGGGCTTCTGGCTGCTCAACGACATCGTCTGGCGCAAGACCAACCCGATGCCGAACTTCAAGGGCACCCGGTTCACCAACGCCCACGAGACCCTGATTTGGGCCGCCAAGGGCCGCGGCTCGCGCCGCTACACCTTCAACTACGACGCCATGAAAATGGCCAACGACGACGTCCAGATGCGCTCGGACTGGACCTTCCCGCTGTGCACCGGCGAGGAGCGCCTGAAGGACGAGAACGGCGCCAAGGCCCACCCGACCCAGAAGCCGGAAGCCCTGCTGCATCGCGTGATCCTGGCCTCGACCAAGCCCGGCGACATCATCCTCGACCCGTTCTTCGGCACCGGCACCACCGGCGCCGCCGCCAAGCGCCTGGGCCGCCGCTATATCGGCCTGGAGCAGGACGAGAAGTACGTCGCCCTGGCCAAGGACCGGATCAGCAAGATCGTCCCCATCGCGCCGGGCGACCTGGAGGTCACCGGCTCCAAGAAGTCCGAGCCGCGCGTGCCGTTCGGCCAGGTGCTGGAAGCTGGCCTGCTCAGCCCCGGCGACGCGCTCTACTGCCCCAAGGGCGAACGCATGGCCCGCGTCCGCGCCGACGGCAGCCTGGTGGTCGGCGATCTCTCTGGCTCGATCCACAAGGTCGGCGCCATGATCCAGTCGGCCCCGGCCTGCAACGGCTGGACCTACTGGCACTTCAAGTCCGACAAGGGCCTGGCCCCCATCGACGTGCTGCGCGCCAAGATCCGCTCGGCGATGCCGCAGGCCTGAGGCCGTGGCCTACGGGTTAGGGCTTGAGCGGACCGAGAACCGGCTGGCCGCGTCCAATCCCCAATGGGGACAGGCGTTCGAGGAGGAGGCCGCCCGCATCCGCGCGGCGGTCGGCTCCGACATCATCGCTCTGGAACACTACGGCAGCACCTCGGTGCCCGGGCTCTCGGCCAAGCCGATTATCGACCTGTTGATCGGAGTCGCCGACCTATCGGTCGCCGACCGCCACGCCTCGGCGATGGTCGGCCTGGGCTATGACGACGCCGGCGATGGCGGCGTCGAGGGACACCGGATCTTCGGCAAGGGCGCCGCGCGCACCCACTTGGCGCACTTCGTCGTCCACGACGGCGCGGAATGGATCGCGACGCTGCAGTTTCGCGACAAGCTTCGGGCGGATCCCAGCCTGCGCGCCGCCTATGAGCAGTTGAAGACCGGCCTGGTCGCCGAGCATCCTACGGACCGCGCTGCATACACCGCCGGCAAGTCCCAGTTCATCCGCGCGGCCCTGGCCTAGAGCAGGTTGCTCAGCCCCGCCCGCGCGGCCTTGAGGAACACGCTCGGCAGCGCGTCGAGGCCCGAGCGCGGCGTCCAGATCACGCCCTCGGCATCGCCCTCGGCCCGCAGCAGCCTCAGGGTCAGGCTGAAGTGCGTGAACACGTGCTCGACCTCGCCCACCGCCCGCCAGTCGGCGCCCACCGGCGCGGCCGCCGCGGCCTCCGCGTCGCTCCACCCCATGGTGCGCCAGTCGCTGGTCGGCAGGGCCAGCATGCCGCCCAGCAGCCCCTTGGGCGGCCGGCGCACCAGCGCCACTGCGTTCCCGCGGGTAAGGATGTAGGCCACCCCGTTGCGGTGCGGCCGCGCCGCCTTGGGCGTCTTGCGCGGATAGGTTTCCGGCTCGCCGCCGGCCAGGCCGGCGCAGAACTCCGCGATGGGGCAGCGGTCGCAAAGCGGCCCCTTGGGCCGACACACCGTCGCGCCGAGGTCCATCAACGCCTGGGCCCAGTCGCCCGGCCGATGGTCGCGCACCAGCGAGCCGGCCAGGGCCTTCAGTTCGGCCTTGCCGTCCGGCAGCGGCGTCTCCACCGCGAACAGCCGCGACATCACCCGCTCGACATTGCCGTCGACCACGTTGGTCGGCAGGTCAAAGGCGATCGCCCCGACCGCTGCGGCGGTATAGGGCCCCAGGCCCGGCAGGCCCCGCAGTCCCTCTTCGGTGTCGGGAAACACCCCGCCGTGGTCGCCGGCCACCGCCCGGGCGCAGGCCAGCAGGTTGCGGGCCCGGGCGTAGTAGCCAAGCCCGGCCCAGGCGGCCATCACCTCGCCGTCGTCCTCAGCGGCAAGGTCGCTGACGCTCGGCCAGCGGTGGGTGAACTTGAGGAAGAACGGCGTGGCGTGCGGCACCGTCGTCTGCTGGAGCATCACCTCCGACAGCCAGACGCGATAGGGATCGGCGCGCACCCCCAGGCCATGGTCGGCCGGCCCGACCCGCCAGGGCAGGTCGCGGGCGTTGGCGTCGTACCAGGCCAGCAGGCGGTCGCGGAGCGTCTCGGGCGTCACCAGGTCTCAGCTACCCGATCCTCGCCTCGGACGGGAGCCTTGTTGTAGAGTGCGCGCCGATGCCCCGCCCCCTGCCCACTCCCGCCGAAGCCGCCGAGATCCTGGCGCGCAAGCGCACGCGGCCGCAGCACCGGCCGCCGCCGGTCGCCGGGCGGGGTCTCTCCAAGCTCCTCAAGGAGCTGGACGCCAAGTACGGCCAGGGGCCCGGCGCGCTGCAGGCGCGCTGGCGCGAGATCGTCGGCGTCGAACTGGCCAAGCGCACCGAGCCGGTGAAGCTGACCAAGCCGCGCGGCGGCGGACCGGGGGCGCTGGAGATCCGCGTCGCCGGCGCCTCGGCGGCGCTCATCCAGCACCAGGCGCATGAGATCGTCTCGCGGGTGAACCTGTTCCTCGGCGAGGGGGCGGTGAACAAGCTGCGCATAGTGCAGGGACCGCTGCGCAACGCCGCCTCGATCGAACCGAAAGCCGCCCGCAAACGCACCGCCCCGCTGGACGCCGCCCGCGAAGCCGAGCTCGCCAGGTCGCTTGAGAACGCTCCCGACGGCCCCCTGAAAGCCGCATTGCTGAGGTTGGGTCGGGGCGTTATGCGGCGAGGAGCCGGCTGAGCCCGGTTGACTTCACCCCGGCGCCCACGTTCCACGGGCCGGGAATCGCGCTTTAATCTTTCATTCGGACTTCCGCAGAGGTGCAAATGCCGAACTTCAACCGTCGTCTTCTCGTCGTTGCGGCCCTGGGCGCGCTCGCGCTGGCCGGCTGCTCCAAGAGCGGCGGCGCCGGGTCCGTCGACACCGCCGACATGACCCTGGGCGATCCGAACGCCAAGGTGAAGATCGTCGAGTACGCCTCGCTGACCTGCAGCCACTGCGGCAAGTTCAACAACGAGGTCTTCCCCGAGTTCAAGAAGAAGTACATCGACACCGGCAAGGTGCATTACACCTTCAAGGAATTCCTGACCCCGCCGAACGAGGTCGCCGCAGCCGGCTTCCTGACCGCGCGCTGCGCCGGCAAGGACAAGTACTTCCAGGTCACCGACGCCATCTTCCATGCCCAGCAGGAGATGTTCACCACCGGCGACATGCGCGGGATCCTGCTGCGCACCGCCCAGTCGGCGGGCATGACCGAAGAGAAGTTCAACGCCTGCATCACCGACGAAGCGGCGCTGAAGGCCCTGAACGAGCGCGTCGAAAAGGCCATCAAGGTCGACAAGATCAGCGCGACGCCGTCGTTCATCGTCAACGGCAAGAAGGTCAAGGAAGGCGAAATGACCATGGCCGAGCTCGACGCGGCCGTCGCCGAGGCCTCGAAGTAAGCCATGCGCCAGCCGAACCGCCGCATCGCCGTCGCCGCCTTCGGGGCGCTAGCGCTGTGCGCCGGTTCGGCCCTGGCCGCGCCTGTGGCCCTGCCCGACGACATGACGCTGGGCGATCCCAAGGCCAAGGTGAAGCTGGTCGAGTACGCCTCGCTCAGCTGCAGCCACTGCGCGACCTTCAACAACGAGGTCTTTCCGGCCTTCAAGAAGAAGTACATCGACACCGGCAAGGTCCACTACACCCTGCGCGAGATCCTGACCCCGCCGGCCCAGGTGGCCGCCGCCGGCTTCATCACCGCCCGCTGCGCCGGCAAGGACAAGTATTTCACCGTCGTCGACGCGGTGTTCCGCGGCCACGACGAGATGGTCAAGACCGGCGACGCCCGTAGCGTTCTGGTCGGTGCAGCCCAGGCCGGCGGCCTGAGCGAAGCCCAGTTCGAAGCCTGCCTCTCCGACACCGCCAACCTCGAAGCGCTGAACGCCCGCGTGGCCCGCAACGCCAAGCAGGGCGAGATCACCGGCACCCCCACCTTCGTGTTCAACGGCAAGAAGGTGAAGGAAGGCGAGATGACCGCCGCCGAACTCGACGCCGCGGTCGCCGCGGCCTCCAAGCGGTAGGAGGCGCCCCCGGCCCGTGCATTTCCAGAGGCTCCGACTCTCCGGCTTCAAGTCCTTCGTCGATCCGACCGAGTTTCGGATCGAGCCCGGAGTCACGGGCATCGTCGGACCGAACGGCTGCGGCAAGTCGAACCTGCTGGAAGCCCTGCGCTGGGTGATGGGGGCCAATTCCGCCAAGGCGATGCGCGCCGGCGGCATGGACGACGTGATCTTCGCCGGCTCTGGAAACCGCGCTTCGCGCAACCACGCCGAAGTCGTCCTGACCATCGACAACGCCGACCGCCGCGCCCCGCCGGCCTTCAACGACGCCCCAGTGCTCGAGGTGGTGCGGCGGATCGATAAGGGCGCCGGCTCGACCTACAAGATCAACGGCCGCGAAGTCCGCGCCCGCGACGTCCAGCTGCTGTTCGCCGACGCCTCGACCGGTTCGAACTCCCCGGCCCTGGTGCGCCAGGGCCAGATCTCCGAGTTGATCGCGGCCAAGCCGCAGAACCGCCGGCTGATCCTGGAAGAAGCGGCCGGCGTCTCGGGCCTGCATTCGCGTCGGCATGAAGCCGAGCTGCGCCTGCGCGCCGCCGAAGCCAACCTGGCGCGGCTCGACGACGTCTCCGGCGAGCTGGAGACCGCGCTGAACCGTCTGCGGCGCGAGGCCCGCCAGGCCGAGCGCTACAAGAAGCTGTCGGCCGAGATCCGCGCCCTGCAAGGCGCGGTGCTGTTCGCGCGCTGGTCCGAGGCCCGCGACGCCGCCGTGCGCCTGCGCGAGGAAGCCGCCGCCGCCGCCGCCGCGGTCGAGGCCAACACTCGCGAAGCCGCGGCCGCGACCACGCGCGCCGCCCAGGCCGAAGAGGCGATCAAGCCCCTGCGCGAGGCCGAGGCCATCGCCGCGGCGATCCTGAACCGCCTGGCCATCGACAAGGACCGGCTCGAGCGCGAGGGCGAGGCCCTGGCCGCCGAGGTCGAGCGCCTGACCGGCGATCTGACCCGCATCGACGGCGACCGCGCCCGCGAGACCCAGATCGCCCACGACGCCCAGGCCGCCCTGGCCCGGATGGTCGAGGACCTGGAGGCGCTGGAGGCCGCCATCGCCGCCGCTCCCGAGCGCGTGCCGGAGCTGGAAGCCGCCGCCCGCACCGCCGACGAGGCCCGCATCGCCGCCGACAAGGCGGTCGAAGAACTGGCGGCCCTGGCCGCCGCCGACGAGGCCCGCCGCCGCGCCGGCGCCGCCCGCGTCGACGAGGCCCAGAACCGGGTCTCGCGCACCCGCCGCGCCCTCGACCAGGCCAAGGGCGAACGCGCCCAGCTCGGCCCGGCCGTCACCCCGCAGATCGAAGAGGCCCGCGCCGAGCTTGAGCGCGCCCAGACGGCGCTCGCCGCCGTCCGCGCCGCGCTGGAGCTCGCCGAAGACGAGCGCGGCAAGGCCGCCGCCGCCGAGGCCGAGGCTCGCGAGGCCGCCCGCAAGCAGGACGAACACCTCGGGCGGCTGACCGCCGAGGCCCGCGCCCTGGCCCAGATCGTCGCCCAGCAGCGCCGCGCCGGCTTCGCGCCGGCCCTCGACTCGGTCGTGCCGGCTCGCGGCTACGAACGCGCGGTCGCCGCCGCGCTCGGCGACGACCTGGACGCCGCCCTCGACCCGAAGGCCCCGGCCTACTGGGGCGGCGGCGAGATCGCGCCTGCCGCCTGGCCGACCGGCGTCGAACCGCTGGCCGGCAAGGTGAAGGCTCCCGACGCCTTGGCCGCCCGCCTGGCCCACATCGCCGTGGTCGCGCGCGAGGACGGCGACCGGCTGCAGGTCTCGCTGCCGACCGGCGCGCGGCTGGTCTCCAGGGAAGGCGACCTCTGGCGCTGGGACGGCTTCGTCGCCCGCGCCGACGCGCCCAAGCCCGCCGCCATCCGCATGGAGCAGAAGACCCGGCTGGCCGAGGTCGAGACCGAGATCGAGGCCGTCTCGCCCCGCGCCGCCGCCGCCAAGGAAGCCCTGCAATCGGCCTCGGCCCGGGTCCGCGCCGCCGAGGACGCCGTCCGCAACGCGCGCCGCGAGCCGCCGGCGGCCGAACAGAAGGTCACCATCGCCCGCGGCGTCCTGGAAAAGCTCGATCGCGAGGCCACCCGCCGCGAGGCCCAGGCCCAGTCGCTCGACGACATGATCGGCCGCTTCGAGGCCGAGCTCGCCGACGCCGAGCAGATCCTGGCGACGGCGATCGCCGAAACCTCGAGCCAGAGCGAGGCCGGCGATTTGGTCGAGCGCCTGGCCGCCGCCCGCGCCGCCGCCGGCCCGGCCCGCGAGGCCGCCTCGACCGCGCGCTCGGCCCTCGAACTGGAAGTGCGCGAGCGCGACGGCCGCGCCCGCCGCCATGAAAACCTCAAGCGCGACAGCGACGACTGGACCCGGCGCGGCAAGACCGCCGCCCGCCGTCTGGACGACCTGGCCGAAGGCCGCGCCAAGGTGCAGGCCAATCTCGACACCGCGCTGGAAGCGCCAGCCTCGCACCAGGAGCGACTCGGCAAGCTGCTGGACGAACTGGCCGCCGCCGAAGCCCGCCGCGCCCAGTCGGCCGACGCCTTGGCCCAGGCCGAGGCCGCCCGCACCGAGGCCGACCGCGCCCTGCGCGCAGCCGAAGCCGCCGCCGGCGAGGCCCGCGAGCTGCGCGCCTCGCTCGCCGCCAAGCTGGAAGCGGCGATCGAACGTCTGACCGAGATCACCAGCCAGATCCGCGAGACCGCGCGCATCGAACCCGAGCAGCTCGGCCGGCAGTTGGCCGAGGAAGCCGTCGCCATCCCCACCGACGCCGGCGGCATGGAGGCTCACCTCTACGCGCTGGAACGCCAGCGCGACTCGATCGGGGCCGTGAACCTTCGCGCCGAGGAAGAGGCCGGCGAGCATGCCGCCCGGCTCGAAACCATGATGAGCGAGCGCACCGACCTGACCGGCGCCATCGCCAAGCTGCGCCAGGGCATCGACGAACTGAACGGCGAAGGCCGCGAGCGGCTGCTGGCCGCATTCGAGGTGATCAACGAGCACTTCAAGACGCTCTTCCAGGCCCTTTTCCAGGGCGGCCAGGCCGAGCTGCGGCTGGTCGAGTCCGACGATCCGCTGGAAGCCGGCCTCGAAATCTACGCCTGCCCGCCGGGCAAGCGTCTCTCGACCATGAGCCTGATGAGCGGCGGCGAGCAGGCGCTGACCGCCTGCGCGCTGATCTTCGGGGTGTTCCTTGCCCAGCCGGCGCCGATCTGCGTGCTCGACGAGGTCGACGCCCCGCTCGACGACGCCAATGTCGACCGCTACTGCAACCTGCTCGACGAGATGCGCCGCCGCACCGAGACCCGGTTCATCACCATCACCCACAACCCGGTGACCATGGCGCGGATGGATCGGCTGTTCGGGGTGACCATGGCCGAGCGCGGCGTCTCGCAGCTGGTCTCGGTCGATCTGCGTCAGGCTGAGGCCATGGCGGCGCAGTAAGCCAGGTTCCTCAAGGGAATCTGCGCCGTAGCCAACCTCAGTTCCCGGCAGACGAGCGCCGCGGCCGGTGGACGAGTTGTCGCGACGCCATTTTCCCAAGCAATTACAACGCGCTAAATCACACAACCCCAGCCTTGACGCACCGCACCCGCGCCTATAGGTTCCGCGCGACTTGAAGCCCCGGCCGCGGCGGGCGACGTCGTGGTTCCAAAAGGCCGCCCGACGCATGCCGCATCCGGACAATTCGCGCGACGAGGCCATTAAGCGCCTCGACGAAAGGGCTGCGGCGCTGGAACAGCGCACTACCCCGGTCGTGCGCGACTACGGTTCCAAGGCCGCCGGCTACGGCTATCGCCTCATGGGCGTGCTGATAGGCGGCGTCTTTGTGGGGCTGGGCTTCGGAGCTGGGGCGGACGTCGTTCTGAAGACGGCGCCTTGGGGGATGATCATCGGAGTCCTGGTGGGCTTCGGGGTTTCTATTTGGATGGCCGTTCGTTCGGCCCAGCGCATGAGCGCCGAAGCGGCGAGGGAGTGGGGACCCGTTCAGGACCTCCCCCCCGACGACGAGGACGATTGAGGGAGTTCGAGGCGGCATGGCCGACCCGATGCATCAGTTCGAGATCCACAAGGTCGTGGATCTGCCTTCGTTCACTCTGCCGGGCGTCGGCGCGATTGACCTGTCGATCACCAACTCGACTGTCGCCATGCTGGCGGCCGCGACTCTGGTGATCCTGTTCTTCGCCGTGACCACCGCCAAGGCCGCCGTCGTGCCGGGCCGTCTGCAGGTCATCGGCGAGGGGATGTTCAGCTACATCGACGATCTCGTCACCGGGATCATCGGCCACGAAGGGCGCAAGTTCTTCCCCTACATCCTGACCCTGTTCATGTTCATCCTGATGATGAACATGCTCGGCATGTTCCTGGTCTTCACGGCCACCTCGCAGCTGGCGGTGACCGCTTCGCTGGCGGTGATGACCATGCTGATCGTCATCATCTACGGCGTGCTGCGCAACGGCGCGAACATGTACAAGCTGTTCGTTCCGTCGGGCATCCCCTGGTACATGCTGATCCTGGTCACCCCGATCGAGATCCTGTCCTTCCTGCTGCGTCCGGTGACCCTCGCCCTGCGTCTGTTCGGCAACATGCTGGGCGGCCACGTGGCCATGAAGGTCTTCGCCGGCTTCATCATCTCGCTGGGCGCTCTGGCCGCCACCGGCGGCGTCGCCTCCCTCGCCTATGTGGCGGCGGCTCTCTCGCTGGGCGGCGTCGTCGCTCTGACGGCCCTCGAGTTCCTGGTCGCCTTCCTGCAGGCGTTCGTCTTCGCGGTTCTGGCCTGCGTCTATCTCAACGACGTGGTCAACCTCGGCCATCACCACTGATCGGCCCTCGCACTCAACAACCCTCTTCAACTTTCAAACGGGACTGAAAACTATGGACGCTGAAGCCGCTAAGTTCATCGGCGCTGGCCTCGCTACCCTGGGCATGATCGGCGCCGGCATCGGCGTGGGCACCATCTTCGGCCACTTCCTGGCGGGCGCCACGCGCAACCCGTCGGCCGCCGGCGGCCAGTTCACCAACCTGATCCTGGGCGCGGCTCTGACCGAAGCTCTGGGCATTCTGGCCTTCGTGCTCGGCCTGCTCATCCTGTTCTCCTAAAGCCAGATCCGCAGGTCCCGAGGGGCGCGTCGTCACCGTCGCGCCCTGACCTGCGTTTATAAGGACGCCTAAGCCTTATGGCCGCCGAGACCACATCCCACGAGGCCGTCGCCGCCGAACACGGGGCTCACGCTCCGGCCGGCACGACGGAAGTCGCCGCCCACGGCGGCGGCGAGAGCGGAGGTGGCCTGCCCCAGTTCGAATTCGAACATTGGGGCGGCCAGATCGTCTGGCTCTTCCTCATCTTCGCTGTCCTCTACATCCTGCTGGCCAAGGTCTTCATTCCGCGGCTCCGCTCGATCCAGGACACCCGCGCGGCGACCATCGCCGACGCGGTGACCCAAGCCCGCAGCGTTCAGGCTGAAGCCGAGGCGCAAGCCAAGGCCGCCCAGGCCGAGATCGACGAAGCCCGTGCTCGCGCGCGCAGCCTCGCCGTCGAAGCCAAGGCCAAGGCCGCCGCCGAACTGGCCACCAGCCAGAAGGCCGAAGACGAACGTCTTCAGGCCCAGATGGATGAGGCCGAGGCCCGCATCCGCGGCCTGCGCGACCAGGCCATGTCCAACGTCCGCGGCATCGCCGGCGAGACGGCCCAGGCCATGGTCGAGAAGCTGACCGGTCAGAAGGTGACTGCGGCCGAGATCGACGCGGCGCTCGCCGCTCGCGTTCAAGGAGCCGCCTGATGCCCGCTTTCCTTAATCCCGCCAACGCGGAGTTCTGGGTCGGCGTCGGTCTGCTGATCTTCTTCGGCATCGTGATCTTCGTGGCCAAGGCCCCGAAGGCGATCAACGCTGCACTGGACGCCAAGACCGCCAAGATCCAGGGCGACCTGGACGAAGCGGCCCGCATCCGCGAGGAAGCTCAGCGCCTGCTGACCCAACTGAAGGCCGAGCGCGCCGAAGCCGAGGCGCAAGCCAAGGACATGCTGGCCGCCGCCCAGGAAGAAGCCCGCCGCTACGAGGCCGAAGCCAAGGCGAAGCTGGAGGAGAGCCTGGCTCGCCGTCAGCAGCTCGCCGAGCGCAAGATCGCCAACGCCGAGGCGCAAGCTGCGGCCGAGGTGAAGGCCGCCGCCGCCGATCTGGCGGCTCAGGCCGCCGAGGTGGTGCTGACCAAGCGCCTGTCGGGCGCGAAGACTGATCCGCTGGTCGACCGTGCGATCAGCCAGCTGGGCTCCAAGCTCCAGTAGGAACTAACGGTTTAGCGCCGGCGTCTGAAAAGGCGCCGGCTGCGAACCATGAAGCGAAGGCCCTTAGGCGCCAGAAGACGCTCGATCTTCAAAGCCTGATGCCAGGACATCTTCAGGATTTGCGGATCGCGCCGCAACAGCCGCCGGATCGGTGAGATCACCCGCGGGTGCGCGTGATGCAGGCGGACGAACTGCCGCCGCGCCTTGAACGAGTTGCGCAGGATCACCATCAGCCCGACGACGATCACCGGGATCCCGCCCGGCCCCGGCAGGGGCGCGATCAGGATGCCGGCGACCACGATCAGCCCGCCGACGACGACCAGGCCGAAGCGCACGACTCGGCCCGCGAGATCGCGGGTGACGTCGTCGGTGGCGCGATTACCGCGCACGCTGGGCATGGCGAGTGACACGTTCAAAACCTGGATTGAGCCCGCGCGCCGAACTGGGGAGGACCAGCGGTCGGGCGTCCTGCCGATATGAGAACGTATCTAGGACTCGTAAAGGCGACCCTGCGGTTAAATTTCGTCCACTTGTGGCTATTCAGCCGCGAGCGGCGCCGGGGACACACCTTGCGCCTCCGGCCGCCACGTCAGACGCGGCTTGCGGGCGGCCAGGGTCTCGTCCAGGCGGCGCAGCGGGGCCAGATAGGGGGCCCCCTTGAACCGCTCGGCGTCGCCGGCCTTGGCGGCGTGCGCCAGGGCGATCAGCGCCTCGCAGAACCGATCCAGCTCGTGCTTGGGCTCGGTCTCGGTCGGCTCGATCAGCATCGCCCCGTGGACGACCAGCGGGAAGTACATGGTCATCGGGTGGAAGCCCTCGTCGATCATCGCCTTGGCGAAGTCGAGCGTGGTCACCCCGGTGCCGTCCAGCCAGGCGTCGTCGAACAGCGCCTCGTGCATGCACGGACCTTCGGGGAAGGCCGGGCTCATCACCGGCGACAGCCGCGCCTTGATGTAGTTGGCGTTCAGCACCGCATCCTCGGCCACCTGGCGCAGGCCGTCGGTCCCATGGCTGACCATGTAGGCGTAGGCGCGGACGAACATGCCCATCTGACCGTGGAAGGCGCTCATGCGGCCAAAGCCCTGGGCGGCCTCGTCGATGGTCTCCTCGACCAGCTTGAAGCCGTCCTCGCCCGACACCACCCAGGGGGCCGGCGCGTGGGCCGCCAGCGCGGCCGACAGCACCACCGGACCCGCGCCCGGCCCGCCGCCGCCATGCGGCGTGGAGAAGGTCTTGTGCAGGTTGATGTGCATGGCGTCGACGCCCAGGTCGCCCGGGCGCACCCGGCCGACGATGGCGTTGAAGTTGGCGCCGTCGCAGTAGAAGTACGCCCCGGCCTCATGGGTCAGGCGCGAAATCTCCAGGATGTCGCGCTCGAACAGCCCGCAGGTGTTGGGGTTGGTGACCATGATCGCCGCCACGTCGGGCGACAGCTTGGCCGCCAGGTCGGCGGTGTCGACGCGGCCGTCGTCGGTCTGGGCGATCTCGACCACCGAATAGCCGACGAAGGCGGCGGTAGCCGGGTTGGTGCCGTGGGCCGAGGTCGGCACCAGCACCGTGCGGCGATGCGCCTGCCCGTTCGCCTCATGGGCGGCCTTGATGGCCAACAGGCCGCAGAGCTCGCCGTGCGCGCCGGCCTTCGGCGACAGGGCGACGGCCGGCATGCCGGTCAGGGTCTTCAGCCAGTGGGCCAGGCGGTCCATCAGCGCCAGCGCGCCCTGCACGGTCGCCTGCGGGGCCAGCGGATGCAGGTCGGCGAAGCCGGCCAGCCGGGCCATCTTCTCGTTCAGGCGCGGGTTGTGCTTCATCGTGCACGAGCCGAGCGGATAGAGCGCCAGGTCGATGGCGTGGTTCTTCTGCGACAGGCGCACGTAGTGGCGCATCGCCTCCGGCTCCGACAGGCCCGGCAGGCCGATCGGCGCGGCGCGCACCAGGTCGCCCAGGTCCGACGCGTCCTGCGCGGGCGCGGCCAGGTCGACGCCGGTCTTGTCCCAGCCGCCCAGTTCGAAGATCAGCGCCTCGTCCTGCAGCAGGCCGCGGCCGCCGGTCAGCGAGGTGTGGCCGGTCGATTCGGCGGCGCCTTCCGGACGGGTCGGACGGCCAACGTTTTGCATGGTCATTACGCGGTCCTCCCGGCGAGCGCCTGGGCGAAGGTCTGGATGTCCTGGGTGGTGGTGGTCTCGGTCGCGGCGACCAGCAGGACGTCGTCCATGCCGGCGCCGGGGTCGAGCCGCGAGAACGGCACGCCGGCGACGACGCCATCGGCGAGCAGGGCCTCGACGACGGCGGCCGCATCGCCCTTCAGGCGGATCGCGAACTCGTTGAAGAAGCGCGGGGTCAGCACCTCGACGCCTGGCACGGCGGCCAGGGCGTCACGCAGCTCGCGGGCCTTGGCGTGATTCAGCGCGGCCAGCTGGCGCAGGCCCGTCTCCCCCAGCAGCGACAGGTGGATCGTGAAGGCCAGGGCGCAGAGGCCCGAGTTGGTGCAGATGTTCGACGTCGCCTTCTCGCGACGGATGTGCTGCTCGCGGGTCGACAGCGTCAGTACGAAGCCGCGGCGGCCCTCGGCGTCGAGCGTCTCGCCGCACAGCCGGCCGGGCATCTGGCGCACCAGCTTTTCGCGGCAGGCGAAGAGCCCGACATACGGACCGCCGAAGTTCAGGCCGTTGCCGATCGACTGGCCCTCGGCCACGGCGATGTCCGCGCCCATCTCGCCCGGCGACTTTAGCAGGCCGTACGAGACCGCCTCGGTCGTCACCACGATCAGCAGCGCGCCGGCCTCGTGGGCCGCCTGCGCGATCTTGGTCACGTCGGTGACGACGCCGAACACGTTCGGCGTCTGCACCACCACCGCGGCGGTGTCGGCGTCGATGGCGTCGAGCACAGCGGCCTCGGCGTCGACCGCCGCGGCCTGGCGCACGATGTCCATGCCCTCGGCATGGGCGATGGTCTGGGTCGTCGCCGCATAGTGCGGATGCAGCCCCCCCGACAGCACCGCCTTCTTCCGGCGGGTGACGCGCTGGGCCATCATCACCGCCTCGGCGCAGGCCGTGGAGCCGTCGTACATCGAGGCGTTGGCCACCTCGAGCCCGGTCAGGGCCGCGACCTGGGTCTGGAACTCGAACAGCACCTGCAGCGTGCCCTGTGCGATTTCCGGCTGGTAGGGCGTGTAGCTGGTCAGGAATTCCGAACGCTGGATGATGTGATCCACCGTCGCCGGGACATGGTGCTTGTAGGCCCCCGCCCCGCAGAAGAACGGCCCTGCCCCGGCCGGACGGTTCATCGCCGCCAGGCCGGCCAGCTCGCGCTCGACCTCCAGCTCGCCGGCGTGCAGCGGCAGATCGAACAGCTCGGCCTTGCGGGCCGCCTGCGGCACGTCGACGAACAGGTCGTCGATCGACCCGGCGCCGATGGTCGCCAGCATCTGCGCGCGGTCGGCCGGGGAAAGGGGCAGGTATCTCATGGTGTCGTCACTCCCCGCTCCTGAAGAGCGGCGCGTCGGCTTGGACCCCGGCCTGCGCCGGGGTCGGCGGTGTTGATTAGAGCGTGCCCAGGAAGGCTTCGTAGGCGTCGCGGTCCATCAGCGCCTCGACCTCGGCCGGGTTCGCCAGCTTGACCTTGGCGAACCAACCCAGGCCTTCCGGCTGGTCGTTGACCGTCTCGGGCGCGTCGCCGAGCGCGGCGTTGCCCTCGACGACCTCGCCCGAGACCGGGGCGTAGACGTCGGAGGCGGCCTTGACGCTCTCGACCACGGCCAGGTTGTCGCCAGCCTTCACGGTCTTGCCCGTTTCCGGGACCTCGACGAACACGACGTCGCCCAGCTGCTCAGCCGCATAGGCGGTGATGCCGATGGTGGCCACGTCGCCCTCGACGACGACCCACTCGTGATCCTTGGTGAAACGCATGGGGGAAGGCCCTCTCTCTCAGAGCTTGCGAACATAGCGATGGGGAACGAAGGGCATGGCGACGACCTCTGCGGCCTGGGCCTTGCCCCGAACGATGACTTTCAGCTTCGAACCGGCGTCGGCGTAGGCCGGCGGCACGAAGCCCATGGCGATGGGCTTGCCGAGGCTCGGCGAGAACCCGCCCGACGTGACGACGCCGATCACGTTACCAGCCCCGTCGGCGATCTCCGCGCCCTCGCGGGCCGGCGCGCCTTCCAGCACTACCAGACCGACGCGCTTGCGGCTGACGCCCTCGGCCAGCTCCTTGGCGATGCGCGCCGCGCCCGGGAAGTCGCGCGCGTCGCGGCGCTTCTTGGAGACCGAGAACGCCAGGTCGGCTTCGACCGGGCTGACGGTCTCGTCGACGTCGTGGCCATAGAGCGGCAGGCCCGCTTCCAGACGCAGGCTGTCGCGCGCGCCCAGACCGATCGGCTTCACGCGCTCGTCGGCCAGCAGGGTGTTCCAGATGCGTTCGGCTTCAGACGCCGGGACCGAGATCTCGTAGCCGTCCTCGCCGGTGTAGCCCGAGCGCGAGACGATGGCGTCGGTTCCGAAGGCGGTGATCGCGCGGGCGTCCATGAACACCATGCCGGCGGCGTCCGGCGCGTGCGCGGCCAGCACCTCGGCGGCCTTCGGACCCTGCAGCGCCAGCAGCGCGCGGTCCTCCAGGCGCTCGATGCGCACCTGTCCGGCCAGTTCGTCGTCGATGACCTTGAAGTCGTTGTCCTTGCAGGCGCCGTTGACCACCACGAACAGGCCGTCGTCGTCCGGACGCGCAGCCATCAGGTCGTCGATGATGCCGCCCTTCTTGTTCAGCAGCACCGAGTAGCGCTGCTTGCCCGGCTGCAGGCCGATGAAGTCGCCGGGCGTAACCTCCTCGAAGGCCGACAGCGGCGAGACCCCGCGCAGCCGCGCCTGGCCCATGTGCGAGACGTCGAACAGGCCGGCGTTCTCGCGGGTCCAGAGGTGCTCCTTCAGCACCCCGTCCTTGTACTGCACGGGCATGGAGTAGCCGGCGAAAGGCACCATGCGGGCGCCCGCGGCGATGTGCGCGGCGTTGAGCGGGGTAGTCTTCAAGATCTCGTCGGACATGGCGGACTCCGGCTGATGACATCGCGAGCGCGCGTCAGGGCCAAGCCCTCGCGACGTTCGCGCCCCCGCTGTCCCTGAGCCTGAGAGATTTCAGGACCAGGCGGTCCCTTGCTCCTTCGGCGAGCCCCGGTTTCCCGGCGCTACTTTCCAGCGTTCATCAGCTCGCGCGGTCCTTTTGCCTGAGCGTTTCCGGGGCGGTTGCGCCTTCGGCTCCGGACCCCGAAAGGTCCGATCTCTCCCGCGAGAGTCGCCGCATAACTCTTCGATCGCCGAAGGGGAGTCAATGCGCCACGCGCCGCGAGGCGAGCGCTTGTGACGATCTGCGCATGGACGTCGCGGGAGAGGCCCCCGCGTGGTAGCTTTCCGCCGCCAGGCATAGCAGCGACCGCCTCGGCCGCGGGACCCGTCTGGCGGAGACGGCGCCATGCCCTCGATCACCCCCAAGACCCTGAAACACGCGCTCGAAGGCCGGGACGCTTCGGCCCTGATCGGCTTCTATGTCGACGATGCGGTCATCCAGATCATCGACCGCGACCACACACCCAGCGCCCCGATGGAGCTGCGCGGCAAGGCGCAGATCGCCCGCTACTACGAGGACGTCTGCGGCCGGGCGATGACCCACAAGCTGGAATCGGCAGTCGCCGACGATACCCACATGGCCTTCAGCGAGTCCTGCGCCTATCCGGACGGGACCAAGGTGTTCTGCACGGCGATGCTCGACCTCGACCACGGCAAGATCCGCAACCAGGTGACGGTGCAGGCCTGGGACGCCTGAACGCCCCAGGCGAGCTGCCCTACATCCGGTCGGTCGCGGCGATGCCCAGCAGGTCCAGCGCCTGTTCGAGCTGGCGCAGGGTGGTCTGCGCCAGCGCCAGGCGCGAGGCCTTCACCGCCGGTTCGGCGCTGAGGATCGGACAGGCGGCGTAGAACTTCGAGAAGGCCTGGGCGAGCTTGTAGGCGTGCTCGGCGACGAAGTTCGGGGCCTTCTTGTCGTAGGCGTCGATCAGCGCCTGGTCATAGGCGTCAAGCAGCAGCACCAGGTCGCGTTCGGCCGGATCGGCGACCACGATCGGCCCGGGCTCGGCGCCCTCGGCCTGCGCCTTGCGCAGCACCGACTTCACCCGCACCGCCTGGTACAGCAGGTAAGGTCCGGTCTTGCCCTCGAAGCTCGAGAAGCGGTCGAGGTCGAACACGTAGGACGTGCCGCGGAAGTTCTGCAGGTCGGCGAACTTCAGCGCCGCGACCGCCACCTTGTGGGCGGTGTCCTCGAAGGTGTCGGGGTCGAGCTCGGCGCCCAGGCCCGCCTCGTGCAGGCGCTCGCGCGCCTTGTCGCGGGTCATGACGATCATGTCGTTCAGCTTCAGGACGCCGCCTTCGCGGGTCTTGAACGGCTTGCCGTCTGTGCCGTTCATGGTGCCGAAGCCGACATGCTCCAGGCTGCCCTTCTCGGCGTAGCCGGCCAGGTAGGCGGCGCGGAACACGATCTCGAAGTGGTCGGCCTGGCGCTGGTCCACGGCGTAGAGGACGTGGTCCGGGCCGAAGGTCTGCTTGCGGTCGAGGATCGTCGCCAGGTCGGTCGTGCCGTACATGGCCGAACCTTCGGACGAGACCACCAGCAGCGGGTCGGGGCTCGGGACCACGACCACCGAGCCGTCCGGCAGCTTCTTCTTCTTGGTCTCGTTCGGACCGGCGACGTGCACGATGCGCGCACCCTGGTCCTCGACCAGCAGGCCCTTGGCCTCCAGGTCCTCGACCATCGGCTTGATCAGTTCGTCGACGTCGCTCTCGCCCTTCCAGAGGTCGAAGTCGACGCCCAGGGCGTGGAAGTCGCGCTCCAGGGCGACCTTGGTCACCTTGGCGAAGTGGCGCCACAGCAGGAAGTAGCCGGCGCGGCGCGCCTGCAGTTCGGCGGTCAGCTTGCGGGCCCGGTCGCGGTACTCCGGCTCGGTCTTGCCGCGCGCGGCGGCCAGCGGATAGAGCCGGTCGAGGTCGGCCAGGCTGACCTTCTCGTCGAACAGGGCGAAGGCGGCCGCCTCGTCGGCGTCGCTGACCGCGCCCTTGGCGTTCAGGTCTTCGACCACCTTGGCGATCTGCGCGTCCTCGTCGGTGACCGCGCCGATCAGCAGGCCCATCTGGTAGCCCCAATCGCCGAAGTGGGCGTCGCCCAGCACGGTGTCGCCGCGGAACCGGTAGATGCGCTTCAGCGATTCGCCGATGATCGACGAGCGCAGGTGGCCAACGTGCATCGGCTTGGCCACGTTCGGGCCGCCGTAGTCGATCATCACCTTGCGCACGGTCTCGACCGCCTGCGCGCCCAGGCGCGGATCGGCGGCGATCTCGGCGGCGCGGGCCGACAGGGCGCTGTCGCTGACGCGCATGTTGATGAAGCCGAGGCCCGCGGCCTCGACCGAGGCCAGGCGCGGGTCGCCGGTCAGGTTCGCCACCACCTCGGCGGCGATCTCGCGCGGGTCGCGCTTGGCGACCTTGGCCGCGGGCAGCGCCCCATTGCATTGGAAGTCCGCCAGGTCGGGCCGGTCAGACGGAGTCACCCGGCCGAGTTCGGCCGGCAGTCCCGCCGCGGCGAAGGCGGCGGCGACCGCTTCGCTCAGGCCCCTTTTCAGGTCGCTCATTTGTTTTCGTTGGTGTTCCCGGCGACGGCGGCGCCGGCGTTCAGCCGGAAACGCTTACCCTCGCGGTTGAAGGCCGCCATCTGCGGCGTGACGTCGAAACCGACCAGCACTTCGAAGTTGGCGCCGCTGGTGGTCATGGTGGCGCGCGGAATGGTGATCTGGTTGATGGTTTCGGTGGCGTAGACGCGATCCTGGCCGGCCGGGAAGGTGATCGGCAGGTCGAAGTATTCCTTGGCGATCACCGACTGACCGCGCTGGGTCACCGCCACCCAGTAGCGATAGTTCTTGGTGGCGCCTTGAGCCTGCGGGCCTTTGCCCAGTTCGAAGAGGATCTCCATCTTCACCTGGATCGGCTCTTCGTCCTTGTACTGGCAGCCCGCCGAGATGCCTTGGATCTCGCCCGAGAAGCCGACCGCTGAGGACGCCTCGCGTTCGTCCTTGAACTCGACAAAGCGGGCCGCGTCGTAGAGCACCTTCACATAGGGGCACGGGCCGGCGTTGCGCAGCTGCGGCAGCGGCGCCTGGACGTCGCTCCATTCCGAATCGCGCTTGCGCTTCTTGGAGGCCTCTTCCTGCTGGCGCTGTTCGTCGTTGCCGCGGCGTTGGGCGAGCGCCAGCTCGGGAACCGTGGTCCCGGCCACGATCAGGCCGGCGGCAAGCAGCATCAGGGAGCGGCGCATCAAGGTCGTCCAAAAGCCAGAGGGGCGTGCAGCCCTACGGGCGCGACGCATGCACGTCCCTAGTAATGGCTATCGATTGAGGCCGCAACGCGGCTGGCGGACACGGCCCTGAACGCCTAACTTGCCGCCATGTTGCAAGAGCCCCGCCCTCGCCCCCCGCTGACGGTCCTGCTGGCCACGCCCCGCGGCTTCTGCGCCGGCGTCGACCGCGCCATCCAGATCGTCGAGCGCGCCATCGAGAAGTACGGGGCTCCGGTCTACGTGCGCCACGAGATCGTCCACAACCGCCATGTCGTCGAGCGGCTGAAGAACCTCGGCGCAGTGTTCGTCGAGGAGCTGTCCGAGTGCCCCACCGACCGCCCGGTGGTGTTCTCGGCCCACGGCGTGCCCAAGTCGGTGCCGGCCGAGGCCAAGGGCCGCCAGATGCTCTACCTCGACGCCACCTGCCCGCTGGTCTCCAAGGTCCACGTCGAGGCCCAGCGCCACTACGACGCCGGCAAGGAGATCGTGCTGATCGGCCACGCCGGCCATCCAGAGGTCGTCGGCACCATGGGCCAGCTGCCCGAGGGCGTCGTCCAGTTGATCGAGACCGTCGAGGACGCCCGCGCCTTCAATCCGATCGACCCGGCCAACGTCGCCTTCGCCACCCAGACCACCCTGTCGGTCGACGACACCGCCGAGATCGTGGCCGCCCTGCGCGAGCGGTTCCCGGACATCGCCGCCCCGCACAAGGAAGACATCTGCTACGCGACCACCAACCGCCAGGAGGCGGTCAAGGCGATCTCGGCCCGCGCCGAGGTGCTGCTGGTGCTCGGCTCGGCCAACTCCTCGAACTCGGTGCGGCTGGTCGAGGTCGGCAAGCGCTCGGGGGCCAAGGGCGCCTATCTGATCGACGACGCCCGCGGCCTGGACTTCGCCTGGCTGGACGGCGTCGCGACCGTCGGGGTCACCGCCGGGGCCTCGGCGCCGGAACTGCTGGTCCAGGGCTTGATCGACCGACTGGGCGAAGCCTTCGACGTCACGGTCGAGGAAGTCGACACCGTGCGCGAGACGGTCAGCTTCAAGCTGCCGCGCAAGCTGACAGCGGACGCTTGACGCGCGGCCCGCGCTCCCGCACTTCCGCGCCAGCATGGCCGTTTACACCGACATCACCGACGAGGAGCTGAACGCCCTCCTCTCCGACTTCGACCTCGGCGCCCCCGTCTCGTTCAAGGGCATCGCCGAAGGCGTCGAGAACTCGAACTTCCTGCTCGAGACCGAGGCCGGGAAGTTCATCCTCACCGTCTATGAAAAGCGGGTGCGCGAGGACGAACTGCCGTTCTTCCTCGGCCTGACCCGCTGGCTGGCCCAGCACGGCTATCCCTCGGCCACGCCGATGATCGACAAGGCTGGCGAAGCGCTGAAGCGCGTGCGCGGCAAACCCTGCGCGATCTTCTCGTTCCTGCCCGGCCTGTCGGTCCGCCGCCCGAGCGCCGCCCACTGCCGCGAGGCCGGCGAGGGCCTGGCCCGCCTGCATCTGGCCGCCGACGGCTTTTCCATGACCCGCGCCAACGACCTTGGCCAAGCCGCCTGGGCGCCGATGTTCGAGGGGCTGAAGGCCCAGGCCGACGCCCTGAAGCCGGGCCTGGCCGGCGTCATCGACGGCGATCTGGCGCGCATCGCCGCGTCCTGGCCCGCGGACCTGCCGGGCGGGGTGATCCACGCCGACTACTTCCCGGACAACGTCTTCTTCCATCCGGGCGGCAAGTTCGCCGGGACCATCGACTTCTACTTCGCCTGCAACGACTTCCTGGCCTACGACATCGCCGTGGCCCTGAACGCCTGGTGCTTCGAGGCCGACGGCAGCTTCAACATCACCAGCGCCCGCGCCATGCTGGCCGGATACGAGGCCCACCGCCCGCTGAGCAGCGCCGAGCGCGCCGCCCTGCCGGTGCTGGCCCACGGCGCGGCGATGCGCTTCTTCCTGACCCGGCTGCACGACTGGCACGCCACCCCGGCCGGCGCGCTGGTGCGCCCGAAGGACCCGCTGGAGTACGAGCGCAAACTGGCGGTTCACCGCTCGGCGCCCGACCTCGTCCTGCTGGGCGAGGTCTCGTGACCCCTGCAGTCGTGATCTACACGGACGGCGCCTGCTCCGGGAACCCGGGCCCTGGCGGCTGGGGCGCGGTGATGATCTCCGGCGCGCACGTCAAGGAGATCTGCGGCGGCGAGCCGGGGACCACCAACAACCGCATGGAGCTGATGGCGGCCATCCAGGCGCTCGAGGCCCTGAAGAAGCCCTGCAAGGTCGAGCTCCACACCGACAGCACCTACGTCATGAAGGGCATCTCGGAGTGGATCTTCGGCTGGAAGAAGCGCGGCTGGAAGACGGCCGACGGCAAGCCGGTCAAGAACGACGACCTCTGGCGGCGGCTCGATACGGCCCGTGGGCGCCAGGACGTCAGCTGGAACTGGGTCAAGGGCCACGCCGGCCACGAGCTGAACGAGCGCGCCGACGCGCTCGCCCGCAAGGGTCTGGAGCAAGCGCGCAAGGCTTGACCGTTCAAGTCCGAACGACAACCATGTTCGGGCTTGAACAACAGGAGGCCGAAGCATGGCCCCGACCCTGCAGGATCGTCCGGACGTCGCTGTGTTCAGCGAGATCGGCGTCATCGAGCATCTGATCCGCCAGTCGGTGCAGCAGCACCTGCCGGCCGGCATGACTTACGCGCATTTCGAACTGCTGCAGCACTTCGTGCGCAACGGCGACGGCCAGACGCCGGCCGAACTGGCCCGCGACATGCTGCTCTCCAAGGCCGCGGTGACCAACATCCTGCAGAAGATGGGCGAGCTTGGCCTGGTCAGCGTGCTCGGCGACGTCGCCGATGGGCGCAAGAAGCGCGTGCGCCTGACCCGCGCGGGGCTCGAACAGCACGCCGCCGTGCTGAAAGAAATGAAGTGGAAGATGGAACTGCTGCGCGAGGGCTTCACCGACGCCGAGTTCCGTCAGGCCCTGCCCTTCCTGCGCAACCTGCGCCGCTTCCTCGAGGAGGTCAGCGCGGGACCCGCACCCGGAGCCGCGAGCCGCCGCTGAGGCCGGTCACCTCGACGATCGACTCCAGCTCCAGCTGCGCGCCGTCCTCGGATTCCGCGGCCCACTCCTTGCCGTCGATCAGCACCCGGCCGGCCCCGTGCACGAAGGCGGCCGAGACCCGGCCCTGGTGCCCGACCAGCCGCGCCACGTTGTCGTTGATGTCCGTCGTCGAGGTGCGGTCGCGCGGCCAGAACCGCCGCGCGGCCAGGCTGGTGACCATGGTCAGCACTGCGAACAGACCAATCTCGACCACCGCGTTGCGGGTGAACAGGCTGATCACCGCGACGACCGCCGCACAGGCGGCCGGCCACAACAGCCAGCCGGAGCCGAAGGCGATCTCGATCGCCAGCACCGCGGCCCCGACCGCCGCCCACAGCCAGAAGCCGTAGGCGCCGTAGAACTCGGCCAGCGTGCCCATCGGGTCAGGCTCCCGTCGGCGGGACCGCGCCGCGCGTGGCGCGCGGCGGGGCCGAGGCCGGCGCGGCCGGGCGACGCGGCGGATCGTCGGTGCGGATGGTCTTCACCAGCTCTCCGACCCCGGCGAGCGAGCCGACCAGCGCGCCCATCTCGGCCGGCACGATCACCGTCTTCTGCTGCGGGCTGTCGGCCAGCTTGGCGAAGGCCTCGACGTACTTCTGGGCGACGAAGTAGTTGATGGCGTTGACGTCGCCGCGGGCGATGGCTTCCGACACCATGGCCGTCGCCTTGGCTTCGGCCTCGGCCTCGCGTTCGCGCGCCTCGGCGTCGCGATAGGCCGCTTCCCGGCGGCCCTCGGCCTCGAGGATCGCGGCCTGCTTGGCGCCCTCGGCGCGGGCGATCGCCGCCGACTTCTCGCCGTCGGCTTCGGTGATCACCGCGCGGCGTTCACGCTCGGCCTTCATCTGCCGGGCCATGGCGTTGGTGATGTCGGGCCCAGGCATCAGGTCCTTGATCTCGATCCGCGCCACCTTGACGCCCCAGGGGCCGGTGGCCGTGTCGATGACGTGCAGCAGCCGGGTGTTAATCTGGTCGCGCTGCGACAGCACCTCGTCCAGCTCCATCGAGCCGACCACCGTGCGCAGGTTGGTCATCGCCAGCTGGGCGATGGCGTAGTTGAGGTTGTCGACGCGATAGGCCGCCGCGGCGGCGTCCATCACTTGGATGAAGACGATCCCGTCGACCTTCACCACCGCGTTGTCCTTGGTGATGACCTCTTGCTGGGGCACGTCCAGGACCTGCTCCATCATGTTCACCTTGCGGCCGATCCCCTCGACGAACGGGGTCAGGAAGCTGATGCCCGGCGCCAGGGTGCGGGTGTAGCGGCCAAAGCGCTCCACCGTGAACTCGCGGCCCTGCGGCACGATCTTGATGGCCCCGAACAGGATCACCAAAGCCAGGATCAGCAGGACGACGACCGCAGTCAATTCCATGACAACCTCCCCGAGAAACGGCGGTCACACTAACGCGGAGCAGGCTCCGCCGTCACGCCTTCTTCCGGCGTCGGCTGCACGACCCCGCTGCGGTACTGCGCATGGGACAGGGCCGTCGCCAGCTCGCGGCCGCGCACCGCCATCAGCCCCTGGGCGCGCCGCGTGCTGTCGTCGCATCCGCGATAGAGCCGCCGTCCCTCGGCGAACCCGGCGTTGAAGCTGTCCTTCAACCGCGCCTCGGCTTCCGGATCGCCGCCCTCGGTCTCGACCAGGCGGTTCATCCGCGTGCGCCAGTACTGGTCGTCGCTCCCCTCGCAGACCTGGCGCAGGGCGTGGCTTTCGCCCAGCACCCGGCTCAGCTCGGCCAGGGTCTGGCGCATCTCGGGCGAACGCTCCTGCGCCAGGCTCGGAACCGGAGCCAGCAGCAAGGCGGCGGCGATGGGCAGGACGCGGCGCATGGGTCGCACTTAAATCCGCAGGCCCCGGCTTGTCACCCACGGCCATAAGACGTTAGCCCTCCGGCTTCACGCTGGAGCTCAGCCCGCATGCGCGCCTTCGCCGCCCTTCTCGCCCTCGCCATGGCCGCGCCGGCGCTCGCCGCCGAACCGGCCAAGCCGGCCGCCAAGCCCGCGGCCAAGCCCGCCGCGAGCAGCGCCTTCGATGCGCGCGATCCGGCCGCCCTGGTCGGGCTGCTGGCTTCGATGGACGCCAAGGCCAGCGTCCTGGGGGCCAATAACGGCGTGGTCGTGCTCGACATCGCCACCCCCGGCGGCAAGTTCGGAGCCCAGTTCGTCGACTGCGATGCGAACGGCAAGGCCTGCGGCATGGTCGCCTTCTCCACCGCCTTCGAGCGGCGCGGCGCGAACCTGGCCCAGATCAACGTCTTCAACCGCAGCCAAGTCGCCTGCCGCGGCTACCTGACCGACGACGGCCGCGCCAACGTCATGTACGGCGCGATGCTGAGCGCCCGCACCAACGCCGCGGAAATGAAGCAGCACCTGGGAATCTGGCAGGGCTGTCTGTCCACCTTCGGCCGCTTCAACCGCGAGCCCCAGGCCTTCCCGCCCGCGACCTAGAGCCCCGTCTGCCAGGGGGCCGCCGCCAGCCGTTCGGCCAGGAAGTCCATCAGCACCTTGACCCGCACCGGCCGCAGCCGCCCCGGCGGGCTGACGATATGCAGCGCCGGGTTCGGCGGGCGCCAGTCGCACATCGCGGTCTCCAGGGTCCCGTCCTGCAGGTCGCGCCAGCAGATGAACTCCGGCTGCAGCGCCACGCCGAGGCCCGCGCGCAGCGAAGGGCTCAGGCTCTCGGAACTGTTGACCCGCATCGGTCCGCTCACGGTCACGCTCTGCTCCTCGCCGGCTGCGTTGGTGAACCGCCACAGGTCCGGCGTCTCGACGTTCGCATAGGTGAAGCAGCGGTGTTGCAGCAGGTCGCGCGGGTGCTCCGGCTTGCCGAACGCCTCGAAGTAATGCGGCGCCCCGACCAGCATCACCCGCATGTCGCAAAGCTTGCGGGCCAGCAGCGAGGAGTCCTGCAGCTGGGCGATCCGCACCGCCAGGTCGTAGCCCTCGGCCACCAGATCGACCTTGTGGTCGGCCAGGTTCACGTCGAGCGTCACCTCAGGATAGCGGGCCAGGAAGTCGGGCAGAATGTCGGCCATGTGCAGCAGGCCGAACGACACCGGCGCCGCCAGCCGCACCACCCCGCGCGGGATCACCGACTGCGCCGCCGTCTCCGCCTCGACCGCCTCGCCCTCGGCCAGGATGCGGTTGGCGCGCTCCAGGGCGTTGCGGCCGCTCTCGGTCAGCGACAGCCGCCGCGAGGTCCGGTGGAACAGGCTGGCGCCCAGGCGCGCTTCCAGGCGGGAGACGGCCTTGGAGACGGTGGCCTTGGAGAGGTCGAGCTCGTCGGCGGCGCGGGCGAACGAACCGGTCTCGGCGACCCGGGCGAAGATCGCCCAGGCTTCGAAGTCAGGGAGCTTTGACATGTCGCTTTTGGAAACAATCTGTTTCCATCGTTTCTATTTCTAATTCCCGGGGGATCGCTACCTTTTTCTCGAACGGACGGCCCAAGCAGACCCGTCCCCCGGAGTACCGAAGATGATCGACATTCGACCCTTCAACACCCTCGGCGGCGCCAACCACGGCTGGCTCGACGCCAAGCATCACTTCTCGTTCGCCGACTATCACGACCCGAAGCGGATGAGCTGGGGCGCCCTGCGCGTCTGGAACGACGACAAGATCGCCCCGAACTCCGGCTTCCCGCCGCACCCGCATGCGAACATGGAGATCATCACCTACGTCCGCACCGGGGCGATCACCCACCAGGACAGCCTGGGCAACCAGGGCCGGACCGAGGCCGGCGACGTGCAGGTGATGAGCGCCGGCTCGGGCATCCGTCACGCCGAGTACAACGTCGAGAACGAAGACACGACGCTGTTCCAGATCTGGATCCTGCCGACCAAGGCCGGCGGCGAGCCCTCCTGGGGCGCCAAGCCCTTCCCCAAGGGCGACCGCGCCGGGAAGTTCGTGACCCTGGCCAGCGGCGTCGACGGCGATGAAGACGTGCTGCCGATCCGCGCCGACGGCCGGGTCGCCGGCGCGACGCTGAAGGCCGGCGAAACCGCCGAGTACCAGCTCGGCGAAGGCCGCTACGCCTACCTCGTGCCCGCCACCGGCGCGATCGAGGTCAACGGCGTGAAGGCCAACGCCCGCGACGGCGTCGCCATCCGCGACGAAGCGACCATCCGCGTCACGGCCCTTGAGGACGCCGAACTCGTCCTCGTCGACGCCGCCTGACGCAGATCTGGCCCGGACGCAGCCCCCCGCGTCCGGGCCACCCCTTTTCCCATCGAAAGCCAGGAACTCCCGATGACCAAAGTCCTCGTGCTCTACCACTCGACCTACGGCCACATCGAAACCATGGCCAAGGCGGTCGCCGAAGGCGCCCGCGAGGCCGGCGCCACCGTCGACATCAAGCGCGTGCCCGAGACCGTCTCGGACGAGTTGGCCAAGGCCTCGGGCTACAAGCTCGACCAGGAAGCCCCGATCGCCACGGTCGACGACCTGGCGAACTACGACGCGATCATCGTCGGGGTCGGCACCCGCTACGGCCGCATGGCCTCGCAGATGGCGGCGTTCTGGGATCAGACCGGCGGCCTGTGGGCCAAGGGCGCCCTGGTCGGCAAGGTCGGCGGCGTCTTCACCTCGACCGCCACCCAGCACGGCGGCCAGGAGACCACCATCATCTCGACCATCACCCAGCTCTTGCACCACGGCATGGTGATCGTCGGCCTGCCCTACGCCTGGGCCGGCCAGATGCGCCAAGACGAGATCACCGGCGGCAGCCCGTACGGCGCCTCGACCATCACCGCTGGGGACGGCTCGCGCCAGCCCAGCGCCAACGAACTGGACGGCGCGCGCTTCCAAGGCCGCCACCTGGCCCAGATTGCGGCCAAGGTCGCAGCGTAACGTCCGGAACGCCGGCGGAAGGCGCACACCCCTTCCGCCGCAACGCCGAGCTCGTCCCCGCCAGCCCCGGGGGCGGGCTCTTTTGCATTCAGCTGGCCAGCTTGCGCTCCTTGGCGAAGGGGCTGAGCCCCAGCCAAGTCTGCATGTCCGCGGCCAGGCGCTGGTCGCCGGTCAGGTGCATCCGGCCGTCGCGGAGGGCGGCGGCCACGGTGTCCAGTCCCATCCAGATCGCCGTCATGCTGCGCAGGTCGGTCGACACGAAGAGGTTCACGTCGAAACCGGGATCGATCGAGCAGAGATCCACCGATCCGTCCGGGGCCACGATCAGCCACGCCGAACGCTGCACCGGCGGCAACTCCGGATACCGGAACTGCACCACCACCCGCTGTTTCGGCAGCGGCGTGGTGTCCAGGCTGCGCCGCATGTCCCACATCAGCAGGGTCACATCGAGGTGCTCGAGCGACAGCTCCGAAGACACCCAGCGCTGCCCCCACATGCCGAACGCCTCGATCAGCGGCTCCAGTTCCTGTCCGGCCGCGGTCAACCGATACTCGAGAACCCCGGGCTCGCGCGGCGCCGGATCGCGGCGCACGACCCCGGCCGCTTCCAGCTCCTTCAGCCGCTGCGACAGCAGGGCCGGCGACATCCGCGGCACCCCGCGCCGCAGGTCGTTGAAGCGTGTCGAGCCGGCGACCATCTCGCGCAGCAGCACCACCGTCCAGCGGGTGCACAGCACCTCGGCGGCCATCGAAACCGGACAGAATTGTCGGTAACTGCCCCGCGTCATAAGCTTGTCCTTGGGAAGTCGCCTAGACCAGCCTGGCCGGAGCGAGCCCCGACCCAGTTCATTTCCTATACCACCGGTGCTTCAGTTCCTGAACTAGCTGCATTCCCCAGGGGCTGAGACCCTATCGACAACAGAAAACTGTTCGCTTCCGAGCACATGGAGCTGATCAATGTTGTTGGATACCCAAGCCAGGACTGACACTGCCGACTGGCTGACCCGCGCCGATCGGATCGCCGCGAAGATCGCCGCCAAGGCCGCGCTGCACGATGTGGAGGAGAGCTTCGTCTTCGACTCCTACGTGCTTCTGAAGGAGGAGGGCTTCCTCACCGCCATGGTCCCGACCGAGTTCGGCGGCGGCGGCGCGGACCTGACCGAGATCTGCCACGCCATCCGCCGACTCGGCGCGGCCTGCGGCTCGACCGCCCTGGCCTTCTCGATGCACACCCATCTGGTCGCCGTTGCCGCCTGGCGTTGGCGCGTGACCCAGGCCCCGACCGAAGGCCTGCTCAAGCGCGTCGCGGCCGAAGACCTCGTCCTGGTGTCGAGCGGCGGCTCCGACTGGCTGGCCAGCGCCGGAACGGCCGTCAAGGTCGACGGCGGCTTCCAGATCACCGCCCGCAAGGTGTTCTCCAGCGGCTCTCCTATCGGCGACCTGCTGGTCACCAGCGCCGTCTATGACGACCCCGAGGCCGGCCCCACGGTGCTGCACTTCGCGGTATCCATGAAAGCGCCGGGGGTGAAGATCCTCGACACCTGGCGGGTGATGGGGATGCGCGGCACCGGTTCGAACGACGTCGAACTGCAGGACGTCTTCGTGCCCGACGCAGCGATCTCCGGCCGCCGGCCGCAGGGCCAGTGGCATCCGCTGTTCCACATCATCTCGATGATCGCCTTCGCCATCATCTACTCGGCCTATATCGGGGTCGCCGAGGGGGCCCGCGACAAGGCCCTGGCCATCGCCCGCAAGAAGCCGGACGACGAGAAGTTGGCCTACATGGTCGGCGAGATGGAGAACGCCTTCCACATGGCGCAGCTGGCCTGGGCGGACATGGTCCAGCTCGCTGCGCACGGCGCGCCCGGTCCGGAATCGACCGGCCGCGCGATGACCGACCGCACCTTGATCGGCCAGTCGGCCATCAGGACCGTCGAGCGGGCGATGGAGGTCGCCGGCGGCGCGGCCTTCTACCGCGACACTGGTCTGGAACGGGCGTTCCGCGACATCCAGGGCGCCCGCTTCCACCCGCTGCAGGAGATGCCGCAGCTACGCTACGCCGGTCGCCTGGCCCTGGGCCTCGACATCGACGGCTGAGAGACCGGACGCCTGGAGCCGCGGCTTCAGGCGTCCGCCTTCGCGCGCAACCTGGCGGTCCGGTCGATGGCCGCCTCGGCTTCCTTGATCAGGTTGGCGACGATGGTGGCGGCCGGCAGCACCTCGTGCACCCCGCCGGCCGACTGGCCCATGGCGAAGCACGAACGATCGGGGTCCAGGCCTTCGAGCTGGCCGCCGATGCCGCCCATCACGCCCTCGCGGGTCGACAGCATCGCCTGCATCGGGAACGGCTGGATGTCCTGCGGACGGGTCTCCCACTCCTCGACATAGGGGTTCTTCTTCACCCGCATCGGCTTGCCCGAATACGAGCGGGTGCGGATGGTGTCCTCGTCGGCCGCTTCCAGGATGGCCTGGCGGTACATCTCCCCGGCGTGCGCTTCCTGGGACGCAATGAACCGGGTGCCCATCCAGACGCCGGTGGCGCCCAGGGTCAGCGCCGCGGCCAGCCCGCGTCCGTCGTAGAGGCCGCCGGCCGCCACCACCGGGATCTTCACAGCCTCGACCGCCTGGGCCACCAGCGGCATGGTGCCGACAAGGCCGGTATGGCCGCCGCCCTCGCCGCCCTGGCAGATCACCGCGTCGCAGCCGGCCTGCTCGGCCTTCACCGCGTGCTTCACCGCCCCGCAGACGACCATGACCTTCAGGCCGGCCTTCTTGAGCTTTTCCATGATCGGCATCGGCACGCCGAGCCCGGCGACGAACGACGAGGCGCCCTCCTCGATGATGATCTCCACCGAGGCGGTCAGGCTCTCGGGCGAGGCGGCCAGCAGGTCGACGCCGAACGGCTTGTCGGTCAGGCTTTTGACCTTGCGCATCTCGTCGCGGATGAATTCCGGGCTGCGGCCGGCCATGCCCAGCACGCCGTAGCCGCCGGCGTTCGATACCGCGGCCACCAGCTCGGCGTAGGAGACGCCGCCCATCCCGGCCAGCATGATCGGGTGCTTCACACCCAGAAGATCGCAAAGCGGAGTATGCAGGCTCATCGAAATCCTCCCGAATTCTTATGGCCGGGAGGATGGCGCCGGGCGACGGCCATGGAAACTATGACCCGACGTTAGACAGGACTTCATTCCCGATCCTGATCGTCATCCCCGGCCGCGTATGCGGGCCGGGGATCCATACGCGTCGGTGCTCGTCGCAAAGGCGCTGCGTCTATGGATGGCCGGGACCTGACGGCCCGGCCATGACGAACTGTCGAAGGGCGGCGTCAGAAGATCGCGTAGCCGCCGTCGATCAGCACCGAGTCCCCCGTGTGGAACGCTGAGGCGTCCGACGCGAAATAGACCGCCATGCCGCCGAAGTCGGCCGGCTTGCCCCAGCGGCGCATCGGCACCCGCTTGATGACGTTGTCGTTGAACTTGTCGTTGTCCTGCGCCCCGGCGGTCATGTCGGTGGCGATCCAGCCGGGCAGGATGCAGTTGGCCCGCACGCCATAGCGCGCATGCTCCACCGCGATCGCGCGGATCATCGGGATCAGCGCGCCCTTGGTCGCCGCATAGGCCTCGTTGCGCGCCGCCCCGTCCAGCGCCGACAGCGACGAGATCGCCACCAGCGAACCGCCGTGGTCGCCTTGGCCGGAGCGCTCGACCATGTGCTTGCAGGCCTCGCGGAACGTGAAGAACACCCCGTCCAGATTGACCGACAGCACCTTGCGATAGGTGGCGGTGTCGAACTCGGCGAACGACTTCGCGCCGCCGCCGATGCCGGCGTTGGCGACCACGGTGTCGACCCGGCCCATCTTGCTGACCGCCTCGACCATGCCGGCGCGCACGGCTTCCTCGTCGGCGACGTTGACCACCTGGGTCAGCACCCGCACGCCGGTCGCCTTCAGCTTCTCGGCCGCATCGGCGTTCTTGCCCGCGTTCGAGCCCCAGATGACGATGTCGGCGCCGGCCTGGGCCATGGCCTCGACCATGCCGAAGCCGATGCCGCCGTTGCCGCCGGTGACCAGCGCCACCTTGCCGGTCAGGTCGAAAGGTTTGTAGGCCACGCGCGCCTCCCTCGTTTTTCAAACGTTTGTTGGACGACAAGGAGCGGCCTTCCGCGGGGGCCGTCAAGGCGCCCCGGTTGACTTCCGTGGCGCAAGCGCGGCTCGATCATGCCGCTGGAGGGAGCCGCGCCATGCTGAAGCTCTACGACCACCCGCTGTCGCCCTATGCCCAGAAGGTCAAGATCGCGCTGCGCGAGAAGGGCCAGCCGTTCGAGACCCTGACCCCCGGCGGCCTCGGGGCCGGCGGCGCGGCCGGCGAGTTCCTCGAGGCCAATCCCCGCGCCGAGGTCCCGGCCCTGGTCGACGGCGAGGTCCGCATCTTCGACTCGACCATCATCCTCGAATATGTCGAGGACCGCTGGCCCGACCCGCCGCTGCTGCCGGCGTCGCCCGCCGAACGCGCCCGCGTGCGGATGCTGGAAGAGGCGATGGACACCCACTTCGAGGCGATCAACTGGGGCCTGTCGGAGATCCGCTGGTTCCGCCGGGCCGAGGGCGAGCTGGAACGCACGCTGCTCGCCAGGGCCGCCGCCCAGACCCGCCGCTGGTTCGGCTGGCTGGAGAGCCAGCTGGACGACCGCCCGTGGTTCAACGGCGCGGCCTTCGGCTGGGGCGACCTGGCCGTCGCGCCCTATCTCAACGGCTCGGTCGGCCACGGCCTGCCGCCGGACAAGGGCTCGAAGCTGGCCGCCTGGCTCGAGCGCGCCAACGCCCGCAGCTCGGTCGCCCGCACCGCCGAAGAGGCCGCCGCCTCGTCACGCGCCGCGGCCATGCCCAACGTCGCCGAGCTGGTCCGTCAGGGCCTGTTCAAGCGCGAGTACCGCGACCACCGCCTGGAATGGATGATCAAGAGCGGCGGCGCCCAGGTGGTCATCGACGGCCTGGCCAGGGACAACATCCGCTTCAGCCCCGACTTCGGGCCGCGTTCCGGCGACTAGGGATGAGCAACCGCCGGACCGCCGGGCTGGCGGTGATCGCCGCCCTCGCCCTGCACAACCTCGAGGAAGGGGTCGCCTACGCCCTGCTCCGCGACCAGGTCGAGTCGATACTCGACGCCTACGGCGTGACCTGGTGGCGGCCGGAGCCGGCGGTGTTCGCCCTGGCCCTGACCTTCCTGACGCTGGGGGCGGGAGCGCTCGCCGCCTGGGCGGCGACGGGGGTCTCGACGTCGGGCAAGATCTTCGCCCTGAGGGCCGTGGCCGTAGCCCTGCTGATCAACGTTCCCGTGCCGCACCTGACGGCGGCCTGGGCGGCCGGCGGCTACGCCCCCGGAGCCATCACCGCCGTGCTGGTCAACCTGCCGGTCTCGATCTGGGTGCTGTGGACCCTGCGCAGGTCGCCACAACCCGAATAGCGTTGTTCTTTCAATTACCACAGATCATGCTCCCGCCCGCGCGGGCTTCGCGCGAAACATAGAGGGAGAATTCGCGTGAAGACGATGCTTGTTTCGGCTGCTCTGGCCTTGGCGATGGCCGGTTCCGCCATGGCCCAGAACGCGCCCAGGACCTACGACCTAGGTCCGGTCTGGCAGATCTCCTACATCGAGACCAAGGCCGGCATGTTCGACGACTACATGTCCTACCTGAACTCGACCTGGCGCAACATCCAGGAGGCCGAGAAGGCCCGCGGCGACGTCCTCGACTACCGCGTGCTGGCGATCGACTCGCCGCGCGACGGCGAGGCCGACGTCATTCTGATGATCCAATACAAGAACATGGCCGTGTTTGACCGCAGCCTCGAAGAGGGCGAAGCCGTCATGGCCAAGGCCTTCGGCAGCGTCACCAAGAGCAACCAGGCCGCGGTCTCGCGCGAACAGGTCCGCGTGCTGCGCGGCGGCCTCACCGCCCGCGAGCTGACCTTCAAGAAGTAGATCCGTCGGGGACGGCGACCTTCAGGTCGCCGTCCAGCCGCCGTCCACCACCATGGCCGCGCCGGTCGCCGAGGCGCCCATGTCCGACACCAGGTAGAGCAGCATCCCGGCCAGGTGTTCGTACTCGACGAACTTCTTGGTCGGCTGCGCGGCCAGGATGACCTCTTCCATCACCCGGTCCTCGGGAATGCCGCGGGTCTTGGCCTGATCGACGATCTGCGCCTCGATCAGCGGCGTCTTCACATAGCCCGGGCAGATGGCGTTGGCGGTGATGCCGGTGCGCGCCAGCTCGACGCCCAGACCCTTGGTGAAGCCGACCACGCCGTGCTTAGCCGCCACGTAGGGCGCCTTGAACGGCGAGGCGACCAGGCCGTGCGCCGAGGCGATGTTGACGATCCGCCCGCGGCCCTGCGCCTTCATGATCGGGATCGCCGCGCGGCTGGCGTGGAAGGTCGAGGAGAGGATGATCGCGATCAGCGCGTCCCACTTCTCGGGCGGGAACTCGTCGACCGGGGCCACGTGCTGGATGCCGGCGTTGTTGACCAGGATGTCCAGCCGTCCGAACTCGCGCACCGCATAGTCGATGAGATCCGTGATCTCGTCCGGCTTGGTCATGTCCGCGCCGTGGTAGCGGATCGCAGCATTGGTCCGGGCCTGCAGCGCGGCGCGGTCGGCCTCGATCTTGGCCGGGTCGCCGAAGCCGTTGAGGATGACGTTCACGCCCTGCTCGGCCAGCGAGGCGGCGAGCGCCTGGCCGATGCCGCTGGTGGACCCGGTAATGACGGCCACATGGCCCTGCAGCCCATAGTCCACGGCCATCCGATCAGTCCTTCTGCTTTTTGGCCGCCGACGGCGGCGGAGGCTGGGGCCGCGAGAACACCCATTCGGTGTCGCTCGAGGCGCTCTTCTGGAAACGGTAGCCCTCGCTGTCGAAGGCCTTGAGATCCTCGGCCTTCTCGACGCCGTGGTCGATGGCGTAGCGCGCCATCAGCCCGCGCGCCTTCTTGGCGTAGAACGAGATGATCTTCGACGATCCGTCCTTCTCCTCGAAGAACTTGGCCGTCACCACCGGCAGCTTGATCGCCGCACGGTCGACGGCGCCAAAGTATTCCTGGCTGGCGCAGTTCACCAGCGTCGGGTCCTTGTGCCCGCGCCCGGCCTCGTTCAGCGCGGCCGAGATCTTGTCGCCCCAGAAGTCGTAGAGGCTGGCGCCGCGCTTGGTCTTGATCCGCACGCCCATCTCCAGGCGGTAGGGCTGGATCGCGTCCAGCGGCCGCAGCACGCCGTACAGCCCCGACAGGATCCGCAGGTGCTTCTGGGCGTAGTTCAGGCCCTTCTTGTTCAGCTCGCGCGCCTTCAGTCCCGAATAGACGTCGCCGTTGAACGCGAACGCCGCCTGCAGGCCGTCCTCCATCGCCGGATCGAAGGCGGCGAACCGTTCGCGGTTCAGCTCGGCCAGCTTGTCCGACAGGTCCATCATCTTCTTCAGGTCAGAGACCTTCAGCTTCTTGGCCGTGACGCTCAGCTCGGCGATGTCCTCGGCCATCTGCGGCGTCGTCATCGGCGCGGCGCCGTCCGGTCGCGTGAAGTCGAGCGCCTTGGCGGGGGAGATGACGATCAGCATGGGGACTCAGAAATGAACTCGCGGATTCATGATCCGCTTCGGGTCCAGGCTTAGCCGGATCGCCGAGAGCGCCGCAACCTCGACCGGCGACTTGTAGCGCCTCGCCTCCTCGGTCTTCATCGCCCCAAGCCCGTGCTCGGCCGAGATCGAGCCGCCCATCGCGGCGACGATGTCGTGCACGATGCGCGAGCCTTCGCTCCGCAGCGCCGAGTGCGCTGCGTCGTCGCCGCCGTCCGGCCGGATCACATCGTAGTGGATGTTGCCGTCGCCGACATGGCCGAAGGCGGTGACGCGGGCGCCCGGAACCAGCGCTTCCATCCGCGCCGTCGCCTGGTTCAGGAAGTCGGCCACCCGGCTGACCGGCACCGACACATCGTGCTTCCACGTCGCCCCTTCCGGCTTCTGGCCCGGCGACTGGTTCTCGCGCACCGACCAGAACGCCTGGGCCTGGGCCTGGCTCTGGGCGACGGCGGCGTCGCGCACCAGGCCGTCTTCCAGCGCCGCGGCCAGCAGCCGCTCCATGGCGTTCTCGGCCGCGCCCGGCTCGCCCGAGGCGATCTCGATCAGCACGTACCAGGGATGGATTTCGCTGAGCGGATCGCGCTGGTTGGGAATGTTCTTGAGCACGAAGTCGACGCCGCGCCGGCCCATCAGCTCGAACGCCTCGACCGCGCCCCCCGCCTCGTCCTTGGCCCTGGCCAGCAGCCGGATCGCGGCTTCGGGATTGTCCACCGCGGCGATGGCGGTGGCGCGCGACACCAGCACCGGGAACAGCTTCAGGCTGGCGGCGGTGACCACCCCCAGCGTCCCCTCCGCCCCGATCAGCAGCTGCTTGAGGTCATAGCCGGTGTTGTCCTTGCGCAGGCGCTTGAGCCCTTTCCAGATCTCGCCGTTCGGCAGCACCGCCTCCAGCCCCAGCACCAGGTCGCGGGTGTTCCCGTAGCGCAGCACCGCGGTGCCGCCGGCGTTGGTCGAGATGATCCCGCCGATCGTCGCCGTCCCCTGCGAGGCGATGTCGAGCGGGAAGCGCCGCCGCTTCTCCAGCGCCGCCTCGTGCGCGGCCTGCAAGGTCACGCCCGCCTCGGCCACCAGCACGTCGTCGAAGGCGTCGACGTCGCGGATCGCCCGCATCCGCTCGGTCGAGAGCAGGATCTCGCCCAGCGGGATCTGGCCGCCGACCAGGCCGGTGTTGCCGCCCTGCGGCACCACCGGCGTTCCCATTTCCGCGCAGACGCCGATCACGGCGGCGACCTCGTCCGTCGTCTTCGGCAGCGCCAGGAACGGCGTGTTCCCCTGCCAGCGGTCGCGCCACTCGACCAGCTTGGGCGCCAGCCGCTCAGGATCCTGGCTCCAGCCGCCCTCGCCCAGCACGGCCTTGAGGCGGGAAATCACGTCGGCGGGCACGGAAACGGTCATGCCGAGACCCTAGGCCCCCGCCCCGCGGCCTTGAACCGAAATCTCGCCTGGCCGCGCGGTTAGAACCGCATCTTGAAGCCCCCGCCGGCCGTGACCGTATAGCTCTCGCCGAAGGACGACAGGCCGGTGTCGGCCGCCGCCTGCCCATAGAGGGCGTAGCGGCCATCGCCCCAGCTATAATCCGCGCCCGCGGCAAGCCCGCCCCATGCGCGGCTCTGACGGCTGTCGAGCGGCGTTCCCGCCACCAGCACGCGGACCCCGTCGAGAAACTCGTACTTCAAGTTGAACAGGCCATAGAGGCTGACCTGCCGCGTCTCGCCGCTGGCGTCCTGCCAGATGCGGGCGTGGTCGAACGCCACGCCGGCCCGCGCCTGCAGACTCTCGCCCTTGTCGCTGTCGACGCGGGCGCCGAACCGGTCGCTGAAGCTGTCGAAATCGGTCGAGGCGTAGCTGAACTGGGCCTGCGGCGTGACGGAAAGGTCTGTTCCCAGGGCGAAGGCCTTGCCGGCCTCCAGGCTCGCGCCGAAGCCCTGACCGTCCTGGCCCGACACCTGGCGACCGGCCAGGCTCGACGTCAGTTCGCTGGCGAACCAGGCGGCCTGCGCCTGGGCGTCCAGATAGCCTCCGCCCCCGCCATACCAGGTCACGGCCGCGCCGATCCCATAGGTGTCGGTGTCGATATCTCCGCCGCCGTGCGCCGAGGACAGCTTGGTGTCGGCCATGCCAAGTTGGACGTTCACGCCCGCGACCAGGCGCGCGCCGCCCTGCTCTCCGGACAGGACGCGATCGACGCCGAACTGGACCTTCCAGCTGTCGACGTCCTGATGGACTCCGGTCGCCGTGACCGCAGGCTCGAGGTGGCTGGTCCGGCCCTCCATCCGCCCCCAGACGCCCGTGCGCTCGGCATCGGCGGGGTCATAGCGGCGTTGGCCCACGCGCTGGCGCAGGGTCGAAGCCTCGCTCAGCGAGAGCAGCATGTTGGCGTAGGCCTCATAGACCGGCGCGCCCGGCTGGAAGAGCGGCGTCCGCGGCGTCTTCGTCCCGCCGGCGCCATCGCCGCCCGGCCCTGGCAGGCTGGAACGCAGGTACCAGTCTCCGTCCGCCGCATCTCTCTCCAGAACATAGCCGTAGGCCCCGGCCACCAGCGCCGACCGCCCGCCAATGCTGTAGTCGCCGTTGGCCAGCGCGAACTGCCCGTTCGAGGCGCCGTCCTCCTGGACCACCAGGATTCCCTTCGAGGTCGCAGCGCCCTTGCCGCCGAGGTTCGTCACCGTCACGGGGGTGAGCCCCGACGAAGCCCCTGTCACCACCAGGCGGTCGGCCGGCGCATTGTCCCCGCCCAGTTCGGCCTCGATCTCAAGCCGTCCGCCCAGGCCTGCATAGTCGCCGGCGATCGTCAGCGTCCCGAAGCCCCCGCCGCCCGGCGCGATCGCGCCCCGATTGGCCGTGGCCCCCACCTGGCCGGACCCGCTGAGCCGCGCGCCCGGCGACACCTCGAGAGGCCCCGCAAGTACGCCGTCCACCTGCAGGGTCCCGGAAGAGACCCTGGTTCCCCCCGTATGGCTGCTCGTCCCGGTCAGGATCAGGGCGCCTAGATCGGTCTTGTCCAGCCTGCCCGGGCCGCTTAGCGCCGCGTCGATGGTCGCGATGAAGCCGGCGCCGGCCGCCGTTCCGTCCCCCACCCGCACGATGGCGTCGCCGGCCTGCAAGGTGATCGCGTCGCCTGACAGCCTGTAACCGTCGGAGGCGAATTGCATGCCGCTGACCGTCACCGGGCCGGCGACGCCGTCGACGACGACCGCGCCCGGCTTCGCGGCGAAGATCGCGAACACTCCGTTGCTGAAACTTCCGTTGGTCGCCCCGGCCGCTTGCGTCCAGCTGGTCGGACCACCCACCCGCCAGGTCCCGTCGCCGCCTTGGATCGCTCCGTCGTCGGCCGCCCCGCCAGCGCCATCCCAGAAGTCGAACGGCCCGGGCGGGGGAGGCGGAGGCGGCGGAGGCGGGACAGGCGGGGTGGGATCGCCGCCGCCGCCTCCCCCGCCGCCACCGCCTGAGGACGCGGTTCTAACCAGGTTCACCTGGTTGGCGATCGAGATCTGGATGGTGTTGGAGCCGCCCGCCGGCAAGGAGCCGAGGTTCAGGCCGCCGTTGGTCAGCGCGCCGGTGTAGTTGATCAGGCGGTAGACGCCCGGCCCGAAAGTTCCGCCGGGCGAAACCGTGACGTTCAAAGTCCCGTCCAGCGTCAGGGCTCCGCCCACGACCAGGAGATCGTTCAACGCCCCGCCGACCGTTCCGGCCTGGCCGAGCCGATAGTTCAGCACCGAGGCGCCCGAGAGCGTCAGGTCGCCGGCGATCGTCAAGGTCCCCGGAGTGGTCGATCCACCGGGAGAGAGAATGCCGGAGCCGGCCACGGCGACGTTTCCGCCAATGTCTCCAACGCCGCCCAGGGCGCCGCCGGCCCGGACATCGACGTCGCCGCCGAGCGACGCGCTAGCGCCGGTCTCGCCGACCACCAGCTTGCCCGCGAAGACGGTCGTCGCGCCCGTGAACGCCGAGCTGTCGCCCGTCAGCGTCAGCTTTCCGAGGCCAAGCTTGTTGAGGCTCGAGGTCCCCGAGAAGTCGCTGGCGACGGCGATGTCGTGGCCGTCGGTGTCGAACCACGCGCCTTCGCCGCCGATGGTCAGCGCGTCGAAGCCGCGCAAAAAGTCGGTCGCGTTCCAGGTCGCGCGCAATATGCCGCCATCCAGGTCGAGGGTGGCGGCGCCGAGCCCCTTCACCACCGAACTGGTTTCCAGCACGCCTCGCCCGCTGGGGTCGCCGGTCAGGCTCAGGGCGCCGACCGATCCACCGCTTCTGGCGATGACGACGTTGCTGCCGACGACGACCCGTCCGCCGGTATCGATGGTCAGGTCACCGTCCCCGTCGAAGCCGACCGTGATTTCGTTCGAGACGTCCCAGGTCGAGATGTCGCCCGTGCTGCTGGAGATAGTCAGCGTGCCCGTCCCGGCGCCGTCGTAGCCGACATAGCCGGCGCCGGTCGTGTTCACCACGCCGCCGTCCTCGATCGCCAGCGAGCCGTCGCTATAGGCCCCCACATAGAGGTTCGCGCCGTTCCAGGTCGAGGCGGTTCCCGCGCCGTCGGTGCCCGAGATCACCACGGAGCCTGTTCCCACGCCCGGACTGCCGATCTCGCCGCCAATGATGCCCTGGTCGCTGTTCATCAGGGCCCCGCCGTCCACGCGGAGGGAGCCTGTGCTGAGCGCGCCGACATACACTGGCCCTGAACTGGTCCAGGTGGAAACGCCCAGGGCGTCGCGGCCCGAGACCGTCACGCTGCTGACGCCGGGGCCCCCGCCGCCGATCGTTCCGTAGGCGTTGCTCACCACGCCCCCGTTCTCGATGATCAGGCGCCCGGTCCCGAGATTGCCGAGGCGGAGATCACCGAAGGTCCAGGTCGACGCGACGCCGTCGGCGCCGCGGCCGCGCACGGTCACCGTGCCGTCGCCGGTGGGGTCCGCGCCGACATAGGCGTCCTGGCTGGTCACACGGCCGCCGTCCTCGATGGTCAGCGTGCCCCTGCCCGCCTGGCCGACCGCCAGCATGCCGTTGTTGGTCCAGGTCGAAGCTTGACCGCCGCCCTGGCCGGAGACCGTGACCGTGCCCTGCCCGGCGGCGGCGTCGCCGACATAGCCGGAGTCGTTCTCGACGGTTCCGCCGTCCTCGATGGTCAGCGTACCGGGGCCGGAGACGCCCACCACGAGGTCGCCCGCAATCACCCAATCCGGCGTCTGGACAGGACTCTCGTTCAGATCGCCGCCGCCCGTCACGGACTGGGCCAAGGCCTGCGGCGCGCTGGCCAGCGCAAGCACCAACGGGGCGGCGGAGAGGAGGAGACGGCTCCGCCGTCGGATTTCGGCGCGCGCACGCACCGTCCCGTTTTCGAGATTCTTCTGCATGGTCCGCATCTTTCTGATATGCGGCCATGGTTTATACCACAGGTTGATTATTCGTTATTGGATCGCCTCCAGAGGGTGCTTGCGCAACGCAGCACGCCGCTTTCACGGCGCATCGAACGCGGGATGAAAGCTGACGTCTCCCGCCGGCGCCGGCGGCCTTAGGACGAGGCGCTGGAAGTACCGGTTGGGCTTGCCCTGATAGGTCAGCGTGGGATCGCTCACGAAGCCGAAGCGCCGGTAGTAGTTCGGATCGCCCAGCAGGACGCAGCCCCCGGCGTCCAAGGCCCTCAGGCGCTCCAGGCCGCCCAGGATCAGGGCGCAGCCGACGCCGCGCCCTTGGAGCCCAGGCGCGACCGAAACCGGCCCCAGCCCGTACCAGTCGCTCGGCCGCCCATCGATCCGCACCGGCGAGAAGGCGACATGGCCGGCCAGCTCCCCGTCGGCGGCGATGGCGACCAGCGAAATGGTCAAGGCTCCAGCCTCGCGCAGGGCGTGGATCACGCGGGCTTCGTCGCCGTCGCTGAACGGCATGGGCGCGAACGCCGTCGTGGTGAGCTGGCCGATGGCGCTCGCGTCGCCGCGACGCTCGGGTTCGATGCGTGGGAAGATCGTTTTCAACGGGATGTCTTTCAACCGGCGTGACGCAGCAATGCGGCCGCATGCCCTGCGGTCCGCGATGAAGGCTGGCGGCGCCGCGCTCGGCGCCAGGGTCACGCAAGTGTCGACATACGCAGACGCTACGAAGCTGCTGACCGCCGGTCAACGACGGTGACGAGGCCGTTGACAGGCCCCCGTCGATTGGTCCCGCTGGCGGGCGACGAGAGCCTCAAGAGAGGCCGGGGGAGGAAGCATGGGTTCGCAGACGATACAGGCGCTGCTCGACGACGCCGTGGCCAGGGGCGCTGCGCCCGGCCTCACCGCGGCGGTCGCCCGCGCCGACGGCGCCGACAGCTACTTCGCCGCCGGCGTGCGCGGCGCGGCGGACCCGACGCCGATGGCGCCCGACGACACCTTCTGGATCGCCTCCTGCACCAAGGCGATCACCTCGGCCGCGGCGCTGCAACTGGTCGAGCGCGGGGTGCTCGATCTCGACGCGCCGGTCGGCGAGCGGCTGCCGAACCTCGCCACGCCGCAGGTGCTTGAGGGCTTCGGTCCCGACGGCGCGCCGCGGCTGCGGGCGGCCCGCACGCCCCTAACCCTTCGCCGGCTGCTGACCCACACCTCGGGCCTGGCCTACGACTTCTTCCACGCCGACCTTGGTCGCTACTACGCCCAGGTGGGCGGCAGCCTGATGGAGAGCGCGCCGGCCGCGCCGGTGCTGGCCTTCGATCCGGGCGCGGGCTGGCAGTACGGCATAGGCATCGACGCGGTGGGCTGGCTGGTCGAGCAGGCCACCGGCCAGGGCCTCGACGCCTACGTCGCCGAGCACCTCACCGGCCCGCTCGGCATGACCGACACCGCCTTCGTCTCCACGCCGCAGTTGGACGCCCGCGCCGCCGGAATGCACCACCATGCGCCGGACGGCGCCTTCATGCCGGCGCCGCACCTGCCCTCGTCGCCGATCTACTATGGCGGCGGCGGCCTGCGCTCGACCGCGCCCGACTACCTGAAGTTCTTGCGCGCCGTGCTCACCGACGACGGGGCCGGCGTCCTCGGACCCAAGACGCTGCGCTGGCTGCGCGAAGCCGACAGCACCGTCCCGGCCGGCGATCTCACCACCGCCATGGCGCCGATCAGCCACGACTTCCGCCCGATGCCCGGAACGCCCAAGACCTGGACGCTGGGCTTCCTGCGCAACGAGGCCGACGTCCCCGGCATGCGCCGCGCCGGCAGCCTCGCCTGGGGCGGCCTGGCCAACTGCTACTACTGGGCCGACCCGGCCAGCGGCGTGGCCGGCATGCTCTGCGGCCAGTTCCTGCCCTTCGCCGACCCCGGCATGCTGGCCGCCTTCGAAGCCTTCGAGCGGGCGGTCTACGCGCCGTAGGCCGCGCCCTAGCGCGGCGGCGCCGGGGTCCGCAGCCAGCCGATGAACTGCTCGTGGACCTTGGCGGTGGCGGCGGGGTCGAAGCGGAAGGCCGAGTCCGGGCTCTGGACCCGCTCGTCGAAGGCATGGGTCACGCCGGGAACCATGGTGACTTCGACCCTGGCCCCCGCCGCCTTCGCCCGCTCGACCAGCCGCGTGCAGCCGGCCGGGGGCTGGACGACGTCGCGCTCGGCCATCACCAGGTCGACGCCGCCGCTCCAGGTCCAGTCGCGGCGACCGCCGCGGGCCGGCGGCTCGCAGAACGGATAGGTCAGGCGGATCGCCTCGACCCCGGCCATGGTCCGCTGGAAATCCGCATCGCCATGCAGGGTGACCAGGTCGCCCAGCGCCCAGCCGCCATGGCTCCAGCCGGCGACGCGCACATGGTCGTGGTCGACGCGCGGGTCCTTCGCCAACAGGTCCAGCCCGGCCAGGATGTCGGCGGTGCGGAACAGCCCCTGCAGCCGCGCCCCGGCGCAGACCCGCCGTCGCGCCCACTCCGGGTCCCAGCCGCGCGGCCCATAGCTGTCGAGAATCGCCGCCGCCCAGCCGGCCTGCAGCGCCGACTGCGCATACTCGTCCATGATCGGGTTGGGGCCCCGGCCATTCCGGATGCCGCCGCAGCCGGGGATCAGCAGCACGGTCGGGAACGGGCCGCGACCGGGCGGGGTGTGCAGCGTCAGGCCCGAAGCCATGAACGTGGCGTGCGCCGCGCGCGGCTTCTCGTCCAGAAACGAAGGATGCGAGCCCTTCCAGACATAGGCGACGATCGCCGCGGCGACCAGCAGCGCGACCGCCCCGGCCGCCAGCAGCAGCAGCTTGACGAGACGGCCCAGGCGAAAGCGGCGGTTGGACTCGTGCGACATCGCCGCCACCTTCGACCGCCGCCGCCGCAGAGCCATCCCGACGCGCCCTCACCTCCCGCTGGGAAACACCTGAGGTGAGAGGTCAGGCGTTCGGCCATCGCCTAAGTCACCAGGCGCTTCCTGAGAGCTTGTGGAACCTTGTTCGAAAGGGTCCGATCGCTCGTCGTCCAGATTGTGGGCGCTCAAGGGCGAGGGAACGGCCATGGCTGACGGAACCGCGGACATCCTGAAGGACAAGCGCGCCGCCGCGCACAAGGCCGCCTACGAAACGCCGGTGGAGGAGCTGAATCCGGCCCGCGCCTCGCTGTTTCGCGACGACTCCATGTGGCCGATCTTCCAGCGCCTGCGCGATGAGTCGCCGGTCCACTTCACGCCTGACAGCAACTACGGGCCCTATTGGTCGATCACCCGCTACAACGACATCATGTCGGTGGATTCCAACCACCAGGTGTTCTCGTCGGCCAAGGGCATTTCGCTGACGCCGAAGGCGGCGCAAGGCTTCCGCGATCCGAACAACACCGCCACCAACTTCATCGCCATGGATCCCCCGCGCCACGACGTGCAGCGCAAGACCGTCAGTCCGGCGCTGTCGCCGCACGCCCTGACCGTCATGGCGCCGCAGATCCGCGAGCGGGCCGGACTGATCCTCGACTCGCTGCCGGTCGGCGAGGCCTTCGACTGGGTCGACCTGGTGTCGAAGGAGCTCACCACCATGACGCTCGCGACCCTGTTCGACTTCCCGTTCGAGGAGCGCCGCAAGCTGACCCGCTGGTCCGACGCCATGACCACGCCGCCCGGCTATCCCGGCGGCGCGGCCAGCCTGCAGGACCTGCGCGCGACCATGAACGAGTGCTTCGGCTACTTCACCGAGCTGTGGAACCAGCGGGTGAACGCCGAGCCCGCCGGCGACCTGATCTCGATGCTGGCGCACGGCGAAGAGACCCGGAACATGACCATGGCCGAGTTCCACGCCAATGTCGGCCTGCTCATCATCGGCGGCAACGACACCACGCGGAACACGATCAGCGGCTCGGTCTACGCCCTCAATCAGAACCCGGACCAGTACGCCAAGCTGCGCGCCGACCACGGCCTGATCACCTCGATGGTCTCCGAGACGATCCGCTGGCAGACGCCGCTGGCCCACATGTCGCGCACCGCCACCCAGGACTTCGAAATGGGCGGCAAGACCATCCGCGAAGGCGACAAGGTGGTCATGTGGTACGTCTCGGGCAATCGCGACGAGCGGGTGATCGAGAACCCCAACAGCTACATCGTCGACCGCGCCCGGCCGCGCCAGCACATGTCGTTCGGGTTCGGCATCCATCGCTGCGTAGGCAACCGGCTCGCCGAGCTGCAGCTGACCATCATCTGGGAAGAGATCCTCAAGCGCTTCCCCGACATCCAGCTGCAGGCCGAGCCGAAGCGCAGCTACTCGACCTTCGTGAAGGGCTACGAAGACATGAGCGTGGTGCTGCCGACCCGCCACTGAGGCTGGTTGCGGCGACAGTCATCGTCCATGGTCGGGGCTGTCTTCTAGGGACAGCATGAGATGACGCGCTTGGAGATCGCAAGCCCCGTAACTTTGCGCCGTCGGGCCTTGGAGGCGGCGCGCCGGCTGGTCGACACGGGCGGGGCGGACGCCTTGCAGTTGAGGCTTATCGCAGCCGAAGTCGGCAGCGGGGTCGCCAGCCTCTACTACCATTTCGCCAACAAGGACGCCTTGCTGGCGGCGGTGGCGGTTGAAGGCTGGCAGGAGCTCGCCCAAACGATCGAGCGGTCCATGGCGAGCGGCAAGTTCCAGCACCGGATCGACGCTGCTTCGGCCGCGTTGCTGACGTTCATCCGCCGACGGCCGCACCTCTACGCGCTCATGCAAATGGAGCCGAACCTCGCCGTGCGGGAAGCTGAGCAGAGGGCGTTCGAGGTGTTCCAGAGCTCCTTGCTCGGCGACGACAGGGCCCCGCTTGATCGAGTCGAGGACATCGCCCGGGTGTTCTGGGTGCTGGGACGCGGCATCGCTCTCAGCGTCCACATGCAGGACGATGTCGGATCCGCCGAACGGCTGGAGCAGGCGGTTCTGCGCGGGCTGGCCTTCCTCCTCTCCCCGAAGTCGGCGGGTTGACCCAGCAAGGCGCATGGCTGACGAAATGTTGCGGGGAGCCTGCTACGGTGGCCCTACGGCGTGACCCGCGGTGGCCTCCTTCCCCACTACAGAACCGCCGAACAGAGTGAATTGAAAGGACGGCTCCATGGCTTTGCTGAGCGAGCTCAAGGCTGACCAACTGGCGGCACGCAAGTCGAACGACCGTCTGAAGGCCGACCTGCTCACCACGCTGATCGGCGAAGCGACGCAGATCACGACCGAAGAGTTCAAGCGCGGCGTGACGGAAGTCACCGATGAAAAGGTCGCCGCAACCGTCGCCAAGTTCCTGAAGAATACGAAACTGACGCTGGAAAACCTCGCGAGCGAGCGCGCGCGTCTGATCGAAGCCGGCAGCGATGCGTCCAAGGTCGACCAGCGCGCCAAGGCCGCTGAAACCGAACTGGCGATCCTTTCCTCGTATGGCCCAAAGCAGATGACGGAATCGGAGCTGCGCGAGGCCATCGACGATTTCCGGGCCAAGAACCCCGACGCCAATGTCGGGACCATCATGGCCCACCTGAAGACGAGCTTCGGCGGCCGGTATGACGGCAAGGCGGCCAGCACGTTGGCCAGGGGCTAAGGGGCGCCCCCGCCGTCAGGAGCTAAGTTCTCCCGTCGTCCGCAAGCGTTGGAAGCGGACCTTCATGCCCGAGGTGCGCGATCTCAGCGTGCACCTTGGCCACGTCCCGCGACTGATTGGCTCTCAGCCGTTCCGCTGATGACGGCTCCAACGCGCCGACGTATGGACCGCGCAAGTTCTACGATTTTTGCGGCGGCGAATCGCCGGATCATTTCTTCGAGGCCGCTGACGCGGCGGGGGCGTTTTGCATGGATCGTCGCATCTTCCTCGGCGGGACCGCCGCGCTGGCCGCGGCATGGGCCGGCGCTCCGCCGCTCGCTCTGGCCGCCACGCCGGAGGACGCCAGGCTGCGAGCGGTGCTGGACGCCTTCTTCGAAGCCGACCTCGATGAGTCGCCGCAGCTCGCCACGACCCTTGGCCTGGACACCGGAAAGCGCGCGAGCCAGCGGAGCCAGCTGGACGACGTCTCGTCGGCCGGGCGCGCGCGTTGGGTGGCGGCCCGCAAGGCGCGCCTGGCGCAGCTTTCCGGGATCGATTCGAGCAAGCTGTCGGCGCTGGGCCAAACCGATCTGGACGTGGTCAGGTACGTTTACGGCCAGATCGTCGAGGGCGGCGAGCGGTTCAGCTTTGGCGAGGGCGGCTACTCTGCGCCGTTCTCTCCGTTCGTGCTGAGCCAGCTGAGCGGCGTCTACCAGTCGACTCCCGACTTCCTGGACTCGGTGCATCCGGTGGAAACCGCGGACGACGCAGAGGCCTATCTGGCCCGCCTGGACGCTTTCGCCGCGACGCTCGACGACAACACCGACGCCTTCCGCAACGACGCTGCGCGCGGCGTGCTCGCGCCCGACTTCGCGCTCGATCAGACCCTTGGGCAGCTTCGCGCACTGCGCGCGCCGGCGCCGGCGGCGCACGGCCTGACGGCTTCGTTGGCGCGGCGCGCCGGCGAAGCGAAGCTTCAAGGCGACTGGTCGGCTCGGGCCACGGCGATCGTGTCCGGCAAGGTCTATCCCGCGCTCGATCGCCAGATCGCGGCGATCGAGACCGCGCGCTCCAAGGCCACGCCGGAGCCCGGCGTCTGGAAGATCCCAGGCGGCGAGGTCTTCTACGCCGGGGCGCTGGCGTTCCAGACGACGACCTCGCTGACGCCCGAGCAGGCGCATGAGATCGGCCTGAAGCAGGTGGCCGATCTTGAGGCGCAGATGGACGCGCTGCTGCGAGCCGAGGGCTTGACCACGGGCTCGGTCGGGCAGCGCATCGCCGAGATCTCCAAGCGGCCGGAGCAGCTCTATCCGAACACCGACGCCGGCCGCGCCGATCTGCTGAAGGCCCTGAACCAGCAGACCGAGGCCATGCGTGTGAAGATGCCGCTGGCCTTCAACACCTTGCCGAAGTCGCCGGTCGAGATCGTGCGGGTGCCGCCGGAAATCCAGGACGGCGCGCCGAACGGCTACGCCACCTCGCCCACCTTGGATGGGTCGCGGCCCGGACGCTTCTACATCAATCTCAAGGACACGGCCGAATGGCCGAAGTTCACGCTTCCCACCCTCACCTATCACGAGGCGATTCCGGGTCACCAATGGGAGGGATCGATCGCTTTCGCCTCCACCGAGATCCCGCGCCTGCGTCAGACGGTGTTGTTCTTCGCGGCCCACGGCGAAGGCTGGGGCCTCTATGCCGAGCAACTGGCGGCCGAACTCGGGGCCTATGAGGGCGACCGCCTGGGGCGGCTCGGCTTCCTGCAGTCGCTGCAGTTCCGCGCGGTCCGCGTCGTCGTCGACACCGGCATGCACGCCAAGCGCTGGAGCCGCGAACGCGCCACCGACTACATGGTCGAAAAGACCGGCATGCCCCGCACCCGCGTGCAACGCGAGATCGACCGCTATGCGATCTGGCCGGGCCAGGCGTGCAGCTACAAGATCGGTCACAGCGAGTGGGTGCGGCTGCGCGAAGAGGCGAAAGCCCGCGCCCGCGACAGGTTCGACCTGAAGGTCTTCCACGACGTCCTGCGCCGCGGCTCGATGCCGATGGTGGTGCTGGAGCGGACGGTGAAAGAGATCTTCCCGGCCTGAGGCGCAGGGACGGGCGGTCCGCGGCCGGCGTGCGTCAGCCCACGAAAATCCAGTTCCCGTTCAGCGACGACAATGACACGCCGACCAGCACCATCTGCCCTCCCAGGTCCATGGTGATGATTGTGTCGGCTCATGTTCGACGCGTCGATGGCGTCGAGCGTCCGCGAGCGAAGGGTCACCGCGTCGTCCGCCGCCCGGTCGTCGGCCTGGCTGTCGGCGAAGACGATGACGTCGCTTCCAACCTGCACGGCCCCGTAGTCGACGGAGCCGTTCGCGGTCTGGGCGTCGGCCAGCCGTCGCCGCCCACCAGGCTGTCGGCGCCGTCCCCCCCGCCCAGCACGTCGTCGCCGCCTGCGCCGTCGAGGAGATCGGACAGGCCCGAGCCCGCCAGGCCATCGCCCTTGGGTCCGCCCTTGAGGGAGCCGGCGCCGGGAATGCCGACCGCGAAGGCCGACCCGTCAGGGAAGACGACATCAGCGCCGCCGGCCACATCGGCCTAAGCGCCCCCCAACGCTTGAAGACCGGCCCGAACGCTCGGGTCGCAAAGGCGACGATGGGTTAACGGGCTCGCTACGTCAACGCGCACCGAGAGAGCGCTCAGCCGCCGGTCGAGGGCCGTTCGGAACGCGGGGCCGTTGGCGCCGCCGTTAGTCGGCGCCCCATGCCGGCGAACGATCACCGTCGAACGGAGCCAGGTTGAGGCAGTACCTCACGACAACGCGGTCATCCTCCTGCGTCACGACGTGCTTGACGGAATGGACTGTGTAGCGCCGGGGGGTCGCAGGCGTGCCGGGCGGGTCGTCCGCATCGAGCCGCGGCCACCCTTCGTCGTCGAAGCGGTCGCCGACCGACACCGCCACGAAGGGGCTGGCCGACGTGATCACGGCGATGGGGCGATGCGCGCCGGAGGTGTCGCAGAGTTCCAGGCGGTACTCGATCGGCTTCATGCTGCTCACGATCTCGCGTTCGTCCCGCGCGCCAAGCCGATCAGGGCCTTGAGCGCGGCCGAAGGATGCCGCCGGCTCGGATAGTAGAGGCAGAGCGGCGGGCGCGGCGGCGTCCAGTCGCCGAGCACGCGGACAAGGCGTCCCGCCGCGACGTCGGCCCTGACGTCCTGCTCCATGAAGAGACCGAGCCCGAGGCCCTCCGTCACGGCGATGCGCGCCAAGCTGGCCTCGTCCAGGGTCATCGGCCCGCTGACGTCGACGTCCAGGGCCTGCCCCTGCTTCTCGAACGGCCATCTGAACATGGCGCCGTTGGGCAGGCGCACGCGGATGCAGGCATGAGCGAGCAGGTCGGGCGGCACGGTCGGCACGCCGTGCTTCTCGAGATAAGCCGGAGCGGCCACCACGGCGTGGGACTGCGGACCGCCGAAGGGGATCGCGATCATGTCGCTGGGGACTAGGTCCGCGGTGCGTACGCCCAGATCGAAGCCATCGGCGACGATATCCACCAGCCGTCCTTCGGTGACGAGGTCGACGTGGACCTGGGGATGAGTCCGAAGGAACGTCACGATCAGGCTTGAGAGCAGTTCGCGCCCGGCCGTGGCGAACGCGTTGATGCGCAGCGTTCCGGCGGGCGTCTCCTGCTGCGATCGCGCCGCATCCATCGCGCCGTGGATCTCCTGCAAGGCCGGCCCCATCTGGGCGATGAACAGCCGGCCCGCATCGGTAAGCGAGACGCTGCGGGTCGTGCGGTTGAAAAGGCGCACGCCCAGGTGCGCCTCAAGCTTGCCGATCGCGTTGCTCAGCGCCGTGGTCGAAAGGCCCAGATCGAGCGCGGCCGCGCGGAACGACGAGCGCCGCGCGATGGCGGCGACGGCGTCCAGCTCGATCAACCCCGGTCGATACAATTATCCCGATCCTCGTGATGACACGTTCAGCTTTGTCTTACTTATCGGGACAGACGTCCATGCCTAGCTTCCGAGCCTTGGAAGCCAGCAGAAGGACGAGCCGCGATGCGCCTACCCCCACCGATCCAGACCTACTTCGACGCGGACACGACCGGCGCCGTCGAGGCCCTCATCCAGGCCTTCGCGCCGGACGCCGCGGTTCACGACGAGGGACGCACCCATGCCGGCCGCGCGGCCATCGAGGCCTGGTGGCGCGACACCAAGGCCAAGTATCGCGCCGTGCTGGAGCCTTTCGAGATGAAGGCACTCGCCGACGGCGCGGAGGTCCTGGCGACCGCGACCGGCGATTTCCCGGGCAGTCCAACGACGCTGCGGTTCACGTTCGCCATCGAGGCGGACCAGATCTCGCGGCTGGAGATCGGGTTGTGAACCCGTTCCTCAGCCTCCAGGGCAAGCGCGCCTTGATCACCTCCGGCACCCGCGGGGCCGGGGCGGCGACGGTGGCGCTGTTTCGCGAGCTCGGCGCGCAGGTCTTGACGTCCGCCCGCTCCCGCCCGGACGCGCTGGCCGAATCCGAGTTCGTGGCGGCCGACCTGACGACCCCGACCGGTTGTCGCGATCTGGCCGCCGCCGCGCGTCAGCGCATGGGCTCGGTCGACATCGTCGTACACATGCTGGGCGGCTCGTCGGCGCCCGCCGGCGGCTTTGCAGCCTTGAGCGACGACGACTGGACCAGGGAGCTCGACCTGAATCTGATGGCCGCTGTCCGCCTCGATCGTGAACTGTTGCCGGCGATGGTGGCGCAGGGGCGCGGGGTGATCGTCCACGTGACGTCCATACAGCGCCAACTTCCGCTTCCAGAGGCGACGACAGCTTACGCCGCCGCCAAGGCCGCGCTCTCCACCTACAGCAAGAGCCTCTCGAAGGAAGTCTCGCCCAAGGGCGTGCGCGTCGTGCGCGTCTCGCCGGGCTGGATCGAAACCGAGGCCTCTGTAGCGCTGGCGGAGCGTCTTGCGGCGCAAACCGGAGGCGATCTCGCGCACGGCAAGCAGCTGATCATGGACTCGCTGGGCGGCATTCCCATCGGTCGCCCGTCCAAACCGGAAGAGGTCGCGAGCCTGATCGCCTTCCTGGCCTCCGACCGCGCCGCGACCATCACCGGAACGGAGTACGTGATCGACGGCGGCACGGTGCCCACCGCCTAGTCCCTACCCGACGAACCCCGCCGCGCGTTTCAGGCGGTCGTTGATCGCCTCGCCCAGGCCCTCGTGCGGGATCGGGGCGACGGCGATGGCGCTGGGCGCGGTGCGGTCGGCGTCGCGGAGATAGGCGAACAGGCGGGCGGCGGCCTCGCGCAGGTCGCCGGTCGGGCTGAGGTTCCAGCGGTGCTCGCCGGGCCCGAAGGCGAGGTACGCCTCCCCCGGCTCGGGCTGGGCGACGTTCAGGCGCACCGGGGCCTTGGGCGAATAGTGGCGAGCCAGCCGGCCGGGCGAGCGCTTGGCGTCGGCCTCCGCCTCGGCCAGCGGGCCGATCACCGCCTCGATCTCGGCGCGGGTCACCGAGCCGGGCCGCAGCAGCCGCGGCTGGTCGAGCAGCGAGACCACGGTCGACTCCAGGCCGACCTCGCAGGGCCCCCCATCGAGCGCGGCGGCGACCTTGTCCCCCGTCTCCTCCATGGCGTCGGCGTAGTTGGTCGGGCTGGGCCGCCCCGAGCGGTTGGCCGAGGGCGCCACCACCGGCCCGCCGAACCGCGCCAGCAGCGCGCGGGCCAGCGGATGGGCCGGCGCGCGCACCGCCACGGTGTCGAGCCCGGCGCGGGCCAGCTCGCTGACCGCCTCGGTGTCGGCGACCGGCAGCACCAGGGTCAGGGGGCCTGGCCAGAACGCCTCGGCCAGGGCGCGGGCGCGGTCATCAAAAAGGGCGATCTTCTCCGCGCCGGCCAGGTCGGCGACGTGCGAGATCAGCGGGTTGAAGCTCGGCCGGCCCTTGGCCTCGAAGATCGCGGCGACGGCCTGCGGATCGCCGGCGTCGCCGGCCAGGCCGTACACCGTCTCGGTCGGCAGGATGACCAGCTGGCCCGCGCGCAGCGCTGCGACGGCGGCCTCTAGCGCCGCGTCGCCGTCAGGTTGACGCTGACCTTCACCTCGGCCGGGATTTGATCGGTGCTCTTCCACTCGCCCTGTCCGACGCCAAAGGCCGTACGGTCCAGGGTCGTTACACCGCTGACGCGCGCCTTGTCGCCCTCGATCTTGAGCGTGAACGGCAGCCGCAGCGGCTTGCTGACGCCGCGCAGGGTCAACGTCCCGATGGCGACATAGCGGTTCTCGCCGGTCTTCTCGAAGCGCGTGGCGGCGAAGGTCGCCTTGGCGTGGCTGGCGGTGTCGAACCAGTCGGCGCCCTGCATGGAGTCGTCGCGCTGCGCATCGCCCGACACCGCCGAGGCTAGGTCGATGCTGACGCTGACCTTGGATTTGTCGAGCGCCTCGGGGCTGAACAGGATGTCGGCTGTCCAGCGGTCGAAGCGGCCCTCGATTGCCGATCCGCCCCAGGCGGTGGCGAAGCCGAGGGTCGAGCCGGCATTGACCTTCCAGGCCGACGGCGCGGCGGCCTCGGCCGGCGTCTCGGCGGCGGGCGCGGTTTCGACGACCGCCGGCGCAGCGGCTTGCGGCGCTTCGATCGGCGCCTCTTCGACGACTTGCGGCGGGGGCGGCAGCGGCTTGCTGGCCGGCGGCGCGGGCCGGACGGCGTAGCCGGCGCCGATCACGGCCAGGGCGGCGACCACGATGCCGATCAGCCGCAGGTCGAACCAGGCGCCGGGCTTGGCGCCGGGCGCCATGTGCGCGAGCACCGGCTCGTCCTTGCTGAACAGCTGATGCTTCAGCGCTCCGGCCACGTGCAGCGCCACCAGGACATAGGCGCCCCAGGCCAGCACCTCGTGGCCGGTCTCTCCAAAGGCGTGCCAGGCGCTCTTGGCCGGCTCGGCCAGGTGCGCCAGCCCCGGCACGTGCGGCCACGGCACGACGCCGTAGAGCAGGGTCGGCACCTGGATCCGGCTCGCCGAGACCATGATCCAACCGGTGATCGGCAGGCCGATCATGATCACGTAGAGCCCGACATGCGCGACCTTCGCCAGCGCCTTCTCCCAGGTCGCCATGCCGGCCGGCAGCGGCGGCGGCCGGTGGGTCAGCCGCCAGGCGAGCCGCGCCAGGCTGAGCAGCAGGACGGTGATCCCGATCGACTTGTGGAGCTGGACGAGCGCGAAGCCCTCCGGCGTCCGGCCGCCGCCCATCCGCCAGGCGATGATGACCTGGAACACGATCGCCGCGGCGATCAGCCAGTGCAGGACGATGGCGACGGCGCTGTAGTGGCTGCGCGCCTGGGCGGGCTTGGGCATGGGCGATCTACTCTGCACTCGACGCGACTGCGGACGCGTTGCGTCGATCCGGCAGGTTCGTGGACGGCGTCCGCGAAAACCTGCCGCTAAGGCGCAGTTACGTTCCAGGTTCACATATGGGCTTCGGTCGGCCGATCTGGCTAGGCCTGCGCGCCGCCGCGACCCGCAACGCACCGTTTCGCCCGCCGCAACAGCAGCGCTGGGTCGTCGGCGCCGACGCCGCGGGCGGCCGAAATCGGCCGCTCAACCCCTTGCGCAGCCGCCAACTTGCATTTTGCAACTCGTTGGCGCTTGGAGCGCCGCCGCGCCTCCCCTAAAGAACGCCTGACATATCGGAGTTCAGCATGTCCTACCGCGCGCCCGTCCGTGACCTCGCCCTTTCGCTGCAGATCGCCGGCCATCCGGGGCTGGTGTCCGGCGCCTTTGCCGATCTCGATGACGATACGGTCGCCGCCGTGCTGGAGGCCGCCGGCGCCTTCACCGAAGAGCAGCTCGCGCCGCTGAATCGCAAGGGCGACCAGGTCGGCGCGCGCTACGAGAACGGCACGGTGATCGCCGCGCCCGGCTTCGCCGACGCCTACCAGGCCTTCGTCGCCGGCGGCTGGAACTCGCTGTCGGCCGACCCCGGGCACGGCGGCCAGGGCCTGACCAAGGCCATGGAGCTGGCGGTGTTCGAGATGGTCCACGCCTCGAACATGGCCTTCGGCCTCTGCCCGATGCTGACCCAAGGCGCGATCGAGGCGCTCGACCTGCATGGCACCGAACGCCAGAAGGCGCTGGTGCTGCCCAAGCTGGTCTCGGGCGAATGGACCGGGACGATGAACCTCACCGAGCCGCAGGCCGGCTCGGACCTCGCCGCCGTCACCACCCGCGCCGAGCCCGATGGGAACGGCGGCTATCGCCTCTACGGCCAGAAGATCTTCATCACCTGGGGCGACCACGACGCCGCCGATAACATCTGCCACCTGGTGCTGGCCCGCCTGCCGGACTCCCCGCCCGGCGTGAAGGGCATCTCGCTGTTCCTGGCCACCAAGCGCGAGGTGCTGGACGACGGCTCGCTCGGCGTCGCCAACGACCTGCGCGCCGGCTCGATCGAGCACAAGCTGGGCATCCACGGCTCGCCCACCTGCGTGATGCTGTTCGAGGGCGCCAAGGCCGAGCTGGTCGGCGAGATCAACAACGGCATCGCCCATATGTTCGTCATGATGAACGCCGCCCGGCTGCAGGTCGGGGTCCAGGGCGTCGGCATCGCCGAGCGCGCCTTCCAGCAGGCCCTGGCCTTCGCCCAGGAGCGCAAGCAGGGCCGCGCCGTCTGGTCGGCCGAGGTCCCCGCCCCGCTCTACGGCCACCCCGACGTGCGCCGCTCGCTGCTGCTGATGAAGGCCAAGATCGAGGCCGCGCGCGGCATCTGCATGACCACCGGCGTGCTGGCCGACCAGGCCCGCCTGGCCTCCAGCGAGGCCGAACGCGCCACTGCCAAGGCCCGCCAGGAGCTGCTGACCCCGATCGCCAAGGCCTGGTCTACCGACGTCGGCGTCGAGGTCGCCTCGATGGGCGTCCAGGTGCACGGCGGCATGGGCTTCATCGAGGAGACCGGCGCGGCCCAGCACTATCGCGACGCCCGCATCGCCCCGATCTACGAAGGCACCAACGGCATCCAGGCCATCGACCTGATCGGCCGCAAGGTCGCCATGCAGGACGGTGCGGTGATGGACGCGCTGTGCGCCGAAATGCACGAGACGGCCCAGGCGCTGCAGGGCGATCCGGCGCTCGGCGGCGTCGCGGCCCATCTCGAAGCCGGGGTGGCGGCGCTGGAACGCGCCACCGACTGGGTGCTGCAGAACAAGGGCCCCAACGCCCTGGCCGGCGCCACGCCCTATCTGAAACTGGCCGGCGACGTCATCGGCGGGTGGATGCTGGCGCGCCAGGCCCAGGCCGTGGCCGGCGGCGACGACGCCTGGAGCAAGAGCAAGCCGGCCCTGGCCCGGGTGTTCGCCAGCCAGGTCCTGGCCCAGGCCCCGGGCCTGGCCGCGGGCGTGATGGAAGGCGCCGACGACTACGAAGCCGTCGGCGCGGAAGCTTTGGGCGTCTGACCTAGAGCTGGGCCAGCATGTAGTCGGCGGCCGAGACCTTGAACTCGCCCGGGGCTTCGACGTTGAGCTCCTTCACGACGCCGTCCTCGACGATCATCGAGTAGCGTTGCGAGCGCAGGCCCATGCCGAACTTCGAGCCGTCCATCTCCAGGCCCAGCGCCTTGGTGAAGTCGCCGTTGCCGTCGCCCAGCATCAGGATGTCGCCCAGCACCGACTGGCTTTCGCCCCAGGCCTTCATGACGAAGGCGTCGTTGACCGACACGCAGGCGATGACGTCCACGCCCTTGGCCTTGAAGTCGGCCACGTGATCCTTGAAGCCCGGCAGGTGGCGGGCCGAGCAGGTCGGGGTAAAGGCGCCGGGCACCGCGAACAGCGCGACCTTCTTGCCGGCGAAGATGTCGTCCGTCGTCATCGGCTTGGGACCTTCGGCGGTCCCGGCGGAAAAGGTGGCGGCGGGCAGCTTGTCGCCGACTTTGATGGTCATGATCTGTCTCCCTGATCAGCTCAGCCCCACCAGATAGCGAGCTTGGCGCAGGCATCAACGGCCTTGTGTAACGCGAAGACTTGAAAGCGCCGCGATCAGCGTCACATTCGACGCATGGGAGACGGCGAATTCCTTTCAGGCAAGATGCTGATCGCCATGCCCGGCATCGGCGACCCGCGCTTCGAGCGCGCCTTGGTGCTCATCTGCGCGCACGACGAGAGCCATGCGATGGGCATCGCCGTGAACCGGCCGGTCGAAGGGCTGACCCTGCCCGACCTGCTGGGCCGGCTGGACGTCAAGCCCACCATCGAGCTCCCGGCCGAACTGGTGCTGCTCGGCGGGCCGGTGGATCGTGAGCGCGGCTTCGTCCTGCACACCGACGACTACATGGCCGGTGAGCACAGCCTGCACGTCGGCGACGGCGTCGCCCTCACCGCCACGCGCGAGGTGCTGGAAGCGATCGCCGGTCACGGCGAACCGCCGCGGCGGTCCACCCTGGCGCTCGGCTACGCCGGTTGGGGTCCGGGCCAGCTGGAACGCGAGCTGCGCGACAATGTCTGGCTGACGTGCGACCCCGACGAGACGCTGATCTTCGGCGCCGACCACGCCAATAAGTGGTCGCACGCGCTGGCCAAGATCGGGGTCGATCCGCGGCTGCTGTCCTCGACGGCCGGACAGGCCTAGCCGCGCGCCTTCACCGGCGCGGCGCCGTCGACATAGCTTTCGTTGAGATAGACCTCGGCTTCCTGCGGGGAGAGCGCCGGCGCATAGCCGAAGCCCTGGCCGTAGTCGCAGCCCAGCGAGAGCAGCTGGCGGGCCATCTGGGCGTTCTCGACGCCCTCGGCGACGACCTCGAGCGACAGGTCCTGGCCAAGCTTGACCACGGACGAGACGATCTTCGCCGAGCCCTCGTTGGTGGCCATGGTGCGCACGAAGTAGCGGTCGATCTTCAGGGTGTCGAACGGCAGGCGGGTCAGGTAGCTGAGCGACGAGAAACCGGTGCCGAAGTCGTCGAGCGCCAGGGCGGCCCCGGCCTCGCGCAGCTTGTGCAGGATGATCGCCGCGCGGTCCGGATCGCGCATGACGTCGCCTTCGGTGACTTCCAGCTTCAAGGCGCCAGGCGGCAGCCCGGTCTCGCGGCGGATGTCCAGGACGTCGGAAATCAGGTCGGGGCGGTCGATTTCGCCGGTCGAGAGGTTCACCGCCACGGTCAGTTCGCCGGCGGCGCGGTGGTCGAGCCGCCAGCGGGCGAGCTGGGAGCCGGCCTGGCGCATCATCAGCGCGCCAAGCTCGCTCATCAGGCCCATTTCCTCGCAGAGCGGCAGGAACTGGTCGGGGGTCAGCAGGCCGCGGCGCGGGTGGCGCCAGCGGACCAGGGCCTCGAAGCCGGACAGCGCCCCGGTCGAGAGCCGCACGATCGGCTGATAGAACGGCACGATCTCGTTGCGGCCCAGTGCCCCGCGCAGGTCGCTTTCCAGAGCCAGCCTCGAAAGCCCGTCGCTTTCCAGGCTGCGGCCATAGGCGGCCGCGCCGCCGCGTCCGCCGCTCTTGGCGGCCTCGACGGCCAGTTCGGCGCGCCGCAGCAGCTCGGCGGCTTCCGGAGCGTCCTCGCCGCCGGTCGCCTCGACAGCGCCGATCGATAGGGTGGGGTGGATGTCGAAGCCGGCGACGCGCAGCGGCTGCTCCAGCGCCTGGCGCAGGGTCTCGGCGGCGGGCAGCTCGCTGACGGTCGTCAGCACGGCGAATTCGTCTTCGCCGACCCGCGCCAGAAGGGCGTGCGGCGGGAAGGCCGCGGCCAGCCGCGAGCCGAGCGCGGCCAGCACCAGGTCGGCGCGTTCGTGGCCCAACGCCTCGTTCAGGCGGCGCAGGCGGTCGAGGTCGGCCACCACCAGTTCGTGCTGGCCGGCATGGGCCAGACGTTCGCGGGCGCGGGCGACGAAACTCTTGCGGTCGAGCAGGCCGGTCAGGCCGTCCTGGTCGGAGGCCGCGAACTTGGCCTCGGGCGCGACGACGCCGGCGGCGCGCAAGCCCTCTTCCAGCCAGACCCCACGCCAGATGCAGACGCCGCCGCCGCGCATGCGCAGGCGAACGGAGATCTCGGTGCCCGGCTCCTGGATGCGCAGCACATCTTCGGCCAGCGCCCGGTCGGGCGGCAGCGCCAGGGCGCGCATGGCGGCGGACGAGCATTCAGGCGCCAGCGGACCCAGGCCCAGCGCGCGCGAGGCGCCGGTCAGGTGCAGGCGATCCTTTTCAGGTTCCCAGAGCCACAGGGCCACATCGGCGGCGCCTAGCGCCTCCAAGGTCGCGGTTGCGTCCCAGCTCCAACGATCGTTCGGCATCGTCTCAAGACATTTCTGGCCAACGCGCCGCAGAGCGGATCGGCCCACGACAGCCGAGCGCTAAACAGACACTCCTTCGTCCGGGCCCTCGTGCGCCCGCAATGGGGAGACAAGGCCGAACAGCACATGATCTCGCCAGACGCCGTTAATTTTCAGATAAGCCTGGGCGAGACCTTCTTCGCGAAACCCGGCACGGTTGAGGAGCCGCCGCGACGGCTCGTTGCTGGGCAGGCAGGCCGCTTCGAGGCGGTGCAGGGCCAGCGTGCGGAAGGCGAAGACGGTCAGGGCGCGCACGGCGCCGAGCGTTTGCCCTTGCCGGGCAAAGGGTTGGCCGCACCAGTATCCGATCGATCCCATCTGGGCGACGCCGCGCCGGACATTGGACAGCGTGATGCCGCCGGTCAGGGCGTCGTCGCTCGTCCGGAAGACGAAGAACGGATAGGCCGTTCCGGCCTCGCGATCACGCGCATAGGCGGTGAGCCTGCGGCGGAAGGCCGCACGGGTCAGGTCATCTGCCGGCCAGGTCGGCTCCCACGGCTGCAGGAAATCCTTCGACTGGGTCCGCAGTTCGCGCCACTCGGCGAAGTCGGCCGCACGCGGCGGGCGCAGGCGCACGCCGTCGCCTTCGATGCGAAGGCCGCTTTCCGGCGCGATCCAGTCCAACAGGGCCATGCCCGGAACGTCGCGGGATGCGGGAAATCCGTCAAGACCGACTGAAGCCGTCGAGCCGCTAGCCGAACAGCGCCCGCTGGAACGCTTCTCCGGCCTTCATAGCGCCCTTGGGCCCGAGGATGCTCGCGGCCGCCGCGCCCGGCGCGAGCATCTGCGCGCCGAGGCGGGCGATGTCGGCGGCCTCGACAGCGTCGATCTGCGCGGCGAGTTCGGCCGGCGGCAAGGTGCGGTCGAACAGCAGCACCTGGGCGGCGGCCTGTTCGGCCCGCGACAGCGGCTGCTCCCGCGCCATGAACATCGAGGCCTTCAGTTGCGCCTTGGCGCGGGCCAGCTCAGCGCCCTCCACGCCGGCGGCCATACCCTTGATCTCCTCGGCCGCCACCTTGGCCAGCTCGACGGCGTCCTTGGCCGCGCAGCCCGCGAAGACGCCGAGCACGCCGGTGTCGGCATAGGTTTCGGAATAGGCGTCGACCGCATAGGCCAGGCCGCGCTTCTCGCGCGCCTCCTGGAACAGCCGCGAGGCCATGCCGCCCCCAAGGATTTCGGCATAGAGCCGCAGGGCGAAGTACGCCTCGCTGCGCACGCCGACGGCCGGCAGCAGGAAGACCAGATTGGCCTGCTCCAGCGCCTTGGGCGTGGTCCGCACGCCGCCGACGAACGCGGCTGGGGCCGGCTCGCTGGCGCCCTGCCCGGCCGCGCCGCCGAAGTCGCGCTCGGCCAGGGCCAGCAGTTCATCCTCGTCGACCGCCCCGGACGCGCAGATCACCAGGGCGTCGGGGGCGTAGAGCTCGCTGCGCCAAGCCGCGAGCGTCGCCGGCGAGGCGCGGCCGATGGACTCGTCGGTGCCGAGGATGGGGCGTCCCAACGGCTGGCCGTTGAACGCCGCGTCCTGGGCCATCTCGAAGACATGGTCGTCCGGAGTGTCGGCGGCCTCGGCGATCTCCTGGCCAACGACCTGGATCTCCCGGGCTAGGTCGCCGGTGTCCATGGTCGGGCGCTGGACGAGGTCGGCGATCACGGCGCTGCCGAGGTCCAGCCCGCCCTTCAGAGCGCGGATCTGGAAGCTGGTGCGCTCATAGCCGGTGGCGGCGTTGATCTGGCCGCCTTCGGCCTCGATCACCTCAACGATGTCACGGGCCGAACGATCGCCTGCGCCCTTGAACACCATATGTTCGAGCAGGTGCGACCAGCCCGAGCGGGCCTCGTCCTCGGAACGCGCGCCGCGGCCGGCGACGACCGACAGCGCCAGGGTCTCAAGACCGGCGATCGGGTCGCAGACGACCCGGACCCCGTTCTTCAGGGTATGGATGTTGGGCAGAGCCTCAGCCTTCCGCAAAGGCCCTGACATAGGCCTTGATGGTCTCGGCGTCAGCCGGCAGGCGATCGAAACGTTCGGGCTTGCCGGCCAGATGCGCCGCGGTGCGGGGCATCACCGGGGTTTCGCCGGTGGCGGCCTCGACGGTTTCCGGGAACTTGGCCGGGTGGGCCGTGGACAGCACCACGATCGGCGCGGTGGTGACGCCGCGGGCGCGCTGCATGCCCGACACGCCGACGGCGGTGTGCGGATCGATCATTTCGCCGGTCTCGCGCAGGGTGGCGACGATGGTGCGGGTGGTGTCGCCCTCGCCGACCGTGACGCCAGTGAAGGTCTCGCGCATGGCGGCCAGCGCCTGGGGCGGAATGTCGACGCCGCCGGTCTCGGCGAAGGCGGCGAAGGCGCGGGCGGTCTCGACGCCGTCGCGGCGCACGCACTCGAAGTAGAGGCGCTCGAAGTTCGAGGCCGACTGAATGTCCATGGCCGGCGACTGGGTCGGGGCGGTGACGCCGCGGACGTAGCGGCCGTCCTCGAAGGCGCGAGCCAGGATGTCGTTGGAGTTGGTCGCCACGATGATGCGGTCGATCGTCAGGCCCATGCGCTTGGCGACGTAGCCGGCGAAGCCGTCGCCGAAGTTGCCCGACGGCACGGCGAACGACACCGGGCGGTGCGGGGCCCCCACGGCCACGGCGGCGGTGAAGTAGTAGACGCTCTGGGCGACGATGCGGGCGAAGTTGATCGAGTTGACCGCCGACAGGCCCACCGACTGCTTCAGCGAGGCGTCCGACAGCGAGGACTTGAGGATCGCCTGGCAGTCGTCGAAGTCGCCGTCCACGGCCACGCAGCGGACGTTGGCTTCCTCGGCCGTGGTCATGAAGCGGCGCTGGACCTCGGAGATCCGGCCGTCCGGGAACATCACGACGATCTTGGTGTTGCCGCGGCCGCGGAACGCCTCGACGGCAGCGCCGCCGGTGTCGCCCGAGGTCGCACAGAGAATGGTCTGGGTGCGCTTCTGCTGGCCCAGTACGTGGTCCGACAGGCGGGCCAGCAGTTGCATGGCCACGTCCTTGAAGGCCAGGCTGGGGCCATGGAACAGCTCGGCGATGAAGCCGCCCGGCGCGATCTGGCGCACCGGCACGACCGCCGCGTGAGTGAAGCTGGCATAGGCCTCGGCGCACATCTCGGCCAGGGTCTCGCGGTCGATCTCGTCGCCGACGAACTTGGCCAGCACCGCGGCGGCGACCTCGGCGTAGGGCCGGCCGGCGAAAGCGGCGATCTCATCGCGCGTGAAGCTCGGCCACTCCTGCGGGACATAGAGCCCGCCGTCCGGAGCCAGGCCCGCCAGGACCGCATCGACAAAGCCGACCGAGGGCGACTGCCCCCGCGTAGAGACGTACCGCATCAAGACTTCCGTTTCCGCCAGAGCATGGCGGCATAGACGCCGACCAGGGCGGCGGCAAGGCCGAACCAGGTCAGGGCGTATTCTAGGTGACGGTTGGAGATTTCCGCCGGCAGCGGGGCCGGATTGAGCGCCGGCCAATCGGGGTTCGACGAGGTCTCGGCCATCAGGAAGAGCGGCGCCGGAGCGTCGACGCTCAGCGCCTGGGCCATGGCGGCGACGTCGCGGACGTACCAGCGATTGCCGGCCGCATCGTTGGCGGGGCTGAAGCGGTTGCCGGCCTCGGGAACGCGCAGCACGCCGACCACCTCGACGGGGGCCAGGTCCGAGACGTTGACCCGCGGGCGGGCCGAGACATCGTCGCGCACGAAGCCGCGATCGACGAGGATGCTCCGGTAACGACCGCCGGCGACGCGGCAGGCGGAGATCAGCCGCGAACCGGCCTTGCCCTCGCGGACCGAATACAGCTCGAGAAAGGGCGCGCTGGCGAGGCCCGGACATACGAGCCGGACGCGGGCGAAATCGAGATCAGCGCCGGCGGCCATCCGCTCCAGCGCCGCTTCGCCGCTGGTGGCGGGGGCCGCCTGCAGGGCGGCGACGCGGGCGAGCAGGGCTTCCTTCCAGTGGAGACGCTGCAACTGCCAGCTGCCCAGGCCGATGAGGATGGCGAGCGAGATCGCCGTCGCCACCGTCAGGCCGATCGGGAAGCGCTGAGCGCGATCAGTCATGGCGGGCTTCCGATGCCTTGTTGGCGAACTGGGCGGCCAACATCAGGCCCTTCAGCGGGCGCAGCAGGCCAAGGCACACGAGAAGCGTCAGGGGGAGGAAGATGACGAAGTGCACCCAGATCGGGGGCGAGAACGTCAGCTCTGTGAAGAGCAGGGCGAAGGCGCAGAGGAAGCCCGCGATCAGGATCACGAAGACCGCGGGACCATCTCCAGAGTCCGCCTTGGCCAGATCGTAGCCGCACCGCTCGCAGGCGGGGGCTACGGTCAGGAAGCCTAGGAACAGACGCCCCTCTCCACAGTTCGGGCAGCGGCCGCGAAGGCCCGCCATCAGCGGATTGGGGCTGTCCATATCGGCGGGCCTTAGTGGCCCGCCCCGCCGAACACCACGTAGATGAAGGCGAACAGGAAGAGCCAGACGACGTCGACGAAGTGCCAGTACCAGGCGGCGGCTTCGAAGCCGAAGTGCTTCTGCGGGCTCATGCCGCCACGCAGCAGGCGGATCAGGCAGACGGCCAGGAAGATCGTCCCGATGAGGACGTGGAAGCCGTGGAAGCCGGTCGCCATGAAGAACGACGAACCGTACAGGCCCGAGTGCTCCGCGCCCTCGCCGCCGAAGAAGTACTTGTGCTCGAGGATGTGGTGGTACTCGTAGACCTGCACCATGGTGAAGATCGCGCCGAGGCCGATGGTCAGCATCAGGCCGATCTTGGTGCCCTTGCGGTCGCCTTGCTGCAGCGCGTGGTGCGCCCAGGTGACGGTGGTGCCCGAGAGCAGCAGGATCAGGGTGTTCAGCAGCGGCAGGTTCCAGGCCGGAACCGTCTCGATGCCGGCCGGCGGCCAGGTGGCCCAGGCCAGACGGACTTCCTCGATCGAGGAGAGGGTCCGGTGGCCGTGGAACAGGGCCATTTCGAAGAAGATCCAGAACCAGGCGACGAAGAACATCACTTCGGAAGCGATGAACATGATCATGCCGTAGCGCAGGCCGATCGACACGACGGGGGTGTGGTCGCCCGCCTTCGATTCCTTGATCACGTCCGACCACCAGCCGTACATCGTGTACAGCACGCCAGCGAGGCCGGCGAAAAACACCCACGGGAAGTGCTGGGGCAGGCCGAACAGGCCCTTCATCCAGATCACGCCGCCGATCGCCATGACCGTCGCGGACAGCGATCCGACCAACGGCCACGGGCTGGGCGGCAGCAGGTGATAGTCGTGCTTAACTTCGCCGTGGGCCATTTCGGTCCTAACCCCTCTCAGATCCTACAGACGCCAGCCCCTCTCTCGGGCCGGCGAATGACAATTCGCGTGTGCTATAGCCCCGCCTTGGCCGGTACGCCAAGGGCGGAAGAGTGCTTTGCCGCCGTGGCGTCGGCGCGCTTCTCGGCGCGCGCGGCCTCCACGGACGGGAAGAAGGTGTACGACAAGGTCACTTCGCCCTTGCCCTTGGTCTCGAAGTCGTCCGCGAACTTCGGATCGACGAAGTAGACGACCGGGAATTCGATGGTCGTCTTCGGCGGAATCGTCTGATCCGAGAAGCAGAAGCACTCGAGCTTCTGGAAATACGCGCCGGCCGATTCGGGCACGACGTTGTAGATCGCGCGGCCGGTCTGCGGCTGGTCGCTGTTGTTGGTGACCTTGAAGAAGGCGAGACCCGTCTGGCCGATCTTGACCTCCTGGGTCACCTGCTCGGCGGTGAAGGTCCAGGGCAGCTCGCGGATGTTGGCGTCGAAGCGAATCGTCAGCTTGCGGTCGAGCGTCTTGTCCGGCGCGGCCTCGGCCTTGCGCACGGTGCCGTCGAAGCCGGTGACCTGGCAGAAGGCCTTGTAGAGCGGCACCGAGGCGAAAGCCGCGCCGACCATGGCCACGAAGCCGCCGGCGGCGATCAGGGCGACCTTGCGGTTGCGCTTCTGAAGGGGCGAAAGCTCGGGCTTAGAAGGGCCGGTGGGCAACGCTGCCTCCCAGACGCACGACGGTCACCACAAAGACCAGGACGACGAACAGGACCAGGCCCAGCGCCAATGCGATGTTGCGGCCGCGGCGGGCGCGGGCTTCGACGGTCGGATCGGGGGTGGGCTCGCTCACTAGAATACTCCGACGACAGGCAGGTCGAGCAGGTGCTCGGCCAGCAGGGTGGCGAACAGAAGGGTCAGGTAGAGGATCGAGAACGCGAACAGGTTGCGCGCGTCCTTCGAGCTGGCCTTCACGTCATAGAGGCCGTCGTCGTTGCGCTGGCCGCCGGTCTCGCCGGCCCGGCTGCGGAAGACGCGCCAGGCGAGCATGAGGAAGACCAGGCCGCCCAGGGCCGCGACGGCCAGGTAGGTCATGCCGCCCAGGCCGGTAAAGGCCGGAACGATGCACAGCGGCACGAACAGCAGGCTGTAGATCAGGATCTGCTTGCGGGTGGAGGCCGCGCCGGCCGTGACCGGCATCATCGGCACCCCGGCCTTCTGGTAGTCCTCGCTCGTGTAGAGCGACAGCGCCCAGAAGTGCGGCGGCGTCCACATGAAGATAATGGCGCAGAGCAGCCAGGCGTTCAGCGGCGCCGTTCCGGTCGCCGCGGCCCAGCCGATCACCGGCGGCAGCGCGCCGGCGAGACCGCCGATGACGATGTTCTGCGGCGTCGAGCGCTTCAGCCACATCGTGTAGACGACGGCGTAGAAGAAGATGGTGAAGGCCAGCAGGCCCGCCGCCAGCCAGTTGGTGGTCATCCCCAGCAGCATCACCGAGAACAGCGACAGGACGACGCCCATCGCCAGGGCGTCGGCGCCCTGCACCTTGCCGGCCGGCACCGGCCGCGCGCGCGTGCGCCGCATCTTGGCGTCGATGTCGGCGTCGTACCACATGTTGAATGCGGCAGATGCGCCCGCCCCGACGGCGATGCAGAAAATGGCGACGGCGCCCAACACCGGATTGATCGGCGCGTTGGCGCAGACCAGCCCGGTAATGGCGGTGAAGATCACCAGCGACATGACCCGCGGCTTCAGCAGCTGGACATAGTCCTGCCACCGCGGGGGTGCGCTGGAGCGTGGAACGGCTGGCGACATGGCCATCACAATACTCTCAAAACGACCGAAGGGCGCGCGCTGGAATGTCCCAGCCCGCGCCCCACAGAGGTCTTTGGGGAGCCGGACCTAGTGGAGGTCCGGCTTGACCACCGGCAGTTCGTTGAACTGGTGGAACGGCGGCGGCGAGGACAGGGTCCACTCCAGCGTCGTGGCGCCTTCGCCCCACGGATTGGCTTCAGCCTTGCGGCGGAAGATCATCGCGTCGATCAGCACGATCAGGAACACGCCGACCGCAACCAGGGTCACCAGGTAGCCGACCGAAGACACGTGGTTCCAGAGCGTGAACGCTTCCGGATAGTCGATGTAGCGGCGCGGCATGCCTTGCAGGCCGAGGAAGTGCTGCGGGAAGAAGATCAGGTTCACGCCGACGAACATGATCCAGAAGTGCAGCTGGCCGAGCCACTCGCGGTACTTCACGCCGAAGATCTTCTCGAACCAGTAGTAGAAGCCCGCGAAGATCGCGAAGACGGCGCCCAGCGACAGCACGTAGTGGAAGTGCGCGACCACGTAATAGGTGTCATGCAGGGTGTAGTCGATGCCGGCGTTCGCCAGGACCACGCCGGTGACGCCGCCCACGGTGAACAGGAAGATGAAGCCCATCGCCCAGAGCATCGGGGTCTTGAAGTCGATGGAGCCGCCCCACATCGTGGCGATCCAGGAGAAGATCTTCACGCCAGTCGGCACCGCGATGACCATCGTGGCGGCCACGAAGTAGGCGCGCAGATTGATGCTCATGCCCACGGTGTACATGTGGTGGGCCCACACGACGAAGCCGATGAAGCCGATGGCCACCATGGCGTAGGCCATGGCCAGGTAACCGAACACCGGCTTACGCGAGAAGGTCGAGACGATGTGGCTGATGATGCCGAAGCCCGGCAGGATCAGGATGTACACTTCCGGGTGACCGAAGAACCAGAACAGGTGCTGGTACATGACGGGGTCGCCGCCGCCGGCCGCATCGAAGAAGTGGGTGTTAAAGTTCCGGTCGGTCAGCAGCATGGTGATCGCGCCAGCCAGAACCGGCAGCGAGAGCAGCAGCAGGAAGACGGTGACCAGCACCGACCACACGAACAGCGGCATACGGTGCAGGGTCATGCCCGGCGCGCGCATGTTGAAGATCGTGGTGATGAAGTTGATCGCGCCCAGGATGGACGAGGCGCCGGCGAGGTGGAGCGCCAGGATGGCGGCGTCCATCGACGGACCGGCGTGACCGCTGGTCGAGAGCGGCGGATAAGCCGTCCAGCCGCCGCCGAAGCCCTTACCCGGGCCGCCGTCGACGAACATCGAGACCAGCAGCAGGATCCAGGCGGCCACCAGCAGCCAGAACGAGATGTTGTTCATCCGCGGGAAGGCCATGTCCGGCGCGCCGATCATCAGCGGCACGAACCAGTTGCCGAAGCCGCCGATCATGGCCGGCATGACCATGAAGAAGATCATGATCAGGGCGTGCGCGGTGACCACGGCGTTGTAGCCGTGCTTCGACTGCTCAACGAGCCCGAACAGTTGGATCGAGGAGCCTTCCTTGAAGATCTGGATGCCCGGTTCAGCGAGCTCCCAGCGGATCAGGCCCGAGAGGGCGCCGCCGACCAGGCCCGCCATGATGGCGAACAGCAGGTAGAGGGTGCCGATGTCCTTGTGGTTCGTGGAGAAGAACCAGCGAGCGATGAAGCCTGGCTTATGTTCGGCTTCGTCGTGATGATCGTGAGCTGCGGCTTGTGCCATCTTACTATGTCCTAGGCTCATTTCGCGGCCGGCGCCGCGGCGGGCGCGGCGGGCGTGGAGGTCGGGGCCGGCGCTGCGGCGGCCGGAGCAGCCGCGGCC
>NZ_JBXAJZ010000005.1:0-192133 GCF_058797775.1 Phenylobacterium sp. GW823-FHT02A09 | reverse complement strand
GCGCTGGCCTGGGCGCGGGCGCTGCGGGCCTGCGAGCGGGCGGCGGCGAGGTCGGCGGCGGCATCTAGCCGGGCCTGGGCCAGCCGCGCCTCGGCCGCGGTCAGCTCGGCGCGGGCGGCGGCCGTATTGCCGCGGTTGCGGTCGAACAACGGCAACGGCAGCGCCGCCCCGGCGACCATGGCGGTGGAGTCGTCGCCGGCGAAGCGGCGGACGCCGGCCGAGACGGTGAGGTCGGGACGGGACTGCACTTGCTCGACCCGGACCTTGGCCGCGGCGCTGTCGCGCTCGGCCCGGGCGGCCAGCACCGCCGGGGTGTCGGCGGGCTCGGCGTCGACGGCGGCGTCGGCTGACAGCAGGCTGGAGGTCAGGGAGTCGAAGGTCTCGGTCGAGCCGGCCTGGGCCGAAAGGCGGCCGAGGGCGGCGTCGCGGGCGGCCAGCGCCTGGTCGAGCCCGGCCTGGGCGGACTGGGCGTCGGCCTGGGCCTGCAGGCTGCGCAGGCGCGCTTCCTTGCCGGCCTCGACCATCAGGTCGGCGGCGCGGGCGTCGCTCTGGGCGGCGTCCAACAGCTCGCGGGCCTGGCCGGCGCGCAGCTGCGCAGCCTCGGCCTCCGCGTAAGCGACCGCGAGGGCGGCGGCGTAGTCGGCACGGGTCTGAGCGTCGCGGGCGCGGGCCAAGTCGAGGTCCTTGCGCGCGCCGTCGACGCGCGCGCCGCGCTTGCCGCCGAGCTCAAGGGTCTGGCTAAGCGACAGGGTGGTCTCGGCGGAGTCGAAACCTTGCATCGGGCCCTTGCCCGCGAAGTTCTCGACGTCGAGCGACAGCTCGGGATTGCGCCAGGCGCCGGCCTGGTCGAGGCGGCCCTGGGCGGCGGCGACCTGGGCCTGGCTCTCGGCGCGGCGCGGCGCCTGGGCGGACTGCGCCAGCAGGTCCTGGAAGGATGGGGCGGGCGCGGCCAGGGTCGGGCCGGCGCACGCCAGGCCGCCCGCGGCCAACAGGGCCGCCAGGCGGGCGTGATGGGGAGGCATTGGGATCTCCGGAAACAGACAGGACGGAAGCGCGCGCTGGCGCGAAGCCGTCAGGCTGCGGGAGGCCGAGTCGGAGGCGCCGAGCGAAGGGTCGCGTGATCGGCGTCGTCGGCCGGACGTCGGCGGCCTTGCGAGCCGCCATGGGCGTCGAGCTCGGTCATGACCGGCACCGGCGGGGCGACATGGCCGGCGCAATGGGTCGCGCAGTGGGCGCCGGGCGCATGATGGGCGGCGTCGGGGTCGCCGTCGCCGGCGTGGTGGGCGGTGGCCGCGACCGGCGCTGCGAGGTCGGCGAGCGGTTCGGCGTGGCTCGGCGCGGCCAACATCACGAACAGCAGGGTCGCCAGCAGGGCGAGCATCGCCCCGGCGCCTCGCCAGTCGTCCATGAGCCTTCGCCCGATCATGGTGCAGCCTGTGCATCCTACAGCGGCTGTAGGAGCAAGTGCTATTTGCGAGGGGATCCATAACACCTGGGGGCTTCCCAGCGGGACCGTTCTGGCGCCTCTTGTCGGCGAACGGATGTGTTGGGGGGATTTGTATGCGTGCGTTGATGACGGCGGCCGCCATGGCTGGTCTGCTGTGTTCGGTCGCGCCGGCGGCGCTGGCCCAGGGGGTTCCGGCCGGCAAGGTGGCGGGCCTGAAGGCGCAGGCCGTGGCCGGGGTCGAGAGCCGGGCCAAGCTGGCCCAGCAGATGAACGACCAGATCTTCTCCTACGGCGAGCTGGCCTTCCAGGAGGTCGAGACCTCGAAGTACGTCACCGGCGTGCTGGAGAAGAACGGCTTCACCATCCAGCGCGGCGTCGCCGGTCTGCCGACCGGCTGGACGGCGACTTGGACGCACGGCCAAGGCGGGCCGGTCATCGTGCTGGGCAGCGACATCGACGGCATCCCGAAGGCCTCGCAGAAGCCGGGCGTGCCCTGGCACGATCCGCTGGTCGAGGGCGCGCCGGGCCACGGCGAGGGCCACAACTCAGGCCAGGCGCTGAACGTCGTCGCCGCCCTGGCGGTCAAGGACCTGATGGAGAAGCAGAACATCGCCGGCACGCTGATGCTGTGGCCGGGCGTCGCCGAGGAGCTGCTGGGCGGCAAGGCCTACATGGTCCGCGACGGGGTGTTCAAAGGCGCCGACGTGGCGATCTTCACCCATGTCGGCTCGAACCTGGCGACGGCCTGGGGCGCGACCTCGGGCACCGGGCTGGTGTCGGTCGAGTACAATTTCCATGGCGCGTCGGCGCACTCGGCCGGCGCCCCCTGGCGCGGGCGCAGCGCGCTGGACGCCGTCGAGCTCATGAACATGGGCTGGAACATGCGCCGCGAGCATCTGCGGCCCGAGCAGCGCTCGCACTACGTGATCACCGACGGCGGCGACCAGCCCAACGTCGTGCCGTCCAAGGCCACGGTCTGGTACTACTTCCGCGAACAGACTTTCGACGGCATCAAGAAGAGCTTCGAGATCGGCGACACCATCGCCGAAGCCGCCGCCAAGATGACCGACACCACCATGGAACGCCGGGTGCTGGGCACGGCCGCGCCGCGCCACTTCAACCGCCCGCTGGCGGAAGCGGCCAAGGCCAATATCGACAAGATCGGTCTGCCGAAGTGGACGCCTGAGGAGCAGACCTTCGCCAAGGCGGTGCAGAAGAACCTGGGCTCCAAGGAGAAGGGGCTAGCGACCGAGCTCGACAAGATGGCGCCGCCGGTCGAGAAGCCCGAAAGCGGCGGCTCGGACGACATCGGCGACATCTCGTGGACGCTGCCGACCATCACCGTGGTCTATCCGTCGAACATCCCCGACCTGCCCGGGCACCACTGGTCGAACGCCATCTCGATGGCCACGCCGATCGCCCACAAGGGCGTAGTCGCCGGCTCCAAGGTGGTGGCGATGACCATGGTCGACGTGCTGACCAAGCCGGAGCTGCGCCGCCAGGCCAAGGACTACTTCGTCAACGTCCAGACCAAGGACCAGAAGTACGTCCCGATGATCGGCCCGGACGACAAGCCGCCGATCGAGATCAATACCGAGGTGATGGCCAAGTTCAGACCGCAGATGGCGCCGTTCTACTACGACGCCGAGCGCTACCCGACCTATCTCGACCAACTCGGGATCAAGTGGCCGCCGACCGAGCTGACGCCGCCGAAGGGAACGCGCGTCGACTAGGCTCCGGCGCAGCTAAGCGTAAGCGCTACAATAGAAATTTGTTGTGGCTCAACTATGAGTGTGATCCGCTCCCGGCAGATTAACCATCTGTCGGGGGCAGGCGCAGCCGACGCGCTCCGACACCTGTGTCTTGGAGCGATGTCATGAGGAAGGTACTCGTATCGACCGCGGCCGCCCTGGCGCTCGCGGCGTTTTCCGGCCCAGCTTCGGCCGCCCAGATCATCCTGAACAATCTCGGCGGGGTCGAGGAGGGGACGGCGGCCTACAAGGGCTTCAGCATAGCCGCAGACTTCTGGAGCAAGCGGCTCACCAACGACGTGACGATCAAGCTGGACGTCGGGTTCAGGGCGCTCGGCCCCAACATCCTGGGCCAGACCCTCAGCAGCTCGGCCATCGTGCCGATCGAGGTCGTCCAAGGCCAGATCCAGGCGGTGGGCAATTCGAAACTGGACGCCGTCGCCGGGGCCAACCTGCCGGTGCTCAATCCGGGAGCCTACGGCTACGGCGCGCTGGACGTGCTGACCTCGGGCTACAAGCTGCCGAGCGGCGAGGGCGTCGACACCGCGACCCGGGTGCTCGACACCGACCTCGGGGCCAATAACAGCTTCCTCGACGCCAACACCGCCAACCTGAAGGCCCTGGGGTTCACGGGCTTCGGCGACGCGGCGGACGGCGGCATCGAGTTCAGCAACCAGTTCAAGTTCGACTTCAATCCCAACGACGGGATCGCGGCCGATTCCATCGACTTCATCGGGGTCGCGGTTCACGAGATCGGCCATGCCCTGGGCTTCGTCAGCGGCGTGGACATCTACGACATCCTCGGCGCGCCGAAGGGGCCGCTGACCAACGATCCGGACTTCGGTCTGCTCAACCTCAACGACTATGCGGTGGCCTCGGTCCTGGACCTCTATCGCTACAGCGCCGGGCCGGACGGGACGGCGCTCGACTGGTCGGTCGGGGGGAACCCGTTCTTCTCGATCGACGGGCAGACGGCCTATGACGGCGGCTACTTCTCGACCGGCTCGTACAACGGCGACGGGCGGCAGGCTTCGCACTGGAAGGACAACATTCCCGGCCTGCCGTCGCTGGGCATGATGGACCCGACCGTCGCCTACGGGCAGATGGGCAAGGTCTCATCGCTGGACCTGGCGGCCTTCGACGCCATTGGCTGGAACATCGACTACGACGTCGTCGGGTCGGGGCGCGGGTTCTCGACGCGCGAAATCTACCTGGCGGCGGTGCCCGAGCCCTCGACCTGGGCGATGCTGATCACCGGTTTCCTGCTGACCGGCGGGGCGCTGCGCCGGCGGCGGGCGCTGGCGATGGCCTGACGCGGGCCTCGGCCGCGGCTCATTTTCGCCATGAGCCGTGGCCAGCCTCCGCCTCCGTAACAGGAGGACCCGTATGCGTCTGACCAGCCTCATCCTCGCCGCCGCCGCCCTCGCGGGCTCGACCGGCATGGCCTTCGCCACCGAAGGCCGCTTCATCCACCCGGCCGACACCAGCAAGGACGACCGGATCGATAAGACCGAGTGGGTGGCCTACAAGCTGCCTGCCGACGAGTTCGCCAAGGCCGACAAGGACAAGAACGGCAAGATCGACGGCCCCGAGTTCGTCGCCTGGGACACGGCCTACAAGGCCGCTCACCAGGGACACTAGCCGCCCAGGGCCTGCTCCAGGTCGGCGATCAGGTCGCCGGCGTCCTCGATCCCCACCGATAGGCGGATCAGTCCGTCGGCGATCCCGATCCGGGCCCGCGTCTCGGCTGGGATCGAGGCGTGGGTCATGATCGCCGGATGCTCGATCAGGCTCTCCACCCCGCCGAGGCTTTCGGCCAGGGTGAACAGCCGGGTGCGTTCCAGCATCCGCACCGTGCCGCCGAGATCGCGGTCCAGCACCGCCGAGATCATGCCGCCGAAGCCGCCGCTCATCTGCCGCCGGGCCAGCTCGTGCTGCGGATGGCTTTCCAGCCCCGGATAGATGACCTTGGCGACTTCGCGCCGGCCTTCCAGCCAGCGGGCGATCGCCATGCCGTTCTCGCAGTGGCGTTGCATGCGCAGGGCCAGGGTCTTCACGCCGCGCAGGGCCAGGAACGAGTCGAACGGCGACGACACCGCCCCGACCGCGTTCTGCAGAAAGCCGACCTGGTCGGCGAGGTCCTTGTTCCGGCCGACCACCAGGGCGCCGCCGACGATGTCGGAATGGCCCGAGACATACTTGGTGGTCGAGTGCATGACCGCGTCGAAGCCGAACTCCAGCGGCCGCTGCACATAGGGGCTGGCGAAGGTGTTGTCGGCGGCGGTCAGCAGGCCGCGGCGCTTGCCGAGCTGGGCGATCGCCTCCAGATCGGCCAGTCGCAGCAGCGGGTTGGTCGGGGTCTCGACCCACAGGAGCCTGGTGTTGGGCCTGATCGCCGCCTCGATGGCCGCCAGGTCGCTCATGTCGACGAAGCTGAACTCCAGCCCCGCTGTGCGCCGGCGAACCTTGTCGAACAGCCGGAACGAGCCGCCGTAGAGATCCTCGCTGGCGATGACGTGCGAGCCGGCGTCCAGCACCTCCAGGAAGGTGGAGATCGCCGCCAGGCCGGAGGCGAAGGCATAGCCCCGCGTCCCGCTCTCCAGGTCGGCGATGGCCCGCTCGAAAGCGAAGCGGGTGGGGTTCTGGCTGCGCGAGTACTCGAAGCCTTTGTGCTCGCCCGGGCTGGTCTGGGCGTAGGTCGAGGTCGCGTAGATCGGCGGCATCACCGCCCCGGTGGTCGGGTCGACCGACTGGCCGCCATGGATCACCCGCGTGGAGAATTCCAAGCGGTTCTTTCCGGTGTTGTCCTGGGTCACGCAGCCCGCCGCAGATAGTTGATGAGATCGATGCGGGTGATCAGCCCGACGAATTCGCGGCCATCCAGAACGATGGCCACCTGATCCTTCTCGAAGACTGGGAGCAGGGCGTCGAGCGGCGCATCAGCCTGCAGGGTGTCGAGCTTGGCGGTCATCGCCGTCGCCACCGGCTGGGAGAACCGCTTGTCGGGCTTGGAGTCCTCGATGGCCTCGAGCAGGTCGCTCTCGTCGATGAGACCGATCAGCCGCCCGTCGTCGAGCACCGGCAACTGGCTGACGTCGGCCTGGCGCATGCGGTTGTAGGCGGTCAGCAGCGTGTCCTGCGGGCCGACCACGATCGCGCCGCCGTTGGTGGCCGAGCGCACGATCAGGTCACGAAGATCGCCGTGCAGGCTGCGCTGCGTCAGCCCCTGTTCGGCCAGCCAGCTGTCGTTGTAGACCTTCGACAGGTACTTGGCGCCGGTGTCGCAGACCAGGGTGACGACCCGCTGCGGCTCCGTCTGCTCGCGGCAGTAGCGCAGGGCGCCGGCCAGCAGCGTGCCGGACGAGGAACCGCCCAGCACTCCGGCCTTGGCCAGCATCAGGCGCGCGGCGGCGATGCTCTCGGCGTCGGGAATGGTGTAGGCGCGCGAGACCAGCGACAGGTCGCAGTTGTCTGGGACGAAGTCCTCGCCGATGCCCTCGACCACCCAGGAGCCGGGTTCGATGGTCTCGCCGGTGTTGACCAGGGGCGCGAGGATCGACCCCTCCGGATCGGCCAGCACCATCTTGGTCTTCGGCGAGGCCTTGGCGAAGAAGCGCCCAAGGCCGGTCAGCGTGCCGCCCGAGCCGACGCCGACGACCATGGCGTCGAGATCGCCCTGCATCTGCGCCAGAATTTCCGGGCCGGTGGTGGTCTCGTGCGCCCTCGGATTGGCCGGGTTGGCGAACTGGTTGATGTAGATCGCGCCGGGGATATCGGCCGCCAGCCGCTGGGCCATGTCCTGATAGTATTCGGGGTGGCCCTTGCCGATGTCGGAGCGGGTGATGCGCACATCGACGCCGAGCGCCCGCAGGTGCTGGATCTTCTCGCGGCTCATCTTGTCGGGCACGACCAGCAGGATCTTGTAGCCCTTCAAGACGCCGACCTGGGCCAGGCCAAGGCCGGTGTTGCCGGCGGTGGCCTCGACGATGGTCCCGCCGGGCTGCAGGGAGCCGTCGGCCTCCGCGGCCTCGATCATCGAGCGGGCGATGCGGTCCTTGATCGATCCGCCGGGATTGGCGCTCTCGAGCTTCACGAACAATCGGCAGGGCCCGGTGTCGAAGCCGATCAGCTCGAGCATCGGCGTGTCGCCGATCAATTCGAGGGCCGAGCTGGCGGGCGGCGCGAGCTTGCGCGGGTCTGCGGTCATGAACGGCTCCTGGAGGCCTTTCAGCAGAAACGCCCGGAGGTCGATTTCCGCGCCATACCCAGAAGCATATGGGCGATTTTCCTGCGTCGCCTAGATGCGGGGCGGTGTTCGTCGCCGCTGCGCCGGCCTTTGGCGAAAACGAACCCCGGTCGCGGCGAAGCTGGTGCTTCGCAGCGACAGCCGCCGGCGCTAAAGCGGGTCATGGCCAAGACCACCCCCGCCACCCTCGCCCTCGACAAGGCCAAGATCGCCTACGAGCTGCACACCTACGATTACGATCCCGACGCCCCGCGGGTCGGGCTGCAGGCGGCCGAGAGCCTGGGGGTCAGTCCCGACCAGGTGCTCAAGACCTTGATGGCGCTCGTCGACGGCAAGCCGGTCTGCGCGGTGCTGGCCTCCGACCAGGAGGTGGCGATGAAGAAGCTGGCCGCAGCGGCGGGCGGCAAGTCGGCGCAGATGATGAAGCCCGCCGACGCCGAGCGCGTCACTGGCTATCGGGTGGGAGGGGTCAGCCCGTTCGGCCAGAAGCGGCAGGTCCCGACGGTGATCGACCAGGCCGCGCTCGGCCACGAGATGGTGTTCGTCAACGGCGGCCAGCGCGGGTTGCAGGTGCGGCTGGCGCCGTCTGACCTTTTGGTCGCACTACCAGCCAAGGTAGCGGCCCTGACTTGATTGTCGTTGCGTAACGTCGCGGATAGGGCCTTAAGTTAGCGTCGATAACTTTGGTCGACGGGGAGTGCGGCCTTTCGTAGTGCGGCGGGCCGCCGCAATGTTTGTGATGAGATTGGCGTCATGACGGCGGTGAGCCTCGAACGGCGGCGCACCTATCACGTGGGGAATGTCCGCGGACAACTTCTGGCGGCAGCGCGCGAGATCCTGCAGGAGAGCGGGCGCGCCGGCCTGTCGCTGCGCGCGATCGCCGACCGGGCGGGCGTGGCGCCGGGCACGGTCTACTATCATTACGCCGACAAGGCCGCCCTGCTGGCGGGCCTGGCGGTCGACGGTTTCCGCCAGCTCTCCGACGCCATGCGAAACGCCTACGAGTCGCACGGGCACGAGGGCGGGCTGCGCTCGACCGGCGGCGCCTATCTGACCTTCCTGCGCCAGAAGCCCGAGCTCTACATTCTGATGTATGAGGCGCTGGACGCCGGCCGCCGAGAGGATGTGGCCGCCGCCGAGGCCGAGGCCTGCGCCATCTCGCGCGCGGCCATCATCGCCGACTTCGAAGAGCAGCATTCGACCGACCTCGCCGGCAAGATCGCCGACGCGATCTGGGCGTGGGGCCGCGGGATCGCGGCGATGGCGCTGTCGCGCGGCTCGCCCGGTCAGGGCCCGGAAGACGCGACGATGGATTCGGCCGTGCTCGGGCTGGAAGCGCTGATTTCCCGGCCGCTCAGGGCGCCGTAGCGTCAGCTCGCCATAGAGGCGAGCGCGACCCATGTGTTTGAATAACCAGTATCTTTTGCCGCATTGCACATTCGTGCGGCAGATGCGGCGCGGCCCTTACGCCACAAGGGCTGACGAAAGTTCGACGGTGGCGCTTTTCCCTCTATTCGAACGGCGTTCGAGACACCCAGCCTAACGACATTAAGCACTCGCGACGGGCGGCTAAACGCCCGCGTCTGGCTGGGAGGTAACACATGTTTCAACCGCTGCGTCTGCGCAGTCTCTTCATCATGGGCGCGTCCGTCGCGGCCATGTCCGCCGCGACTCAGGCCGCGGCCCAAGACGCCTTCACCATCGAGGAACTGGTCGTCACCGCTGAAAAGCGGGAGCAGAGCCTGCAGGACGTGCCGGTCGCGGTGACCGCCTACACCTCGGAGAAGCGCGACCTGATGGGCGTCGCGACCGTCGAGGATCTGGCCCGCGTCACGCCGAGCGTCGCCTACACCAACAACGACCGTCTCTCGATCCGCGGCTTCGGCCGTCTGACCAACGCGATCGGCACCGACCCTTCGGTGGCGCTCTACTCGGACGGCATCTTCTCGAACTCGATGGCCGACTCGTCGACGCCGTCGCTGTTCATCGAGCGAACCGAAATCCTGCGCGGCCCGCAGGGCACCCTCTACGGCCGTAACTCGATCGGCGGCGCGCTGAACATCATCGGCAAGCGTCCGAGCGACGAGTTCCAAGGCGAAGTCCGCGGCGCGGTCGGCAACTACGGCTCGTGGCGCACCGACGCCCTTGTCACCGGTCCGATCACCGACGGCCTGCGCTTCCTGCTCGGCGGCTCGGTCGAACGCCGCGACGAAGGCTTCATCGAGAACATCGGCCCCGGCGGCGACACCAGCGCCCTGAAGCGCTACCTGGTCGAAGCCCAGATCGAGGCCGACCTCGGCGAGAACATCACCGCCCGTCTGCGCTATACGAAGTTCGACTGGGACGACAGCTACGGCGTCGGCAACATCCACGAAGCGGTCATCACGCCCTACGACACCCGCTCGCCGACCGGCCTCGAGAACAGCGCGCTCTACTACAACCCGACCTTCGGCTACTCCGGGGTCAATCCGTCCATCAACGATCCCTACAAGATCAACATGGACCAGACGATGGAGGGCAAGCTCTCCGACCATAACCGTCTGCACTTCGACCTGACCTGGGATCTCGGCGGCGCGACGCTGAAGTACCTGGCCGGCTATCAGGCCTACACCTACAACACCAACGGCGACGAAGACCGCTCGTCCCGCCAGGGCCTGTTCAGCATCCCGACCGCGACCCCGTTCGGCGCCTACACCGCGACCAACGTCTCGCCGAACGAGCGCTTCTTCTACACCGAGAAGCAGAAGTGGTGGTCGAACGAGATCAACCTGTCGTCCAACTCGGACGGCCCGCTGCACTGGATCGTCGGTCTCTATCAGTACCACCAGGAATACTCGCAGCCGCAGGGCCTGCGCGTGCTCGGCGATCCCGCCATGCAGGCGCCGCTGAGCCTGGCCACCGGCCGTCCGGCCGCGCCGAACCCGAACGGCAACTACCTGTTCGTCGACGGCAGCCTGGAAGTGAACTCCTACGCGGCGTTCGGCCAAATCGACTACGAGTTCGCCGAGAACTGGACCCTGACCGCCGGCCTCCGCTACTCGGTCGACGAGAAGTCCGGCACCGACTTCGCGCGCTACGTCTCGCGTAGCCCGACGACGACGACCCTACTCCAGCAGTTCGCCGGCATCCCGGCGGCCGTCGGCCAGGGCGTCGCGCTCGACTTCACCACCTTCGTGGTCTGCGGCGGAGCCACGCTCGCGTCCTGCACCGCCCTGCCGCAATACGCCAACCTGCGGGAAGCCGCCGGCGGCGGTCTGATCCGCGACCTCAAGGCCGACTACGACGCCTGGACCGGCACGCTCGGCGTCCAGTGGCAGCCGGACGGCGACACCAACGCCTACGCCCGCTACAGCCGCGGCTACAAGTCGGGCGGCTGGCTCGCCTCGAACGGCCTGACCCCGGTGCCGTACGCGGATCCGGAATACGTCAACAACTACGAGGTCGGTCTGAAGAAGACCTTCGGCGGCCGCTTCCAGCTGAACTCGGCGATCTTCTACGCCGATTATCAGGGCTTCCAGGCGCCGCTGCGGGTCGTGATCAGCGGCTCGACCACCGGCACCCAGTTCCTGAACCTCGACGCCCGCAACTGGGGTGTCGAACTGGAAGGCCAGTGGGCGCCGCTCGACAACCTGATGCTGTTCGCCAGCTACGCGTACATCAACGCGGAAGTGACCAACGGCTGCTGCTTCGTCGACGTCAACGACCCGACCGCCTCGAAGGCCGGCGCCAAGCCGGTCGGCGGCACGGCGACCGCCCGGACCCAGAATCTGGAAGGCAATCGCCTGCCGATGACGCCGGAGAACAAGCTCAACCTCGGCGCCAACTACACCTTCAACTTCGACGCCGGCAGCCTGACGCTCGGCGGCACCTACACCTATACCGACGACATGCAGACTGCGGTCTTCTCGCAGGCCAACTACACCGCCCCGGCGAACGAGATCGTCGACTTCCGGGCGCTGTGGAAGGACGGCCAGGACCGCTTCACGATCATCGGCTACGTGAAGAACGCCTTCGACGAGGTGGCCTATCAGAGCTCCACCCCGACCAGCCTCACCTCGCTCGGCGACTACCGCCGCACCGTGAAGCTGAACTTCCCGCGCACCTACGGCGTGGAATTCCAGTACCGCTTCTAGGAGCCTACAGGCTTCGGAACGGAAAGGCGCTGCGGGAGACCGCAGCGCCTTTGTCGTTTCAAGCGTGGCCGACGCCATGAATCGGCGCCAATCTCCCAGCATTAGCCATATGGTCCCGCTCGCAGAACGCGGGACGCCCTCGGGGGAGTGAGCGCCATGCTGGTTCGGTTGATCGCCTTGTCCGCCGTTGCAGCCCTGGCCGTGGGTCCGTCCAGCGCCGCCGCCGCAGGCGGCCGGTTCACCGCCGAGATGGAAGCCTTCGCCGCGCAGGACAAGGCCGCGCCGCCGCCGCCCTGCAAGATCGTCTTCACGGGGTCCTCGACGATCCGGCTCTGGAGCAGTCTGAGCCAGGACATGGCCCCGATCCCCGTGCTCAACCGCGGCTTCGGCGGGGCGGAGATCTCGGACGTCAACGCCCACTTCGACCAGGTCGTCGGGCGCTATCGGCCGCGGGCGGTGGTGTTCTACGCCGGCGAAAACGACCTCAACGCGGGAGAGTCGAAGGACTCGGTGGCCGAGGACTTCGGGCGCTTCATGAAGCTGAAGACCGAGAAGCTCGGCGCCTCGACGCCGGTCTACTTCATCTCGTTGAAGCCCTCGCAGGCGCGCGAGCGCCAGATCCCCGACCAGAGCGCGGTGAACGCCAAGATCAAGGCGCAGATGAAGGGCCGCAAGGACTTCGTCTATATCGACGTGGCGCCGCAGATGATGGGCGCCGACGGCCATCCGAAGGACCTGTTCGTCGCCGACGGCCTGCACATGAACAGCGCCGGCTATGCGATCTGGACCAAGGCCGTGCGGCCGGTGATGGAGCGCGAGATGAAGGCGGACCGGTCTGCGTGCCGCAGTTCCGCATCCGCCTCCGCCAAGCCCTAGAACGACGGCGCTAGAGCGAGGAGCGCAGCATCCAGGCGTGCTTCTCGTGCGCCGTCAGCCGGTCGGAGATCAGGCTGGCGCTGACCTCGTCGCCCGCCTGCTGGGCCACGGGCAGGATCGCGTAGAGCGTGCCGACCAGGGTCTCCTGGCTGGCGATCAGGTCCTTCAGCATCTCCTCGGCGTTCTTGGAGGGATCGCCGTCCTTGATCGAGGACAGATTGCCGAACGCGCCGTAGCCCTGCGGGGCCAGCTCGCCCAGCGCGCGGATGCGCTCGGCCACCTCGTCGATGGCGGTCCACATCTCGGTGTACTGGGCCATGAACAGCGCATGGAGCTGCGAGAAGTTCGGGCCGCGGACGTTCCAGTGGTAGCCGTGGGTCTTCAGGTAGACGGCGTAGGTGTCGGCCAGCAGCTTGGCGAGACCTTCGGCGACCGCCTTGCGGTCCTTGGCGGTGGGTCCGGTGTTGGTCATCGGTGTTACCTCTCCTCTAGGCTTCTACGCTCGCCGGGCTCGGCGCGCCGATCCGCGCCCAGACACGCTCGTGGATCGCGAAGGCGATCGTCTGGAAAATCGGCTCGATCAACCCGATGGCCAGCGCCGCGCGCCAGTCGCGGGTCAGAGCATAGGCGACGATGATCGCCACCGTCAGGTGCATCACGCTGTAGCTCAGGGTCTTCTTGGCGGTGCGCATGATATGTGCCTTATTGCGAGTTGTTCGCAACATATCGCGGATTGGACTTATTGAAAGTCCGATGATGATCACAAATTCTTATCGATGCGGGCGGCGCCTTATGGCCCCGACGGTGGCGGTTTGCCCGCCGCCGTCGGGCATGGTGTTCTGGCTGCAAGTGAACGGGAGTGCGGTATGAGCAGCGAGGACCTGCAGGTCGTGAACAACGAGGACGCGGGGCGCTTCGAGGTGCGGCTGGGCGACGAGGTCGCCTATGCCGAGTACCGGCTGCTGGCCACCGGCGTGCTGTTCCCCCACACCGAAGTGCCGCCGGCGTTCGAGGGCCAGGGCGTAGGCGGCAAGCTGGTCCGCACGGCGATGGAGTTCGTGCGCCAGCGGGGCGAACTGGTCATCCCGGTGTGCCCGTTCGTGTCGGCATACATCCAGCGCCATCCGGAGTATCACGACCTGGTGCACCCGGGTTATCGGGCCGCGCTCAAGATCTGAAGTCGCCTTGGGGGGAGACGCTTGAAGTCCATCGCTTACCTGGCCGCCGCAGGCGGCCTGCTGCTGGCCGCGTGCGCGCCGCCCGGTCCTCCAGCCGATCCCGCCAGCCTCGCGCCTGCCGATCCGCGGCTGGCCCAGCTCTATGCCGACAGCTGCAAGGCCTGCCACGTCGTCGCCGACTCCGGCGCGCCGCTGGTGCATGACGCCAAGGCCTGGGCCCCGCGCTGGAAGCAGGGCGAGGACGTGCTGCTCGACCACGTCGTGCAGGGCTACAAGGCGATGCCGGCGCTCGGCCAATGTGCGGCCTGCACGCCCGACGACTTCAAGGCCCTGACCCGCTTCATGGCCGGCCAGGAGGGCAAGTCGTGATCTCGCGCCGCACCGCGCTGCTGGCCGGCTCGGCCGGCGTGCTTGCCGCCGCCGGAGGCGGGGTCTATCTCGCCGCCCGCGACAAGCCCGAGCCGCCCGCTCCGCCCAGCATGGACGCCGACAAGCACCTGCTGTGGCGCAACTGGTCCGGGACCGAGCACGCCTATCCGGCCGTGCGCAGCGCCCCCAAGACTGAGGCCGAGGTCGCGCAGGTGCTGAAGACCTCGCAGGCCCCGGTTCGGGTCGTGGGGGCCGGGCACTCGTTCACGGGATTGGTTCCGACCTCGGGCACGCTTATGACCCTCGACGGTCTGGCCGGGATCGAGCGCTGGGAGGGCGACCAGCCGGCGGTCCGCGCCGGCATGCGGCTGGGCGCGCTGGGACCGGCCCTGGCCGAGCGCGGCCGGGCGATGGCCAATCTGCCCGACATCAACAAGCAGTCGCTGGGCGGGTGCCTCGGCACCGCCACCCACGGTACGGGTGCGACGATCAAGGCGATCCATGGCGACGTCACCGCCTTGCGACTGGCGACCGCGACCGGCGAGCTGATCGACTGCGACGCGACCCGGAACGCGGACGTCTTCAACGCCGCGCGGGTGTCGCTGGGGGCGCTGGGGGTGATCACCCAGGTCCGGCTGGCGACCAGCGCCAACCGCCGGCTGCACCGCAAGGTGTTCGTGGAACCGTTCGAACAGACCCTGGCCGAGGCCGAGACGCGCTGGGCGCAGCACCGCAACTACGAATTCTTCGCCGTCCCGTTCACCGACCTGGCGGCCAACGTCACCCACGACGAGACCGACGCGCCGGCCATGCCGCGCGGCCCCGACACCGACACCGCCTTGCTCGAGGTGCTCAAGCAGCTGCGCAACCTGACCCGGTTCTCGACGCCGCTGCGCAAGGCCGCCGCCAAGGCGCTGCTCGGCTCGGCCAAGCCGGAGGAGGCGATCGACGAGGGCTGGAAGCTGCTCTCCACCGAGCGGCCGGTGCGTTTCAACGAGATGGAATTCCACATCCCGGTGGAGAACCATCTGACCGCCCTGAAAGAGGTGATGGCGACGATCGAGGCCCAGCGGCCGGACGTCTTCTTCCCCATCGAGGTGCGCCGAATCGCTGCCGACGACGCCTGGCTGTCGCCGTTCCAGGGCGGCCCGCGCGGCTCGATCGCCGTGCACTGCCACTACAAGGACGCCTACGACTTCCTGTTCGACCTGATCCAGCCGATCTTCCTGAAGTACGGCGGGCGGCCGCACTGGGGCAAGCTGCACAGCCTGCAGGCCCGCGAGCTGGCGCTGCTCTATCCGAACTGGAACGACTTCCTGGCGGTGCGCGCGCGGCTCGACCCGGAGGGTCGGCTGCTGAACCCCTATCTCAAGGCGCTGCTGGGGGTCTGACCAGGGCGTTCGGGCCGCTGAGGGCGAGGGCGTGGAAGCGCTCGCCCATCAGCCGGTAGCCCTCGGTGTTGGGGTGCAGGTCGTCGGGCAGCAGGTGGGCGTCGGCGGCGCCGAACAGCGACAGGCCATCGAGATAGCCGATATGGCCGTCGCCCGCGGCGATGCGGGCGGCCACCACGTCGCTCAGCAGCTGGCGCATGCGGACGAGCGGCAGGCCGCCGCTTGAGGCGTCGTCCTCGCGGCCCGGCGAATAGATCGGCGAGACGACCAGGATCGGCGTCTGCGCCTGCTTCTCGCGGATGATCGAGATCATCGCGTGGGCGGAGTCGAGGAAGGTCCGTTCCTTGAGCTGGCCGTCGGTGTGGACGTTGATCCCGAGCTTCAGGACGATGGCGTCGGCGCGGGCGTCGCGGATGATCCGCGCTGCCTGGCCCGACAGCAGGCAGGAGCCGGCCCAACCGAGGTTCTGGTGGTCGACGCCGGCCAGGCCCGCGGCCACGGCCGGCCAGCCGGCGCTGGCGCCCTCGGCCTCCAGGCAGTGGGTGATCGAGCTGCCGTGGAACAGCACGCGCGGGCGGCCGTCGGCGACCGGGGCGGCGTCTGCGCCGTCGTCCAGCTCGAGGCCGGTGATCGAGACGGTGGCCGCCTGCGGCAGCCACAGCTCCAGCGTCTTTTCGCCGGCCGGCAGGCCCGCGAACGTCAGGTTAAAGGCCTCGTCGCCCACAAAGGCGCCGTTCCCCAGGTCGATGGTCGCGCCGCCCTGCGGCCAGGCGCGGGCGTGAAAGACGCCGTCGATGAAGAGGTCGTAGGCGCCGCGGCGCTCGCCCCCGACCGGCTGATCCAACAGCCGCTGGGCGCCGCTAAGCCCGATGCTGGTCGAGGCGGTCCGCAGGCGGATGCGGCAGGCGGTGGCGCAGGACCCGACCCAGCGATTGAAGGCGTCGTAGAAGCCGAGCTCGGCGACCGGCAAGCGCAGCGGCTGCAGCGAGTCCTTGCGGCGGCGCAAATCCACGTGGCCATCGAGCAGCGGCGCGATCTCGCCTAGTCCCAGCGTCTTCATGCGCGGTCCCCCTGTTGCGTCCTGCTTAGGCTGGATGCGACCGGGGCGAAAGCGCCGTCAGTTGCGGTTCAGCGTCAGCGGCGCGTCTGGATCGGTCGGGATCGGCGTCTTCGGCCGCGGGGTCAGCGGCGGCTCGGCCGGCGCGGGCGACAGCGGGGTCAGGACCAGCGGCGGCGGCGCGGGGGCCGGAGCCGGCACGTTGAGCACCGGCGCGGGCGTCTCGGCCTGCGGGGCCGCCGCTTTCGGGGCGGGCGCCTTCGAAGCCGAGGTCGCCTTCGCGGCGGGTGCGGCGACTTTCGGGGCTGGGGCAGGGGCAGCCGGCTGCGGGACCGGCGTCTCAATGGGCGCAGGCGGGGCGACTTCCGACGCGGGCGGGGGCGGGGCGGCCTCCGGGGCGGTCGGCGTCGCGGCTTCGACCGGCGGCGCAGGCGTCGGAGCCGGCGGGTCGTCCTGCCGCATCAGCAGGAAGGCCACGACGCTGGCGGCGGCCACCGCCACGGCGCCGCCGACGATCAGCGGCAGCGGCGAGCGCTTCGGCGCTGATGCCCGCGGCGGCGCGGCGAGGGTGAGGTCGGGTTCGACCAGCGGCGCAGGGGCGGGACGCGGCGCGGGCGCGGGCGCGGCTGCGGCGGGGGCGGGCGCCGGGCGCGGTGTGGATTGCGGCGGACCGGCGGTGCTGGACCCGCTGGCGAGCGGACCCGCCGCGACCGGCCCACGGACCGGGGCCGTCTGGATCGCCGGCGTGCGGACCGGCGCCTGGCCGATCGGCGTCACGAAGGCGGGGCGGGGGCCCTGGGGCGGCTGTTGGCCGGCCGCCGGCTGGGCGGGCGCGCGCGGAATCAGCGAGCCGCCGGCCAGGATGCCGCCCTGCGGCGCGACGCTGGGACGTGCAGTCGGCGCCTGCACCGCCGGACGCGGGGCGGGGCGGGGTTCGGGCGCAGGCTGGGGCGCTGGCGGCGGGGCGGCCTGCTGGGGTTCGTCGGCCGATTGGCCCGGTGTCAGCGCATAGCCGAACGGCGCCGCTCCCTTCGCCCGGCCCCAGGGGCTGGATCGGATGAACGGGTTGTCGTTCTGGTCGCGCTCGGACATCTGGCTCTCCCGCGCCGTCGCGGCGCGCGCGCCAATTTAGCTCGGACTGAGACAGATGTGGGGCGGGAAATCGCTCAACGCTGCGCCGTGCGGATCGGCCGCACGGAGTCCGTCGCGCACCCGGCCGGCTCCAGCATGGCGTGCTGGGCCAGGCAGTAGATGTCCTCGTAGTAGGGGCCGGCGGCGGCCAGGCACTGATAGAGGTTGAGCTTGGCCACGCGCACGCACATGCCGCTGCGCGGCTCGCTCATCAGCGCACCGGCGCGGCCGCTCTCGCCCAGCACGGTCAGGGCTGCGACGGCCAAGCCGCGCGAGACCATCGGGCTGGGCGGACCACCGCGTTTGCCGCCCTGCGACAAGGTCGAATAGAGCTGGGCCTGGTCGCCGCCGGCCGGCCGGTACCCGGCGCTGGAGATCTGCTTGACCCGGGTCAGCCGCGCCTTGGCGTCGGGTACGAACACCTTGGCCCAGGCCTGGCGCTGAACGTCGTAGGAGGCCTTCTTCACGCGCTTGCCGCTGGCCTCCAGGGCTTCGCCCTGGCGATAGAGCGCGGCGCTCGCCCGGGCCGCCCCGGCGTCGGCGCCGGGCAGGCTGGCGGCGAGATCTGGCCGCGCGGCCAAGCGGGCCGCCAGCCCCTTGCCCGACTTGTCCTGGGCGGCCTTGCGCACCCCGGCGACGAACTTCGGCTCCTGCAGGGCGGCGAGCGCCGCATAGGCGACCATTCCGGCCTCGAGCTGCTTGGGGTCATAGCCCGAGCCGATGCGCAGACCTTCGGTCACGGCGGCGGGATTGGCGAACGTGGCGTCGATGCCGCGGGCGTTGCGCATGAAGCTCTCGAAGGCCGCGGCCTGGCTCTCCAGCCGCCGGTCGGCCTGGGCGCCGGGCGCCGGCCCCTTGCCGCCCTTCGGCGCAGGCGTGCTCGCGCAGGCGGCCAGCACCAGCAGCGTCGCAGCGGCCGCCAGGCCGCGCCTCAGTCCCTTGTCCATATCGGACCCCTCCAAACCAAAGAGGCCCACCCCGTGCGTGGAACTCCACGCCGTTAGGGTTGAGGAAACGTTGCTGAGCTTGACCGTCAGCCTGCGTCCGGAGGCCGCAGCGCGCCTGGACTCCGCCCAGCGGCGGGGGCAGGCTTGGGAAACAAAGGGAGCGCCGCCATGTCCGAGACCCTCGCCGCAGACTTGTCGGAGGCGTCGGCCGGCGCGCTCGCCGCGGCCCTGGCCGCCGGCCAGGCCACCGCGCTGGAGCTGTGCGAGGCGGCGATCGCCCGCATCGAGGCCCGCGACGGGCCGATCAACGCCGTGGTGGTCCGCGACTTCGACCGGGCCCGCGCCGCGGCCAGAGCCGCCGACGCAGCCCTGGCCCGCGGCGAGCGCGGCCCGCTGCTGGGCGTGCCGATGACGGTCAAGGAGTCCCACAACGTCGCGGGCCTGCCGACCACCTGGGGGTTCGAGACGGCCAAGGGCTGGACCGCGCCGGAGGACTCGGTGGGCGTGGCGCGGTTGAAGGCCGCCGGCGCGATCATCCTCGGCAAGACCAACATCCCGGTCAGTCTCGCCGACTGGCAGAGCGTCAATCCGATCTACGGGCGCACGCGCAATCCCTGGAATCTGGAGCGCACGGCCGGGGGATCCTCCGGCGGCGCCGCGGCGGCGGTGGCGGCCGGGATGGTGCCGCTGGAGGTGGGCACGGACATCGGCGGCTCTATCCGCGTGCCGGCCGCCTTCTGCGGCGTCTACGGTCACAAGCCGAGCTACGGGATCGTCCCGCAGCGCGGCCATGCGCCGCCCGGGCTGGACGGCCTCGACGTGGCCCTGGCGGTGGTCGGGCCGCTGGCGCGCACGGCCGGGGACCTGGAGCTGGCGCTCGACGTGCTGGCCGGTCCGCTGGACGAAGAGGCGGTCGGCTATCGCCTTGAGCTGCCGCCGGCGCGGCACGCCCGGTTGGCCGATTATCGCGTGCTGGTGCTGGACGCCCATCCGGCCGCCGCCACCGACGCGGCGATCGTCGCCGCGGTGGGCGAGCTGGCCGGCAAGTTGGAACGGGCTGGGACCAGCGTCGCGCGCAGCAGCGCGCTGTTGCCCGACCTCGCCCAGGGGCACGAGCTCTATCGCGGGCTGCTGGGCGCCGCGATGTCGCGAGGCGGCCCGCCGCAGGCCAAGCCGATGAGCGCCCACGAATGGATGGACCAGCAGGACGCCCAGCTGGCCGTTCGCCGGGCCTGGGCGCGGCTGTTCGAGGCGTTCGACGTGGTGCTGGCGCCGGCGCACGGCTCGCTGGCCTTCCCGCACGACGACAGCGATCCGGGCGGGCGCACGCTGATGCTGAATGGCGCGGCGACGCCCTATTTCGACCAGCTGGCCTGGCCGGGCATCGCCACGCTCGCGCATCTGCCGGCCACCGCCGCGCCGATCGGCGTCAGCGCGGACGGGTTGCCGATCGGCGTGCAGATCATCGGGCCGTACCTTGAGGACCGCACGCCGATCAGGTTCGCCGGCTTGCTGGAGCAGGCCTTTGGCGGCTGGCGCGCCCCGCCCCGCTAGGGGCTAGGACGACAGCATGTCGCCGAGGCTGGGGCCGTCGGCGTCGGCCGGCGGCGTGAACAGCAGCTTGTCGATGCGGCGGTCGTCCATGTCGATGACCTCGACCCGGAAACCGGCGATCTCGAACACGTCGCCCTCGGCGGGCAGGCGGCCGATCTCGTGCAGCACCAGGCCGGCGGCCGTATGAAACTGGCTCGTCTCGGTGAAATCCGCGCCCAGCGCCTTGGCCAGGTCGTCGACCTCGGCGCGGCCATCGACCAGATAGCTGCCGTCCTCGCGCCGCAGGATGGCGTCCGGGCTCTGGGTGTCGTGGCCTTCGTCGAAGTCGCCGGCGATCATCTCTAGCAGGTCGGTCGGGGTGACCACGCCTTCGAGCGCGCCGAATTCGTCGACCACCAGGGCCATGTGCAGCGGTGTCTGCTTGAGCAGTTCCAGGGCGCGCAGCAGCGAGGTGGTCTCGACCAGGTAGATCGGCGTGGCCATCAGCGCCGAGACGTCCGGCTTCTTGCCGTCCAACATGACGTCCAGGACGTCCTTCTTGTGGATCACGCCGACCGGCTCCTCGACGTCGGCGCCCTCGGTGACGACGATGCGCGAGTAGGGGCAGGCGCGGATGTCGGCCATCTGCTGCTCGTAGGGGTCGGACAGCGAGATCCAGTAGATGTCGCGGCGCGGGGTCATCGCCACGCGCACCTGGCGGTCGCCGAGGCGCAGCACCTCGCCGATCATCGCCTGTTCTTCGGGCTCGATCAGGCCCGCGCTCGTGCCTTCGGCCAGGACGGTCTCGACCTCTTCGTGGGTGATCTGCTCGCCCTTCTCGTCGCGGATGCCGAGCAGGCGCAGGACGCCGACGGTCGAGGCGGTCAGCAGCGAGACGAACGGCCCCATGAGCTTGGCCAGCACCGACAGCGGCCGGGCGACCAGCGAGGCGATGGTCTCGGGGAACACCATGGCGAAGCGCTTGGGCACCAGCTCGCCGACGATCAGCGACAGATAGGTGATGACCACGACGACGATCGCGGTGGAGAGCAGCTCCGAATAGTCGTGCAGCGCCGGGATCGTTTCGAGCATGTGGTCGAGCTCGGCGGCGATGGTCGCCTGGCCGTAGGCGCCCGAGAGGATGCCGATCAGGGTGATGCCGACCTGAACGGCGGCGAGGAAGCGGGTGGGGTTTTCCGAAAGTCGGAGGGCGGCGGCGGCCCCCTTGTCGCCGCGCTCGGCGCGGGCCTGCAGTTTAGCTCGTCGGGAAGAAACGACCGCCAGTTCGGACATGGCGAAAAGGCCGTTCAGCACCAGCAGGAGGAGCACGACGGCCGAGGCGAAGAGGATCATTTAAGGGTTGGGTCCAGGCGAGGCCCTCTAGGAGCCCCCGCGCACCCTACCTTGAATAGGTCGCCTACGCGATATTCCCGCCACGGGATGACGCGTCTGTGCGCGCCCGTGGCGGGTAATCGATCAGTTCTGGATCAGGCGGCGACCGAGAGCGGCAGCTGCCCGCGGCGGCGGCGGCGGACGGCCGAGCCGACCAGGCCGAAGCCGACGATCATCATCGCCCAGGTGGCCGGTTCGGGCACGGCCGAGCCGATGGTCAGGCCGCCGTTGTAGCCGTTGAGGTGCACCTGGCCGCGCTGGTCCAGCTTGCCGACGACGATCGAGCCTTCCAGGTGGTTGTTGTTGGTGGCGTAGGCGCCGGGGGCAAGGACCGTGCCGTAGAAGGCGGTCTTGAAGTTCAGGTTCACCGCCGGGCTCTTCGGGTTGTAGGCCAGCTCGTAGAAGTTCCAGATCACGTTCTGGCCGAGGTTCGCCGACGAATTGATGAAGTTCTTCGCCAGGGTCGCCGACGTGCCGCCGACATTGACGATGATGGTTTCGAAGCCGCCGGTCAGGAATTGCAGCTGGCCGGCGTCCTTGAAGACGTCGGCGTTGTCGAAGCTGAACACCGCGATCTTGCCGGTCGAGGTCGGCTCGAACTTCATCAGATTGCTCTGCGGGAAGGTCACGGCGTCGGTCGGGGTCAGGCCGGCGAGATAGGCCGACAGGTCGGTCACGCCCATGGCGTAGTCGCTGGCCAGCACCTGCAGGCCGGCCGAGAAGCCGGGCAGGCCCTGGTTGGTCTTCACGGTCGCGCCGTTGGCGTTCACGCCGGAGGCCGCGCCGCCGATGGTGATGCTGCTGCCGTTGTTGCCGTTGATGCCGCTGGCCGAGCCGCCAATGGTGATGTCGTGTGGGGCCGAGCCGTTCAGGTTCCAGCCGCCGGAGACGCTGCCGCCGACCAGGGCGCCGGAACCGTTGTGCAGGTTCTTGGAGCCGCTGGACGAGCCGACCACGGTCAGGCCCGGGGCGTTGGTGGCCGACGGGAGCGGGGTCTTGCCGCCGCTGTACTTGTAGTAGTCCGAGCCGCCCGAGAGATTACCGCCGACGAAGGTCCGGCCCTCGACGCTCGACGTCGAGTTGAGGTCGCTCAGCACATAGAGGTTGTACTCGCGCAGCACCTGCAGGCCGACATTGGAGTCGGCGGCGGCGGGCGTCGCCATCGCGACGGCGGCGAGGAGCGGAAGGGCGAGCTTGCGGAACTGGGTGATCACGGGCGTGTACCGAACTGGGATGTTGCGCTGCGACATAGTCGATGTGAATGCTGCGATGCAACAATTACGCCATCACGAGTTGTGTCAAAAGTGACGCAGCGTTCACGAAAAAAGGCCGCCCTGGCGGGCGGCCCTTCCCGATAGTCGGTGATCTTCGAAACTTAGAAGATCTCGAAGAGGCCGCCGCGCCCCACCGAAATCGCCGAGCGATTTCGGCGACTCCCTGATGATGGGCGCGGCTTTCCGTCCTCTTAGAAGATTTCGAAGAGGCCGGCCGCGCCCATGCCGCCGCCGACGCACATGGTGACGACGCCGTACTTGGCGCCGCGACGCTTGCCTTCGTGCAGGATGTGGCCGGTCGCGCGGGCGCCGGTCATGCCGTAGGGGTGGCCGATCGAGATGGCGCCGCCCGAGACGTTGTACTTCGCCGGGTCGATGCCCAGCTTGTCACGGCAGTACAGGACCTGCGAGGCGAAGGCCTCGTTCAGTTCCCACATGTCGATGTCTTCGATGGTCAGGCCGTTGCGGGCCAGCAGCTTCGGGATCGCGAAGACCGGGCCGATGCCCATTTCTTCCGGGCCGCAGCCGGCGACGGCCATGCCGCGATAGGCGCCGAGCGGGGTCAGGCCGCGCTTTTCGGCTTCCTTGCGTTCCATCAGCACCACGGCGGCGGCGCCGTCGGACAGCTGCGAAGCGTTGCCGGCGGTGACGAACTTGCCTTCCTTGACGAAGATGCCGCCCTTGAAGACCGGGGCCAGCTTTTGCAGGTCGGCCAGGGTCGTCTGGGGACGGTTGCCTTCGTCCTGGGTCAGGGTGACTTCCTTCTCGGAGAACTCACCGGTTTCCTTGTTCTGCACCATCATGATCGAGGTCAGCGGCGCGAGTTCGGCGTTGAACACGCCGGCGGCCTGGGCGGCGGCGGTGCGCTGCTGCGATTGCAGGGCGTATTCGTCCTGGGCTTCGCGGCTGATGCCGTAGCGGTCGGCCACGATCTCGGCCGTCTCGATCATCGAGGTATGGACTTCCGGCACGTGCTCGTTGAGCCACTTATCGCTGGTGCGATAGCGGTTCATCTTGTCGTTCTGGACCAGGCTGATGGACTCCAGACCGCCGCCGATGGCGACCGTCGCGCCGTCGTTGATGATGTACTTGGCGGCCGTGGCGATGCCCATCAGGCCCGACGAGCACTGGCGGTCGAGAGTCATGCCCGAGACGGTGTTCGGCAGGCCGGCGCGCAGGGCGGCCTGGCGGGCGATGTTGTTGCCGGTCGAGCCCTGTTGCAGAGCCGCGCCCATGACCACGTCATCGATTTCGCCCGGGTCGACGCCAGCGCGTTCGACCGCGGCGCGGATCACGTGGCCGCCGAGCTCGGCGCCCGAGGTGTTGTTGAACGCGCCGCGATAGGCCTTGCCGATCGGGGTGCGGGCGGTGGAGACGATAACGGCTTCACGCATTGAAGAGCATCCTAACGAGTTGGGAGGGTAGTCCTGCTCACCCCCGGCGCGGACGCCGGGGGCGGTTTGGGTCTGCGTCGCCTTAGAGGTCGGCGAACTTCTTGTTTTCAGCGACAAGCTTTTCCAGGAGCGCGGCCGGCTTGAACTGGTCGCCCATGGTGGCTTGGAATTCCTTCATCTTGGCGAGCACCTTGGCCGGACCGACCTGGTCGCCGTAGTGCATCGGGCCGCCGCGATAGACCGGCCAGCCGTAGCCGTTCTGCCAGACCACATCGACGTCCGAGGCGCGGATGGCCTTGCCTTCTTCGAGGATCTTCACGCCCTCGTTGATCATCGGGAAGATGCAGCGCTCGAGGATTTCCTCGTCGCTGATCTTGCGCGGGTTGGCGCCCGACTTGACGATGAAGTCGTTGATCACCTTCTCTGTGAACGGGCTCGGCTTGGCGACGCGGTTCTCGTCGTAGTCGTAGTAGCCGGCGCCGGTCTTCTGGCCGCGGCGGTCGGCTTCGCAGAGCACGTCGCGGATGCTTTCGCCCTTCGACTTTTCCTTGACCCAGCCGATGTCCAGGCCGGCCAGGTCGCTCATCGCGAACGGACCCATCGGGAAGCCGAAGTCGTAGAGCACGCGGTCGATGTCCCAGGGCATCGCCCCTTCCATCACCAGCTTCTGGGCTTCGCGCTGACGGGCGCCGAGGATGCGGTTGCCGACGAAGCCGGGGCAGACGCCGACCAGCACGGCGACCTTGCCGATCTGCTTGGCCAGCTTCATCGAGGTGGCGATCACTTCCTTGGAGGTGTGATCGGCGCGGACGATCTCCAGCAGCTTCATCACGTTGGCCGGTGAGAAGAAGTGCAGGCCGATGACGCTTTCCGGGCGCTTGGTGACCGAGGCGATCTCGTCGATGTCCAGGCCCGAGGTGTTGGTGGCCAGGATCGCGCCGGGCTTACAGATGGCGTCGAGCTTGGTGAAGATGTCCTTCTTGATGTCCATCCGCTCGAAGACGGCTTCGATCACCAGATCGACGTCGGCGAACGAGTCTTCCATCGACAGCGAGCCGGTGATCAGCGCGCAGCGCTCCTCTACCTGGGCCGCGGTGATGCCGCCGCGCGAGGCGGTGCGCTCGTAGTTCTTGCGGATGGTGGCCAGGCCCCGGTCCAGCGGCTCCTGCTTCTGCTCGACGATCACCACCGGAATGCCGGCGTTGGCGAAGTTCATGGCGATGCCGCCGCCCATGGTGCCGGCGCCGATGATGCCGACCTTCTTGATCGGGATCAGGGCAGTGTCGTCCGGCACGTCCGGGATCTTCTGGGCGGTGCGCTCGGCGAAGAACGAGTAGCGCTGGGCGGCCGATTGCGGGCCGGTCATCAGCTCGCCGAACAGCTTGCGCTCGACGGCCAGACCCTCGTCGAAGGGCAGGTTCACCGCCGCCTCGATGGTCTGGATGTTGTATTCCGGGGCCAGGAAGCCGCGGAACTTGCGGGCGTTGGCCTTGCGGAAATCGGCGAAGATCTCGGGCTTGTCGCGGGCGGCCTCGACCTTTTCGTTCTGGTCGCGGATTTTGCGCAGGGGCTTACCTTCGGCGACCACCTTCTTGGCGAAGGCGAGGGCGCCTTCCTTCAGCTTGCCTTCTTCGACCAGCTCGTCGGTCAGGCCGCCGGCCAGGGCTTCCTTGGCGCCGACGTGGCGGCCCGAGGTCATCATTTCCAGGGCGCGCTCGGGGCCGACCACGCGGGGCAGGCGCTGGGTGCCGCCGGCGCCCGGCAGCAGGCCGAGGTTCACTTCCGGCAGGCCGAACTTGGCCGACGGAACGGCGACGCGGTAGTGGGCGCACAGCGCCACTTCGAGACCGCCGCCCAGCACGGTGCCGTGGATCGCGGCGATCACCGGCTTGGGCGAGTTTTCCATCATGTCCTGCACGTCGGTCAGGCTGGGACCAGCCATCGCGCCGCCGAACTCGGTGATGTCGGCGCCCGCGATGAAGGTGCGGCCTTCGCAGATCAGCACGATGGACTTGGCGGCGTCGTTGGCGATGGCGGCCTTGAAGCCTTCGAACAGGCCCTCGCGGACCTTGGCTGACAGTGCGTTCACCGGCGGAGAGTTGAGCGTGATCACCGCGACGTCGCCGTCGAGCGTGAGGTCGGTCACCGAATTGATCTCGGCCATGTGGCGCATCCTCGATTGCTTGGAGAGGGACGGCTCGTGGCGTGGCCGCCCTTGGATTCAAACGGTTGTTTACAGGCCCCGCTTGGCCGGCGCGAGTCAAAAATCCGTAGGGTTTTCGAGCGTCGAACGTGGGTCTATCACCCCTACAAGACATCACCTTAGGGGAAGCAAGACATGGCTCAGGGACTGTTCTCGCTGGAGGGCCGCGTGGCTCTCGTGACCGGCGGCTCGCGCGGCATCGGCAAGATGATCGCCAAGGGCTTCCTCGATGCGGGCGCGGCCCGGGTCTACATCTCCTCGCGCAAGCCGGCCGCCTGCGACGAGACCGCCGCCGAGCTCGGCGAGCGCTGCATCTCGCTGCCGCAGGACGTCTCGACGGTCGAGGGCTGCCAAGCCCTGGCCAAGCGCCTGACCGACGCCGAGCCGAAGCTCGACATCCTGGTCAACAACGCCGGCGCCGCCTGGGGCGCGCCCTTCGACGAGTTCCCCGAGAGCGGCTGGGACAAGGTCGTCGACCTGAACCTGAAGTCGCCGTTCTTCCTGACCCAGGCGCTGCACGGCGCGCTGAAGGCCGCCGCCAGCCATGAGCAGCCGGCCAAGGTCATCAACATCTGCTCGATCGACGGCATCCGCCTCAATCCGCAGGAGACCTATTCCTACCACGCGTCCAAGTCGGGCCTGATCTATCTGACCCGCCGCATCGCCGCCGAGCTGATCAAGGACTCGATCAACGTCACCGGCATTGCGCCGGGCGCCTTCGCCTCGGAGATGAACCGCGTGGCCCGCGACCAGGGCGACGAGATCGCCAAGCGCATCCCCTCGCGTCGCATCGGCCGCGACGAGGACATGGCCGCGGCCGCGATCTACCTGGCCAGCCGCGCCGGCGACTACGTGGTCGGCGAGACCATCGCCGTCGACGGCGGCGTGGCCCTGGCGACCACGGGCGGCCTCTAAGTCCGGGTGTAAACTTCCGACAGACGGCCACGCTTTCGACGGTTTTGCGTTATCAACTGCTGGTGAGCAGCAGGCGTCGCGTTTGACCGAATCCGAAACGAACCCGCCAACCCGGGCGGCCCGGCGCCGATGGCGCCGGGTCCATACGGCGCTGGCCGCCGGCGTGATCGTGGCCGTCGTGGTCGGCGGCACGGTCTATCTGACCCGCCGGGCGATCGCCCGCGAGCTGCTGGTCGGCTGGCTGGAATCGCGCGGCGTGCCGGCCGACGTCGAGTTCCGCGAATTCGAGTTCGGCGGCTTCACCGCGCGGGTCCGCGCCGGGCCCGAGAAGGATCCCGACGTCTCGGTCGAGCGGGTCGAGGTCCGCTACGGCTTCACCGGCTTCTGGTCCGGCGAGGCCCCCGGCGTGCGGGTCACCTCGGTCAAGCTCTACCGCCCGGTGGTCAAGGGCGCGTTCAGAGCTGGCAAGCTGAAGCTCGGCACGCTCGATCCGCTCATCGAAGAGTTCACCAGCCGGCCGCCGCAGCCGCAGGGGCCGCAGCCGCGGGTCGAGATCCACCGCGGCGTCGTGCGGCTCGACACCGACTACGGTCTGTTGAAGGCCAGCGCCGACGCGCGGCTGGCCGATGGCCGGCTGATGGCGATGGACGCGCGGCTCGAGCCCGTGGCGCTGAAGGGCGAGGGCGTGGCCGCGCGGCTGGGCGAGGTCAGCCTGAAGGTGGCGACCACCCGCGGGCGCGTGGACGTGCTGCTGCTGGCGCCGGTCGAAGACTTGGACGCGCAGGGCCTCAAGGCGCAGGACGGCCGCGTGCGGCTGTCGGTCCAGGGCCCCTATCCCGATACGGTCCGCAAGCGCGGCGAGGGCCGCCTGATGGCGCGGCTCGAGGCCTCGGCCGCCCGTGCGGCGCTTGGCGAGGACAGCTTAGACGAGCTGCGGCTGGTCGCCAATTTCGACGGCGCGACGCGGGGCTGGATCGAAACCCTGGTGCTGGAGGGCGACGGCGACCTGCAGGTCGGCGCACGCGGCGGCAAGGCGGCCGGCTTCACGCTGGCCGGGCTCAAGGGCGAAGTCTCGCTGGGCGACGTGCGCTGGACGCGGTCGGCCGACGACGTGGTCTCGGGCGAGATCAGCAGCCGCTTCTCGGCCGACCAGGCGCGCGGCGGCGACCTGCGCCTGACCGACGCCCGAGGCGAACTCGGCGGCCTGGCCGCCTATGACGGCAAGCGCGTGGACCTGGCCCTGCGCGGGGCGCTGACTTCGCGCGGCGGATGGTCGGGCCTGGGACCGGTCGCGGCGAGCGACCCGGCCGAGACCGCGGCGCTCAAGCGGGCCCTGGCCGACTTCCAGCTGACCGCCAGCTCGATCGCGCTCAACGCCTCGCGCGAGGGCGTGTCGGTAGGCCTCGGCCAGCCGGCGGTGGTGCGCACCGCCAGCGGCGGCGAGCTCAAGCTCCACCGGGCTTCGGGCGGGCCGATCTACGCGAACGGCGCCGGCGGCTTCGACGTCCTGGTCCGCGGCGGCGGATTGCCGGAGGCGACGCTGGCGGTGTCGCGCTATCGCCTGACCGACGACGGGATCGTCGCCACCGCGGCGCTGCAGGCCAAGGGCGGCTTCGCCCCGGTCAGCGCCGCCAGCATCGACGCGGCCGGCGAGGTGCGCATGACGGGCGGCGCCGTCGACTTCGTCGCGGCGCGCTGCGTCGTCCTGATCGCCGGTCACGTGGAGCTCGGCGACAGCGACCTCGAGCGGGCGAGCGGCGAGCTGTGTCCCAGCGCCGGCGCGCCGCTGATCAGTCTGCGGGGCGAGACCTGGCGGCTGCGGGGACGGGCCAAGGGCGTCGCGGCCGCGCTGCCGTTCCTCGAAGCGCGCGTTTCCCAGGCCGCCGGGTCCATCGACCTCTCCGGGGCCGGTGCGTCGATCAACGGCCAGGTCGCGGTGAGCGGCGTGCGTCTCGACGACACCGCCGCCGAAACCCGCTTCAACCCCGTGCGCGCGAGCGGTCAGGCCCGGGCCCGCGGCGGCGGTTGGACCGCGGACTTCGCGCTCACCGATCTGGCCGGGCGACAGTTGGCGACGGGCGATCTGCGCCACGGCGCCGACGGGCGCGGCGTGCTGGCCTTCGACACCGGCATGCTGAACTTCGAGGACGGCGGGCTGCAGCCGATCGGGCTGTCGCCCTTGGCCGCGATCGTCGCCTCGCCGGCCAACGGCCGGGCCCGCTTCGACGGCGAGATCGCCTGGGCCCCGGGAAGCTCGACCAGCCATGGGACGCTGACCGTCGAGCGGATGAATTTCCTCAGTCCGATGGGCCCCGTCAGCGGCCTCGCCGGCCGAGCCGAGTTCAACAGCCTGATCCCGCTGACCGCCGCGCCCGGGCAGGTGTTGAAAGCCGAAGTGGTCAACACCCTGGTGCCGCTGACCGACGTCGACGTGGTGTTCGGGCTCGAGCAGGACGCCGTCACCGTCGGCGGCGCGCGGCTGGCCATGGGCGAGGGGACGCTGTCGTTCGAGCCGTTCCGGGTGCCGTTCGACCTTAGCCAGCCGTGGAGCGGGGTGCTCGACATCGAGGGCGTGCAGGTGAAGGACCTGGTCGAGGCCTCGCCGTTCGGCGACCGGGTCGACCTGGAGGCGCGGCTGACCGGCAAGGTGCCGTTCGAGGTTCGCCCCGAGGGGGTTCGGGTGAAGAGCGGGACGCTGCGGGCCATCGAGCCGGGCCGCCTGTCGATCCTGCGCGAGGCGCTGGTGCCGGTGGCGGCGGAGGGCGGCGAGGTGGTCGGCGCGGCCGTCGAAGGCGCGCCGACGGTGCCGGTCGCGCCTGTCGCGACCGAGGCCGGCGAGATCAACGCCTTCAGCGAATTCGCCTATCAGGCCATGGAGCACCTGGCCTTCGACACCCTCGACGCCGAGGTCAACAGCCTGGAGAACGGGCGGCTCGGCGTGCTCATGCATCTGAAGGGCGAGCACACGCCCCCCAAGAAGCAGGAAATCCGCCTGACCCTGATGGACCTGATCCGCCGCGACTTCCTGAACCGGTCGCTGCCGCTGCCGTCGGGGACCAAGGTCGACTTGACCCTCGACACCAGCTTGAACCTCGATCAGATCCTGAAGGACTTCGGCGAGTACCAGGCGTTGCGCGGTTCACAAGCCGTTCAGCCGGAATGATCCACCTTGGCCGTGAATTTGGAGACCACCATATGATGAGAACCTTGCCAGCCGTGGCGGTCCTGGCCGGAGCAGCCCTCACCAGCGCCTGCACGCCGACCGTGCGGGTCGAGGTGGCGCCGATCTCGATCTACGCCAAGCTGGACGCCGACGTCCGGCTGCGCCTGGACGACGACGTCAAGGCGCTGATCAAGCAGAACCCGAACCTGTTCTAAGGGGATAGAGCATGACCTATCGCAATCTGATGGCGCCCGTCGCCGCCGTGGTCGCCACCCTCACCCTGGCCGGCGCGGCCCACGCCGATCCGGCCGCCGCCAAGGCCGCTGTCGACGCCGCCAAGGCCCAGGGCGTGGTCGGCGAGCAAGCCGATGGCTTCCTCGGCTTCGTCAACTCCGGCGCGGCCAGCGCCGATGTCCGCGCCGCGGTGGCCGAGATCAACGCTGGCCGCCGCCAGCTCTACGCCCAGGCCGCCACCCAGAACGGCGTCAGCGCCACTGCGGCCGGCGCCTCGGCGTTCCGCACCGTGGTGCAGGGCAAGCTGCGCCCGGGCGACTTCTACCAGGACGCCGGCGGCGCCTGGGTCAAGAAGTAGGCGTCACGCCGAATTCAACGCGAAAGGGCGTCCCGCGAGGGGCGCCCTTTTTCGTTTTCGCTGGTGGTCGCTGGCGGTGATCGGGGCAGGGAAGCGACCGAATACAAGCTTCCCCGCCCGTCACCCTATCCGCCCCCCTTTCGGAGGTCCCGGATGCCGTATCCGCGGCGGCTCGCGCGCCGCGGCAAGAACTCAAAAAAGTGAGCCCGCCCCACCCCGAAAGATCGGGCGGGCTCAAGGAGAGACAACTGGAAGCCCCGTGACCCTAGGCCGGCAGTACGAGCTGTTCGGACGCGATGGCGAAGCGCATGGTGGCCTGGCTGCGGGTCTCTTCGGACACCTTCGCCCAGGCCTGCTTGGCTTCGTCGCGGCTCTCGTACGGCCCCAGCACCTGGGGCGCGCCGTTCTTCAGCTTGGTGAAGGCGAGGCAGCTGTATTCCCCGCCGACAACCCAGAACCGTTCCTTGGTCATGGTCTCTTGCTCCCCCGGCTGGCGCCGGAACTGAGTCTTGTGAAAACCGATTTCGCCGGCCCGTGCTGTGAGCCGTCGATCGAACCTAGCTGTTGGCCGGGCGGGGGCGAAGAGGCCGGCTTGTGCAACAAGGCTCACTTGTCACAGTGCGACCTTGTAAATGCTGTAAATCTGTGACAACCCGACAGCATGGCCGTGACCACCACCGACCGGAAGCTGTTCCTGGGCGCGCGCCTCAAGCGCCTGCGCCGCGACCTGGGCCTCACCCAGACCCGGATGGCCGAGGATCTCGGCGTCTCGCCCAGCTATCTGAACCTGCTGGAGCGAAACCAGCGGCCGGTCACCGCCCAGGTGCTGCTGCGGCTGGCCGAGGCCTATGACCTCGACCTCAAGAGCCTGGCCACCGACCCCGAGGACGGCGGCGCCACCGGCCTCTCGGAAGTGTTCTCCGACCAGATGTTCCGCGACCTCGGCGTCGCCCGCCACGAGATCGCCGAGGTCGCCGAGAGCGCGCCGGGCGTGTCCGAGGCCATCGTCCGTCTCTACCGCGCCTATCTCGACCAGCGCAGGCTCACCGACCTGGGCGCCATCGGCCGTCCGGAGGAGGGTTCGAGCGGCCCGGCGGTGCTGCCCTCGGACTGGGTGCGCGACTTCTTCCAGGCCCAGAAGAACTATTTCGCCGAGCTGGAGGAAGCGGCCGACGCCCTGACCGCGGACCTCGCCTGCGAACCGCTCGACTTTGCGATCACCGCGCGCGAGCGGCTGGCGGGGCGGCACGGCATCTCTGTGCGGGTGGTGCCGGTCGAGGTGCTGCCGGAGTCGGTGCGCCGCTACGACCACCACCGCAAGCGGCTGTTCCTGTCCGAGGCGCTGACCGCCGAGGGCCGCGCCTTCGCCCAGGCTTATCAGCTGGCGATCCTCGAATACGGCCCGCTGCTCGACGCGCTGGTCGAGCGCTCCGGGCCGCCCGACCGCTCGACCCGCGGCCTGCTGAAGGTGTCGCTGACCAACTACCTGGCCGCGGCGGTGATGATGCCCTACGCGGCCTTCCACGAGGCGGCCGAGCGCAGCGCCTACGACATCGAGCTGATCCGCGCCCGTTTCGGGGTGTCGTTCGAGCAGGCCTGCCACCGCCTGACGACCCTGGCGCGGCCCGGCGCGCGCGGCGTGCCGTTCTTCATGCTGCGGGTGGATTCGGCCGGCAACATCTCCAAGCGCTTCGCCGGTTCGACCTTTCCGTTCTCGCGCTTCGGCGGCACCTGTCCGCGCTGGAACATCCACGCCAGCTTCCGCACGCCGGGCCGGATCGCCACCCAGATCGTCGAGACCCCGGACGGGCAGCGCTACTTCACCCTGTCGCGCACGGTCAGCCGCTTCGCCACGCCCTATGCGGCCGGCGACACCGAACTGGCGATCGGGATGGGCTGCGAGCTGAAGTTCGCCGAGCGGCTGGTCTATTCGCGCGGCATCGACCTGCGCGACCCGGTCGCCACCGCCATCGGCCCGGCCTGCCGGATCTGCGAGCGGCCGGCTTGCCCGCAGCGTGCGGCCGAGCCAATCAACCGTACACTGATGGTCGACGACTTCACCAAGTCGATCTCGCCGTACCCCTTTGCGTCGGGCTGACGCCTTGCGCGGCAAGGGGCTTGCGATAGAGAAGGGGACAGGGGCGGTGCAAGGCGTGCCAGGGGCTCGGATGGCGGAACGTAAGGGCGTGCGGGCGACGGACCGCTTCCGCAGGAAGCGCGACGCGATCCTTGACGCTTCCACCGTCCTCCTGAACCAGCGCGGCGTGAAGGGCCTGACCCTGGCCGACGCCGCCGCCGCGGTCGGGCTCTCGACCACCAGCGTCACCTACTACTTCAAGCGCAAGGACGACCTGGCCGCCGCCTGCATGATGCGCGGCATCGCCTGGCTGCAGGAAGCGGCCGAGACCGCCGTGGCCGAGCCGACCCCGGCCGACCGGCTGCACCGGCTGCTGGAGCTCTACTTCGAGCGCGTGCGGCGGATGGCGATCGGCGAGGGGCCGCCGATGCCGACCCTGGCCGACGTGCGGGCGTTGAAGGATCCGCACCGCGCCCAGGTGATCGAGGCCTTCGCCAAGGTGTTCCGCAAGGTCCGCACCCTGTTCGAGGCGCCCGAGCTGGCCTGGCTCAACCGGGGGCGCCGCACCGCCCGCACCCACATGCTGCTGGCTCAGCTGTTCTGGTCGGGGGCCTGGCTGAACAAGTACGACCCCGAGGACTACGGCCGGGTGCGCGAGCGGGTGTTCGACATCCTGGTCGGCGGCCTGGCGGTCGAGGGCGCGAGCTGGGCGCCGGCGCCGGTGCCGCTGGCCGAACTGGCGGCGAGCGAGGGCGCGGAGATGAGCCGCGAGACCTTCCTGCTGGCGGCGACGCGACTGATCAACTCGCGCGGCTATCGCGGCGCGTCGGTGAACAAGATCTCCGAGGCGCTGAACGTCACCAAGGGCTCGTTCTACCACCACAACGACGCCAAGGACGACCTGGTGGTCGCCTGCTTCGACCGCACCTTCGAGGTCATGCGCCGGGTGCAGCGGCTGGCCATGGCGCTGGAAGGCGACCAGTGGCTGCGGATCTCCAGCGCCTCGGCGGCGCTGGCCGAATTCCAGCTGTCGCAGTACGGCCCGCTGCTGCGGGTCTCGGCGCTCTCGGCCCTGCCCGAGGAGATCCGCATCGAGCAGGTCGCGCACTCCGACCGGGTCTCGGACCGTTTCGCCTCGATGATCTCCGACGGCATCGTCGAGGGCTCGATCCGGCCGGTCGACGCGGCCATCGCCGCCCAGATGCTGAACGCCACCCTGAACGCCGGCTCGGAGCTCACCTTCTGGCTGCCCGACGTCACCCAGAAGGCGGCGCCGGCGGTGTTCGCCCGCCCGCAGCTGATGGGGATCTTCGCCCGCTAGGCGCGCAGCGCCACGACGTTGGAGCCTTGCGCAGCGCGCGCGACCTTGTCGGCCCAGACCTGTTCGACCACGTGCAGCAGCCGCTCGGCGGTGATCGGCTTGGTCACGTGGCCGTCGGCGCCGGCCCGCGCCGAGGCCTCGGCATGTTCGGGCATGGCGTTGGCCGTCAGGGTGTAGATCGGGGTGCGACGGCCTTCGCGCGCCTCGCGGCGGCGGATCGCCGAGATCGCGGTCAGCCCGTCCATGACCGGCATCTGCATGTCCATCAGGATCAGGTCGAACGGGCCGCGGGCCGCCTCGTCGACCGCCTCGGCGCCGTTCTCGACCGAGACCAGGTCGATCCCCGCCGCGCCCAGGATCAGCTCCACCACCCGGCGGTTAGTCGGGTGGTCTTCGGCCAGCAGCACCCGCATGGCGTCGAGCTCGGCCTCCTCGGCGGCGTGGGCCTCGTGCTCGCCCCACATCTCCACCGCCCCGTGGCGGCGCGGCAGTTCCAGCGTCAGCACGAAGGTCGCGCCCTTGCCGATCACGGCGCTGGCGCTCAGCTCGCCGCCCATCGCCTCGGCCAGCGAGCGCGAGATGGCGAGGCCAAGCCCCGTGCCGCCGTACTGGCGGGTGATCGAGCCGTCGGCCTGCTGGAAGCGGCCGAACAGCCGCTGGCGGGCGGCCTCGTCGAAGCCGATGCCGGTGTCGGCGACGGTGAACGAAAGGTGGGTGGTGGTCTCGTCGCGGCGGGCGGCGACGGTCAACCGCACCTCGCCCTCGGACGTGAACTTGACGGCGTTGCCCAGCAGGTTGGTCAGGATCTGGCGGATCCGCGGACCGTCGCCCTCGAACGCTCCCTGGGCGTAGGGCTCGATCTCGACCTTGAGCGTCAGGCCCTTGGCCTGGGCGCTGGCCTCGAACAGCGCCGCGCAGGCGCCCACCGAGGTCGCCATGTCGAACGGCTCGGGCCGGATCTCGATGCGGCCGGCCTCGATCCGGGCCAGGTCGAGAATGTCGGTCAGCAGCGCTTCCAGCGTCTGGGCCGAGGTCTCGATCAGCTCGACCATCTCGGCCTGGTGCGGGCTGAGCGGCGTCTTGGCCAAGGCCCCGGCGATGCCCATCACCCCGTTCAGCGGCGTGCGGATTTCGTGGCTCATATTTGCGAGGAACTCGCTCTTGGCCTTGTTGGCGGCCTCGGCCTCGCCGGCGTACTTTACGAGGTCGCGCTGAGCATGGTGGCGCGAGCACTCGTTCGAGGCGATGGCGGCCAGGTCGATCAGGTAGCTGGCAAGGTCGCCGTCATAGGCGTGCGGACCACGGCTGGCGACGCAGACCACGCCGATCGGTTGGCCGTCGGCCAGCCGGATCGGAGCGCCGGCGTAGAAGCGCACGGCCTCGGGGCCGACGACGTGCGGATGGCCGCAGAAGCGGGCGTCGGTCAGGGCGTCGGCGACCCACAGCAGCTGGTCCTCGCCGACCACGACCTCGGAGAACGACTGGTCCTGGCAGATCTGCTCGTCGGTCCAGCTCGGGCCGACGCTCGCGTGCCAGGTGCGCTCGGCGCCGACCATCACCACGTCGCCCAGGTCCAGCCGGGCGAAGGCGCGCGCCAGGCGGCCGATCCGCTCGAAGGTCGGCTTCAGCTCGTCCAGATCGAGGGTGGCGATGGCGGCCAGCCGCGCGGCCTCGGCCTGCGAGGCCGATTCAGGCTTGGACATGTTGATCCCCCCGGGCCGCGTCCTTGCGCCCAAGATCGGGCGGCGCGGTTAAGTTTCCGTCTTTTTCCGAACGCCGTTCGGCAACCTTTGGTCGATCAGTTGTGGAAAACTGTCAAGCTTGGGGATTTCTTGCAGATATGGCGTGCAGCATGGCGAAAACCGACCCTCCGGCGCGGCGGGGCGGCTTCCGCCTATAGAAGCTTGATCTCGCGCAAACGTTCCTTGAGGAACTCGTCGGCGGTGATTGGCGCCAGCCCGCGGTCGGGATGCTCGGGGGTGATGCAACCTGGCAGGGTGCGGATCTCGTAGTCCGGATTGAAGTGCAGGAAGAACGGCGTCGAGTAGCGCGCGAAGCCGCGGCGCTCGGGCGCCGGATTGACCACCCGGTGGGTCGTCGAGGGCAGCACGTGGTTGGACAGCCGCTGCAGCATGTCGCCGATGTTGCAGACGACGGAGCCGGGCGGCGGATTGATCGCCAGCCACTGGCCGTCGCGGTCCAGCACCTCCAGCCCGGCCTCCTCGGCGCCGAGCAGCAGGGTGATGACGTTGATGTCCTCGTGCGCGCCGGCGCGGATGTTGGGCCCGTCCTTGGGCACCGGCGGATAGTGCAGCAGCCGCAGGATCGAGTTGCCGAAGTTCACGGTCGGATCGAAGAACTGGCGGTCCAGCTTCAGATAGACGGCGATGGCTTCCAGCACCTGCCGGCCCATGCCGTCCAGCGCGTTGAACAGCCAGGCGATCTCGGTGTGGAACGCCGGAACCTCGGCCGGCCAGACATTGTCGGGCATGAAGTCGCGGAACGGGTGGCCGGGCGGCAGGTCGCGGCCCATGTGCCAGAATTCCTTGAGGTCGAAGTGCTTGGCGTCCTTGGCGGTCTCGATGCCGAACGGGGTGTAGCCGCGCTGGCCGCCGGTCCCGACGACATAGGCGCGCTTGACCTCCTCGGGCAGGGCGAAGAAGGCCTTGGTGGCGGCCAGCGCCGCCTCGATCCGCGCTTGCGGCAGGTCGTGGTCGGAGATCACCGCAAAGCCGTAGCGGGCGAACGATCCGCCCAGATCATGGGAAAAGCCGTCGAAGTCGCCGTCGAAACGCTTGAACGAAACCGGCTTGATCGTCTCTGTCGTCACGTTTGAACCTTCGTCCCGGCTCGCGGGAACCTTGACCGTAGCGCTCGCGTTCGCACCTGAGTTTCACGATCGAGGAGATCGCTTATGCGCAAACTGACCGCCCTCGGGGCCTGCATCCTCGGGGCAGGGGCCCTGGCCGCCTGCACCACCACCGACCCCTACACCGGACAGGTCGTCCGCAACAACACCGGCACCGGCGCGATCGCCGGGGCGCTGGGCGGCGCGGCGCTGGGCTATCTGACCAACACCAACCGCAGCGAGCAGGGCCGCAAGAACGCGCTGATCGGAGCGGGTATCGGGGCGCTCGCCGGCGCCGGCGTCGGCAACTACATGGACCGCCAGCAGGCCGAACTGCGCCGCGAACTGGCCGGCAGCGGCGTCGAGGTCCAGCGCCAGGGCGACAACATCGTCCTGCAGATGCCGAGCGACGTGACCTTCGGCTTCGACCGCTCCGACATCCAGCCGCAGTTCTACGGCGCGCTCGACGACGTGGCGCGCAGCCTGAACAACTATCCGCAGACCCTGGTCGACGTGATCGGCCACGCCGACTCCACCGGCCGCGCCGACTACAACCAGACGCTCTCGGAACGCCGGGCGCTGTCGGTGGCCGACTACCTGACCGGCCGCGGGGGCGTGCTGCGCGACCGTCTCTATGTGGAAGGCCGCGGCTCGACCCAGCCGATCGCCGACAACTCGACCGACGCCGGCCGGGCCAAGAACCGCCGCGTCGAAATCGTGCTGCGGCCCTACACGGGCTGACGGGCGCCGGCCTGCCCCATCGGCGGGCAGGCCGGTCCCTCGCGCTGCTCAGGCGGCGGCCCCCCGTTGCGCCAGGGGGTCTTTTGACACCACATACGCGCGAGAGCCGCCCCGCTCGGAGGGGCGGTCGAACGTATTGGAGCGTCGATGGCGGCAGAGGCTGCGGGGATGAATCTTGGGCACGCCGTCGCCCTGCTGGCCGCCGGCGTCGTGGCCGTGCCCCTGTTCCGCAAGCTGGGGCTGGGATCGGTGCTCGGCTATCTGGCCGCCGGCCTGGTGATCGGTCCGTTCGGGCTGAAGCTGTTCGCCGATCCGGAAGCGATCCTGCACGTCGCCGAACTGGGCGTGGTGCTGTTCCTGTTCCTCATCGGCCTGGAGATGCGGCCCAGCAAGCTATGGAGCCTGCGCGGCGAGATCTTCGGGCTCGGCGCGGCCCAGGTGCTGGTCTGTTGCGTCCTGCTGTCCGGCGTCGCGATCCTCGGTGGGTTGCCGCCGGCCGCGGCGGTGATCGGGGCCAGCGGCTTCGTGCTCTCCTCGACCGCCGTGATCATGAAGATGCTCGACGAGCGCGGCGAGACCTCGACCGAGGCTGGCCAGCGCGCGGTCTCGATCCTGCTGCTCGAAGACCTGGCGGTGGTGCCGCTGCTGGCGCTGGTGGTCGTGCTCGGCTCGATGGGCGGCGGGGCGGTCGAGAGCGGCCGCCCGGTCTGGCTCGGCCTGCTGATTGGTCTCGGCTGCATTGCGGTGGTGATCGCCGCCGGCCGCTGGCTGCTGAACCCCTTCTTCCAGATCCTGGCCCGCACCGGCGCGCGCGAGATCATGACCGCCGCCGCTCTGCTGGTGGTGCTGGGCACTGCGCTCTTCATGCAGTGGGGCGGACTCTCCATGGCCATGGGCGCTTTCCTGGCCGGGGTGCTGCTGTCGGAATCGACCTTCCGCTTCCAGCTCGAGGCCGACATCGAGCCGTTCCGCGGCATCCTGCTGGGCCTGTTCTTCCTCAGCGTCGGCATGTCGCTCGACCTGTCGGTGGTGGCCGCCGAATGGGGCCTGATCGTGCTCGGCGTGCTGGCCTTCATGATCGTGAAGGCGGCGGGCATCTACGGCGTCGCGCGGCTGTTCAAGGCCGGTAACACCGAGGCGATCCAGCGCGCGGCGCTGTTCGCCCAGGGCGGCGAGTTCGCCTTCGTGCTCTATGCCGCGGCCGTCGCCGCCGGCGTGATGGACGGGCGCACCAGCGCGGCGATGACCGCCATCGTCATCATGTCCATGGCGCTGACCCCGCTGGTGGTGATCGTGCTGAACCGGGTGCTGCCGCCGCCCAAGGAATCGATGGACGGGGTCGAACTGGCCGCCAACCTCGAAGGCCGGGTGCTGATGATCGGCTTCGGCCGCTTCGCCCAGGTGGTCAGCCAGCCGCTGCTGGCCCGCGGCATGGAAGTCTCGTTGATCGAGACCGACGTCGAGATGATCCGCGCTGCCGGCACCTTCGGCTTCAAGGTCTACTATGGCGACGGCACCCGGCTCGACGTGCTGCGCGCCTCGGGCGCGACCAATGCCGAGGCGATCCTCGTCTGCGTCGACAAGCCGGAGGTCGCCGACAAGATCGTCGAACTGATCAAGGCCGAGTTCCCGCTGGCCAAGCTGTTCGTCCGCGCCTTCGACCGTGGCCACTCGCTGCGGCTGATCAAGGCCGGGGTCGACTACCAGATCCGCGAGACCTTCGAGTCCGCGCTGGCGTTCGGCAAGAACGTCCTCATCGAGCTCGGCGTCGACGAGGTCGAAGCCGCCGAGATCACCCGCGACGTTCGCCGCCGCGACACCGAGCGGCTGGAACTGCAGGTCGCCGGCGGTATCGCCGAGGGGCGCTGGCTGATGCGCGGCAACATGCAGACCCCGACGCCGGAGCCGTTCTCCGTGCCCCGCAAGGAGGGCGAGGCCGGCAACAAGGAGGCGGCCGACGCCATGAAGAAGTCGCCCAAGGCCCTGGCTGAGTAATTCTTCGCCATCTGATGAATTTTTTCACCTTACCCTGTTCTCAACGACGCGCTGGCAGCTTAAAGGGGCCTCATGGCTAAGACCCGCAACGACGCCGTGGACGCCCTGGCTGGGCTGCTGTTCGACGGCATGACCATCATGGCCGGGGGCTTCGGCCTCTGCGGCATTCCCGAGAACCTGATCGGCGCGATCAAGGAATCCGGCGTCAAGAACCTGACGGTGGTGTCCAACAATTGCGGGATCGACGGCTTCGGCCTCGGCGTCCTGCTCGAGAGCGGCCAGATCAAGAAGATGATCTCGTCCTATGTCGGCGAGAACAAGCTGTTCGAGCAGCTGTACCTCTCGGGCGCGTTGGAGCTGGAGTTCAATCCGCAGGGCACCCTGGCCGAGCGCATCCGCGCCGGCGGCGCCGGGATCCCCGCCTTCTTCACCAAGACCGGCGTCGGCACCCTGGTGGCCGAGGGCAAGGAAGTCCGCGACTTCGACGGCGAGACCTATGTGATGGAGCGCGGCCTCGTCGCCGACCTGTCGATCGTCAAGGCGCACACCGGCGACGCCGAGGGCAACCTCGTCTATCGAAAGACCGCCCGGAACTTCAATCCGATGATGGCCACGGCCGGCAAGGTCACCGTCGCCGAGGTCGAGAACCTCGTGCCGATTGGCTCGATCGACAAGGACCACATCCACACCCCCGGCATCTTCGTCGACCGCATCATCAAGGGCGCGGTCTACGAGAAGCGCATCGAGCGGGTCACCACCCGCCCCCGCGAAGAAAAGGCGAGCGCGTAAGATGGCCTGGACCCGTGACGAGATGGCCGCTCGCGCCGCCAAGGAACTGCGCGACGGCTTCTATGTGAACCTGGGCATCGGCATTCCAACCCTGGTCGCCAACTACATCCCGGACGGCATGCACGTGACGCTGCAGAGCGAGAACGGCATGCTGGGCATGGGCCCGTTCCCCTATGAGGGCGAGGAAGACGCCGACCTGATCAACGCCGGCAAGCAGACCATCACCGAGCTGCCGAGCTCGTCCTACTTCTCCAGCGCCGACTCGTTCGCGATGATCCGAGGCGGCCATATCGCCTTGTCGATCCTGGGCGGCATGCAGGTGGCGGCGAACGGCGACCTGGCGAACTGGATGGTGCCCGGCAAGATGGTCAAGGGCATGGGCGGGGCCATGGACCTGGTGGCCGGCGTCAAGCGCGTCGTCGTGGTCATGGACCACTGCGAGAAGTCCGGCGCGCCCAAGCTGCTGAAGGAATGCAGCCTGCCGCTGACCGGCGCCGGCGTCGTCGACCTGCTGATCACCGAGCTCGGCGTCTTCGAGATCAACCGCGGCAAGACGCCGGTGAAGCTGATCGAGCTGGCCCCGGGCGTGACGGTCGAAGAGGTGAAGTCCAAGACCGAGGCGGCGTTCGAGGTCGCGGCTTAGGACGTCAGTCGAACCACAAGGTGCGCCAGGCCACGGCGAACGACGTGAAGTCGCCGCCGTACCTGGTCAGGGCGCCCTGGGAATAGCTGAACTGCAGTGACTGGCGCTGGGTCACCGGCACGGCCAGCGTCAGGCCGATACGGGCGTTCTCCTGGCGATTGATGTCGCGCACTCCGCCGGTCTTGGTGGCGCCCCCGGTGTAGTAGGTGGCGTTCACGCCGGCCCAAAGTCCGGGGCGGAACGTGTAGGTCAGGTGGGCCTGGAACGTGCCCATCGGCTCCTGAGACCGGATCAGGCCTCGCAGGAAGTCGTCGTTGTCCGCATAGATCCAGACGCCGGCATAGGCATCGGCCTGCCACTTTCCCATGGGATAGGCGACGCCGATCTCCGGCTTGAACGCCCAGCGATTGGCGCCGAGGTTGATGATCTTGTCGGGCATGTACTCGCCGGTCGGCGCGACGACGAGCAGGCTGGTCCCGATGATCGGGCCGGGCGTCCTGGCCGCGAAGGCCTTGGGCGAGAGCGCCGGCCCGCCCACCAGCAGGGTGCTGAACTTCAGCCGCACGTCGCCGAACCCCGAACGCGAGATCGCGCGGCTGGCCTCGCCGACGTTTCCCTCGGCGTCGCCCCACAGATAGGGAACCGCCACGGTCAGGCTCGACTGATGGCCGCCCAGGTCGAACACCCGGCTGTAGCCTGCGGTGGCCAGGTTGATCTCTGCGTGCGCGTCGGAGATCGGGCCCGACGCGTCGAACAGGACCTCGCCGGTCGAGCGGCCGTAGCCGGCGACCACAAAGTTCGCGCCGACCGGCGACGGCGAATAGGAGCGCGGCTCCAGCTCCTGGGCGGCGGCGCCCGACGCCGCGAGGGCGGCAAGCAGGAGGCCGCTGGCGAGCCTCAGGTGTTCCACCAGTCGGCGGTTCATCGTGACTCCTCGGGCGAGGGCGCTTAGATTCTCGCCTAGTGGGACCGCAGCGCCCGTCCCCGGCTATCAGGTGAAACCCGCCCGCGCGCGCGGCCAGAACGCGCAGGCGCAAGGCATCCGCCAGCCACGCGGGATCGTATCTCCACCAGACAGCGGCGGGTCTTGTTCCGCCGCCTCGAGGTGAGATCATGACGTCCATGAAGACTCTTCGCACCGCCGCCGCCCTGGCGACGCTGAGCACCTTGGCTCTGGCCCCGGTCGCGCAGGCGGCGACCGCCGTATTCGCCGGCGGCTGCTTCTGGTCGACCGAGAAGGCGATGGAGAGCCTGCCCGGCGTGACCAGCGCCGTCTCCGGCTACGCCGGCGGCGCCCTGCAAAACCCCACCTACCAGAACCATCGCGGTCATCTGGAGGCGGTGAAGGTCACCTACGATCCCGCCAAGATCAGCTACGCCAAGCTGGTCGACGGCTTCTTCCACCACATCGATCCGACCGACGCCGGCGGCCAGATCTGCGACCGCGGGCCGTCCTACACGACCGCGGTGTTCGTCGCCGACGACACTGAGACCGCAACCGCCCAAGCGGTGAAGGCGCAGGTCGCCAAGACCCTGGGCAAGCCGGTCGCCACCCGTGTCCTGGTCGGCGGCAAGTTCTGGCCGGCCGAGGCCTATCACCAGGACTACGCCAAGAAGAACCCGGCCAATTACGAGGCCTATCGGATTGGCTGCGGCCGCGACCGGGCGCTCAAGGCTGTCTGGGGACCGGCTTACCGGTGACCGGGTCGCGGGGGGCCGGGGCAAAGCCCTCGGCGATGAAGAGCTCGGCCTTGCGCTTGCGCTTGCGGTCCAGCCAGATGCTGACGATCTCCTCGTCGGAGGCGGCGCGGAAGTCGGCCTTCATCTCGTCCAGGAACACCTGCTCCAGGCTGACGGCCAGCACCCGCTTGCCGTCGGCCGCGGTCAGCGGGGCGACGGTCTCGGCCTGGTTCTGCGGATGGGCCTCGCGCACCCACATCTTCAGCGGCGGTTCGCCGTTCTTGCCGAAGTAGTCGCGGCCGTAATAGGCGGCGGCGTTGAACAAGAAGCGGTCGTTGACGGCGATGGCGCTCAGCGAGCCGGGCGGCTCACGCATGGCGCGGTTCGCGACCGCCTCGGTCATCTGCTCCCAGCCTTTGGCCCGCTTGAAAGCGTTGGACAGACCCACGCGGTCGGCGAAGCCGGTGTTGAGCACGCAGGCCAGGAACACCGCGGCCACCGCCCCCTGCAGCGCCAGAGCCGCGATCAGCCACCATCGGGCGCGCCAGCGGATCAGCCAGGCGGCGACCACGATCACGCCGGGGACGTAGCCGGCCCCCGACCAGTTGGCGTTGGCGCGGCTGATGAACGCCTGGCCCGTGACGATCAGGATCGCCGGCAGCGCGAAGCACAGCAGCAGCACGTCGGCGGGCTGCAGCCGGCGGCGGAAGGCGAGCACAGCTGCGCCGCCCAGCAGCACCGCGAACGGGATCGGGCCGAACACCCCGAACTGCGAGGCCAGGAAGTCGCCCAGCTCGCCGAGGTTGAACAGCTGGTGTCCGCTCCAGTTGGCGTTCGCCGCGGTGTGCTGCACGGTCGAGAAGCCGTGCGCGGCGTTCCACATCAGGTTCGGGGCGAGGACCGTCAGCAGGGCGGCGAGGGCGGCGAGCGCGGACCTCAGGTTCCAGACCCGGCGGGCGTCGGGCGACAGGGCCAGGTGCAAGCCCAGGCCGATCAGTCCGTACACCGCGGCGTACTTCGACAGGAACGCCAGGCCGAGCGCCGCGCCGAAGCCGGCGGCCAGCCAGAGCCGGCGGCGCGCATCGCCGGCCGGCATCTCGACATAGGCCAGCAGCGCCATGGCCAGGAACATCAGCAGCGGGGCGTCGGTGGCTGCGACCAGCGAGGAGAGCTGCACCGCCGGCATCAGCAGATAGAGCACCGCGGCGGCGAAGCCGGTGGTCGAATCATAGAGCCGCCGTCCGATCGCGAACACGCAGAAGGTCGTCACGGCGTGCAGCAACGGCGCGGCGAACCGGACCCAAGGCTCGGCGTCGCCGCCGATCGAGGTCGTGGCCCAGATCAGCCACGCCACCATCGGTGGTTTCGAATAGTAGCCCCAGTCGAGGGTGCGCGACCAAAGCCAGTACTGGGCTTCGTCGGGATAGAGCTCCAGCGGGGTGGCGAACAGCGCGACCATGCGGACGGCGGTCAGCGCCAGGGTGATCATCAGCACCGCCCGCCAATGGCGTTCGATTCCGTGCGCTGACAGTGGGTTGCTGGCCAAGGTCGCCTCGTGGGTCGCGAATGGGCGGAAATTTGCGCGGCCCGGCGTGTCTGTAAAGCGACAGGCGCCGGCTTATTTGGCGTCCGTCACGTCAAGTGACCAAGCCGTCACGATTCCGTCACCCACGGGCGAATTTTCCAAGCTATAGGGACCACCAGGAGTGGGGGGCCTGGACCCTGCGTTCATCCCATTCCCGATGGATTAGGGGACCTCAATGCGAATGATGAATAGGCTCGCCGGCGGCGCGGCGCTGACTGCACTTGTGTGCGCCATGTCCAGCGCGGTGTACGCGCAGGAAACCACCGGCTCGGTGCGTGGTCAGGTTACGGACGAAAATGGCGCCGGCGTGGCCGGCGCGACGGTTTCGGTGACTCACGTCCCGACCGGCGCCACCTCGACGTCGGTCACCGGCGCCGACGGCTACTTCTCGGCGCGCGGCCTGCGCGTCGGCGGTCCGTACCGCATCGTCGCCACCGCGACGGACTTCGAGCGCACTCAAGCGACCCTGCAGAACGTCGGCGTCGGCGATCCGGCCAACGTCCGCCTCGACATGTTCCGCGCCGGTTCCGCGGCGGTTGAAGAACTGGTCGTCACCGGCGCGCTGGCCGCGCCGAGCCAGGGCGGCCCCTCGACGAACTTCTCGGCCGCTGCGATCGAATCGCTGCCGTCGATCAGCCGCGACATCAAGGACTTCGCCCGTCTCGACCCGTTCGCGACCATCGACGTCTCGAACCAGGACGCGCTGTCCTTCGCGGGCACCAACACCCGCTTCAACCAGCTGACCGTCAATGGCGTCCGCCAGAACGACGATTTCGGCCTGAACGGCAACGGCTATCCGACCCAGCGCTCGCCTTTCCCGCTCGACGCGGTCGGCGCGGTCAACGTCTCGATCGCCCCCTACAGCCCGATCAACAACGGCTTCACCGGCGGTCAGATCAACGCCGTGCTGAAGTCGGGCGGCAACGATTTCTCGGGCTCGCTGTTCGGTGAAAAGACCGGCCGCGACTTCCAGGGCGACACCATCCGCGGCGCCCCGGCCGGCTCGGCCTTCGAAGAGAAGACCTGGGGCGCCACGCTCGGCGGCCCGATCATCAAGGACAAGCTGTTCTTCTTCCTGGCCTACGAAAAGTTCGACGGCGAACTGGGCTTCGACGAAGGCCCGACCGGCTCGGGCGCCTCGGTGGTCATTCCGCGCATCACCACCGGCGCCGTCGACCAGTTCCAGGCCGACACCCAGCGCATCTATGGCTACGACCCGGGCAACTTCCTGTCGGGCGCCTTCCCGGTCGAGGACGAGAAGAAGCTCGTCAAGCTGGACTGGAACATCACCGACAACCACCGCGCCGAGTTCACCTGGCAGAACACCGTCGGCAACTCGCTGAACGGTTCGGTCACCTCGACCTTCGCCCAGGGCAACAGCGTCACCCAGCCGCGGATCGGCCTGGAGACCAACGACTACAACAAGATCGAGGAGCTGACGGTCTACACCGCGCAGCTGAACTCGCAGTGGACGGACGCCTTCTCGACCGAGCTGCGCTACTCGCGCAAGGAAACCGACACCCAGCAGCTGCCGCTCGGCGGTCTGAGCGTCGGCCAGGTTGACGTCACCGTGAACGACATGCCGGGCGTCCTGCCGGGCGCGGGCAGCGCCCAGTTCCGCTACGGCGCCGACATCAACCGTCACGACAACTATCTGAACGTGAAGGTCGACACCTTCGAGGCGATCGCCCGCTACCACTACGGCATCCATGACTTCATGGTCGGTCTGCGGACCGAACAGGACGACGTCTTCAACGTCTTCGTGGCCAACTCGCTCGGCTCGTACACCTTCTCGAGCTACGCCAACTACCTGAACAAGATCGCCTCGGGCTTCACCCTGACGGGCGGCGTCGATCCGAACGGCGGCACGGTTCCGGCCGCCCTGGGCACCGCGCGTCTCGGCGCGGCCACCTTCGGCTACCGCCTGACCAGCGCCTACGCCGAGGATCGCATCCAGATCCTGCCGAACCTCGACGTCCTGGCCGGCGTCCGCATCGACTCGTACTCGATGGACGACATGCCGACCTACAACTCGGCGTTCCAGTCGCGGAACGGCTTCTCGAACCAGCAGAACCTCGACGGCAAGTACGTCGTGCTGCCGCGGGTGTCGTTCAACTGGGCTCCGACCGACCGTCTGCGCGTGTCGGGCGGCTTCGGCGGCTTCTCGTCGACCGGTCTGAACGTGTGGGTGTCGAACGCCTTCTCGAACAACGGCGTCAACCAGACCAACGCCAACTGCGCCGGCGCGGTCCTGACCAACGTCGACATCACCAAGGCCCCGGCCGGCTGTACGTTCACGCCGCGCGGCGGCAACACCAACGTCGTCAGCCCGTCGTTCCAGATCCCGGTGACCTGGAAGGGCAACCTGTCGGTCGGCTACGAGTTCGACCTCGGCCGCTTCGGCGACGGCTGGCTGGTCCAGGCCGACTACGTGCGGATGTCGAACCAGAACGCCCTCTACTGGACCGACCTGCGCGCCCGTCAGATCGGCGTCGCGCCGGACGGTCGTCCGGTCTACGGCCGCACGACCACGGGCGACCTGACCGGCAACTCCTACGACATGATGCTGGCCAACACCGACAAGGGCGGCTCGGAATCCTACGCGATCACCATCGCCAAGGAGTGGAACGAAGGCTTCCTGGAAGGCCTGGGCGGCAAGTTCATCTACACCCACACCGAGTCGACCGACGCCAACCCGATGACCAGCTCGATCGCTCAGTCGAGCTACACCCGGTTCGCCTCGTCGGACGTCCAGAACCCGCCGGCGGCGACCTCGGACTACGAGATCCGCGAGCGCTTCGCGTTCGACGTCTCGTACGCCCGCAAGTTCTTCGGCGACTATGAGACCTCGTTCCGCATGTTTGCGCAGAGCCGCACCGGCCTGCCGTTCAGCTACACCTTCGCCAACAGCGCCACGAGCGGCTTCGACAACGACTTCGGCAACTCGGTCTCGAGCTTCTCGGGTCGTCAGGCCTCGTCGAACGCCCTGCTCTACGTGCCGGCGGCGGCCGGCGGCCAAGTCACCGCGACCTCGGACCCGCGCGTCAACTACGCGGCCGGCTTCGACGTGGCGGCGTTCAACGCCTTCCTGCAGCAGTCGGGCCTGATCGGCTACGCCGGCAAGATCGTGCCGCGGAACTCGTTCAACAATCCGGACGTGACCACGGTCGACCTGCGCATCAGCCAGGAACTGCCGGCGTTCTTCCCGAACGGCGCCAAGCTCGAGGTCTACATGGACATCGAGAACCTCGGGAACCTGCTCAACGACGAGTGGGGCATCGTCGAGCAGTACGACTTCTACCGCGGCGTGCCGGTGGTGAACGTCCAGTGCGGGGCCGGCGCCGCCGGCGCCTGCGCGGCTCCGGGCGCGACCTACACCTACTCCGGCACGGGCGTTAACGGCGCCTTCCAGCAGCCGGTGAAGCCGTTCCTGCGCAGCGAGAACTCGCTGTGGCAGATCAAGATCGGCGCGAAGTACAAGTTCTAGGACTTCGGTCTTAGAGCCAGATCGGAAGGGGCGGCTCGGCGACGGGCCGCCCTTTTTCTATGCGACGCTTGACGGGGGGACCGCGTCCGCCCATCTGCGCGCGTTCACTAGATGAAGGCAGCCATGACCGTTCTCGTTCCCGCCGAATGGGCTCCGCACCGCGCCATGTGGCTGGGCTTCCCCAGCCATGACGAGGGCCTCTGGGAGGAATACCTCGCCGACGCCCAGCAGGAGGTCGCCGCGCTAGCCCGCGCCCTGGCCGGCCCGGGCGGCGAACGCGTGCGGCTGATGACCGGCAGCGACGAGGGCGAGGCCGCCGCCCGCCGGATGCTCGGCGACGTCGCCGGAATCGAGATCGTGCCCGGCCGCTTCGGCGACGTCTGGCTGCGCGACACCGGGCCGATCTTCGCCAAGCGCGGCGGCGCCGACGTCGCCCAGGGCTTCCGCTTCAACGGCTGGGGCGGCAAGTACGACTTCCCGCACGACGACGAGGTCGCCGGCCAGATCGCCGCGGCGTCGGGCGTGACGCTGAACCAGCACGACTTCATCCTCGAGGGCGGCGCGGTCGACCATGACGGCGCCGGCACGGTGCTGACCACCGGCCAGTGCGTGCTGAATCCCAACCGCAACGCCGGCTGGACACAGTCTGCGGCCGAGGCGGCCTTCGCCCAGGCCTTCGGCGCGACCAAGACCATCTGGCTGGGCGACGGGCTGGCCAATGACCACACCGACGGCCACGTCGACAACCTTGCCCGCTTCGTCGCGCCCGGCGTGGCGGTCTGCCCGATCGGCTTCGGCCGCGGCGACGTGAACCTCGAGGCCTATGACGACGCCGCGCGGCGCCTGTCCGAGGCCACCGACGCCCAGGGCCGCAAGCTGAAGGTCGTGCGCGTTCCTTCGCCTGGCTGGATCGAAGGCGTCGACGGCCGCGCCGCGCCGGCCAGCCACATGAACTTCATCATCGCCAACGGCGCGGTGATCATGCCGACCTACGGCGAGGGTCAGGCCGCGGACCTGGCGCTGCAGGCGCTGGAAAGCGTCTTCCCCGACCGCAAGGTCATCGGCCTGCCGTCCACCGCCGTCCTCACCGGCGGCGGATCCTTCCACTGCATCACCCAGCAGGAGCCCGCCTGATGGCCCGCACGATCAACGTCGCCGCGATCCAGACCAGCTACGGCATGGACATGGCGGCCAACATCAAGAAGACCGAGGCCTTCATCCGCGAGGCCGCGGGCAAAGGCGCCCAGGTCATCCTGCCGTCCGAGCTGTTCCAGGGGCCGTACTTCTGCGTCACCCAGGAGGAGCACTGGTTCGCCCAGGCCTATCCCTGGCGCGAGCATCCGGCGGTTCTCGCCCTGGCGCCGCTGGCGGCCGAACTGGGCGTGGTGATCCCGATCTCGATCTTCGAGCGTGAAGGCCCGCACTACTTCAACAGCCTGGTGATGGTCGACGCCGACGGCTCGCTGATGGGGCTCTATCGCAAGAGCCACATCCCCGACGGTCCCGGCTACCAGGAGAAGTACTACTTCCGGCCTGGCGACACCGGCTTCAAGGTCTGGGACACCAAGTTCGGCCGCCTGGGCGTCGGCATCTGCTGGGACCAGTGGTACCCCGAGTGCGCCCGCGCCATGGCGCTGATGGGGGCCGAGGTGCTGTTCTATCCGACCGCCATCGGCTCGGAGCCGCATGACCCGACCCTCGACACCGCGCTGCCCTGGCGGCGGGCGATGCAGGGCCATGCCGTCTCCAACGTCATCCCTGTGGTCGGCGCCAACCGCATCGGCTTCGAGCCCTGGGACGGCTACCCGAACGGCGGCCAGACCTTCTACGGCTCGTCGTTCATCTCCGACCATCGCGGCGACCTGGTCTCCGAACTCGGCCACGCCGACGAGGGGATCATCCAGGCCAGCTTCGATCTCGATTTCCTGCAAGGCCACCGGGCCGCCTGGGGCTTCTTCCGCGACCGCCGCACCGATCTCTACGGGTCTCTGACCGGCCTGCGGCCGGCCTAGCTGCGGCCGGCCTGGATCATGTAACCTCGTTTGCATGATCCAGACCGAACGCCTGATCCTTCGCGCCTACCGCGAAGAGGACCGAGCGGACTTCGCCGCCCTGAACGGCGACCCGCAGGTCGGCGCGTGGCTGGCCGGCACGCTCGACCGGGCCGGCAGCGACGCGCTGCTCGACCGGTTTAACGCCCACATCGCCGAGCACGGCTGGGGACCTTGGGCCGTGGAGCGCAGGTCCGACGGTCGGCTGATCGGCATGACCGGCCTGGCCAGCGTCAACGAGGCGCTGCCGGTCGGCCCGGCGATCGAGGTCGAGTGGCGGCTCATCCCCGCGGCGTGGGGACAGGGGTACGCCAGCGAGGCGGCGAAGGCGGCGCTGGCCTGGGGGTTCGCGAACCTCGACCAGGAGGAATTCCTGGCCTTCACCGCCGACACCAACCTGGCCTCGCAAGGCGTGATGCGGAAGATCGGCATGGTCGCCGATCCGGCCCGCGACTTCGATCACCCGCGGCTCGCCCCGGACCATCCGCTGAACCGCCACGTCGTCTACGTGGCCCGCCGATGAGGCTGGAGACCGAACGCCTTATCCTGCGTCAGTGGCGTGAAGAGGACCTGGAGCCGTTCGCGGCGATGTCCCGCGACGAGGAGGTCATGCGCTGGCTGGGCGGGGTGCTGACCCGCGAGCGAGCCAGGGCCTACATGGAGCGCGCCCACGACGCCTTCGCGCGGCTGGGCATGGGCCGCTACGCGATCGAGCGGCGGTCGGACGGCGCGTTCGTCGGCGCTTGTGGCCTGATGCCCTCGTTCGAGGAACTGCCGGTCCCGCCGTTCGTCGACATGGGCTGGCGACTGAGCCGCCAGGCGTGGGGCCACGGCTATGCGACCGAGGCCGCCGCCGCGGTGCTGCAGGACGGTTTCACCCGCCTGGACCTGCCGGAGATCGACGCCATCACCGCGGCGGTCAACCTGCGCTCGCGCGCGGTGATGGAGCGGCTCGGCATGACCTATGACACCGAACTCAGCGGCTTCCCGGGTCCAGGTCACGCCGAGGGCGATCCGATGCGTCCGACCGTCCGGGCCGTGCGACCCTAGGCGGCGCAGCCGCTCGGCGCGGCCTTGGCGCGGGCGATCTCGCCGCGGGCCTTCTTCATGTCGGACAGGAACTGCGGATCGCCGTGCAGCCTCGCGACCATGGCGCTGGCCAGGGTGCGGCCGGCCTCGATGTCGCTGGCGTAGTGCACGCCGCAGATGATCCGGCTCTCGCCGATCTGCTTGCCGACGCCCAGCATGTCGTCGGCCTTGGCCGGGGCCAGCTCGGCCAGGATCAGCGCCCAGGCCCAGCCGGTCATCGAATGGCCGGACGGGTAGGAGGCGTTGGTCTTCATCCAGTCCTCGCGCGGGATGCAGATCGGCTTGTCGTCGCCGATCATCGGGCGCGGGCGGTCGTAGTGGTCCTTGGCCGGCTTGCCGACGGTGCGCACGTCCAGCTCGACGCGGTGCATGATCTTCAGCGCCGTCGGCGTCTGCTTCTCGTCGATCGAAACGCCCAGCTTGCAGGCGTACTGCTTCAGCGCCCCGCCGCCCCACAGGTCGTTCTCGACGATCGCCTGGTTCCAGCGCGGCGAGCCGGCCAGGGCGCGGGTCTCTTCGTAGCGGGCGCGGTCGGCTTGGCCGGTCAGGCTCTGCGGCGCGGGCGGCGGGCCAAGCAGGGCCGCGCCATTGAGGTCGCCCTCGGCGAGATAGCCGGTCAGGTCGGTGGGCAGCGGATTGAGCGGGGCGGGCGCCAGGCTCTCGTCCACGGGCGGCGCCTCGGCGGGCTTTGTGGCGGCGCAGGCGGCGAGGCCGGCGGCCATGGCCACGCCGGCGACAATACTGAAGCTACGGGTCATGGGCGCCTCTCTAGAACGGCTCCCACGCCTTGGGAACCGTTCCGGAGGTGGGCGAACTACCGCAGGACGGTGAGGCCGTTCTTGATGACGGTGGCGTTGCGCGCCTTCACGCGGGCCTCGAACGAGATGTTCTTGCCGTCCTTCCAGATGTCCACGGTGATGGTGTCGCCGGGGATCACCGGGGCCGAGAAGCGGGCCTGGTGCGAGTAGATCTGGTCGGGATCGAAGTTGACGACCTCCTGCAGGATCGCGCGACAGGTGATGCCGTAGGTGCACAGGCCGTGCAGGATCGGCTTGTCGAAGCCGGCCTTCTTGGCGACGTCCGGATCGGAGTGCAGCGGGTTGCGGTCGCCGTTCAGACGATAGAGCAGGGCCTGGTCGTCGCGGGTGTCGAAGTCGACCGAGATGTCCGGGGCGCGGGTCGGCACCACGTGCGGCTCGGGCGCGCCTTCCGAAGGGCCGCCGAAGCCGCCGTCGCCGCGGGCGAAGGTGGAGCCGGTCAGGGTGGCGACCTTCTCGCCCTTTTCGTCGGTCCAGACGGTTTCGTTGATGATCACCGCGCCCTTGCCGGGGCCCTTGTCATAGGCGCCGACGGTGCGGCCCTGGGCCGTGTAGGTGCCCGTGGCGGTCAGCGGCTTGTGCAGTTCCACCTTCTGCTCGCCATGCACGACCATCAGGAAGTTGATCTGGCTGGGGCGGTGGCCAGCCGGCATCTCCGGGGCCGGGCCCGCCGTGCCGCGCATGCTGGAGGCCAGCACGGTGGCGGCGGTCGGAATCACCTTGAGATTCTTTTCGTAGACGAAGGCGAGCTCCGTCTCGTTCATCTGGTCGCGGGCCATGCCGACGCCCAGGGCGTAGAGCATGACGTCCTTGTCGCCGTAGGAAAACGTCCTGGGCGCGGTCTTCTGGTCGAGAATGTCGGGATAAAAGATAGCCAAAATATATCCTCCGGTATGTGACCTTGGCGGCCTTATCGAATGAGACGAATTGAAGCGGTTCGGCCCGTCGGAGGCAAGCCGGCTGCGTGCAGGTTTGCGGGCGCCTGCCCGATCAGGTAGAAGCGGCGACTTCGCTCGAGACGGCGCACAAGCCAAAACAACCGCCCGCTCGCGCAATCCCATCATCGCCCAGGATCATCGAAGGTATTTCATGGCGAACGAAACCCCGACCGGCATGGGTCAGATCACCGGCAACGTGCTTTTCTATTCGAAGCCGGAACCGCTCTCCATCGACCTGCACAGCGGCCTGGGCGTGAAGAGCCTGCCGGGCCCGTTCACCTTCGCCAAGGAAGGCCACGCGGTCCCGCTGACGGTCACCGAATTCGGCGTCTCGTCGCTTTGCGGCCCAATCATCTTCGTCGGCGACGACAAGATTCCGCTGGCGGTCATGGGCCTGAACCTCGGCCAGAACATGTTCCTGCAGGAAAACGGCCTGTTCGAGCCGGGCGTCTACGTCCCGGCCTACATCCGCCGCTATCCGTTCGTCTTCGCCACCGACAACAACGCCGGCCAGATGGTGCTCTGCATCGACCGCTCGGCCGAGTTCATCGTCGATAAGGCCGAAGCCGACATGCTGTTCTTCGACGCCGACGGCAAGCCGACCGAGTACACGCAGAACTGCATCAACTTCTGCAACGACTACGAGATGGAGCGCCAGCGCACCCAGAGCTTCGTCGATCTGCTGAAGGGTCTGGACCTGTTCGAGACCAAGAAGGCGCTCTTCACCCCGACCAACCCGGACGGCAGCGCCGGCCCGCAGCAGACCATCGCCGAGTATTTCGGCGTCTCGGAAGAGAAGCTGAACGCCCTGCCGCACGACAAGTTCATCGAGCTGCGCGACAACGGCGCCCTGGCGCAGATCTACGCCCACCTGGTCTCGCTGGCCGGTTGGGACCGCCTGATCGCGCTGGCCATGGCCCGCGCGCCGCAGGTTCCGGCTCCCGCCAACGCCTAAGGCGCGGGCAAGGCTGAACATCGGAACGGCGGGCCGCGAGGCCCGCTGTTTTCGTTTGGCCTATCGGGCGAAGACGCTGCGGGTCAGGCAGGAGAAGACCAGCCGCCCGTCTTCGTCGAGCAGGTCGTGCTGGGCGATGATGATGCCCTTGCCGTCGCCGACCGGGTCCTTGCCCATTACCGTCATGCGGCCGCGCAGCAGCTCGCCGGCCGGCGGATTGCGCGCCCAGCGCAGGGCGTCGACGCCGAGGCGTTTGGTCTGCGGCCACTCCAGGGCCGAGGCGGCGTCTAGCCGGCACCAAAGCGCATAGACCATGGCGTCCGGCGCGCCGCGTTCGGTCGGCCAGCCCGGCGCGAAGGCGGCGATGAAGGCCTCGAGCGCGGCAGGCTCGACCGGGATCTCTCCCAACGAAACCACCTGACCCATTTCGATGTCATCGAATGACGCGGGCACGGTACGCACTCCAGTTCCGGAAAAACGCTGATTCGCCGATCATCGCGCCTGACGGTGACAAGTCGAGCTTTTGTGCTTTGTTTTGGCCTCGACCGGCGTCTAGAGACCGGGATCATGACTTCCCCCAAGCACTGGTCTCGCGTCGAGTACCTCCACGAGACGGTCAAGAACCCCAACATCCACATCCGCGGGACTGGCAGCTACTACAGCGACGCCTGGTCGGGCTCGTTCGAGGACAGCGTCGTCCGCTACCATTACGGCGACGCATACAGTCTGGCGGCCTGGGAGCCGCAGTGGCCGATCGACCAGCTTCATATCGGCGACTACGTCTGCATCGGCGCCGAGGCCGTTATCCTGATGGGCGGGAACCATACCCATCGCACCGACTGGTTCAGCCTCTATCCCTTCGAGGACGTCATCCTCGAGGCGTATGCGGGCAAGGGCGACACGGTGATCGGCGACGGCGCGTGGATCGGGATGCGCGCCATGCTGATGCCGGGCGTCGTCATCGGCGAGGGGGCCGTCGTCGCCTCCGGCGCCATCGTGACCAAGGATGTCGCGCCCTACATGATCGTGGCCGGCAATCCGGCGGTTCCCGTGCGTCCGCGGTTCCCGGAGGCCACAGTGGCGGCCCTGACCGCCCTGCGGATCTATGAGTGGGACCGGGCGAAATTCCAGGCGCTGAGGCCGCTGCTCTGCGCCGACGACATCGCCGCTCTGCAGGCCGCCGCGGCCCGCTATGACCTGGAGCATGCGTGAGCGGCTGGCTGATCGGGGTGATGCTGGAAATGCCCGGCGAGCCGGCGCCCGTGCGCCACTTCTTCGCGGTCGGGCATGAGGACCGCAACAAGGCCGAGTGGACCGCCATCGACCGGGCCATGCTGATCGGCGGCGTCGCGACCAGTCCGGTGAAGGGGCTGGAGCCGGTCCACGTCATCGGTCCGCTGGCCCCGCGCACCGTCAAGACGTTGGCGCTGAAGCCGGGCGAGGTGCGTTCGCTGGGCTGGAAATGGCCGCGCCGCTGGTTGGCCTTGGTCGAGTAGTCCGGTCGCGACGTCAGCGTCGCTTTGCGTGCGCGCTCCGGCGGGCCATATAGCGGGACGTACCTGATCGGGATGACCGGATGACGCGCCTTCTTGCGAAGCTCCTGGCGGCTTTCACCCTTGTCTGGGCGCTGCCTGCAGCCGCCCAGCCGGTGGACACCGGCCATCTGGTCGCCGAACTCGTCGCCCGCGACCAGTCGATCGCGCCGGGCGCGACCACCTACGTCGCCCTGCGCCAGAAGATCGACAAGGGCTGGCACACCTACTGGCGAAATTCCGGCGACAGCGGCGAGGCGACCCGCATCGTCTGGACGCTGCCGGGCGGCTGGACCGCCGGCGAGATCGTCTGGCCGGCGCCCACGCGCCAGCCGACCGGGCCGCTGATGAACTACGGCTACAAGGACGAGGTGCTGCTGCCGGTGCCGATCACCGCGCCGGCGACCGCCAAGCCGGGTGAGACGGTGACCCTCAAGGCCCACGCCTCGTTCCTGGTCTGCGAAGAGATCTGCGTCCCCGAGGACGCCGAGCTGACCCTGTCGCTGCCCGTCGCCGAAGGCCTGGCCGAGCCGAACCCGGAGTGGAGCGGCCCGATCGCCAAGACCCTGGCCAATGCTCCGGCCCCGGCCGGCCTCAACGCCGCCTTCGCCAAGCAAGGGCCGATGCTGGCCCTGGCGATCACCGGCGAGGCGCTGAAGGGCGCGGACCTCTCCGACGCCTACTTCTTCCCGTTCGACTCCACGGTCATCGACCACGCCAAGCCGCAGGCCATCGAGCGCGGCCCTGACGGCCTGACCCTGGCCCTGACGCCGGGCTACGCCTTCCAGCAGCCGCAGACCCCCAGCGCCATGGCCGGGGTGCTGACCCTGGGCGGAAAGTCCTACGAGGTCTCGGCCGCCGAGGGCGTGCTGCCGGCCGGGGCCGCGGGCCTTGGTCCGCCGGCCAAGGCCGGCGGCGGCGCGTCGCTCGGCTTGCCGCTTGCCGCGGCCTTCGCCTTCCTGGGCGGGCTGATCCTCAACCTGATGCCCTGCGTCTTCCCGATCCTGGCGATGAAGGCCGCCTCGCTGGCCGGCCATGCGCACGAGCGTCGCGCCGCCCAGGGGCAGGGCCTGGCCTTCCTGGTCGGCGTGCTGGCCACCTTCCTGGCGCTGGCCCTGGCGCTGATCGCCGTGCGGGCCGGCGGCGCGGCGGTCGGCTGGGGCTTCCAGCTGCAATCGCCGCCGGTCGTCGCGGGCCTGGCCCTGCTGATGCTGGCCGTGGCCCTCAACCTCTCCGGCGTCTTCGAGGTCGGCGCCTCGCTGCAGGGCGTCGGCACGGGCCTGGCCGGCAAGCGCGGGCTGGCCGGCGCCTTCTTCACCGGCGCCCTGGCCGTGGTGGTCGCCGCCCCCTGCACCGCGCCGTTCATGGCTCCGGCGCTGGGCTGGGCGCTGACCCAAAGCGCGCCGGCCGCCCTGACCGTGTTCCTGGCGCTCGGCCTCGGCTTCGCCGCCCCGTTCGCCCTGGCCGCCTTCGTGCCCGGCCTGCTCGCCCGTCTGCCCAAGCCCGGCCCCTGGATGGACGGCTTCAAGAAGCTGCTCGCCTTCCCGATGTACGGGGCGGCGGCCTGGCTGGTCTGGGTGCTGACCCTGCAGGCCGGCGACACCGCCCTGGCGCGGATCCTGATGGCGGCGATCGTGCTCGCGCTGGGCGCCTGGCTGCTCGGCGTCGCCCAGCGTCGCCACGCCAGCGGGGGCTCGGTGATCGCGCCGGCGGCGGTCGGCGGGGTGCTGGCGCTGGTCGCGGCCCTGGCCGCGGTCTGGCCGAACTACGGCGAGCCCGACGCGGCAGTCGCCGAGTCCGGAGGCGGCAAGGCGAACGTGCCCTACGAGGCTTACTCGCCCGAGAAACTCGCTGCGGCCCAGGCCGCGGGCAAGCCGGTGTTCGTGAACTTCACCGCCGCCTGGTGCGTGACCTGCCAGGTCAACGAGAAGGTCGCCCTGACCAGCCAAGCGGTCGCCGACGCCTTCAAGGACACCGGCGCGGTCTATCTGAAGGCGGACTGGACGCGGAAAGATGCAGAGATCGAGGCCGAACTCGCCAAACACGGGCGAGCGGGCGTTCCGCTCTACCTCGTGTATGGCGCCAAGGGCGGCGAGGGCGTTATCCTGCCGCAGATCCTCACCGAAGGCCTCGTCGTCCGGGCTCTGAAGGACGCGCAAGGCCGCTGACCCCCCAAGGAGGCGCCCATGCTCAGCCGTTCGATCCTTTTCGCCGCCGCGTTCGCGCTCGCGGCGCCCGCCGCCTACGCCGCTCCCGTGGTCGGCCAGGCCGCTCCGGCCTTCACCGCCAAGGACGCCGACGGCAAGACCCGCTCGCTCTCGGAGTTCAAAGGCAAGACCGTGGTCCTCGAATGGACCAACGACGGCTGCCCCTACGTCCAGAAGCACTACAAGTCGGGGAACATGCAGGGCCTGCAGAAGGGCGCGGCCAAGGACGGCGTGGTCTGGCTGACCCTGATCTCCTCGGCCCCCGGCAAGCAGGGCTATGTCGAGGGCGCGTCGGCCAAGGGCTGGAAGACGGCCAACAACGCCGGCTCCACTGCCCTCCTGCTCGACCCCGCCGGCCAGGTCGGCCACGCCTACGCGGCCAAGACCACGCCGCACATGTACATCGTCGATAAGACCGGCAAGCTCGCCTACATGGGCGGCATCGACGACAAGCCGACCGCCGATCCGGCGAGCCTGAAGGGTGCGAAGAACTATGTCTCGGCGGCGCTGTCGGACATCAAGGCCGGCCGCACCGTGGCGACCGCGGTCAGCAAGCCCTACGGCTGCACGATCAAGTACTCGGAGTAGGCGCCCTAGACCGGCGCCTGCGGCGGCGCGGTGATCACCTCGACATTGTCGTTCAGCAGATAGCCCATGTCGGCGACCGCCGCGTCACGCTCGGGGCCGGCCTTGGCCTCCTCGAGCGCCTTCAGCTTCAGCGGCAGGTCCTCGGAGATGCCGCGCAGTATGCACTTCAGGTCGCCGTCCAGATTGCGCTCGGCCAGGCTGCGATGCGCCTGCATGTCCAGCGCCGCCAGTTCGCCGACCTTGATCTTGAACGCCTCGCCGATCGGCGTGCCGGCGCCCTTGAACGCCTCGACCTCGGCCTTCAGCGCCCCGGCGCGCTTCACGATGTCGGCGAACAGCGGCTCGGTGGCGATCACCGGCGGCGGCGTCGCGGCAGGCCCTGCTCCGGCCGGCGCGGCGGCTAGCCAAAGGGCCGAGAGCATGGCGGCGGCGCTGCAGGACATCGGGCGGGACCTTCCTCGAATCGGCCAAGACAGGCCGGGCGCCTTTTGCTAACGGCGATACCGTAAACGCCCCGCTACCGTCTCAAGAAGGGTACCGCATGACCGACCTCGCCGCCGCCTGGACCACGCTGGAAACCGCCGCCCAGAACGCCCGCGAGCGTCGCATCGTCGATCTGTTCAAATCTGAGCCGGACCGGCTGGACACGCTCAGCGTCGAGGCGCCCGAACTGCTGCTCGACCTCTCCAAGCAGCCCTGGTCGCTGGCCGAGGCGCAGGCCGCCCTCGCCCTGGCCCGCGCCGGCGGGATCGAGGCGGCCCGCGACCGGCAGTTCGCCGGGCAGGCCGTGAACCCGTCGGAGGACCGCGCCGCCCTGCACATGGCCCTGCGCGCGGCCAAGGGCGCGGCCTTCGCCGCCAAGGGCGAACCGGTCTCCGCCGAGGTCGACGCCACCCGCGAGGCGATGGCCGCCATCGCCCGCGCCGTCCGTTCGGGCGAAAAGCGCGGCGCGACCGGCCAGCCGTTCAGCGCCATCGTCCACATCGGCATCGGCGGCTCGGACTTCGGACCGCGCCTGGTCTGGGAGGCGCTGCGTCCGCTGGCGCCCCAGATCGAGCTGCGCTTCGCCGCCAATGTCGATCCCGCCGACATGGCCCTGGCCCTCGACGGCCTCGACCCGGCCCGCACCCTGGTGGTCGTGGTCTCCAAGACCTTCACCACCCAGGAGACCATCGCCAACGCCACGGTCGCCCGCGCCTGGCTGCGCGCCGCGCTTGGCCAGGCCGGCGACGCCCACCTGCTCGCCGTCTCCGCGGCGCCCGCCGTGGCTCAGGCGTTCGGCGTCCCGGCCGATCAGATCTTCGGCTTCCGCGACTGGGTCGGCGGCCGCTATTCGGTTTGGTCGGCGGTCGGACTGTCGTGCGTGATCGCGCTGGGTCCCGAAGCGTTCGAGGAATTGCTCGCCGGCGCGCGAGCCATGGACGAGCATTTCCGCAGCGCGCCGCTGGCGGCCAACGCCCCGGTGCTGCTGGCCCTGGCGAACATCTTCAACCGCAACGGCCTCCACCGTCCGATCCGCGCCGTCGTGCCCTACGCCCAGCGCCTGCGTCTGCTGCCCAACTTCCTCCAGCAGCTGGAGATGGAGTCCAACGGCAAACAGGCCGGGATCGACGGCAAGCCGGCAGCCCGCGCCACCGCCGCGGCGGTGTTCGGCGACGCCGGCACCAACGTCCAGCACGCCTTCTTCCAGCTGATGCATCAGGGCACCGACGTCATCCCGCTGGACATCATCGCCGTGGCCCAGGCCACCGAGGGCGAACCCGCCAACCAGACCAAGCTGCTGGCCAACGCCATCGCCCAGGCCGAGGCGCTGATGGTCGGCAAGCCCGAGAGCGAAGTCCGCGCCGAGCTGGCGGGCCAGGGCATGGCGCCTGGCGCCATCGACGTACTGGCGCCGCAGAAGACCTTCCACGGGAACCGGCCGTCCAGCTTCATCCTGCTGGAGCGACTGACGCCCCGCGCGCTGGGCGCGCTGATCGCGCTCTACGAGCACAAGACCTTCGTCGAGGGCGTGCTCTGGGAAATCAACAGCTTCGACCAGTGGGGCGTGGAGCTGGGCAAGACGCTCGCCACCCGCATCCTCGGCGAACTGGAAGGCGGCGCGCGCGGCGCGCATGATCCGTCGACCGAGCGGCTGGTGAGCCGGCTCAAGGCCTAAGACAGAACAACACTAGGGGAGAGACCCGCATGCGCGACCTGACCGGAAAGACCGCATTCATCACCGGCGGGGCCAGCGGTCTTGGCCTGGCCATGGCCCACGCCTTCGGCGGCGCCGGCATGAACGTCATGCTGGCCGACATCGAGGAGGCGCCGCTCAAAGCCGCCGTCGCCGATCTCGAAGCCCGCCAGATACGCACCGCCAGCGTCATCTGCGACGTCGGCGACCGCGCCGCCGTGGTCGCCGCGGCCCAGGCGACGGTCGAGGCCTTCGGCAAGGTTCACGTGGTCTGCAATAACGCCGGCGTCGGCGCCGGCGGTCCGGTCGGCGAGGTGAAGTCCGCCGACTGGGACTGGATCGTCGCGGTCAACCTGATGGGCGTGGTCTACGGCATGGAGGCCTTCCTGCCGCACGTGCGGGCGCACGGGGAGGGCGGCTGCTTCGTCAACACCGCCTCGATGGCCGGAATGATCTCGGTGCCGGGCATGGAGCCCTACACCGCCACCAAGTACGCCGTGGTCGGCATGTCCGAGGGCTGGGCCGGCCAGCTGGCGCCCGAGAACATCAATGTCGCCGTGCTCTGCCCAGGCTTCGTGAAGACCAAGATCAACCAGTCGGGCCGCACCCGGCAGGCGCAGTATGGCGGCCCTGTCCCCAATAATCCGGTGGTCGGCCAGTCCAACGTCGACAATGGCATCGATCCGGAGTTCGTCGGCCGCCGGGTGCTCGAGGCTGTCCAGAACGACGAGCGCTACATCTTCACCCATCCCGACATGCGCGGGCTGGTGCAGGGCCGTTTCGCACGGATCATGGCCGGCTTCGACGCCGCCGACGCCAGCCCGGCGCTGGACGGCCTGGAGTACGCCACCCCCACGCTCGGCTAGTCCGGATCGAGGGCGTCTTCCGAAGCCTTCGATTCACGCCTTGCATTTAACTGATCAGTTAATTAACTTATCGATTAAATGAAGGCGACATCCGACCCGCTCAGCACCACCTTCCAGGCCCTGGCCGATCCGACCCGGCGCGCGATCCTGGCGCGCCTCGCCCTGGGCGAGGCGTCCGTCACCGATCTCGCCGAACCGTTCGAGATCAGCCTGCCGGCCGTCTCGCGCCACCTCAAGGTGCTTGAGCAGGCCGGCCTCGTTTCTCGGACGCGCGAAGCCCAATGGCGGCCCTGTCAGTTGAATGCGGGACCGCTCAAGGACGCCGCCGGCTGGATCGAGCACTACCGCCGGTTCTGGGACGCCAGCTTCGAACGGATGGATGAATACCTCGCCGAGCTCCAGGCCAAGGAGGCACAGGACAATGACCGCGACTGACGCCACCGTCCTTCAGGACGACGAACTGCTGATCGAGCGCATCTTCGATGCGCCGCCGGAGCTGGTCTTCAAGGTCTGGACCAAGCCCGAGCATCTGATGCGCTGGTGGGGCCCCAAGGACTTCACGGTCACCACCTTCGATCAGGACTTCCGCGTCGGCGGCGCCTACCGCTCCTGCATCCGCGACCCGTCCGGCGGCGATCACTGGATGGCCGGCGCCTATCGCGAGATCGTCGACGGCGAGAAGATCGTCATGAGCTTCCGGTGGGAAGACGGCGCCTTCGACGTCGACAACATCGTCACCGTCACATTCGCGAAGCTGGCCGGCGGCCGGACGCTGTTCCGCTTCCACCAGTCCCCCTTCGCCACGGTCGAAGCCCGCGACTCCCACACCGGGGGCTGGGCGTCTCTGGTCGACAAGCTCGTCGCCTATCTCGCTACGGAGGATGCACGATGATCGAGGTTTCCGCCTTCGAGTGGGTTCCGCCCTTCGCCCGCGGCTTGGTCCGCGACCTGCGCGTCCGCTGGGCGCTGGAAGAGGCCGGCGTGCCCTATCGCGCCCGGCTGATCGACTTCGACGACCGCGAGACCGCCGCCTATCGGGCGCTGCAGCCGTTCGGCCAGGTCCCCGCCTATCACGACGGCGAGCTGGCGATGTTCGAGAGCGGGGCGATCGTCCTGCACATCGCCGCCCGCGCGCCGGCTCTGATGCCCACGGACGCGGGCGGTCAGGCCCGGGCGACCACCTGGCTGTTCGCCGCGCTCAACTCGATCGAGCCGCCGATCCAGAACTTGGCCGAGCTCGACCTTTTCAACGCCGACCAGGAGTGGGCGCGTCTGCGGCGGCCTGCCGTCGTCGCCTTCGTGGAGCAGCGGCTGGGCGAACTGGCCGCTAACCTCGGCGACAAGGATTATCTGGAGGCGGACGGCTTCACCGCAGGCGACCTGATGATGGTCACGGTGCTGCGCAACCTGCGCCACACCGACCTGATGGCCAAGTTCCCGACCCTCGCCGCCTACCAGGCCCGCTGCGAGGCGCGGCCGGCCTTCCAGACGGCGCTCGCGGCGCAGATGGGCGACTTCGTGGAGCTCGAGCCGGCATAGCGGGCGATCAGTTGCTCCCCCTCTGGGGGAGCTCCCGGCCGGATGGCCGGAGCCGCGCTTCCTTCTCACCTTGCGGGAGAAGGAAGCATGCCCGCCGCCCCAAGGGGGGCGAATGAAAGCGCCGACTCGCCATCTTCACACTTTGCGTCTAAGACCCGGATCGCAATGACCCGGGTTTCGCACCATCACGGCCATCACCATCCGACCGCACACGCGGGATCGGCCTGGGATCGCATGGCCTAAAAGCGACCCCGCCCGAGCCTCCCGCACCAGCGGATGGGGCTCCGGGCATCCCAGCTCCATCCGTCGAACATCTCCTTCCAAAGGACCCGACGAATGGACATCTCCACTTCCCAAACCCAGCCGCGCCTTGCCGCGCGCGCTGCGACCCGCTAGGCGAGCGCCATGACCGACGCTCCCCGCCCCGAGGCCCGCGCCCCGCGCGGTTTCAACGACCGCCGCGCCCGTGACCTGGCCGCTGAGCGCCAGATCCTGGCCAAGGTCTCCGCCGTCTACGAACGCTATGGCTTCGAGGCCTTCGACACCGGGGCCTTCGAGTACGCCGACGCCCTGGGCAAGTTCCTGCCCGACGCCGACCGTCCGAACGAGGGCGTCTTCGCCCTGCAGGACGACGACGAGCAGTGGATGGCGCTGCGCTACGACCTGACCGCGCCGCTGGCTCGGTTCGTGGCCGAGACCAAGGAAGGGCTTCCCAAGCCGTTCCGCCGCTACGCCTTCGGCCCGGTCTGGCGCAACGAGAAGCCCGGTCCCGGCCGCTTCCGCGAATTCATCCAGTGCGACGCGGACACCGTCGGCTCGGCCCGGCCCGAAGCCGACGCCGAGATCATCGCCATGGCGGTCGAGGGCTTGGAGGCCGCCGGCCTCCCGGCCGGCTCGGCGGTCATCAAGATCAACAACCGCAAACTCCTCAACGGCCTGCTGACCACGGCCGGCGTCCAGAACGACGTCCAGAAGCTGGCGGTGCTGCGCGCCGTCGACAAGCTCGACCGCCTGGGGCCGGAGGGCGTGCGCCTGCTGCTGGGCGAAGGCCGGAAGGACGAGTCCGGGGACTTCACCAAAGGCGCGGGCCTGAACGCGGCCGGCGCCGAAGCGGTGCTGGCCTTTGTCGGCGCGGGCCTGAGCGGCCGGTCCGAAACTCTCGATCAGATCGCGAACATCATCGGCGGCTCGGCCGAGGGCGACGCCGGCCTCGCCGAACTCGCCGCCATCGACAAGGCGCTGACCAGCCTCGGCGTCGGCGTCGAGCGGGCCGCCTTCGATCCGTCGATCGTGCGCGGCCTGGAGTACTACACCGGCGCGGTGTTCGAGGCCGAGCTGCTGCTCAAGACCAAGGACGAGAAGGGGCGCGGCGTTCGCTTCGGCTCGATCGGCGGCGGCGGCCGCTACGACGACCTCGTCGCCCGCTTCACCGGCGAGCAGGTGCCGGCCACCGGCTTCTCGTTCGGCGTCTCGCGTCTGGTCTCGGCCCTGCGCGCCGCCGGCCGCGATCTCGGCGACGCCGTGCGCGGTCCGGTGGTGGTGATCGCCTTCACCCCCGACGACATGGCCCACTACTTCTCGGTCGTGGGTGAGTTGCGCAGCGCCGGCATCCCGGCCGAGGTCTATCTCGGCTCGGCCGGGATGAAGGCCCAGATGAAGTACGCCGACCGTCGCATGGCCCCGGCCGCGATTATGCTGGGCGGCGACGAGATCGCCGCCGGCAAGGTCACCATCAAGGACCTCGACCTCGGTCGAGCGCTGTCCTCGGGCGTCGCCGACAACGCCGAGTGGCGCGAGCAGCGCCCGGGACAGCAGACGATCGACCGTTCCGACCTGGTCTCGGCGGTGCGCAAGATCATCGAGGCCGGTCAGTGAGCGCCGAACCCGCCGTTCCCGCCGAGCCGCTGGCCGCGATCCGCGCGCCGTTCCTGGATCAGGCCGCTGAGGTCGTCGACGCGCCGATCCTGCAGCCGCTCGGCCTGCTGCTGGAGCTGGCAGGCGAGGCCATGCGCCCGCGGCTGTTCGTCGTGCAGTCCGAGGGCGGGCAGGAGACCTGCCTGCGCCCCGACTTCACTGTCCCGGTGGTGCGCCAGCACCTCGAAAGCGGCCGTTCCTCCGGCCGCTATTTTTATGAGGGCAAGGCCTTCCGCGCCTCGCCCGAGCCGGGCCGTCCCGACGAGTTCCGCCAGATCGGGCTGGAGAGCTTCGACGGCGCCGAGGCCTCGGTCGTGCAGGCCGACGCCCAGATCGCCGCCCTGGCCTGGCGCTCGGCCCTGGCCGGGGGCCGCAGCGACCTGTCGCTGTGGCTCGGCGACATCGCGCTCTTCGCCGCCTTCGTCGACACCCTGGGCCTGGCCGCGCCGCTGGCCGCCCGCGTCAAGCGGGTCGCCGCCCGTCCGCGGCTGCTGGCCGCCGAACTGGCCCGCGCGGACGCCGCCGCCGCGGCCCCGGCCGACGACGGCAAGCTGGCCGGCCTGCTTTCGGGCCTCTCGGAGGCCGAGGCCGCCACCGTCCTGGAAGAGGTCTGGGCCCTGGCCGGGATCGATCCGGTCGGCGGCCGCGGCCCGGCCGAGATCGCCCAGCGGCTGATCCGCCGCGCGCAGGCCGCTCAGGCCCCGGCCCTGACCGGCGACCAAGCCGACCGCATCCGCCGTTTCCTGGCCATCGAGGATGCGCCCGCCGCGGCGTTCGACGCGGTGGCCGACATCGCCGGCAAGGGCGCCCTCGACGCGCAACTGGCGGCATGGGCCGAGCGGCTGGCGCTTCTGCATTCGGCTGGCGTGCCGAGCGAGGCGATCCGCTTCTCCACCGCCCTCGGCCATGCCTTCGACTATTACGACGGCCTGACCTTCGAGATCCGCTCGGCCGCGCTCGACCCCGAGCGCAGCATCGCCGTTGGCGGACGCTATGACAGCCTGCCCTCGCGGCTGGGCGGGACGGCCGACGTGCGGGCCGTGGGATGCGTGGTCCGGCCCTGGCGGGCCTGGGCGGGAGGCGAGTCGTGAGCGAACCCCTTATCCTCGCCGTCCCCTCGAAGGGACGCCTGAAGGAGCAGGTCGAGGCCTGGCTCGGCGACTGCGGACTAAAACTGTCAGTGGCCGGCGGATCGCGCGGCTACATGGCCGAGCTCAAGGGTGTGCCCGGCATCCAGGTGCGGCTGCTGTCGGCCGGCGACATCGCCGAAGCCCTGGATCTCGGTGAAGTCCACCTCGGCGTCACTGGCGAGGACCTGCTGCGCGAGCGCGGTGGCGACGTCGACGCCCGCGTGCTGCTGCTGCGCGCGCTCGGCTTCGGCCGGGCCGACCTGGTCGTCGCCGTGCCCAAGAGCTGGATCGACGTCGAGACCATGGCTGACCTGGAAGAAGTCGGCCACGACCTGCTCGCCCGCTCCGGGCGGCGCATGCGGGTGGCGACCAAGTACCTGGTCCAGACCCGCGCCTTCTTCGCGCGGCATGGCGTCGCCGACTACCGGATCACCGAATCCGGCGGCGCGACCGAGGGGGCGCCGGCCGCCGGCTCGGCCGAGCTGGTGGTCGACATCACCACCACGGGCGCGACCCTGGTCGCCAACGGCCTGAAGGTGCTCGCCGACGGCGTGATCCTGAAGAGCCAGGCCCAGCTGACCGCCTCGCTGCGAGCATCCTGGAGCCAAGATCAACTTGCGGCGGCCGAACGGCTTCTGCGGGTGATCGAGGCGCGCGCCGCCGCCCACGACAGCGCCACCCTGATCTGGCCGTCCGACCCGCGCGAGACCTCCGTGGTCGAAGCCCTCGTGAAAAGCGGCGCCAGCCGCCGCCCGAACGGCTTGCTGGTTCCGGCCGGCAAGGTGGCGGAGGCCTCGCTGGCGCTGGCCGGGGCTGGAATCGGCCCGGTCACTGCGTCGCGTCCGGACTTTGTCTATGACGTGGGTTGTGCGTCGAGCGACGAACTACGCAGGCGAGTGCAGTTTTGACGATACCGTCAAAAAGAATCCCCTAAATCGCCCAAAAAGTCTCGCTCGCGCAAATCTGATCGATATTTCGCGGGGACATCGATTTCGGCGCATTGACTCGGGTCAGAAATTACCGTTTTCTCAGTCCTGCGAGAGACATGACGGCCACCAAGTCCGACAGTCTCCGGCGTTTCGGGGAGGAAACGCCCGCTCTATAAGAGCGACTGCTCAAAATAAGGCCCGCTGCGATTATCCCCCGCAGCGGGCCAAATTTTTGCCCGACGAAATTTTTGACTGATTGGTCAAAAATATTCGAGCCCAAAGAAAAGGCGGCGTCCGATGAGGATCGCCGCCCTTCCAGGTCGAACTAGGCGCGGCCTACCAGATCTTCACCCGGTCGCCCGGCGCCAGGTACATGCCGTCGCCCTGCTTGACGCCGAACGCCTCGTAGAAGGCGTCGATGTTCTTCACCGGCACGTCGACGCGGTACTTCGGCGGCGAGTGCGGGTCCGAGACCAGCTGCTGGCGCATCATGTCGTCACGGTACTTGCCGCGCCACACCTGCGCCCAGCCCAGGAACACGCGCTGGTCGCCGGTCACGCCTTCGAGCACCGGCGAGGGCTGGCCGTTCAGCGACAGGCGATAGGCGTCCAGCGCCACCAGCAGGCCGCCCAGGTCGGCGATGTTCTCGCCCATGGTCAGCTCGCCGTTGATGCGCGCGCCGGGCAGAACCTCGACCGCCGAGTACTGCGCGCCGAACTTCTTGGCCTGGGCGTCGAACTTGGCGGCGTCCTCGGCCGTCCACCAGTCGGTCAGCTTGCCGTCGCCGTCCGACTTGCGGCCCTGGTCGTCGAAGCCGTGGGTGATCTCGTGGCCGATCACGCCGCCGATGGCGCCGTAGTTGACCGCCGGGTCGCCGTCAGGATCGAAGAACGGCGGCTGCAGAATGGCGGCCGGGAAGGCGATCTCGTTCTTGGTCGACAGGTAGTAGGCGTTGATGGTGGCCGGGGTCATCAGCCACTCGTCCTTGTCGACCGGACCGTTCAGGCGCGCGACGCGGTAGTCCCAGTCGAAGGCGCTGGCCCGCTTGACGTTGCCGTAGAGGTCGCCGTCCTTGACCTCCAGCGCCGAGTAGTCGCGCCACTTGTCCGGATAGCCGATCTTGGCGCCGAACTTCGACAGCTTCTCCAGGGCCTTGGCCTTGGTGTCGGGGCCCATCCACTCGAGCTTCTCGATGCGGCCCTTCATGGCGATTTTGACGTTGGCGACCAGCGCTTCCATCTTCGCCTTGCTCTCCGGCGGGAAGTAGGCCGCGACATAGAGCTTGCCCAGCGGGTCGCCGACGTTGTTGTCGGTGGCGGTCACCGCGCGCTTCCAGCGCGGACGCTGCTCGGGCTGGCCCGACAGGGTCTTGTTGCGGAATTCGAAGCTGGCCTGGACGAAGTCCTTGGACAGGTACGGCGCGGCCTGGTCGACCAGGTGGAACGCCGACCACGCCTTCAGGGTGTCCATCGGGGTGTCGGCGAAGATCTTGGCGATCTTCGGGAAGGCGGTGTTCTGGGCGACGATCACCCGGTCGACCTTCTCGAGCTTGGCGCCCTTGAGGTACGCGGCCCAATCGAAGCCGGGGGCGTATTTCGACAGCTCGGCGACGGTGTAGGGGTTGTAGGTCTTGTCGTCGTCGCGGCTCTCGGCCCGGGTCCACGAGGCCTCGGCGATCTTCGTCTCCAGGGCGACGATCGCGGCGGCGTGCTCGGCGGGCTTGTCCCAGCCGGCCAGGCTCAGCTGCTTGGCGACATAGGCCTCGTAGGCGGCCTTCTGGGTCTTGAAGCGGTCGGTCAGGTAGTAGTCACGGTCGGGCATGCCCAGGCCGCCCTGGTTCACATAGACGGTGTACCGATCAGGCGCCTTGGCGTCGTCGTGGATGTAGGTCCCGAAGAACGCGCCGCCGAACTGGCGCATGGTCGCGCCCATCAGTTCGGAGAGCTCGGCCTTGGTCTTGATCTTGCGGATGACGGCCAGGTCGCCGGCCAGCGGCTTGGCGCCCAGGGCCTCGACCGCGGCCTCGTCCATGTAGCTGCGGTAGAAGGCGCCGACCTGGGCTTCCTCCCCGGTCGCGGCCTTGTTGCCGGCGGCCTTCTCGGCGACGGCGCGCATGCGTTGCTGCGACAGGTCCTGCAGGGCGTCAAAGGCGCCGAAGCGCGAGCGGTCGGCGGGGATCTCGAGCTTCTTCAGGTACGTGCCGTTGGCGTATTCGAAGAAGTCGTGCGACGGCGCGACGGAGGTGTCGCGGCCGGCCATGTCGAAGCCCCAGGGCCCCATCCGGGGCGCCTTGGAAAGGTCGGGCAGGTTGTCCGCCAGCGCCGGGGCCGACACGCAAAGAAGGGCCGCAGCGGAAGCCGCGCCCAGCCACAGGGTCTTCATCGGTGTTTTCGAGCCTTCTGAAGGTCTTACGAAAGAGGGCGCGACCGTGGACCGGCCGCGCCCCCTGAAGCACGTTACTTTTTTGTTACGTTAGGCGTCGGCGGCCAGGGCGGCGATCGCCTGGGCCTTCAGGGCCTTGTAGTCGAGCTTGCCGTTCGGAGCGCGGGCCACAGGGGCCAGCACCAGCTCGCGCGGCGCCTTGTAGTCGGCCAGCAGACCCTTCACGTGGGCCGACAGGTCGGCCAGCGTCGGCAGGTTGTCGCCGCCGAAGTCCACGATCGCGCCGATGCGTTCGCCGAAGCGCGGGTCGGGCAGGCCGACCACGGCCGCGTCGCGCACGCCCGGGAAGCGCTTCAGGGCTTCTTCAACCTCTTCCGGGAAGACCTTCTCGCCGCCGGTGTTGATCACCTGCGAGCCGCGGCCCAGCAGGGTGATCGAACCGTCCGCCTCGACGGTCGCCCAGTCGCCTGGGACGCTCCAACGACGGTCTTCGAAGGTGCGGAAGGTCTTGGCCGACTTTTCCTCGTCCTTGTAGTAGCCGATCGGGGTGTGGCCGCCGACGGCGACCAGGCCGCGCACGCCGGAGCCGGCCTCGACCCGCACGCCGTCTTCAGTGAACACCGCCGCGTTGGGGCCGGTCACGAACTTGGCGGTGCCGGTGGCCTGGCCCGCGCCCGAGGTCGAGGACGCCAGGCCGAGGGCTTCGGACGAGCCGAGGCTGTCCATCAGCATCACGTTCGGCAGGTGCTTCAGCAGGCCCTGCTTGTTCTCCAGGCCCCACATCGCGCCCGACGAGGCGATGCGCTTCAGCGACGGCATGGTCCAGCGGCCCGGATTGGCGTCCAGGGTCTCCAGCATCGGCGCGGCGAAGGCCGGGCCGACGATGATCAGGCCGGCGGCTTCCAGGCGCTCGACTTCGTCGAACAGCACCGCCGGATCGAACTTGCGACCGGTCAGGGTGGCGACCGCGCCGCCGCCGATCAGGGTGCCGAACGAGATGAACTGGCCGGTGGCGTGCATCAGCGGGGCGACCGGGATGGTGATGTTCAGCGGCGCGCCCGAGGCGTCGACCGCCTTGGCCCGCTGGCCGGCTTCGGCGACGGTCTCCAGCGGCGGCAGGCCGAGCAGCAGGTTGGCCCCGCCGCCCAGCGCCTTGAACAGGTCCTCCTGGCGCCACATCACCCCCTTGGGCATGCCAGTGGTGCCGCCGGTGTACATGATCAGCAGGTCGTCTGCGGTGCGGCCCCACGGGGCTTCGAAGCGGTCGGCGCCGCCGGCGACGATGGCGTCATAGTCGGCGGCCCATTCGGGGACCGGATGGCCGGCTTCCGGCACGGCGATCCAGATCTTCACCTTGGGCAGGCGGCCGCGGACCTTGTCGGCCATCTCGGCGAACGAGGCGTGGAACACCACGGCCTCGGCGTCGGCGTTGTCGAACAGGTAGGTCAGCTCGTCGCCGCCGTAGCGATAATTGGTGTTGAACGGCGCCAGGCCGGCCTTGAAGGCGGCGTAGTAGCTCTCGAGGTACTCGGGGCCGTTATAGAGATAGGCCGCCACCTTCGACTGCTGCGAAAGGCCGGCGTCGACCATGGCCTTGGCCAGGGCGTTGGCGCGGCGGTCGAAGTCGCGCCAGCTCAGGCGGCGCTCGCCATGGATGAGGGCGGGGCGGTCGGGGGTCGCGTCGGCGACGGACTCCCAGAGGTTTGCGTAATTCCAAACCAAGGACGATCCTCCATTCTTAAAATATGGAGGGCATAGACGACGCGGGGGGCGGCGCTGTCAACGCCGCCCATAGTCATCGCGCCGCGCTCCCGGCTCCTTGTCGCGTAACGCCTCAGTGATGCTGGTGAGCATCGGCCGCGGGGGCCTTGGCCGGGGCCGCGCCGGGCGCGCCGGCCGCCACCTGGAACTCGACCTTCAGCTTCGCGCCGCTTTTGAACACCAGGGTCGCGGGGATCTTGTCGCCGAGCTTGGTCGCCTTGCTCAGGCCCAGGAACATCACGTGATAACCGCCGGGCGCGAAGGCGATCTGCTTGCCGGGCGGAATGGCGACGCCGGCGTCCTGCCGCTCCATCTTCATCACCCCGCCGGCGGTGGAGGAGCGGTGCACCTCGGTCTTTCGGGCGGCGGTGGTTTCAACCGAGACCAGGGTGTCGGCCGCGGTCCCGCGATTGACCACTGTCATGAAGCCGCCGCCGTTGCCGTTGGCCGCCGCTGGGCGGCTCCACGGATCGACGACTTCCAGCGTCCCGAGACGGTAGCTCGCCGCCTGGGCGGCGGTGGACAGGGTCAGGGCCGCGGCGGCCGCGGCGAAGATCGCAAGGTGTCGCATGGGGCGTCCTCTAGTGCTGATGGGTTTCGGCCGCAGCGGCCTTGGGCGTGACGACGAGCGCGGGCGCCGGATGGCTGGCCCGTTCGCCCGGCGAAGGGATCTCCGTCCATTGGCTCTCGTCGGCGCCGCAGGACTGTACGGTCGGGAAATAAAGCGTCGTGGGCTGGTCGGGCAGTTTGAACAGCACCGCGAACTCGTCGAACTGGTCGCCCGGCAGCTCGCCGCGCCAGATGACGGCGACGACCTTGCCGTCCCGGCGCTCGATCTCCAGCGCCCAGCCCGGCTTGGGGCGGGGCCGGGCCGAGGCCATTTCGGCCGGAATCTCGATGCGCAGCGCCGTGGTCGCCGCCTCGCCGCAGCCGTGACCGACGCGGAACACGACCGCCTGATAGGCGCCGGCCTCCGCCCGGCCCGGATCGGCGACGACGTGCGCGCCGGCCGCGCAGGGCAGGGCCAGGAGCGCGCCCGCGCCGATCAGCAGGGTTCTCAGAACGCCCATGTCACGCCTCCGAACACCGAACGGCCTTCGCCAGGGAAGAACACCGCCTTCGACACGCTGGGCAGCCGCGCGTCGGTGATGGCGCTGAAGTTCGAGACATAGCGCTCGTCGGCCAGGTTGCGCGCCTCGACGAAGACGCTGACCCCGCCTGGTCCGCGCCAGCCGCCGCCCAGCGACCAGACCGCATAGGACGGCGCCTTCAGGGTGTTGGCGTAGTCGACATAGGTGTCGGTGATCGACCATTCGACCGAGGGGGCGATGAACCAGCCGCTGGGATGATCGTAGCGCAGTTCGGCCCGGTAGAGATGCTCGGGCACGACCGGCAGCCGGTTGTCGCCATAGACGCCGTCGCCGTCGAAGCGGAAGTCCGACCAGGCGTAGGTCTGGCGCAGTCTCAGCCCGCCGACCCGCCAGTCGAGCCCGGCCTCCAGGCCCTGGTGGATCGTCGGCCCGGCGTTGAAGGTGGCGGCCGGAATGCTGGGCGTGACCACGAAGTTCAGCAGCTCGTTCTCCAGCTCCGCCCGATAGAGCGCGACGTCCCAGGAGATGGCGCCCCGCCGGCCGCGGGTCCCGATCTCGGCGGTCCAGGCCTCCTGCGCCTTCAGCGGCGCGAAGCCGACGAACGGTCCCGTCTGCACCAGGGCGCTGAAGTTCGGCGGCTCCACCGACTTGGTCAGGTTGGCGAAGGCCTGCGCCCCGTCTTGCGCCTGCCACAGCAGCCCGACGCGCGGGGCGAACCACTCGTAGGAGATCGAACGGTCGGCGCTGTGGTTGAGGGTGTTGCGGAACTGCCGGTTCGCCGAGCCGAGCGAGCCGCCGCCGACCAGGGCCAGCTGGTCGGTGACGAACAGCCGGCCCTCGGCGAACACGTCCAGGGCGCGGGCGTTCTGGCGGCTGTCGGCCCGCTTTTCGCCCTTCGAGGACTTCAGGTTCACCCATTGCAGGGCGTCCAGGTCGCCGAGCCGCGCCGAAGCGCCGACGAACAGGTCGGCGCGGCGGCCGCCCAGCTCGCCCTCGACGTCCAGCCGGCCGAACGCGCCCCAGTTGCGGCTCTCCTGGTCGATGACCTGGAAGATCGGGTGGTCGAGGTCCTTCCAGCTTGCATAGACCCCGCCCTCGAACACGGCGTTGTCGGCCACCCGCCAGCGGGTCTGCAGCGTGCCGCGGACGCTGCGCATGTTGCGCTGGTACTCGTTGGCGATGTTGCCGGGGCTGGCCTTGCGCGGCGAGTTCAGCGCCTGGCTAAGCTCGACGGCGCCGGGGATCTCCTGGTCGACATTGTGGCCCGACAGGATGAAGCGCAGCTCGCGGTCCTCGCCGAAGGTGCGGCCGATGTTCAACGACACGTGCTGGGCGGTCTGGTCGCTCTGCTCGCGCCAGCCGTTGGCGGAGATCGCGGTGGCGGCGGCGAACATGTCCCACTCGCCCCACTGGCGGGCGACCTCGCCGTGACCGCGGATGGTGCGGTACGAACCGCCGTCCAGCCGCAGCAGGTTCTGTGCGCCGGCGTCCTTGCCGGTCGGCGTCACCATGTTGATCGCTCCGCCCAGCAGCGCGCCGCCGAAGCGCAGGGCGTTGCCTCCCTTGTAGACCTCGGTGAAACGGGCGATCAGCGGGTCGATCTGCTGGAAGTCGCCATAGCCGTCGGCCTCGTTGAAAGGCACGCCGTCCTGGGCCAACAGCGTCCCGCGATTGTGGTTGGGATTGCCGATCCCCGAACCGCGGATCGAGAGCCGGGTGTCGTCGCCCCACTTCTTCTGGGCGTAGACGCCGGGCACGTCGCGCAGGGTCTCGGCCAGCCCCTGGGCGTAGCGGTCGCGGTAGGCCTCCGCCGAGATGACGGCCACCGCGCCGGGGGTTTCGGACAGCCGGCGGCGGGCGTCGGCCACGACGGGCGGATCCTCGGGATCGGGATTGGCGGTGACGATCACCGCGTCGACGAGCGGGCCGGCGTCGTCGGCGTGGGCCATGGCGGGCAGCGAAAGGGCGCTGGCGGCGAGCAGCAGCGCGCGCGGCGAGGCGCGCAGAAAAGCGAACATGTCTGGTGGTGTCCCTGGACGTACGAGAAAGGCCGCAGGCGCGCGGGGCGCTGCGGTCGGCTTAGGCTCAGACGTTCAGGGAAGGGGGCCCTTGGCCGGGCGGGCGCGGCGGCGCGCGGGCGCGGGGCTGCAGGGTCGGCGCGGGCGCCGCGTGACGCACGACGACGCCGGCGTAGGCGACCGGGGCGACCGCCAGTTCGGGGGTGACGACCACCGCCATGCTCGCGGCCAGACAGTCGTGACAGGGCAGGCCGGCGAAGCCGCTCTTACGCTCCTGGCCGTCGGCGCCGATGACCACGGTCTTGGCCCCGGTCTCGGTGCAGAGCTCGACGCGGACGGTCGAAAACGATTCGGCCGCCATGGCCGCACCCGGCAGCAACGCCTGGGCAAGCAGCGCCACGAGGGCCGCAAGGACCCCCAGGCTCGCTCGCGTCGCGCGCTTTTTTCGACCGAAGTGCATGGGCGGGCGTCTTAAGGGCTGCCCGACGGGTTACGCAAGAGGCGTCGAAACCCCATAGTGGCGCTCATCACAGAAGGAGAGCGCATGGAAGGTCACGTTTCGCCCGGCGAGTATAAGGACGTCGTTCTCTTTCTCGCCACCGCCGGCGTGATCGTGCCTTTGTTCCGCCGTTGGCGGATCAGCCCCATTCTCGGCTTCCTTGGGGCGGGAGTCGTGCTCGGCCCTTTCGGCCTGGGCGCCCTCAGCGGCGCCTTTCCCTGGCTTAGCTACTTCACTATCGCCAATGCCGGCGAGATCGCCCAGCTCGCCGAGTTCGGCGTCGTCTTCCTGTTGTTCATGATCGGGCTGGAGCTGTCGTGGGAGCGGCTGCGGCTGATGCGGCGCTGGGTCTTCGGCATGGGCGCGCTGCAGGTGACGCTGTGCCTGGCGGCCATCGCCCTGGCCGGCATGACGCTCGGCCTCGACATCGCGCCGGCCGTGGCCATCGGCGCGGCCCTGGCCCTGTCCTCGACCGCCGTGGTCATGCAAATCCTGACCGAGCACAAGCGCCAGCACTCGCCGGCCGGGCGCGCGACCTTCTCGGTGCTGCTGTTCCAGGACCTGGCGGTGGCCCCGATCCTGGTGACCCTGGCGATCATCGGCCGCGGGGGCGACGGCGAGGCGTTTTCGCCGCGGCTGCTGCTGGCCTTCGCGCCTGCGGCGCTGGGGGTGATGATCCTCGTCGCGTTCGGCCGCCTGCTGCTGCGCCCGATGCTCAAGTCCGTGGCCCGGGCCAAGAGCGAAGAACTGTTCATGGCCGCCTGCCTGCTGGTGGTCATCGGCGCCGGGCTGGTCAGCGCGCTCACCGGCCTGTCGATGGCGCTGGGGGCCTTCATCGCCGGCCTGCTGCTGGCCGAGACCGAGTACCGGCACGAGGTCGAGGTCACCATCGAGCCGTTCAAGGGCCTGCTGCTCGGCCTGTTCTTCCTCTCGGTCGGCATCGGGCTCGATCTGTCGCTGCTGGCCGCTCAGCCCTGGGCGATCCTCGGCATGTCGGTCGGCGTCGTGGCGCTCAACGCCACGGTGGTGTTCGGGCTGGGGCGGCTGTTCGGCCTGCCCTGGCGCGGGGCGCTGGAGGCCGGGCTGCTGCTCGCCGGCGGCGGCGAGTTCGCCTACGTCATCCTCTCGGCGGCGATGGGCGACGGCATCGTGCCGCGGCCGCTGGGCCAGATGGTGCTGGTCTCCTCGACCATCTCGATGATGTGCATCCCGTTGCTGGCGGCGCTGGGCCTGAAGCTCGGCGGCCGCAAGACCGGCGGTCAGGGGCTGTCGGCCGAACCGGTCGCCCCGCCGGCCGCCGATCCGGCCGGGGCCGACGCCCCCAAGGTGCTGGTCGTCGGCTATGGCCGGGTCGGCAAGCTGGTCGGCGACATGCTGCACCGGCACGACATCGCCTGGGTGGCGGCCGAGCGCGACCCGAAGCTGGTCGAGGCTGCGCGCCACGCCGGCGAGGCGATCTACTTCGGCGACGCCTCGCGCCAGGAGTTCCTGCGCCGCTGCGGGTTGGAGACCGCTCCGGCCCTGGTGGTGACCATGGATTCGCCCGAGGGCGTGGAGGCGATCGTCGCCACCGCGCGGGCCATGCGTCCCGACCTGACCATCGTCGCGCGGGCCCGCGACGCGCGCCAGGCGGCGCGGCTCTACGAGCTCGGCGCCACCGACGCCGTGCCCGAGACGGTTGAAGCTAGTTTACAATTGTCGGAGGCGGTTCTGGTTGAGATCGGCGTGCCAATGGGACTAATCATCGCATCGATCCACGAGCGGCGGGATGAGTTCCGAAAGGCGCTCAACCGGCCCGAGGCCCTGGGGGGAAGAGTCCGGCGCTACCGACGCGCGCAAGAAAACTGACGGTCGCGGCGGAACTAAGCCGTAGGGGGGACGTTGTCCGCTCGAACCGGAGGCGGGATTCGCGTCTTAGGCGAAGGGGGAGTGATCAGCCAGACAGTTGAGCGATTGCCTGTGGTACGCGGATGTTCGCGTGCCAAGCGGACTGGACGGTCCCGGTGAGTGCGCTCATAGTTCAAGAGAATCAACCGGCTTCAGTCGGGCCGCACGCGCGCTGGGTAGCGCGCCGGCATTTCCGAACTGGATCGGATAACAAGAATTCGGCGTCGCGGTGGAGCCCAGGGCACATCGTTGGCGACCGAACGAGGGATGTGTCTCTCGCCCCGAAGTTGATCGCCGAGGGGAAGAATGTGTAACGTCCTGGGGTTGGATTTGAGAGGCGCCACGAATTGGCGAAGGTGTTGCTCTGGCGACACTTTCGTAATGGTTGGCCCTTGATATAACAGCGCTGGGTCATTTGGCCGCAGCAGAGGGCAAGAGAGGGCTCTGAATATGAAATTCAAACTCCTAGCGGGGGCCGCCCTGGCTGCGGTTTTCGCCGCGTCGGGAGCTTCGGCTCAAGAAGTCGGTTGGTACGGCGCTGTCGACCTCGGCTACCACTGGCCGGACGGCATCGACGGTGAATCGTCGAACAACTCGGCTGGCGGCTCGCCCTACAACTGGACGTTCAACCAGGAAGAGGATTGGACCGGCTTTGCTCGTCTCGGCTACCAGCTGAACGAACATTGGCGCGTCGAACTCGAAGGCGGCTACCGTCCGGGCGACATCGAGTCGATCCGCGGTGGTTCGAACAACTCGATCCTCGGCCTCTGCACCCCGGGCGTGGTGCGCTCGGCCGCTGCTCCGAACTGCGGCGCGGCCTCGGGTGACGTCACCTCGTGGACCCTGATGGGTAACGTGATCTATGACATCGCCCCCGGCGCGGTCATCAATCCGTTCGTCGGCGCCGGTATCGGTATCAACCACGTGAAGGTCGACACCGTCGGCCAGTTCTCGTCGGTGACCGGTGCGTTCAGCGCGACCAACCCGTCGATCCAGAACCTGAGCATCGACGACGACGACACCGCCCTGGCCTGGCAGCTGATCGCTGGTCTGGCCTGGCGCGCGACCGATCGTCTGAACGTGGACCTGACCTACCGCTACCTGGGCGGCACGGACCTCGACTTCGCGTCGACCGGTTCGCACGCTCTGCAGCCGGGCGTCTTCACGGGCGAATACACGGACCAATCGGTGACCGTCGGCCTGCGCTACTCGTTCGCGCCGCCGCCGCCCCCGCCGCCGCCTCCGCCGCCCCCGCCGCCGCCTCCCCCTCCGCCTCCGCCTCCGCCGCCGCCTCCGCCGGCGTATGAGGCCAAGCAATTCATCGTCTACTTCCCGTTCGATCAGTACGTGCTGACGCCGGAAGCCCAGACGGTGATCCAGGAAGCTGCGACCTACGCGACCAGCGGCAACGCGACTCGCCTGATCGTGGTCGGCCACACCGACACCTCGGGTTCGGCTGCGTACAACGTCCGCCTGTCGGAACGTCGTGCCAAGGCCACCGCCGACGCTCTCGTGGGCCTGGGCGTGAACCAAGCCGCGCTGCAAGTGGACTGGAAGGGCGAAACCCAACTCGCCGTCCCGACCGCCGACGGCGTGAAGGAACCGCTGAACCGCCGCTCGACGATCGACATCAACTTCTAAGTCGATCTCGGCGATCAGCCGAACTAGCGAAGAGCCCGGCCGAAAGGCCGGGCTCTTTTGCTTTGGGGCCGCAGCCTTCAACGCCGAGCGGCGTTGTCCAAGCTCCACCGCACGGGGTGGGGCAGGTAGCGACGATGACGCTCGACCAGGGACTGGCCTTCGGGCTCATCGCGCTGACCATCGGCGCCTTCATCTGGGGCCGCTTCCGCTATGACGTCGTCGCCGTCTGCGCCTTGCTGGCCGGCGTGGCGATCGGCGTGGTGCCGGCCAAGAGCGCCTTCGACGGCTTCTCCAACGACATCACGGTGATCATCGCCGCGGCCCTGGTGGTCAGCGCCGCCTTCGCCAAGTCCGGCATCGTCGAAGCGGTGCTGCGGCCGCTGATCCCGAAACTGAAGACCGAACGCAGCCAGGTGCCGGTGCTGACCGCGGCGGTGACCCTGCTGTCGACCGCCACCAAGAACGTCGGAGCGCTGGCGATCCTGATGCCAGTGGCCCTGCAGCTCTCGCGCCGCACCGGCTCCTCGCCCTCGCGGCTGCTGATGCCGATGGCGTTCGGCGCGATGCTCGGCGGCATCGTCACCTTGGTCGGCACCGCGCCCAACATCATTGTCTCGCAGGTGCGCGAGGAGCTGCTCGGCAAGCCGTTCGCGATGTACGACTACACTCCGGTCGGCCTGGCGCTAGCGGTGATCGGCTTCGTGTTCCTGGCCTTCGCCTACAGGATCCTGCCCAAGGACCGCGCGCCGGCCGTGAACCTCGAGGAGGCGCTGGCCGCCAACGCCTACATCACTGAGGTCGAGGCCCCCGATGACTGGTCCCTGGCCGGGACCCGCGTCGGCGAGCTGCACGAGCTGGCCGGCGGCGAGGCGCGGGTGATGATGCTGCTCAGCGGCGGGCGTCGTCGCGCGCGGCCGCACCCGAACACCAAGGTCCGCCCCGGCGACGTGCTGCTGCTGCAGGGCGAGCCCCAGGCCCTCGACGAACTGATCAATCGCGGCAAGCTGCGCCTGACCCGCTCCGACCGTCCGGTCGCCATGGAGGAGCCGACCGACGAGGTCCGCGTCGTCGAGGCGGTGGTCGGCGGGGAATCGGAGCTGATCGGCCGCTCGGCCCAGCAGTCGGATCTCTACGGCCAGCATGGCGTCAACCTCCTGGCGGTCAGCCGTTCGGGCTTCGATCTCAAGCAGAGCCCCAGCCGTATCCGCCTGCGCTCGGGCGACATTGTCGTGCTGCAAGGCTCCGAGCGCACCCTGCCCACCGCCCTGGCCGCGCTTGGCCTGTTGCCGCTGGCCGAGCGCGAGGTGCGGCTCGGCGGCATTCGTCACGCGGTCGCCCCGGCGGTGATCCTCGCCGCCGCCATGGTGCTGGTCGCCTTCCAGGTGGTTCCTGTCGCCATCGCCTTCTTCGGCGCGGCGGTGGCGATGATCGTGGTCGGCGCGCTGCGCATGCGCGAGGCCTACGCCGCCGTCGACGGGCCGCTGATCGTGCTGATCGCCGCGATGATCCCGGTGTCGGAGGCGATCTCGACCACCGGCGGCGCGGAGCTGATCGGCGGCTGGCTGTCCAGCGTCTTCCGCGGCCAGTCGCCGATGATCGCGCTGGTCTCGATCATGGCCGTGGCCATGGCCGCCACGCCGTTCCTCAACAACGCCGCCACCGTGCTGATCGTCGCCCCGGTCGGGGCGAGCATGGCCAAGCAGCTCGGCCTCAACCCCGACCCGTTCCTGATGGCGGTGGCGGTCGGCGCGGCGTCGGACTTCCTCACCCCCATCGGCCACCAGTGCAACACCCTGGTGATGGGGCCGGGCGGCTATCGCTTCGCCGACTATTCCAGGCTCGGCGCGCCCCTGACCTTGCTCGTTCTGGTCTTGGGCGCGCCGTTGATCGCCTGGTTCTGGCCGCTGACGGGCGGCTAGCTCGCGACCAGGATCCACACGCCGATCGCCGCGAAGCACGCCGCCGCCGCCCAGCGGATGTACTTGAGCGGCAGGCGCGTGGCCGCGGCCTCGCCGATCAGCACCGCCGGGACGTTGGCGATCATCATGCCCAGCGTGGTGCCGGCCGCGACCAGCAGCACCTGGTGGAACTTGGCCGCCAGGGCGACGGTCGCCACCTGGGTCTTGTCGCCCATCTCCACGAAGAAGAACGCCACCAGGGTGGTCAGGAACACGCCGGCCCGGTCCTTGGGCTTGTCGCTTTCCTCGAACTTGTCGGGAATCAGCGCCCAGATCCCGAAGCCGATGAAGGCCACGCCCAGCACCCACTTCATCCAGGGGCCGTTCAGCAGCGCGGCGGCCGCGACCCCGACCCAGGCGGCCAGGGCGTGGTTGGCGATAGTGGCGACGAGAATGCCGAGGATGATCGGCGCCGGTTTGCGGAACCGCGCGGCCAGCAGCAGGGCCAGCAGCTGGGTCTTGTCGCCGATTTCGGCGACGGCCACGAGGCCAGTGGAGACGAGGAAGGCTTCCATGAAGAACAGGCGTCCGGGCGGGGTCGAGACATACCAATGGCCTTCCGCGCCACCGACCCCGCATGGACCGACGCACGAAAGCCAAAGGTCTCGCCAAGCGCCTGGCCGCCGAAGCGACTCAGGTCTTTGCCGAACACGCCATGCGCCCGATCAAGCGATCTTCGGCAAGTTTGTTGACGCGTCCCCCGCTGGAGCTACGGGCGGCTACTCCCCAGTGACGGGGTGTGGATAGGGTGGTGGTCCGCGGTGGGCAAGTGCGAACGACTCGCGATTGAATCGCCCCCAGTTTTCACAGTCGCGTGAGCAGAGGCTTTGTCCGGGCGCGGAGCGCCTGTGGAAAACTCAAGCCCGCCAAGCCCTGGCTGCAAAGGTAAATGCGGCGTTAACGAAATTCTCGTGGGGATGACCGCTCCAGACCGTTGACGAGTCATTAGCCTTCATGGCCCCATATGGAGCGTATCGGGGGCGGGGCAGCCACTAGATATAGCGGTGAATACGGCCGGGCGGTGTCCCGGAGGCAAAGCGTCTGATAGTTATGGGTTTTGGGGCATGAGCAGCGGCGAAGCGGTGATGCGGACGGTTTCGGAAGCGACCCAGACGGCCCCGGATCGGGCTGACCGGCCTGCGCTTCAGCTCGTCCGGAAGGTCGAGGTGGATCGCTCGCGCGACGCCCTGCTGACCGATTTCGGCAAGACGACCCTCGAAGACCGCTACCTGCTGGCCGGCGAGAGCTACCAGGACATGTTCGCCCGCGTCGCGACGGCCTACGCCGACGACGCCGAGCACGCCCAACGGATCTACGACTACATCTCGAACCTCTGGTTCATGCCGGCCACCCCGGTGCTTTCGAACGGCGGCGCCGGTCGCGGCCTGCCGATCTCCTGCTTCCTGAACGCGGTCGGCGATTCGCTCGACGGCATCCAGAGCGTCTGGAACGAGAATGTCGCCCTGGCCTCCAACGGCGGCGGCATCGGCACCTACTGGGGCGGCGTCCGCTCCATCGGCGAGAAGGTCAAAGGCGCGGGCCAGACCAGCGGCATCATCCCCTTCATCCGCGTGATGGACTCGCTGACCCTGGCGATCAGCCAAGGCTCGCTGCGCCGCGGCTCGGCCGCTGTCTATCTCGACATCCACCACCCGGAGATCGAGGAGTTCCTCGAGATCCGCAAGCCGTCGGGCGACTTCAACCGCAAGTCCCTGAACCTGCACCACGGCATCAACATCACCGACGAGTTCATGGAGGCCGTGCGTGAAGGCGCCATGTTCGGCCTGCGCTCGCCGAAGAACCAGGAAGTGCTGCGCGAGGTCGACGCCCGCTCGCTCTGGCAGAAGATCCTCGAGATCCGCCTGCAGACCGGCGAGCCCTACCTGATCTTCTCCGACACCGTGAACCGCTCGATGCCGCAGCATCAGCGCGACCTCGGCCTGTCGGTGCGCCAGTCGAACCTGTGCTCGGAGATCATGCTCCACACCGGCACCGACCACCTGGGCCACGAGCGGACCGCGGTCTGCTGCCTCTCCTCGGTCAACGCCGAGAAGTTCATGGAGTGGCGCGACCACCCGACCTTCATCGAAGACGTGATGCGCTTCCTCGACAACGTGCTCGAGGACTTCATCCGCAGCGCGCCGCCGGAAATGAAGAACGCGGTCTACGCCGCCCAGCGCGAGCGCTCGGTGGGCCTCGGCCTCATGGGCTTCCACTCCTTCCTGCAGATGCAGAACGTGCCGTTCGAGAGCGCCCTGGCCAAGAGCTGGAACATGCGCCTGTTCAAGCACCTGCGCCGTCAGTGCGATGCGGCCTCGCGCACCCTGGCCGCCGAACGCGGCGCCTGCCCGGACGCGGCCGAAAAGGGCGTGATGGAGCGTTTCAGCCACAAGCTGGCGATCGCCCCGACCGCGTCGATCTCGATCATCTGCGGCGGCACCAGCGCCGGCATCGAGCCGATCCCGGCCAACATCTACAGCCACAAGACCCTGTCGGGCACCTTCGCGGTCAAGAACCCCTACCTCGAGCGCCTGCTCGACGAGAAGGGCAAGAACACCTCGCAGGTCTGGGACACGATCCTGGAGAACGAAGGGTCGGTTCAGCACCTCGACTTCCTCAGCCAGGACGAGAAGGACGTCTACAAGACCGCCTTCGAACTCGATCAGCGCTGGGTCATCGAACTGGCCGCCGACCGCACCCCGGACATCTGCCAGTCGCAGTCGGTCAACGTCTTCCTGCCGGGCGACGTCGACAAGTGGGACCTGCACATGCTGCACTGGCAGGCGTGGGAGCGCGGCTGCAAGTCGCTCTACTACCTGCGCTCCAAGTCGGTGCAGCGCGCGGCCCACGCCGGCGGCGAGGGTACGGCCATGGTCATCGACGCGCCGTCCGAGCGCACCGACTACGAAGAGTGCCTGGCCTGCCAGTAGGCGCCTGCTTCTAACCGCCGCCCCTCTCGGCGGCGGGAAAAACTCAAAGACCTGAGTCGAGGGGCCGCCGCGCCCCTCGACGGCTGTTGGGGCGCCGCCTTCGCCGCACCTCCGCTCGACGACGGCGCGCACGAATTGCGCGCATTTTCCTAGTTTTGTCCCAGTCTGGCGCAGTTTCGCGCCCGCTCACGCGCCACCTCAGGTGTAAACCCGATGTGACGCAGGGCAGAGGAACGGATTTCCCGTTGGCGTCATTCCATCATCATGGAAGGGTGCTTGTTGAGCCGCACGCTCAACGATGCGGTACGGGAGAATCGCTGATGAGGCTGTTGGCTGGGCTGGCCATCGCCTTGAGTTTTGGCGCTGCGACGGGGGTCGCCGCCCAAACACCGAGGCCTGCGGACGCCATGCAACTGAAGGACGCGACGACGTTCGCGCCCGACAAGGCGCCGAAGATCCGACAGGACGACTTCTCGAACATGGTCGAGCGCGAGCAGTTCGCCGCCGACGGGGCCCCGGTCCGCTGGAGCACCAACAACTTCCAGCTCGGCAAGACGGAGCGCGGCTCGGTCGACAACCTGCGGCTCAGCGTCGGCGGCGCGGTACGCTCGCCCAGTGGCCTGCCGGCCAACATCGATCCGCGCGCCGCCCAGTTCGACGCCGACGCCTACGAGGTGGCGGTCACCCGTGACTGGGCGCCGGTGCGCATGAGGGCCGGCGAGCTCGACGTCGCGGTCACGCCGCACACGGGCGTCGGTCTCTCCAACAGCGGCGGCCAGGCCGAGGCCGGCGCCACCCTGACCGTCGCCCAGAAGCGCGACGGCGAGGTCGAGGACCGCCTCAACGATCTCGGCGTTCGCGACGGCAAAGCCTATGGCGACCAGGGACGTTGGTACCTGTTCGCCGCCGCCAGCGGCCGCGCGGTCGGCCTCAACGTGCTGCGCAACGGCAACAGCTGGGACGGCCAGGGCCTCACCACCGATCCGTCCAGCGCCCTGGTCGGCGACGCCCATGTCGGCGTGGCCTACCGCAAGGGCGCGCTGCAGACCTCGTTCGGCTACATCCACCGCGAGGTGAAGGGCGAGCACATGGTCTTCGGCCAGGAGACCAAGGAAGACTCGGTGCTGGCCTTCACCTTCTCGATCAAACCGCAGAAGTGACGCAGTCGATCGTACTTGCGATATATCGAAGTTTCGCTAAGACGGGCTCCGCAGCGCGTCCCGTGCTTCCGTAAGCGTTTACGTCAGCCAACGCATCCACCCTGCCCAGCCGGGCGAGGGCTAAAGGTCCTGACGGGCCGGATGCATCGCGCGGCGTTTACGGAGTTCCATATGCCTGCACTTCCCCGCCGGCTGCCCGCGCGTTTCGCGGGCGTCGTCATGCCGTTCGTGCTTTCCATCCTGATGACCTTCATCGTCTCGGGGATTTCGACCCTCAAGAGCGTCGGCGCCACGCCGGCCATGCCCGCCGCCTGGATGGGGGCCTGGGGCGTCTCCTGGCTCGTCGCCTTTCCGGCCCTCTTGCTGTTGCTGCCGGTCGTCCGGCGCATTGTCGCACTGATCGTCGAGCCGGCCTGACCGGCGGGCGGGGAGGGCGCTCAGCCCTCCCATGCCCCTTCGAACGGCATGCGCTGCGCCCAGAAGTTTGCCAGCCGCGGCTCGGCGTCGACGCGGCGGACCACCGCCGCCAGCTTCGGGGCGACCTGGTAGAAGACCTTCCGCCGCGGGGTCCAGCGCGACATAACCGCCACATAGAGGTCGAGCACGCTCACGGTCTCTCCGAGGATGTAGTCGCCCGGCGCGACCTGCTCGTCCATCATCCGCCAGCAGTCGGCGATCCGCTGGGCGGTGCGCTCGCTGATCACCTGCTCGGCCGCGGCGTCGGCCGCCAGCCGGCTCGGGTCGTCGCGCACCCAGAACATCGAATATACCTGCGCCGGCAGGTAGATCATCCAGCGCAGGAATTGCGCCCGGTCCGCCGCGTCGATCGCCGGCGCCAGCCGCGCCTGCGGATGGCGATCGGCCAGGTGGATGAGGATCGCCGCGCTCTCGGTCAGCAGTTCGCCCTCCGGCGTGATCACCGCCGGCACCTGGCGCAGGCGGTTGACCTCGCCCACCGCATCGGCGGCGGCCGTGCTCGCCCAGGGCGCGTTCTCGATCACCCGATAGGGCAGGCCGAGCAGGGTCAGCGTGGCTTCGACGGGGACCGATCCCGATCCGGCCGCCCCGTGGACGACATATTCACCGCTCATCGTTCATCCCCGTGTTTCACAACATCTTGCGTGTGATGTGATGACCCAACCACAAGATATGCCCTTTCGCTGACGCCCTATCGGCGCCTAGATAGGCTCCAACACCAGCCGTCAGATTCGAAAGCCGCACCCGTGACCGCGACGTCCGCTCAGCCCGGCCTGCTCACTCCGTCCTTCGCCTACAAGCCGTTCCGCTATCCGTGGGCCTACGACTTCTGGAAGAAGCAGCAGCAGGTCCACTGGATGCCCGAAGAGGTGCCGCTGGGCGAAGACCTCAAGGACTGGGCGGCCAAGCTCAACGACAAGGAGCGCAATCTCCTCACCCAGATCTTCCGGTTCTTCACCCAATCGGACGTCGAGGTGAACGACAACTACATGGAACGCTACAGCCGCGTCTTCAAACCCACCGAGGTGAAGATGATGCTGGCCTCGTTCTCCAATATGGAGACGATCCACATCGCGGCCTACGCCCTGCTGCTCGAAACCATCGGCATGCCCGATAGCGAGTTCACGGCGTTCCTGGATTACCAGGAGATGCGCGACAAGCACGACTACATGCAGAAGTTCGGCGTCGACTCGAACGCCGACATCGCCCGCACGCTGGCCATGTTCGGCGGCTTCACCGAGGGGCTGCAGCTGTTCGCCAGCTTCGCGATGCTGCTGAACTTCCCGCGCCACAACAAGATGAAGGGCATGGGCCAGATCGTCTCGTGGTCGGTGCGCGACGAGAGCCTGCACTGCGAGGGCATCATCAAGCTCTACCACGCGTTCAACAAGGAGACCGGCGCGGTCACCAAGAGCGTGGGCGACGACATCATCGACTGCTGCAAGACCGTCGTCGGCCTGGAAGACGCCTTCATCGACCTGGCGTTCAACGCCGGCGAGGTCCAGGGCATGACCCCGGAAGACATCAAGCAGTACATCCGCTTCATCGCCGATTGGCGCCTGCGCCAGCTGCATCTGCCGGAAGTCTACGGCGTGAAGGAGAACCCGCTGCCCTGGCTGCAGTCGATGCTCTCGGGCGTCGAGCACGCCAACTTCTTCGAGGCCCGCTCGACCGAGTACTCGAAGGCCGCGACCAAGGGCCAATGGCACGGCGCCGACGGCGTCTGGTCCTCGTTCGACAACCTGCTCGCCAAGCGCAACGAGCCGGCGGAGTAAGTCTCAGGTGTCATCCCGGAAGCCGCGTAGCGGCTGTCCGGGACCCATGAACACCGGATGTTCGTAGGCTTGACGCGATCGCTGCAGGCATCGATGCGACCCGGTCTTGCTTCGCAAACCGGGATGACATTTCCGGGACGCGCTACCCCTTCACCGCATCCACGAACAGCCAGTCGCGCATCACGCCGTCGAAGCCGCCGCCCTTGCCAGGCGTGATTGTCAGCGTCGCCCAGTCGCCCGCCGCGCCATAGGCGGCCCGCAGCCGCGCCTCGTCTGGGAAATTGTAGTAGCGGCCCAGGCTGTCGCGCCCGCCGCCGTCGCCGGCCTTGAACCCGGCCTTGAACCCGGCGTTGAACCGCCCGCCCGGCTTCAGCGCCCGATGGATGCGGCCCAGCACGTCGGCCAGCCCGTCCTCGGGCACATGCAGCAGGCAGGCGTTGGCCCAGACGCCGTCATAGACGCCGACCTCGTCCAGCTCCTCGAACCGCATCACCCGCACCGGCCGTCCCAGCCGCGCCTGCGCCTGCGCCGCCAGTCCGGCCGAGCCGTCGGTGGGCGTGACGTCGAACCCGGCGGCGCTCATCAGCTCGGCGTCCTGGCCGCCGCCGCAGCCCAGCTCCAGAATGCGGGCCCGCGGCCGCAGCTGTTCGAGGAAGGCCTGCAGCCGCACCGGCGCGCCTCGCTTGCGCGCGGCATAGGCCGCGGCCTCGCGGTCGTAGAAGGCCAGGGTGTCGGCGTCGTGCAGCATGGGCGGTCCCCTAAGGTCTGGCCTCCACCTCCCACCGCGTTCATTGTCGCGTCAACGCAAGAACGAGGGGAAACGCCATGTCCAAGCTTGTCGAGACGTCCGACGCCGGCCACGTCCGCACCATCCGCCTGAACCGTCCGGAGAAGAAGAACGCGCTCTCCCAGCAGCTGGCCTGGGGCGTGATCGAGGCGGTCGACGCGGCCGCCCGCGACGACAACGTCTGGGTCGTGGCGCTGACCGGCTCGGGCGACGCCTTCTGCGCCGGCCTCGATCTCTCGGGTTCCGAGCCCTACCACCCGGACTCCGAAATGACCGCCCAGCTCGACGACATCAGCTGGGTCGGCCAGTTCGTGCTCGCCTTGCGCAAGCGCTGCGACAAGCCGGTGGTCGGCGGGATCAACGGCGTGGCCGTCGGCGCGGGCCTCGGCCTGGCCATGGCCACCGACGTGCGCCTGGTCGCCTCCAGCGCGCGGCTGATGGCCGGCTATACCCGCATCGGCGGCTCGCCGGACGCCGGCCTCACCATCACCCTGCCGCAGGTCATGGGCTATGAGCGCGCCATGCGCTTCATGATGGAGAACCGCACCGTCGTCGGCGCCGAGGCCCTGGCCTGGGGCATGGCCGGCGAGGCGGTCGACGACGCGAACTTCCACGCCCGGCTGGCCGAGTACTGCGCCCAGCTCTGCGAGTGGTCGCCGATCACCCTGCGCCTGCTCAAGCGCGGCATCGTGAAGTCCTACGAGTCGATCGATATGGAGCAGCAGCTCCGCTACGAGGTCTCCAACATCGGCCGCGCCTTCCGCAGCGAGGACGGCCAGGAAGCCCGCCGCGCCTTCCTCGAAAAGCGCAAGCCGGTGTTCCAGGGCCGTTGATCGCGCTGTTGCGAATGAATATCAACTAGAGCAAGGTGGTCGGACCTCGTCAGGAGCCGTCGATGTCCGACACCATTTCCTCGATCGCCAAACTCGAAGACTGCATCGGCGCCGCCGGCCTGCCGGTGAAGATGAAGATCATCGACCATCTGGATGTCACGGCGGCGCAGTGGATCGCCGCCTCGCCGGTGGCTTTCGTGGGGCTGGCCGCCGACGATGGTCCCCGCGTGGCGGTGGCCGGCGGCCCGGCCGGCTTTGCGCGGGTCAAGAACGCCGGGACCCTGGCCATACCCTTGGCCGCCATCGCTCCGGCGACGCCGCCGCAGGTCGGACGCGGCGCCGGCGTGCTGTTCCTGGTCCCCGGCGTCGGGGAGACCCTGCGCGCCAACGGCGCGGTCAAGGCGGTCAGCGCGACCGAACTGGAGATCGCCGTCGAGGAGTGCTTCGTGCACTGCGCCAAGGCGCTGATCCGCTCGGATTTCTGGAACCCCGGGCCGGCCGCCGCGCCCGACGATCCCGCCGCCTTCGTCGACGCCTCGCGCTTTCTGGCCCTGGCGACCATGGACGCCCAGGGACGGATCGACATCAGTCCCAAGGGCGATCCCGCGGGCCTGCTGGTCCGCATGGAGGGCGACCGCGCCACCCTGGCCGAGCGCCCGGGCAACCGGCTGGCCTTCGGCTACCGCAACATGATCGAGCAGCCCAAGGTCGCGGCGCTGTGCATCATCCCCGGCGCCCTGACCGTGGCCGTGCTGCGCGGCCAGGCCCACCTGACCCGGGACGAGGCCGTCCGCGCCGCTTTCGTGGTGGAGGAGAAGACGCCGCTCCTGGCGACGGTCATCGACGGCGCGCAGCCGGCGGTCCAGGCCAGCGCCGCGCTGGAGCGCGCCGGGCTTTGGACCCGCGCGCCGGCGACGCCGCAGATCGATCCCGCCGCGACCCTGGTCGCGCATCTGAAGCTCAACAAGGCGCGCGGCGCGGCCGCGACCCTGCTGCGGTTGGCGACCAATCGCGGCCTGGTCGCCAAGGGCCTGGAGACCAACTACCGCAACGACCTCTACTAGGCCGCTAGCTGTTCCAGGGGCCGCCTTGCGGCTTGCGCGGTTCGGTGGTCGGCACCGCGGTCGAGCCGCCGCCCCAACGGCCGCCGCCGCTGACGATCGGGTCCTGCTGGCGCGGCGGCGCGCCGCGTCCGCCGACCATCTTCATCAGCGCCGCGACGCGGTTGCCGGTGGCCGGGTGGGTCGAGAACAGGTTGTCCGCGCCGCGGCCCGCCAGCGGGTTGATGATGAACATCTGGCCGGTGGCCGGATTGCGCTCGGCGGTGACGTTGACGATGCCGTGGGCGTAGGCCTCGATCTTCTGCAGCGCGCTGGCCAGCGCCTGCGGGTCGCCGCTGATCTCGGCGCCGTGCTTGTCGGCCTCGTATTCGCGGCCGCGGCTGATCGCCATCTGCACCAGCGCCGCGGCCATCGGGGCCAGCACCATCAGCGCGATGGTGCCGATGATCCCGCCGGGCCGCTCGCGGTCGTTGCCGCCGAAGAACAGCGCGAAGTTGGCCAGCGACGAGATCGCCCCGGCCAGGGTCGCGGTGATGGTCATGGTCAGGGTGTCGCGGTTCTTCACGTGCGCCAGTTCGTGCGCCATCACCCCGCGGATCTCGCGGCGGTCCAGCATGCGCAGCAGGCCGACGGTGGCGGCCACCGCGGCGTGTTCGGGATCGCGGCCGGTGGCGAAGGCGTTCGGCTGCTCGGTCTCCATCACATAGACCTTCGGGCGCGGCATGTTGGCCCGGTCGGCGAGCTCGTAGACGTCGTTGACGTAGTTGCGCAGCAGCGGGTCGGAGGTGCTCACGTCGACTTCGCGCGCGCCGTACATGCGCAGCACGATCTTGTCGGAGTTCCAGTAGCTGAAGAAGTTCATCGCCACGCCGAGGGCGAGCGCGATGGCCATGCCGGTCGGTCCGCCGATCAGGTAGCCGATCCCGACGAACAGGGCGGTCATGCCCGCCAGCAACATGAAGGTGCGAAGGTGGTTGTGCATGGGCGCGGATATGGGGGCGCGGAGGGCGGCTGCGCAAGGCGTAGCCGCCCTCCCGTCGTCCGATTTCGTCAGGCCTGGATGAAGGCCAGCAGGTCCGGATTTACGATCTCCGGATGGGTCGTGCACATGCCGTGCGGCAGGCCCGGATAGACCTTCAGCTCGCCCTTCTTCAGCAGCTTGATCGAGAGCAGGGCGGAGTCGGCGATCGGCACGATCTGGTCGTCGTCGCCGTGCATGACCAGAACCGGAACCTCGATCGCGCGCAGGTCCTCGGTGAAGTCGGTCTCCGAGAACGCCTTGATGCACTCGTAGTGGGCGTTGGCCGCGCCCATCATCCCCTGGCGCCACCAGTTGTCGATCACCCCCTCCGACACCTTCGCGCCGGGGCGGTTGAAGCCGTAGAACGGCCCGGCCGGAATATCGTGGAAGAACTGCGCCCGGTTGGCGACCAGGCCGGCGCGGAAGCCGTCGAACACCTCGATCGGCAGGCCGCCGGGGTTCTTGTCCGACTTGACCATGATCGGCGGCACCGCGCCGATCAGCACCGCCTTGCCGACCCGGCCGCCGCCGCCGTGGCGGGCGACATAGCGGGCGACCTCGCCGCCGCCGGTCGAGTGGCCGATGTGCACGGCGTCCTTCAGGTCCAGGTGCGCGGCCAGCGCCGCCATGTCGGCGGCGTAGGTGTCCATCTCGTGCCCGCCCGAGGTCTGGGTCGAGCGCCCGTGCCCACGACGGTCGTGGGCGATCACGCGGAAGCCTTTGGCCAGGAAGAACATCATCTGCGCGTCCCAGTCATCGGCGCTCAGCGGCCAGCCGTGGTGGAATACGATGGGACGTCCCGAGCCCCAGTCCTTGTAGAAGATCTCGGCGCCGTCGGTGGTGGTGATGGTCGGCATCGTCCCTGCTCCGCTGTTGATCGCCGTCGCGCCGGGCGCGGCGCCGGGCATCTCGCGGGGTGGGGAGCGGTTTGTCGAGTCGGGCCGGCGCCCTAGCCGGCGGCCTGCGCCAATTGCCTAGAAGGCGGCCGTGCGGAGGGTCGCGGCGGCGGCCATGATCCGGTCGGTGGGCGCCTCGGCGCCGGCGGCCTGCTCGCGCATCAGCGCCTCGCAGGCATCGCCCGGCATCGGGCGGGCGAACAGGTAGCCCTGCATGCGGTCGGCGCCGGCGGCGCGCAGGAAGATGGCCTGGGCCTCGTCCTCGACCCCCTCGGCGACGATGCGGGCGTCCAGCGACTTGGCGGCGCCGAGCATGGCGCGGACCAGCTTGGAGACCCGCGGGTCGCGGCCGACCCCGCCGATCAGAGACTGGTCCAGCTTCACGGTGTGAATCGGCAGCTGCAGCAGCGCGCGCAGGTTCGAATAGCCGGTGCCGAAGTCGTCCAGCGCGATGCGCACCCCGCGCGAGGCCAGCCGCTCGATGTGGCGGCGCGCCAGGCTCAGGTCGTGCACCAGGAAGGTCTCGGTGATCTCGACGGTCAGCGCCGTGGCGGGCAGGTCGGTGTCGGCCAGCCGCGCGATCAGCTTGCGTGAGAAGGCCGGGTCCAGCAGCTCGCGCTGCGAGACGTTGCACGAGATCGTGTCGATCATGCCCTCGGCCACCCAGGGCGCGGCGCGCTGGCAGGCGGACTGGAAGATCGCCCCGTCCAGTTCACCGATCAGGCCCAGCTCCTCGGCCAGCGGCACGAACACGCCGGGCGGGATCATGCCGCGCTCGGCGTGGTTCCAGCGGGCCAGCACCTCGGCGGCGATGATGCGGCCGTCGGCGGCGTTCACCACCGGCTGGAACCAGGGGACGATGTCGCCGGCCGGGATCGCGCGGCGCAGCTCGGTCTCCAGGCTGTTGCGGGCCTCGGTGGCGGCGCGGAGGTCCTCGTCGAAGGCCGCCCAGCGGCTGCCGCCGGCGGTCTTGGCGCGATAGAGCGCGATGTCGGCGAACCGCTGCAGGTCGGCGGCGTCGGCGGCATCGGTCGGATAGACCGCCAGTCCGACCGACGCGCCAGGCGCGATCGCCCGGCCATATATGGTGTGGGTCTGGGTCAGGGCCGAGGTCAGCTCGGCGGCCCGCACGGCGGCGTCGGCGCCGGCGGCGATCACCGCGAACTCGTCGCCGCCCAGGCGCGAGACGACGTCGCCCTCGCGGGCGTCGGCCTTCAGCCGGCGGCCGATCTCGACCAGCAGCTGGTCGCCGGCGTCATGGCCCAGGCTGTCGTTGAGGTTCTTGAAGCGGTCGAGGTCGATGACCAGCAGCGCGACCGGCTCGCCGCTGCGCTGGGCCTCTTCCAGCCGCCCGACCAGGGCGGCGGTGAAGGCGCCGCGGTTGAGCAGCCCGGTCAGGCTGTCGGTCCGCGCCAGATGCATGGTGAGCGCGCGCTCGGTCTCGAGCTCCTCGATGCGCGCGGCCAGGCTCGCCGAGACCTGGCGCAGCTCCTGCCGCGCCTCGATCAGCAGCGCCTCGGCGTCGCGGGCCGCAGGTTCGATGGGTTGAGCGAAGGGGTTCACGGCGGTTCAGGCCCCCGGACGCCGTCCGGCCGGGCCCATGGAATCCGCCGCGGATCCCACAAACTCCGTCAAGACGATGCCCTTCATGCCGCCCCCTTCCGCATGTCCTGATAAATCAGGGTTACGCGTAATATGCGGCAATCCCGGAATCGTCCGTTAACGGGCGCCCGGAATGGGCGCCCGTCAGGGGCGTCAGGCGCGGGCGGCTTCGCTCTCGCCGGGCTCCTCGATCTGGTTCTCCCACTTGGCGACCACGGCGGCGGCCACCGAGTTGCCGACCACGTTGGTGGCGCTGCGGCCCATGTCCAGCAGGTGGTCGACGCCGAGGATCAGCAGCAGGCCGGCCTCGGGCAGGTCGAAGTAGGTGAGGGTGGCGGCGATCACCACCAGCGAGGCGCGCGGCACCCCGGCCATGCCCTTCGAGGTCACCATCAGCAGCAGCAGCATGGTGATCTGCTGGCCGATGGTCAGTTCGATGCCATAGGCCTGGGCGATGAACATCACCGCGAAGGTGCAGTACATCATCGAGCCGTCGAGGTTGAACGAGTAGCCCAGCGGCAGCACGAAGCTGGAGATCCGGCGCGACAGGCCGAACTTCTGCAGCTCTTCCAGGGTCCGCGGATAGGCCGCTTCCGACGAGGCGGTGGCGAAGGCCAGCAGCGCCGGCTGGCGGATCGCGCCCAGCAGCTTCAGCGCGCGCTTGCCGACGATCAGGATGGCCGCCAGGCTCAGCAGGCCCCACAGCACGCCGAGCGAGGCGTAGAAGCCCAGCACGAACTTGGCGTAGTCGACCAGCACGCCCAGGCCCTGGGTCGAGATGGTGGCGGCCAGCGCCGCGAAGATCGCCAGCGGCGCGGTCTTCATGACGTAGCCGGTGACCTTCAGCATGATGTTGGCGATCTGGTCGACCAGGGCGGTGACGGCCGGGGCCTTGTCGTCCAGGGCCGCAACGGCGGTGCCGACGAACACCGAGAACACCACGATCTGCAGGATCTCGTTGTTGGCCATCGCCTCGACGATCGACTTCGGCACCAGGTGGGTGACGAACTCCTTCAGCGTCAGCTTGCTGGCATCGACCGCGCCCGCCGCGTGGCCGGCGCTGTCGACCAGGCCCATGCCGACGCCCGGCTGGATCAGGTGCACCATGATCAGGCCGATGGTCAGCGAGACGATCGAGGCGGTGATGAACCAGGCCATGGTCTTGACGCCGACCCGGCCGATGGAGGCGGCGTCTTCCATGTGCGCGATGCCTGCGACCAGGGTCGAGAACACCAGCGGGGCGATGATCATCTTGATCAGCCGCAGGAAGACGTCGGTGATGATGGTCAGGTTTTCGGCGACGGACTTGGCCTGTTCGGGGCTCAGACCCTGGTTCACGCCCCAGCCGACGAGGACCCCGAGCACCATCGCCCCAACAATGAAGGCGGTGAAAAGTCTGTTCATGGCGGGTCCCCCAACGTCACTAGAGCTGGCCTTGTGCCGAGAATGGGGGCTTTCGTCCATAGCTTTGCAAAAGCGTGAAAGAGACGTCTCGCAACCTGCACAAGAGCAGGCTAAACTGACCCATGTTCAACGAAGAAAAAGCAGCCGCCATCGTCGAGCGGCTTAATACCGAATATCAGACGACCGTCGAAGCTCTGCGGAGCGCCTTGAAAACCTTCCTGGCCGGCGGCCCTCCGCCCAGCGCCGCGTCCCGCGCCGAAGGAATTTTCGCCTATCCCGAACTGCGGCTGACCTGGCCTCCTGGCCACAGCTACCCGCGCCTGTCGCGCGCCTACGCCCGGCTGTCGCAGCCCGGCGCCTACTCGGTGACGGTGACCCGGCCGGACCTCTACCGCGACTATTTGACCGAGCAGATCAGCCTGCTGATGGCCGACTTCGACGTCACCATCGAGGTCGGGCGCTCGCGCCAGGAGATGCCGTTCCCCTACGTGCTGGACGGCGCCGTCGACCTGGCGATGGCCGACATCGGCTCGGCGCAGATCGCCCGCCACTTCCCGACCACCGAGCTGGCCCATATCGGCGACGAGATCGCCGACGGCTTCTGGGACGCCAGCCTGGAGCCGACCCGGCCGCTGGCCCTGTTCGACGGCCTGCGCACCGACTTCTCGCTGGCGCGGCTCGCGCACTACACCGGCACTCCGGCCGAGCACGTGCAGCCCTACATCCTGTTCACCAACTACCATCGCTACGTCGATGAGTTCGTGCGCTGGGGCTGCCAGCAGATCCGCGAAGGCCATTACGACGCCCTCTCGGCCGCTGGCCGCGTCCTGGTCACCGCTGAAACCGAGAACCCCGAGCAGGTGATCGCCGACGGCGCCTGGCGCCGCCACCAGATGCCGGCCTACCACCTGATGGCCAAGGGCAAGCGCGGCCTGACCCTGGTCAACATCGGCGTCGGCCCGTCGAACGCCAAGACCATCACCGACCACCTGGCGGTGCTGCGGCCGCAGGCCTGGCTGATGATCGGCCACTGCGGCGGCCTGCGCGGCTCGCAGACCATCGGCGACTACGTCCTGGCCCACGCCTATCTGCGCGACGACCATGTGCTCGACGACGTGCTGCCGCCGGAGATCCCGATCCCGCCGATCGCCGAGATCCAGGTGGCGATGAACCGGGCCGCCGAGACCGTCACCGGCGAGAGCGGCGAGATGCTGAAGCGCCGGCTGCGCACCGGCACGGTGGTGACCACCGACGACCGCAACTGGGAGCTCCGCTTCTCATCGTCGTCGCTGCGGTTCAATCAATCGCGGGCGGTCGCCATCGACATGGAAAGCGCCACCATCGCGGCCCAGGGCTACCGCTTCCGGGTGCCCTACGGGACGCTGCTCTGCGTGTCGGACAAGCCGCTGCACGGCGAGATCAAGCTGCCCGGCCAGGCCAACGCCTTCTACGAACGCGCCATCGGCCAGCACCTGCAGATCGGCATCGCCACCATGGACCTCCTGCGCGAGGAGGGCCCCAAGCTCCACTCGCGCAAACTCCGCAGCTTCGACGAGCCGCCGTTCCGGTAAGGCGCGCCGCCATCCGTCTCGTCATCCCCGGCCGCGCACGCGTGCCGGGGATCCATAAGCGCCTGCGTATCCTGGTCAGGCTCGGCGTCTATGGATGGCCGGGACCTGGCGGCCCGGCCATGACGACTTGAGTGGGAGCAATTCCTAGAACCGCGTCCGCAGCCCGACCGCGAAGTTGCGGCCGCGCAGCGGCGCGACGTCGGTGATGAACGAGGCGTGGTTCAGCGCCTTCTCGTCCAGCAGGTTGGTCCCGCGCACGAACACCTGGCTGGCGAAGCCGCCGGCCGCGAAGTCGTAGGCCAGCGTGCCGTTGACCATGTCGTAGCCCGGCGTCTTGGTCTCGAACTGCGCGATGCGGTCCTGCTCGAAGACCCGCACGTATTCCAGGTTCCCCGACCAGTCGCCGCGGGCGAAGTCGCCCCGCACGCCCAGCCGCCCGGCCGGGATGCGCGGCAGGTCGCCGCCGTCGTCGTCGAACTCGGCGCGCACATAGTCGCCGAACACCGCCGCCGACAGGCCCGGCGCGAAGGCGTGGCGGACCTCGCCCTCAACCCCGGTGAAGGTCGCGTCGGCCTGGCTGTAGCGGATCAGCCGGAAGTCCTCGAACTGGTCCAGCGTGCGGGCGAAGATGTAGCCGTCATAGGCGTAGCGATAGACGCTGGCCGAGAAGGTCGTCGCCCCGCCGGTCTTCTTGAGGCCGAGCTCCACCGAATTGGCGGTCTCGACGTCCAGGGTCGCGGTCCCGATCTCGTAGGTGTTGGTCGCCAGGTGAACGCCGCGGGCATAGAGCTCCTGGGCGCTCGGCGCGCGCTGCGAGCGGGCGACCGACAGGCTGAGCGCATAGTCCGGCGCGAACCTCCAGGTCGCCGCCGCCGAGGCCGAGAACGGGCTGTGGTCGGTGTCGACGCGGCCCTGGGCGCGGGCGTCCTGCCACTCCTGGCGCAGGGCGCCTTCGAACCGCCAGTCGCCGAGCTCCAGTTCCTCCAGCACGAAGATCGCCGAGTTGGTCGTGCGGCTCTTGGGGATGAACGACTCCGCCCCGACCGCCGCGAAATCGCTGCGGGCGGTCTGTAGGCCGACCACCCCGCGCAGGGCGCCGATCGGCGCGTGCTGCGCTTCGATCCGCGCGTCATAGCCCTTGTTGGTGAAGGTGGTCGCCACCACGCCGTCGTCGATCTCGTCATGGGCGTAGTCGGTGTAGCCGCCGCGCAGGCGGATGCGCTCGATCCCGGCCAGCGGATCGCGCAGCTCGCCGCGCACGTCGACCCGCTTGCTCTTCAGCTCGACGATCGGCGCGCCGTGGTCGTCGCCCTCGCCATGTTCGTGCTCATGATCGTGGTCATGGCCGCCGCAGTGCAGGCTCGACCCGTGCGGGTGGCAGTCCTCGTACTCGTGGCTGTGGCCGGGCAGGCCGTAGGTGCTGCGCTGGTCGGTATAGGCCGCGCCCAGATAGCCCCGGCTGCCGACCCACGACAGGCCCAGCGTCGCCGTGCGGCTGCGATTGAACGAGCCGTCCAGCGTGTCCTCCGGCCAGTCCGGAACCTCGTAGTCGTCGGCCCGGCGGCCGGCCGCCTCCAGGCGGATCGCGAAATTGCCGGTCCCGCCGGTCACCCCGACCACGCCGGCGCGCTCGTTGTCGGCCGAGCCGAGCCGCACCTCGGCGACGCCCTCGAAGCCGTCGTCGGGAATGGCGGTGGGGATCTTCTTGTCGATCAGGTTGACCGCGCCGCCGATCGCCCCGCCGCCATAGAGCAGGGCGCTCGGGCCGCGCAGGATCTCGATGCCGTCCAGCAGCAGCGGCTCGCCCGACACCGCGTGGTCCGGCGAAACCTCGGAAGCGTCCATCAGCGCCGAGCCGTCGGTCAGCACCTTCACCCGCGGCGCGGTCTGGCCGCGGATCACCGGCCGGCTCGCACCGCCGCCGAAGGTGTCGGAGTTCACGCCCGGCAGGCCGGTCAGGGTCTCGCCCAGCGTCGACTGCCGGCGATGGTCGAGGTCCTGGCCGCGCACCACCGCCACGCTCGAGATCACGTCCTTGTCGGAGCGGCCCAGCGGGTCGCCGGTGACCACGATCTCGCCGACCTCGGTTCCGGGGCCGGATTGGTCGGCCCAGGCCGCGCTGGCGCTCACCGCCGACAGGCTGGCGGCGGCGAGTAGGACAGTTCGAAGTTGCATTTTACGGGACCCCGGCTCATGACTGAAGGGTCGTCCATTATGTTATAACATAACAATCATCAAGATGCTCTCGGCCACCGCTCCCAGAACCTCCGCGCTCTTCCGCCATATCGAACAGCTGCAGGGGGAGGCGCCGTGGGGCGCGTTCCTCGACGCCGGGACCGGCGTGAACTCGGCGCTGTGGTCGACGGCGCTGCCGACCGACCGCTGGTGCGCGGTCACCGGCTCGGCCGGCCATGGCGCGCAGGTCCGCGATCGCGCCGGCGCGCGCCTGCGCCCGCAGGACCGGCTGATCGTCGGCAACTGGACCGACCCGGACCTGCTGGCGGGGGAGGGGTTCGACACCGTGCTGGCCGACTATCTGGTCGGGGCGGTCGAGGGCTTCTCGCCCTACTTCCAGTCGCAGTTGTTCGCGCGGCTGCGGCCGCTGGTGAAGCGGCGAATCTATGTGGTCGGGCTCGATCCCTACATCGTCGGCGAAGCCGAAACCCCCGCCGCCCAGGCGGTCCGCGACATCGGCCGACTGCGCGACGCGGTGCTCCTGCTCGCGGGGGAAACGCCCTATCGCGAGTATCCGGCCGAGTGGGTGGTGAATGCGCTGCAGGCGTCCGGCTACCGGGTGCTGTCGGCGCGCCGGTTCGCCAATCGCTATCGCGAGGCCTGGGTGAACGGGCAGCTCGACATGGCGACACGCCGCCTCGTCAAGCTGCCCGACTCCGCCCTCGCCGCAGCCATGGGGCTGATGATCGAGACAATGCGGGGGAGCAGCCTCGATCTATGCCTGCGGCACGGCGGTCTCGCTCACGGCCATGATTATGTTATTGCGGCCGAGGCGTCCGCCTAAGGGCGGGAGTTTCTCCGAGGGGGTGGTTTCCTCCCGTTCGCGACATGCATCTGTCAGCGAAATCAGCGTTTCACGGAAATCTATCGGACGATAGCAATTTGTCTGTCGTGCGACAGGTTTTCACCCCACTTTGGGGCGCGCCGCTTCTGGGGGAGAATGGACGATGACCTCGGCCAGACCCGATCCGCGACCCGCCGGCTACCGCAAGGGCGACGAGACGCGCGCCCGCATGCTGGACGTCGCCGCCAAGCTGTTTGGTCAGCACGGCTTCGCGGCGGTGACCACCCGCCAGATCGTCGAGGAATCCGAAGCCAGCCTGCCGACCCTCAACTACTATTTCGGCGACAAGAACGGGCTCTACATGGCCTGCGCCGAGGAGATCGCCCTGCGCTACGAGGCCGCGCTCGGCGAGGTCGGCCGCCAGGCCCTGGCGGCGATGCAGGGGCCGATGACGCCGCCGGCCGCCCGCGCCGCCCTCAAGGCGTTCTACGGCGGCCTGATCGACTTCATGCTGGCGGACGAGGACACCAGCAGCTGGGCGCTGTTCATCCATCGTGAGATCGCCGTGCCGGGACCCGCTCACGAGCTGCTCTACTCGCGCCTCTGGGCCCCGGGGATGGAGCTTTCGGCCGCGCTGATCGCCCGCGCCATGGGCCATCCGCGCACCAACACCGAGGCCCAGGTCCGCGCCATCCTGCTGTCCTCCAGCCTCACCGCCTTCCAGGCCGGCCGCGGAGTCTACGGACGCATGCTCGGCGAGGGCGTGTCCCTGCGCGAGCAGTCGGACGTCGTCGCCCGGGTGATCGAGGAAGAGATCGAGCGCCTGGGGACCTAGAGCGCCTCCAGCAGTGCTGCGGCCGCGCGGCTCGGCCGGCGGTCGGGGTGGCGGACCAGGTCGAACGGCCGCGGCGGCAACTCCGGCCCGACGGCGACCAGCGCGCCGCTGGCGATCAGCGGCCGCGCCGCCAGCTCCGACACCGCCGCCAGCAGCCCGCCCTGCGCCACCGCCGCCAGGATCGCCTCGTTCGAGGCCAGCACCAGCGCGCAGGGCAGGGCGCTCGGATCGACCCCCAGGCCGCGCAGCGCCTGCTCGAACTCCGAGCGCGTGCCCGACCCGGCCTCGCGCCGCGCCCAGCGATGGTCGGTCAGCGCCGAGAGCTCGAACGCCTCGCCCCCCGCCAGCGGATGGTCGGGCGTCGCCACCATCGCCAGCCGGTCGGCCCCGACCTGCCGCCGCTCCAGCAGCGGCGCCTCCACCGCGCCCTCGACGAACCCCAGTTCGACCGCCCCGCTCAGCACCGCCTCGGTGACCTGGGCGGTGTTGCCGATCGCCAGGTGCAACTCGACGCCCGGATGGGCCTCTCCGAACGCCGCGAGCCGCGGCGGCAACCAATAGGCTCCGACTGTCTGGCTGGCGAAGATGTCGATGCGCCCGCGTTTCAGCCCGGCCAGGTCGTCCAGCAGCCGGCCGGCGTCGGCGGCGCGGGCCAGCACCGCCCGGGCCTCCGGCAGGAAGGCGCGGCCTGCCTCGCTCAGCGCCAGTCCGCGGCCCACCCGGTCGAACAGCCGCGTGTCGTGCCGCGCCTCCAGCGCCGCGATCGCGGCGCTGGCCGCCGACTGGGTGATGTTCAGCGCCTGCGCGGCGCGCGTCATGTGCTGGCGCTCGGCCACCGCCACGAAGATGCGCAGCTGTTCCAGGGTCATGCTGTTATGATTGGAATTACGGATTGAAATGGCAATAACAATGCGTTGGATCGATTGAATGGAAAGGCGGACAAGGGCGGGATGTCCATCGCCGCCGCCATCCGCGCCCGCCTTCCCGGCGTCCTGCTCTGCGTGTTGCTCGGCCTCGCCGCCGTCGGCCTGCAGGACGTTGAGGTTCGGCTGACCGGCCGCGCCTGGCTGGAGGCGCTGGTCCTCGCCATCCTGCTCGGCGCCGCGGTCCGCACCCTCTGGGCGCCGGGACCGCGGTGGATCGGCGGCATCGAGTTCAGCGCCCGCACCCTGCTCGAACTGGCGGTCGCCCTGCTCGGCCTCGGCGTCAGCGCCGCCAGCCTGGCCGCGGTCGGCCCCGCCATGCTGGTCGGGATCGCCCTGGTCGTCGCGCTCTCGGTGGCGGGCGGCTACGCCATCGCCCGCGCCTTCGGCCTGCCGCGCCGCATGTCGGTGCTGATCGCCGCCGGCAACTCGATCTGCGGCAACTCGGCCATCGCCGCCGTCGCCCCGGTGATCGGCGCCGAGCCGGACGATGTCGCCTCCGCCATCGCCTTCACCGCCGTGCTCGGGGTCGGCGTGGTGCTGGCCGCGCCGGCGCTGGCGGCGCTTCTCGGGCTCTCGCCCATGGCGGCGGGGGCCTTCGCCGGCCTGACCGTCTACGCCGTACCCCAGGTGCTGGCCGCCGCCGCGCCGGCCGGCGCCGCCGCCGTGCAGGTCGGGGCGCTGGTCAAGCTGACCCGGGTGGTCGCGCTCGGGCCCGTGTGCCTGGCGCTCGGCCTGCTGTCGCGCGGCGGCGAGCGCGCCGATCTTCGCCGGCTGGTCCCCTGGTTCGTCGTCGCGTTCCTGGCGCTCGCCGCCCTGCGGGCGAGCGGCCTCGCGCCGCCGGCGATGATCCAGGCCGCCGGCCAGGCCTCGGTCTGGCTGACCATCGCCGCCATGGCCGCGCTCGGCCTGGGGACCGACGTGCGCGCCCTGCTGCGCGCCGGACCGCGGGTCATCGCCGCGGCCAGCCTGTCGCTCCTGCTGCTCGGCCTGCTCGCGCTCGCGCTGCTGACCCTGCTCGGTTGGGCCTGAGGCGTCGCGCCCTCTCGAAATCGTCGCGGGGAGGCGCTAAATCCGCCGCCATGACGACGATCAAATTCGAAGCCATCGACAACTTCCGCGACTTCGGCGGCTACGGCACCGCCTGCGGCCGCGGCCTGAAGGCGGGGCGCCTGTTCCGCTCGGCCAACCACGCCTACGCCACCGACGGCGACCTCGCCGGTCTGCGCGACCTCGGGGTCGGGGTGATCGTCGACCTGCGCCGCCGCCGCGAGCGCGAGCGCGAACCGTCCCGCCGCTGGGAAGGCTTCGCCGGCGCGGTGATCGAGAACGACATCGACGGCCCCGAGCATGACTGGGCCGACGCCCTGAAGGCCGCGTCCAGCGTCAACGCCGACTGGTTCTTCAACGACAGCCTCGGCTTCTACCGCGCCGCGCCGCACGCCGAACGGATGATCGACCTGTTCAGCCGCTACTTCGCCACCCTGGCCAGCACCGAGGGCGCGGTGGTGGTCCACTGCGCGGCCGGCAAGGACCGCACCGGCATGATCTGCGCCCTGACCCACCACATCGCCGGCGTGCACCGCGACGACACCATGGCCGACTACCTGGCCACCAACGACGCCGCCGCCATCGACAAGCGCGTCGAGTTCCTCGGCCCCTGGATCCGCGACCTGACCGGCGTCACCGTCGACGACGCGGGCCTGCGCCAGGCGGTCAGCGTCAACGAGGCCTTCCTCGCCGAAGCCTTCGCGGTGATGGTCGAGCGCCACGGCTCGGTCGACAACTACCTGGCCGAAGTTCTCGGCGTCGACACCGCCCTGCGCGACGCCATCGCGTCGCGGATCCTGCGCTGATCTATCACTAGATCCTCCCCTCGTGGGGGAGGTGGATCGCTGCGCAGCAGCGAGCCGGAGGGGGACCGCTCTCAAGCAGGCGTGAGTCAAAGTCCCCCTCAGTCCGCCAAGGCGGACAGCTCCCCCAGAGGGGGAGCATCTATGGCCTGCAATGGCCGTCCTGGGCTGACATCGCCGCCCTGATCCCCTAAGCGTCCCCGCAACCAACAAAGACGGGGACCAGTCATGCAGAGCTTCCAGCCGCCGCGGCGCATCCTGATGGGGCCCGGCCCCTCCGACGTCAGCCCCCGCGTACTGTCGGCCCTGGCCCGTCCGACCATCGGCCACCTGGACCCGCAGTTCCAAGAGCTGATGGAAGAGATCAAGGGCGCCCTGGCGCGTCTCTTCAATGCGCCAGACCACGCCTGCGTCCCGCTGCCCGCCCCCGGCACCGCCGGCATGGAAGCGGCGATCATGAACCTGCTGGAGCCGGGCGACCGCGCCGTCATCGCCATCAACGGCGCCTTCGGCGGCCGCATGGCCGACATGGCCGACCGCGCCGGCGCCGAGGTGGTGAAGGTCGAGTTCGAATGGGGCAAGCCGGTCGATCCGGCCGCTGTCGAGGAAGCCCTCAAGGCCGCGCCGACCAAGGTCTTCGCCTTCGTCCACGCCGAAACCTCGACCGGCGCGCGCAGCGACGCGGCCACCCTCTGCGGCCTGGCCCGCAAATACGGCGCGCTGTCCGTCGTCGATTGCGTGACCTCGCTGGGCGGGATCACCGTCGATGTCGCCGCCTGGGACGCCGACGCCGTCTATTCCGGCACCCAGAAGTGCCTGTCGGCCCCTCCGGGCCTTTCGCCCTTTGCGCTGTCGAAGCGTGCGCAGGACGCCATCACCGGCCGCAAGACCAAGGTCCGCAACTGGCTCTGCGACTTCAACCTGCTGATGGGCTACTGGGGCGGCGAAGGCGGGCGGACCTATCACCACACCGCGCCGATCAACGCCCTCTACGGCCTGCACGAAAGCCTGGTCGCGCTGTTCGAGGAAGGCCAGCAGGCCGTGCTCGTCCGTCACGCCCGCACCCATGAAGCGCTCGCCGCCGGCATCGAGGCCCTGGGCCTGAAGTTCCTGGTCGCCGAGAAGGACCGCCTGCCGCAGCTCAACGCGGTGATCGTGCCGGACGGCGTCGACGAAGCCGCCGTGCGCGCCTACGTGCTCGACAAGTGGGACCTCGAAATCGGCGCCGGCCTTGGCCCGCTGAAGGGCAAGGTCTGGCGCATCGGCCTGATGGGCGCCTCGGCGACCCCGTGGCACGTCCGTCTGTGCCTCAACGCCCTCTCCGAAGCGCTCGCAGCCCAGGGCTTCAAGGCCGACGGCCAAGCCGCGCTGGCTGCCGCCGACGCCAAGCTGGGCTGATCCAACCCGCTCGTCATGGCCGGGCCGTCAGGTCCCGGCCATCCATAGTCGCGCGCCTCGCCGGATGGACTTGCGACTATGGATCCCCGGCACGCTCGCGCGACCGGGGATGACGACACGGCGAACTAGATGCTCGCCTGCATCCGGTAGAGCCGCTCATAGGCTCCGCCGGCCGCAATCAGCTGCTCGTGGCTGCCCTGCTCGGCCACGCCCTGGTCGGTCAGCACCAGGATGCGGTCGGCGTTCCTGACCGTCGACAGCCGGTGGGCGATGACCAGGGTCGTGCGGTTCCGGGCCAACTCGCCCAGCGCCTGCTGCACGGCCTTCTCGCTCTCGTTGTCGAGCGCGCTGGTCGCCTCGTCGAAGATCAGGATCGGGGCGTCCTTCAGAAACGCGCGGGCGATGGTCAGCCGCTGTTTCTGTCCGCCCGACAGCTTCACCCCGCGCTGGCCGATGTCGGTGTCGTAACCGTTCGGCAGCGCGCTGATGAAGTCGTGCGCGTTGGCCCGCCGGGCGGCTTCGACGATCTCCTCGTCGCTGGCGTCCGGCCGTCCGTAGCGCAGGTTCTCGGCGACGCTGCCGGCGAACAGGTAGACGTCCTGCTGCACCACCGCGACGTTGCGCCGGAGCGAGCTCAGCGTCAGGTCGCGCACGTCGATCCCGTCCACCTCGATCGCCCCGCCGCTCGGCTCGTAGAACCGGGGGATCAGCGAGCACAGCGTCGTCTTGCCGACCCCGGAGGTTCCGACCAGGGCCACGAACTCACCCGGCCGCACGTCCAGCGAGACGTTGCGCAGCACGTGCGGGCCGTCCTCCTCGTAGCGGAAGCTGACGTTTTGGAACGCGAGCGCGCCGCGCGGCCGATCCAGCACGATCGCGCCGGGCCGGTCGGCGACTTCCGGCGCGGTCTCCAGGATCTCCATCATCCGCGTGAACCCGGTGTAGCCCTGCTGCCAGAGCCGCACGAAGTTCGCGACCCGCTGGACGGGGTCGATCAGCACCGCCACGCACAGCAGGAAGGTCAGCATGTCGGCGATGCTGAGCTGGGCCTGCTGCACGCGGATTGCGCCCACGACGATGACCACCACGGTGATCAGCTGGGCGAAGGTGGTGGTCCCGACCGAGAAGTAGGCCTCGCTCTTGTAGCCGGCGCGCCGGGTGTCGAGGAACTTCAGGTTCTCCGCCTCGAAGCGCAGGTTCTCGACGTCCTCGTTGGCGAAGGACTTCACCACCCGGATCCCGGCCAGCGAATCCTCGACCCGCTCGTTGATCGCCCCGACCTGCCGCTTGGACTGGGTCAGGGCGACGTTCATGCGGCCGCTGAAGTGCAGGGCGTACATCACCGCGAACGGGATGATCGCCACGATCATCAAGGTCAGCGGCACGTCGAGATAGGCCAGGATCGCGATCGCCCCGGCGAACTTCAGCACCGCGATCGCCAGGTCTTCCGGCCCGTGGTGATAGAGCTCGCCCAGCATGAACAGGTCGTTGGTGATCCGGCTCATCAGCTGCCCCACCCGGGTCTGGTCGTAGAACCGGAAGGGCAGGGTCTGGCAGTGTTCGAACAGCTCCTTGCGAAGCGCGCTCTCCATCTTCGCGCCCATCACATGGCCCTGGTAGTCGACGAACAGCGTCGCCAGCACCTGCACCGCCAGCAGGCCCAGCATGAGCCCGCCGACCGCGTAGATCTGGTTCAGCGCCAATGGCGCGTCGCCGCTCGCGCCGAGTTGGCGGGCGACGTAGTTGGCGCACAGCGGCAGGAACAGCGCCGTCGCCGAGACGAGCACTGCACAGGCCAGATCCGCCACGAGCAGCGGAATGTGCGGCCGATAGTAGGAAACGAATTTCAGCGCCCGGGCGCGGGCCTGGGCCGAAAGTCCGGCGCTCGGCCGGAAGGCGAGGGGGTTATGCCGCGTGTCTGCGTGCGCCCCCAGGGTTCGTGATTGCATGAACCGTCATGTCCTGTTGCGAGGAATTTCCTTTCTGGCTGGACACGAACGTTCTCATTTCACTCTCCCTGCGCCGGCCCGTTGCGTGGGCCGTATCGACGCCGCGGACTATGCCGCCGCCTTGCCGCTCGGGCAACGCCGTTATCTGCGCGCCGTGCCGCTTTTTCGATTCCCAAGCCCGTGGCGGGGCGTAACGTGCCGGCCAAGTCCGCCGCCATGAGCGGGCGCCCGGGAGACTGCCTTGAGCACAGTTGAAGCCAGCGGGGCCGGCGCCGTCGCCGATCTGCAGATCGACGCCGAACTCATGGGGGACGGCCGCCTCAACCGCGGCGGGGTCGCTTGGTCGCTGTTCGAGGGCGCGCGCAATCCCTACGTCATCCTGATCACCATCTACATCTTCATGCCCTATGTGGCGGGGGTGATGGTCGGCGACCCGGTGCGCGGCCAGGAGGTGATCTCCCAGTGGAGCCAGTACGCCGGCTGGGCGGTCATGCTGACCGCGCCGCTGCTCGGCGCCTCCATCGACCAGCTCGGCCCCCGCAAGGGCTGGCTGGCGCTGATCGTCGGCCTGATGGTCCCGATGATGATCGCGCTCTGGTGGGCCAAGCCGGACCAGAGCGGCCTGACCGTCACCATGATCATGCTGCTGACCACCGCCATCGGGCTGCTCTTCGCGTTCAGCGAGGTGCTGCACAATTCGCTGCTGGTGCGGGCCGCCGGCCTCAACGGCGCCCACAAGGCCTCGGGCCTGGCCCTGGCGCTCGGCAACTTCACCTCGGTGGTGGCGCTGGCCTTCACCGCCTGGGCCTTCGCCCTGCCGGGCAAGGTGGACTGGGCCTGGGTGCCCAAGGCGCCGCTGTTCGGCCTCGACGCCGCCAGCCATGAGCCGGAGCGGGTGGTGGCGCTGATGGCGGCCGGCATCTTCGCGATCGGCGCCCTGCCGCTGTTCCTGTTCACGCCCGATGCGCCGAAGACCGGCATCCCGATGCTGACCGCCTTCCGGAACGGCGCGGTCCAGCTCGTGCGGATGGTCGCCACCGTGCGCCGCTACAAGGACGCGGCGATCTATCTGGTCAGCCGGATGTTCTACGTCGACGGCATGAACGCCATCCTCATCTACGCCGGGCTCTACGCCATCGGGGTGATGAAGTGGGGCGCGCTCGAGATGCTGATGTACGGCATCGTGCTCTCGATCCTGGCGGTGTTCGGCGGCTTCGTCGGCCGCTGGCTGGACGCCGGCCTCGGGCCCAAGGGCGCGGTGCGGGTCGAGATCTTCATGTCGCTGCTCGGCATCATCGCCATGCTCGGCATGGCGCCCGACAAGATCCTCTACTTCTGGGCCTTCGACGCCGCCGCCCATCCGCCGATGTGGGACGGGCCGGTGTTCCGCACCCTGCCGGAGTGGATCTTCATCCTGATCGGCTTCTCCAACGCGGTGTTCATCACCGCCCAGTACGCCTCCAGCCGCACCATGCTGACCCGGATCACCCCGCCCGATCAGACCGGGGCCTTCTTCGGGGTCTACGCGCTGTCGGGCGTCGCCACCGGCTGGCTCGGCCCGATGATGGTCAACTGGGGCACCAAGGCGACCCACAGCCAGCAGGGCGGCTTCGCCATGGTCACCATCCTGCTGGCCATCGGCTTCGTCGGCCTGCTGTTCGTGCGGGGAGGCGGCCGCCGCATCTGACTTTCCCTGTCGGCTGCGCGGCGCTAAGGCCCAGGCCATGACCTGCGTCGCCCAGCTTTCCGCGCCCTGGCGCGAACCGGCCGAGGTGCTGAGCGCCTTCGCGGACGAGCCCTGGGCGCTGGGCCTCGTCACCGGCGGCGCCGGCGCGCGCTGGTCCTATGTCGCGCGCGCCCCGGCCGCGACCCTCACCCACCGCCCCGGCGACGCCGGCGATCCGTTCGCCGCCCTGCGCGATCTGCTGGGACCGCCGGCTCCGACCATGGAGGGGCCGCCGTTCCAGGGCGGAGTGGTCGGCCTCGCCGCCTACGAGCTCGGCGACCATGTCGAGCCGCTCGGCCTGGCGCGCCAGGACGCCTGGCCCGACCTCGCCGCCGCCCGCTACGACGCCGTGCTGGCCTTCGACCATCAGGCCCGCGCCGTCGTCGCCGTCGGGCGGGGCGAGGATCAGGCCGCGGCCGAGTCCCGCGCCCGCGCCGCGCTCGGCTGGATTGACGCCGCGCCGCACGCGCCCCGCGCCGGCGTCCTGGCCGGCCCGCTGCAGGCGGGCGACCCCGGCGCCTACGAAGCCGCGGTCGCCCAGGTCGTGGCCCGCATCCGGGCCGGGGAGATCTTCCAGGCCAACATCGCGCGCGCCTGGACCGGCGCCCTGGCGACCGGCGCGCAACCGTACGACCTGTTCGCCCGCCTGCTCGCCCAGAGCGCTGCGCCGTTCGCGGCCTATCTGCGGCTGCCGGGCCTGGCCCTGGTCTCCAACTCGCCCGAGCGCTTCCTCAAGGTCCGCGACCGCGAGGTCGAGACCAAGCCGATCAAGGGCACCCGGCCGCGCGGGGCCGACCCCGCCGCCGACGCGGCCCTCGCCGCCGAGCTGCTGGCCAGCGACAAGGACCGGGCCGAGAACCTGATGATCGTCGACCTGATGCGCAACGATCTGGCCCGCGTCTGCGCGCCCGGCAGCGTCAAGGTCCCCAGCCTTTGGGCGCTTGAGAGCTTCGCCAACGTCCACCACCTGGTCTCGACCGTCACCGGCGCCTTGAGCCCCGGCCGCGACGCCCTCGACCTGCTGGCCGCCGCCTTCCCGCCCGGCTCGATCACCGGCGCGCCCAAGGTCCAGGCGATGAAGGTGATCGCCGAGCTCGAGACCCCGCGCGGCCCCTATTGCGGCTCGCTGTTCTGGGCCGGCGCCGACGGGGCGTTCGATTCCAGCGTGCTGATCCGCACCGCCGCCTGCGTCGAGACGCCGGGCGGCTGGCGGGTGGAAGCGCGGGCCGGGGCCGGTATCGTCGAGGGCAGCGATCCGCTCGCCGAGCGGCTCGAGACCGACGCCAAGATCGCCGCCCTCGCCAAAGCGCTCACGGAGCCGCCCTGCGCATGATCCCTCTCGACGACCGCGGCCTGCTGCTCGGCGATGGCCTGTTCGAAACCCTGTTGGCGGTGAACGGCGTCCTCGCCGCGCCGGGGCCGCATCTCGACCGCATGGCCGCCGGCTGCGGGAGCCTTGGCCTGCCGCCGCTCGATCGCGCCGCGGCCGGGCAGGCCATGGCCCAGGCCCTGGCCGGGCTGGCCGCGCCCCGCGCGGCGGTGCGCCTGACGCTCACCGCCGGCTCCGGCGGCCGCGGGCTCGACAGGCCCGAGGCGCCGCTGGTGCGGATGTTCGCCACCGCGGCTCCCGCGCTCATGCCGCAGGAGCCGGCCGACCTGATCACCAGCACCGTGCGCCGCAACGATCTCTCGCCGGCCTCGCGCCTGAAGACGCTCTCCTATCTCGACAACGTCCTGGCCCGGGCGCAGGCCCGCGACGCCGGGATGGACGAGGCGCTGATGCTCAACACGCGCGGCGACGTGGCCTGCGCGGGCGCAGCCAACGTCTTCTGGCTGTGGGGCGGGCGCCTCTACACGCCGCGGCTCGACTGCGGGGTGCTGGCCGGGACCATGCGCGCGCGGGTGATCGCCGTGGCGCAAGCGCAGGGGCTGGCGGTGGTCGAGACCCGCTCGGGCCTCGCCGAACTGGCTCGCGCCGACGCGGCCTTTCTGACGAACAGCCTGATCGGCGTACGTCAGGTGCGCGCGCTGGACGGATTTACCTGGGAGTCGTCGCCCCTGGTCGAGGCGCTGGCCGCCGCGGTCAGGGGTTGAGCGTGATCGGCACCCCGGCGCGGGGCGCCAGGTCCATCTTGTGCCGGAAGGTGAAGCTGCCCGGCAGCATTTGCTGGAACGGCGTGCGGTAGGTGTAGACGGTCTCGGCGCGCAGCACCGCGGTGTTCGGCGTGCGCATCGATGCGGCGACCGTCGAGACGTTGGTCGCCGCGATGGCCTTGCCGTTGTCCCGGGTCCACTTCTGGACCGGCGAGCCGCTGGCGTTGATCTCGATGCTCGTCACCCGGATCGCCAGCTGGTCGGTCGGGAACGGCTTCATGATCGCCGTGCTGGCGTTGAAGATGCTGTTCACGTCGTTGATCGTGACCTGGGCCTGCTGGGTGACGAGGTCGCCGACCGCGGTGGTGACGGCGCCGGCGCGGCGGTTGGCCAGCAACGCCTGCGTCGCCTCGACCATGCCGAAATAGAGCGCCAGCACGATCGGCACGATGAAGGCGAATTCGACGGCGGCTGAGCCGCGACGGTCGCCGATCAGGTTCTGCTTTACGGGCATCGCGTGCGGTTCCCGAGGGGGCGGAGCGCCGGGTTGAACGGCTCGTTGCGGAACAGCCGGGTCGAGTTGATCATCCGGCCGCCGTCGTAGTTCTTGAACAAGGGCCGCAGCAGCGGCGTCACGATCGGCCATTTGAAGTAGGTGGTGACCACGACGATGTCCTCCGGGTTGCCGGCGCACCAGTCGGTGTTCTGTGGGTCGAAGGTGGTGGGGTCGCGCGGCTGTTGCGCGCCGGCATCGGCGAAGGTGGCGAAGCTGCGGGCTTCGACGAACAGCGGATTTGGGTCGGGCTTGCCGGCTTCGGGCTCCTGAAGCGAGCACATGTTCTCCAGCCAGCTCATGTTGACGCAGACCAGCTGGCGGAAGCCCTGCTGGGTTACCGGGGCCTTGCTCTGGCCGCTCTGGAACTGGCCGGTGCGGATGTTGCGGGCGGCGAAGTCGGTTGCGGTGTCCAGGGTCGCCGAGACCAACAGGATCATCGCCAGCTCCAGCACCCCGAATAGCAGCATCATCAGCGGCATGGCGATCAGGGCGAACTCCACCGCCGTCGCGCCGCGGCGCGAACGGACGAACCGCCGGATGACGGTGCGGAGCTGGGATGCAGAGCGCGACATGGCGTCTCCAGGGGGCGTGACCGCCGGAGACTAGCCAAGTCTGGCTAACTGGAGGTTTAAGGCTTAGCTGAATCGGCGTCTTTGTCGCCGCCGGCTCGCTCGCAGCCGCCGGCGCAGGCGTACTCCGAAACCTTCGGGCCGCGGATCACCGACACCCGGCCTTCGTTGGGGGCGGCGACGACCACCTGGCGTTCCAGCACCGTGCGGCCCAACTGGTCGATGACCACCAGGTTGGTGACCCCATAGCCGCGGCCGCTGATCACCGCCTTGCCGGAATCGATCACCGCCACGTCGGCGATGGCCGGATTGCCGATCAGCACGTCGCGAGCGCCGCGCGGCAGGGTCAGCGGGGTGCTCTGGTCGATCGGAACCACCAGCGACGGCGCGGCCTGCGCGGCCCCCGCCAGGGCGGTCAGGGCGAGCGTCAGGGACAGGATCGAGCGGCGCATGGGCGTTTCCAGCATGAAGGCGTCGAGCGAAGACTCGATTGGAATGGTCAATAAAGCCTGAACTTTCGACTCCTCGCGTGCGCGAGAATCATTATGTCGAAACGCGAAAACCGCCCGTTTTCGGCTCCTTGGTTAATCGATATTTACAGTAAACGCAAGTAAACCATGGGTAAATCGGCGTTTATACATGACTGTTTACTGGCAATTAAGCCAAGCTTGCGAAAGTCATCCTGCGTTTCGGGGCGAGCAGACCAAAAAGGTTTGATGCCTCACCAATCTGCTCGCTAAACAAAAGGAGATCGAGCATGTCGAAGTTCGTTTCGCGCTTCCTGAAGGACGAATCTGGCGCCACCGCCATTGAATACGGCCTGATCGCGGCCCTCATCGCCGTGGCCCTGGTCACCGCCATGGGCTTCCTGAGCAGCGGCCTGACCACTGCCTTCACGGACATCAAGGGCACCCTTGAGAACCCGGGCAGCTAATAGCTCTTCGGTTCGACGGGCCGCGGCGGCGAAAGTCGCCGCGGTTACGTCGCTCTGATGGCGTTCCGACCACGGTTTTCTGGGAGGGCTTCAGGATGAGAAAGCTTCTCAAGCGGTTTAGCGTTCAACAGTCTGGCGCCACTGCTATCGAGTACGCCCTGATGGCCGCGCTTATCAGCGTCGTTCTGGTCGCCGCCCTCGGGCCGTTGACCACCGCGCTGACGGGAGCTCTGCAGACCGTCGCCAACGCCTTTCCCCAGTCGCTTCCCTAGGGAGGGGACCGGGATCGATAAGAAAAGGGTCGCTCTCGCAGCGGCCCTTTTTCTTTTCAATCATCCATTCACGGCTGCGCGCGCAGAGTGCCCGCGAACAAAAGTTCCGGACCGATCCAGAAATGATCACGCTCCTCCAGGCCGCGCTGCTGCTCTTCTTCCCGGTGTTGGTGATCGTCGGCGCGCTGCGCGATCTGACCAGCTTCACCATCCCCAACTGGATCTCGGGCCTGCTGATCGTCGCCTTCTTCCCGGCGGCGCTGCTGCTCGGGCTGACCCCCATGTCCATCGGGGCGCACCTGCTCGTCGGCGTCGGCGCGCTGGCGGTGGGCATCGCCATGTTCGCCCTGCGCTGGATCGGCGGCGGCGACGCCAAGCTGTTCGCGGCCGGGGCCCTCTGGCTCGGCGCGCCGACGGCGCTCTCCTATGTGGTGATGACCGGCCTGGCCGGCGGGGCGCTGGCGCTGGCGCTGATCAGCCTGCGCTCGCCGATCCTGCGCCCCTACGTGCTCAGCGGCCCGGCCTGGTTCGGACGCCTGGCCGACCCGGAGGAAGCGGTGCCCTACGGCGTGGCGATTGCGGCCGGGGCGCTGGCGACCTTCGCGGCCTCGCCGCTGATGCAGGCTTGGCCTGGTTTCTAAACGTGGCTTTAGGCCGCGTTAACCATGGGCCGCGCAAACAGACCCTGCCGGCAAAACGCCGGTCGACCGAATCGCGTGCGCCCGCGGACCGCGGCGCACCCGCCTGACACCCGCTTGCGCGGAGCCTTGAGCACCGACCATGGGTCCTGCCCGTATCGCCTTGCTGGCCGTCGCCGCGATCGCCGCCATCGGGCTGGCCTTCATCGTGCGCGGCATGGTCACGCCTAAGCGGCCGGAAGCGGTCGCCGCCGGCCCGCCGCCGCAACCCGTCGTCCAGGTGCTGGTCGCCAAGCGTGAACTGCCGATCGGCACTCGCCTGACCCCGGCCGATCTCGGCTGGCAGCCCTGGCCCGCCGACGCGCTCAACGCGGCGTTCGTCACCGACGGCGCGGCGCCGGCGCTGCCCGCCAAGATGCCGGACAAGGCGGTCCAGAAGGCGGCTCGCGTCGCCAACGACATGGTCATGCCGCAAGGCCCGATGCAGGCTTTCGAAGGCGCGATCGTCAAGGAAGCCCTGGCCGCAGGCGAGCCGGTGGTGGCCCGCAAGGTGGTCCGCGCCGGTCAGAGCGGCTTCATGGCCGTGGTGCTGCAGCCGGGCATGCGGGCCATGGCGGTTCCGATCAACGCAGAGACCGCCGCCGGCGGCTTCATCCTGCCGGGCGACCGGGTCGACGTGCTGCAGAGCCGCGCGGACTCCAACGGCGGCGCCAAGACGATGCTGACCGAGGTGCTGATGCGTAACGTACGCGTCCTGGCCATCGACCAGAATATCGAGCCGGCCAAGGACGCCCGCACCATCGTCGGCGGCGTCGCCACCATCGAAATCCCCGCGGCGGACGTCGAAGTCATCGCCCGCGGCAAGGCCCAGGGCGAGATGCAGCTCGCGCTTCGCTCCTACGCCGATATCGGCGGCGCGCCGGGCCGCGGCGTCGCCAGCCGCGCTTCCGCTCAGGGCGTGCGCGTGTTCCGCGCCGGGCAGGTCACCGAGGTCGCCAATCCATGACGCTGCGCCGAACCCTTATCGCGCTCGCCGCCTTCGCCGCCGCCCTCGCGCCCGGCGCGGCCTTCGCCCAGGTCGCCGAAGCGGCCGCCCCAGCGATGGCCGCGGGCCTCGCCGCCCAGTCGGCGGTGGTTCGCGTCAATCTCACGGGCGGGACCGCCTCCCAGTCGCTCAACCTGCCGACCGGCAAGTCGGCGATCATCGAGCTGCCGGTCGATGTCCGCGACGTCCTGGTGACCAACCCCGGCGTCGCCGACGCCATGCTGCGCTCGCCGCGGCGGATCTTCATCCTCGGCCTCAAGAGCGGCACCACCGACGCCGTGTTCTTCGACGCCGCCGGACGCCGCATCCTGGCGCTCGACATCCGCGTCGACCAGGATCCGACCGCGGTCGCCCAGACCATCAACCGCATCGTGCCGGGCGCCCGCGTCCAGGTCGATTCGATGAACGACAGCCTGATCCTCTCGGGCCAGGTCGCGAATCTGGCCGACGCCGACCGGGCGCTGCAGATCGCCCGCGCCGCGGTCGCCAAGCCCGAGCAAGTGATCAACATGCTCGGAGTCGCCGGCAAGGATCAGGTGATGCTCAAGGTGCGCATCGTCGAGATGCAGCGCAACGTCATCAAACAGCTGGGCTTCAACCTCAACGCCGTGCTCGGCCAGTTGGGCGAGACCCAGTACAAGTTCGGCACCGTCGCCGGCTTCGGCATCAACGGCTCGCTGCTCGGGGGGATCACCGGCGGCTGGCAGACCAACACCACTAAGCAACCCATCCTGCAGAAACCCTGTGGTTTCGACCCGACCAAGATGTGCGACTTCGTGGTCCGCGACGCCACCCAGGCCTCGAACTGGAACACCGCGACCATCAAGGATACCGCCGGCAGCCCGGGCCTCAACTCGGGCGACGCGACCATCAAGGCGTTCGAACGCGTCGGCCTGGTCCGCACCCTGGCCGAGCCGAACCTGAGCGCCGTCTCCGGCGAGTCGGCCAAGTTCCTGGCCGGCGGCGAATTCCCGATTCCGGTCGCCCAGGACAAGGACGGCGGCGTCACCGTCGAGTTCAAGCCCTTCGGCGTCGGTCTCGGCTTCACCCCGGTGGTGCTGTCGTCCGGCCGCATCGCCCTGAAAGTCTCGACCGAGGTCTCGGAACTGACCAGCCAGGGCGCGTTCTCCCTCACGAGCCCCGGCACCAGCGCGGCCTTGACCATTCCGGCTCTTACCGTGCGCCGCGCTGAGACCGCCGTCGAACTGCCGTCGGGCGGCTCGATGATGATCGCCGGCCTGCTGCAGGAAAAGACCAAGCAGAACATCGACAGCCTGCCGGGCATGACTACCCTGCCGGTGCTCGGCACCCTGTTCCGCTCGCGCGACTATCTGGCCGGCGAGACCGAGCTGGTGATCCTCGTGACGCCCTACATCGTCGACGCCGTGAATCCGGGCCGCCTGCAGACGCCGGTCGACGGACTGAAGATCGCCGACGACCCGTCCACCGTGCTGATGGGGTCGCTGATCAAGGCCTACAACGCCAATCCCCAGGCGCAATCGGGGCGCAGCTATCAGGGGCCGCACGGCTACGTGATCGAATGAGCGCACTTCGCCTTTCCGTCCTGTTGTTGGCCGGCGCTGCTCTGAGCGCCTGCGCCAGCGTCCCGCTGCCGGCGCCCGAGCTGACCCGCGCCGAGACCGCCCGCACCCCGACCGAGCTCTGGGCCGCCGAGGTCAAGCCGCAGGCGCAGGAGATCTACCTGGCGGTCCACGCCCAGGGTCTGTCGCCGACCCAGCAGGACGCCCTGGCCGGGTTCGCCGGCGACTGGCGGCTGGGCTCGCGTGGGCCGATCACCCTGCGCGCGCCAGTGGGCGGGCCCGACGCGGCGATGGTTTCGCGCGCGACTGAGGGCGCCCGCGCTACGCTGGCCAGCTACGGCGCCGAGGTCCGGGTGCAGGGCTACGACGCCAAGGGCGACGCCGCCGCGCCGCTCGTCGTCGGGCGGGAGAGCTACACGGTGTCGGTGCCGACCTGCGGTCTGGAGTGGGAGAACTTCTCCCGCTCGGCGACCAACCAGGTGCAGTCGCAGTTCGGCTGCTCGGTCACCGCCAACATGGCCGCTCAGATCGCCAATCCGGCTGACCTGCTGGCGCCGGCGGCGATCGACCCGGCCGACGCCCAGCGCCGCGCCGTGGTGCTCGACAAGTACCGCAGGGGCGAGGTCACGGCCTCGACCCGCGACCAGCAGGCGACGGGCGCCGTGTCGCAGGTGGTGAGGTAATGAAGCCGCAACAGGGTCACGATCCTTTCGATCTCGACTTCGACGCCGACGACGAGTTCTCTCCCGCTCAGGACGAAACCTGGCGCGAGACCCCGCCCGCCGCAGCCGCCGATCCGTTCGGCGACCCCTTCGCCGACTTGCCGCCGGTGCGCGAAGGCGCCCGCGCCGAGGCCCGTCTCGAAACCGTCGAGGACGACTTCGGCGACGCCCCGGCCGTGCCGCCGCTGCCGCCCGAGCGGCCGGCCGCCAATCCCGTGCACGACATGCTCGCCGGGGCCGAGGCGGCCTTCGGCGAGGCCAGCCTGCCGCGCATCACCGTCCACATCTATTGCGCCAACCCCGAGACCGCCGAGTTCGCGGAGATCGCCGCCGCCGATCGGCGGATGGAGCGGGGCGTCGTCGCCGTGCGCATGGGCGGCCTGTCCGCCGCGGTCGAGGCCTATCAGAACGAGGCCACGCCCTCGCTGGTGATGGTCGAAAGCGCCGACCCGGCCTCGGTGCTGCTGGCTCAGCTGGACCGTCTGGCCGAGGTCTGCGATCCGGGCACCAAGGTGGTGGTCATCGGCTCGGCCAACGACATCGCCCTCTATCGCGAGCTGATGCGCCGCGGGGTGTCGGAGTATCTGGTCCCGCCGCTCAATCCGCTGCTGCTGGTGCGCGCCGCCACCAGCCTCTACGCCGACCCCTCGGCGCCGTTCATCGGCCGCCAGATCGCCTTCTGCGGGGCCAAGGGCGGGGCAGGGGTCTCGACGCTCGCCCACAACGTCGCCCACTCGATCAGCGAGCGGCTGCAGACCGGCGCCGTGCTGGTCGACCTCGACCTGCCGTTCGGCACCGCCGGCCTCGACTTCAACCAGGACCCGCTGCAGGGCGTCGCCGATGCGCTCGGCCAGCCGGACCGCCTCGATCCCGTCCTGATGGACCGGATGATGGCCCGCTGCTCGGACCGCCTGTCGCTGTTCGCCGCCCCGGCGACGCTCGACAGCGACTACGACATCTCGGCCGAGGCCTTCGAGGAGGTCACCCAGAAGATCCGCAGCGCCGCGCCCTTCGTGGTGCTTGACCTGCCGCACGTCTGGAACGCCTGGAAGCGCAAGATCCTGCTGTCGTCCGACGATCTGGTGATCGTCGCCACGCCCGACCTCGCCTCGCTGCGCAACGCCAAGAACATCGTCGATCTGGTGCGCCGCGCCCGGCCCAACGACGCCCCGCCGCGACTGGTGCTCAACCAGGTCGGCGTGCCCGGCCGCCCCGAGATTCCGGTCAAGGACTTCGGCGAGGCGCTCGACCTCACCCCGGCGCTCTGCCTGCCGTTCGATCCCAAGCTGTTCGGCCAGGCGGCCAACAACGGCCAGATGATCAGCGAGGTGGGTCCGAAGTCGAAGTCCGCCGAGGGCCTCGACCAGCTGGCCCAGCAGATCGCCCGGCGCGAGCCGCCGCAGGTCCAGAAATCCTCGCTGCTCTCCAGCCTGTTCAAGAAGAAGTAGATGTTCGGCAAGCGCCCCACAGAAGGCGGGTCGCAGGCGCCGCGCCAGGCGCCGCCCCCCGCCGCCGAAGGTCCGGCGATCGCCACGCGGCCGCAGCGCATCGAGCCGACCGCCGCGCCCAGCGCGCCGGTCCAGACGCCGCCGCCGGCCGAGCGCGCCGCCAAGCCGGCAGCCGGCCCCAAGCCGACCATGGGCTTCGAACAGCTGCGCGCCGCCCAAGGGCCGGCGCCGACGACCCAGGTCGTGCGCGAGCAGAGCGACTACTACCACGCCACCAAGACCACGATCTTCAACGCCCTGATCAACACGATCGACCTGGCGCAGCTCGCCCAGCTCGACGCCAAGCAGGCCGCCGAGGAGATCCGCGACATCGTCGCCGAGCTGGTGGCGATCAAGAACGTCTCGATGTCGGTGGCCGAGCAGGACACCCTCGTCCAGGACATCATCAACGACGTCCTCGGCTACGGGCCGCTGGAGCCGCTGCTGTCGCGCGACGACATCGCCGACATCATGGTCAACGGCGCGGGCCGGGTGTTCATCGAAGTCGCCGGCCGCGTGCAGCTGACCAATGTCCGCTTCCGCGACAACACCCAGCTGATGAACATCTGCCAGCGGATCGTCAGCCAGGTCGGCCGCCGGGTCGACGAAAGCTCGCCGATCTGCGACGCGCGCCTGCCGGACGGCAGCCGCGTCAACGTCATCGCCCCGCCCTTGGCGCTGGATGGTCCGACCCTGACCATCCGGAAGTTCAAGAAGGACAAGCTGACGATGAAGAACCTGGTGGAGTACGCCTCCATCAGTCCCGAAGGGGCGCGGGTCCTCGGGGTCATCGGCGCCTGCCGATGCAACCTGGTCATCTCGGGCGGCACCGGCTCGGGCAAGACCACCTTGCTCAACACCCTGACCGCCTTCATCGACCCCTCCGAGCGGGTCATCACCTGCGAAGACGCCGCCGAGCTGCAGCTGCAGCAGCCGCATGTCGTGCGCCTGGAGACCCGGCCCCCGAACCTCGAGGGCCAGGGCCAGATCACCATGCGCGACCTGGTCAAGAACTGCCTGCGGATGCGTCCGGAACGGATCATCGTCGGCGAAGTCCGCGGCCCGGAGGCCTTCGACCTCCTCCAGGCCATGAACACCGGCCACGACGGCTCGATGGGCACGCTCCACGCCAACTCCCCGCGTGAGGCGATCAGCCGGATGGAGTCGATGATCACCATGGGCGGCTACGGCCTGCCCTCGAAGACCATCCGCGAGATGATCGTCGGCTCGGTCGACGTGATCATCCAGGCCGCGCGTCTGCGCGACGGTTCGCGCCGCATCACCCACATCACCGAGGTGGTCGGGCTGGAAGGCGACGTGATCATCACCCAGGACCTGTTCGTCTACGAGATCACCGGCGACGACGCCGACGGCAAGGTCCTCGGGCGTCACCGGTCCACCGGCATCGCCCGGCCGCGCTTCTGGGACCGGGCGCGCTATTACGGTCTGGAGCGCGAGCTCGCCGAAGCGCTCGACGCGGCGGAATAGCCGATGCTGCTGACGCTGCTGATCGCGGTCCTCGGGTTCGTCGCCATCGCCGGCGTCGGCCTGGCCCTGGCCGGCGGCTCGACCGCCGACGCCAAGACCCTGAAGCGGGCCCAGGCCCTGGTCGGCGGCGACGAGGTGCGCGAGGCCAATCGCCGCCGCCCGGCGGCCACCGCCCAGGAACAGCGCCGCAAGCAGCTCCTCAAGACCCTCAAGGACCAGGACCGCGAGCAGAAGAAGGCGCTGCTCAGCATCTCCTCCAAGCTGCGCCAGGCGGGCCTGGGCATGAAGGTCAGCACCTTCTGGATGATCAGCGCCGGCCTCGCGGTCGTGGTGCTGCTGCTCGTCTGGGCGGTCACCAAGATGCCGCTCGCCGCCTTCGGCCTGGCCTTCGCCGCGGGCCTTGGCCTGCCGCGCTGGGTGGTCGGGGCCATCGCCAAGTCGCGGATCAAGAAGTTCACCGAGGCGTTTCCCGACGCCATGGACATCGTCGTGCGCGGCATCAAGTCGGGCCTGCCGGTCCATGACAGCCTGCGGGTCATCGGCAAGGAGGCGCCCGAGCCGCTGGCCAGCCAGTTCAACCGCCTGGTCGAGAGCATCGGCATGGGCATGACCATCGACCAGGCGCTGGACAAGATGCACGCCGAGATGCCGACGCCGGAGGTGCGGTTCTTCGCGATCGTGCTGGCCATCCAGGCCAAGACCGGCGGCAACCTGGCCGAAGCGCTCGGCAACCTCTCGACGGTCATCCGCTCGCGCAAGCTGATGCGCGAAAAGGTCAAGGCGCTGTCGGCCGAAGCCGTCGCCTCGGCGGCGATCATCGGCTGCCTGCCGCCCGCCGTGGCGATCCTGATCTTCATCACCGCGCCCGACTACATGGGCCCGTTGTTCACCGACCCGCGCGGCCGCGTGATGCTGATGATCGGCGCCTTCTGGATGTCGCTCGGGGTGCTCTCGATGCGCAAGATGATCAACTTCAGGCTCTGACGGCATGGTCGATGCGCTCACCAACCCGGCCAACCTGCTGACGATCTTCGTGGCGCTGGTCTGCTTTGCGACCATCGTCACCATCGCCATGCCGATGATGGACCGCCGCAATCTTGAGGCGCGGCTGAAATCGGTGTCGACCCGCCGCGAGGAGCTGCGCCGCAAGTCGCGCGAAGCCCTGGCCGGGGGACGCGGCCAGAACACCCTGCGCCACGTCGACGAGGGCCTCTACAAGAAGGTCGTCGAGCGGCTGCAGCTCTCGCGCCTGCTCGAGGACCCGCAGGTGGTCGACAAGCTGGCCCAGGCCGGCTTCCGCGGCCCGCGGCCGGTGTCCACCTTCTACTTCTTCCGGTTCATCCTGCCGTTCGTGTTCTTCATCGTGGTCGGGGCCTACCTGTTCCTGGTCAACGATTTCGGCCTGCCGCCGATGACCCGCTTCTTCTTCGCGGTGGTCGGCCTCACCGCCGGCTACTACGCGCCCAACGTGTTCATCAGCAACGTCGCCCAGAAGCGCCGCGACTCGATCATCGGCGCCTGGCCCGACGCGCTCGACCTGCTGCTGATCTGCGTGGAAAGCGGCATGTCGATCGAGGCGGCGATCCAGAAGGTCAGCCAGGAGATCGGCGGCAACTCGATCGAACTGGCCGAGGAGCTGACCCTGCTGACCGCCGAGATCTCGTACCTGCCCGAGCGGCGCATGGCCTATGAGGGCCTGGCCCGGCGGACCAACCATCCGGGCATCAAGTCGGTGACCACCGCCATGATCCAGGCCGAGCGCTACGGCACGCCGCTGGGCGCGGCGCTGCGGGTGATGGCCAAGGAAAACCGCGAGATGCGCATCGCCGCGGCCGAGAAGAAGGCCGCCCAGCTGCCGGCCAAGCTGACGATCCCGATGATCGTCTTCTTCCTGCCGGTGCTGTTCATCGTCATCCTCGGCCCGGCCGCGCTCAAGGTCAGCGACCTGATGCGGGCCGGCGCGGCGGGCGGCTAGCCGCCAGGTCTGTTCATCGCGCGGCGCGCCGATTAGACCTTCGCCGGTGAACGCCGCCCCGATCCCGCCGCCGCCGAGCCGTCCGCATGAGGACGAATGCTGTCGACGCGGCTGCGATCCCTGCATCTTCGACTATTACGAGCGCGCCCTCGACCGCTGGAGCGAGCGGGTCCGCAAGCTGGGCGCCGATCCAGACGCCATTCTCAAGGCGCTCTCGCCGCCCGCGCCTTAGCCGCCGCTAGCCTTCCGGGTGCAGGCCGGGCGCTTCCTGGCCCGTCCGGGCGACATATTCGGTATAGCCGCCGCCGTATTGATGGACGCCCTGCGGCGTCAGCTCCAGCACGCGGTTCGACAGCGCGCCCAGGAAGTGGCGGTCGTGGGAGACGAACAGCATGGTGCCCTCGAAGTCCGCCAGCGCCGCGACCAGCATCTCCTTGGTCGCCATGTCGAGGTGGTTGGTCGGCTCGTCGAGCACCAGCAGGTTGGGCGGATCGAACAGCATCTTGGCCATCACCAGCCGCGCCTTCTCGCCGCCCGACAGCACGCGGCACGGCTTTTCGACGTCGTCGCCCGAGAACCCGAAGCAGCCCGCCAGCGTGCGCAGCGCGCCCTGGCCCGCCTGCGGGAAAGAGCCGTCCAGGGATTCGAAGATCGTCTCTTCGCCGTCCAGCAGATCCATGGAGTGCTGGGCGAAGTAGCCCATCTTGACGCTGGCGCCGACGTTGACCGTGCCCTGGTCCGGCGCGGTGGCGCCGGCCACCAGCTTGAGCAGCGTCGACTTGCCGGCCCCGTTGGCGCCCAGGACGCACCAGCGCTCCTTGCGGCGCACCAGGAAGTCGAGGCCTTCGTAGATCGGCTGCGCGCCATAGCCCTTGTGGATGCCCCGCAGGGCGACCACGTCGTCGCCCGATCGCGGCGGGCTCCTGAACTCGAACTGGATGTTCTGGCGGCGGCGCGGCGGCTCGACGCGTTCGATCTTGTCGAGCTTCTTCACCCGGCTTTGCACCTGGGCGGCGTGGCTGGCGCGCGCCTTGAACTTCTCGATGAACTTGATTTCCTTGGCCAGCATGGCCTGCTGGCGCTCGTACTGCGCCTGGCGCTGCTGCTCGGTCAGCGCGCGCTGCTGGTCGTAGAAGTCGAGATCGCCCGAATAGGTGATGAGCGAACCGGCGTCGATCTCGACCACCTTGCCGATGATGCGGTTCATGAAGGCGCGGTCGTGCGAGGTCATCAACAGCGCGCCGCTGTAGTCCTTCAGGAAGGCCTCCAGCCAGATCAGGCTTTCCAGGTCGAGGTGGTTGCTGGGTTCGTCCAGCAGCATGCCGTCGGGCCGCATCAGCAGGATGCGGGCCAGCGCCACGCGCATCTTCCAGCCGCCGGACAGCAGACCGACGTCGCCGTCCATGCGCTCCTGGCTGAAGCTCAGCCCCGCCAGCACTTCGCGCGCGCGGGCCTCCAGGGCATAGCCGTCCAGTTCCTCGAAGCGCTCCTGCACCTCGCCATAGCGTTCGATGATGGCGTCCATCTCGTCGGCCTGGTCCGGATCGACCATCGCCGCCTCGAGCTTGGCCATTTCCGCGGCCAGGGCGCTGACCGGGCCGACGCCGTCCATCACCGCGGCGACCGCGCTCTGGCCCGACATCTCGCCGACGTCCTGGCTGAAATAGCCGATGGTCATGCCGGCATCGATCGCGACCTGTCCGTCGTCGGGCAGCTCCTGGCCGGTCATCATGCGGAACAGCGTCGTCTTGCCGGCTCCGTTCGGGCCGACCAGCCCGACCTTCTCGCCCTTCTGGACGCCCATCGAGGCTTCGATGAACAGAAGTTGGTGGCCGTTCTGCTTGGTGATGTTGTCGAGGCGGATCATGGGGCGGCTGCTAGCGCGGGCGGAAGCAGAACGCCAGCCTCAGAGTTGCGTCAGGGCCGGGCGCGACGACGCGTCATCCCCGGCGCCCGCCGTCTCGGCGTCGGGGGCCGCCGTCAGGCGCCGGCGCAGTGCGACGCCAGCGCGCGCAGGGCCGCGGCGCCGTCGCCGCGAAACGACGAGCCGTGCATCAGCGCCAGGGTCGCCGGTTCCAGCTCGGCGAGTTGATGCAGCACGGCGCCGGTGTTGGGGGCCATCGACATCGCGTGGAACATGGCCTCCATCGCGATCGCCGGCCCGGCGACGTCGCTCTCGGTGAGCGCCGGGCCATCCCCGCCATGCGTCAGCAGATCGCCGCAGAACAGCGTCGCGGCGGTCTCCTCATAGAACAGACCTGCCTCCCAGCCGTGCGGCACGTGCGGGGTGTCCATCCAGCGCAGGCGCTTGCCGCCCAGGTCGATCACCTCGCCGTCCGCCAGCGGCCGGGGCGGGCGATCTGACAGGTCGTTCAGGGACACCATGCACGCGGTCTGGCCGTGGACGACCTCGGCGTTGGGCGCCGCCGCCAGCCAGGCGTTCAGCGCGCCGCACTCGTCGGCCTCGACATGGCCGAAGCCGAGATAGCGGATGGCCGCCAGCGGCGTCACGCGCGCCACGGCGGCGGCGATCGACTCGTGCATGCCCCGGTGCCCCAGGTGAAACAGCATCGGCGCATCGGCCATGATCAGGAACTGGTTGAAGGTGAAGGGCTCGGGCCCGACGCCGCTCACCGCGGTCGAAAAGCGATAGATGTTGTCAGCGATCTCGAACGTCTTCGTTTCGGTCATATCGCGCGCCTTTGCCGCGAACCCTTGCAGACGCGAGAATTGTCCACAAGACGAAAGGTCGCCCCGCGGCGCACCGTCCATGGCCAAGAGTTCACTGTCCTTCGCCGCCGAATGGGGCTTCAGTGCCCGTCCTCTCCAGTTCCCAGGCAAGACCATGACCCGGCCGCCGAAGAAGAGCGAAACCCTCGAGGTCCGCCTCCCCTACGAGGACAAGCAGGCGTTCATGGCCCGCTGTCAGGCCCAGGGCGTCAGCGCCAGCGAGGCCGTGCGCGGCTTCATCGAGGCCCAGCTCGCGCCGCCCGCGCCGGCGCCGCGCACGCGCCAAGGGCGCAGCCGGCTCAAGACGGTGCTCGCCGCCCTCACGGCCCTGGCGGTCGGCGCCACCGCCCTGCCGTCGCTGGCCGGCCAGGTCGACCGCAACAGCTTCGAGCGCCTCGACCTCAATCGCGACGGCGCGGTGACGCTGGCCGAGTTCGCCCGCCTCGACCGCGACCGCGACGGCGCGGTCAGCCTGGACGAACTGCTGGGCCGCTGAGCGATCAGGAAATTGGCATTAGGAAGCGGCCGCCGTCCAGGTTCAGCCAGGTCCATGGCTTGAGCAGCGACGCGCCGGCCTTCCACGACATCAGCACGATCTGAGCCTTGCCGACGATGTTCTCGGCCGGCAGGAAGCCCACGCCGCCGGCTTCGGGCGGGAAGCGGCTGTCCATCGAGTTGTCGCGGTTGTCGCCCATCATGAAGTACTGGCCTTCCGGCACGACATAGGTGTCGGTGTCGTCCACCGGCCAGCCGGGGCCGCGGTCCAAGGTCACATAGCGCGAGCCGTCGGGCTTGGATTCCCGGATCTGAGTGACCGGTTGTCCGGGATCGTCGTGGTCGAGGCCGGGGCCGTCCACGATCCGCGGGATCGCCTTGTCGTTGACGAACACCACGCCGCCGCGCACCTGCACCCGGTCGCCGGGCAGGCCGACCACGCGCTTGATCAGGTCCTTGTGCGGGTCCGAGGGCAGGTGGAACACCACCACGTCGCCGCGCTCGGGGCCCTCGCCGAACACCCGGCCCTTGCCCATCGGGGGCAGCAGCGGGAACGAGGCGTAGCTCCAGCCGTAGCTGAACTTCGTGACGATGATGTAGTCGCCGGTCACCAGTCCCGGCTCCATCGAGGAGGAGGGGATGGTGAAGGGCTGGAACAGCGCCACCCGCAGCACCAGCGCGATGGCCAGCGCGGTGAGGACGGTGGACGCGAGCTCCTTGAATTCGGCGGAAGCCGTGGGCGTGTCAGCGGTCGTGATCATGGCGCCATGACGGCCGCCCGGTCACGGCGATGGCAAGCCGCACCTTGTCCGGACACGTGCCGGGACGGCGCGTCGACGTCTGGCTTACGAGCAGGCGCCGGCTTGCCGCGCGCCGTAGGTCGCTTGGCTGACGGTGTACTTGTCGCCCGCGCTCGACGACAGTTGCTCGATGAGGCCCTTGCACGAGAAGCCGGTCAGGCTGAGGTATTGCTTCGCGGACTTGACCGCGTTCGCGTTCCAATCGACGCCGAGGCTGTCCACGGCGACGGTGGCGTCGGCGACCTCATAGCCCTCGCCATAGCTCGACGAGAGCTGCTCGATCAGCCCGGCCCGCGAGAAGCCGGAGATGCCAAGATACTGCTTGGCGGACCTGACGGCGTTCTTCTGGGGGCCGGTCAACTCCGCGGCGTTCGCCGCACCCACGGCCGTCACTGAGAGCGCCGTCGCGATCAGCACCGCGAACGCCGTCTTGGACTTCATCGTCATATTCATTTCCCCGCACGAGTTGGAAGCCGGGCGGGCGCGACGAGCGTGCCGACCGCGCTCGCAGCAGCGGTCAGCTTCGCCCTAGGTGCGCGTCCCCCGACGCCTCTGTTCACGGCCATAGGCTAGAACACGCCATCGGGGTGCGCTAGGCGCCATCGTCGCATAGGTTGCGGCCGGCGGCCGCCGCCTACGCCGCCAGCGGACCGCCGGCGATGGTGATGCGGTGCATCAGGCGGTGGTGGCCCTGGTAGTCGTTCATCGCCTGGTGCCAGGTGGCGCGGTTGTCCCAGATCGCCATCGAACCGGGCTTCCAGGAGAAGCGGTGGACGAACTGCGGCTTCACCGCGTGCTGGAAGAGATAGGTCAGCAGCGCGCGGCTCTCCTCGCGCGTCCAGCCCTCGAAGCTCAGGGTGAAGCCGGGGTTGACGTAGAGCGCCTTGCGGCCGCTGCCCGGGTGGGTGATCACCACCGGGTGCACGGCGCTGGGGGTGTCGGTCTTGCCGGCCAGGTGCGCCTGATCGGTCTTCCCGTAGATCCCGTCCATCCCATAAATGTGCTCGGAGGCGTGCACGGCCTTCAGTCCGGCCAGGGTCGCCTTCAGCCCGTCCGACAGCGCCTCGTAGGCCGCGTACATGTCGGCGAACATGGTGTCGCCGCCGCTCGGCGGGGTGTCGATGGCCAGCAGCACCGAGCCCATGGCCGGCTCCTGGTCATAGCTGTGGTCGGTGTGCCAGCCGCCGCCGATGTTGGTGGTCTGGGTCTCGGTCTTCTCGACCTTGGCGATCTGCGGGTACTTCTCCGACGGCGGGAAGTAGCGGTTGACCACGATCGGCCCGATCTGCTCGGCGAAGGCGATGTGCTGCTCGGGGCTCAGGTGCTGGCCGTGCAGAAAGGCGACGCCGCGGCGGAAGACCGTCTCGCGGATCAGGTCGATGTCGGCGGCGCTGGCGCTGGGCAGGCTGACATTGGCGATCTCCGCGCCGCAGCCTTCGAGTTCACGGACGATGGCGGTCATGTCTGTCGCCTCCCTGGCGTTGTCTTTCCCAGAGCCTAGGAACGGCGCTCGCGCAAGATTGTCACCAGGGTTACAGTCTTCGCCATGCCCGACGATCGCCGCCTGGCCCTGGACGTCCTCAGCGCCGCCGGCTGGTTGGCGCCCTATGGTCCAGAGTTGGCCCACGCCCTGCTCGCCGAGGGGCAGCTCGCCCGGCTCGCCGCCGGGCGATGGGCCCAGGCCGAGGGCGACGAGGAGACGGGCCTGCTGGCGGTGATCGAGGGGGCGGTCGACCTCTACTGCCAGGCCCCCGGCGACCGCGAGGTGCGCTTCAACCAGGCCGGTCCCGGCGCGGCGCTGGGCCAGAGCGTCAGCTTCGGCGGCGGGCCGCGCATCGTCACCGCCGTCTGCGCCCAGGACAGCCTGCTGCTGCGGGTCTCCGACGCCGGGCTCGAGCGCATCGCCCGCACCCGGCCGGAGATCTGGCGCGCGGTCGCCGGCCTCGTCTACCTGCAGCTGCGCGGCGCGGTGCATCTCGCCGCCGACGCCATCTCGCTGCCGCCGCGCCAGCGGCTGGCCTCGCGGCTGGCGGCGATGGTCCGCAGCCGCCTGGGGCCGCCGCGCCTGCCGCTCAGCCAGCAGGCGCTGGCCGAGATGGTCGGGCTCAGCCGCAAGACCGTGAACGGCCTGCTGGCCGACTTCGCCCGCGAGGGGTTGATCGCCCTCGACTACGGCGCGGTCGAGGTGCTCGACCTGCGCCGTCTCGAGCGCGTCGCCGAGAGCTAGAGCGCGACCAGCGACTGGTGCGTCCCGAACCCGGCCATCGCGCCTGCGGCCGAGGCCAGCGTGCCGTTGTGCATCTGCATCGCCAGGTCGCCCGCCGCATAGACGCCGGCCACGCTGGTCTGCTGCCTGTCGTCGACGCGCACATAGGGACCGGTCATGCCGTCCTCGAAGGCGCAGCCCAGCTGCGCGGCCAGCGGGCTGGCCGGGCTCGTGCGCGGGGCGACGAACAGGCCGGCGAGCGCGATCTCGCGGCCGTCGGCCAGCCGCGCCGCCGACAGCCGCGGCGCCTCGCCGACCAGCTGCACGATCGGCGAGGCCTCGATGGCGACCCCGCGCGCGGCCAGCTTGGCCGCCGTCTCGGCGTCGGGCGCCTCGCCGCCCTGTAGGAACAGGGTCGTCGGCCCCCATTCGGCGATCAGCCCCGCCTTCAGCGCCAGCGCCGGGTCGCCGCCCAGCAGGCCCAGCGGCCCGCGGTCCATCTCGTAGCCGTGGCAATAGGGGCAGTGCAGCACGCTCGTTCCCCAGCGCTCAGAGACGCCCGGCAGGTCGGGCAGGGCGTCGCGCACCCCGGTGGCCAGGATCAGCCTGCGCGCCGCCAGCTCGATCCCGTCGTCCAGTTCGACGCCGAACGCGTCGATCTCGCCCCAGGCGCGGGTCGCCAGGCCGTCGGCGAACTCGACGCTCGGATAGGCGCTGAGCTGGTTCAGCCCCGTGCGCATGATCGTCGCCGGGGCGACGCCGTCCTGGCCGAGGAAGCCGTGCGCGGCCTGCGCGAAGCGGTTGCGCGGCGCCCCGGCGTCGATCACCAGCAGCTTGCGCCGGGCCCGCGCCAGCTGCATCGCCGCCGACAGTCCGGCGAAGCTCGCCCCCACCACGATCGCGTCGTACATCGTCCATCTCCGCATTCGATACTTTCGAAGTTACGGATATGGGCGCGGCGATCGGTTCCGCAACTGGTCTTGTTACGATTGTGCGCAGGGGCCATATCTGCGCCATGCGCACCGACAGCCGACTTTCGCGAATGCTGCACGCCCTGATCCACATGGACCGGCTGGGCGGCAAGGCCACCTCAGAGCAGCTGGCGGCGATGCTGGCGACCAATCCGGTGGTGGTGCGCCGCACCATGGCCGGCCTGCGGCGCGACGGGCTGGTGGCCTCCGAGCCCGGGCAGGGCGGCGGCTGGGCGCTGGCCCGGCCGCTGGACGACATCACCCTGATGGACATCTACCGGGCGCTGGGCGAGCCGGCGCTGTTCGCGATCGGCCAGTCGCAGGACCATCCCGAATGCCTGGTCGAGCAGGCGGTCAACGGCGCGCTGGAGGGCGCTCTCAGCCAGGCCCGCGACCTGATCTCCGCGCGGTTCGCGGCCGTCACCCTCGGGGATCTCTCCCGCGACTTCGACGACCGCTTCGCAGCCGGAAGAGGGCTCTAGCGGAACTCCAGCCCTTCGAACTGGCCCGACTTGCGCCAGCCGTCGATGTACTGGAAGTAGGCGCTGGCCCCGGCCGGATAGCCGACGTTCAGCTTCGCCGCCGGGCCCGGATCCTTGCCCTCGTTGTTGTAGTAGCCGGGCGTGCAGTCCGGCGCGCCCATCATCCGGCCCATGCCGCTCAGCATCAGTGCGACCCAGGCGTCCTGCGCCTCCTGGCTGACCTCGACCTCGCGGAACCCGCCGTCCAGCGCGTGCTTGATGGTCACGGCGATGGTGCGGCCGGAGTCGGTCAGGTTGTGCGGAATGTTCGAGATCAGGTTCGCGCCCTGGGTCGGCTGCACGAAGAAGGCGTTCGGGAAGCCGCGCACGTGGATGCCGTGCTTGGACTTGATGCCCTCGCCCCAGGCCTCCGACAGCGTCAGGCCGTCGCGCCCCACGACCTCGAAGCCCGAGCGGCGCTTGTAATCGGTGCCGACCTCGAAGCCCGAGGCGTAGATGATGCAGTCGACCTCGTACTCTTCGCCGCCGACCACGAAGCCGTTCTCGGTGATCGCCTCGACGCCCTGGCCGTCGGTGTCGATCAGCACCGTCCCCGGGGTGTTGAAGGCCTGCAGATAGGCGTCGTGGAAGCAGGGGCGCTTGCAGAGCTGGCGATACCAGGCCTTCAGCTTCTCGGCGGTGTCGCCGTCCTGCACGATGCTCTCGGCCCGCGCGCGGATCTCCTCCATCTTCTCGAAGTCGGAGTCCTCGTAGGCGGCCAGCATCTTCAGCGGCGTGCGGTCTTCCGGCGCCAGCTGCATGATCTTGGCGCGGATGCGGCGCGACAGGTCGGTCCAGCCGTCCATCACGAGGTCCTCGTCGGCGTTGCCGCCGGCCTGGTTGGCGGTGAAGTTCTCCAGCCAGCGCTGCTGCCAGCCGGGCGTGGCGATGCCGGCGAACCATTCCGGATCGATCGGCGCATTGGCCCGCACGTCCACCGAGGACGGCGTGCGCTGCACGACGTAGAGCTCCTTGCAGGCCTTGGCCAGGTGCGGCACGGCCTGCACGCTGGTCGCCCCGGTGCCGATGATCGCCACCTTCTTGTCGGCCAGCTTCTCCATCAGCGCCCCGCCCGGATCGCCGCCGGTATAGTCGTAGTCCCAGCGGCTGGTGTGGAAGGCGTGGCCCTTGAAGCCCTCGATGCCGGGAATGCCGGGCAGCTTGGGCACGTGCAGCGGCCCGGTGCCCAGGCCGATGAAGCTGGCGGTGAAGGCGTCGCCGCGGTTGGTCGAGATCACCCAGCGCGAATGCGCCTCGTCCCAGGCGATGTCCGTCACCTCGGTGTGGAACAGCGCCTTGTCGTACAGCCCGAACTGCCGGCCGATCCGCTGGCACTGGGCCAGGATCTCCGGCGCGTGGGCGTACTTCTCGGTCGGCATGTGACCGGTTTCTTCCAGCAGCGGCATATAGATCATCGAGGCGGTGTCGCACTGCGCGCCCGGATAGCGGTTCCAGTACCAGGTGCCGCCGAAGTCGCCGCCCTTCTCGACGATGCGCACGTCGGTGACGCCCTGCTCGGCCAGCCGCGCCCCGGTCACCAGCCCGGCGAAGCCGCCGCCGACGAAGGCGAAGGTCACGTGGTCGGTCAGCGGCTCGCGCTCCACCACCGGGGTATAGGGATCCTGCGCATAGTGGGCGAAACGGCCGGTCAGCTGCTGGTACTGGTCGTTGCCGTCGGCCCGCAGCCGCTTGTCACGCTCGGCGATGTACTTGGCCAGCAGCGCCTGCTTGTCGATCTGGCGCTTGGCCGGCGCATCCGTGACAGCGGTCATGCAAAATTCCCCAACTTGATCAGACTGTTGCCGCTCAGCGCGCCGCCCGGCCCAAGCCGAAGCGACGCCCCGACGAGCGTCCTGTTTTTCGAACATACAGTATGTTATCGGCGTTCTGCAATCGGAGAGCGCGAGCGCCGGCGGGCGTAATCGATGTCAGAATGCCAGCGCGGCTTGGATCATTGGCGCCCAGGCGGTCAGCCCGGCCGTGTGTGTGGGGGTACCATAGAACGTGTTCACGACCCGCATCAGGGGCGGGAATGCTGTGCTTGTCTGTCGCGGTCACCCCGCCATTCCGGTGTCTCTGGCCGCACCGCTTAAATCGCGCAACTTGATGGTCAGCCGCCGTCTAATCGAGCTCTTGGTGAACTCGCTCGGCCAAAAAGTAGAGGCCGAGGGCTGTGCAGAACACAACTTTTGCTCCCACCAGGGACGTTCCGAGCACGAACAATGTCCGCATGATATCGGACAGTAATATCTCACGTCCGCGCCGCCCATTTGCCATCATAATGGCCATTTCAGAGAAGTTGTTGGCTAGAAGAGAGCTTGCGGCGCAAAGGAAGAATCCGCCAAAGGAGATAGCTGTTAGGTAAGCGAATAGATAACTAAGAAATATGCGAAGTGTAATGGGGGTTTCCCCGCGCTCTCCTCTGATTGTCATCACTGCAGTGACGTTACTCATCTCGCGATCAAGATCAGCTCCGTTGAACGTCGCTACCGCTGCAAGTGCCGCAATGAAAAATCCTGGCAGGCTGGCAAAGAAGGGTGCAGCCATGGCTGCTACGGACGAGTCTCCAATCAGTGGTACTCGGAGCGGGAGAGACCAATAGGTCGTCAAGCTAATCGCGGCCGCTACCCAGGGTAGGAGGTCGCGATAGTATCGGAGGCCCGGCCCCTTGATCTTACCGAACGCAAGCGGCCTGCTCAGTTCGTATGCGATGGTCACCCATCCCGCTCCTTCTCAAGCAGCCCCGACATCTTGTCGGCAAGCTGATCGACTATCGAATGTGCAGCGGCGCGCAAAAATGGATTGAAGCCAGAGAGAGTTTGTCGTCGGAAGTAGGCTTCACCAATAACGGCGCCGGTATCGGTATCAAATTCAAAGGATGTTGCGGATGTGCTCCCCGGAGGCGCTAGATATATCTTGGCCCTGCTGTAGTCGGATTTTTGGGTATTAACGGCGCCAAGAATGGTGTTCCAGCGTTGACCTTTAGGGATGTCCTTACTTACGGTAACTTTTATTTCGTGATCGCTGATTTCCAGGTAGTTTCCACTTCCTATGCTCTTCTTGGGCATAGGCTTAATCAATTTGAGGCCATTGATTCGACCTTCTTCAATGTCACGCTTGAAGGCCGATGAGGGGTTTCCGGCCAAAATAATATTCGGGATGAAGTTTTGGACCTTTGCTTTGCCCGATACCTTTGCCCCGGAAACCACGCTAAAACTGAACAGCGACGGATCCTTCTCGCAATAGAATTTGACCACATCGTTCAGCATTGACTGGATGCGTGGAATTGAGAGCGTGGGCATGCGCTCTACTAAGCAGGCATAAGTTTCTGGGTATCCTGGACGATGGGTAAGAGAAAACACTACGTGCGCTGAGTGCTCATTGCCCTCGTCGGGACCCTTTTCGACAGTACGCGAGCTGCGTTTGACGTGGTTCCCATAGGTGGAATCGGGCGCACGTTTGTCCGCTACGCTTAAAAGCACGATGGCAATCTGCCTTGCCTCATCTACTCGGACGTCATTTACAATGCAGCTTGCCTCGCCTTTGTCGAAGAGCTTCGGCGGGAGTTTTTCATCAGCGGCGCGTCGCCATAGCTCAGCGAGCTTTCTCAGTTCTGGATATGGAGCGTGTTGAGCGCGACGTTTGACGATGAAGTCACAAAATAGAATTTCACGAGTATGAGCTTTTAACGCCAAAACTGCCTCCCCGCGGCCAAGCTACTATACATTAGCGGGCACCGGACGTGTTCGACAACCTTGACGATGTTCGTGTTTTGTTCTACACCGGCTGGAGGTATTGCACAAGCGGTTTCACAGCCCCCCCCCATTGCCTTCCCCGCCGCCAGGCGCCCAAACTCGCCGCTCCACAACCAGGAGTCCCGGCATGAAGGCTGTCCGCTTCATCGAGTCCGGCCGTCCGCCTGAGATCGTCGACATCCCGAAACCCGTCCCCGGTCCCGGCCAGGTGCTGGTGCGCATGGGCGGGGCCGGGGTCTGTCACTCCGACCTGCACGTGCTCGAGCACGGGCTCGGCGGGCTCGGCCCCTTCACCCTCGGCCACGAGAACGCCGGCTGGATCGAGCAGCTCGGCGAGGGCGTCGGCGGCTGGAAGGAGGGCGATCCCGTCGCCGTCTACGGTCCCTGGGGCTGCGGCCAGTGCAAGACCTGCCAGTCCTCCGCCGAGAACTACTGCGAGCGCCACGCCTCGATCCCCAGCTACGGCGGCGGCCTCGGCTCCGACGGCGGCATGGCCGAATACATGATAGTGCCCTCGGCGCGGCTGCTGGTCCCGCTCGGCGGCCTCGACCCGCTGGCCGCCGCCCCGCTGAGCGACGCGGCCCTGACCCCCTATCACGCGATCAAGGCGGCGCTGCCGCTGCTGACCCCCGACGCCACGGTGCTGGTGCTCGGCGTCGGCGGCCTCGGCCACATGGCCGTGCAGATCCTGCGCGCCCTGACCTCGGCCAAGGTGATCGCCGGCGACATCGACGACGGCAAGCTGGCCCACGCCCGCCAGCTCGGCGTCGCCCATACGATCAACACCCGCAACGCCGACCTCGCGGCCGAGGAGATCTCCGATCTCGCCGGCCCGCGCGGGATCACCGTGGCCCTGGATTTCGTCGGGGCGCAGCCGACCATCGACCTCTGCGCGCGCACGGTCGGCCGCGGCAGCCGCCTGACCATCGTCGGCCTGGCCGGCGGCGTGCTCAGCTATTCGGCGAACAACCCGCCCTACGGAACCCAGGTCAGCGTCCCCTACTGGGGCTCGCGCACCGAGCTGATGGAGGTGATCGCCCTGGCGCAGTCCGGCGCCATCAAGGCCGACATCGAGACCTTCGCCCTCGACCAGGCGGTCGACGTCTACCAGCGCCTGCGCGAGGGCAAGATCCACGGCCGGGCGGTGCTGCGGCCCTGACGGGCCTCGCGGGGGGCGTTCCCGCATGCCGGTTGGCAGTGTCATCCCGGTTTCGGCGCAGCCGAAGACCGGGACCCATTCGCGCCTGAGCCTGAAGATGGGCCGCGGCCGAGCCGTCGCCTGCACCATCCGGTGTTCATGGGTCCCGGTCTTGCTTCGCAAACCGGGATGACACCCCCCCTAGTGCGCCGCCGCTCAGTGAGGAAACCGCCCCCGCACCAGCTGCAGCCGCACGGGTTGCCCGTCCAGCGCCTTGGCCGTCCAGGCGGCGCTGACGTCCCGCGGGGCCGGGGTGCAATAGACGATCGGGGCCGGGAACGGGCGCAGCTGGCGCAGGCAGACCTCGCCGCCCCTCAGGCTCCAGCGTCCGCTGGAGCGCTGGCCGCGCCGGCCGCTGGCGCTATAGGCGCCGTCTTCGTCGAACCAGATGTGCTGGGTCTTGCCGTCTGGAAAGGTCGAGACGACGGTGTTGCCGAACGCCGCCTCGATCGGCGGCGCGGCCCAGGCCATGCTTGAGACCTGGCCGGCGGCCAGCGCGAAAGCCAGGACGAGCGGCGCCGCGATTCGCATGGCGCCAGGATGCTCGCCGCCTGTGTCGGGCTGGCGACAATCGGGCGTCACGGCGATGACGCGCGCCGGCTACTGATGGATGGTGCGGTCGCCGCGCTCCTGGTCGCTGTTGAGACGCTCGACGAATTCGTCCGCCAGGAAGGCCGACAGCCCGACCAGCCGCACGCGATTGAGGATTACGATCATCCCGGTCCAGCGATCGAACACCGTCCAGCCGGCGTCGTCCCGGCGGGCCTCATACTGGAGGGTCATCGTTCGCCCCGGTTTGAGGTGGCGCGCCCTGACCGCAGGGCGTAGCGTTCCGGGCATGGAAACGCCCGCTGACATTCGGCGACGCTGGTCGTACCTCCGCGGATTGCTCATCGAGCAGCTCTCGCGCTTCGAAGACGGGACCTACCAGATCATGTCCGACAGCAAGGACGTGAGCGTCGAGACGATCTACCAGCTGCGAGACGCGATCAGGGACTTCGACGACCTCATCGCCGCCAGCGAAACCCGCTCTCCACCCGAGGGGTGACGTGTCTGGAACGCCGGGGCGGCCGGCCGCCAGGCATTCGACACGGGGGCTACTCGTCATTTGCGGGCTGCACGCGCGACGCCGCGCAGAGCTCGCGGATCTGGCGCTTGAGTTGCGGTCCTTCGATCTGATTCACGCTGAAGCCTTCAACGCGAAGACGGTCGACGACGGCCCCCAACCCCGAAAACTCCCCGGTTCGGGCGAGTTGAAACGCACGTTCTAGTGGTGTCGGTCGAAAATCCATAAAGTATAAACCCGTGAAAACTGGAATAGTTGCCGCTACTTTGTGATGTCCTCACGTTTTAGATAAATCACAATTTTTGTTTCGAGGCGGCAAAATTCGGCGTACCGTGCGTTTCGGTGAACTTAAGACTGAAATTCTACTGAATTCAGGAAGCTTTTGGCTGCACCGGGAAGCTCCCAATCAGAACCGGAGCCGACGATGAAGCTCTACATGATCTATCCCGCCAAACCCGATGGCGTGTCTGCGAGTTTCGAGGCGATCTATTGTTCCAGCGACGCCCGCGCTAGGCGGCGAGCGTCGGCGGTGCTCAGCCAACACGACAGCGCGACCAGGGTCTCGGTGTGGCAGGGCGATCGATTGGTGTCGCCCAGAGGGCAGCGCTCGCGGCTATGTGCAGGCGCAGCGCGATGAAACTCTATCCGGGCGGCGCCCTCGCCGACAGTCGCGCCAATCACCAATGGCTGAAGCGCCAGAACGCGCAGGCGGCGGCGCTGGCGGGCAGGACGCCCGACCCGTCACAACCGATGTCTCGTCCGTGCCCGCGCGCGGCCGAAGAGGTCCGGCCATGACTCCGCTCGTTTCGCGACTTCCTCTCAACTCGATCATCCAATTGAGGAAGTGGCTTCGCACCGCAGCGCCCTACGAGATTGAACAGCTGCTCCTGGAAATCGAATTCTGGCCGCCGGATGGGCGGGAGACCCTCATCGCGATCATCGAGGAAGAGGGCCCCACGTCGCACTGACCCTGCGCGCCGCGCCCTACGGCGTCTGCCGCAGGCTCTCCCACGAGCGGGCGCCCGGCGCGCCGCCGCTGGCGGCGACGGGGGCGCGGGCGCTGCGCAGCCAGGCGAGGTTGTTCTCGACCATTTCCGGCGGCAGGTCCTGGCGGGCCAGGCGCTCGGCCTCGTCGATCCGGCCCGACAGCCCGACCACCAGGGCCAGGTTCTGGCGCACGGCGATCGGCGCGTCGGGGCGGGCGGCGGCCTGGCGCAGGGTCGCCTCAGCCTTGGCCGTGTCGCCGCGCGCGGCGTAGTACATGCCAAGATTGCCCAGCGCGACGGGATTGTCCGGGGCCAGGGCCAGCGCCTCGCGGTGGGCGGCCAGCGCCTCGTCGAAACGGCTGGCCTGCTCGTAGGCGACGGCCAGCAGCGAGGGGATGCGCCAGTCGCGCGGGGCCAGCTTCTGCGCCTGCCGCGCCGGTTCGATGGCGTAGAAGCCCTGGCCGCGGCCGACCTGGCTGCGGGCCGCTTCGAGCAGCGCCTCGACATTGTTCGGCGCGGTGATCAGCGTGCGCTCGGCCGCCTGCAAGGCGTCGCCGTAGTTGCCCATCTGGCGCAGCGCCTGGGCGAGCTTGACACCGGCGTCGGCGTCGTTCGGGTCGAGCTCGGCCTCATGCGCCCAGAATGCGGCGCGGGCCAGCGGGTCCAGCCGCGCCACCTGGGCGCGCTCCTGGGCGGTGGCCTTGCGCGGCGCCGGCGCCTTGTCCGCGGTGGCGGGCGTCTTGTCCGCGGCGGGGGCCTTGTCGCCGCTCTTGCCGAACGGGAAGGCCAGGGCCGGGCTGGCGGCGACGCCGGTCAGGGCGAGGGCGAGGGCGGTTGCGGCGAGGGCCGACATGCGACACATGGAATGACGGGCTCCGGTGAGTGCGCCAAGCATCCCCCCGCCCGCTTAAAGGAAGCGTTAAGCATAATTTCCGCCGCCCGGCGGGGCAGGAGAGCGCCATGACCGAAGTCGTCGTCGACCACGCCGAGGGCGCCGTCGTTCCCGTCCACGCCCTGCGCGACAGCGAGCTGGGGAACTTCCTCGACGGCCGCCAGGCGTTCGTGAAGGCCTTCGCCGAACTGTCGGACTTCAAGGCCAAGGCTGGCCAGGTGCTGGTCGTCCCCGACACCGCCGGCGGGATCGACCGGGTGCTGCTGGGCCTCGGCGCGGCGGGCGACGCCCAGGGCTTCCGGGTGCTGGCGGCGCGGCTGCCGGCCGGCGACTACCGCATCGCCTCGGCCCCAGCCGAGATCGCCCCCGACCAGATCGCGCTGGCCTTCGCGCTCGGGAGCTACCGCTTCGACCGCTACAAGAAGAAGGGCGAGAAGCATCCGCGCCTGGTGGCGGCCGAGGGCGTCGACGTCGGTGAGGTGCGCAGCATCGCCCACGCCTGCGCCCTGGCCCGCGACATGGTCAACACCCCGGCCGGCGACATGGGCCCGCTGCAGATCGAGACCATCGCCCGCGAGATCGCCGAGCAATACGGCGCGGCGATCACCGTCGTCACCGGCGAGGGACTGCTGGAGGCGAACTATCCGGCCGTCCACGCCGTCGGCCGCGCCGCCGTCCCCGAGCGCGCGCCGCGGATGATCGAGATCACCTGGGGTGAGGCCGGCCGTCCGCTGGTCGCGCTGGTCGGCAAGGGCGTGGTGTTCGACACCGGCGGCCTCGACATCAAGCCCTCGGCCGGCATGCGCAACATGAAGAAGGACATGGGCGGCGCCGCCCACGCCCTGGCGCTCGGCCGGATGGTGATGGCCGCCGGCCTGCCGGTGCGGCTGGCGATCCTGCTGCCGGTGGTCGAGAACGCGATCTCGGGCGACGCCATGCGGCCCGGCGACGTGCTGGACAGCCGCAAGGGCCTGACCATCGAGGTCGGCAACACCGACGCCGAGGGCCGGCTGATCCTGGCCGACGCCCTGACCCGCGCCGGCGAACTGGAGCCGGCCCTGACCATCGACCTGGCCACCCTGACCGGCGCCGCGCGCATGGCGCTCGGCCCGCAGCTGCCGCCCTACTACACCGACGACGAGGAGCTGGCGGCTCAGATCGAGTCCGCGGCCGAGGCGGTCGCCGACCCGCTGTGGCGGATGCCCCTCTGGAAGGGCTATGTCGACTCGATCGACTCCGATGTCGCCGACATCAAGAACGACTCCGACGCCTGGGCCCAGGCCGGCTCGATCACGGCGGCGCTGTTCCTGCAGAAGTTCGCGCCGAGCGGCCCGTGGGTGCACCTCGACATCTTCGCGTGGAACCCGCGCGGCCGGCCGGGCTGGCCCTCGGGCGGCGAGGCGCAGTCGATCCGCGCCCTCTACGCGATGCTCGCGGGCCGCTTTTCGTGAGCTTCGATCCGCGCGTGACCCTGGCCCGCGGCGACCTGGCGGCGCGTGAGCTGGAGGCTATCGTCGCCGCCGATCGCTATGCCGATCGGCGCCGATACGTCTGCGGAAAACCTGCCGCAGGGATTTTGCGTGAGCCGCAGGCCGGCGCCGAGCAGGTCGACCAACTCCTTTGCGGAGAAGGGTTTGACGTCCTCGACGAGGCCGGGGGGTACGCGTGGGGCCAGGCCCGCCGCGACGGTTATGTCGGGTTTGTGGAATTATCGGCGCTGAAACCTGCCGATAGGGCGCCGAATATGAAGCTATCGGCGCTGCGCAGCTACGCTTTCGAGGCGCCCAGCATCAAGTCGCGGGCGCTCGGCCCGTACTCGCTCGGCAGCTTGCTGGACATCGAAGACCGCGACGGCCGCTTCGCCCGGGCCGCCGGGATCGGCTGGTTCGTGGAGGATCACCTGGCGGAGGTCGGCGTCTTCGAGACCGATCCGGCCGCCGTGGCGCTGCGCTATCTCGCGGCGCCGTACCTGTGGGGCGGGCGCGAGAGCCTCGGCCTCGACTGCTCGGGCCTTACGCTGCAAGCGCTTGGGGCCTGCGGGATCGCCCTGCCGCGCGACACCGACCAGCAGGCGCAGGCCGGGGCGGCGGTGGCCGAAAGCGAGCTGGCGCGCGGCGATCTGGTGTTCTGGAAGGGCCACGTGGCCATGATGCTGGACGGCGAAAACATCGTGCACGCCAACGCGCACCATATGGCCACAGCAATCGAGCCCTTGTCGGTGACAAGGGCTCGCTACGTCGCGGCGGGGGTGGGCGAACCCACCGCTTTCCGCCGTTATTAGAAAGGCTTAGTGCGCGGCGGCCGGGGCAGCCGGAGCGGCCGGGGCCGCAGCCGCCGGAGCCGCAGCGCCTTCGGCCGGAGCCGCGCCCGCAGCGGCCGGGGCCGCAGCGGCGTCCGCAGCCGGAGCGGCGGCGGCGGCCGGGTTCGGCGCCGGGAACGGCAGGTTCGAGCCCTGGGTGTTCAGGTAGGCCAGCAGGTTGATGCGGTCCTCGGCCTTCTTCAGACCGACGAAAGTCATCTTGGTGCCCGACAGGTGCTTCTGCGGAGCCTTGAGGAATTCCGAAGCTTCTTCGAAGGTCCAGACGCCGTGGGTGCCGTGTTCGATCATGGCCGGCGAGTAGGCGAAGCCGGCGTGCTGGCCCGACTTCTTGCCGAGGATGCCATGAAGATTGGGGCCGGTGCCGTTCGGACCGCCCGCTTCGATGGTGTGGCAGGACTTGCACTTGGCGAAGACCGCTTCGCCGGCCTTGATGTCGGCGGTCGGCAGGACGGTGCCCCAGTCGATCGGCGCTTCGGCGGCGGCGCCGCCGGCGCCCGCTTCCTCAGCGACCTCGATCGCGTAGCCCGGCTTTTCGACCGGATGGGGCGCGAACACGCCCGACGAAATTTCACGCAGGCCGACAATGGCCAAGCCGGTCGCAAGCACGGCGCCCGCGACTTTATTGAACGTCAGGTCGCTCATAGTCTCTAAATCGGCCCTCTCAACGGCCAGCCAAAGCGGGCTGGCGTCAGCACGGGAATCCCCGCCCCTTATTGCGCCCGGCTCTCTTACACGCTACCGCCGCCCGCGCAACCAGCCAGTTGGTCGCTTCCGGGTGTCATGAAACCGATCATCCTTATTCCTGCACGCATGGCGGCCACTCGGCTGCCGGGAAAGCCCCTCGCGGATATCGAGGGTCTGCCAATGATCGTCCGCGTCCTGCGCCAAGCCCAGGCGGCCGGCGTCGGACCCGTGGCCGTCGCGGCCGGCGATCCCGAGATCGTCGAGGCGGTGAAGGCCGCGGGAGGGGAGGCGGTGCTGACCGATCCCGACCTGCCGTCGGGCTCGGACCGCATCCTGGCGGCCTTGAACACGCTGGACCCGGCCGGCGAGCATGACGTGGTGATCAATCTGCAGGGCGACATCCCGTTCGTGGCGCCGGCCGTGGTCGAGGCGGCCGCGCGGCTGCTGGCCGAGCAGCCGAGTTGCGACATCTCCACGGTGATGGTCGCCGAGGACGACGTCGCCGAGCGCAGCAATCCCGACATTCCCAAGGTCGTCGCGGCCATGGCCCCCGACGGGCGCAGCGCTCGGGCGCTCTATTTCACCCGCTCGGTGCTCTATGGCGACGCGCCGGTGTGGCTGCACCACGGGGTCTACGGCTACCGCCGCGAGGCGCTGGCGCGGTTCTGCGCCGCCCCGCCGTCGCCGCTGGAGATCCGCGAGCGCCTGGAGCAGCTGCGCGCCCTGGAGATGGGCATGTCCATCTGGGCCGCGGTGATCGACGAACCTCCGATCTCGGTCGACAACCCGGCCGACCTCGAGAAGGCCCGGGCATTCGCGCGAGCGAATGCTCAATGATTTTCTAGCTAGACCATTTTCTTCGCCGAACCGGCCGCCACTTCGGCGGAAAATGGTCGGAGTACGCAAGGGACCACGCATGACCAAGGGACGCATCGCCTTCCAGGGCGAGCTCGGCGCCAACAGCCACGAGGCCTGCGTCGCGGCGTTTCCAGACATGGAGCCGGTCCCCCACGCCTCGTTCGAGGAGGCGTTCGACGCGGTGAAGCTGGGCGACTGCCAGCTGGGCATGATCCCGGTCGAGAACTCGATCGCCGGCCGCGTCGCCGACGTCCACCACCTGCTGCCGTCCTCGGGCCTGAAAATCATCGGCGAGCGGTTCAAGCCGATCCACTTCCAGCTGATGGTCAACCGCGGCGTGAAGCTGGAGGACGTCAAGACCGTCGCCTCGATGCCGATCGCGCTGGGGCAGTGCCGCAAGTCGCTGCGCCGCATGGGGCTGAAGACCGAGCCGGTGGGCGACACCGCCCTGGCCGCCAAGCTGCTGTCCGAGCATCCCGACCCGACCCGCGGCGCGGTCTCGCCCGCCCTGGCCGCCGAACTCTACGGCCTCGACATCGTCGCCCGCGATATCGAGGACGAGCACAACAACACCACGCGCTTCCTGGTGATGACGGCCGACAAGACCCCGCCGCCGCCGCCGTTCACCACCCCCTGCGTGACCAGCTTCATCTTCCGGGTCCGCAACCTTCCGGCCGCGCTCTACAAGGCGCTCGGCGGCTTTGCGACCAACGGCGTCAACATGACCAAGCTCGAGAGCTACATGGAGAACGGCGCCTTCACCGCGACCTTCTTCTACGCCGAGGTCGACGGCCGGCCCGAGGACCGCGGCCTGGCCCTGGCGTTCGACGAGCTGAAGTTCTTCTCGGAACGCTTCGAGATCCTCGGCGTCTATCCGGCCGACCCCTTCCGTTCGCGAGCCGGCTGATGAACACGATCGAGATCGACGCCAGCCGCTGCTGGAACCGCAAGGAATTCGCCAAGCTGCTGCAGGAGACGATCCAGGCGCTGCCCGGCCACGGCTCCAGCGTCGAGGCCTTCGTGGACTCGATGGTGTTCGGGACCATGAGCGAGCTGTCGCCGCCCTATCGGATCGTGGTGCTCGGTGAGCTGCGCCCCGAGGTCCGCGCCTTCGCCGCCGACCTTTCCAACGCCATCGGCCAGGCGCGCCTGGAGCGCCGCACGCGCCGCGGCGACGACGTCGAGGTCAGCCTGAAGGTCGGCGCCTAGGGCCCTAGTCGGGGCTTTCGGCCCAGGTCTTCAGCAGCTGGTGCGCGATGGCCATCGCGCCCGGCGCAAACGTGCCTTCGACCTTGCCGGCCAGCACGTCGCGGGCCTCGGCCTTGGTGAACCAGCGCACTTCGGAGAGCTCGGTCTGGTCCGGGGTCGCCTCGTCGCTGGCGACCTGGGCGATCAGCCCGATCATCAGCGACGACGGGTAGGGCCAGGGCTGGGTCGAGTGGTACTCGACCGACAGCGTCTTGAGCCCGGCCTCCTCTTCCAGCTCGCGGGCGCAGGCCTCCTCGATGCTCTCACCGGGCTCCAGGAAGCCCGCCAGGGCCGAGAACATCCCCTTCGGCCAGATCTCCTGGCGGCCGAGCATGCAGCGCTCGCCGTGTACGGCCAGCATGATCACCACCGGGTCGGTGCGCGGGAAATGCTCGGCCTTGCAGGACGGGCAGGCGCGCTTCCAGCCGCCGTCGACGACGTCGGTGTGCTCGCCGCAGGACGAGCAGTGACGGTGACGGCGGCGCCATTCGAACATCGACTTCGCCGTCGCCATGATCGCCGCGTCGGTCGCGGGCAGGCGCAGGGCCATGGCCCGCAGGTCCTCGAATCGCCCCATCCCGGCCAGCGGGCCGTCGGCCGGATCGTGGCCGCCTTCCAGGTCGACGGCGAAGACAGCGGTTTCCTGCCAGAGGCCCATGAACAGCAGGCGTTCGGCGCCGCCCGACAAATCCTCGGCCATGCGCGAGGGCAGGTAGGCGATCTGCACCCCGCCGTCCGGCGAGGCCTCGACGAACGGCTGACCGTTCCAGAGCGCGATGGCCAGCGAGTCCTGGGCGAGAAGTTTTTCGGTCAGCCAGGAAACGTCGCCGCGCCTTTCGCTGGCGCGGTTCAACGGGTTGCCGGCGAAGGTGTTTTGATGGGCTGAAAGCGGCATGCGCGGAGTTGTAGCTGCGCTGGCGCTTGCGCGCGAGCGCCAAGGTCGCGATATAGGGGGCGGAGATCGGCGACGGGCGGACGCCTCGCCAACCTGGTCAGGTCCGGAAGGAAGCAGCCACAACGAGTTTCGCTCCGGGTCGTCGTTCGGTCTCCACCCAGCCCCACAAGGCTCAAGCCTCCATTCTCGGGCGCCAATGGCAGAAGACGACGAACCCGAGACGTTAGAGCGCGATCCCAATACGAGCGACATGTTCGGCGCGCCTGCGGCGCCGCCGCCTGCGCCTCCTGCCGAGGAATCGGCCGCCTACACTGTCATTGCGCGCAAGTACCGCCCGCGGACCTTCGCTGACCTCTATGGTCAGGAGGCGATGGTGCGCACGCTGCGCAACGCCTTCGCCAGCGGCCGGATCGCCCACGCCTTCATGCTGACCGGGGTGCGCGGGGTCGGGAAGACCACCACCGCGCGCCTGCTGGCCCGCGCCCTCAACTACGACACCGACACCGTCCACGAGCCGAATCTCGATCTCTCGGAAGAGGGCCGGCACTGCCGCGCGATCATCGAGGGCCGGCACATGGACGTGCTGGAGCTGGACGCCGCCAGCCGCACCGGCGTCAACGACATGCGCGAGCTGCTGGACGGCGTGCGCTACGCCCCCGTCGAGGCCCGCTACAAGGTCTACATCATCGACGAGGTGCACATGCTCTCGACGGGGGCGTTCAACGCGCTCCTGAAGACCCTCGAAGAGCCGCCGCCCCACGCCAAGTTCATCTTCGCGACCACCGAAATCCGCAAGGTGCCGGTGACCATCCTGTCGCGCTGCCAGCGCTTCGACCTGCGCCGCGTCGAGCCGGACGTGATCATCAAGAACCTCGAGATGATCGCCGAGAAGGAAGGCGCGCGCGTCGAGGCCGACGGCATGCTGCTGGTCGCGCGAGCCGCCGAAGGCTCGATGCGCGACGCCCAGTCGATGCTGGATCAGGCCATCGTCCAGGCCGAGGCGGGCCAGACGGTCACCGCCGCCTCGATCCGCGACATGCTGGGCCTGGCTGACCGCGCCCAGACCATCAGCCTGTTCGAGCAGGTCATGCGCGGCCAGGCCGGTCCGGCGGTGGAGACCTTCCGCGGCCTCTACAATTTCGGCGCCGAGCCGGGCCAGATCATGCTGGATCTGATGGACCACACCCATGGCGCCTCGGTCGCCAAGGCGATCGGTCCGCAGGCCCTGACCCTGCCCAAGGAACAGGCCGCGCGACTGGCGGCGGTCGGCGCCTCGGTCTCGGCCGGCAATCTCTCGCGCATCTGGCAGCTGCTGCTGAAGGCCCACGAAGAGGTGCGCCGCGCCCCTGACGCGGCCGCGGCCTGCGACATGGCGCTGATCCGCCTGGCCTACGCCGCCGATCTGCCCGGCCCCGAGGAGGCGCTCAAGCGCCTGGCGGCCGGCGAGCAGCTCCCCAGCGGTTCTGCGCCTGGCGGCGGCGGCGGCGGCGGAGGCGGCGGAGGCGGCAGCGTGGCCGCGATGGGCGGCGGCGGCGTGACCGCCCAGGCCCGGGTGATGGCCGCTCCGCAGGAACAGGCCGACGCTGTCCCGACCCTGAATTCGTTCGCCGACGTGCTGAACCTGATCAAGGTCAAGCGCGACATCGTCCTGCAGCTCGACGTCGAGCGCTTCGTGCGCCCGATCAGCTTCCGCCAGGGGGCGATCGAATACGAACCCGTTCAGGGCGCGCCGAACAACCTGGCCCAGCGCCTGGTGGCGCGGCTCAAGGAATGGACCGGCCAGCCTTGGCTGATCGCCGCGCGCGGCGGCGGCGGAACCGAGAGCGCCTGGGAGCGGCAGAAGCGCGAGGCGCTGGAAGTCCGCGCCGAGATCGAGGCCGATCCCTTCGTGCTGTCGGTCATGGAGGCCTTCCCGGGAACTGAGATCGTCGGCGTGCGTAACCTGCCGCAGCCGGATCTCGCGCCGCCGATCGAGGGCGCTGAAGACGACGAAGACGAAGAGTGAGATTGCGATGAAAGACCTCGGCTCCATCATGAAACAGGCCCAGGCCATGCAGCAGAAGCTGGCCGAAGCCCAGGCGCGCATCGCCGAGATCGTGGTCGAAGGCACCTCGGGCGGCGGCATGGTCAAGGTGACCTTGAAAGGCACGGGCGAGATGGCCGGCGTCGAGCTCGACGAGAGCTTGCTGGCCCCGGGCGAGGGTGAGGTGATCTCCGACCTGATCGTGGCCGCTCACGCCGACGCCAAGCGCAAGCTCGACGCCCAGCAGTCCGAATTGATGCGCGAGGCCGCCGGCCCGCTGGCGGGCATGGGCCTGCCGGGCATGCCGAAGTTCTAGAACCTAGAGCCGCAGTTCCAGGCGGCTGACCTGGTTGGTGCGGTCTTCCAGCTCCTGCACGCTGGTCCCGACCTCGACGAAGCCCTGACGAATCCAGAAGCGGTGGGCCGCCGGGTTCTGTTCCTGGACGATCAGCCGGATCGTCCAGCCGCCCTGAGCGACGATCCAATCCCGAAGCGCCGCCACGATGGCCGCGCCCAGTCCCTGCGACCGGGCCTCGGGCGCGACCAGCAGCAGCCCCAGATACCAGGCGTGCGGATCGGGGAAATCCCGCAGCAGGTCGATCGACGCGGTCAGCCCCTCGTCCGTCCAGAACCCGATCACCAGCTTGTCGCGCAGCGCGTGGTCGGGCGGGACCTCGACCAGCAGGTCGGCGGCCGCGTGCGCATGCGGCGGCGAACCGGTGACCAACACCTCGAAGTCGGCGCAGCGTTCCAGCAGCTCCTGCAACTCGGGAATGGCGCTGCCCGAGATCAGGGCGGCTTGGGCGCTCTCGACCTGCGGAAGATCAGAAATGACCATGGCGAGCGCTCCCCTCGACATCTAGATGGGTAGTCCCGACAATCTGCATGACCGCGCCGCTGTTGAATCGCCGCCAGGGTGGCGCACACCGCACCTCTCGCCTAGCCAGGAGCTGACTTGGCCGCCTCTGCCGGACCTGAAATCGAGCGTCTGATCTCGTTGCTCTCCAAGCTGCCGGGCCTGGGGCCGCGGTCGGCCCGCCGCGCGGCGCTGGCGCTGCTGAAGCGGCGCGACCAGCTGCTGGTGCCGCTGTCCGACGCGCTATCGACGGCCGCCGAAAGGGTGAAGACCTGCAGCGTCTGCGGATCGCTCGACACCCAGGATCCCTGCGCGATCTGCACCGACCCGCAGCGCGACGCGGCGCTGATCTGCGTGGTCGAGGAGGTCGGCGCGCTCTGGGCCATGGAGCGGGCCGCCGCCTTCCGCGGCCGCTACCATGTGCTGGGCGGGCTGCTGTCGGCGCTCGACGGGGTCGGTCCCGAAGCGCTGCGAATCGGCCCGCTGGTCGCCCGCGCGTCAGAGACGGGCGTGCGCGAGGTCATCCTGGCGCTGCCGGCGACGGTCGACGGCCAGACCACCGCCCATTACCTGGCCGAGCGGCTGGAAGGGGCGGGGGTCAGCGTCACCATGCTGGCGCGCGGGGTGCCGGTGGGCGGCGAACTCGACTGGCTCGACGACGGAACCATCAACCAGGCCATGCGCGCGCGCCGGCCGGCCTAGAGGCTATTTCAGGCCCGACCAGTCCATGGCGCCGAGGGCGGCGATGACCTCGTCGAGGTCGGCCTGGAGCCGCTTGAAGCCCTTGGTCGGCTCCAGCGTGCCCTCGTTCAGATAGATTCCGCGGTTGATCTCGATCTGCAGGGCGTGGGTGCGCCGGTTCGGGCGGCCATAGTGCTCGGTGGTGTAGCCGCCGGCATAGGGCGCGTTGCGGGCCACCTTGTAGCCGCGGGCCTCGAGCTCGCGTTCGACCTTCTGGGTCACCAGGCTGGCGCAGGAGGCGCCGAAGCGGTCGCCCAGCACCATGTCGCACGGCCCGTCGCGGGCCCCGGCCCTGGCCGCGGCCGCCGGCATCGAATGCCAGTCGATCAGGATCGCATAGCCGTGGGCGGCGTGCGCTTCGCCCAGCAGGCGCGCCAGCGCCTGGTGGTAGGGCGCGTGCACGCCGTCGATACGGCGGCGGGCCTCGGCGAAGGTCAGCTTGCGGGTGTAGATCTCCTGACCCTCGGAGACCACGCGGGCGATCGCACCGAGTCCGGCGGCGACGCGGGCGGTGCGGGCGCGGGCGAAGTCCGGCAGCTCGTCGGCGAACATCGCCTGGTCGAGTTCGAAGGCTTCACGGTTCACGTCGATATAGGCCCGCGCCAGATTGGCGCAGATCAACGCTGCGCCCTGGCTGGGGCTCGAGCCGATCAAGTCGTCGACGAAGGCGTCTTCCGACCGGCGGATGGCCAGCGCGTCGAGCGCGGCGGCCGCCATCATGTCGTCGGGATAGAACCGGCCAGAGTGGGGCGAGGCGAACACCAGCGGAGTCGGCGCGGGCGCGCCGTCGGGCGCCGCGCGGCGCACCTCGAAGGGCGCGAGCGCCGGCGCGGAACGGTCGGCGGCGAGGGGCTCCCAGGCGTTCATCGCCGCCATATGACGGTGCGTCTTCCCGTGGGTCAAACAGATCGCGCCCCCACGCGTTCAGGGCCGCCGGTTCATCGGCGATTTACGTCTACTCAGCTAAAGTAGGACCTTACGACTACGCACCTGCGAGCTACCCATGCCCCGAATTCTCCTCGCCGAAGACGACGACTCCCTGCGCGGCTTCCTGTCCCGCGCGCTGGAACGGGCGGGCTACGAGGTGACCTCCTGCGCCGACGGCGAGGAAGCCGCCGCCGTGCTCGACCAGGACTGGGACCTGCTGCTGACCGACATCGTCATGCCGGGCATGGACGGGATCGAGGTCGCGCGCCTGGCCGCGTCCCGCCATCCAGGTCTGCGCATCATGTTTATCACCGGTTTCGCCGCCGTCGCTCTGGCCGCGGGCGAGAGCGCGCCTCCGGGCGCAAAGGTGCTGTCGAAGCCGATTCACCTGCGCGAGATCGTCTCCGAGGTCGAGCGGATGATGGCCGCCGCATAAGGCTGTGAAAATGCGGTCGAGGGTGCTTGCGCAAGCCGGTCCTCGCCGCTATACCGCCGCCTCCCGTTCCCGAAAGGGAGCCGACTGGTTCGGACGTGTAGCTCAGCGGGAGAGCACCTCGTTGACATCGAGGGGGTCACAGGTTCAATCCCTGTCACGTCCACCATCCTCCTTACAAGCTGGTTCCACGCCCTCGCAGCCTAGCTGCGCGCGAACGCCTGTTCGCCTTCAGAACCGGTAGGCCGCGCGCAGGCCCAGGCTGTCGGCCCCGTCGTGGGTGTCGCTGCCGAACTGGCCGTTGCTCCAGTGCTGGCCCTCGAACTCGACCGCCCACCGCTCGTTGAGGCGGTAGCCGACCGCGAAGGTGGCGTGGAACACCCAGCGCTTGTCGAACTCGATCAGCTCGTCGCGGGCAGCCTTCCGCCGCAGGTTCTCCTCGTGCGCTACGCCCTCCTGCGGGCGCGGCAGGTAGAGCGAGCCGTCATGCACCGCCACGCCGGCCCCTAGGTCCAGATAGGTCCGTTCCCGCTCGAAACGCCAGATCAGCCCGCCCTGCGCATAGTTGGTGTAGCCATCCAGGCTGATCTGGGTGCTGACGAACGGTCGCGGCGTCCCGATCACCTTCAAGGCATGCGCCGGCGGGAATAGGTACTCGACGATCACCGAGGCGCCTTCCTCGGGGCCGTGCGGCGCGTATCCCGCGCCGACCCGCAGTTCATGGGCCTGCGCCTGGCCGCCCGCCGTCAGCGCTGCGGCCAGGACCGCCGCCGCCTGCAACCATGTGTCTCGAAGGAATGCCGCCCGCTCCATGCCGCCAGTTAAGCGGGGCTGCTCAGCCCCGCCTATGGGGCGAAACCCGGAGGCGTGGGTCAGGCCTTGAGGCGGTCCCATGACGCTGCGTCAGGGGTGCGGTTTTGACCACTCGCGTCAAAAAGCCTTGTCGAACAACGGTGTTGCGATTTGAACGCAGTTCGAATGCATTGTTGCGGTTCTGCAAAATTCACCTAGCGCGGCGGCCTCGAACTCGCATCTCATCCTCAGACCCACGGACGACCATCGCGTCAGATCGAAACCGGCGTCCATCGAGGGGGAGGAAAATGATGTTGAAGAGCAGGTATCTCTGCGGCGGCTCAGTCATGGCCGTTGCTCTGGCCCTCGGCGGCCAGGCCTTTGCCCAACAAGCCAGCACCGTCGAGGAGGTGGTGGTCACCGGGTCCTTCATTCGCGGCACGCCCGAGGACGCGGCTCTGCCCGTGGACGTGATCGGCGCCGACGACCTGGCCAAGCAGGGTTCGCCCACCACGGTCGAGCTTCTGAAGGCCCTGCCGGTCTCCAGCGGGGTGCTGGGCGACACCAACCAGTTCGACCCGCGGGCCCAGGGCTCGGAAGGCTCCGGCTCGGTCAACCTGCGCGGCCTCGGGGCCCAGCGCACCCTGGTGCTGATCAACGGCCACCGCATGGCAGCCAACCCCTTCGGCCAGGCCGGGGCGGGCATCGTCGACACCAACATCATTCCGTCGGCCGCGGTCGGCCGGATCGAGGTGCTGAAAGACGGCGCGGCCGCGACCTACGGGTCGGACGCCATCGCCGGCGTCGTGAACTTCATCACCCGCAAGGACTTCAACGGCCTGGAGCTGAACGGCAGCTACCGCTACGTCGACGGCTCGGACGGCGACTATGACGGCAGCATCGTCTTCGGCCACACCTGGGAGAACGGCAACGTCCTGCTGAGCGCCGGCTACCAGCACCGCTCGGAGCTGCCGACGACCGAACGCGACTGGGCGAGCCAGTCCTACTTCAACAACCCGGAAGGCGGCTGGTCGGCGGGCAACGCCGTCGCCCCGTTCCTGCCGGTGACCAATCTGCCGAGCGGGGCGTTCACGCCGGCCGCGGGCTTCGCCCTGGACAACGGCTGCGCCTCGCTGGGCGGGGTGGTGCAGGGCGGCGCGCTGCCGGCCTGCTTCTTCAACTTCATTCCCTACGACAACCTCGTCGAGAAAGAAGACCGCTTCCAGCTCTACGGGGAGGCCAACGCCGATCTGGGCGACAACGCCCAGCTGCATGTCGAGGTCTTCTATTCCGAGACCGACGTGCCGGAGTGGAAGACCTCGCCGTCGTATCTGGCGCTGCAGACCTCGACGGCCGCCACCAACCCGACCGTCGGCCAGCTGCCGGCCTCGGTGCTGGCGGGCTACTTCGTCCCGGCCAGCAACCCCGGCTTCATCGCCTATCGCAACGCCAACCCGACGCAGATCCCGGCCTTCGCGACCGGCGTCCACATCCCCGGCGTGCGCTACCGGCCGCTGTCGTTCGGCGGCAACCCGGCGTTCGACTACGGGCCTTCGGAAGGCCGTCGCCACTATGACGCCTTCCGCGTCAGCGGCGGCATCAAGGGCCAGTTCAACGACGCCATCGGCTATGACTTCGCCCTGACCTACGGCCAGGAAACCGGTGTGCGGACCGGTTATGACACGGTGGTGTCGCGCTTCCAGCTGGCCCTGCGCGGCTACGGCTCGCTGAACAACGGCACCGCCGGCGGCTGTACGGCGGCGGAGACCGCCAACTTCACCACCAACGCCGGCAACACCGCGCTCGGCTGCTACTATTTCAACCCGTTCTCCAACGCGATCGCCAACAACACGATCACGGGCCAGACCAACCCGAACTTCAACGCCTCGCTCGCCAATAATCCCGAGCTGGTGCGCTGGTTCTTCCAGGAGGTCTCGACCAAGCAGACCTCGAAGCTGTTCGTCGCCGACGCAGTGTTCAACGGCGAGCTGGGCTGGGAGCTGGGCGGCGGCGCGGTCGGGTGGGCGGCTGGGGCGCAGTTCCGCCGCAGCTTCTTCACCTCGTCCTACAACGATCTCAGCAACATCGACGCCAACCCCTGCATCGACACGCCGTTCAACGGCTCGACCGCCTGCTCGGTGCGCAACGGCCCGCTGATGTTCCTGGGCACCGGCGAGGAAGCCGACCTCGAGGGCGACGTCTACGCCCTGTTCGCCGAAATGGCGCTGCCGGTCACCGACGACCTGCAGGTCCAGCTGGCGGCCCGCTACGAGGACTACGGCGGCGATACCGGTTCGACCCTGAACCCAAAGGTCGCGGTCCGCTGGCAGGCCACCGACGCGCTGGCGTTCCGCGCCTCGGCCGGTACGACCTTCCGCGGCCCGCCGCTGACCCAGCTGACCACGTCGAGCGTGACCGCCCTGTCGTTCATCGGCGGCGCCTTCCGCGCTATCGACATCTTCGGCAACCCGGACCTGGAGCCGGAAAAGGCGACCACGTACAGCGTCGGCGCGATCCTCAACGTCGGCAACTTCAAGGGCAGCGTCGACTACTGGAACTTCGACTTCGAGAACCCGATCGTCGCCGAACCCTCGGCCTCGATGGTCAACACGATGTTCCCGAACGGCGCCTCGACCAACTGCGGTCTGCCCGCCTATGCCGACCTCCAGGCGCGCTTCGTGTTCCAGGGCGCCTGCAACATTGCGACGATCTCGCGGGTGCGGACCAACTGGACCAACGGTCCGGGCGTGAAGACCTCGGGCATCGACGTGCTGGCCGACTACGACGCCGGCGACGTCTGGGGCGGCAATCTGCGGATCGGCGGCTCGGTCACCTACACGCTCGAGTACAAGGTCGACGAGTTCAAGATCGGCGACGTGACGGTCGAGAAGGCGTTCGACGCGGCTGGCTACCTGAACTACCAGCTGACCGCGACCTCGCTGCCGCAGCTCAAGGGCTCGGTCTACGCCGAGTACAGCCATGGGCCGCACAACCTGCGCTGGACGGTCAACTACATCGACTCCTACGTCGACCAGCGGGCCTCGATCTTCGCGGCGAACCCCGTCAACGGCGCGATCCAACCCGAAGGGGCCAAGATCGACGAGAGCTGGGTGCACGAGCTCGATTACCGCGTCTTCCTGCCGTGGGACGTGACCGTGAACGTGTCGATCGACAACCTGTTCGACACCGAGCCGTCGTTCGCCCGACTGGATCTGAACTACGACCCGTTCACCGGCAACGCGCTTGGCCGGACCTACAAACTGGCGGTGAAGAAGAAGTTCTAACCTCGCCAACAGGGGCTGCGAGCACGACTCGCGGCCCCTACGATCGTGTCTTGAAGGCGCCGCGGGCTTCCCCTGCGGCGCCTTTTTCTGTGGCCGCGGCGCCGGCGCCACACCTACCGCAGGGTGGAAGACGCGCCCGACTCCACCGCGCAGCGAGTTATTCGAAGCACCGGTTTGATCCGGGCGTCGTTTGGATCGGTTTAAAAGTCCGGAAAATACGTGAAACCAATGACTTAGTAAGTATTATTCTTGGGTGATCAAAATTTACTGATTGCGGTATGCGGTTGACTGTCAAATTTCTCGGTTACGTCAAAAATATGCGCTGAATTGCATCGCGTTTCAAGTTTGTAACGATCGCGACAACGCTCTGGCGTCTTGGCGCATCTGCGTCGATGATCGCCATACTCGGACATAGACAAACGCGGCATTTCAATCGCCGCGCGCGTTCGAGGGGGAAAGGAAACACTTATGTTGAAGAGCAGATATTTCTGCGGCGGGTCGCTATTGGCCGTCGCCCTGGCGTTCGGCGTGTCGGGAACGGCCGCCGCCCAGGACGGCGGTGCTACGGTTGAGGAGGTGATCGTCACCGGCTCATTCATCGCCGGGACGCCCGAAGACGCCGCTCTGCCGGTGGACGTCATCGGCTCGAAGGAAATGGAGGCGCGCGGGTCGCCCACCATGGTCCAGCTGATCAAGACCATCCCCTCCTCCGGGGCGGTGATCGGCGAAAACAACCGTTTCGGCTCGGGTTCGGGCGCGGCGACGGTCAACCTGCGCAACCTGAACTCGCCGAGCACCGGTTCGCGGACCCTGGTTCTGTTCAACGGCCGGCGCGTGCCGGTCTCGCCTCAGAGCCTTAACTCCGTCGACGTGAACCTGCTGCCGACGGCCGCGATCGGCCGGGTGGAAGTGCTGAAGGACGGCGCGGCCGCGACCTACGGCTCTGACGCCATCGGCGGCGTGGTCAACTTCATCACCCGCACGGATCTCGACGGCTTCGAGTTCAGCGGACAATACCAGTTCATAGATGGCTCGGACGGCGACTACGAAGCCAACCTGGCCTGGGGCAAGAAGTGGGACAGCGCCGACGCGCTGATCACGGTCGGCTATCGTCACCGCTCGGTGCTGCCGATCCAGGAACGCGATTGGGCGCTGCGCACCGGCGTCGACGGCTTCCTGCAAAACCCGCTGGGCGGCTGGGCCAGCACCGGCAACCCCGGCCAGTACAATGTGATCTCGTCGATCACGCCGGGTCTCAACGGCGGTTTCGCCACGGCCACGCTCGGCGCCGGCCTGCCGGACATCGGCTGCGCGGCCAACGGCGGCGCGCCCTACAACATCTCGGCCGTGATCGGTCTGCGTCAGCTCAACCCGGACGCCAACTCGTGTCAGTTCCAGTACACGGTGTTCGACAACCTGGTTGAGGAAGAAGAGCACTTCCAGGCCTACGGCAAGTTCAACTTCGACATCACCGACACCCTGTCGGCCAACATCGAAGTGCTCTACGCCATGCACGACACGCCCAACCAAAGCTGGGCTGTCACCGGGCCGAACCAGTTCCCGACGCCGCTGGCGGCCGGCGGCACCTCGCCCATCCCGGCGCTGGCGCCTTCGGACCAGGGCCGCTTCTACATCCCGGCCAGCAACCCGGGCCTCGCGGCGCTGATCAGCCAGGTCAACGGCGCGAACTGCGCCGGTACGGTCCTGCCCTACGGCATCGACGCGGCCAGCTGCCAGACGGCGCTGAACGCGGCGCGTGCGGCGGTGGCGACGGCGGCGACCAACGGCGTCGCGGCCAGCCAGACGTCGTGGCGCCCGATCGGCTTCGGCGGCAACCCGTACACCGAAGACAAGCACGCCCACTATTCCTACAAGGTCGACACCTTCCGGGTGTCGGGCGGCTTCAAGGGCGAACTGCCTTTCGGCATCAACTGGGACGGCGCGCTGACCTATCAGCAGCAAGACTACACCCGCGTGCAGGAAGACATTTCCGTCAACCGCCTGCAGCAGGGCCTGCGCGGCTTCGCCAGCCGGGCTGGCGCGGCCGACCAGTGCACCGCGGCCGAGACCAACAACTGGCAGACCAACGCCGGCAACGCGGCGATGGGCTGCTACTACTTCAACCCGTTCTCGAACGGCTTCGAGCAGAGCCTGTCGGACGTCCCGTCGAACCCCTTCTACATCGGTTCGAGCACCATCCCGGGCTTCAACGAAGCTGTCGCGGCCCGCAACGAGGTCGTCGACTGGATGGACGAGCGTCTGGTCAACAAGATGTCGACCCGCCTGTTCGTCGCCGACATCGTTCTGAACGGCGACCTGCCGTTCGAACTGGGCGGCGGTCAGGTGAAGTGGGCCGCCGGCGCCCAGTACCGCTATGACCAGTATCGTCAAAACCCCGAAGTGCTGCACGACGTCAACGCGACGCCCTGTGTGGACTCGGTTCCGTTCGGCGACGGCCAGCCCTACTGCCTGGTGCCCACCGGTCCGTACCTGTTCAACGCCAACCTGGCTCAGTACGACGTCTCGCGTGAGATCAGCTCGGTCTTCGCCGAGACCCTGCTGCCGATCACCGACGACCTCGAGCTGACCCTGGCCGCCCGCTACGAGTACTATGCGGGCCAAGGCGAGACCTTCAATCCGAAGGCGTCGCTGCGCTGGCAGGCTCTGGACTGGCTCGCCCTGCGCGGTTCGGTCGGCACCACCTACCGCGCTCCGTCGGCGATCATCACGACCACCAACTTCACTCGTGGTCTGACCAACGCCAACGGCACCTGGCGCGCCAACGACCAGTACGGCAACCCCGACCTGGATCCGGAAACCGCCTTCACCTACAGCGTCGGCGCGATGGCCAAGATCGGGGCGTTCCGCGCCACGGTCGACTACTGGAGCTTCGACTTCGAAGACCAGCTGATCCTCGAAAGCGCCACCGACATGCTGGCCGCCGCGTTCCCGTCCACGGGCGCGAACGTCTGCACCAGCACCGATCCGGCATACATCGCCCTGCGCTCGCGCTTCACCTTCACCGACCTGGGCTGCGGCCGCGCCAATGTTCAGTCGTACCGCACCAAGTACATCAACGGCGGCAAGGTGAAGACCTCGGGCGTCGACTTCCAGGCCAGCCTGGACGTGGGCGATCTGTTCGACGGCGCGCTGACCACCGGCTTCGACGGCAGCTACCTGATCCAGTACGACGAAGATCCCTACCTGATCGAAGGCGTTCCGGCTCCGGGCCGCGGCACCCAGGAACGTGCGGGCACCTACCGCGCGTCGATCTTCACCGGCTACAACCAGCTGCGCGCCAACGCGTGGGTGAACTGGACCAGCGGCATTCATAATCTGCGCTGGCAGACCCGCTTCATCAGCTCGGTCAACCAGACGGAATCGAATTCGATCGGCCTGGCGCTCGCGACCAAGACGACGACGAAGATCCCGGAGTATTGGCAGCACGACCTGACCTATCGGGCCGAACTGCCGTGGGACACGACGCTGACCGTCACGGTTCAGAATCTGTTCGACGAGGAGCCGCCGTTCGCGATCGGCACCCAGTACAACTACGACCCCTCCAGCGCGAACCCGCTGGGCCGGGTGTTCGCGGTCTCGGCGAAGAAGCGCTTCTAAGCTTCGCCCTCAGTTCGCTTAAGGCAGACGCCGTCCCCGAAAGGGGGCGGCGTTTTGTCTTGCATGGGGTACGCGTGGCTGTGGGCCCGTTCCCCGCCGCCTAAAGCGGGGCATTCGTGCAACAGTTACGCCTCAACTTGCCGTGACGTCAGCCGCACGGGCGTCGTGCGGCCATGAAGGTCGGCCGCTGCACGACGACCACGTCTCCGCGCCTGAAATGTTGTGAAACCGTTGCAGTTTAAGGGATCGGCGTTCTTCGAGCCTGAAAGTTCGCGGCTTATCAGAGGTTTATGAACGCCGATCACTACCGCGCGCCGTGCGCCGACGGGTTCAAGACAACAGTATGTTGCGAAGCTGAAAAATAGTGGCGCGCCCCGCGGGGCCGTTCGATGATCTTTCTGCTCATGAGTCAAAAGCCTCCGCACCAGACGGAGGCGGCTCTCGAGGGGGAAGGAAACCAATGTTGAAGAGCAGATATTTCTGCGGCGGCTCGCTATTGGCCGTCGTCCTGGCAATTTCAGCCAACAGTTCCGCCTACGCCCAGGCCTCCACCGTCGAGGAGGTGGTGGTCACCGGCTCGTTCATCGCCGGCACGCCCGAAGATGCAGCGCTGCCGGTCGACGTCATCGGCTCCAAGGAGCTTGAGGCCCGTGGTTCGCCGACCATGGTCCAGTTCATCAAGACCATCCCGTCGTCCGGGGCGGTGATCGGCGAAAACAACCGCTTCGGCTCGGGGTCCGGCGCGGCGACGGTCAACCTGCGCAGCCTGAACTCTGCAGTCACCGGCAGCCGCACCCTGGTGCTGTTCAACGGCCGCCGCGTCCCCGTCTCGCCGCAGGGCTTGAACGCGGTGGACATCAACCTGCTGCCCACGGCGGCCATCGGCCGGGTCGAGGTGCTGAAGGACGGCGCAGCCGCGACCTACGGCTCGGACGCTATCGGCGGCGTGGTCAACTTCATCACCCGCACCGATCTGGACGGTTTCGAGTTCAGCGGCCAATACCAGTTCATCGACGGCTCGGACGGCGACTACGAGGCCTCGCTGGCCTGGGGCAAGAAGTGGGACAACGCCGACGCCCTGATCACTCTGGGCTATCGTGCGCGGTCCGAGATGCCGATCTTCGAGCGCGACTGGGCCATTCGCACCGGCGTCGACGGCTTCCTGGAAAACCCGCTGGGCGGCTGGGCCGCGACCGGCAACCCCGGCGGCTACACCTATGCGACCACCACGCCGACCGGTTCGCCCAACACCGGCTTCACCGCGGCGAGCTTCACGGGCGTGCTGCCTGACATCGGCTGCGCGGCCAACGGCGGCGCCCCTTACAGCCTCACCACCCTGATCGGGACCCGCACGGTCGTCCCCAACAGCGGGGTCTGCAACTTCCAGTACACGACCTTCGACAACCTGGTGGAGGACGAGCACCACTACCAGGCCTACGGCAAGTTCAACTTCGACATCACCGATACCCTCAGCGCCAACATCGAGGTGCTGTACGCGATGCACGAGACCCCGCTGCAAAGCTGGGCCGTGACCGGGCCGAACCAGTTCCCGGCGCCGATCCTGGCTTCCGGCGGCTCGGCCGGCGGCGGCGTCTCGCCGATCCCGGCGACCGGCACCGGCGAGCAGTCGAACTTCTACATCCCGAACACCAACCCCGGCCTGCTGGCCCTGGTCTCGCAGATCAACGCGGCCAACTGCACGGGCACGGTGCTCCCCTACGGCGTCGACGCCGCCAGCTGCGCGGCGGGCCTAGCCCTGGCGCGGGCGGGCGTGGCCAGCGCCCTGGCCAACGGCGTGGCGACCAGCCAGAGCGTCTGGCGCCCGATCGGCTTCGGCGGCAACCCGTATACCGACGACCGGCACGCCCACTATTCCTACAAGGTGGATACGGCCCGGGTGGCGGGCGGCTTCAAGGGCAAGATCTTCAACGACATCGGCTTCGACGTCGCCCTGACCTGGCAGAAGCAGGACTACAACTACAACCTTGAAGACCTGTCGGTTAACCGGCTGCAGATGGCCCTGCGCGGCTTCGGCAGCCGCGATGGCAATGCCGACCAGTGTACGGCCGCCGAGACCAACAACTTCACCACCAACGCCGGCAACGCCGCGCTCGGCTGCTTCTTCTTCAACCCGTTCACCAACGCCTTCGACCAGAGCCTGGCGCAGGTCGGAGCCAATCCATTCTACGTGGCCAACAGCACCATTCCCGGCTTCAACGACGCGGCTGCCAACCGCAGCGCCGTTGTGGCGTGGATGGACGAGAAGCAGCGCAACGAGATCTCCTCGGAGTTGTTCGTGGCCGACGTGGTCTTCAACGGTGAACTGCCGTGGGACATCGGCGGCGGCAACATCGCCTGGGCGGCCGGCGCGCAGTACCGTTACGACCGTACGATCCAGGACCCGGACGTCTTCTACGACGCCAACGCCACGCCCTGCGTCGACAGCCCGCCCTACGGCGACGGCTCGCCGTTCTGCCCGACCACGGCGAACGGCCCGTTCCTGTTCAACGCCAACCTGCGTCCCTATGACGTGAACCGGAAGATCAGCTCGGTGTTCGCCGAGACGCTGATCCCGATCACCGACGGCCTCGAGCTGACGTTGGCCGGACGCTACGAGACCTACGAGAGCCAGGGCGACACCTTCAACCCGAAGGCCTCGGTCCGCTGGCAGGCGCTGGATTGGCTGGCCTTCCGTGGCTCGGTGGGCACGACCTACCGCGCGCCGGCGGCGACCCTGACCACCACCAACTTCGCCCGCAACCTGACCAACGCGAACGGCACCTACCGGGCCAACGACCTCTACGGGAACCCGAACCTCGAACCGGAAACCGCCTTCACCTACAACATCGGCGGCGTGGTCGAATTCTCGAACTTCCGCGCGACCATCGACTATTGGGACTTCGACTTCGAGGATCCGCTCACCTCGGAAGCCACCGCCGACCTGCTGAACGTCATGTTCCCGGGCGGCTCAGCGACCGGCAACTGCGGCAACGCGGCCTACGCCGCCGTCCAGGCGCGGTTCACCTTCACCGGTGGAAACTGCGGTCGGGCCAACATCCTCTCGTATCGCACCCAGTACATCAACGGCGGCGGCGTGAAGACGTCGGGCGTGGACTTCCAGGCCAACCTCGACGTCGGGGAGCTGTTCAACGGCGCCCTCAGCGCCGGGTTCGACGGCACTTACCTGCTCAAGTTCGACGAAGAGCCCTACGACATCGAGGGTTTCCCCTCGAATGCGGCGGGCGTCCAGAAGCGGGCCGGCACCTACCGCGCCTCGCTGTTCACCGGCTACAACAGGCTGCGGGCGAACGCCTTCGTGAACTGGTCCAGCGGCATGCATAACCTCCGCTGGCAGATCCGCCACGTGTCCTCGACCACCCAGGTGGAGACCAACTCCATCGCGCTCGCCGCGGCGCTGAAGCAGTCGATCAAGATCGACGAGTACTGGCAGCACGACCTGACCTATCGGGCCGAACTGCCGTGGGACACGACCGCGACGCTGACGGTCCAGAACATCTTCGACGAGGACCCGCCGTTCGCGATCGGCACCCAGTACAACTACGACCCGGGCAGCGGAAACCCGCTGGGCCGCGTCTATGCGGTGGCGCTGAAGAAGCGCTTCTGATGCGAGCCTCCGGCCTGCGCGGCGACGCGTAGGGCCGTACTGCGGGCGTCGCCCCCTCGAAGGCGGCGCCCGCTTTTTCGTTTCAGGGCTTGGATTTGGGCGGCAGCGCCGCGGCCTCTTCCGGGGTCAGCTTGGTGACCGTGCGCACTTCGCAGCGCTGCGGGCCGAAGGGGCCTTTGGTGACGATGCTCGCGTCGAGCCCCGAGCAGATCGAGTTGCCGCCGCGCGAGACCAGCGCGATGGCCTGGTTCCAGTCGATGTCCGGGCAGCGGGCGAACAGGTCCAGCCGATAGACGTCGCGAACCCCCACCCGGACATAGACGGTGGTCTCGTCGACCGCGTTGAATCCGTTGGCGCTGTTGGCCCAGAAGCAGCTGCGGCCCGAGGCGCCGGCCGCTACGGCGGCGTCCGAAACCGGCGGGGTGGTGCAGGCGGCCAGGGCGAACGCCCCCGCCACGCCGAGGAAGGCCCGGATCATGGTCACGCTCCTTTAGCGGTCTCGCTTGCGAGATTACGACCTTTGCGTGCTGCGCGCCTGCGGAATCGGTCGGGCGCGACGAGGTCGGCCAGCGGCGCGGGCAGCGGCGACGGCGCCCCCAGCGCCAGGGCCGCGACGTGCTCGGCCAGCAGCGGCGCCAGGCAGAAGCCGCGCGACCCCAGCCCGCCCAGCACGTAGACGCCCTCCAGGCCCGGCGCAGGGCCGGCCAGCGGCAGGTGGTCGGGCGTGGTGGCGCGGATCGAGGCGCGGCCCTGCACGTCGGCGCCTACGCGGGCGGCGAGGCCGGGCAGGGCGGCGGCCAGGGTGGCGAGGTTGCGGCGGTGATCGTCGTCGCGGATGTCGGTCGTGGTCTCGCCGCGGTCATGGGTGGCGCCGAACAGCAGGCCCGTGCGGGTGGGGACGGCGTAGCCGCCCCAGGCCGCGGCCTGGACGGTGGTCGCGGCGTCGGACCAGCTGGCCTGGCCGCGCACGGGCGCTATCGGCAGGCCGTCCAGCAACGCGCCGATAGCGGGTCCTATCGTCAGGATTACCGCGTCAACTTCCAGAATTCCTCCGTTTGCGGGGTCGTGCAGCGTCCAACCGCCCTGTTCCGGACGGATTTGCGCGACCTGCGCGCGGCGCACGGCGCCGATCCAGGCCGCCAGAACGCTCGCAGGCTCGATGACGAGCGCATCCGTAAGGTCGAGGGCGGCGCCGATAGCCGGCTCGCCCAGGCGGCCCGCGGCGTCGGCCGCGTCGAGCGGGACCAGGGCGCCGGGTTCGAAGATGTCCGAGGCGGCGATCTTGGCGAAGCGGGCGACGTCGCGCTCGTCGCCGGCGATCTGCAGCACGCTGCGGGCGAGCACGGCGCCGGGCAGCGCCTCGTAGAGCCGCCTTGCACGGCTCAGGGCCTGGGCAAAGAGGCGTGCCAGCGGGCCGAGCCCAGCGTCGAGGCGCGGGGTCACCAGGGCGGCGGGGTTGCCCGACGCGCCGGCCCCGGGGGCCTCGGCGTCGAGCACGACCGGATCGCAGCCGAGCGCGCGCAGGGCGCGGGCGGCGCTGGCCCCGGCGATCCCGGCCCCGACGATCGCCACGCGGAGGGGCGGGCGCAGGGCGGGCTCGCCCGGCATCTTCGCCTCCAGCCGTTCGCGCTTGCGGCCGAAGCCGGGGCGCTTGTCGACGGCGAAGCCGGCGGCGGTCAGGCCACGGCGCACGGCGCCGGCGACGGTGAAGGTGGCGGCGCACGCCCCGGGGGCCGAGCGGGCAGCGACCAGGGCGAGGATCTCCTCGCGCCACATGGCCGGGTTCAGGGCGGGCGAAAAGCCGTCGAGGAACCAGGCGTCGGCCTGGCCGGACCATTCTGAGAGCGCGGCTTCGACGTCCATCACCGCCAGGTCGATGGTCGCGCCGACCTCGGGCAGGTCGATTCGATGGAAGCCGCGGGCGCGGCCCGGCCAGCGGGCGACCAGCAGCGCCGCCAGCTCGGCGAGCTCGGGCCAGCGCGACAGGGCGCGGGCGGCCTCGTCGGCGGTGATCGGGTGGGCCTCGACGCTGAAGACGTGGAGATGGCCCCCGGACGGGCCGCTGGTCCGCCAGAGGTCGAGCAGGGCCAGGATGTTGAGGCCGGTGCCGAAGCCCAGCTCGCCGACCGTGAAGCGGGTGCGCCCGGCCCATGCGCCCGGCAGGCCGCAGCCTTGCAGGAACACCGCGCGGGATTCGGCCAGGCCGTCCTCGGCCGAGAAATAGACGTCGCCGTACAGTCGCGATCGCGGCTGACCGTCGTCGGTCCAGGCGAGGGGAGATTCGTCGCTCATCGCGCCGTTATAACGCGCAAAAGAAAAGGGCCGCCCGAGAGGGCGGCCCTTCGCTTAAGAACGCGGATGCGTTCGTAAGACTTACTTCGCGGCCGGAGCGGCAGCGGCGTCGGCAGCCGGAGCAGCCGGAGCAGCAGCGGCGGCAGCGGCGTCGGCCGGAGCAGCGGCGGCAGCGGCGGTCGCGTCGCCAGCGGCCTTCGTGGCGTCGGCAGCGGCGTCAGCGGCGGTGGCGGCGGCGTCGGTCGCGGTGGCGGCGGCGTCGGTCGCGGTTTCGGCGGTGGCTTCGGCGGTGTCAGCGGCCTTTTCAGCCGGCTTGCCGCAAGCGGCGACGGACAGAGCGGCGACGGCGGCGCCGGCGACGAGCAGCTTGCGAAGGATTTCGGTGGTCATGTCCCTGGGTCCCCTGGAAACGGAGGTTAGAAGCGGCTCAACGAGGCGACCCTTACGGGGAACATCGCTGCGCTGCTTCGGAATATGCCCGGCTTGGCGCTCAGGGCAAGGCTTTAATTCACGCCCTCGTGATCACTTTTGCAACCCTTGCCCCCATCCCCCCGAAAACCAAGGGCTTCGAGGGTGTTGTCGAACCGCGCGTCAATGTGGTTTCGAGGGGGTGACCGGCCCAGATCGGCGGTCGGCGGAGGGATTTGCGATGGAATCGGCTTTGGCGGAGGCGCCGCGTGCGCGCCTGATCGACCTGAAGGATCGCGGCGGCGCGATGGCGGCGCTGGACTTCGGCGATCAAGGCCGACCGGTCGACATCGTCTTCGTGCACGCCAATGGCTTCAATGCGCGCACCTATCGCACAATTCTTGCGCCGCTGGCGCAGGACCTGCGGATCCTCGCGGTCGACCAGCGCGGGCACGGCCGTTCGACCCTGCCGGCCGAAACGGTCGGACGGACCTCGTGGAACGGCCTGCGCGACGACCTGCTGGCCCTGCTGACGACCCTCGACCTTCGGGACGTGGTGCTGGCCGGCCACTCGATGGGCGGCACCGCCTGCGTGCTGGCCCAGGCGCTGGCCGCCGACCGCGTGCGCCGCGTCGTGCTGTTCGATCCGGTGGTGATGCCGGCCGCCGGACCGGTCGATCCGAGCCAAGTGAGCAATTCGCCGCTGGTGCAGGGCGCCTTGCGTCGTCGGTCGGTGTTTCCCGACAAGGCGGCCGTGGTCGCCGCCTACACCGGCCGCGGGGCGTTCCGGACCTGGCAGGGCGAGATGCTGGCCGACTATGTCGCCGACGGCTTCCGCGAGCGGGAGGACGGCGAGGTGGAGCTGTCCTGCGCGCCGGAGTGGGAGGCGTCCAACTTCGCGTCTCACGCCCACGACACCTGGGGCGCCTTCGAGCAGGCCCAGGTCCCGATTCGGATCCTGAGGGCCGAGGAGGGGTCGACCTGCCGCGAAGACCCCAAACTGGACGCGCTGGTCGCCGCCGGCCGCATCCAGGTCGAGACCGTACCCGGCACGAGCCACTTCCTGCCGATGGAGCGGCCGGACCTGGTGGCTTCGGCGCTGCGCACCGCCGTCGCCTAGAGCGCGAGCCCGGCCGGCGAGGCGGCGCGGAACGCCGCCTGCGCCGCTTCCGAGATGTCGACGACCTTGCGTCGGTCGAGGTCGAACGAAACCACCACGGCCTCGGCGCTGGCCCAGGGGCGGCCGCTCTGCGGATCGACCATCCAGTGCATGACCCGGCGGGTCCGCGCGTCGCAGCCTGCGAAGCCGGAGCGCAGTTCGACGCCGTCGCCGGCCTGCGGCCAGTCGAGGTGCAGCACGCGATACTCCAGCACCGCCCCGCCGATCCGCGCCTCGGGATCGCCGTCGGCCGGGCCGGGGCGGACGTCGCCGAACAGCCGGCCGACCCCGTCCGAGACGCGGCCGATGAAGATCTCGGGCCGCATGCGGCCGAAGACGTCGCACTCGGCCGGGCCGATGACGCCGAGACCGATCCGCTTCAGGCCCAGTTCGTCGGCGCGCGGCAGCGAGGCGGTGGCGACGACGGGGGAGAGGTCGATGCTGCGCGCGGCGGCGAAGGCCGGGACGTCGACCATCAACTCCACGGCCCGCTCGCGCAGACGCTGGGGCCAGGGGAACGGGCGCAGTTCGCGGGCGGTGGCGTGGTCGACGACCAGTTGGAAGGTCGCCGCCGGCTGGCCGTCGAGGTGGCGGATGACCAGCAGCAGGCGCGCGTCGTTCTCGCCGATCGACACGACGCCGCCGGTCATGTGCAGCGAGGCGCCGGCCTTGGCTTCGCGCAGAAAGCGGATGTGCTGCTCGCGGACGACCAGGGTCGATTCGCCGTCGCGGCCGAAGGCGCGCGGCATGCCCAGCAGCGCGGCGAAACCGGCCAGACCCTCCTGGGCCTTGGCGACCCAGAAGCGGACGTTCAGGTGACCCATCTCGTCGCATTCCCAGGTGTTGACGCCGCCGCTCCAAACCTCGACGCCTTGCTCGGACACTTGCACGCTCCCCCGACACTCGAAAACGGCGCGAACCTTAGGGGGAGAGACCGGCCCGCGCCAGGAGGCTGGCCCTGGCCGCCCCGAGGCTCTAAGCCAGCGCCGACCAGTATTTGCGAGGCGGCATGAGCGAGAGCGGCGACGAGTTCGTCTATGACGAGACCACCGGCGAGTGGGTGAGCGCCGCCGAGGCCGCGGCGAACAAGGCGGCGTCCCAGCAGGTCGAGGTGCGCGACGCGGTCGGCAATCTGCTGGCCGATGGCGACAGCGTGACCCTGGTCAAGGACCTGAAGGTCAAGGGCGCGGGCCAGACCCTGAAGCGCGGCACGGTGATCAAGTCGATCCGCCTGACCGGCGACGAGCAGGAGATCGACTGCCGGCACGAGGCCATCAAGGGCCTGGTGCTGCGCGCCGAGTTCGTCCGCAAGCTCTAGTCGCGCTTGCCCTCGGCGGGATCGCCGGCCGAGCCCATGTGACCGCCCGGCGGCATGTCGGTGTCGAAGCTGCGGGGCTCGTCGAGGTGGCGGGAGGCGGCCTGCGCCTCGTCGGGGCGCGGACGGCGCTCGGGCGGGGATTGTTCGGGGCGTGGTTCGCGGGGGGCAGGCATCGGCGTTCTCCAGGATCCGATGCAGAAATCATCTGGGCGGGCGGCGTGTTCCGGGCATCCGCGGCGCGGTGGCCGTCGTAACCGCTGCATGGCACAGTCGAACGATCCCGGAGGATGCCGAATGCCGCCGCCCGTCCGCACGTCTGTCCGCCGCCACGGGCTGACGACCCGGCTGACCCACTGGATCAATGCGGCGGCCCTGCTGGTGCTGCTGCTTAGCGGACTGCAGATCTTCAACGCCCATCCAGCCCTCTATTGGGGCGACGTCTCGACCTTCGCCCGGCCTTGGGCAGCGATGTTCGCCGCCGAGCGCGGCGGCGAGGCGGTCGGGATCACCAAGATCGGATCGGCCTATGTCGAGACCACCGGCGTGCTCGGCTTTTCCGGGAACGAAGTGCGCGGGTTTCCGTCCTGGGCGACCTTGCCCAGCTATCGCAGCCTGGCCGACGGGCGGCGCTGGCACTTCGCCTTCGCCTGGCTCTTCGCGCTGAACGGGCTGGTCTATCTGGGCGCGGGCCTGATCGGCGGGCATTTCCGCAGGGACCTGCTGCCGAACCGGGACCAACTGGCCCCGCGTCACCTGCTGCGCGAGATCGCCGACCACGCGCGCCTGCGGTTCGCCAGGGGCGAGGCGGCGCGGCGCTACAACGCCCTGCAGAAGCTGACCTATCTGGCGGTCATCTTCGTGCTGCTGCCGATGATGGTGCTGACCGGCCTCTCGATGTCGCCCGGCATGAACGCCGGCTTCCCGTGGCTGCCCGAGCTGTTCGGCGGGCGGCAGTCGGCGCGAACGATCCACTTCATCAGCGCTAGCCTGATCGTGCTGTTCGTGCTGGTGCACCTGGCCATGGTGCTGGCGTCCGGACCGCTGAACGGGCTGCGTTCGATGATCACCGGCCGGTTCACCATCGGGGAGGACGCGCGATGATCGACCGCCGCCGCTGGCTGTCGGGTCTGGCCGTCGCCGCCATGGGGGCGGTGCTGGGCGCCTGTGACAAGCTCACCATGAACGCTGGGGTGCAGCGCGGGCTGGCGCGGGCCGAGGGCCTGACCCGGCGCGCCCAGCGGCTGGTCGTCGACCGCAAGGCGCTGGCCCCGGAGTTCAGCCCCGCCGAGATTTCGCCGGACTTCCGCGCCAACGGCTCCACCGCCCCGGGCGACCTCGAGTATCGGGCGCTGGTCGAGGCGGGCTTCGCCGACTGGCGGCTGGTGATCGACGGTCTGGTCGAGCGGCCGCTGTCGCTGAGCCTGGCCGAGCTGCGGGCGCAGCCGGCCCGCACCCAGATCACCCGCCACGACTGCGTCGAGGGTTGGTCGGCGATCGGCCAATGGAGCGGCGCGCGGCTGGGACCGCTGCTGGACCAGGCCGGGCTGAAGGACAGCGCGCGCTACATCGTCTTTCACTGCGCCGACACCCTGGACCCGAACGCGCCGGCGGCCCAGGGCCGCTACTACGAGAGCATCGACCTGATCGACGCCTATCACCCGCAGAGCATCCTGGCCTACGACATGAACGGCGCGCCGCTGGCGGTGAAGCACGGGGCGCCGGTGCGGCTGCGGGTCGAGCGCCAGCTTGGCTACAAGCACGCCAAGTACGTCATGCGCATCGAGGCGGTGGCCGACCTGGCCGGGATCGGCGGCGGCAAGGGCGGGTTCTGGGAAGACCGCGGCTATGAGTGGTACGCCGGGATCTGAGCCGCGGAATTGACATCCGCGCCCAAATTTAACGAACTGAGCGCGCGGGGGCGGGCCCTGCCAGCAGGACGAAGAGCATGAACGCCGTCATCGCTGCAGGCGCCGGCTTTCTCGCCGCGGTGCTGTGGATCGACCTGACCTTCGACGTGCAGGTCCAGCGCCGGGGCCCCGACCGCGCCCCCAGCGAGGTGCTGGCCTCGATCGCCCCCTATTACCGTCGGGTGACGACCGGGGCCTGGCCGATGAACTGGCTGACGCCGTCGGTGCTGGCCCTGACCCTGGCGGGCATCCTGATCCAGGCGATCGAGCGGGTGCAGCCGATCTGGGTCAGCGTCGCCTCGCTGGCCCTGGCGGCGGTCTCCATCGGGCTGGGGCTGTGGCGCACCTGGCGCAACGCCGTGCGGCTGGGCCAGGCGGTGGACACGCCGGAGGTCCAGACCAAGCTGGCGGTGAACGTCTATCGCGACCACCTGATCAGCCTGGCGGCAATGCTCGCGCTGGTCGGACTGCAGGTCGCGACCAGCTTTCCGTTCTAGACGCTAATTGTAGGGCGACTTGCCGATCAGTTCGGCCTCGGCCGCGCAGGCCGCGCCGTCGGGGACCGTGGCCGACTTGCGCAGGGCGGCCAGCTCCTTGCGGGCGGCGTCCATGTCGGCGCGGAAGGCGGCCGAGCCGTGCAGGCCGGCGACGACGATCGAGCCGTTGGTGCGGCCGGCCTCGACCGCGCTCATGTTGTGCACGCCGCAGATCAGCCGGCTCTCGCCGAACGAGCGGGCGCGGGCCAGGATCTCGGTCGACCGCTCGGGGACAAGCTCGGCCAGGATCAGGCCGACGGTCCAGCCCCAGGTGGTGTGGCCGGAGGGATAGTCGGGGCTCTTGGCTAGGCCCTCGGTCTTGGCCACGCAGATGTCGCCCTCGTCGATCAGGTAGGGGCGCTGGCGCTTGTAGATGTCTTTCGGATGATTGACCGCGCGGCGCACGTCGTAGCGGGCGGTCATCAGGATCTTGGTCAGCTTGGGCGCGGTCTGCGGAGTCAGCTCCATGCCGATGGCGCAGCTCATGTCCTTGACGATGGCGGCCTCGTCCGCGTCGGCGGTGGCCAGCGACCAGCGGGGGCTGTCCTTCAGCGAGCGGGTGGCGAGGAAGGCCGAGCGGTCGGCCTGGTAGCGGATCGTGCCCGGCGTCGGGGCGGGGGGAAGGATCTTGTAGCTGTCGGGGGCGGCCTCGCCGAGATAGCCGCTGGGCTTGGCCTGCTGCTGCTGGGCGAGCGCGGTTCCGCCGACGGCGAGCGCGGCTGCGGCGGCGAGACTGATGACGATGCGGTTCATGACGACCCTCCCAAACTGGCGGCCGATCATGCGGAGCCGCGGGCGCGGTTCAAGCGGTAGATTTGCCGCTAAGGTGATGCGGACAAGTCCGCAGCCCTGGAGACCGCCATGCACCGCGCCATCGCACCTGGAAACGTCGCCGTCGTCACCGGCGCGGCCAACGGCATCGGCGCGGCCGCGGCCCGGCGGCTGGCGGGCGAGGGGATGCGTCTCTGCCTGGTCGACGCCGACGGGGCGCGGCTGGCGGCCGTGCAGGCCGAACTGGGCGAGGCGGCGATCGCGGTGACGCTGGACGTCTCCGACGCCGCCGCGGTCGAGGCCCTGGCCCGCGATGTCGCCGAGCGGCTGGGGCCGGTCTCGGTGCTCATGAACAACGCCGGGGTCGGGGGCGGCGGCGACGCACTCTCCAATCCCGCCGGCTGGCAGCGGGTGCTGGGGGTGAACCTGATGGGGGTGCTGCACGGGGTGCAGGCCTTCGCGCCGACGATGGCGGCCAGCGGCGCGCCGGGGCTGGTGATCAACACCGGCTCCAAGCAGGGCGTGACCATGCCGCCGGGCGACACCGCCTACAACGTCTCCAAGGCCGGGGTGAAGGCGCTGACCGAGGGGCTGGCCCACACCCTGCGCAACACGCCGGGCTGCCAGGTCAGCGCCCACCTGCTGGTGCCGGGCTTCACCTATACCGGCATGATCGCCAGCCGGATCCCCGAGCGCCCGCCCGGGGCCTGGACCTCCGAGCAGGTGGTCGAGCGGATGCTGGAGGGCGTCGCGCGCGGCGAGTTCTATCTGTGGTGCGAGGACAACGAGACGCCGCGGGCGGTCGACGAGAAGCGGGTGCTGTGGACCGCCGGCGACATCGTCGAGAACCGGCCGGCGCTGTCGCGCTGGCATCCCGACTGGAAAGACCGCTTCGACCGCTTCATGGCCGGCGAATAGGGCCCAAAGAAAAACGGCGCTCCCGAGGGAGCGCCGTTTTGTAGTCTTAGGCCTTCTTTTCGAAGAGCTTGTTCCAGCGCGGCTTGGTGCGGGTCTTCCACGACCCGCGGTGCCAAGCGTCCGAGGCGATCAGCGGCACCACGGTGGTGGCTTCGGCGAACACCATCTGTTCCCAGGTCACGTCGACCTTGCCCCAGGAGCAGGCTTCCTTGAGCGTCGAGGACGAGCAGGCGCCGTCGCGCACGTCGGCCACGGTGATCTGCACCGCGTACTTATGCATCGCCGCTTCGTGGCCGAGGATCTCGGCGCAGACTACGGTGTCCTGGGCGAAGTTCTTCGGCACGCCGCCGCCGACCATGAACAGGCCGGTGGTGCCGGCCGCCAGCTTGATGTCGGTCAGCTCGCGGAAGTCGGCGACCGCGTCGATGGTCAGGTAGGGCTTGCCCTCCTTCATGCGCTCGACCTGGTGCTTGACCAGACCGAAGCCTGCCGAGCTGTCGACGAAGGCCGGGCAGAAGATCGGCACGCCTTCGCGGTAGGCGGTCTCGATCAGCGAGTCCGGCTTCTTGGCGTTGCCCGCGGCCAGCCACTTGCCCATCTCCCAGATGAACTCGCGCGACGAATAGGGGCGCGGCTCCAGCAGGTTGCAGATCTCGTAGATCGTGCCGTCGCAGTTCTGGAGTTCTTCTTCGTCGATGTAGGTGTCGTAGATGCGGTCGATGTAGAGGTCGCGCAGGTCGCGATCGTCGACGTCCGACTGGGCTTGGTAGTGCTTGAAGCCGAGGGCTTCGAAGAAGTCCATGTCGACGATCGAGGCGCCGGTCGCGACGATCGTGTCGATCATCCCGTACTTCACCATGTCGCGGTAGATGTGCATGCAGCCGCCGGCGCTGGTCGAGCCCGCGAGGGTCAGCCAGGTCGAGCATTCCTTGTCTTCCAGCGACATCGACCAGATGTCGGCGGCGCGCGCGGTGTCGCGGCTGGTGAAGCTCATCTTGCGCATGGCGTCGACGATCGGGCGGGCGTCGTACTGGTCGATCGCCACGTGCTCGACGGTGTTGGCCAGCAGTTCGGCCTTGCGGTTCGACTTCTGAACGTCAGCGTTCATTCTCTGAGACCTCTAGAGTTTGAGCGCCCGTCCAAATGGAAGAGGCGCGACCGGGACGGAGCGACCGGCCGCGCCCCGAGCGTTCCCGATTGGGAAACGCTCGAAACGCAAATTCTGACCATTTCCTTCGCCGAACCGGTAGCCACTTCGGCGGGAAATGGTCGGAACTACGGAGCAGCCGGCTTATTTCCGCCGACGCTTCTTCCCGCGCGCACGCGACAGCTTCACGACGTTCTGGTTCTCCTGGCGGGGAACCGGAATGGACCGGCGGGCCAGGCCGTACATCGAGGCCATGGGCGCGTCGGAGGCCTCGACGGTTTCGGCGTCGCCGTAGCCGTTGAAGCGGGTGTTCATCGCCACGCCGTAGGCGCCGAGCATGCCGATCTCGACATAGTCGCCCTCGCGCACATCCTCGGGCAGCCAGAACGGGCCGGGCATGTGGTCGAGCGAGTCGCAGGTCGGACCCCAGAAGCGGTAGGGCTTCAGTGGACCGCCGACTTCCTTGGCCTCGCCGTTCTCGCTGCGGAGCAGCTTTACCGGAAAGGGCCATTTGGTGTGCGCGGCGTCGAACAGCGAGCCGTACGACCCGTCGTTCAGATAGAGCGCGTCGCCCTTCTTGAGTTCGACCTTGGTGAGGATCGACGAGCCTTCGGCGACCAGCGCCCGGCCGGGTTCGCACCACAGCTCGGTCGTCTCGTGCACCATCATCTCGGCGAAGCCGCGGTCGATGGAGTCCATGTAGTCGGCGAGGTCCGGGGGAACCATGCCGGGATATACCGACGGGAAGCCGCCGCCCACGTCCACCACGTCGGCGAACACGCCGGCGCGAACCAGGGCGCGCGAGGCCTGGGTCATCGCCGCCTGGTAGGCGGTCGGACGCATGCACTGGCTGCCGACGTGGAACGAGACGCCCATCAGGTCCTGGGTCGCGCGGCGGGCGGCCAGCAGCAGGCCGGGGGCCTGGTGTTGGTCGACGCCGAACTTGCCGGCCAGCGAATAGGCGGCGCCCTCGGCGGCGACGCCGAGACGGACGATGAGGTTGAGGTCCTTGGCGCCCTGGGTCGCGGCGAGGATCTTCTCGAGCTCCTCGTGCGTGTCGAGGGAGAAGGTCTTCACGCCGTGATCGAAGTAGGCGGCGGCGATCGCCGCGCGGCTCTTGACCGGGTGCATGAAGGCCATGCGGGACCCGGGCGCGTGCTGCGCGACAAGCTCGATCTCGGGGACCGAAGCCACATCGAAGGACGTTACGCCGTTTTCAACGAGGGCCTTGATGACCCACGGAGAAGGATTGGCCTTCACCGCGTAGAAGACGTCGCCTTTGAAATTTTCCTGGAACCAGCGCGCCGCTACCGCCACCGCGTCCGGTCGCGCAATGGCGACAGGGCGTTCCGGTGGCCGCTCACGGACCAGGTCCAGGGGCGTATGGTACGTGCGCAATTCACGTAGCCCCCATTGGCAGTTGAACCCAGACCGGCGTTAGCAGCGCTTTTTCAGGACATCGGGTCCGCCGGAGCCGTGCGAAATAGGGGCGATGACCCCTGATGTAAAGGGGTTTGTTTCTTTGCCCAAAAATTGTCATCAAACCCAAGCCGGGCCAGGACTTGCGAGGGGGGCGGCGCGATATGGTTTCGAGGGATTTTACGGAGGCCGCGATCGCTTTGCGTACAGCGGTTTTCGCCGATGCGGGTCACATCGCCAGGCTGCACGACGAGGTCTGGCGCGCGACCTACCGCGATCTTGCGACCCAGGCGGCCTGGGACGGGCTGACCGAGGCCGTCCGCCTGGCCCGTTGGGAACAGGTGCTCGGCGAGGAGCGCCCGCAGCACACGACCCTGGTCGCCGAACGTGGCGGACGCATCGTCGGGTTCGGCTCGGCCTGCGCGCCGACCGAAGAGGCGTTCGGCGGCCGCGGCGAGGTCCGCTGGCTGCATGTCGATCCGGCGGCCCAGGGCGGCGGGATCGGGCGGCGGCTGATGAGCGCGCTGACTCAGCAGCTCGCCGACTGGGACTATGACGGCTGCGCGCTGGCGGTGGTGGTCGGGAACGAGCCCGCGATGCGGTTCTACGAGCGGCTGGGCGGGCGGCGGGCCGGCGGGTTCACCGATCCGGGCCCGCTCTGGCGCTCCGACAACATCGTCTTCATCTGGGATGAGCTGTCGCCGCTGATCGGGGACAGGCAGTACTGACGCGCAACCAGCAGTCCAAGGCATGTGACAGCCCATGATACTATCGCGTGCTGGACCGAAAGCGGGGCCTCGTGTCATGAAGCCGTCGCAGGGGTCGGCGATCACAGCGAGTCCGTACCTATGCGCGCGCTGATCCGGGGAAGCCTCGCCATCTATGTCTGAAGCCGCCGTACTGTCCGTGCGGAACGCCTCCAAGAGCTTCGGCTCGCGGCGCGCCCTCGATTCCGTGTCACTCAATGTCAGCAAGGGCGAGATGATCGCCCTGATCGGGCCGTCGGGCTCGGGCAAGTCGACGCTGCTGCGTTCGATCAGCGGCCTGCAGACCATCGACAGCGGCGCCGGCCGCATCGAGGCGTTCGGCGGCGTCGTGCAGTCGGACGGCAAGATCAGCGGCAAGGTGCGCGAGGCGCGCATCCGCATCGGCTTCATCTTCCAGCAGTTCAATCTGGTCGGTCGCCTGACCCTGTTCTCGAACGTGGCGCTGGGCTCGCTTGGCCGCATCCCGTTCGTGCGCGGCGTGTTCGGCTTCTGGCCGGACGAGACCAAGAAGGCGGTCATGGCCGCCTTGGCCCGCGTCGGCGTCGCCGAGTACGCCGGCCAGCGCGCCAACACCCTGTCCGGCGGCCAGCAGCAGCGCGGCGCGATCGCGCGCGCGCTGGTCCAGAAGGCCAAGATCATCCTGGCCGACGAACCCGTCGCCTCGCTCGACCCGGTGTCGGCCCGGCGGGTCATGGAAATCCTGCGCGACCTGAACCAGCAGGACGGTCTGACGGTCGTCGTCACCCTGCATCAGGTCGACTACGCTCTGCGCTACTGCGACCGCGTGGTCGCCCTGAAGGCCGGCAAGGTCGTCTATGACGGCCCGGCCGCCCAACTGGAACGCAAACAGCTCATCGACATCTACGGCCCGGAATTCGAAGACGTCTTCTGGGAAGGAGCCCCGCAATGATCGACCGTCGCCTGCTCATCGGCAGCAGCCTGGCCGCCCTCAGTGTTGCGGCCTGCGGCAAGTCCGAGACCACGACCCCGCCCGGCGGCCCGCCGAAGGTGATCAACTTCTCGATCCTGGCGACCGAGAACTCCACCAGCATGGAGACCTTCTGGAAGCCGATCCTGGCTGACATGGAGAAGTCGATCGGCATCCCGGTGAAGCCGTTCTTCGCCTCGAACTATACCGCCCTGATCGAGGCGCTGCGCTTCAAGCAAACCGACGCCGGCTGGTTCTCCAACCAGTCGGGGCTGGAAGCCGTGCGCCGCTCGAACGGCGAGGTGTTCGCGCGCACCTTCGATCCCAGCGGCTCGGACGGCTACAAGTCGCTGCTGATCGTGCCGGCCAGCTCGAAGACGACGCTGGAAGACGTGCTCAAGTGCGACAAGACCCTGACCTTCGGGATCGGCGACGCCAAGTCGACCTCGGGCACGCTCGCGCCGATGACCTATCTGTTCGCGCCGAAGGGCATCCGCCCCGAAGCCTGCTTCAAGCAGGTGCGCGCCGCCAACCACCAGGCCAACCTGTTCTCAGTGGCCAAGGGCGTGCTGGACGTGGCCACCAACAACTCCACCGCCCTGCGCCTGCAGCGCGAGCGCGGCTCGCCGGTCGCCGACCAGGTGCGGGTGATCTGGGAAAGCCCCAAGCTGCCGGAAGACCCGATCATCTGGCGCAGCGACCTCGACCCCGCGGTGAAGGAAAAGCTGCGTCAGTTCTTCCTGACCTATGCCCAGGGCGAAGGCCCGGAGGCCGAGCGTCAGCGCAAGCTGCTGGCGGCGCTGTCGATCGGCGGCTTCCGCCCCGCCGATAACTCGCACCTGCTGCCGGTGCGCGAGATGGAAGCGACCGAGCAACTGCTGTCGGCCCGCAACGCCGGCGACAAGGTCAAGGAAGCCCAGGCCCAGAAGTCGCTCGACACCATCGCGGCCGAGCGCGCCGCGCTGGAGGCCAAGACCGGCCAGCCCGTCGCGGCCCAGTAGGACATTTCCGTGACCGCCAGCGTGACCAACACCGATCTCCTGAAGCCGCCGTCGCGGCCTCTGGGCCAGCAGCTGTTCGACCTCGGCCTGTGGGGCGGGATCATCGTGCTGCTGGTGATCAGCTTCGGCCCGGCCGAGATGAGCAAGCTGCCGAAGTTGTTCGAGAACTCGGACAACATGCGCCAGTTCGGCCGCGAGTTCCTGCATCCGGACTTCAGCGACTGGACGTTCCTGGTCAGCCAGATGTGGCTGACGGTTCAGATCGCGCTGTGGGGCACGGCCATCGCCGTGCTGATCGCGGTGCCGCTCGGCCTGCTGGGCGCGCGCAACGTGACGCCGTCTTACGTTCAGCTGCCGATCCGTCGGCTGATGGACGTGCTGCGCTCGGTGCCCGACCTTGTCATCGGCACCATCTTCGTCGTCGCCGTCGGCCTGGGGCCGTTCGCCGGCGTCATGGCCCTGGCCCTGAACACCGGCGGGGTGCTGGGCAAGCTGTTCTCCGAGGCGGTCGAGTCGATCGACAAGGGCCCGGTCGAGGGCGTGCGCGCCACCGGCGCGGCGCCGCTTCAGGAGGTGGTCTGGGGGGTGATCCCGCAGGTCGCGCCGCTGTGGACCTCGTACGCGCTCTACCGCTTCGAATCGAACAGCCGGGCGGCCACGGTGCTCGGCCTGATCGGCGCCGGCGGCATCGGCCAGATCCTGTTCGACAGCCTCAACTCGTTCTCGTATTCGCGGGTCGCGGCGATCGCGATCGTCATCGTGGCGGCTGTCACATTGATCGACCTGCTGTCACAAACCATCCGTGCACGCCTGCTCTAGAGCGTGACCAGAATGTCGCAGGCGGGGCCGATCGTGCGCCCCGCCGCGACGCCGCCGCCCTCGACGGCCCAATTCTCTCTAATCCTTGATCTGCAAGGTGTTGAGCGCCTTCTGGAGGCGTCGTTTCACCCGCCCGACGCGGGCGTCGCAAATCCGTCTTCAAACTGACGATCCGCTGTCGCTGAAGCTTGGCGGAAGCGTCACGGGACCTCGTTAAGCCGCCTCCCAAGCTCTGAAAGGGCTCACGGGGATAGCTCTACAAGGATCCTGAGAATGAAGATCAACACCTCGCTTTGCGCCGGGGCGGCGCTCGGCGTGATCGCGCTCGCCGTCGCCGGCGGCGCCCAGGCGCAAGACACCACCACCGCCTGGAAGGGCGCGCCGCAATGGACCAACGACGACGTCCAGTTCAAGGTCCGCGGCCGGGTGCTGCTGGACTACACCTATCAGGACGTCGACCGCGCCGGCGCGCTGGCCGACTACAAGACCAGCAACACTCGCGGCCGCCAGGTGTTCCTGGGCGTCGAAGGCAAGCTGAACAACTACTTCGCCTACAAGGTCGAGGGCGGTTCGTGGAACGGCGCTGCCTGGGCCTGGGATGACGTCGTCATCGAGTTCAAGCCGACCGACATGACCTCGCTGATGGTCGGCAATATCAAGGCCGCCGGCCTCGAGAACATGACCTCGACCCGCTTCATCAGCTTCATGGACCGCGGTCCGTACGGCGACATCGCAACCGACTCGTACCTGATGTCGGTGGTCGCCAAGGCCAACGGCCTGAACTGGACCGTGACCGGCCAGCTGGCGGGCGACAGCCTGAACAGCGCCGACGTCGACAACACGGCCACCGCCAATCCGGGCAGCAAGGAACGCGTCGGCGTGACCGGCCGCGTCACCTTCGCGCCGCTCAACAACGATATCGACAAGGCGCACCTGGGCCTGTGGGCGCGGACCCGCAACCACGGCGACGAAGCGGCCTTCAACTACCGCGGCCGGACCAACACCAACTACGGCAACACCCGCTACTACTCGACCGGCGCCATCGGCGACACCGACCAGACCATCGCCTTCGAAGGCGCCTATCAGCATGGTCCGTTCTCGGTGCAGGGCGAGTACGCCAGCATCAAGATCGACCGCCTGAAAACCATCCAGCCGGGCGGCGATCCGACCATCAAGACGGGCTACGCCTTCGTCAGCTTCTGGCCGACCGGCGAGCAGCGCGCCTACGACGCGGCCAAGGGTGAATTCGGTCGTCCGAAGATCCTCAACCCGATCACCGCCGGCGGCTGGGGCGGGGTCGAACTGCTGGCCCGCTACGACTACGCCGACCTGACCGACGCCTACGACACCGCGACCACCGCAGCCGGCCGGACGCTGTCGCAGGACGCCGGCAAGTACAAGGGCGTCACCCTTGGCGCCAACTACTACCCGACCTCGTACGTGCGTCTGCAGGCCAACTACACCAACGCCGACATCGACAATCCCGGCCCCGGCCGCGACGTCGAAGTCCAGCAATTCCAGGTCCGCGCGCAGCTCGACTTCTAGTCGCCGCGCCCGAAGGAGACTGAACCCATGAAGAAGCTTCTGCTCGTCGCCGCCGCCGCGGCGACCACCCTGGGCGCCGCGGCTCCGGCCTATGCCGCCCGCGACTACGTCTGGGCCGCTGGCTCGTCGACGGTGTTCCCGTTCGCGACCCGCGTGGCCGAGAACTACGCCAAGAAGACCGGCAAGAAGGCGCCCAAGGTCGAGAGCCTGGGCACCGGCGGCGGCATCAAGCTGTTCTGCGGCGGCGTCGGCGACGCCTTCCCGGACATCGCCAACGCCTCGCGTCCGATGAAGAAGTCGGAGTTTGACGCCTGCGCCGCCAAGGGCGTGAAGGACATCGTTCAGATCAAGATCGGCTTCGACGGCATCGTCGTGGCCACCGACAAGGACGGCGCCGACTACAGCTTCAAGACCGAGCACCTGTACCTGGGCCTGGCGGCCAACGTGCTGCGCCAGGGCAAATTCGTGAAGAACCCCTATGCGACCTGGGACGAGATCGGCACCGGCCTGCCGGGCAACCGCATCAACGTCTACGGCCCGCCGCCGACCTCGGGCACCCGCGACGCCTTCGTCGAGCTGGCCATCGAGGCCGGCGCCCGCAAGTTCCCGACCGCCGAGGAACTGCGCTCGAACAACGAGAAGAAGTTCAAGGAAGTGGTCGACCCGCTCCGCAAGGACGGCTGGGTCGACGCCGGCGAGAACGACAACGCCATCGTCGGCACCCTGACCAAGACCCCCGGCTCGCTGGGCGTCTTCGGCTGGTCCTACCTCGAAGAGAACATGGACAAGATCAAGGGCGCCTCGGTCAACGGCGTGAAGCCGTCGGCCCAGACGATCGCGGACGGTTCGTATCCGCTGGCCCGCTCGCTCTACATCTATGTGAAGAAGGCCAACATCGGGGTGACCCAGGGCCTGCAGGAGTACCTGAACGAGTTCGTCTCCGACGCGGCGACGGGCAAGGGCGGGTACCTGGCGAGCCGCGGCCTGATCTCGCTGCCGGCCGGCCAGCACGACGGCCAGAAGACGGTCGCCCAGAAGCTGACCCCGATGGCGCGTCCCGCCAGCTAACGGTTAGTCCCAGGAGAGACGTCGAGCGCCGCGGATCGCAAGGTCCGCGGCGTTCTTCGTTTCAGGCGCCGGCGCGGCGCACTTCGGTGCGGACGGCCGAGCTGTTCTCCAGCGTGCGGTGGACCGGGCACTTGTCGGCGATCTCGACGATCTTGGCGGCGAGGTCGTCGTCGAGCGCGCCTTCGATCGAGATCACCCGCGTGAAGCAGTCGATCTTCGGGCGGACCGGCGAATCGCCGCCGCCGACTCCGTCGCGGGCGTGGATCTTCTCGTGGCTGACATCGACCTCGATGCGGCCGAGCTCCAGGCCCTTGCGATCGGCGTAGAGCCGCAGGGTCATCGAGGTGCAGGCGCCCAGCGCCGCCGAGATGAGATCGTAGGGCGAGGGGCCGGTATCGCCGCCGCCGACGCTCTGCGGCTCGTCGGCGAACAGCCGGTGGCGGCCGGCCTGGACCGTGTTCTGGAACTTGCTGTCGCCGGTCTCCATGACCCGGACGTGCTCGATGGCCTCCTCGCCCTGCGGCTGATCGGCGGGCAGGTAGCGCGGCAGCCAGCCGCCGATCACCTGGGCCGCGAAGGCCGCGTCGTCGGGATCGGTGAGCAGGTGGTCGGCCTTGTCGAGCGAGACGAAGCTCTTCGGATGCTTGGCGGCCAGGAAGATGCGGGTGGCGTTGTCGATGCCGACGGTCTGGTCGATCGGCGAATGCAGGATCAGCAGCGGCTTCTTCATCGCCGCGATCGCCGCGCGGAGGTTGCTGCGGCGCACGTCCTCGACGAACTGCCGCTTGATGGTGAAGCGGCGTCCGCCGAGCTCGACGTCGGCTTGGCCCTCGGCCTCGATCTGCGCGAGGCTGGAGCCGAGGTTCTTCAGCGCGTGGGCGGGATCGGCCGGCGCGGCGATGGTCACGACGGCGCACACTTCCGGGATGTCCTTGGCGACGGCGAGCGCCGCCGCCCCGCCCAGCGAGTGGCCGATCAGCACCGAGGGTGCGCCGTGATGCTGGCGCAGGTAGTCGGCCGCGGCCCGCAGGTCCTCGATGTTGGAGGAGAAGTTCGTCGAGGCGAACTCGCCCTGGCTGGAGCCGAGGCCGGTGAAGTCGAAGCGCAGCACCGCCACGCCGATTCGCGTCAGGTCGGTGGCGATGCGGCGCGCGCCGAGCAGGTCCTTGGAACAGGTGAAGCAGTGCGCGAACAGGGCGTAGGCGCGAATTGGTCCGTTCGGACGGTCCAGGCGGGCGGCGAGCGTCGCCCCCGAGTGGCCGGGGAATTCGACGCGTTCGACGCTGACGGACATTGGACGGTTCCCTATGCGGCCTCCGGCCGGCGCCGGCGCACGCGGGCCAGGCGGCGCAGCTTGCGCCAGAAGCGGGTCTTCTCCGGCTCAGGATAGGGCTGGAGGTTCTTCACGAAATCCTCGGCGCAGGCCTTCCACGAGAAGCCTTCGGCGAAGGCGCGCACCGTCTTGCGGTCGAGCTTCAGGGCTTCCAGACAGGCCTCGCGCAAACCTTCGGTGGCGCTGTGGGCCAGCACGCCGGCGCCGGAACCGGGAATGATGTCGATCGGGCCGGGGGCCGGATAGGCGGCGACCGGCACGCCGGCGGCCATGGCCTCGAGGATCACCAGGCCGAAGGTGTCGGTCAGCGAGGGGAAGACGAAGACGTCGGCGCAGGAGAAGTGCGCGGCCAGCTCGTCGCCGAACTTGGCGCCGGTGAACACCGCGTTCGGATAGCGCTCCATCAGCTCGTCACGCTGCGGGCCGTCGCCGACCACCACCTTCGTGCCGGGCAGATCGAGTCCGAGGAAGGCCTCGATGTTCTTCTCCACCGCCACGCGGCCGACGGAGAGGAAGATCGGCCGGGCGAGGCCGGCGAAGATATCGGGCTCGTCCTCGCGCTTGGGGTGGAACATCACCGTGTCGACGCCGCGCGACCAGACCGAGATGTTGCCGAAGCCGTGGCGCTCCAGCTCGTCCTTCATGGTCGGGGTGGTGACCATCATGCGGCCGGACGGCTTGTGGAACCACTTCATGTAGGCGTAGCCGGCGGCCAGCGGCAAAGGCAGCCGGGCCGAGACGTATTCCGGGAAGCGGGTGTGGTAGCTGGTCGTGAACGGCAGCTTCCATTCCACGCAGATGCGGCGCGCGGCCAGGCCCAGCGGGCCCTCGGTGGCGATGTGGATGGCCTCCGGCTCGAAGGCCTTGAAGCGCTCCTGCACCGGTTCGTGCGCGGCCAGGGCGACCTTGATCTCGGGATAGGTCGGCAGCGGGAAGGTCTTGAACTGGTCGGGGCTGATCACTTCGACCGAATGGCCGAGCTCCTTGAGCTCGCCGACCACGCGGCTGAGGGTGCGGACCACGCCGTTGACCTGCGGCTCCCAGGCGTCGGTCACCAGCAGGATGCGCATCGGCTTGTGACCGTTCTCGCGCGGGGCGGTGATGGCGTCGCGGATCCGGGTCGCCGGCCGCGTGGGCGTCAGCGCCTGGGCTTGCAGCCAGGCCCAGAACGCGCCGAGCAGCGCTTCCTTGGTCGGGAAGTGGCGGTAGACGGTGCGCTCGCCGACCTCGGCCTCGGCCGCGATTTCGGCGAAGCTCAGGTCCTCGAGCGGACCGGATTCCAGCTTGCGCGCCACGGCGTGCATGATCTGGTCGCGGGTCGCCTGTTTCTGGCGGTCGCGCAGGCTCGAAGCGTAGCGGGTCGGCGGCAACATGACAGCGGGACTGTCACCAAATCAGCAGGACTGTCAATCAGGGGTGATCCGCGGCTCAGGCCGCCGCCGGGGTGGGCAGCGGCTCGACCGGCTCGACCAGGCGGATGGTCCGGTCGATGGCCGACCACGAGCGAAGCTTGGCCCAGTGGAGGATCTCGAGCGTTCCGTCATGGTGCTCGACCAGGGCCGAGCAGCTCTCCACCCAGTCGCCGTCGTTGATATAGGCGATCCCGTCGATGTCGCGCATCTCGGCTTTGTGAATGTGTCCACAGATGACTCCATCGACGCCGCGGCGGCGGGCCTCGTCGGCGACCGCCGCTTCGAAGTTCTCGACGAACTGCAGGGCGTTCTTGACCCGGGTCTTCAGGAACGCCGAGAGGCTCCAGTAGCCGAAGCCCAGACGACGGCGGACGCGGTTGAACAGGGTGTTGGCGGCGATCAGCGCGCGGTAGGCGTAGTCGCCGACGAAGGCCAGCCAGCGGGCGTGCTGGACCACGCCGTCGAACTCGTCGCCATGCAGCACCAGGAAACGCTTGCCGTCGGCGGTCTCGTGGATGGCGTCGCGCACCACGACCACGCCGCCGAAGTGGACCCCGACGAATTCGCGCACGCGGTCGTCGTGGTTGCCCGGGACATAGATGACGTTCACGCCCTTGCGGGCCATGCGCAGGATCTTTTGCACCACGTCGTTGTGGGACTGCGGCCAGTGCCAGCCCGAGCGCAGCTTCCACCCGTCGACGATGTCGCCGACCAGGTAGAGGCTCTCGCACTCGATGTGGCGTATGAAGTCGAGCAACAACTCGGCCTGACAGCCCTTGGTGCCCAGATGAACGTCGGAGATGAATACCGCGCGGTAGTTGCGGATCGCCAGATCTGCCATTCCGTGCCCCCTTGGCCGGCCAGAACTGCTCATCGGTTAGGCTGCTTGCATGTCATTCTCATGAAAGCGGTCGCGCCCCTTTTGTCGCGGCGCCTTTTGAATTAAGGGTTTGGTTGAGGCCGACCCTCCCCCGGTCTTCCGAAATAAGGTCCGATGGACGCCCGAACCTATCCTGCGAAGGAGACGCCGAAGTCTCGGCGCACCCGCGCGCGTATTCTCGACGCGGCCATGAGGCTGTTTGCTGAAACCGGCTATCACGCGGCGACCAACGCCATGATCGCCGACGCGGCGAACCTGACCCGTGGCGCGATGCTCTATCATTTCGCCAGCCGTGAAGAGCTGGTCGAGGCGGCCATCGCCTACATCGAGGTCGAGCGGGCGCGGCTATTTGAACAGGCGGCATCCGGCCCGATGGCGCCGGGCGTGGACGCCGCCGAGCACGCGATCGACGCCTATTGGGCGCTGCTGCACGAAATTCCGTTCATCGCCTTCGCCGAACTCGAGGCCGCTGCGCGCACCGATGCGATGCTGCGCGTGCGGCTGGCCGACGCGCAGAGCGCCTTCGACCGCAACCAGGTCGGCGACCGCTTCCTGGCCCTGGCCCAGGCCGGCGTCGATCCGCGTTTCCAGACCAGCCGCGACCTCGGGCGGTTCCTGCTGGAAGGCATGGCGCGCGGCGCGATGACCTATGACGAGCCGGCCCGCAAGGAGCGGCTGCTGATGGTGGTCAAGCGCGCCGTGCGGGTGCTGAACCGCAAGGGCGACGTTCAGGAGCTTTGGCCGGACTAGGAGCCGGCCCGCGCCGTCTCGGCGGCGATCCAGCCGTCCATCCGCCGCTCCAGCATGTCGAGCGGCATCGGGCCGTCCAGCAGCATGGCGTCGTGAAAGCGGCGAATGTCGAAGCGCTCGCCCAACTGCGCCTTGGCCTTCTCGCGGATGGCCACGATCCGCATCTCGCCGGTCTTGTAGGCCAGCGCCTGGCCCGGCCAGGAGACATAGCGCGCCAGTTCGACCTCGATGTTCAGGGGCGAGAGGGCCGAGTTCTTCGCGAAGCACTCGCGGGCCTGATCCAGGCTCCAGCCCTTCCAGTGCAGGCCGGTGTCGGCCACCAGCCTGCAGGCGCGCCACATCTCGTAGGACAGCCGGCCGAAGCGCTCATAGGGGTCCCGATAGATGCCCATCTCGCCGCCCAGCTTCTCGGCGTAGAGGCCCCAGCCCTCGGTGAAGGCGGTGACGTTCGCCTCGCGGCGGAAGTAGGGGACGCCCTCGGCTTCCTGGCCGAGCGCGATCTGCAGGTGATGGCCGGGGACGGCCTCGTGCAGGGTCAGGGCCGGCAGTTCGTAGAGCGGCCGTTGGGGCAGGTCGTAGGTGTTGACCATGTAGCCGCCGGCGATCCCCAGCTTGGGATTGCCCGAGAAGTAGCGGCCGGTGGTGTAGGTCTTCTCGATGTCGGCCGGCACCGGCCGCACGCCATAGGTCAGGCGCGGCAGGGTCGCGAACCAGGCCGGCAGCTGATCGTCGATCCGCTTGGCGATTTCGGAGGCCTTCTCCAGCAGCGCCTGGCGGCTGGCGACATAGAACTGCGGGTCGCTGCGCAGGTGCGCCTGGAACGCGGCGAAGTCGCCCTTGAACCCGGTCTCGGCGATGACCGCGTCCATCTCGCGGCGGATGCGGGCGACTTCGGCCAGGCCGTTCTGGTGGATCTGGTCCGGCGTCAGCGCGGTCGTCGTGTGGTCGGCGACCAGCCAGGCGTAGTAGCGCTCGCCGTTCGGCAGGCTGCGGGCGGCCAGGTTCCGGCGGGCCTTGGGTAGATACTCGGTCTCCAGGAAGGTCACGAACTGCGCCTGGGCGGGGCGCAGCCCGTCGCGAATGGCGGCGAGGGCCTGCGCGCGCAGCGCCGCCCGCTCGGCGGCGGGGATCTCGGCCGGCAGCCGATCGAGCGGCGCCAGCAGCGGATCGCTCTCCGCCGGGACGGCGGCCTGTTCGCGGGCGCGGGCCAGCACCTGTTCGGCGGTGGCGCGCGGCTGGGTGAAGCCGGACTTCGCCCCGCGCCGGGCGTTGGCGATCTCGGTGGCGTAGTAGGCCGGCGCGGCGTTCAGGCGGTCGATCCAGGCGCGGGCGTCGGCGAGGCTGCGCATCGGCGTCGAGGAGGCGAGATAGCCGAGCGTCCAGTGAAAGCCGCCGTCCGAGGAGAACGGCATCCGCGCTTCGTCGAAGGCCAGGCTCTGGCGCTGGCGATCGACCGTCCAGCCGAGAAACTCGCGGTTGATGCGGCCCTCGTCCGATAGGTCGCCGGCGACGATGGCCTCGGCGCGGGCGGCGAAGTTCTTCAGGGCGGCGGCGCGGGCCGCATCCGCGGCAGGCGAATTGTCGGGCAGGCGCGAAAGCGCGGCGCGGTCGCCCTGCTGCCCCGCCTCGATCGGGTTCTGCGACAGGCTGTAGAGCTCGTAGTCGGCGATCAGCCGGTCGAGCGCCGCGTCGTCCGCGAATGCGGGCGTGGCGCCCAGGGCGAGAACGAGGGCCAGCGGCGCGAGACGCATAATCAGTCCACCTTCACAATGAGTTCAGGAAAGCTGGCGCCTGCGCTGTCCCTCGCCAAGGTATTTTCGGCTAACAACGCTCGCCGGACGGCGAAGAATCATCCCACTTCAAGTGTCGTGCGCGGCGCCTCATGTTCGCGCGACAAGAAAAAGAGCTCTCGGGGGAAGTCCATGAGTTTCGTGACGCGTCGCAAGTCTCTGGAGCCGCCGCCGGCCCACGACGGGCATAGCCTGATCCCGACGCTCGGCTGGCCGCATCTGGTGGCGCTCGGCGTCGGCGCGATCATCGGCACCGGCATCTATACCCTGACCGGCGTCGCCGCCGGGCTGGCCGGGCCGGCGGTGATCCTGTCCTTCGCGCTGGCCGGGGCGGTCTGCGCCTTCGCCGCGCTCTGCTACGCCGAGATGTCGACGATGATGCCCCAGGCGGGCAGCGCCTACACCTATTCCTATGTCGGGATGGGCGAGCTGGCGGCGTGGATCGTCGGCTGGAGCCTGATCCTCGAATACACCGTCGTCTGCTCGACCGTGGCCGTGGGCTGGTCGGGCTATGCCGGCGGCCTGATGCACCAAGCCGGCTGGGCCGTGCCGCAGGCGCTGCTGGCCGGGCCGCACGCGGGCGGGATCATCAACGTCCCGGCCATCTTCATCACCCTGGTGGTCAGCGCGCTGCTGCTGGTCGGCACGCGCGAGAGCGCCACGGTCAATTTCATCCTGGTGATCGTGAAGATCATCGCCCTGGCCGCCTTCGTCGCCCTGACGCTCCCGGCGTTCGACGCCGCGCACTTCGAACCCTTCGCACCGTTCGGTTACGGCGCGACCATGGACGCCGACGGCGTCAAGCGCGGGGTGGCCGCGGCGGCCGGCATCATCTTCTTCGCCTTCTACGGCTTCGATGCGATCTCGACGGCGGCCGAGGAGACCAAGAACCCGGGGCGCGACCTGACCATCGGCATCATCGGCTCGATGTTCGCCTGCACCGCCATCTACATGATCGTCGCGGCCGCGGCGCTGGGCGCCTCGCCGTTCGACGTGTTCTCCAAGAGCCCCGAACCTCTCGCCTACATCCTGCGCAGCCTTGACCATCCGCAAGTGGCGGCCGTGGTCGCCGGGGCCGCGGTGGTCGCCCTGCCGACCGTGATCATGGTGTTCATGTTCGGCCAGAGCCGGATCTTCTTCGCCATGGCGCGCGACGGCCTGCTGCCGCGTCGACTGTCCAGGGTTGGCGCGCGCGGCGTGCCGGCGCCGGTGATCATCCTGACCGGCGTCGTCGCAGCGACCATCGCCGGTTTCCTGCCGCTCGACGAGATCGCCGCCCTGGCCAACGCCGGCACCCTGCTGGCCTTCATCGCCACCGCCATCGCCATGATGCTGATGCGCCGCCGCGCGCCCGAGCTGCCGCGACCGTTCCGCACGCCGCTCTGGTGGATCGTCGGCCCGGCGGCGGTGATCGGGTGCCTCTATCTGTTCACCACCCTGCCGGTATCGACCCTGATCAACTTCCTGATCTGGAACGCGATCGGCGTCGTCGCCTATCTGGCCTACGGCCGGGTGAAGAGCCGGTTGGCGACGGCGTAGTCGGTCTCGCGACCCGGGCGCGCCGAGCCGCCCGGGTCGATTTCTCCACCTTCGTTCCAGCCCTGCTTGAGGCGACGCAGACGCGCGCCTACAGTCGCTTCGCCTGCCGCCCGGGGCGTAAGCAAATCAGCGTCCTCATTTTCAAGGGCGAGGTCGGGCGGCCGGAAGGCGCATATTCTTCAGCGCCCTGGGGAGCGAAGTGGATTCAGCGGTAAAGAAGGGCGCGTCAGCGCCTGCCGGTCGTCCCGGCGGCATGCAGGACCTGACCACCGGTCCGATCGGCAAGACCCTGATCGTGTTCGCCCTGCCGGTGCTGGGCTCCAACATCCTGCAATCGCTGAACGGATCGGCCAACGCCATCTGGGTCAGCCACGTGCTGGGCGAGGCGGCGCTGACCGCCACCGTCAACGCCAACAACATCTTCTTCCTGATGCTGGGCGCGGTGTTCGGCATGACCATGGCCGCGAACCTGCTGATCTCGCAGTCCGTCGGCGCCAAGGACGTGGCGACGGTCAAGCGGGTGGTCGGATCGGCCTCGACCTTCTTCCTGGTGCTGTCGCTGTCGGTCGGGGTGGCCGGTTATCTGCTGACGCCCACGATCCTGAGGCTCATGCAGACGCCGCCGGACGCGACGCGCGACGCGGTCACCTATCTGCGGGTGATCTTCGCGGCGATGCCGTTCATGTACTTCTTCTCGTTCGTGATGATGGCCCAGCGCGGGGCGGGGGACTCCAAGACCCCGTTCTGGTTCTCGGTCGCCGCGGTCGGGTTGGACGTGATCCTGAATCCGATGCTGATCACGGGCTTTGGCCCGTTCCCGCGGATGGGCATCGCCGGATCGGCGACCGCGACCCTGGTCAGCCAGACGCTGACCCTGGCGGCGATGATCGTCTATCTCTACCGCACGGACAGCGTGCTGATCCTCAAGCGCGGCGACTGGAAGCTGTTCCGCCCCGAGCTGGCGATCATCAAGACGCTGGTGGTCAAGGGCTTCCCGATGGCGCTGCAGATGCTGGTCATCTCCGGCGCGGCGGTGCTGATGATCCGCTTCGTCAACGCCTACGGCTCGGCCACGGCGGCCGGTTACGGGGCGGCGATCCAGCTCTGGACCTATATTCAGATGCCGGCCATGGCGCTGGGCGCGGCGGTGTCGTCGATGGCGGCCCAGAACGTCGGCGCGGGCAAGATGGACCGGGTCAACCAGGTCGCCCGCAAGGGCGTGATCATCGCCGCCTTCATGACCGGGATCCCGGTGGCGCTGATCTATCTGGTCGAGCCCTATGTGCTGATGGCCTTCCTGCCCAGCGACAGCCCGTCGCTGGCGATCGCCATGCACATCAACGCTTTTGCGCTGTGGGGCTTCATCCCCTTCGGCATGGCCTTCGTACTGAACGGCATCATCCGCGCCACCGGCGCGGTCTGGCCGCCGCTGCTCGGGCTGCTGATCTCGATGTGGTTTGTGCGCATCCCGTTCGCACACTTTCTCGAGCCGGTCCTGGGACAGGACGCCGTGTGGTGGAGTTTCCCGCTCGGCTCGATCATGTCGCTGGTGCTGGCGGCCGGCTATTATCGCTGGGGCGGCTGGCGGAAGGCCAAGCTCATGGAGGGCATCCCCGTGGGATCGGCGCCCGACACCGGCATGAGCCCGCCGGTCGTCGCCGAGGAGACCGAGGCGCTCGACGCCGCGCGTCACGCTGCCGATGCGTCGAAGATCCCCGCCAAGGCCCCGGCCGAGTAGGGCCGAGTCTAGAAAACGCACCTAAGCCGCATCGGCGACGTTGCGTCACGCAAACAAGCGTTTGATAATGTCAGCAAGCGTCGGCGGCTAAGCGGCTGTCTGCGCGAAACAATTCTGAGCGGCTGCGCGATCGGCCATACCGTTTTTTTGAAAAATCGCAAATTGTAAGCAGAGATGGGAGACGCCAGATGGCGTGGGATTTCGAAACCGACCCCGAATTCCAGAAGAAGCTGGACTGGATCGAGGACTTCATGCGCGAGGAGGTCGAGCCGCTCTCGCAGCTGGGCCTGGCCGTGCGCGGCACGCTCGGCCGCGAGAAGTTCATCAAGCCGCTGCAGCAGAAGGTGAAGGACCAGGGCCTCTGGGCCTGCCACCTCGGTCCGGAACTGGGCGGCCAGGGCTATGGCCAGCTCAAGCTCGGCCTGATGAACGAGAAGCTGGGCCGCAACAGCCTGGCGCCGACCATCTTCGGCTGCCAGGCGCCCGACACCGGCAACGCCGAGATCATCGCCCACTACGGCACCGACAAGCAAAAGGAGCAGTACCTCTGGCCGCTGCTCAACGGCGACATCCGTTCGGCCTTCTCGATGAGCGAGCCGACCGGCGGTTCCGACCCGCTGACCTTCAAGACCCGCGCCGTGCTCGACGGCGACGAGTGGGTGATCAACGGCGAGAAGTGGTTCTCGACCAACGCCCGCTATTCGAAGGTGCTGGTGCTCTATGCGGTGACCGATCCGGACGCCAAGGACCCCTATCGCCGGACCTCGATCTTCCTGGTGCCCACCGACACCCCCGGCGTCGAGATCATCCGCAATGTCGGCGTCGGCAGCGGCGAGATCGGCAACGGCAGCGAGGGATACGTCCGCTACAATAACGTCCGCGTGCCGTACGACGCGCTGCTGGGCGAGCGGGGCGCGGCCTTCGTGATCGCCCAGGTCCGCCTGGGCGGCGGCCGGGTCCACCACGCCATGCGCACCGTCGGGGCCTGCAAGCACGCGCTGGACCTGATGTGCCGCCGGGCGGTCTCGCGGACCACCCGCGACGGCAAGCTCGCCGACCTGCAGATGGTCCAGGAGCAGATCGCCGACAGCTGGATCGCGGTCGAGCAGTTCCGCCTGCTGGTGCTGCGCACCGCCTGGCTGATCGACAAGCACAAGGACTACAACATGGTCCGCAAGGACATCGCCGCCATCAAGGTCGCGATGCCCAAGGTCTATAACGACGTGGCCACCAAGGCCGCCCACCTGCACGGCGCGCTCGGCGTCTCCAACGAGATGCCGTTCATGCACATGGTCACCTCATCGCTGGTCATGGGCATCGCCGACGGCCCGACCGAGGTCCACAAGGTGACCCTGGCCAAGCAGGTGCTGAAGGACTACCGGCCCGACAACGACCTGTTCCCGAACTACCACATCCCGCGCCTCAAGGAGGCGGCCGAGGAGAAGTACGCCAAGGAACTGGGCGAGCTGAAGGAAGCCTATCGCGCCCAGCGCGCACAGGAAGCCTAGCTGTGACAAGAGAGGCGACCGGCAGGTCGCCTCTCATCGCATCATGCAGGTACCGGTACCGGGCGAGCGCGTCGGATGGCGGAGCCGAGCCCGAAGAAGCCGATCAGCATCAGCGCCCAGACGCCCGGTTCGGGGACCGCAGTGACGTCTTTGAACGAGACCGAGCCGGTGTAGGTGTTCCCGTACGGGCCGGCCACCGTGCTGTAGGAGAGCCAGGCCAGGATCGGCTGGTCGCCGGCCGGGTTCTTGATGTGCACGAAGAAGTCGTCGGTTCCCATGTAGAGCCCTCCGGCGCCGCCGCTGCTTCCACCGAAGTGAAGCGTGTCCAGCCAGTCCCAGTACGCATAGGAAAACGGCGAGTCGGTCGATGCGCTCGCATAGTGCAACGTCGCTCCGGTCGTGGTCGTCATGGTCGCAACGGTCGGGTCGAATGTGATGGTCGCCGAGCCTACGAACGTATCGATCGGCCCCCAATCCATCGGCGCTGAAAAGGTGAAGGTCCGCGTGACGGTCGCGGCGGAAGCTCCGCCTGCGGCGGCTACGGCGAGCGCGGCCAATAGGCCGGTGATCAGTGTCCTCAAGTGTCCCCCCAATTGGATTTGAGCGCGAAGCCGTCGGCTCCGGAAGCCGAGGCTGTCGCTAAGCTCGGCGGAGCCTCAAGAAAAATCAACCATAAGGGGAAGCGCGATCGATCATTCAATCAGATGTTGGATTGGTTGGGCTCCAGGCGCGTGGAAGGCAGGCCTTTGAATCGCTTTGCCTCCCGTAGCGGATGGCGATTATCTGAGGACTTTCGCGATCCGATTTCGACGCCGCCGTACAATTTGGAATTTCCATGTCAGACGTCCTCAATTCCTCCATTCACGCTGCGGCGCCCGCCTGGCCGGTGATGAGCCTGGCTGAGGCCCACGCGCAGTTGACCGCCCCGGGCCAGCGCTTCGAGATCGAGGAAAAGCCGATCCGCGGGATCGTGACCCGCACCTGGAAGAATGCGCCGCCGACCCTGCGCGACATCTTCCTCAACGGCCGCACCTTCAAGGACCGCGAGTTCCTGGTCTACGAGAACGACCGCGCCACCTTCGAGAGCTTCGCACGGGCGACCATCGCGCTGGCCCACCAGCTGCAGGCCGACGGCGTGAAGAAGGGCGACCGCGTCGCGGTTATCATGCGCAACATCCCCGAATGGCCGGTGGCGTTCTGGGCCGGAATCCTGGTCGGGGCGATCGTCACGCCGCTGAACGCCTGGTGGACGGGGCCCGAGCTCGAATACGGACTGGCCGACTCCGGGACCAAGGTCGCCATCGTCGACGACGAGCGGCTGGAGCGCATCACCGCGTCGTTCCCGAACCTGCCGGATCTGCAGAAGGTGTATGTCCCGAGGCTCGCGAACGCCCCGAGCGACGACAAGGTGCGCCGTCTGGAAGACGTCATCGGCCAGGTCAACGACTGGGGCCGGCTGCCCGACCAGCCGCTGCCGGACGTCGCGCTCGAGCCGGAGGACGACGCCACCATTCTCTATACGTCGGGAACGACCGGCAAGCCGAAGGGCGCGCTCGGCACCCACCGCAACATGACCGCGAACATCATGGCCAGCGGCATCTCGGCGACGCGCAACTTCCTGCGCGCGGGCCAGCCGCTGCCGGAGAGCGATCCGCACAAGCTGCCGCAGCGGGTCAATCTGCTGGTCGTGCCGATGTTCCACGCCACCGGCCTGTCGGCGAACCTGTCGCCGGCGATGAACTCCGGCGGCAAGATCGTGCTGATGCGCCGCTGGGACACCGAGCCGGCGATGGCGCTGATCGAGCGCGAGAAGGTCAACTCGACCGGCGGGGTGCCGACCATCGCCTGGCAGCTGATCGAGCATCCGGCCCGCGGTAAGTACGACCTGTCCTCGCTGCAGTCGGTGGCCTACGGCGGCGCGCCGTCCGCGCCCGAGCTGGTGCGCAAGATCGTCGAGGTGTTCCCGGCCTCGCAGCCCGGCAACGGCTGGGGCATGACCGAGACCACGGCGACCTTCACCTCTCACCTGGGCAAGGACTACGAGAATCGCCCGGCCAGCGCCGGCCCCGCCGCGCCGGTCGGCGAGATGCAGATCCGCGATCCGGCCGATGGCAAGACGGTGCTGGCCCCCGACGCAGTCGGCGAGCTGTGGGTCAAGGGCCCGCAGGTCGTGAAGGGCTACTGGAACAAGCCGGAGGCCACCGCCGAGACCTTCGTCGACGGCTGGCTGCGCACCGGCGACCTGGCGCGGATCGACGAGGAAGGCTTCCTCTTCATCATCGACCGGGCCAAGGACATGCTGATCCGCGGCGGCGAAAACATCTACTGCGTGGAGGTGGAGAACGTGCTCTACGACCACCCCGACGTCATGGACGCCGCGCTGGTCGGCCGGCCGCACAAGACCCTCGGCGAGGAGCCGGTGGCGGTGGTGCACCTCAAGCCCGGCGGGACCGCCGGCGAGGACGAGCTGCGCGCCTTCGTCCGCGAGCGTCTGGCGGCCTTCAAGGTCCCCGTGGAGGTGCGGTTCTGGCCCGAGACGCTGCCGCGCAACGCCAACGGCAAGATCGTGAAGACCGAACTGAAGAAGCTGTTCGAGGGGACCTCATGAGTTCGCGCAAGCCGCTGATCGTCGGCATCGGCGGCACCACCCGGATCGGTTCGAGCACCGAGCGGGCGTTGAGCGTCGCCTTGCGGGCGGTCGAGGCCGGGGGCGGGGAGACCCGCTTGCTGGGCGGCGAGTTCCTCGCCCGCCTGCCGATCTACAATCCGGCGAGCGCCGAGGCGACGCCCGAACAGCTTGAGCTGGCGCAGGCCGTGCGCGAGGCCGACGGGGTGATCGTCGCCTCGCCGGGCTATCACGGCTCGATCTCGGGGGTGATCAAGAACGCGCTCGACACCCTTGAGATGCTGCGCGGCGATGATCGGCCCTATCTGACCGACCGGGCGGTGGGCTGCGTCATCACCGCCGATGGCTGGCAGGCGGCCGGAACCACCTTGACCACCCTGCGCTCGATCGTACATGCGCTGCGGGGCTGGCCGACACCGTTCGGCGCGGCCCTGAACGCGACGACGGGTCTGTTCGACGCCGAGGGCGGCTGTATCGAGGCGAAGGACGCCTGGCAGCTGGCCACGGTCGGCGAGCAGGTCCTGGACTTCGCCAAGATGAAAGCCCGACTATGACCACCGCCCACCCAGACGATGCGCCTCACGAGTCGGCGATCTCCCCCATCGAGGACATCATCGAGGACGCCCGCAACGGGCGGCCCTACATCCTGGTCGACGCCGAGGACCGCGAGAACGAGGGCGACGTCATCATCCCGGCGCAGTTCGCCACGCCGGACCAGATCAACTTCATGGCCAAGCACGCGCGCGGCCTGATCTGCCTGTCGATCAGCGCCGAGCGGGCGCGGGCGCTGCGGCTGCCGCCGATGGCGATCGACAACCAGTCGGGCCACGGCACCGCCTTCACCGTCTCGATCGAGGCGCGCGAGGGGGTGACGACGGGGATCTCGGCCCATGACCGCGCCCACACCATCGCCGTGGCGGTGGATCCGACCAAGGTGGCGGACGACATCGTCTCGCCTGGACACGTGTTCCCGCTGGTCGCCAAGGACGGCGGCGTGCTGGTCCGCGCCGGCCACACCGAGGCGGCGGTCGACATCAGCCGCATGGCCGGCCTTAACCCGGCCGGGGTGATCTGCGAGATCATGAAGGACGACGGGTCGATGGCGCGCCTGCCCGACCTGATCTCCTTCGCTCAGCTGCATGGCCTGAAGATCGGCACCATCGCCGACCTGATCGCCTATCGCCGGCGGACCGAGCGCCAGGTGGAGCGGGTGCTGGAGACGCCGTTCGACAGCGCATTTGGCGGCCGCTTCCGGATGGTCATCTACCGGAACATTCTCGACAAGACCGAGCACGTGGTCCTGACCAAGGGCAAGATCGACGCCGACAAGCCGACCCTGGTGCGCATGCACCGCGTCGACCTGGCCGCGGACATGCTCGGCCACAACGAATCGCGCCGCGACTACGTCCCGCGCGCCTTGCAGGCGATCGCCGACTATGACGGCGCAGGGGTGGCGGTGTTCATCCGCGATTCGAACCCGGCCTGGCTGTCGGAGCGCTATGGCGCAGAGCCGGGCGCCGATCTCGGCGCCAACGTGCTGCGCGACTACGGCGTCGGCGCGCAGATTCTGCTGGATCTCGGCGTTCGCGACATGGAGCTGCTGTCCAACTCGGCCACCGTGCTGCCGGGTTCGGGGGGCTATGGCCTGCGGATCGTCGGGCGCCGGCCGCTGGCCTAGCCGCGCCAAGGCAAGCGCAGCCGTCATCTGCGGTCAATCTTGCCGCAGGTTGTGAAAAGCGCTTGCCATGTGAACGGCTCGTGACTAAGTTCCGCTCCTTCGATCGATCGCCGCGGCGCTCTGGGGAATACCTACCGGATCCCCCGCGGTGATTTTTGCGCTGAATTTCGGGCTTCCGAAGCTTCCGCGAAAAAGACTGAAAAGTCCGGTTGACGAGGACGGGGCGGCCCTCTAGATAGCCGCCTCCCTGGACGGGGACGCCGCCGGGACGAACTTCGGAAGAC
>NZ_JBXAJZ010000004.1:0-761933 GCF_058797775.1 Phenylobacterium sp. GW823-FHT02A09 | reverse complement strand
CGCCAACGCCTTGAAGAACCTCCAGGGAAAGCAACTCGCCAATCCCTGGAAGAAACACGACAACATCCCGCTGTAGGTCGCGATTTATGTTCACGAAAATCCTGATCGCCAACCGCGGCGAGATTGCGGTTCGCATCATCAAGACCTGCCGCCGGATGGGCATCGCCACGGTCGTCGTCTACTCCGAGGCCGACGCCGACTCGATGGCCGTCGAGATGGCCGACGAGAGCGTCTTCATCGGCGGCTCGCCCGCCGCCGAGAGCTACCTGGTCGCCGACAAGATCGTCGCCGCCTGCCGCGCCACCGGCGCCCAGGCCGTGCACCCGGGCTTCGGCTTCCTCTCCGAGAACGCCGGCTTCGCCAAGCGCCTGGCCGACGAGGGCATCGTCTTCATCGGTCCCAACCCCAAGGCCATCGAGGCCATGGGCGACAAGATCGAGAGCAAGAAGTTCGCCGCCAAGGCAGGCGTCTCCACCGTTCCCGGCCATGTCGGCGAGATCGACGACGTCGCCCACGCCCTGAAGATCGCCGCCGAGATCGGCTATCCGGTGATGATCAAGGCCAGCGCCGGCGGCGGCGGCAAGGGCATCCGCGTCGCCTGGAACGAGCAGGACGTCGAGGAGGGCTTCCCGGCCGTCCGCGCCGAGGCCAAGGCCAGCTTCGGCGACGACCGGATCTTCATCGAGAAGTTCATCGAAAGCCCGCGCCACATCGAGATCCAGGTGCTCGGCGACAAGCACGGCAATGTCGTCCACCTGTTCGAGCGCGAATGCTCGATCCAGCGCCGCAATCAGAAGGTCATCGAGGAGGCCCCCTCCCCGCTGCTCGACGAGGCCACCCGCGCGGCGATGGGCGCGCAGGCCGTCGCCCTGGCTCAGGCCGTGAACTACGACAGCGCCGGCACCGTCGAGTTCGTCGCCGGCCAGGACAAGAGCTTCTTCTTCCTGGAGATGAACACCCGCTTGCAGGTCGAGCATCCGGTCACCGAACTGATCACCGGCGTCGACCTGGTCGAACAGATGATCCGCGTCGCCTACGGCGAGAAGCTGGCCTTCCAGCAGTCCCACCTGTCGATCAACGGCTGGGCGATCGAGAGCCGCATCTACGCCGAAGACCCCTATCGCGGCTTCCTGCCGTCGATCGGCCGCCTGGTTCGCTACTCGCCGCCGCTTGAGGGCGACGCCGGCGCCGCCAAGGTCCGCAACGACGCGGGCGTGCGCGAAGGCGACGAGATCTCGATGTTCTACGACCCGATGATCTCCAAGCTCTCGACCTGGGGCCCCGACCGCAAAGGCGCCATCGCCGCCATGGGCCGCGCGCTCGAGGACTTCCATATCGAGGGCCTGGGCCAGAACATCCCGTTCCTGGCCGCGGTCATGGACCAGGAGCGCTTCGTCTCTGGAGAGCTCTCGACCAACTACATCAAGGACGAATTCCCCGAAGGCTTCCACGGCGTCGAGCCGACGCCCGCCCAGCGCGACCTGATGGCCGCGACGGCCTGCGCCATGCACCGCCGCCTCACCGCGCGCTCGGCGCCGCAGCTGGTGCGCGAGGAGTGGGTCGTGGTCGCCGGCCCCGACCATCGCAAGGTCCGCGTCACCAACGGCGGCGACCACGTCACCGTCGCCTTCGAGGACGGCCGGACGGTCCAGCTCACCGAGATCAACTGGCGTCCCGGCCTGCCCCTGTTCAAGGCGAAGCTCGACGGCCGACCGTTCACCGCCAGCGTCAAGCCGGCGGCCGAGGGCTTCATGGTCCGCCATCGCGCCGCCCTCGTCCACGTGCTGGTGCTGACCCCGCGCTCGGCCGAGCTGCACCAGAAGCTGCCGCCCAAGCAGGCGGCCGACACGTCCAAGATGATCCTCTCGCCTATGCCCGGCCTCGTCGTCAGCCTCGATGTCGAACCGGGTCAGACTGTCCAGGCCGGTCAGGCCGTCGCCGTCGTCGAAGCCATGAAGATGCAGAACATCATCCGGGCCGAGCGCGAGGGCGTGGTCAAGACGGTCGGTCCCAAGGCCGGCGACTCCGTCGCCGCCGACGAAGTCCTCGTGGAGTTCGCATGATGCAGATGACATCCCCCACCCAGAGCATCCCGCTCGGCGAAGTGATGCGCCGCCTCGACCTGACGGCCCGGGCGATCCGCTACTATGAGGAGCTCGGCCTGGTCCGCGCCGGCCGTGACCAGCTCAACCGCCGCCGCTACGACGAGGACGCGCTCTCGCGGCTCGGCGCCATCGCCGAGTTCCGGCGCGCGGGCCTCTCGCTCGACGACATCGCCGCCATCCTCAGCCGCCAGGACGCCGGCGGCGACCGCAGCGCCCACATCGACTACGCCGTCTCGCGGCTTTCGGAACGCCTGAAGGTGCTGGAGCAAGAGCGCCGGGAGGCCGAGGCCGCGCTCAGCGCCCTGCTCGGGCATCGCCAGACGGCCCCCTGGCCGGTGGAGATGCGCGCATGAAGTTCGATCCCGCAGAGCCGCGTCACGACTGGACGCTGGCGGAGGTCGAGGGTCTGTTCGAGCTGCCGTTCATGGAGCTGGTGTTCCAGGCCGCGGCGGTGCACCGGGCCTGGTTCGATCCCAGCGAGGTGCAGCTCTCGCAGTTGCTCAGCGTCAAGACCGGCGGCTGCGCCGAGAACTGCGGCTACTGCAGCCAGAGCCAGCACTTCGAGACCGGCGTGAAGGCCGGCAAGCTGATGGACGCGACCAGCGTCATCGCTGCGGCGATGGACGCCAAGGCCGGCGGCGCGCAGCGCTTCTGCATGGGTGCGGCCTGGCGCGACCTGAAGGACCGCGACGTGCCGAAGGTGGCGGCGATGATCTCGGGCGTGAAGGCGCTGGGCCTGGAGACCTGCGCCACGCTCGGCATGCTGACCCGCGACCAGGCCCAGTCGCTGAAGGACGCCGGCCTCGACTACTACAACCACAACCTCGACACCGGGCCGGACTACTACGACCAGGTGGTCACCACCCGCACCTATCAGGACCGGCTCGACACCCTGGAGGCCGTGCGCAGCGTGGGCATGAACACCTGCTGCGGCGGCATCGTCGGCATGGGCGAGACCCGCACCGACCGCGCCGGCCTGCTGCACGCCCTGGCCACCCTGCCCGAGCATCCGAACTCGCTGCCGATCAACGACCTGATGCCGATCCCCGGCACCCCGCTGGGCGACTCCGAGGCGGTCGATCCGCTGGAGTTCGTGCGGATGATCGCGGTCGCCCGCATCGTCTGCCCCAAGACCGTGGTCCGGCTCTCGGCCGGCCGCGAGCACATGAGCCGCGAACTGCAGGCGCTGTGCTTCCTCTCCGGCGCCAACTCGATGTTCATCGGCGGCAAGCTGCTGACCACCGCCAATCCCGACAAGGACACCGACGCCGCGCTCATGGCCGACCTCGGCCTGCGGCCGATGACCATGGGCGAGCCGCGCCAGCGCGTGGACCTGTTCGAAGCCGATGTCATGGGCATGGCCTAGTCGGCGCCGACGCCGACATCGCCTGACAAAGTGCGGCGGGTCCCGGGGGCATCCGGGACCCGCCAGTTTTTTGCGCGGGTTGGCGCGACGCGTAGACACACCGTTCTGATAACGTTGTCAATCACAACCTGAAGCTTGCCGGCGGCCGACGCCGGGTTGTCGTCGCACGCAAAGCGCGCGAGAGCTTTCCTCCCGCACGGCTGGAGATTGGCTTGTCCCGGCAACCGACGATCAAAGACGTCGCCACCAAGGCCGAGGTGTCCTTCAAGACCGTCTCGCGGGTGTTGAACGGCGAGCCCCACGTCCGCAAGGAAGTCCGCGAGCGCGTACTGGCCGCCGCCGCCGCCCTCGACTACCGCCCCAACAACGCCGCCCGCGGCCTGATCGGCGGCCGCTCCCGACTGATCGGCTTTCTCTACGACAACCCGAACTACAGCTACGTCACCCAGGGCGAGGCCGGCGCCCTGCTCCGCTGCCGCGAGGCGGGCTACCATCTGGTCGTGGAGCCGATCGACTCGCGGGCCGACGTCGCCCAGCAGATCGAGCAGATCATCTCCAGCCTGCGGCTCGACGGCGTCATCCTGACCCCGCCGATCAGCGACGATCCCGCCGCCATGGCGGCGCTGGACAAGCTCGGCGTCGCCCACGTCCGTATCGCCCCCAGCGCAGCGCGCGAGTCCGCCCCTTGCGTCTTCATCGACGACGAAGCCGCCGCCTACGCCCTCACCCGCCACCTGATCGAACTCGGGCACCGGGCGATCGGCTTCGTCCAGGGCCACCCTGACCACGGCGCCTCGCAACAGCGCCAGGCGGGCTTCGAGCGGGCGATGGATGAGGCCCGGCTCGCCGCCCCTCCGCACCGGATCGCCCAGGGCTACTTCACTTTCGAGTCCGGTATGGCCGCGGGCCGCGCCCTGCTCGCTCCTGCCGATCGCCCGACGGCGGTCTTTGCGGCCAACGACAAGATGGCGCTAGGCGTGCTGGCCGCGGCCCGCGAGCTCGGGCTGTCGGCGCCCGCCGATCTCGCCCTCGCCGGCTTCGACGACAACCGTGTCTCACGCCTCAGCTCACCGCAGCTGACCACCGCCCACCAGCCGGTCGACCTCATGTGCGCCGCGGCCGCCGAGATGCTGATCACGCTCGCCGACGGTGAGGCGCTCGACCAACTCGCGTTGCAATTGCCGTTCGAGATCGAGGTCCGCGCCTCCAGCGCGGCGCCGGCCGCCTAGACAGCCGCCGTCGAGGCCCGCATCAGCAGAGTGAAATCCAGCTGCTGTGAACTGGCGCTCGGCTCGCCGCGCTCGACCATGGCGATGATCGCGGCGGCCGCCGCCGCCCCCATCGCCCTCACCGGCTGACGTACCGTCGACAGCTGCGGCCAGGCCAGCTCGGCGATCTCCCCCCCGTCGAAGCCGGCGACCGAGAGGTCGTTAGGGGCCGACAGTCCCAGCCGTTGGGCCGCGGTCATCACCCCAAGCGCCATGTCGTCATTGCCGGCGAAGATCGCGCTCGGCGGCTCGGCGAGCCGCAGCAGGCGCTCGCCCGCCGCCTCGCCGCTCTCGAACATGAAATCACCGTCGGCCTCCAGGTCGGGATCGCCGGCGACGCCGCGCTCGGCCAGCGCCCGCCGATAGCCGGTCAGCCGCCAGGCCGACGCTCCATGACCGGCCGGTCCGCCGACAAACCCGATGCGGCGATGCCCGAGGTCCAGAAGGGCCGCGGTCATCGCCCGCGCCGCCTCCACCTCGTCGATCGCAACGCACGCGCCGCGCCCAGGTCCACGGCTCGGCGCCAGCCGCGCATAGGGCGTTCGGGCCCGCTCCAACGCGTCCATCGCCGCCAGGTTGTCGCTCATCGGCGGCGCCAGCAGAAAGCCGTCCGGCCGCAGCGCCGCGAGCGCCGAGCGCACCGGCTCCTCGGTCAGCTCGTCGCCCTCGTCATAAGGCTGGACGACCAGATGATAGCCCTCGGCGCGGCAACGCTCGACCGCCCCCTGCTGAACCTCGGCGAGGTAGTCGGAGATCATCTCCGGGACCGGCATGCAGATCAGGAACGAACGCGCGCCCGGCAGACCGCGGGCGAAGACGTTGCGCCGATAGCCCAGCGCCTCGATCGCCGCCTGCACTTTCTCGCGGGCCTGGGCGCTGACGTGACGCTCGCCGTTGAGCACGCGCGAGACCGTCATCACTGAAAGCCCAGCCCGCGCCGCCACGTCCTTGATCGTCGTCGTCACGCTGCGTCGCCCTTCATCCGCGCAGATATAACGCGGATTCTCGCGCCCCGGCCGCCTCAGCGCATCTTCGCGTCGGCGACCTGCTCGACGAGGTCGAGCCGCGCCTTCCACGGATCGGCCTGCGCCGCGGCGCCGTCGTTGGCGAAGTCGAGGATCTGGTCGCCCGCCGGCTCGTAACGGGGCCAGGTCGGACGCTCTCCGCCGTTCGGATCGCCGGTCGTGGCGAAGGCCACCCAATAGGCGCTGGCCAGCTGCGCCATCGCCACGTCGGCCGGCGTCAGCGCCTCGCCGTACTTGGCCTTCACGGTGTCGAAGACATAGGGGATCTCCGTGGCGTGCGGCGCGCCCGGCCACTCCTTTCGCATGGCATCGGCGACATAGCTGAAGCGATAGGCGTAGACCGGCCGCCCGGCCTTGGCCCAGGCCTTGGCCACGAACCGCGCCGGCTCGACCATCATGGTGTCGCTGGCGACCGCCGTCCCGACCTTGCGGACGTCGCCGCTCTTGCCCGGATCGTACGCCGTCTCCGCGCCCGCGCGGCGTTCGGCTCCGAACGGCGCGAACACCTCGTCCATCGTCTTGGCCATGGAGAAGCCGATGTCCATACTGTTGGCCCCGACGATCAACGGCACGTCGGCGCCGCCCCCGGCCGCATAGATCCGTCCCGGCTCGCCCGTCACGATCTGGCCGTCGACCATCGGCCCGGCATAGGTCGGGGTGAACATGGTCATCATGTTCAGGCCGGCGACGACCTTGTCGGCCGGCAACTGGCGCAGCGCCGCCAGGGCCGCGGCGTCCTCGCCCTCGATCCCGACGCTCTTGGCGAAGGCCAGGCCGACCTGCTCGCCGGACGGCGGACCGCCAGGCGCCTGGCCGCTGATCTGACGCCCAGCATTGATGTTGCCGCGGCCGCCGCCCGACTGCACGATCGCCTTGTGAAACAAGCCCTTGGTCAGCGGCGTGGTCATCAGGGCGTGGATCGAAAAGCCGCCCGCCGATTCCCCGACGATGGTCACGTTGCCGGGGTCGCCGCCGAAGGCGCCGATGTTCCGTTGCACCCACTTCAGCGCCGCGATCTGGTCCATGAAGCCGTAGTTGCCGAGCGGCCCGTCCGGGCTCTCCTTGCTCAGCGCCGGATGGGCGAAGAACCCGAACCGCCCGACGCGATGGTTGAAGCTGACCAGCACCACGCCCTGCTTGGCGAACTGATGGCCGGAATAGACCTCCGGCGAGGAGCCGCCGTTCACGAAGCCGCCGCCATAGATCCAGACCATCACCGGAAGCCTGGCGTTCGCCGGCGCGCCAGCCGGTCGCCAGACGTTCAGCACCAGGCAGTCCTCGGCCGGCTCGGTTCCGAGCGGGGCAGCATCGCTGGGGAACGGCTTCTGGGCGCAGTCGTGGCCATAGGCGGCGGCGCTGCGGATCCCGGTCCATTTCGCGGCCGGCTGCGGCGGCCGCCAGCGCAGGTCGCCGACCGGCGGGGCGGCGAACGGCACGCCCTTGAAGGCGACCACCCCGTCCTGCACGACGCCCTGAAGACGGCCGCTCTCGATCTTGACGATCTCGCCGTGCGCCTGGGCCGCGCCTGCGATCCCCAGAGCCATGGCTGCGCCCAGCGCACCCGCCTTGCCGACCATGCCGTCCCTCCCCTGGCCGCTGCACGGCCGCGTTTGTCGAACATGCTCCGCGCGCCCGATAACGTTGTCAAACATTCGAGCTGCGGCGCTGGCGCGAGCCTCCGCCAGGTGATCAAATATCCCCGTTCCTTCAAAGGCCTGCGTCATGATTCCGCTGAAATCCGCCCTGACCCGCATGGGCCCGCCGCTGGCCGCCTTGGTCCTCGCCGCCTGCGGCCAGGGCTCGAACGAGCCCTTCGCCGGCTTCGGAGCCGACCCGCAGCTGCCGCCGCCGAAGTCGAGCCTGATCCCGACGCTGAACGCTCGCCAGGCGGTCGGCTGGCCGGCGGGCGCCGCGCCGGTCGCCCCGGCCGGCTTCACCGTCACACGCTATGCCGGCGACCTCGCCCATCCTCGCTGGCTCCTGGTGCTGCCCAACGGCGATGTGCTGGTTTCCGAAGCATCGTCGGAGCCGACCAAGGCCAAAGGCATCACCGCGATGATCGCCAACCGCCTGCAGGACAAGGCCGGCGCGACCATGGCCAGCCCCAATCGCATCGTCCTGCTGCGCGACGGCGACGGCGACGGCGTCGCCGAGGTTCGCTCCACCTTCGCCGAGGGACTGAAGCGCCCGTTCGGCATGACCCTGACCGGCGGCAAGCTCTACGTCGCCAACGACGATGCCGTCGTCGCCTTCCCCTATTCGGACGGCCAGACCCAGATCATCGGCGTCGGCGAGAAGGTCTTCGACCTGCCCGGCGGCCCGATCAATCACCACTGGACCAAGAACGTCGTCGCCAGTCCGGACGGCACGAAGCTCTACGCCACCGTCGGTTCGAATTCGAACATCGGCGAGAACGGCATGGAGAACGAGGCCAACCGCGCCGCGGTCATCGTATATCCCCTGCCCGCCGGCCCGGCGCGGGTGTTCGCCTCGGGCCTGCGCAATCCGAACGGCCTGGACTTCGAGCCGACCACCGGCGTTGCTTGGACGGCGGTGAACGAGCGCGACATGCTCGGCGACGACCTCGTCCCGGACTACATGACCAGCCTGCAGGACGGCGGCTTCTATGGCTGGCCCTACAGCTACTTCGGCCAGCATGTGGACGCGCGGGTCAAGCCCCAGCGCCCGGATCTGGTCGCCAAGGCCATCGTCCCCGACTACGCCCTGGGCTCGCACACCGCTTCGCTCGGGCTGGCCTTCTACAATGCCGACGCCTTCCCCGCCCGCTACAAGGGCGGGGTGTTCATCGGCCAGCACGGTTCGTGGAACCGCAAGCCGCCCAGCGGCTACCGCGTGGTGTTCGTGCCGTTCGCGCACGGCAAGCCGAGCGGCCCGCCGGAGGCGTTCCTGACCGGCTTCCTCAACAAGAAGGACGAGGCGCAGGGCCGACCTGTCGGCGTCGCCGTCGACAAGACCGGGGCCCTGCTGGTCGCCGACGACGTCGGCAAGACGATCTGGCGGATCGCCCCTACCGGGACGTCCCCTGCTGGAACTTCCCCTGCTGGAACTTCCAAGTAAGGCCGCCCCCACATCCGCGGCGGCCCGGCCACGCCGGGGAGCGGCGCGCTACCTCGCCGGGCAGGGGACATCCATGACGTGGGTGTGAAACGACCTCAGATCCCCTCCGAGCGGGGAGCAACTGAAAGGTCAGACCCGCCCGGTGACCGGCAGCAGCGCGCCGGTCACCGCCCTCGCCTCTTCCGAGGCCAGGAACAGGATCGCCGCGGCCAGGTCGGCCGGCGTCACCCAGGCGCTGAAGTCGGCGTTCGGCATGTCGGCGCGGTTGGTCGGGGTGTCGATGATCGACGGCAACACGGCGTTGACGGTCACCCCGTCGGCCTTCAGCTCCTCGGCCAGGGCTTCGGTCAGCTTGTGGACCCCGGCCTTGGAGGCGGCGTAGGCGCCCATGCCCAGCGAGGCCTTCACCGCGCCGTTCGCGCCGACATTGACGATGCGGCCGCTGGCGCTGCGCTTCAGATGCGGGATGGCCGCCCGGCTGGCGTTGGTGGCGGTCAGGACGTTCATCCGGAACAGCTGGTGCCAGGTCTCCCAGGAGCCCTCTTCCAGCGTCTCCCAGCGGAAGCCGCCGGCGACGTTGATCAGCGCGTCCAGCCGGCCGAAGTGCCGGTCCACCGCATCGATCGCCGCGCCCGCGGCCACGGCGTCGGTGAGGTCGACCCCGCCCAGGATCAGGCCCTCGGGACCGCAGTCGTCCCCCAGGCCCTCGGGCGGGATCTTCGCGAAATCGATCAGGGCGACGCGGGCGCCCTTGGCCGCGGCGGCGCGCGCCACGGCCGAGCCCAGCACGCCGAACGCGCCCGTGATTGCATAGACGCGTCCGGTCATGGGGTAGCTCCTCTAGGCTGCGACCCGGCTCCGTCCGGAGCCGGAACGGAACCTTAGAGTCGCTCGACGATGGTGACGTTCGCCATACCACCGCCTTCGCACATCGTCTGCAGGCCGTAGCGGCCGCCGCGCTGCTCGAGGGCGTTCAGCAGGGTCGCCATCAGCTTGGTGCCCGAGGCGCCGAGCGGGTGGCCCAGAGCGATCGCGCCGCCGTTGACGTTGATCTTGTCGCGCGCAACGCCCAGTTGCTTCATGTACGCCACCGGCACCGAGCCGAACGCCTCGTTGACTTCGAACAGGTCGATGTCGTCGACGCTCATGCCCGCACGCTTCAGGGCGCGTTCCGAGGCCGGGAGCGGGGCTTCCAGCATGATCACCGGGTCGTGGCCCAGCAGCGACAGGTGGTGGATGCGGGCCAGCGGCTTCACGCCCAGTTCCTTCAGGCCCTTCTCCGACACGACCATCACCGCCGAGGCGCCGTCGCAGATCTGGCTGGACGAGGCGGCGGTCAGCGCGCCGCCTTCGGCCAGCAGCTTCACGCCGCGAATGCCGTCCAGGCTGGCGTCGAAGCGGATGCCTTCATCGACGGTGTGCAGGGTCTTGTTGCCCTCGGCGTCGACCACTTCGATCGCGACGATCTCGTTCTTGAAGCTGCCGGCCTGGGTGGCGGCGATCGCGCGCTGGTGCGACTCGTAGCTGTACTGGTCGATCTCGTCCTTGGTCAGCCCGTACTTCTTGGCGACCATTTCGGCGCCCATGAACTGGCTGAACTGGATGTTCGGATAGCGCTCCTTCATCCGCGGGCTCATGTAGTTGCCGAAGCCGTTCTGGGCCGGCAGCGCCGCCGACAGGCCCATCGGCACGCGGGTCATGCTTTCGACGCCCGCGGCGATCACCACGTCCATGGTGCCGCTCATCACCGCCTGGGCGGCGAACTGCAGGGCTTGTTGCGACGAGCCGCACTGGCGGTCGACGCTGGTCGCCGGCACGCTCTCCGGCAGCTTCGAGGCCAGCACCGCGTTGCGCGCGACGTTGATCGCCTGTTCGCCGACCTGGCCGACGCAGCCCATGACCACGTCCTCGATCAGCGCCGGATCGGCGCCGGTGCGTTCGACGATATCGTTGAGGACCACCGCGCCCAGATCGACCGGATGCCAATCCTTCAGCTTGCCGCCCTTGCGTCCGCCGGCCGTCCGCGTCGCTGCGACGATATAGGCTTCGCCCATTGTTCCGCTCCCGATAAATGCGCGTCCGTCGCGCGTCGGCGAGTCATGTAAGAGCGCGACGTCACGTAAGCCAATGGGGTTTACGCGCACGTGAAGCGGCGCGGACCGCGCCCCATCGCCCGTTCGGCGAACATCGCTCCATTAACTTGCAGTGCTGGCCCCATTGTTGCTTAGACGTGTGCAACACAGCTCAGCTTTCCCGATTTGGAACCGACATGAAGCGCCTGATCGCCATCACCGCCGCCATCGCCGCCATCGCCACCGCCGCGCCGGCCTGGGCCGCCAAGGTGTTCACGCTGGACAACGTGACCCTGCAGGGCGGCGGCACGCTGACCGGCAGCTTCACGACCAACGACGCCCTGACCTCGCTGCTGGCCGTCGACATCACCGCCTCGGCCGCGGGCAATTTCTCGCAATTCACCTACAACAACGCCAGCCTCGCCGACTGGGTCTCGCTGCCCAGCCAGGGCTTCCGGATCTCGACCGCCGGCTACGCCCAGCAGCTGCGCCTCGACTTCTTCCCGCTGACCGACGGCGGCGCCAACCTGCTGTCCTCGTCCTACGAGTTCCAGTCGGCCGGCGGCCCGCGCACGGTGACCGGCGGCCGCGCCGTTCTCGACGTGCCCTCGGCGGTGCCGGAGCCGGCCACCTGGGCGATGATGATCATGGGCTTCGGCCTGGCCGGCGCTGCCCTGCGCAGCCACGGCCGCAAGGCTGCGTTCGCCGCCGCCTGAGCGACCACCTGATCCGATCAGATCGAGCGCCGTCGGCCGCGAGGCCGGCGGCGTTTTCGTGCTAGCCTCCCGCGAAAAGGGAGGCCGCATGTATCATTCGGGGCAACGCGGGCTGCAGGCCGAGTTCGAGAGCCAGGCCCTGGCCGACCGCCTCTACGAGCGGCTGCGCCACGACCGCTTCACCGACGCCGACAAGGCCCTCATCGAGGGCCTGCCGTTCTTCTTCCTGGCCACGGCCGACGCGGAGGGACGTCCCGACTGCTCCTACAAGGGCGGCGATCCCGGCTTCGTCCGCATCCTCGCGCCCGACCGGCTGGTGTTTCCTGACTACGACGGCAACGGCATGTTCCGCAGCCTCGGCAACGTCGAGGTCAATCCGCATGTCGGCCTGCTGTTCCTGGGCGTCGGCGCCAAGCCCGCGCGGCTGCGGGTGAACGGAACGGCCCGGGTGCTGCGCGAGGATCCGCAGATGGCCGAATGGCCCGGTGCCCAGCTGCTGGTCGAGGTCACGCCCGGCGACATCTTCCCCAACTGCCCGCGCTACATTCCTGAGCTGGAGCAGAAGGCCCCCTCGCCCTACGTGCCCCAGGCGGACGCCGCCCCCGTCGAACCGGCTTGGAAGAGCTTCTCGATCTTCAGCGACGTAGTCCCGGCGCGCCGGGTCTGAGGCTCAAGACCAGAGATCGCGCACGCAGCGGCCGTCGGCCGGCAGGTCGTCGAATGTGTCGAGGCCGTCGAAGTGGTCGATGGGCAGCTCGGCCACCTCCGCCGGCTCTGCCAGCCGCAGGTTGACCGCCATCCGCCGCCGTCCGTCCGGATTCGCCCGCATGCCGCGCCAGGCCAGCACGCCCGCGCAGGTCGGGCAGAACAGGACCTCCAGCGAGGGTTCGTCCTTGCCGGCGCGGGTGTACGACGACGTCGGCCCGGCGAGCGTGATCCGTTCGTTCTCGAAGTCGTAGGCCCACAGCGTCCCATAACGGCGGCAGAGAGTGCAGTTGCACGCCGTCACCCGCCCAGGATCGCCGGTCAGCGTCCAACCCGCCGCCCCGCAATGGCAGCTGCCCTTCAGCACGAACGCCTCCCCCGCCTATCCGATCACGACTCCATGATCGCACAGGTGGTCGCTGGCGCTGCCGATCATCTGCAGGAACATCTCGTCGCCGCGGTCGGTCTGGGTGACGATCATCGCCGCGAAGAAGGCGGTGGCGAACAGCAGGTAGGCGCCGCGGCCGTAGAGCGGCTTCAGGTCCGCCATGCCGAACCCCTGCACGCCGTTGGCCGCCAGGGTGTCAAGATAGAGTTGCAGCAGCGCCGGCTCGTTGGCGCGGCGGACGTCGGGCACGAGCGCCCCAGCCAGGAAATAGGCCAGATCGGTCGGCCCGCACCCATAGGCGTAGGATTGCCAATCCAGCACCGCCACCGGATATCCGCCGGCCGGCGTGCCGAACATCATGTTGTCGGGCCGGAAGTCGTTGTGAGTCAGGCAGCGCGGGCCGTCCTCGGTGCGCGCGAACTGCGCAAAGCGCGGGGCCAGCCAGTCGCCGACCCGAGTCCACTCCGGCGTCATGCGCGCGCCGTAGCGCATCTTGAAGCCGGCCCAGAGCGCGGCGACCATCTCCTCGTTGGCGGCGCTGGCAGGCGCGGCCTTGGAGCCCGAGACCCAGGGCAGCTCGTCCAGCCCCGCGTCGCCCCAGTGCGAGGCGTGCAGCCGCGCCGCCTGCTCGACCACCAGCCGCGCCTGCTCCAGGCTGACTCCGGTCAGCTGGTCGCCCTGCACCGCCGGGGCCAAGTCCTCCATCATCAGCACGAAGTTGCTGGTCGCCTCGTCGACGTCGGTGAAGTAGCAGCGCGGCGTCTGCACCAGGGCCGTCGGCGCCAGCTGCTGGTAGAAGCGCACCTCGCGCAGGTAGTTGCCCAGCATGATCCCGGTCGCACGGCTCTCGGCGCCGGCCGCGGGGAACTTGCCGACCAGGGCGGCGGGCGCATCGTCGCCGCCGCGGTCATAGGTCAGCGCGAAGCGGACGCTGTCGCCGATCTGGCCGGTGCCGACCGGCCTCGCCTCGAAGCTGCGGACCGAGGCGTCGACGCCGCCGGCCGCCAGCACCGCCGAGAGCCAAGCCGCGTCGATCTCGCCCGGCTCGCGGATGTCGGGACGAGCGCTCATGCCGGCAACTGGTGCACATAGACCTCGTTCAGCGCGATCTTGTCGCCGTCGAGGATCACCAGGTCGAAGCCGCGCATCCGGCCGCCGCCGGCGATGTCGCAGTACCAGCGGCCGCAAAACCCGCCAGGGATCGGCCAGATCTCGTCGGGCGTGTAGGTCATCGCCGGGGTCGCCGCGAACAGTCCGGTCAGATAGGCCCGCAGCGCCGCCTGGCCGGTCAGTCCGCTGGCGGTCTGCGGGTCCTTGTAGACGACGTCGTCGCTGTAGAACCCGCACAGGGCGTCGACGTCCTTGGCGGTCCAGGCCGCCAACCAGCGGGCGTTGTAGTCGGCGATGTCCACTCAGTCCTCCAGCACGCGGGCGCGGTGCGCCTCGGTGAAAATCTCGGCGGGCGCGGCCTCGGGCCCGGCCATCACCGCCAGGCTGTGCATCTTCAAGCTGGGATCGGCGGCGGCGCGTTCGAAGTGGCGGCGGCGGCGCGCGCGGGCGGCCTCGCCGAACTCCATGTCGATGGCCGCCTGCAGCTTGGCGGCGAAGCGCAGGCGGCGCATGCGCTCGGCCCGCTCCTCGCCGTAGGGCGCGAAATCGAGCTGCTCCCAATCGTCGGTCGATTTCAGCAGCTCCGAGACGATCCGCACGTCGCGATAGGTGATCGAGAGGCCCAGGCCGATGATCGGATCGTTCCAGCCGGCCGCGTCGCCGACCAGCACCACGCCCTGGCGATAGGGCTCGTCGGTCCAGCTGTCGGCGTTGACGTAGGAAAACAGCGGCCCGGCCGGCGCGCCGGCGGTCAGGCAGCGATTGGCCGGGCTGCAGCCGAGGTCGAAGGCGTCGAGGAACCGGCGCGCGCCGTCGGGGCCCTTGAACCGCTGCGCCTGGTCGAGCGCATAGCCGCCATAGACCCGCACCATCCCCTCGCCCTGCGGAAAGGCCAGGAAGGCGAAGTCGCCCTCGGTCCCGATGGCCTGCAGTTGCGGGTCCCAGCCGACCACGTCCCTGACCAGCAGCCCGCCGAACCAGTGATGCGGCTTGTCCTGGTGCAGCGCGATCCCGGCCGCCTCGCGCACCTGCGAGGCGCGCCCGTCGGCGCCGACCAGCAGCCGGGACGTCGCCTCATGCGCCTGGCCGTCATGTTCGTAGACGACGCGCGGCCTGGGCCCCGCCTCCGCCGAGCCCACGATCACCCCGCGCAGCGCGACGGCGCCCGCCGCCTTGGCCGCATCGAACAGCGTCTGGCAGTGCAGCGGATGGCGCAGGCAAAGCGGCCCCGGCACCCCTTCCCGGAAGATGCTCAGCGGCAGGGCCGTGGCCTCGGCGGCGCCGGGGTCGATCGACTCGTCGAACGTGACGTGGCGGGTGATGTGGTGACCGCCCGCGGCGACCAGCAGGTCGTAGAGCCCCAGCCGGTGGACCTCGGCCACGCCCCATGGCGCGATCCACTCGCCGCGGACCTTGTCCTCGTAGACCTCGGTCTGCTCCAGCAGCAGCACCGAACGGCCCGCCTGGGCCATGACGGTCGCCAGCGCCGACCCGCCGATGCCGCCGCCGACGACGATGAGATCGTAAGACTGCATGTCGGGGCGCTCCCGTACCCACGTTCTTGCGCGCAAGTACGCGCCCGCCCGACGCTCTGTGTCCAGACTGACGTCCCGTCAGCCGCCCATCAGGCCGTTGCGACCCAGCCGCGGAAGCTGAAGCCGGCGTAGAACAACTCGACGTCCTTGAAGCCCGCCTCCTCCATCAGCGCCGCGTCGCGATCGGGCGACAGCGTCGGCAGCCGCTCGTCGATCGCCGAGATCGCCCGCTCGGCGTCCGCGGCCGGCACGCCGGACGAGACCGCGAAGGCGGCGTAACGCTTGAGCCACTTCGCCTTGGCTGCGCCCTGCGGAAAGCTGTGATGCGCCGCCACAAAACGCGCGCCCGGCGCCAGCCGCCGATGCACCTGCGAAAGCGTCCGCCGCCGCTCGTCGTGCGCGATGAAATGCAAAGTCAGCAAGCAGGCCGCCCCGTCGAACGGCCCAGGCGGCGCATCGTGGATGTAGCCCTCGATCAGCCGTGTCCGCGACACGAGCGGCCCCAGCGTCCGCTCGGCCAGCTTCAGCATCTCCGCCGACGGATCGACGCCGTCGAAGGTCCAGCCGGGATAGAGTTCGGAAAACGCCTTGAGCTCCAGCCCGCCGCCGGCTCCCAGCACCAGGATATGGGCGTCGGCGGGCGCTCGCTCGGCCAGCAGCAGCGCGGCCATGCGCTGCAGGTCGAGGAAGCCCGGCGCCAAGCGCGGCGGGCCTTCGGCGTAACGCGCGACGGCTTCGGGATCGGAAAAGGACATGGGCGCTCCTCGGGGGCGTTCGACCCGCGGAGCCTATATCGTAACTATCGAGATTACATGCAGCCGATCAGGCCGGCAGCAGCGTTCCCGGCCGGCCGCCGTCCAGCTTGAAGGTCACCGGCAGGACCCGCTCGTGCGGGGTCTGCAGCTTCATCGCCTTGGCGGCGCGCGCCACGGCGACCTTGCCCAGGCCGACCGGCGTGAAGCCGTCCTGCACCCGCGGCCGCGCGCCCAGACGGCGGCGCATGACGCCGTTGGCGTAGATCACATTGGCGCGCATCAGCGCCTGCGGGGTCATGAATTCGATCGACAGCGAGACGTTCAGCATCGGGCCGTTCTCGATCCGGTGCGGCGCGTTCTGGGCCCAGGTGACCATGGCGCCGGGCGTCAGGTCGTAGGCCTGCGCGCCCTTGTCCCAATCGGGGTCGAAGGTGAATTGCTCGGCGGTCTCCTTCAGGACGATGCGCTCCAGCACCTCCTGGCCGACATAGGGGTCGGCGACGGGATAGACCCAAACCTTCTTCTGCCCGCGCAGCTGCCACAGCGACACCAGCGGCACGTCGAGATGGTAGAACACCTGCGCATTGGCCGAGGAGATCAGCATCCCCAGGTCGCGCTTCATGGTCCGCACGCCGGTCTGGGCCTGCTTCTCGGCGAAGATCTCGTCGCCCAGCGCCGCGTACTCCGGCAGGTGATCGTTGGTCGCCCGCAGGTTCAGCCAGATGCGGCCGGCCTGCGCGGCCTCCAGCAGCTTCGAGCCGCTCAACGTCCCGGCCGAGCCCTTGCGCCAGGTGGTCCAGGCCACGGGATCTTCGCCCATGGTGAAGACGCCGAGCTTCTCGCGCGGATAGCGGTCGAGCAGTTCCTCTAGCCCCGCGTCGTCGAACATCGGCCGCTCGTGCAGGCCATGCTGGAAGACCAGATTCTCTTTGGTGAAGCGGCGCGCCTTGTCGGGCGTCCAGTCGCGAATGATGCTCATGCCCCTGCCCTCAACCCGTAGAACTGGATCTTGAACGGCCCCCACCAGAGGGTCTTGCCCAGCCCGCGCGCGGCGCGGTCCAGCGTGAATGCGAAATCCGGCGCCCGGACCAGCCACTTGCAGCCGGCCAGCAACCCGAACACCCCTGCCTGCACCAGTCCTTGCGCCATCCATTTGGCAAGGCCCGCGCGGTCGGGCGGGCTGGCGGCGGCGCACGCGGCCGACGGCCCCTGGCCGTAGGCGAAGGCGCGCGGGATCGTGTAGCGCAGCGTCAGACGCGAGGGGACCGGATCTTCCCAGACCCAGGCCGCCGGCTCCCAGGCGAATACGGCGCCGGCCGCCTGCATCTGTCCAAACAGCAGGTCGTCCTCGCCGCCAATGTGATTGCGGATCGGCGAGAACGGACGCTTCGGGTCCGGCAGCGCCGCACGGCGGATCAGGCTGTCGCCGCAGCCGTAGTAATGGTCGAGCACCCCGGCCGTCTCCGGCCCCTCGCGGGAGAAGAAGCGTTCGAGGTAGCTGCGATGACGCGTCACGCCCTCGGGCGCGCGACCGCGCACGGGGCCGAACACGACGTCCGCGCCCAGCCGCGCTTGAGCGGCCAGCAGCGCCGCCAGCCAGCCCTCGGGCGCCTCTTCGTCGTCGTCGAGGAAGGCGATGAATTCGCCGCTCGCCTGCTCCAGCGCCGCGTTGCGGGCGTTGGCGACGCCGGGTTCCGGCTCGTGAACATAGATCACCGGGAACGGCGCCTCGGCGGCCAGGGCCGCGGTCAGCGGCCGCGCCGACGGCGCCTGGTCGTTATCGACGACGACCAGCTCAAGCCTCGTAAAATCAACGCCTTGCTGGCGGAAGGTCGAGCGCGCGGCGACGCCCAGGCCGTCGAGACGGCGCTGGGTCGGGATCACCAGGCTGACGCGCGGCGCGGCCATCGGTTCAGGCCGCCTCCGCCGAGGACGCGCCCGGACGCAGGGCCCGCGCGGCGATGGCGCCGGCCAGGCCCCTGGCGCGGCCCGAGAACGACAGCTCGGTGGTGGCGATCATGTCCAGCCGGCGGCGCAGACGTCCGACCGGTCCGGCGCCGTGCGCGCCGGCCAGCGTCCAGGCCCGCTCAGAGGCGTCCGCCGCCCGGCCGCGCGGTCCGGCGGCGGCCAGCAGCCCCTCGCCGATCAGCTTGGTCTTCAGCGCATAGGGTCGCTTGTAGTGGTCGTGTCCCGGACCGAGGTCGTAGGTCTTCAGCCCCAGGCCGGGCATTGCGGCGATGGCCCTCAGCAGGAACAGCTGGCCCGGTGACCAGGCCCCCATCTCCGGATCGGTCGACGCGATCCACGGGTGATAGACGCCTCCCACCCGCACGCCGATGTGCCCGGCCAGCAGCTTGTCGCCGCAGTAGAGGTTGATCATCAGCCCCTGGAAGTGGCCCTCGCGCATGTCGAGGAACGAGGCCAGCAGCTCGCGCGTCCAGTCGGGCGCCAGGAAGTCGTGGGCGCCGGTGCGCAGCAGCTGCTCGCGCTTCCAGGCGAGCAGTTGGTCGAAGGCGGCGCGGTCGTGGTCCGGCGCGCGCAGGGTCAGGGCGCCGACCTCGCGGTCCAGCTTGCCGTCCAGCCGGCGGTAATTCTTGAAGCGCTTGGCGCTCGCCGCGCGCAGGGTCTCCAGATAGGCCTCTGCCGAGCGGTCCAGCTCGATCACATAGGCCTCGCTGGTGCCGGCGACCGCCGCGGCGAAGTCGCCGTCCGGATCGACCAGCCCGGTGAAGCGGAAGGCCGAGAGGCCGAACTCGGCGAGGTCCTGACGAACGTCCAGCGGGCGGTCGGCGACCAGGCCATGATAGTCGGACATCGGCGCGCCGATCGGGCGGGCCATGCCGCCGGGCCGGTGGTGGTAGGCCAGGAAGCCGATCGCCTTGTCGCCTTCGCGCCAGATCGCGACGCGCGCATCCTCGCGGACCGCGCCGACGGCGATGGCGAAATCAGGGCCCAGCAGCGGATTGCTGAACTGCGGCCGACCGGCGCACAGGGCGCGCCAGGCGCCGATGTCGGCGTCCGACAGCTCAGACGGGCGAAGAACTTCCAGGCGCAGCATCTCGAACACGGTAGCGTCTCCCGGTTAGGGAATGGTGCATCCGTGGCTGCAAGACCTGGGCCGCTCTAGGCCGCGAAAGTGTCCCGCAGGATTTTCTCGAGCCAGAGAGCGTCGATCTCGTCGAACGCGGCGGGCTGGTCGGAGTCGACGTCCAGCACCGCGATCAGCGCGCCGGCGTCGTCGAACACCGGGACGACCACCTCGCTCTGCGAGCGGCCGTCGCAGGCGATGTGCCCGGGAAAGGCGTGAACGTCCGGCACCAGCTGGGTCTGGCCGCTGGCTGCCGCCGCGCCGCAGACGCCGCGCCCGAAGGCGATGCGCAGGCAGCCGAGCGTGCCCTGGTAGGGACCGACCACCAGCTCGCGTTCCTTGTCCGGATCGACCACGTAGAAGCCGGTCCAGAAGAACGTGTCGAAGGTGGCCGCGAGCATCGAGGCGACCGTCGCCATGCGGGCGGTTCGGTTCGGCTCGCCGTCGAGCACCGCGGCGACCTCCTCGGCAAGGGCGGCATAGCGCTCGGCCTTCTCGGCCGGCAGGGTGAGTTCGTTGAAGGCTTCGGCCATGGCCGCGTATATACGGGCGCGCCTGCTTCGCCGCCAGCGCGCGGCGCCCATCTGTACCGGAGCGTGACATGACCAACGGCATCGGCGGTTCGACGGCGCAAGCCGAACTCGCAAGCCTCTCGCCGTGGCCCAACCCGGCGCCGGCCATCACCCGCCAGGAGCGGCTGGCCCGCATCGCCCGCGCCCGCGAGCTGATGGTCGAGATCGGCGCCGAGGCGCTGATCATCGGCGCCGGCCCCAGCCTGCGCTACTTCACCGGCGTCGCCTGGGGCGCGACCGAGCGGCTGGTGGCGATGATCCTTCCGCGCGAGGGCGAGCTGCGCATGATCTGCCCGCGCTTCGAGCTCGGCTCGCTCGAGGCGGCCCTCGGCGTCGACGCCGAACTGCTGCTCTGGGAAGAGCACGAGAGCCCCTACGAACTCACCGCCCGCGCCCTGAACGGCGCGACGTCGCTGGCCATCGACCCGGCCCTGCCCTTCTTCGTCTTCAATGGAATCGCCAGGGCAGCGCCGCAGGTGAAGCTGCTCGACGGCGCGCCGGTCGTCGACGGCTGCCGGATGATCAAGTCGCCGGCCGAGCTGGCCCTGATGTCTCAGGCCAAGGCCATGACGCTGGAGGTCCACCGCCGCGCCGCGCGCATCCTGGCGCCCGGCGTCACCACCGGCGAGGTCCGCCGCTTCATCGACCAGGCCCACCGGGCCTTCGGCGCCGACAACGGCTCCTACTTCTGCGCAGTGCAGTTCGGCCAGGCCAGCGCCTATCCGCACGGCCTGCCCGGCGAGCAGGCGCTGGAGGACGGCCAGATCGTGCTGATCGACACCGGCTGCCAGGTCCAGGGCTACCACTCCGACATCACCCGCACCTACGTGTTCGGCGAGGCCTCGCCCGAGCAGCGCCGGGTCTGGGAGCTGGAGAAGCGGGCCCAGGCCGCGGCCTTCGCCGCCGTGAAGCCGGGCGTCCCCTGCGAAGAGATCGACGCCGTCGCCCGCCGTGTGCTGGCCGCCGCCGGGCTCAGCCCCGACTACGAGTTGCCAGGCCTGCCGCATCGCACCGGACACGGCATCGGCCTGTCCATCCACGAGGCCCCGTATCTGGTCCGCGGCGACAAGACCCCGCTCGCGCCTGGCATGTGCTTCTCCAACGAGCCGATGATCGTGATCCCGGATTCGTTCGGCGTCCGGCTGGAGGATCACTTCCATGTCACGGCCGACGGCGCGGCCTGGTTCACAGCGCCGCAACCCAGCCTAGAGAAGCCCTTCGGCGAAGCTTGAGCATTCGTATCACAACCCTTCCGGGCGAACTGTAATCACAAGTCGTTTGACGCTGCGTTATTTACGGCCTTAGCTCCCAGTTCTGAACGGCCACGCTCGACGATGGCCGTCGACAAGAAGATCCCCGCCATCAACTGGGGGCTTAGGGAGGGAAGAATGAGCAAAGCCTTGCTGGCTTCTGCGTCTGCGCTCGCGCTTGTCTGGTCCACGCCCGTCTGGGCCCAGTCCTCGGGCGGCAACGTCATCGAAGAGCTGATCGTCACCGCCCAGAAACGGGAAGAGTCCGTCCAGGATGTTCCCATTGCGGTCTCCGCCTTCAGCGAACAGGCGCTGAGGGCCCAGGGCATCGACACGGCCGGCAACCTGGTCCAGTCGGTCCCGAACCTCACCTTCACCCGCCGCGCGCTGCGAACGAACTTCCAGATCCGCGGCGTCGGCGCCCAGCTGGTCTCGACCGGCGGCGACGACGGGGTCGGCGTCCACCACAACAACGTGCCGCTGACCTCCAACCGCCTGGCCGACGCCGAGTTCTACGACGTCGAGCGGGTCGAGGTGCTGCGCGGGCCTCAGGGCACCCTGTTCGGCCGCAACGCCACCGGCGGCGTCGTCAACGTCATCACCAACAAGCCGTCCGACGAGTTCGACGCCTCGGTCACCGCGGAGATCGGCAACTTCAACAGCATCAAGCTGCAGGGCTTCGTGAATGTGCCGCTCGGCGACATGTTCCAGCTGCGCGCCGCCGGCTTCGCTCTGCAGCGCGACGGCTACACGGACAACACCCTGAACGGTCAGGACATCGACGACCGCGAGATCTGGGCCGCGCGCGTCACCCTCGCCTTCACCCCGACTGACAACTTCCGCGGCTACATCCTGTGGGACAACTTCTCCGAGGACGACACCCGCGGGGCCCGCAAGCAGCTCTGCCAGAAGGATCTCGGGCTGACCAACGTGCTCGGCGTGCCCACCGGCGCGGCCCAGGCGGCGTTCACCCAGGGCTGTCTGCCGGCCTCGGTCTATGGCGACAACGTCTACGGCACGACCAACCAGCTCTCGACCTTCACCGGCATCATCGCGCGCCAGATCGGCTTGCAGACCACCGACGCCTTCGCCGGCAAGACCATCTCGCGCGACCTGCGCGAGATCGAGGTCTATGGCCGCCCGACCTACCGGCCGCGCACCGACCTCTACGAGCTGAACCTGGAATGGGACGTCACCCCGCAGCTCACCGCCACCTCGCTGACCAGCTATAACGAGAACGAGAACTACACCCGCGGCGACTCCACCGGTGGCTACTCCTCGGTCCCGTTCGGGGTCACGGCCTTCACCCCGACCGGCGTGCTCAACGATCCGCAGTTCGGCGTCACCGACCGGCTAATGAGCGAGTCCGGCGGGACCAGCCACAACGAGCAGTGGACCCAGGAACTTCGCCTGCAGTCGAACTTCGACGGTCCGCTGAACTTCAACGTCGGCGGCATCTACCTCGACTACAAGGCGACCAGCATCACCTACGTCGCCACCAACGCGGCCACCGCCGCCGTGCGCGTGGTCCAGCCGCTGGCCTATGTCGACCCGTTGCGCGATCCCGACTTCACCGGCCACAACTATTACATCAGCCTCAGCGAGTATGAGCTGAAGTCTAAGGCCGCCTTCGGCGAGCTCTACTGGCAGGCGACCGACGACTTCAAGGTCACGCTCGGCCTGCGCTACACCGACGACAAGAAGTGGACGCGCGGCAGCGGCTCGACCCTGTTCACGCCTGGACGCGGCCCCAGCTTCACCGCCGACCAGAGCGTCCAGTTCAAGGAGACCACCGGCCGCCTGAACGTCGACTGGTCCCCGGACCTGTCGTTCACCGACGACACCCTGCTCTATGCGTCCTATTCGAAGGGCTACAAGGGCGGCGGCTTCAACCCGCCGGGCGTCGTGGCCCTGGGCCTCAACCCCAGCTACGAGCCCGAATTCGTCAACGCCTTCGAGGTCGGGGCCAAGAACACCCTGGCCGACGGCCGACTGCTGCTGAACCTGACCGCCTTCTATTACGACTATCAGGGCTACCAGATCGGCCGCAGCGTGAACCGCTCCGTCTACAACGAGAACATCGACGCCAAGATCTGGGGCGTGGAAATGGAGTCGATCTGGGAGCCGATCGACAACCTGCGGCTCAACGCCAACATCGGCTACCTGAACACCGAGATCGAGCAGGGCCAGGTCGTCGACACCTTCAATCGCACCCAGGGCAACTCGGCCTACATCTACGCCAACTCCACCAACGGGGGCTGCATTCTCAACGCCCAGGGCGTGGCCAACCTGCTGCAGGTCCCGGGCGGCTCGACGCTGCTGGCGAACTTCGCGTGCGGCGGCACCGGGTCCGGAACCTCGACCATCCGCGGGCGTCTCCTGGCCGCCGGCGTGCCGACCGCCACGGCCGATGCGCTCACCAACGGCGTCTACAATTACGGCCCGGGCGTCTCGCGGTTCGCCAACGGCGCCGGCGAAGGGGTGATCCAGGACCTGTCGGGCAACGACCTGCCGAACGCCCCGGAGTGGACCGTCTCGCTCGGCGCCCAGTACCGTTGGGAGCTGCCCAACGGCTGGAACGCCACCCTGCGCGGCGACTACTACCGCCAGTCCGAGAGCTACATGCGCTACAACAACGCCTTCTTCGACAACATCGAGGCGTGGGAGAACGTCAACGCCAGCCTGATCGTCGCCAATCCCGACATCGATCTGAGCGTCCAGCTCTTCGTGAAGAACCTGCTCGACGACGACACCATCGTCGGCTTCGACATCGCCGACGAAAACCTGGGCGCCACGCGCAGCGTGTTCCTGCTCGATCCGCGGCTCTACGGCATCTCGATCACCAAGGGGTTCTGACGGGAACTCCTGTCATGGCCGAGCTTTAATAGGGGGCGATCCAACAGGGAGACGGCGCATGGGCATTTTCAGCTCGATCATGGACAAGGTTTTTCACCGCAAGAAACCCGAGGCCGCTCCGGCCGCCCCTGCCCCGGCTCCGGCCGCAGCGCCCGCCGCTGCGGCCCCGCCTCCCCCGCCTGAGCCGGTCAATGTCGAGGCCGTGCTCGTGCAGATCGCCGAACTCAAGGGCGGCGGCGGCAACTGGCGCACCTCGATCGTCGACCTGCTGAAGCTGCTCGACCTCGACTCCAGCCTCGACGCCCGCAAGGAGCTGGCGAGCGAGCTTGGCGTCAACGCCGGCCCGCACGGCAGCGCCGAGCAGAACATCGCCCTGCAAAAGGCGGTCTGGGACGCCCTGGCCAAGAACGGCGGCGTCGTTCCCGCCAGCCTGCGCGACTGATCATATCGGCGGAGGCGGCAACGGGGCCCAGAGCTCCGGGGCCGCCTCGCGCCAGGATTGTCCCAGCGGCTGCCAGTGGCCTTCCAGCCAGTCGGACCAGAACACCACCATCGGCAGACGGCCCTCATCCAGGGCCAGTATCTCGCGCCCGTCTCGCGGCGCGCTCTCCATCGATCGCCAGACCATCTGAACCTCGTGTTTGACCGAGGCGCTTCCACTCCAGCGCAGCGACGTCGAGGCCGCCGGCTCTCCTATAATTCTCCAGTCGATGAATAGTTCTCGGCGCAGCCGCTAGATGCGGTTCAGCACATCCATCGGCAGGGCGCCGGTCAGCGCGCCCCAGATCGCGATCAGGCCGCCCACCGCGATCGCGACGCCGTAGGGAATGCCGCGGCCATAGTCGCCTCGCCCCTTCAGCGTGAACATCACCAATGCCCGACGCGGCCGCGTGGCCAGGGTGACGACGGCCATCGCCCCGCCGGCCAGCACGGTCGCCAGCGCGAAGAGGTGCAGATAACCGAGCCCCGTGAACAGGGCGACGGCCGCGAACAGCTTCACGTCGCCGGCGCCCATCACCCGCAGCAGATAGAGCGCGAACCCAACCGCGAAGCCGATCCCCGCGGCCGCCAGCCCGGTGCCCAGGCTCGCGCCCCGGTCGGCCAGCGCCCATAGCGCGAATAGCGCCACCACGGCGGCCACCGCGGCGTTGGGAATGCGCCGGGCGACGATGTCGCTGATCGCCACGCAGATCAGGATGCCCGACAGCAGCGCCGCCAGGACCATGTGCGCGCTGTCAGCGGACCACATTCGGGTTCGGTCCGCTCTGCGCCGCCAGCGCCCGCACCACCTTCAGGTTCTCCGAGGCGCGCCCGTAGTATTCGCTCTTCACCTCCAGCGCCTGGCCCAGCAGGGCTTCGGCCTTGGCATAGTCCCCTCGCATCCCGGCCGCGAACCCGGCGTTGTTGAGCATGGCCGCCTGATCGTCCGGCGCGCCGCCGGCCAGCGCGCGCTCGTAGTCGCCGCGCATCGCCAGCGCCAGGCGCAGGTTGGTCCGCGCCTCGGTCAGCGACGGCCGCTTGCCGAGCGCGGCCACGAAATCGGCCACAGCCTCGTCGCGGCGGTGCTGCAACAGCCGTGAATAGCCCCGATTGTTGAGCACCAGGGCGTCGCCGTCCGACGCGCTCATCGCCTCGGCGTAGGCGCTATCGGCCTTGGTCCATTGGGTGCGGTTGTCGTACTCGCGGCCCAGCGCGTTCCAGGCGCGCCAGGCGTTCGGATCGGCTTCCACCGCCCGCTGCAGCACGGCCACCGCCTCGTCGGACCGCCCCTGCAGCGACAGGGTGATCCCCTGCCCCTGCAACGCCCTCGCCCGCGTCGCCACATCGGCCTCGGCGGCGCTGTAGCTGGCGAGCGCCGCGTTCAGCCGGCCGCGGCGGAGGTTGAGATCGCCGCCCAGAACCTGAAGCCGCGCGTCGCGGGCTCCGGCGACCTGCGCGCTGTCGAGCATTCGTCCGGCGTCGACCAGGCGCTGCTCGTCCAGGGCCCGCTGGATCTCGGCCACGGCGGCGTCGCTGACCTGGGGCGCGGCCTTGGCGTCGCGTCCGAAGATGCCGGCTTGCGCCGGTGTCGCCATGACGGCGGCGGCGAATAGGAGGATCGCGATCGTCCGCACTTCAATCTCCTTTCAGGGCTTGGTCGCTGCGCGCATTCCACGACCAGTTGGCCGCGTCGGCGCCGATCGCCAGCCGGATGCCCTGGCAGTCATCTTGGCACCGGACCAGGCTGGCCGGTCCCGGCAGCGTGCGTTGCAGGGCCTGGGCGACCAGGGCGTTGCGGTCGCCATAGGTGATGGTCGTGACGGTCTGCCGGGGGCCGGCCGCAGCGACCTCGTCCACCGACCAGCCGAGCCGGCGCAGCGCCGACCGCGCACTCGCCGCGCCGCCGGCCCGCCCGGAGGCGTCGGCCAGCTCCACGGGACGTCCCACCTGCCCGGGGGCCAGCAGCGCGACCTGGGTCGGCGCGACCATCGCCAGCCGCACCACCGCCGGACGCGGCGCCAGAACGGGCTCGACGCGTGCGGCCCGCGGCGGTTCGGCGTGCGCCAGCGCATAGCTTGGCGGCGCCGCCAGCCGGGTCTGCAGGCTGGCCGAATAGGCGATGTTGCGGGCGAGCACCGGCGAGCCGGGGTCCAGCCGCTCGGCCTGCTCGTAGTAGCGGGCGCTCAGATCGAAGCGACCCAGCTTGTCGTAGACCACGGCGAACGCGTTCAGCACCCGCACATCGTCCGGCTTGGCCGCCCTCGCGCCCTGCAACAGGTCGAGGGCGGTGGCGTAGTCGCGCCGCTCGATCGCCGCGGCGGCGCTGGTGTAGTAGCCGTCCTCCCGCGAGAAGCGCTGGACCTCGCTGGTCTGCACCGACTTGAAGTCCACCCAGGCGACGGCGCGGGGAAACAGGGCGCAGCCGGCCAGCCCGGGAACCAGGGCCAGGACCGCGAAGGTTCGGAGCGTGATCATCGGCGTCCTCATCTCGCTTTAGTCCGCGCCCAGGGCCGGCATCAGCGTGCGCACCACGTCGATCGCCGGCGGCAGCAGCAGCGCCACGATGATCACCGGCATGAAGCAGGCGACGATCGGCATGGTCATCAGCACCGGGATGCGCATGGCCTTCTCCTCGGCCTTCATGAACCGGGTCTCGCGCATCTCGGCCGAATAGGTCCGCAGGCTCTGGCCGATGCTGACGCCCAGCAGGTCGGTCTGGATCAGCAGCGCCACGAACGAGCGGATGCTGTCGACATTGAGCCGCTCGGCCAAAGCGCGCAGGGCCTCCGAACGCCCGCGCCCGGCGCTCAGCTCGTCCGACAGGCGGCCGAATTCCTCGGAGATGCGCGGATGCGACTCCTTCACCTCGGCGGCGACCCGCACGAAGGCGGCCTCCAGGCCAAGGCCGGCCTCGACGCAGACCACCATCAGGTCGAGAGCGTCGGGAAACTCATGCTCGAGTTGCTCGCGGCGCGCATTGGCGCGGTTGTCGAGCACGGCCTTCGGCGCGATCAGCCCCAGGCCGCAGATCACCAGCGGAAAGATGAAGGCCCCGAGACCGGTCAGCGGCCGCCCGGCCGCGGCCAGCCCGCCGATCAGCAGGATCGGCGCGCCGATCGCCAGCGTGAACCGCGCGATCACGTACCAGATCGGCGCCGAAGGCTGGTCGAAGCCCGCCAGCGACAGGTCCTTGCGCAGCTTCTGGGTGTCCTTGGCCTGACCACCGGCGGTCGCCGACTGCACCCAGAGCAGGAACGGGTTGCGGACCTTCTCATCGCGCAGCACCGAGCCTTCGGCCAGCTGCGGTCCGCTGACCTCGTCGCGCCCCAGTCGCCGGCGCACGGTCAGCTGGGACACGAGCGCGCGCTGGGCCATGTTGACCACCGCGAACACCGCCAGGAAGGTGAAACCTTGGATCGCCAGATCGAACCACTGGGCCATCGTCGTCGCCTCAGTATTTGAAGTTGATGATGCGATGCACCATCGCCCAGCCGATCAGGTAGATGACCGCCGTCAGCAGCACGACAGGCCAGAAGATCGGGTCGGAAAACTTTTCGGAATAGACCGTCGGCCGGAACACCAGCTGCACGCCGATCAGCAGCACGGGCAGCACGCTGAGCAGCACCGCCGAGGCTCGCCCCTCGCTCGCCAGCGCCCGCACCCGCTTGCCCAGCGAGTGACGCCCGCGCATCACCGAGGCCAGGCCCTCGAGGATTTCGGCCAGGTTGCCGCCGGTCTCGGACTGGATGGCGACGCTCACGGCGAAGAAGTGGCTGGCCGGCGAGCCGGTGCGGCGCGCGAAATTGGCCAGCGCCTCCTTGAAATCCACCCCGTAGGTCGTCTCGTCGACGATCAGCCCGAACTCCGACCCGACCGGATCGCCCATCTCGTCGGAAGCCAGCTGGACGGCCGAGATCACCGGGTGCCCGGCGCGCACCGCCCGGTTGACGACATCGAGCGCCGAGGGCAGCTGCTCCTCGATCTTCTTGATCCGCGCCGCGCGCAGGCGCCGGACCCATAGCGACACGGCCAGCACGGCCAGCACGCAGGCGCCCGCCATCGAGATCGCGCCGCTGACCAGCACGCTTGGACCGGCGCCCGAGCTCGCCACGCTCAGGCCCACAAGCCACAGCGCCGCGGCGATCCCGGCGGTGATCGCCGCCAGCCGCGCCGGCGACATCAACAGCCCCGCCTGGCGAAGGTAGCGTTCGGTCCAGTCGTAGAATTCCGCGATCCGGCCTGCGCTGCGCGCGCCCGGCGGCTTGCGGACCAGCGCGCTGAAGATCTCCTCCCGGCTCATGCCGGATTCCAACATCGTCAGCCGGCGGTTGACCCGCTTGTTGCGGTCGCCGGCCGAGAACACCACCCGCGCGATCGCCTGCACCAGCACGACGACGGCGACGAACGCCAGGACGTAAATGATCGGATTGGTCACTAGACCGACCTCCTCCCCGCCGAGAACTCGATGGACGGCAACTCGACCCCGCGCGCGATCAGCACGTCGATGAAGCGCGGGCGAACCCCGGTGGTCTCGAACTCGCCGGCGACTCCGCCCGCGGCGCCGCGGCCCTGCCGGCGGAAGCGGAAGATCTCCTGTAGCGAGATGACGTCCTCCTCCATGCCGACCACCTCGCTGATCGACACCACCCGGCGGCGGCCGTCGTCCATGCGCTCGGCCTGGATCACGACATTGATGGCCGAGGCGATCTGCTGACGGATCGAGCGCGGCGAGATCTCCAGCCCGGCCATGCCGATCATCTGCTCGACGCGCGACAGCGCATCGCGCGGGCTGTTGGCGTGGACCGTTGTCATCGACCCGTCGTGGCCGGTGTTCATCGCCTGCAGCATGTCGAAGGCCTCGCCGGCGCGCACTTCGCCGACGATGATGCGGTCTGGCCGCATCCGCAGAGCGTTGCGGACCAGTTCGCGCTGGGTGATCTCGCCCCTGCCCTCGATGTTGGCCGGGCGGGTCTCCAGGCGACCGACGTGCGGCTGCTGCAACTGCAGTTCGGCCGAGTCCTCGATGGTGACGATCCGTTCGTCGTGGGCGATGAACGCCGACAGCGCGTTGAGCAGCGTGGTCTTGCCCGAGCCGGTGCCGCCGGAGATCAGCACGTTGCGGTGCGACTGGACGACCGACCGCAGCAGCGCGGCCATGTCGCCCGAGACGCTGCCCAGCTCGATCAGCCGGTCGATGTGGATCGGGCTCTTGGCGAACTTGCGGATCGACACCAGCGGCCCGTCGACCGCCAGCGGCGGGATGATCGCATTGACCCGGCTGCCGTCAGCCAGGCGGGCGTCCACCATCGGCTGGGATTCATCGACCCGCCGACCGACCGCGGCGACGATCTTGTTGATGATCCGCACCAGGTGGCGCGTGTCCTGGAACCGCACGTCGGTCGGTTCCAGCCGCCCGAAGCGCTCCACATAGACCGTGCTGTGGGTGTTGATCAGGATGTCGCTGACGGTCTCGTCCTTCAGCAACGGCTCCAGCGGGCCCAACCCGAGCAATTCGTCCAGCACGTCTTCGATCAGCTGGTCGGTCTGGCTCAGATTGAGGATGCGCTTCTCGTCGGCGAGCAGGGAACTGACCGCGCCGCGGATCTCCAGGCGCAGGCTCTCGCGCGGCGTCTTGTCGAGCAGGCTGAGATTGAGCAGCTCCAGCAGCCGCTGGTGGATCCGGACCTTGAGCGCGGTCGCGCCTTCGATCGGAGTCGGCTGCTGGGCCCCGATGGCGGTGGCGGCTTCGGTCGCGGCGGCAGGTTTCCAGAGCATCCGATCACCCTCTCAGCCAGCCGCCCGCGACGGGCGGCGCCAAAGCGGCCAGCTTGCCGGCCAGCTCGCCGACGGCCTTTTCCAGCTTGGTGCCCTTGCGCACCGAGGACAGTTCCACGCCCTCGTTGATCGCCGCGGTCATCGTCTTGCCGTCGTCGGGGATGACCACGTCGAACTCGCGCCCGATCGCGCGCTCGGCGGCCTTCACCGACACCAGCGCGGTCTGGTCGGCGGTCAGACCGTTGCAGACCAGGGTCAAGGGCCGCCCTTCCAACCCCTGGGCGCTCAGCACCCGCAGCTGGCGCTTGACCAGCTGGACGTGCGGCACGCTCATCTGGGTGACCAGCACGATACGGTCGGCCTGGTGCAGCACCTGGTTGGTCCACGCGGTCCACACCGACGGCAGGTCGACCATCACCAGTCCGAAGTCGCGGCGCAGCCCGCTCAGCAACGCCTCGACGTGCTCGGGGCTCAGCATCTCCAGGGCGACGATCTCACGCGGCGCGGCCAGGACCCGGACGCCCGAGCGGTGCCGAGCCAAAGCGGTGGCGAACGGCGTCTCCGCCAGGTTCGCGCCCGAACTCATGCAGTCGGCCAGGGTGATCGCTTCAGGCAGGTCGAGATAGAGCGCGGCCGCTCCGAACTGCAGATCCAGGTCCGCCAGGCACACCTCGACCGAGCCGCGCGCGGCGACGGCCGCGGCCGTCTGCACGGCCAGCGCGCTTGCCCCGACCCCGCCCCCGGCCTTCAGGAAGGCGACGACCTCGCCCTTGGGCCGGCGCTGGGACGCGGACGTCTCGCGCGGCGCCAGCAGGCGCTCCAGGCTGAGCGCCAGCGCCGGCTCGCTGATCGGATGAGGCAGGACGTCGGCGGCCCCGGCCCGCACCAGCCGCCGGGTCGTGGTCACGTCGGCGTCGTGCAGCGCGATCACCACGCTGGTCTGCGGCGCGCTCGCCGACAGCCGGCGCATCCCGGCTTCGACCGCCTCCATGGAGCCGCCTTCCAGGCTGACCACGAACACGTCCAGGCCGGCGGGCGGCTCGGGCCAGCCGCCAGGCAGCGGCTCGAACACCACATGCGGGAATTGCGCGGCGATCGATGCGAAGCGCTCGGGTCCGCCGATCGCGCCGTCGGCCACCCCGACGCGCCGTCCGCGGACCTCTGTCGCTACGTCGGCGCCCGCACCGAAACCTCGCAAGATCTTTGGCATATCAACCATCTGGCTCAGACCTGTCCTTCGCCCCCGCCCTGCGGCGTGGGCTACTTGGCCTCCATGCCGACCGATGCGCCGGTGCTGATCGACGACGCGGTAGCGACCGGCTCGATGACCTTGCCGGTGCGATAGCGCTCCTGCGCGGACGCAACCCGCGATCCGTTCGATCCTGGCGCCGGATCGCCGGTGTAAACGGCGCCCGGGTTGGCGATCTGGGCCACCGCGGCGGCGCGGATCGCATAGCCGAAGTCGCCGCTCAGGTGGGGTTGGGTCTGGACGCAGCCGGCCAGTCCGGCGGCGAGGACGACGAGAACGAAGGTCTGACATGCGCGCATCGGGGCGCTCCTAGTAAAGGACATGGCCATGCGGTCCCTCGATCCCGCCGCGGGCCGGATCGGCGCTCATCAGGGCGCGGTCTTCAGGCCGCATCCACGGCCCCGCCGCCTGCGAGGCGCCGAACAGGAAGAGCTCGAAGTCGGAGGGCGGGACGAAGGTGTCGCCGGGCGCGGCGATGCGGCCCTTGCGGGGCGTGACCAGGTGGGGCGTCACGACGATGACCAGCTCGGTCTCCTCGCGCTTGTAGCCGTTCGACCGGAACAGCGCGCCCAGCACCGGCATGTCGCCGACGAACGGGAACTGCCGCAGCTGGTTCTCGTAGTCTTCCTTGAGCAGGCCCGCGACCATGAAGGACTCGCCGTCGCGCAGTTCGACCGTGGTCTTGGCGCGGCGCACCTTGATGCCGGGGACCTTGATCAGGCCCAGCTCGACCGAGACCGTCGGGTCGATACTGGACACCTCCGGATTGACCACCAGGTTGATCAGCCCGTCCTTGAGCAGGGTTGGGGTGAAGGCCAGCGACACGCCGAACTGCTTGAACTCGACCGTGATGCTGGGGGCGATGTCGCCGGCGGCCGATTGCGCGACCGGGATCGGAAACTCGCCCCCGGCCAGGAAGCTGGCCGTGTCGCCCGACATCGCCACCAGGTTGGGCTCGGCCAGGGTTTTGGTCAGGCCGCGGGTCTCCAGGGCGTCGAGCAGAATCTCGAGATTGCCATTGTAGAGCGCGGCGACGGCGCCGAAGCTGTCGATCAACCTGCCGCCGTTCTTGACGATGGTGTCGCCGGTGAACACCGCCATGAACGGATCGTCGCCCGAGCGGCTGGCGCCGCTGGGCGGGCCGTCGGCCGGGTCCCAGTCGCTGCGGTTGACGTTGACCTTCAGGCCCTTGGCCGTGGCGCGGTTCATTTCGACGAAGCGCACCGACAGCATGATCTGCTGGGTGCCCTCGACGCCCAGCATGTTGACCACCTTGGTCGGGGCGTAGGTCTCGGCCAGGGCCACCACCTGGCCCAGCGCCGCCGGACTGCTCACCGTGCCTGACAGCACCACCGACTGGTTGGCCGGCCGGACGGCGATGTCACGCTCGTCTGGCAACAGCTCGTGCAGCCGCCGCTTGAGGCCATCGATGTCGGCCGACACCACGATGTTAGCGGCCGAGATCAGCCGCTTGCCGGGGCCGTAGACGGTCAGGCCCGTGGCCCCCGCCTTCTTGCCCACCACATAGATCGACCGGTTGCTGAGCGGCAGCACGTCGGCGATCTCCGGATTGGCGACCATGACGTCGACATAGGTTCCGGGCAGCTCGATCACCTGCGACTTGCCGGCCGGCACCTCGACCTCGACGGCGCCCGCCGGGTCGAAGGCGCTCTGCGCCCACGCCGTCGGCGCGATCGCCAGAGCCATGCTCGCGGCCATCAGCGCCGCAGCCAGTCCTCTTGCATTGGTTCTCATCTTCATCCCCCCTCACGCCGCCCCTGCGGCTGGGAATTCCGAAACCGGCCCTCAGAAGGCCCTGACCGAATATCCGGCCGTCTCGACCCCGCGCGTCACGCGCACCTCGGTCATGCCGGCGTCGCTCCTGCGGACTGCGGCCCGCTTGACCGGCGCGGCCTTGCGCACGCCCGGTCCGGCCAGGTCGCCGACGCTGGTCACCTTCTTGGTCAGCGCCGCGATGTCCGCCGACTGGCGCAGCGACAGGCTCACCTCGCCGACCGATTGGCCGAGCGAGATCGTCTGCGCCTGGTCGGGGGTGACCTCGACGGTCACCGCCTTGGCCACCTGCGGCTTGTCCGCGTCCTGATCGCTCATCTGGTCGACCCCCAGCACCAGGCTGTTTTCGGCCAGCACCTGGGTGATCGAGGTCTCGTTCTCGCCCTTGCCGACCGTGCGGGTCAGCAGGACGTCGACATGGTCGCCGGGCAGGACGAAGCCGCCCACCCCGGTGACGTCGCTCGAGCGCACGCTCACCGCGCGCATTCCGGGCGTCAGCGCACCCGACAGATTGGTCTTGCCTTCGCTGCCGCTCAGCTTCGCGGCCAGCACCGGCTCGTTGGCGATCATCGAGCGGACGGCCGTGCGCTTGGGCGCATCCTTGCCAATCAGCAGCTCCGCCGACTTGAAGGATCCGGCCGGCACCGCATTGCTCGGGTAATTGACGGTCTTGAGCATGGCCGGCTTCAGCTCGACCCCGCGCTCGATCGGGACCATCGCCACCACCACCGGTGTCATCGCCGCCATCTGGGCGGCCGCCGGCTTCTGGGAGGTCATCACTCCCCGCACCAGCAGGACTGCGATCAGGCCAAGCAGGATGGCCAGCGCGAATGAAGCGAGCGTACGCAAAGACATAGGCGGCCTTCCGTAGATAGCTGCTCTATCCGAAGTGCGGGCTCAGCGAGCGCCGCGACAGTGTCTTGGGAGGATGCGTGCGCCGCCCCTGTCACGAGGAGGCGGCGCACACGCTTGGCCGCTAGATTTACGGGGTGAAGTCGGTCGCTTCGATCACGTCGCCGGCGTTGCCGAGCGCGGTCGCGATGGAGCCGCCGAAGGCGACGGCGGCGCCAGCGATGGCGCTGCCGATGATCGCCAGGATCAGAACATACTCGGCAGCCGAGGCGCCGGACTCGTCTTTGAGGAACGCAACAAACTTGGACATGTGTAGCCTCCCACTCATTGGACGACAGGCCGCGCCACCATGGCTGCGGCAGGGATCGGTGAAGTTTGGGGACCCCCTGCGCTTCCACCTGTGGAAAACTAATCCACAGCCTTAACCAACTGTAAACCTAAATACATGGTTAACAGGCGCGATTTTTAAGAACTCATTACTTTATTCGTGCGGGAAACGTACAACCCTCGATCCGCTTTCTAATGTTATTGAATGTTAAGATTTGAGAGTTTGGCCAGTGACTAACGCCGCGACGGTCTGCCTTTTCCCCACTGGCGTGCAACGGCTCCCGGGCGGCGCGCCCTGGCGCGCGAACACCTCAACTCAGCGATGTTTTTGAGAACCGCTTCCGGCTCAACCTAGAGAGAGGTCTGTAAATTCAGTAATCGCGCGCAAGCGTCTTCGATCGACCCGAAAAAAGTGAGCGAAGACGGATCGGAGACACGCCTCTACGCAGCACTTCACTGGCGCACCACCCCGCCAACACCGTCGCCACCAGCAGCTCGGCGAGCGCCACGACCTCCACGACGGGTCCCGCTGGACGCACCAGCAGCATGAACGGCGTGAACGGCGGCACGAACGTCAGCCACGCCGTCTTCTCCCCCGCGCCCGCCGCGGCCGCCATCGTCGTGAAGAACGCCACCAGCAGCACCGCGAACATCGGCCGCGCCAGGTTCTGGGCGTCGGCGCTGTCGCGCGCCATCACCCCGGCGGCGACGGTCAGGAAACCGTAGAACCCGAACGCCAGCAGATAGATCACCGCGGCCCGCGCCAGGAGCAGCGGATCGGCGAACGCCGCCATCGCCGCCGTCGCCTGCCCCGGATGCAACAGCGCCGCAGCGGCCGGCGCGGACAGCCAGACGCCGATCACCAGGACCGACACCGCCCCGACCCCGAGCACCTTGCCCAGCACCACGTCGAGCGGCCGCGCCGCCGACATCAGGATCTCCAGCGCGCGATTGGCCCGCTCGCGGACCACCGCCTGCAGCAGCATCCCCAGCGAGCCGACCAGCGTCACCCACAGCAGCATCACCAGCGCAAAGCGCGAGAAGTCGGCGGCCTCGCGCCGCGGCTCCGGCGCAGCGGCCGAGACCGCATGCCCCTCGCCGCGCAGGATCTCGAGCACCTGCGCGCGCGCCGCCGGCGACAGCGGGAAGTTGTCGCTGAACCTGGCCTCCCAGCCGCCGGCCTTGGCCGTGACCACCAACTGCTCCTGAACCGGCGACGGCGTCCGCGCCGCCAGCAGCGCCCCGCCGGTCAGCAGCGGGCCGATGGCCAGCGCCACCCAGAAACTCGCCGTCGTCACATAGGCTCGGAACTCGCGCCCGGCGATGAGCCAGATCGGATGGTTCATGCGACCTTCCGCTCCTCGCGCGGCCGGGCCTCGGAGGCCAGCCGCCAGAAGGCGCCTTCCAGGTCCGACTTGATCGGCTCGAATGCGAAGATCGGCACGGCCTGGTCGGCCAGGGCGCGCATCAGCGCCGGGTGCGTCACCTCGGCCGGCAGGGTCACGCGCCAGCGCGCCGCCTCCCCCATCCGCGAGGCCATCGGCACGAGGCTTCCGCCCACCGCCGCAACCGCCCGCGCCAATCCGCCGTCGTCGGGCGTCACCACCACGGCCCCGTGCGGCGAAGCCGCGGCGGCCTCGGCGACCGCACCTTCGAACACCGTGCGGCCGCCGGCCAGGATCACCACCCGGTCGCACAGGCTTTCGGCCGCGTTCATGGCGTGGGTCGAGAACAGGATCGCCCCGCCGCCGGCCCGGAACTCCGAGAACAGCGAGTGCACCTCGCTTTGGGCGATGGGATCGAGTCCCGAGAACGGCTCGTCAAGGATCAGCAGGTCCGGCCCGTGCGCCAGCGCGCAGAGCAGCTGCACCCGCTGGGCGTTGCCCTTCGACAGCTCGCCGACCCGTGCCCGCCGGCGGTCGGCCAGGCCGATGCGCTCCAGCAACCGATCGGCGGCGTGGAAGGCGGCCGCCTTCTCCAGCCCCTTCAGCCGCGCATGAAAGGCGATGACGTCGCGCGCCCGCTCGCGGGGAAACAGACCGCGTTCCTCGGGCAGGAAGCCGACCCGCCGACGCGCGGCGCGGTCGGCCGGTCCGCCGAACATCTGGATCCGGCCCGCGTCGGGCTCGAGCAGCCCCAGGATGCAGCGAAGCGTGGTGCTTTTGCCGGCCCCGTTGACGCCGATGAAGCCGGTGATGCTGCCGGCCGCCAGCCGCATGGAGACGTCGACGACCCCCCCCCCGCCCGCGAAACGCTTGGCGAGCGCATCGACGCTCAAGGCGGCGGCCCCAGTCTGCATGAGACGCAGGCTCGCCCGTCGCGATTAATCTTTTGCTAACGCTGCTGACTGCGGCCATGCTCGCGCGACGACTACAGCGTCCTTGGAGGGTCGAAGGTGTCCCGTTTCAAGCGACTGGCGCCGTACTTCCTCGTCGGCCCGATCAGCGGGCCGCTGCTGGCCGGCGTGGTGATCAATTTCCGCGAAGGCAGGCCTGTGCTCGGATCGCTCTACGCGATCGCCCTGGTCCAATACACGCTGCTGCTGCCCAGCCTCACCGCCAAGCTCGGCCTCAACCTGGTCTGAACCGATCAGCTTCAGGTCAGCGGATAACAGGCCTGGGAGGACAGCGGGATGGTCGATGAGGTGAGCCCCGTCGAGAACACGTAGTTGACGGTGCCGACCACGCGATTGCCACAGGCGGCGCTGGTCCCCGTGAACGTCGCCGTCCCCGGCCCTGAGTAGCGCCCCCGGGCATAGGTGTTCATCGTCCCGGAGTTGGTGCAGATCGTCTTCTTGACCGTCAGGCACCGCGCCGCGTCCTCGGCTGCGTAGTTCAGGGTCGCCACCGTGTAGACCATCAGGCTGATGTTGATCGCCCCCAGCGTCAGCATGACCATCGGGATCAGGACCAGCACGAACTCGACGGCCGAAGCCCCCCGATCGTCGCGCCGAAATCTGCCTATTAGGCTGCGCGCCGCCGCCATCAGTTCAGCCTCATCCAGGCGGTCTTGGTGATCGGCGTGGTCAGCAGGCTGGCGATCGAGGCCTGGGCGAAGATCGGCTCGTAGGGATAGGTCACCGTGACCCGCACATAGTCGCCCGGCACGGTCGTCGATCCGCTGAACTGCCCAGCGCAGGTGAATGGATTGGGCTTGGCCGGGGCCGATCCCAGCGTGCCTGCCGTGCCGACCAGGGTCAGCGCGCCGGCGCTGTTGACGCAGTAGTAGCCCTCCGCCGGGCTCCCGGCCGCCACCGTCACCGTCGCTCCCAGGCTGGTCGACCGCACCGCAGTCTGGATGGTCGCGGCCAGACCCGTGCAGTTGCTCACCGCCGGCAGCTTCGCGCTCCTGTCGCACGAGCGCCAGACCGCGTGGGTGCCGGCCTGGGCGGCCGTTTCCACCTGCATCTTCTTGAAGACATAGACGCCCAGGTCGACGGCGTTGATCAGCGGCAGGATCAGCAGCGACAGCCACAGCACGAACTCGGCCGCCGCCGCCCCGGCCTCGTCGCGCCAGAATCCACCGGCTCTCCGCCCGCGCTCGCTCATTGGACCAGCGCCGTTCTGGACGCGTATTCCGACGCGGTCGGCGGCTTCAGACCCGCTTGCGGACACTCGCTCTGCTCCAGGAACTTCGTGGTGCCGTTGGACGAGAACGTGTTGACCACCAAGGCGAAGCAACTGCGCCCGCCGACGCTCGACTTGTTGACGATGCCGCTGACCGTCACGTCGGCCTTGGGCAGATAGACGAGGCCGGTGATGTTCCAAGTGGGCGAATTGCCCGCCGCCGACCAGTTGACGCCCGATGTCAGGGCCGGATCCTGATACATCGCGACCCCAGACCAGTCCCCGGACGTCGGCGCCGCGAAGTCCAAGGTGCCGCCGCCGGTGGTGATGTAGCTGGGGCTCAGCCCTGAAACGCCCGTCGGCCCGGTGAACACGATGGTCAGGGACGACCCGGCCGCGGTCTTAAAAGTGCGGTTGCCGACGTTCAGGCTGCCGTTGCGGACTACAATGACCGAACCGCCTGCGGGTGTGGTGATCGTGGTGTTTCCGGTCAGATTGACGTTCCCGCAGTACTGCTGAACGGCGGGCAGCGTGATGCTTCCCGTCAGCGGGTTGCTGCTGGTCGTCTGCGGGTAGCTGTTCTTGTTGTTGACCGGCGTACAGGGATTGCTGCTAGGGATGTTGGACGCCAGCCCGGCATAGGGATCGTCGATCTTCGGCACGCCCGTATTGTTGATCACGCCGCAGTTGTTCGAGCTCCCTGCCGCGTCGGCTATGTCAGCGTTCAGGTCGTGGCCGTTGCAGCGCGCGGTGCCGTTGGTGCCGATCCGGCATCCCGACAGGTCCACCATCGAGCAGCCGTTGCAGCGGATGCCCTGGGTGGTCGCGCTGCCTCCGGCCAGGGCCAGCAGGCAATAGGTGGCCTTGGTCTTGGGCGAAGCCACCGCCGAGGCGACCACCGTCTGCGCCGGTCCGGCGGCCGTGGTCGCATCGCCGTCGAAACCGACGATCCGGGTCAGGTTGACCGGCATCAGCTTAGTGATCGTGACCCGATAGCAGTTCGAACCGGTCAGCGGCGCCGGACAGGCCGCATTGTTGACCGCCGTCACCGTGGTGTCGGCTGTCCCGTTGACGTAGCCGAACCGGCTCGCCACCGACCGCGCCTCGATGTTGTAGTAGGGGGTCTTGGCGGCGACACAGGTCGCTTGCGTCGCATCGCAGCCATTGGTCGCCGCGGCCATGGCGGCGGCGTCGGCCGCGGCCTGCATCGAGCGCTGCGCAAAGAACCAGCTGGACGCCTCGGTGGCCATGCCCAGCATGCCGACCAGCGGAATGATCATCAGGGTCAGCATCGGACTGACGCTGCCGCGCCGCTCCGATCCGAAGGCGAACAGCCGCGTCAGCAGCCTCCGCGACACACCCTGTAATGGCTTGCAGACTCCGCCCATGACAGACAGCCCACCTGCTGGGCGTCGCTCCGAGCGCGACGCCGGAGCTCAATAGAAGTCCAACTTGCAGATCAATTCAATAGTCGAACACCCGACAGGCGAACTCGACATCAATTCTCAAGCAGACATCGCCACTCAATTTCTTAACACAAATCTTAACACCCATTGCGCAACCGCCGATTACTCCCATAGACTTGGCGAACGCTTCAATCCAGGCTCAACCGGTATCCCAGACCCGCCTCGGCGATCAGGAACCGCGGCGCGGCCCCGTCCGGCTCGATCTTGCGCCGCACCTGCCAGGCCAGCACCCGCACGTTCATGTAGTCGGCGTCGGTCCCGCGCCCCCAGATCGCCTCGATGATCGCATCGTGCGTCACCACCTCGCCGCGCGCCTCCATCAGCAGCGCCAGCAGCTCGGTCTCCTTGCGCGACAGCCGCACCGAGGCGCCGTCGACGGTCGCCCGCCGCACCGCGACATCGACGTGCAGGCCCTTCTCCGTCGGCTTGCTGGCCGGCGCCGGCTGCGGGATGCGCAACGCCACGCGGATGCGGGCCATGAGCTCGCCCATGTCGAACGGCTTGGCCACATAGTCGTTGGCGCCCAGGTCCAGCGCCGCGATCTTCTCGCGCTCCGAACCGCGGGCCGACACCACCAAAAATGGGGCCCGGGTGATCGAGCGCGCCTGGGCGATCACCTCCTTGCCGTCCATGTCCGGCAGGCCGAGGTCCAGCAGCACCACCCCGAACTCGTTGCGCACCAGGTGTTCCAGCGCCTCGAGTCCGGACTTGGCCGTGGTCACCATGTAGCCGGCCTGGGTCAGCGTCGAGCGGAGCATCCTTTGCAACTGCTCCTCGTCCTCGACGATCAGAATGCTTGCTGCGCTCATGGTCCTCCCCCTTTTGTCGCCGGCAGGCTGACGCTGATCACCAGCCCGCCCTCCCCGTCCGACCGGTTCTGCGCCCGGACCGAACCGCCCAGCATCTCGACCAGGCTGCGCGTGATGTAGAGCCCCAGCCCAAGGCCCGGCGCCGCCGTCCCCTGGCCCCGGAAGAACCGGCCGAAGATCCGGTCCTCCGCGCCGGGCGCCACGCCGCACCCTTGGTCCGTGAATTCGAGGATCGCCGCCTCGCCTGCGCGCCGCGCCCGCACGCCGACCATCGATCCTTCGGCGCTGAACTTGATCGCGTTCTCGAGAATGTTGCCGATCACCTGGGCCAGCAGCGCAGGATCGGCCGTGACGCTCGCCTCGCCGACCTCGACGTGCAGGAAGCGCCGCGCGCCGCCGGCTTCGCCGAAGGTCTCCCAGACGTCGTAGAGCAGCGGCTCCAGCGCCACCTCGGTCGGATTGACGTCGATCGCGCCGGACTCCAGCCGCGCCACGCTGAGGAAGTTCTCGACATAGCGGTTCAGCCGGTTGGCCTGCTCCTTGATGATCAGCAGCAGTTCGCGCCGCGCCTCGCGGTCGTGCTGCTCGGGCAGGTTCAGGATGCTGGTCGCCGAGCCGAGGATGCCCGCCAGCGGCGAGCGGAAGTGGTGCGAGACCGCATCGAGCAGGATCGTGCGCAGCTGCTCGGTGCGGGCGCGGAACTCCATCTCGGACTTCTCGACCCCCAGCCGCGCCCGCACGATCGCCGAGGCGCCGAGATCGACCACCGCGGCGGCGACCTCATCGAACTCGCCGTTGCGGCCTTCGCGGGCCCCCGGCAGCCAGCGCGCCGCGCCCACCACCCGGCCGTCCGAGGTCAGCGTCCGCTCACGCCAGCGCCCGGTCGCGACCGGCGGCGTCCGCCTGCCGTCCTCGGGCGTGCCGAGCGCCGCGCCGCCGGCCTCGTCGACCAGTTCGACCGCACCGCCCCCTGTGACCTTGACCAGGCTCTCCAGCAGGATCTGGCGCACGCTCGCCTCATCGGCGCCGGCTGCGAACTCGCGGCTCGCGGCGGTCAGGCCGTCGAGCGCCCGCCGCTCGCGCTGCAGACGATCGGCCAGATGTCCCGCGCCCCATCCGAAGGCCGCGAACATCAGCAGGTCGAACGCGACCATCGCCCCGCCGGCGTGACCCGCCGGCGACGGCGGAAACGCCAGCGCCGCCAGCACCGTCAGCACCCCGCCGGCCAGGCCGAGGCTCGCGCCCAGCGACGCGCCGGCAAGCAGCACCGCGCCGGTCAGGATGAGCTGGGTCGCGCCCGCGCCCAGGGCGTCGCCCGTCACCCGGGCCAGCGCCCAGCCGGCCCCGACGATCAGGACGCAGACGCCAGTGCGCGCGATGTTCTCCAGCACTTCGGCGGCCGAGAGGCGCTCGCCTCCGACGCTGCGCATGAATTGGCCGAGCGCGGTGTCCGACACGTGCGCCGACAGTCGCCCGCCGGCCGCGATGAGCGCCCGCGCGGCGCTCTCGCGACGCCGCGCGACGTCGGCATAGAGCCCCGCGGCGACCACCGCCGCGCACAGGAGCCCGAACAGCAGGCCGTCCTGCGACAGCCATCCCCGCGGCAGCGGGGTCTGGGCCAGCAGATGCAGTCCCGCCAACGCCGCCGCGCCCGCCGCCAGCCCGTAGGCCAGCCCCAGGGCGGCGGCGACCACCAGCACCCCGGCCAGCAGCACCGCGCTCAGGCGTTCAAGACGGAAGTCGTTGATCAGCGCCAGGTCGATGACGGCGGCCCCGACCAGGACCAGAAGGAACGCCGCGAGGTATGCCGCGCCCTCATGGCCGATCAGGCGCCCACCTGAGGGACGCGTCTGCCCGACATCCTGGCCCCCGACGGGCATGAACACATCCCTGCACTGTTGCGGCTGGAAGCATCACCCTTCGATTACTTCAATGATCGTAAGCACATAAATGCAGATCGAATAAGCCCTTTCGCCAAACAGGCGCTGTGGCGCCGCTCGCGCCCGGCCTGGAACCTGATATCGTCCGCCGACGCCAGGATCAGGAGCCTCCCCCATGAGCCCGCCCGCGGTTCCGCCCCGCCACTACCCGACCGCCAGCGCCAAGTGCGCCGACCTCGTCGTGCACGTCGTCGGCCTGACCCTCGCCCTGGTCGGCGGGATCGTACTGCTCACCCTGGCGGTGCGCGCGCAGTCGCTCAGCATGGCGTTCGCGGTCGGCATCTACGCCCTGGGACTGCTGGCCATGCTGGGGTTTTCGACCGCCTACAATTTCGCCAAGCCGCGCTTCCGGCCGGCGCTGCGGCGGCTCGATCACGCCGGGATCTTCCTGATGATCGCCGGCTCCTACACACCGTTCACGACCCAGACCCTGACCGGCGCATGGGCCTGGGGGATGACCGCGGCCGTGTGGTCGGTCGCCGCCTTCGGCGCCCTCGGCAAGGTGCTGCTGCCCGGCGTCGGACGCCGGGTCTGGGTCGCGGCCTACCTGCTGCTCGGCTGGATCGTCCTGGTGGCGCTCAAGCCTCTGCTCGCCAACGCCACCAGCCTGACGATGCTGCTGCTGGCGATCGGCGGCCTGCTCTATTCGAGCGGCGTGGCCTTCTATCTCAACAAGCAGCTGCGCTACGCGCGGGCGATCTGGCACGGCCACGTCGTGGTCGGCGCCGGCGTCCACTGGGCCGCCGTGCTGCTCGGGGTCGTGCTGACCGCCCGCTAGGTCACGCCAGTCCCGGCGGGGGACCTCCGGCGTCCAGCTGCAGCCGGCGCGGCGCGAACGAACGCTCCTCGCTCGCCGGCGTCTCGCGACGCCGCGCCTCGTTGGGCCGCATCGGCAACGGCAGTTGCGCCTTGAGCCGCAGACCGCCGTCGCCCGACTCCAGCTCCAGCCGCCCGCCCAGCTCGATGAGCCGGCCCCGCATGCTGCTGATGCCGACCCCGGTCTCGTCGTCGACCGCCGGGATGCGGCCGCTGACCGGCCGCCCGCCGTCGTCCTCGATCAGCAGCGAGACCTCCGCGCCGACATAGTTGAGCACCGCCCGGACCGTGCGCGCCGCCGTGTGCCGGTGCACGTTCATCAAGGCTTCCTGGAAGATCCGGAACAGCGTCCCGTCCTGCGCGCTGGAGGTCGCACGGGGACGCCCGGCCACCTCGACCGTAATCCGCAGCGAGGCGCGGCGGCCGAAGCCGTCGGCGAAGATGCGCAGCCGCTCGACCAGGTCGCGCCCGCTCGCCTGCGGCGGATGCAGCATGAATGAGAACGTGCGGATCTCCCGGTGCGCCGCCGAGATCGAGTTGCGGATGTCGCGCAGGATCGTCTGGTGGCTGTCGTCGAACACCACCCGCCGCTCGAGCGCGGCCAGCGACAGCCCGATGGCCACCAGGTGCTGCGCCGTGGAGTCGTGCAGCTCGCGGCCGATCCGCCGCCGCTCGTCCACTTCGGCGCGCGCCAAGTCCTCCTGCGCCCGCGCCAGGGCCTGAGCCTGGTCGACCGCGACCGTGACGTCGGACGCGACCCCGATCACCCGGCGCACTGCGCCCTCCGGCGTGCGCGAGAACACCCGCGCCCGCGACTGCACGATCCGCCAGTCGCCCTCCGCACCGCGCAGCCGCAGCTGCGTCTCACAGACCTCGTGGTCGCGCAGCGCCGCCATCGCCTCCAGGTGACCCTGCAGAACCGTGCGGTCGCGAGGATGCAGGCGATCCTGCACCTCGCCCAAGCCCGCGCCGGTCGGCGACAAGCCCAGGCTCTCGGCCAACTGCGGATGGATGTAGCGGGTCCGCCGCTGGATCACGTCGTAGACGTAGAGCATCCCCGAGCTGATCGGACCCAGATGGTCGAACAGGGTCTCGTTGCGCGCGGTCAGGTGATGGGTGCGCGCCGCCGGCGGGATCGCCAGGATGACCTGCTCGGCCCCTTCTGCGCCCCATTCGACGGGAAAGGCCCAGACCCGGCCGCCCAATGGAAACGCATCGGAGTGCAGCGCCCGGTCGATGCGCCCGGGCCGTCGTCCTTGCGCGCATTGATCGACGAGCGCGGCCAGCCTCTGCGCGTCTGCGGGGCTGCAGACCTCGTCCAGCCGCCGGCCGGTCAGGTCTTCAGACGCGCCGAGACGAGCCGCGAAAGCCGGGCTCGCCGATATGAATTTGATCTGTCCCGCGCGCTGTTCGACCAGCGACGTCGCCGCGCCAGGGTGGTCGCGTTCCAGGTCGCGGCCCGTTACGCACCGCGGCTCCGCCGCGCTTGCGTCGGTGTGGACTAACGCCATCGTCCGTCTCCCGCTTCCCAGGTCGAACGACCTCAGGAAGTCCCAAACAGCGGCGCCCGTTCCCCCGACGGAAGAAACACCCGTCCAAAATACATGCCCAGGATCAAACGTATATGGGTGATCTTACTAATGCACGAACTAATCCGATGGGTGTATTACCTAGGCATTCATACCTGGGGTGTTGAATGCTAAGGATTCTGATCGCCGACGATCACGAAATCGTTCGGCGGGGCATAAGGGACATAGTCGAAAGCCATCCTGGGTGGGAGGTGTGCGGCGAGGCTTCAGACGGCCAAGCCGCGGTCGAACTGGCTGCGGTCCAGCAGCCTGACGTCGCTGTCATCGACGTTTCATTGCCGCTCATGAACGGTCTGGCGGTCACCCGGCGGTTGCGCCAGGACTCGCCGCAGACCAACGTCCTGCTGTTCACCATGCACGACGACGATGAGACGGTGAGCGGCGGCTTGGCGGCGGGGGCCCGCGGCTACCTGCTGAAGAGCGAGAGCGAGCAGCACCTGGAGGCGGCCATCTCGGCCCTAGGGGCGAACCGCCCCTACTTCTCCTCGTCGGTGTCGGAACTCCTGCTGGAGGCGGCGGTCAGCGAACGCAAGCGCTCACGGCTGGAGAGCTTCACCATGCGCGAGCTAGAGGTCGCCCAGCTGATCGCTGAGGGCAACTCCAACAAGCAGATCGCCCGGCAGCTGCAGATCAGCGTCAAAACGGTCGAAAGCCATCGTGCCGCAGCGATGCGCAAGGCAGGGGTGCGAACCGCCGCCGAGTTCGTTCGTTTTGGCATAAAGCACAATCTTATCCAGCCTTAAGTCCCTTACCGACGGCCCCCGATATCGGGTTTGACCCGATGGCGGCGGTAGGCGTGCGCTGGGACGCTTCCTCTCAACAAGGAGGCGTCTACGCCCATGGCGTCGCAACTACAGACGAATCCGTTCGAGCTCCGGCGCGCTGCCGCTGACGGAGTCGTTCTCGGGTTCCCCTTGCTGCTGGTCGACGCCGTCCGCCGCACGCACCCGGTCGGCATGAACCAGATGCTGGCGCTGCCGGGCGACTGCAGCGTCATCGCCCCCGGCCTGACCGACGACGACGACCTGATCGTGCGCGCCAGCGCCTGGATCGATCTCAGCGAGGGGCCGATGCTCCTCGCCCTCCCCAACCTCGGCGGCCGTTATTGGGCCGTGTCGCTGTTCGACGCCTGGGGCCGGCGCATCGGCCGGGTCGATCCACGCACGCATCCACGCGGCCTCGACCTGATGCTGGCCGGTCCCGGCTGGCGCGGCGAAGCGCCCAAGGACGCCGTCGCCCGGCGCGCCCCGACCAACCTGGTCTGGGCCGTCGTGAGGATCGCCGCCCGCTCGCCGGACGACCTGGACGCCGTCCGGGGCCTCGCCGGGAAACTTGCGCTGGGCCCTGCCGAGCCGCCCGGCGCCCGTCTGCGGCCGCTCGCCGGTCAGGTCGACCCGCCGCTGCAGTCGGCCCTGGACGCCGTCACCACCCTCTCGCCGCATCGCCTGTTTCATCACCTGGCCCGGCTGCTCGCGCGCTACCCCGTCGAGGACCTCGACCTCACCGGCCTGGCCGGCATCGGCCTGGCGCCGGGCAAGGCGTTTCACCTGCCCGACGAGGCCGCGCTGCGCGACGCCCTGACCCTCGGGACCTCCGACGGCATCGCGCGGGTGATCCACGACCAGGACCCGGCCGACGGCGCGGCCTGGCGTCCGGTGTCGGCCGGCGGGGCGGACAACTCCGCATCGGCGTTGCTGGCCGGCCTGGGCGCGGCCGCCCCCGAGGACATGCAGCAGTGGATCTGCGACAGCGACGCCGACGGGCGCCCGCTGATCGGCTCGGAGCCGTACCTCGTTCGCTTCGCGCCGGGCGCGGGACCGCCGGTAGACGGCTTCTGGACGCTCGGACTGGCAGCGCGCGCGCCCAGCGGCGCGCTGCGAGAGGGCGCTCGACGCCTCGACAGCCGCGACGCCCTGGCCTTCGACCCCGACGGGGCGCTGACCGTGCGTATCGACCACCAGCCGGCCGACACCCCCAACTGGTTGCCCGCGCCGCCCGGACGCTTGCGCCTGCGCCTCAAGCTCTACTGGCCCAAGGCTCCCGCCCTCGGCGGCGGCTGGCGGCCGCCCGCCCCCGAACGCATCGGCGGTTCGCGCCGATCGTCCACCGTCCAACCTGAAAACCGGGAGTCCCCGTTATGAGAACTGTGCCCTGGCTCTCGGCCGCCGCCGTCGCCGCCCTGCTGGCGACCGCCGCGCTCGCCCAGCCCGCCCCGCCGCCGGCGGCTCCGGCCGGCGCCGACGCCGCCGACAGCGACATCGATCCCGACGCCATCGAGGCGCTGAAGCGCATGAGCGCCTATCTCGGGACCCAGACCAGCTTCGAGCTGAAGACCGACGGCGCCTTCGACCTGGTGCTCGACGACGGCCAGCGGCTGCAGTTCGGCGACAACGCCACCTTCAAGGTGCGCCGGCCCAACGGCTTCGTCATCGAACGGGTCGGCGACTACAAGGACCGCCGCTTCACCTACGACGGCAAGCAGCTGACCGTGTCGTCGCCGCGCACCTCGTACTACGCCCAGGTCGACGCCCCGCCGACCATCCGCGAGACCCTGGCGCTCGCCAGCGACCGCTACGGCATCGAGCTGCCGCTGACCGATCTCTTCCGCTGGAGCGAACCGGGCGGCGGCCGCGCCGACAACATCAAGGAAGCGCTCTATGTCGGTCCGGCCAAGATCGACGGGACCATGACCGACCACTACGCGTTCCGCGAGGCCGACGTCGACTGGCAGATCTGGATCGCCCAGGGCGACGCCCCGACCCCGCGCAAGATCGTCATCACCGACCGCAGCGACCCCAGCTCGCCGCAGTACACGGCCACTCTGTCGTGGAACTTCCGGCCGACCTTCGACGCCCAGACCTTCGCCTTCAAGGCCCCCACCGGGGCCATGCCCATCCGCCTGACCGCGCTCGGCAAGTAGGAGACACCGCCATGTGGAAGTTTCATAGCCTGTCGCTGACCGCAGCCGCCCTGTCGGCCGCGCTGTTCCCGGTTCTGGCCGAGGCCCGTCCCGGCGGTGGAGGCGGCGGCCATCAGGTCCGCGGCGGCGCGCGCTCGAGCGTCCAGGGGGCCCGCCCGGCGGCGGCCCGCGCGCCGGCGGCGCATCCGAACGTGAACCGCCAGAACGTGAACCGTCAAACCGTGGCGGCCAACCATCCGAACGCCCGTACCAACGTCTCCAACCGGCAAGCCAACGTCAATCGCGGCGGCAACCGGGTCAACACCGGCAACGTCAACGTCGGCAACAACGTCAACGTCAATGTCGACCACGACAACGGCTGGGGCTGGAACGACCGCGACTATCATCCGGTCGCCGCCGGCGTGGCCTTCGGCACCGCCGCCGCCGTGACCTCGGCCGCCCTCGGCTCGCGCTATTACTCGCTGCCGCCGGCCTGCTCGCCCTACCCCTATTCCGGCCTCACCTACTACTCGTGCGGCGGCGCCTACTACGCGCCCCAGTACGAAGGCGACACCGTCGTCTACGTGGTCGTCGACCGGCCGGGCTAGGGAGCGCCAGCGCCGAACTCGGGGTAATCCCCGCCCCGCCTGAGGCGCCCACCGGATCACGGCGCTTAACCGCCGGTGCTGTGATGGACCCGTCGGAACGCTCCTTCCCCTCCCCCCGGGGACCGCTCCGTCAGTCGGGCATCGGGCCCGACCTCCTGGACAGGCCCCGCGTCACTCTCGAGGGCGCGGGGTCTAACCATGCGCGGCGCGCGCTCCGGGTTTCGCCGGATCGCCAAGCGTTCCCGCAGGTGGTCAGATCGCCTACAACCAACGCGGATCGAGGACACATCGGATGCCCAACATGCAGCGACAGCTTCGCGCGCCCGACCAACGCCCCGGCATGGTGTGGATTCCAAGCGGCGGCTTTCGCATGGGCTCCGACGTCCACTATCCGGAAGAGGCGCCGATGCGCCCGGTCGAGGTCGAAGGCTTCTGGATCGACGCCCGCCCGGTCAGCAACCGCGACTTCGCCGCCTTCGTCGAGGCCACCGGCTGGGTGACCACCGCCGAGAAGCCGGCCGATCCGGCCGACTATCCGGGCGCCGATCCGGCGATGCTCGCCCCCTCGTCCCTGGTCTTCATGCCGACCTCCGGGCCGGTGCCGCTGAACGACATCCGGGCCTGGTGGCACTACGTCGCCGGCGCCGACTGGCGCCATCCCTACGGCCCCGACAGCTCGCTCGAAGGGATAGAGGACCACCCGGTGGTCCACGTCTCCTGGGCCGACGTCGAGGCCTACGCCGCCTGGGCCGGGGGCGAGCTGCCGACCGAGGCCGAGTGGGAGTACGCCGCGCGCGGCGGGCTGGACGGCGCGATCTACGCCTGGGGCGACGCCTTCGAGCCCGGCGGCAAGCCGATGGCCAAGACCTGGCACGGCCGCTTCCCGTTCGAGAACCTCGACAAGACCGGCTGGCCGCGCACCTCGCCGATCGGCTCCTATCCGGCGAACGGCTACGGCCTCTCCGACATGATCGGCAACACCTGGGAATGGACCGCCGACTGGTGGTCCACCGCCTCGGCCGAACCCTTCAAGGGCTGCTGCGCCGCCAGTCGCGCCCAGGCGGCGATGGAGGCCAGCTACGACCCGAACCAGCCGGAGATCCGCATCCCGCGCAAGGTCCTCAAGGGCGGCTCGCATCTCTGCGCCCCGTCGTACTGCCGCCGCTACCGGCCGGCCGCGCGCCATGCCCAGCCGGTCGACACCTCGACCAGCCACGTCGGCTTCCGCGTGGTCGTGCGGGCCTAAGACGGGATCAGGTAGGTCAGCACGAAGCGCACGCCCCAATCGGGGCCGCCGTCGGGACCGTCGAAGTAGTAGCGGCCGAACACGCCGGCCTGCACCTTCTGGTTCGCCCCGAACTTGTACATGTGCGTCACGCCGACGTTCATCGGCACGGTCCACTGCTCGCGGCTCCAGTCGTAGGTGCTCTCGAGGTTGACCACGATGCCCGTCGTGTTCGGGAAGGTGTAGTTGAAGAACGGCTGCAGCAGCGTGGTGTTGATGTCCACCGGCTGGTTGCTGTTCACGGCCCAGAGCTGGGTCGCCAGCATGCCGTAGGTCATGTGCCCGTCCTGCTTCAGCACCAGGCCCGCGGGCCCCGCAGCCCACTGGTGGGCGCTGAACCCGTCGGTGCCGGTCGGGTACGAGATCGCCGGCCCGAAGCCCAGCACGAACCCTTCGGTCTTCGGCGAGAAGAAGAAGGTCTGCAGCGTGTCGCCGAACCCCATCTGATCGCCGACGCCGGGCGCGGTCTCGCTCTGCGAGATCACCGGCACGATGGTGCGGATGATCAGGTTCCAGTCCTCGCCCAGGTGCAGCGGCACCACCGGCTGGATGTTCAGCGTCACCCGCTCGCCGTCCGAGGGGCCGTAGCAGCAGTCGTAGTTGAACTGGAACGGCAGGCTGACCAGGTCCGAGACCGGGTTGGCGAGTTTCTTGGCCAGTTCGACGTCCGACTCCTGAGCGCTCGCCAAGACCGGCGCAGCCGCCAGAGCCGCGGCGCCAATTACCGCAACAAATTTCATACCTTAGCGCCTTCTGCTAACGCCCGGCCCTAAGGCGGCGGGGCCACCACCACATAGGTCACGCCGCTGCCCAGGTACTGCGGCTGGTACCAGACCGATCCGCACTGGAAGTAGGTCAGGTCGCCGCGGAACACGGTCACGCAGTTGCCCGGCAGCGCGTAGGCCGTGCTGCCCAGCGCCGCCGACGTCACCGCTGCGGCCGTTCCGGCCACGACCCCGACCGCGGCCGCCGTCGCGACCGGATAGTTCCAGAACGGATCGTCGTCCCATCCCCACCACGGCCCCCATGCAGGAGGCGGCGGAGGGGGCGGACGCGGTCCAGGCCCGGGCCCAGGTCCGGGTCCGGGTCCGGGTCCGGGTCCAGGGCCGGGTCCGGGTCCAGGTCCGGGTCCAGGGCCGGGTCCAGGCGGATGCCATTGCTCGCCGCCGCCGCCCTGGCCGGGCCGGCTGATGCCGCCGCCCCCGCCGGCGTGCCATTGCTCGCCTGCGCCGCCGCCGCCCAGCCGGCCGCCTCCGGCGAAGGCGCCGCCGCCCGGCGCGTGGATGCTGCTGGCCGCGCCCATGTGGCTGAAGCCGCCGCCCATTCCCGGGCCGCCCAGCCGAGGCCGCGCCTCGACCGGGCCGGCCGCCAGCGCCAGGGCGGCGGCCGCGACCATGCCGCGGCCGATCAAGGTGGGGAGCCTGCTCATGGGTTCACCTTCGCCAGCGCGATCGGCTTGGCGTCCTTGGCGGGGTTGAAGGCGAAGGTCCCGGCCGGGAAGTTCGGACTGACGTTCCAGGTCAGCTCGGCCGAATAGGTCGGCTTGGCCGGGTCATCGAGGGTGTTGATTGCGATCTTGCGCGGCAGCGGCTGGGCGCCGCGCTCGATCCACAGATCCCATTCCAGGTCGGCGCTGCGATAACGGTAGTGGTCGGTCGGAGTCCCGCCGATCGTCTCCTGCCCCACCTTGCTGGCCGAGATCACCCCGGCGGTCGGCGAGGCGCCCTCGCCCCAATAGAACAGGTCCGCCAGCGGCAGCGCGACGCCATAGGTGTCGTAGACCACCTCCAGCGTCTGCTTGATCGTCGGCGGCGCCGAGACCGAGGCGTAATAGCCGACCTTCGGCGCGAAGACCGTGAAGGCCTTGCCGTCATAGATGAATTTACGGGCCTTCTTCTCGCCGGCGCTCTCGATGACGAAGCCGTCCGGCCGCCGGACCTTGTAGTTCACGCTGGCCTTCAGCTGCCGCGGCTGGCCGTCGTCCAGCGCGCCCATGGTGACGTCCGACGTCACCTCGAAGGTCTTCAGTGCGTGCAGATAGGCGCCCATTTTCTCGGCCGCCTGCAAGGCGGCGGGATCGGGCTTGGCCTGGGCCAGCGCGCCCGAACTCAGGCAGAGCGCCAGCAGCGCTCCCGCCAGGGCTGGCCTGGCTATGGCGTCAGTTGCATGCGGCATCGCGCGTTCCTCGCCGTGAAGACCCGACGGTTTCACCGGCCCCGCGGCCCGCCTATCGGGTGCAACCCTGACGCCCAATGCGGGAATAGCGCATCAGGCCCATCGCCCATCCCGTCTCAGGTGGACGCCCAATGGTTCGGCGGGTCGGGAAGCGGGAGCATCGTCGCGACATCCGTCCCGACGAAAGGCTACGCCCATGCACCGTATCGTCCTCGCCGCCGCCGCCTTCTCGCTGCTCGCCTCCGGCGCCGCGGCCCAGGCGATGCTCGCCGACGCCAACAAGGACGGCAAGATCACGCCCCAGGAGTGGGACCGCGCCGCGGCCAGCACCCGCATGGACCTTGAAGAACGCGGCGTCGACCGCGCCGGCCTGGTCGGCAAGGGCGGCTGGTTCCAGGCCATGGACGCCAACAAGGACAACGCCGTGACCCCGGCCGAGATCAACACCTACACCGCCGCGCGGTTCAAGGCCCACGACCCCAACGGCGACGGCGTCATCACCCGCGGCGAGGCGGCCCAGCTCGAGAAGGCCGCGGCCAAGAAGGTCAATTAGCCCGGACAGCCCCGATGGAAGCCGCCCTCCAAGAACTGGCCACCTACGTCGCGCTGATCGCCGAGATGATCTGCGTGCTCTGCATCGCCATCGGCGTCATCGAAGGCGTCTATCTGGCCGGCCGTTACATGGTCATGTCTTCGGGACCGACGGCGCTCACCCGCCGCCAGGTTTGGACCCGCTTCGCGCGCTGGATCATCCTGGCGCTGGAGTTCGCCCTTGCCGCCGACATCGCCCGCACCGCCATCGCCCCCACCTGGGACGACATCGGCCAGCTGGCCGCCATCGCGGTGATCCGCACCGCGCTGAACTACTTCCTCGAACGGGACCTGGAGGCCTTCAGCCGCCCGCTCGGCGCCCCCGAACCCGAGAAGTAGTAGCCCCGGCGACTTGGCGTCAGCCGCACCTCAGCGGCGGTCCAGGGTTTGACCCGATTGCTGGCCTCGGGAAGTGGCCGGACATTTCGCAGCACAGCCGCGGCGAGCGGCTTGCAACCAAGATGGGAAAGTCACCATGCGCAGCGGCGTTCTGAAATCCCTGGCCCTGGCGGCGGGCCTGAGCACGGCCACCCTCGGCCTGACCGCCTGCGGAACCCCCGGCGGCAACGTCTCGGTGCTCAAGAGCAGCACGGTCACGGTTGCGCCCGGCTCGACCTGGGCCTGGGCGCCGGGCGCGCAGCCCGGCTCGGGCGACAAGCGCATCGACAACGACATCATCCAGGGCCGGATCAAGGCCGCCATCGAAGGCGCCCTGGCCGGCAAGGGCTATCGGCAAGTCTCCGACCCGTCCTCGGCCGCCCTGCTCGTGCAGTACCACATCGGCCTGCAGAACCGGACCGAGACCCGGGTCGACACCTTCGGCGGTCCGATGGGCGGTCCCGCCGCTTGCGGCATCCGCGGCTGCATCGGCGGCTTCGGCTGGGGCATGTACGGCCCGCCGATGGACGTCGACGTCCGCAACATCAACTACGTCGAGGGCACCGTGATGCTCGATCTCGTCGATCGGGCCAGCGGCAGGCTCGCCTGGCGCGCCACCTCCCAGAAGCGCCTCGACCAGAGCGACGCCGACCAGGCAGGCGTGAACGCCATCTTCGCCGACATGGTCAAATCCCTGCCCTGACCCCTAGCGCCTCGCCGCGGAGGCGGCCGGAACATGGAAGCCCTCAAACAGCTCCTGCCGCTCCTGCTGACTCTCAGCCTGGCCGGCCTCGTCATGACGGTCGGCCTGAAGGCCGGGCACGGCGACCTGCTCTACGTCCTGCGGCGGCCGGGTCTGCTGATCAAGGCGATCCTGGCCGTCGAGATCATCCCGCCGATCGCCGCCGCCGCCATGGTCTGGCTGCTGCCGCTGGAGCCGGCGGTGAAGGCGGGGATCATGCTGATGGCGATCTCGCCGGTGCCGCCGCTGGTCCCCGGCAAGCAGCTCAAGATCGGCGCGCGCAAGGAGTACGCCTACGGCGTCTATGTCGCCATGGCGCTGCTGACCATCGTCGCGGTGCCGCTGGTCTTCGACCTCGCCGCGCGGCTGTTCGGCCACCAGCGCACCCTGCCCTTCCACACCATCGCCGCGACCGTGGCCACCGGCGTGCTGGTGCCGCTCGGCCTGGGCATGCTCATCCGCCGCATCGCGCCCGACTTCGCCGAGCGCATCGTGCCCTGGGTCTACCGGCTCAGCATGCTGCTGGTGTTGCTGGTGTTCTTCCCGATCCTGGCGACCATCTGGCCGGCGATCCGCAGCCTGATCGGCGACGGCGCGGTGGCGGCGATGGCGGGGCTGACGCTGGTCACCCTGATCGGCGGCCACCTGCTCGGCGGCCCCGCCGACTACGATCGCGCCACCCTCGCCGTCGCCAGCTCGGTGCGCCATCCCGGCATCGCCATGCTGATCGCCAACACCACCTTCGGCGACAAGCGTGTCACCGCCGCGGTGCTGCTCTACCTTCTGGTCAGCATGATCATGGGCGCGCTCTACCAGGTCTGGTTCAAGCGCCGCCATCCCGCCGCCAAGCCGGCCTGACCGCCTCGCGGTTCCCTGGCCCGCCACTGCGGGTTTCCCCGGATTTCTGCCTCCGGGCGAGGGGCGCAAGGTGACGCTGACCATCCGTCAGGGAGCTTCGACCATGACCCGCCGCGCCGTCGTCACTGCGATCGCCGCCGTCTGCCTGCTCGGGAGCGTCGCTCCGCAGGCCCTGGCGGCGCAGCCGCCCGCCACCTGGGACGGCCTCACCAACGTGAAATCCAAGCGCTTCGACGCCGCCTACGTGCTGCCGGGCGCCGACTTCCGCGGCTACACCAAGGTGATGCTCGATCCCACCGACGTGGCGTTCCGCAAGAACTGGCTGCGTGACTACAACAACGAGGCGATGGACCTCTCGCAACGCATCTCCAAGGAAGACGCCCAGAAGATGCTCACCGCCGTCAGCACCGGCTTCGAGGAGGTGTTCACCAAGGCCTACAACCAGGCCGGATACCAGGTGGTGACCACCCCAGGCCCTGACGTCCTGCGCCTGCGCACCGGCGTCGCCAACCTCTACGTCACAGCCCCCGACCGCCCGACCGCCGGCCGCTCGCGCACCTTCAGCGACGACGCCGGATCGGCCACCGTGGTGATCGAGGCCCGCGACTCCGAGACCGGCGCCCTGCTCGGCCGGGCCATCGACACGCGCGAAGCCGGCGACACCGGCCCCTACATGCGCAACAGCGTCACGAACCGTTCGGACTTCACCATGCTGTTCCAGCGCTGGGCGAAGATCAGCCTCGACGCCATGGCCGAACTGAAGGCCATGTCGCCGATCCCGGAAAACCCGGTCGCTCAGCGCCGCTAGCTAGAGCGCCCAGGCCCGGCCGACTTCGGCCAGCGGGATGCAACCGTGGTACTCGCCGGGCACGGGCTCGTAGCGCAGCGCCAGGGTCGCGCCGGGCTCCGACGTGAAATAGCCGATGGTCACGTACTCCTTCAGCAGCGAGAAGAAGTGCCGCGGCTTCCAGGCCTTGCGGGCTTCCGCGGCCTCCTGGTCGTAGCGGGTCAGCAACGCCGCCTGTTGGGCGCCGGTCAGGTCTGCGAAGGCCTTGCCGTGCGCGGCCCGCGCGTCGGCGTTCATCTGCGTCAGACCGGTCTTCAGCAGCTCGGCCTGCGGCGGCTGCAGATAGGTGGCGATCGTGCGGTCGATGAACTGCGGGACCTTGGCCTCGCGGGCGCCGGGCGTGTCGGTCGTCGGCACGATCAGCTCGGCGGCCGCGTCCAGGGCGCGGGCCTGCTCGGCGTCGAGCGCGCTGGGCGTCCAGGCGAGCGGCGGGAGGGCGGCGGCGACCGGGCCGGCGAAGCCGACCGACACCATGCCCATGGTCAGGGCCAGGCCCCGGAACGCGTCGCGACGGTTCAACATCACAGGTCCCCCTTGCGCTTGGCCTGCACCGCATGGTCGACGGCCCGGGCGGTCAGCGCCATGTAGGTCAGCGACGGGTTCACGCACGAGGCCGAGGTCATGGCCGCGCCGTCGGTGACGTAGACGTTCGTGCACTCGTGCACCTGGTTGTGCGCGTTCAGCACCGAGGTCTTCGGGTCACGGCCCATCCGCGCCGTGCCCATCTCGTGGATGCCGAGACCGGGCGAATAGCCCATGTCCGCCGCCACCACGTTCTTGAAGCCCGCGGCCTCCAGCATCTCCACGGCCGCGGCCTGCATGTCCTTGCGCATGGCCTTTTCGTTCTCGCGGATCGTCACCTTGGCCGACAGGGTCGGCAGGCCGAACTTGTCCTTGGCCGCGTGGTTCAGGGTCACGCGGTTGTCCTCGTAGGGCAGGATCTCGCCGAACGCGCCCAGCTGCATCGTCCACGGGCCCGGCTGGGTCAGCGCGCTCTTGCGCTCGGCGCCGAAGCCCTCGCCGGCCAGGTCGCGGTCCCAGCCGGGGCGCGAGGCCCCGCCCTGGTAGCCGTAGCCGCGCAGGAAGTCCTTCTTGGTCGCCGCGTCGCCCAGGTTGCGGAAGCGCGGGATGTAGATGCCGTTCGGCCGGCGGCCGGAATAGTACTTGTCGGCGAACTCGGTGACGTCGGCCTTGGCCCCGACGCGGAAGTGGTGGTCCATCACGTTGCGGCCCAGTTGGTCGCTGCCGTTGCCGAAGCCGTTCTCGAACCGCGAGCTGGTCGAGTTCAGCAGGATCCAGGTCGAGTTGAGGGCCGAGGCGCAGAGGAAGATCACCTCGGCGTAGTATTCCTCTTCCTGCATCGTCTCGGAATCGAGGATCCGCACGCCGCTCGCCTTGCCGGCCTTTGCGTCATAGATCAGCGAGGTGACGATGGCGTTGGGCCGCAGGTTCAGGTTGCCGGTCCGTTCGGCCGCCACCAGCGTCGCCGAGTTCGAGCTGAAATAGCCGCCGAACGGGCAGCCGCGCATGCACATGTTGCGGTGCTGGCACTTGCTGCGCCCCAGGCTCAGCTGCTCCTCGGTCGGCTCGGTCAGGTGCGCGGCCCGGCCCATGGTGATCCGGCGCTCGCCGAACTTGCCCTCGACCCGCGACTTGAAGGCCTTCTCGACGCAGTTCATCTCCATCGGCGGCTGGAACTGGCCGTCCGGCAGATGCGGCAGGCCCTCGTTCTGGCCCGAGACCCCGATGAAGCGCTCCACATAGTCGTACCAGGGCGCCAGGTCGGCGTAGCGGATCGGCCAGTCGACCGCGATCCCCTCGCGGGCGTTGGCCTCGAAGTCCATCGGGCTGTGGCGATAGCTCTGGCGGCCCCAGGTCAGCGAGCGCCCGCCCACCTGATAGCTGCGGATCCAGTCGAAGCGCTCTTCCTCGGTGTAGGGGTTCTCGTCGTCCCGGACGAAGAAGTGCTTGGTGTATTCGGTGACCGTGTATCCGGTGCGCGACTGCACCGGATACTGCGCCTTCAGCTGGTCGGCCGGCAGCTTGCCCTGCGGGTACTTGGTGTCCCACGGATCGGTCATCGCGGTCGGATAGTCTTCCAGGTGGCGGACCATCGGCCCGCGCTCCAGCACCAGGGTCTTCAGGCCCTTCTGCGTCAGCTCCTTGGCGGCCCAGCCCCCGCTGATCCCGCTACCGACGACGATGGCGTCATAGGTGTTTTCCTGGCGCGAACGGCCGTTCAGATTGGCCATCTATCCCCCCGGTCTCGGTACGGCGGCGCGATCCGCCTGCTTCTTTCCACGGGTCGGCGGCGGACGCGAATCCGCCTTCGCGCCGACCTGCGCTTTGCGGCTCCCAGGTTTCATGAAATGGGTTACATTGCAAGCACACAAGGGAACGCCGGAACGCGCGTCCACACATTGGGAGGGATCCACATGCCGTCATTTCGTCTGGCGCAAACGCTCGCGCCGCTGGCTGCGCTCGCCCTGCTCGCCGCCCCCGCCCATGCCGATGCGGTCAAGGCCGGCAAGTGGCGGCCGATCTTCGACGGGCGCACGCTCGACGGCTGGACGCCCAAGATCGCCGGCTATCCGGCCGGCGAGAATTTCGCCGACACCTTCGTCGTCAGGGATGGCGCGATCGTCGTCTCCTACGCCGGCTACGACGGCAAGTTCGGCGGCAAGTTCGGCCACCTGTTCTACAAGACCCCGTTCAAGGCCTACCGCCTGCGCCTGAACTACCGCGTGCTCGACCCGGCCCTGCCCGACACCCCGGCATGGGCGCGCAGCAACAGCGGCGTGATGTTCGCCAGCCAGAGCCCGCAGAGCATGAGCCTGCGCCAGCCGTTCCCGATGTCGGTGGAGTTCCAGATCCTCGGCCGCGACGGCGAAGGCCCCCGCCCCACCGGCGCGGTCTGCACGCCGGGGACCAGCATCACCTTCGACGGGGTGAAGGCCAAGGAGCACTGCGTCCCCTCGACCACCGCCCCCACCATCGCCAACGGAACCTGGACCAGCCTGGAGCTCGAGGTCCTGCCCGACGGCCAGATCACCCAGAAGATCAACGGCGCAGTGGTCCACCGCTACGCCGACGTCGCCCTCGACCCGACCGACAGCTTCGCCGCCGTCGCCAGGCCCTACTTCGAAACCCACACGGCCACCGAGGGCTACATCGCCCTGCAGAGCGAGGGCCACCCCATCGAGTTCAAGGACATCGAGGTGCAGGAGCTGCGGTAGGACATGCCGCTCGTCCCGGCCAAAGCCGGGACCCAAGCTGAATCGCAAACAAGCCGGCGGCGCTCCAGCCTAGCCCAAGTCCCGCTTGGGTCCCGGCTTTGGCCGGGATGAGCGGGGGTCGCGCCACCTACTTCTTCATCGTCCCCAGGTACTGCACCAGCGCCGCGCGCTGCTCGGCGTCGGGCGCGCCGACCAGCATCTTGGTGCCGGGCACGCTCTTGGCCGGCGCCTTCAGGTAGGTGTCGAGGGTGGCGGCATCCCAGACCAGCTTGGAGCCCTTCATCGCACTGCTGTAGGCATAGCCCGGCAACGTCCCGGCCTTGCGCCCGGCCACGCCCGCCAGCGGCGGCCCCATCTTGCCCGGTGCCGGCGCGATCGAATGGCAGACCGCGCAGCGCTGCTTGAACACCGCCTCGCCCGAGGGCGCGGCCACGGCCGAGCCGGCCGCCGCCAGGCTCGCGGCCAGGATGATCGCGAACTTCATGCTGATTTACTCCAGGCTTACAGGCCGAGCAGCCGCCGGTTGCGGCCGGCGTCCGGCGCGCTGCCGACGAAGTCGTCGAAGGCGTGCTCGGTGACGCGGATGATGTGATCGCGGATGAACTGGGCGCCCTCGCGCGCGCCGTCCTCAGGATGCTTGAGAGCGCACTCCCACTCCAGCACCGCCCATCCGTCGTAGTCGTACTGCGCCATCTTCGAGAAGATCGCCTTGAAGTCGACCTGGCCGTCGCCCAGCGAGCGGAAGCGGCCCGGCCGTTCGACCCAGCCCTGATAGCCGCCATAGACGCCCGAGCGCGCGTCCGGCCGGAACTCGGCGTCCTTCACGTGGAAGGCGCGGATACGCTCGTGATAGCGGTCGATGTAGCCGAGGTAGTCCAGCTGCTGCAGCAGCAGGTGGCTGGGGTCGTAGAGGATGTTGGCGCGCGCATGCCCGCCGACCTCGTCCAGGAACCGCTCGAAGGTCGCCCCGTCGTGCAGGTCCTCGCCCGGATGGATCTCGTAGCAGACGTCGACGCCCTGCTCCTCGAAGGCGTCGAGGATCGGCCGCCAGCGCCGGCCCAGCTCGGCGAAGGCTTCGTCCACCAGGCCCGCCGGCCGCTGCGGCCACGGATAGAAGTACGGCCAGGCCAGCGCGCCAGAGAACGTCGCGTGCGCCGTCAGCCCCAGCCGCCGGCTGGCGACCGCGCCGGCCTTCACCTGCTCGACCGCCCACGCCTGGCGCTCGGCCGGCTTGCCGCGCAGCTCCGGCGGCGCAAAGCCGTCGAACAGCTCGTCATAGGCCGGGTGCACGGCGACCAGCTGGCCCTGCAGGTGCGTCGACAGCTCGGTGATCACCAGCCCGTGCTCGCCCAGCACCCCGGCGACCTCGTCGCAATAGGTCTGGCTCTCGGCCGCCCGCGCCAGGTCGAAGAACGAGTCCGCCCCGCCGGTCGGCATCTGCACGCCGACATAGCCCATCGACGCGACCCATTTGGCCATGGTGTCCAGCTTGTCGAACGGCGGCTCGGCGCCGATGAACTGGGCCAGGAAGATCCCCGGGCCTTTGAGCGTCTTCATGCGGCGTCTCCTGACAGCGCGACCCAACCCTCGCCCGCGGCGCTGGCGCTGACCGCGCGCTCGACGAAGGCCATGCTGCGCACGCCCTCGGCGATGTCGGGCGCCAGGCCCGCATCGGCGCGGCCCGCGGCCGCCGCCTCGGCGAAGTCTCGGTAGATGTTGGCGAAGGCCTCGATGAAGCCTTCGGGGTGGCCGGTCGGAATGCGCGACCCGGCCCGCGCGACCGGGCTCAGATAGCCCGAGGCCGCGTGCAGGATCTGGGTCGGCCCGTCCAGCCAGTCGACGACGAGCTCGGTATGGCGCTCGTGCGACCAGGTCAGGCCGCCCTTCTCGCCATAGACCTTGATGGTCAGGCCGTTGCGGGCCCCGGCCGAGATCTGCGAGGCGATCAGCACCCCGCGCGCCCCGCCGGCGAAGCGCAGCAGCACGTTGCAGTCGTCGTCCAGCGTCCGGCCCGGCACCACGGCGGCGAGGTCCGCGCACAGCCGCTCGACCCGCACGCCGCTCACGAACTCGGCGATGTTGAAGGCGTGCACGCCGATGTCGCCGATGGCCCCGCCGATCCCGGCCTGGGCGGGGTCGGCCCGCCAGCCGGCCTGCTTGTCGCCGTCGCGCTCGATCGGCCGCGACAGCCAGCCTTGAGAGTACTCGACGATCACCTTGCGCACCGCGCCCAGGTCGCCGCGGGCTATGATCTCGCGCGCCTCGCGGACCATCGGATAGCCGGTGTAGACGAAGGTCAAGCCATAGAGCTTGCCGGTTTCCGCGACCACGCCGGCCAGCTCCTGCGCCTGCGCCAGGTTCAGGGTCGCGGGCTTGTCGCTGATCACGTGCATCCCGGCCTTCAGCGCCGCGGCCGCGACCTCGAAGTGCAGGTGGTTGGGCGTCACCACCGCCACCAGCTGCGCGCCGTCGGGCCGCGCCGCTTCGGCCGCCAGCATCTGGCGATAGTCGCCATAGGCCCGGTCGGCCGCGACGCCCCAGGCCTGGGCGGCCTGGGCGTTCTTCTGGCCGTCGCGGCTGAAAGCTCCCGCGACCAGCTCGATGGCGCCGTCCAACTCCGCCGCCATCCGATGCACCGGCCCGATGAACGAGCCGGGTCCGCCGCCGACCATGGCCAGCCGCAGGGGAACTCCACGCGTCATCAGGCGGCCACGCTCGCCAGGTAGTCGTGGCTGATCTTCGTGGCCTCGATGCGCGGATGCGCGAACGGCGGCTCCTGCTCGACGAAGAACTGGCGCACGCCGGACTCGTAGGCCGCCGGCAGCAGCTTCTTCCAGTCGATCATGCCGGCCCCGACCTCGGTCGGGTCCTGGCGGAGCGTGAAGTTCGGCTTGGTGGTCGCCTTGATGTCCTTCACGTGCATCAGGGTGAAGCGGCCCTTGTGTTCCTTGAGCAGCGCGAACGGGTCGCGGCCGGCCGCGGTCACCCAGCCGGCGTCCATCTCGAAGGTCACCAGCGACGGGTCGGTCTCCTTCAGCAGGACGTCCATCCCCGTCGTGCCGTCGATCGGCGCGAACTCGTTGTTGTGGTTGTGATAGCCGACGGCGATGCCGGCGCTCTTCAGCGCCTGGCCCTTCTGGTTCAGGAAGTCGGCGTTCCACTTCCAGTCGTCGAGCGTCATCTGCGAGGCCATCCGGCTCAGGAACGCCGGGCCGTCCTCGCCCTGGTTCGGCTTCAGCTCGAAACGATCGGGAATGTAGAACAGCGGCATCACCGCCGACTTCACGCCCAGCACGTTCAGGTCCTCGGCCAGCTTGCCGAGGTCGCCGCTGAAGCTTTGCGACCCCATCGCCCGGCCCTGGATGTGGGCGCTGGTGCAGGTCAGGCCCGCGCGGTCCATCGCCGCCTTCATCTCCGCGGCCGTCTTGCCCAGCAGGCCGGCCAGCTCGATGTTGCGGTAGCCGATCTTGGCGACCTGGGCGAGCGTGCCGTCCAGGTCCTTGGCCGCGTCGGAGCCCAGCGTATAGAGCTGCAGCCCGATCGGCAGGCTGCGCCGCTGGAAGAACAGCTTACTGCCCGCCGCATTGGCGTTCGTCGCAAATCCCGTCATGGCCGCTCCCATTCCTGCCAATCCCGCCAGCACACTGCGCCGCTGAAATTCTCGTGTCATCTCGGGTCTCCTCCTCGCGCAGCCGTCAGTGCGGCGCGGCGACGCTGGTGGTCAGGGGCTGATCGCCGGCCGGTTCGTCGGCCGCGACCGGTCCGCGGGTCGGCGGACGGAAGAACAGGGCCAGCAGCACGACCGCCGCCAGCGCTAGGCCGGTCGGGACCATGAACAGGGCCGGATAGTCGACGACGTTGCGCGCCACGCCGTCGGCGCCGGTGACGCTGGTCGTCAGGCGGCCCATCAGCGCCGGGAACAGGAAGCTCGCCACCACATTGCCGACCCCGAGGATCAGCAGGTTGAACAGCCCCTGGGCGCTCGAGCGCACGTCCTTGGGGAACACCGCGTCGACGAAGATGTACACGGTGGCGAAGAAGAAGGCGTAGCAGATCCCGTGCAGCAGTTGCACGGCCACGATCACCGGGATGCTGTCGGCGAAGAAGGCGAACACCGCGAACCGCGCCGCGTGGCCCAGGATGCCGACGATCATCGTCGTCTTCCAGCCCAGCCGGATCAGCACCCGGCCCAGCAGGAACATGGTCAGGATCTCGGCCACCTGCCCCAGGCTCAGCACGACCATGCTGAGGTTGCCGGCGATGCCGACGCGGTCGGTCAGGAAGGCGTCCGAGACCACGAAGTAGCCGTTGTGGATCACGGAATCGATGAAGGTGACGATGAACAGCACCAGCACGAACGGCGTCCCCAGCAGGGTCAGCGCCCGGCGCCAGGCCAGCTTGTCGATGCCGGCCGCTTCCTTGCGCGGCGGGGTATGCGGCAGGGTCAGCGAATAGCCGGCGGCGGCGAACGAGATCAGCGCCGCGACCAGGAAGATCCAGCGCACCTGCTCGGCCGTGGCGTGCGCGCCCAGCAGGAACACGAACGGCCAGCTGACCATCACCCAGCCGACCGTGCCGCCCATCCGCACCGTACCGAAGTCGGCCGCCGGGTCGCGCAGGTTGGCGAAGGCGATCGAGTTCGACACCGACAGGGTCGGCACATAGAGCAGGCTGTAGATCAGGTAGCAGGCGAAGAACGGCCAGAAGCTCGTCGAGAACGCCACGCCCACCAGCGCCAGGCCGCCGATCAGGTGGCTGGCGGCCAGGAACCGCTCGGCCGAAAAGTTGCGGTCGGCGAACTGGTTCGAGAAGAAGATGCCGACCAGCGCGGCCACGCCCCACGAGCTGCCGACCAGCGACTGCTGCCAGGGCTCGAAGCCCAGCATGGTCATGTACGGGAACAGCTTGGGCGCCCAGGCGCCCCAGATGGCCAGCTGCAGCACCATCATCAGGAATAGCCGAACGTTCGTCGTCATCTTCCTGGCCCTCCCCGACCGGCTTTCGCGGCGGCGTTTACGGCCCTGAATCGGCCCGCGCTCGCGCTGATGTAATCGAAATCATCCGTAACAGCCGCCCTATCGCGCGGCAACTGCATTGTGCGGCTGCGCCCCGGCGAACCTGCGCCTTGTAATGACGGGCGCTTCTCGCCAGTGTCGCGCCGATGCCTACCATTCAAGATGTCGCGCGCGACGCGGGGGTCTCCACCGCGACGGTTTCACGGGTGTTCAGCGCCCCCGACCTCGTATTGGAAGGCACCCGGCAGAAGGTCATGGAGGCGGTGAACCGCCTCGGCTACGAGCCGAACTTCGCGGCCAAGAGCCTGCGCACCCTGCGCACCGAGAAGATCCTGGTCACGGTGCCGGACATCTCCAACCCGTTCTTCTCGCGGGTCATCCGCGGGGTCGAGGAGGCGGCTCACGCCGCCGGCTACTCGGTGCTGCTCGGCGACACCCGCCACCAGGAGGAACGCGAGGAGCAGTACGCCACCATGCTCCGCCGCAAGGAGGCCGACGGCCTGATCTTCCTTGGCCATCGCCTGCCCGACACCCTCGCCGACATGGTCGCGGCGATGGGCCCGCGCACGCCGATCGTCAACGGCTGCGAGTTCGCGCCCGACCTCGGCGTCGCCAGCGCCCACATCGACAACACCGCCGCCGCGCAGGAGGTGATGGATCACCTCTATGGCCTCGGCCACGTCCGCGTCGGCGTGATCACCGGCCCGCTGGCCAGCCCGCTCAGCGCCGACCGCCTGGCCGGCGTGCGCGCCGCCGCCGAGCGCCACGGCCGGACAGCCGACCTGCAGATCATCACCGGCGACTTCACCATCGAGTCGGGCCTGCACCAGGCCGCCGCCCTGCTGGAGGGCGAGAACCGCCCGACCGCGATCTTCTGCTTCAGCGACGAGATGGCCATGGGCGCGCTGGAATCGATCCGCCGCGCCGGCCTCTCCTGCCCGCGCGACGTCTCGCTGGTCGGCTTCGACGACATCCGCTTCGCCGAGTATCTGGCCCCGCAGCTGACCACGGTCAGCCAGCCGATGGACGCCATCGGCCACGAGGTCGTGCGCCTGCTGCTCGACATCCTCAAGGGTCGCGCCACGACCCTGCAGCAGGTCACTCTCCCCCACCGCCTCGTCGTCCGCGCCAGCACCGCCGCGCCGCCGACCTGACCCCCTCCGATGTGAGGGCCGGAGCCACGAGCTGCGCCATTGCTCCCGACGCCTGCCGCCAGCACTCTGCGCCCATGACCTCAGACGCCCTGCTCGAAGCCTGGAAGCGCGAAGCCGCCGCGCCATTCGCCGGCTGGGACTTCGCCTATCTCGAAGGCCGCATGGCCGAGGACGAGCCGCCCTGGTCCTACCCCGACCTCGCCCGCGCCGCGGTCGCCAGCTCGCGCGACGTCCTCGACATCGCCACCGGCGGCGGCGAGCTGTTCTCGTCCTTCGCCCCGTTTCCCGGCCGCGCGACGGCGGTCGAGGGCTACGCGCCCAACCTGCCGGTCGCCCGCGCGCGGCTGGAACCGCTGGGCGTTCAGGTCCACCAGGCCAACACCGCTTCGGGCATGCCGTTCGGGGACGCCGCGTTCGACCTCATCCTCAACCGGCACGGCGGCTTTCGCCCAGCCGAGATGCACCGGGTGCTGAAGCCCGGCGGCGTGTTCCTGACCCAGCAGGTCGGCGGCGACAATCTGGACGACCTGACCGCCGCGTTCGGCGCGAAGCTGGCCTATCCCGACAACACCCTGCAGCGCACGGTCGAAGCCTTCGCCGCGCTCGGCTGCGAGATCGAACTGGCGGGGGACTGGCGCGGCCCGGTGACCTTCGCCGACGTCGGGGCGCTCGCCTACTTCCTGACCGCCATTCCCTGGGTGATCGAAGGTTTCGACGTCGAGGCCCACGCCGAGACGCTGCTGGCGTTGCATCGTCAGGTCGAAGCCGGCGCGCCGCTTCGCTTCAACTACTCGCGCTTCCTGCTGCGCGCAGTCAGGCGCTGAGCCCATCCCGGGACTGCGGCGCCGGCAGGGCGCGCAGCCGTGCGTCGACGAAGTCCCACAGCGCGGCGATCTCGCCGGCCGCGGCGCGGTCGGGCGACTCCTCGGCCGAGCGGCCCCGCTCCAGCGCCGTCTGGTAGATCGAGCGCGAGCGCAGGATCGCCGGAGCGACCTCGGCTCGCATGTAGTCGAGCCCCTTCATCGCCCGCTTGACCAGCGGCGCCTCGATATTGCCGCGCGCCACCGGAGCCTGGTTCATCACCACCACCGACGGCTTGCCGATCTTGCGCACCAAGCTCAGGGTCCGCGCCAACCCCGACAGGTCGATCAGCGTCGGGCGCGCCACCAGCAGCGCGAAATCAGCCAGCACCACCGCCTCGCCGACCGACTCCACCGCGCCGGCGGCGGTGTCGATGATCAGCAGGTCCTTGCCCTGCGACAGCGCCCCGAACTGCGCGGCCAGCACGTTGCGCGCCGCCGCGCTCACCACCTCCGGCCCCCCGCCTTCGCGCGTCTCCAGGATGTCGCGCGCCGAGTTCTGCGGGTCGGTGTCGACCAGCAGCGCCTGCCGCCCGCGCAGATGCGCCGCCAGCGCCAGGTGCGTCGCCACCGTGGTCTTGCCCGAGCCCCCCTTCAGGGCGATGACCGCCAACGTCTTCAAACTCACCTCACGCGCACCGATACCAGGCGGTTCTGGCCCCCAATTTAGGCGCCGCCGCGGCGGACGAAGGCCCGCGCCTGCGACCCAAGGTCTGGCCCGACGCCGCGGCCTTGTCCAGGGCTGCCGCAGTTGGCGCGGGCGCCCGAGCGCCCTAGTCTGTCGGGGCGCTGTCGCCCTGCCGTCGTCTTGCTGGCGGGCGGCTGGCGGGTTGCTGACGTGGAGCCGACAGGCCTCATCCTTCACGGTCGGGGCGATCTCCGACGAGGACTTTGGACATGCTGATCCAGAAGCTGCGACTGCAAAGAGGCTGGTCCCAGGAACAGCTCGCAGAAGTATCGGGCCTCAGCGTCCGCACCATTCAACGTCTAGAGCGCGGCCAGCCCGGCAGCCTCGAGACGATGAACGCCCTCGCGGCGGTCCTTGAAACAGACCTCGACCGCTTGAAGGAACCGTCCATGGACACCACCCGCCCCGACAACGTCAGGCACGACAACGTCAGGCCCGACGAGGCCCTCGCCCTCGCCCACGTGCGCAAGGTCAAGGCGTTCTACGTGCACCTCACCCAGTACCTGATCGTCATTCCGATCCTCGCCGTCATCAACCTGATGGGCTATCCGCAGTACCTGTGGTTCGTCTGGCCGGCGCTCGGCTGGGGGCTCGGCCTCCTGGCCCACGGCGCCAGCGTGTTCAACTTCGTTCCATTCCTCGGCGGCGCGTGGGAACGCCGTCAGGTCGAGAAGTATCTCGGCCGCAAGCTCTAGACCTTCGGGTCTAGGCCGGCAGTTGCGCGGCGGCGCGGGCCAGCAGCCCCTGGAACCAGGCGTGACCGCGCCGCGCCCCCGCCGCCTGGCTCCAGAACGCGTCGATGTCCAGCCGCCGCTCGGGAAAGTCGATCTCCAGCAGCCGGATGTCGCGTGACCGCGCCAGTTCCTGGGCCAGCTTGCGCGGGACCAGCGCCAGGCCCTGCGCCTCCTCGACGATCGCCCCCATGACCAGGAAGTTGGGCACCTCGCAGACCGGCGCGACCTCCAGCACCGAGGTCGGCTGGATCAGCCCCGCCCGCGCCAGGGCGCTGCGCTCGCCGACCTGGTAGACGACCTGCCGCGCGGCCCGGAACTCCGCCGCCGTGATCGTCTCGCCCCACCGCGCGTCGCTGCGCGCGGCGATGCAGACCATCTCGTCGGGCCACAGCGCCATCCGCTCCATCCGCTTGCCGAAGGTCCGCCCCACCGGCCGCGGCACGATGAAGAAGTCGATCTGGTCGCGGTCCTCGGTCTCGCCCGGCGTCTGCTCGAGGAACCGCAGTTCCACCCGCGGCGCCTCCTGGGCGCACAGCTTGGCCAGCTGCGGGGCCAGCAGCACGGTCACGTAGTCGGCGGTGCGGATCACGATGCGCAGCGCCTCGCGCCTCGGCTCGAACGCCTGCGGCGGCTCGTACAGCAGCTCGAGGTCCCAGAGGATCGCCCCCAGCGGCCCCAGGATCGCCTGCCCGCGCTGGGTCAGCTTGGCCTCCCGCCCGCGCGAGACGATCAGGTCGTCGGCGAACGCCTCGCGCAGCTGGCGCAGCGCCTTGCTGACCGCCGGCTGGCTGATCCCCAGTTCACGGGCGCTGGCCGTCACGCTGCGGCTGCGGAGCAGCGACAACAGGATTGGCAGCAGGTCGAGATTGGTCTGGCGCAGCGTCTGGGCGATCTGGCCCCGCGCCGCGCTGGCGCCCTTCGATTTCGCATGTTCAGCCATGCTCGGCATAACACCTGGTTATGTCGCGAATTCCAAGATCGGCCGTTTCGAGCGCCCGCCCGCCGGTCTAGGCTCCGTCCAAGGTCCCCAAGGCCGACGGGAGAATGCAGATGTCGATAGCCCCCGCCTTTGCGCGCGCCGCGGAAATCGAGGCCAGCCTGGAACAGCTGGCCGAGTTCTGCGAAGACCCGACCCCGATCGTCTACAAGCGCCTGTTCGAGCTCCAGCCGCATATGGAGCCCTACTTCTGGCGCGACACCACCCACGCCATCAAGGGCGAGATGCTCGCCCGAACCTTCGCCGCGATCCTCGATTTCATCGGCGATCGCCGCTACGCCGACCACATGATCGAGACCGAGATCATCACGCACGAGGGCTATGACGTCCCGCGCGAGGTGTTCGCGACCTTCTTCTCGGTCGTCCGCGACGCGGTGCGCGAAGTCCTCGGTCCGGCCTTCACGCCGCAACTCGGCGAGGCCTGGGACGCCCTGCTCGCCGAGATCGACGTCTACGTCCAGGCCACCCCGCGCCACGACGTGGTCAGCGCCTACCACGCCCCCCGCGTCGCCGCCTTCCAGCGCGGCGAACCGCTGAGCTAGGCGGCGGACGGGGCGACCGCGCCGACTGCGGACGCTCAGCTTTCGGACGAAAGCGCGTTCACGGCGGCGAACGGCGTCGGCTCTCGTGCTGGCAGTCCGTCGCTGAGGCGGAGCCGCCACCAGCCGACATCGTGCCAACCGCCAAATTTGAAGCCTACTTCTCTGTAGGTCCCGAGGTGCTCAAACCCCATGGCCTCGTGAAGCCCGACGCTCTTGTCATTGGGAAGAGCGATGCCGGCGAATGCGGCGTGAAAGCCCTGGTGGGCCAATTGGGCTAGCAGGTCGCGATACAGGGCGCGTCCGACGCCGCCGCGATGAGCGTGCTTGGCGACATACACCGTCACGTCGACCGACCATCGATAGGCCGGCCTTGCTCGGTGCGGCCCCGCATAGGCGTAGCCGATCACCTGGTCCTGATCCTCAAATACGATGAAGGGATGAACGGCCTGAGTTGAAGCAATGCGCCTGGCCATCTCGGCGAGCGTCGGCGGGTCTTCCTCGAATGAGATGACGGTTTCGCGGACATACGGCGCGTAGATCGCCGCTACCGCCGCCGCGTCCGCTGCACGCGCCGGTCTGATGCTTCCGCCCATAGGCCCCTCCTGTGGTGCAGCTCGGACAGTTTCACCCCACGCCGACAGCGGCAAGGATCCGTGAGCTGCTGAGCTACGGCTTGATCACCTCGCCGTCTTCCTTGGTGAAGCTGTCGGGTTTGCGTTGGAGCAGGCCAAACACCGTCTCGGAAGGCCGGCACAGTCTCACGCCGATCGGCGTCACGACGATGGGTCGATTGACCAGAATGGGGTGCTCGACCATGGCGTCGAGGATCTGATCCTCGCTAAGCCCATGGCTCAGCAGCCCCAGGTCGCCGGCGGGCGTATCCTTCTCCCGCAGGAGCTGGCGAAACGTCACGCCCGCCTTGTCGGTCAGCTCTCGTAGCTGGTCATGGGTCCAACCTGCCTCAAGGTACTCGATGACTTTCGGCGTGTAACCGGCGGCCTCGACCATCGCGACCGTGTTTCGCGAGGTGCCGCAGGCCGGATTGTGGAAGATGGTCACGGGGAAGTCGGTCATGGGTGGGTTCGCTCGGGCTTAGGGCGTGCGCCACGCGCCGAACGGCTGCGCCCCGCTCGTACCAAGCGCGGCTTCGGTTCACGATGGCGACGATGGACAGCATTACCGGCACTTCGATCAGGACGCCGACGACGGTGGCGAGCGCCGCGCCTGACTCGAAGCCGAACAGGCTGATGGCGGCGGCGACGGCGAGTTCGAAGAAGTTGCTGGCGCCGATCAGCGCGGACGGACCGGCTATGCAATGCGCTTCCCCCGTCGCCCGGTTCAGAAGGTAGGCGAGGCCGGAGTTCAGATAGACCTGAATGAGGATCGGCACGGCGAGCATGGCGATCACCAGCGGCTGCCGGATGATCTGTTCTCCCTGAAAGCCGAACAACAGGATCAGTGTCGCCAGCAGCGCCAGGATTGAAGCCGGCTGCATGACCGCAAGGAAGCGGTCTAGGCGCGACTGTCCCCCCGCAAGGAGAATGCGCCGGAGGACCTGCGCCGCGACGACGGGCACGACGATGTAGAGGCCGACCGACAGCGCAAGCGTCGTCCAGGGGACGGTGATCGCCGACAATCCCAGCAACAACGCAACTACGGGCGCGAAGGCGAACACCATGATCGTATCGTTCAGCGCGACCTGGCTGAGCGTGAAGTGCGGCTCGCCGCGCGTGAGGTTGCTCCAGACGAACACCATGGCAGTGCAGGGTGCGGCGGCGAGGATGATGAGCCCGGCGATGTAGCTCTCGATCTGCTCGGCAGGCAGATATGGCCGGAACAACCAACCGATGAACAGCCAGCCCAGCGCGGCCATGCCGAACGGCTTGACGATCCAATTGATGAACAGCGTGACGCCGATGCCGCGCCAGTGACGGCCGACCTGACCGAGGGCCGCGAAGTCGACCTTGATCAGCATGGGTATGATCATCAGCCAGATCAGCGCGGCGACCGGTATGTTGACGTTGGCGATCTCCGCGGCGCTAACGGCCTTGAAGGCCTGCGCGAAGACGTTTCCCAGGGCGATGCCGGCCACGATGCACAGCGCAACCCAAAGCGTCAGGTAGCGCTCGAAGACCGACATTGCGGGCTTAGTTGCCGCGGTCATTTGCAGACGCCGTCACACGCAGCCGCACGCCCAACGATTTCCGTCAGCGGCGCACAAATTTCCGGCGCGCCACCGCAGCAATCTTCCATCAGGAAGCCGAGCAGCGTGCTCATCGCTGCATAGTTCGCCGTGTAGATGATCGAGCGCCCGTCCCGCCGGGAGCTGACCAGGCCAGCGCCGCTCAAGACGCCAAAATTGGCCGAAAGGGTGTTCGGCAGCATGTCGAGGCGACGCGCAACCTCTCCCGCCGCGAGACCTTCAGGTCCGGCCTGGACCAGCAAGCGATAGATGGTGAGACGGCCCTCGTGGCCGAGGGCCGACAGGCTCGCGACAGCGGATTTGATTTCCATATTTCCAAGATAGTCGAAATATGTGACAAGGCGAAGAACATTTCGAGGATTATAGAAATGACCGCTTCGTTCCCAGCGCTTGCGTCCGAGTTTCTTGCGCCGACCAATATGGCTCAGCTTGAACCTGTCAGCCGGAAGACCCACCCGCCGCGCATCCTGCTGCTCTATGGATCGCTGCGCGAGCGCTCGTTCAGCCGGCTGTCAATTCTGGAGGCAGAGCGGATTCTCCAGCGCCTCGGCTGCGAGACGCGGGTGTTCGATCCGCACGGTTTGCCGCTGCCGGACGAGACGACGCCGGACCATCCCAAGGTTCAGGAACTGCGTGCGCTCTCCGAATGGTCGGAGGGACAGGTGTGGTGCAGCCCGGAGCGCCACGGGGCCATCACCGGCGTGATGAAGTCGCAGATCGATTGGATACCGCTCTCGATCGGCAGCGTGCGGCCAACCCAGGGCAAGACGCTGGCGGTGATGCAGGTCAGCGGCGGATCGCAGTCCTTCAACGCGGTGAATGCGCTCCGCCTGCTCGGGCGTTGGATGCGGATGATCACCATCCCGAACCAGTCTTCCGTCGCGATGGCCTACCGCGAGTTCGACGAGAACGACCGCATGAAGCCGTCGAGCTACTACGAACGGATCGTCGATGTGATGGAGGAGTTGGTGAAGTTCACGTTGCTCACCCGCGACCGCGCCGACTACCTCGTCGATCGCTACAGCGAACGCAAAGCCGATGGACGCATCCCAGAGCACGTGACTCTCGGCGCCGAGGCGATGCGGCATGAGGCGGTGGCGAGTTAGTCGTCGCTGCCGACGTCGGCCGCAAACCGCGCAACGCCTCCGGCAATGGGGTAAGCTCACGCGAAGAACTGGCGCGGCCTCTGTGAGCCTGCGGATTTAGTGGAACAGGCGGGCTCCCGTACTCGAAAGGGAATTCGAGCATGACCTCCGATCTGCCGCATCTGCATGGCGGCCTTGTGCTGACCGACGGAGGCCTGGAGACCAGCCTGATCTTCCATGACGGGGTCGAGCTTCCGCACTTCGCGGCCTTCATGCTGCTGCGCGGCGACGAGGGCCGCGCGATCCTGCGGCGATATTACGAGCCCTATCTGCAGATCGCCCAGCAGGACGGGCGGGGGTTCATCCTGGAGAGCCCGACCTGGCGGGCGAGCGCGGACTGGGCGGACCGACTGGGCGTCTCGCACGCCGAGTTGGCGCAGCTCAACGGCGCGGCCATCCGGCTGATGCAGGGCCTCAAGGACGAGTACGCCGAGCGGGTCTCGCCGCTGGTGGTGTCGGGCTGCGTCGGCCCGCGCGGCGACGGCTATGACCCCGGCAAGCTCATGACCGCTGAGGCGGCGCAGGCCTACCACGCCGACCAGATCGCGGCGCTCGTGGCGGCCGGCGCCGACATGATCGCGGCGATCACCATGACCAATGTTCCAGAGGCGATCGGTCTGGCGCGCGCCGCCCGCGACCAGGGCGCGCCGGTGGCGATCTCGTTCACCGTGGAAACCGACGGCAAGCTCCCCACCGGCCAGGCGCTGGGCCAGGCGGTGGCCGAGGTCGACGCCGCCACCGACGCCTGGCCGGCCTACTACATGGTCAACTGCGCGCACCCGACCCACTTCGCCCAGGCCTTCGAGGCCGGCGCGCCCTGGCTGCAGCGCGTGCGCGGCCTGCGCGCCAACGCATCCCGACGCAGCCACCAGGATCTCGACGCCGCCCCCGACCTCGACGACGGCGATCCCGCCGAACTGGGCGCCGAGCACGCTGAGATCCTGCGAGCCCTGCCCCAGATCAAGGTGCTGGGCGGCTGCTGCGGCACGGATCATCGCCATATCGCCGCCATGAGCCGGGCCTGCGAAGCGGTCTGACCCCGCTCCCGCAGCCGCTTGTCAGGACGGCCCTCATACCATAGGGGGGTATCCTATGGCTCACCTCTCCTCCCAGAACGAAGCGCTGCTCAAGCGCGTCCGCCGCATCGCCGGTCAGGTCGACGCGATCGAGCGTTCGATCGCCGGCCACGCCGCCTGCGCCGACACCCTGCACCTGGTCGCCGCCACTCGCGGCGCGATCAACGGCCTGCTCGACGAGGTGGTCGAAGCCCACCTGCGCGAGCACGTCGCCGCGCTCGGCCTCGACGACGCGGCCCGCGCCCAGGGCGCCGAGGAAGTCATCCAAGCCATCCGCCGCTATTCGAAGTGAGCCGCCCCATGACCACCGCCGCCGACCTCGAAGACCTCGCCCACGAGCACGTGTTCCTCGGGGCGGCGCATGACGACCACGCCCGGCGCACGCTCTGGGTGGTCGGCCTGACTGCCGTGATGATGGTCGCCGAGATCGTCGCCGGCTACTGGACCGGCTCGATGGCGTTGCTGGCCGACGGCTTCCACATGGCCACCCACGCCGGCGCGCTCGGCGTCGCCGCCGCGGCCTACGCTTACGCCCGCAAGCACGCCCGCAGCGACAGGTTCAGCTTCGGCACCGGCAAGGTCGGCGACCTGGCCGGCTTCGCCTCGGCGCTGGTGCTGGGCATGGTCGCCGTCGGCATTGGGGTCGAGTCCGTCAAGCGGCTGCTCGAGCCGACCACCGTCGCCTTCGGCGAGGCGACCATCGTCGCCGCTGTCGGCCTGGCCGTGAACCTGGTCAGCGCCCTGCTGCTGGGGGCCGGCCACTATCACCACGGCCACCACGGACATGACCACCACGGGCACGATCACCATGGCCATGACCATCACCACGACCACAGCCACCATAGCCACCACAGCGTCCACCACAGCGGCGACAACAACCTGCGCTCGGCCTACATGCACGTACTGGCCGACGCCCTGACCTCGGTGCTGGCGATCGTGGCGCTGCTGGCCGGGCGGCTGCTCGGCTGGGTGTGGCTCGATCCGGTCATGGGGATCGTCGGCGCGCTGGTGATCGGCCGCTGGTCCTGGACCCTGATGCGCGACACTGCCGGGGTGCTGCTCGACGCCACCGACACGCACGTCGCCGCCGAGGTCCGCGAGCTGCTGGAAGGCCCCGGCGACGCGCGCATCTGTGACCTCCACGTCTGGCGCGTCGGGCCCCAGGCGCACGCGGCCATCGTCAGCGTGGTCGGCGGCCTCGACGCCGGCGAGATCCGCCGCCGCCTGGCCCCCGTCCACGAGCTGGCGCACCTCACCGTCGAGGCGCGTTGATCCTCCGCTCATCCCGACGAAGGCCGGAATGAGCGGTGTTGGGCGGGCCCTACCCCGGCACGGCCACGAACCGCCCGCCGGGCGCATGCTCGTGGCCGTTCAGCCGGTCGACCAGCCCGATCAGCTCGTCCAGGCGGTCGTCATAGAGCCCGCGCGGCGTGGTCCCGTGTTCGTTGCAGAGGAACGCCGCCGCTGCGACGGCCACCCCGTGCTGCGCCCCGTTGCCCATCAGCTTCACCGACGAGCCGGCCACATGGGTGACGCTGATTTGCTTGCCGGCCATCAGCAGGTTCTCGATGTTCGCCGAGTACAGGCAGCGGAACGGGATGCCGTAGGGCTGCTGGTCGCGCACATCCATGATCCAGTCCTTCAGGCGGAAGTCGTACTTCCCCTCCCCCGGCTTCCACGCGCAGTGGATGCAGAAGAACCCGTCGTTCGAGACCAGCATGTCGTTGTAGCGGGTGTGGTCGCGGATATCGTTCTCGGTCAGCACGTGGTCGCCGCGATAGCGCCGGAACTCGCCCTGGGCGGCGACGAACGCCATCCAGTCGAACTCCAGGTTGGCGTACTGCTCGGGATCGGCGTTCTTGACGTTCGAGAACGTCCCGTAGAGCGCCCGCATCAGGTAGTCGCGCACCAACTCGCCCGAGGTGTAGGGGTCCAGCCACTGGCCGTACTCCCAATAGTGGGTGGCCGGGAACTGCATCATCCAGGCCTGGCTCGGATCGGCGCTGAACTGGAAGGTCGCGTTGTCGGGATTGGCGTTCGGCCCGGCTCCGTTCTCCTGGCCCGGCTGGGTCAGCTGGCCGCTCAGATTGGCGTAGTCCTTCGAGATCTCGGTCGCCCACGGCACGTCCGGGAACGGAACCGGCTGGTCGGCCATCTTCGTGCGGAAGAACAGCGTGTTGCCGTGGTGCATGTCGTCGGCGACTTCCGGCGCATAGGCCTCGTCGTATTCCGAGCGCGCTTCGCGGCCGAACAGGGTGTGCGCCCCGGCCAGCACGCCCAGCATCGCCACCCCGCTGGCGTCGATGAACATCTTGCCCCGGAAGCGGGTCTCCGCCCCGCCCTTGGCCTGCACGGCGTCGACCGAGGCGATCTGGTCGCCGACCCGCTCGGCGGCGATGATCCGGTGCTCCAGGAACACGCTGGCGGTCGGCTCGGCCTGCAGAAGCGACAGCGCCGCCAGGTCGCCGTCGGGCGTGCGCTGCGCCAGCTCCAGCAGCAGCTTGCCCTGCGTGCCGCGCGGCATCAGCCCGATCTCCTTGCTGGCGTTGCCGCCCAGCACCGGACGGTCGTGGATCAGCGCCACCTTCTGCCCCAGCCGCGCCGCGGTCAGCGCCGCCGCGCAGCCGGCCACCCCGCCGCCGACCACCACCACGTCATACGCGCCGCCGTCGGCGGGATCGGCCGGCAGCCCGCGCATCGCCTTGCGCCAGGCCCGGCCCGCCGCGCCCGCCTCGTTGGGCGGGATCGCCCCGTCGCGGCCGAGGAAGATCGCATCGCAGCGCCCGTCGAAGCCGGTCAGGTCATGCAGCGCCAGCTTCGCCTCGCCCTTGGCCAGCGCCACCTTGCCGGCCGACCGCCAGGCCCAGGCCTCGCCATCGGCCCCGAACTCGGTCTCCAGCCGCGCCCCGTCGATCGACAGCGCGAAGCGCCCGGGCCCGTGCGGCGCCGCCCAGTCGCGCGTGCGCACCCACACCTCGTACTCGCCGGCCTTCCCTACGTCGATGCTGGTCGTCGCGTCGCCAACCGGCTTGCCCAGCCCGTGGGCCAGCAGATAGGGCGAGCCCATCTGCGCCTCGAACTGGGAGTCCAGCACCCAGCCGCCGTGGTCGGCGAAGTCCTCCGCCTCGATCAGGATTCCCGACGACTGGCCCACGGTTCCGCTCCCTCGTTCTGCCGGGCGCGCTTGCTGGCGCCTCGGCGATTCCTCGGGCGCCATCTGTTAGTATGATAATCATAGTGTCAATCGCCTATGATCTTCATAGCGACGTGACTAGAGTGGGAACGAGACAGGAGTGCGCGCGCTGCAACACCACACCCTCTGCCCGATCGCCCGCTCGACCGATCTGATGGGCGATCGCTGGTCGCTGCTGGTCATCCGCGAGCTGTTCATGGGCCTGTCGCGCTTCCACGATCTCCAGGCCCAGACCGGCGCGACGCCGCAGCTGCTGACCGCCCGCCTCAAGCGCCTGCAGGCCGACGGCCTGGTCGAGCGCCAGGCCTATTCCCAGCGGCCGCTGCGCTACGAGTACCGGCTGACCGAGATGGGCCGCGACCTGATGCCCGTGGTCCTGGCGCTGCGCGCCTGGGGCGAGAAGTGGTGCAAGACCCCGGACGAAGGCCTCGCCGTGCGCATGTTCCACCGCGCCTGCAACACCGAGCTCGACCTGGACTACCACTGCCCCAAGTGCGCGCTCACCGTCCCCTGGGCCGACACCCAACCCTGGCCGAACCCGGCCTATATCGAAGAACGTCAGCAGCGCGCCGCCGACTTCGGCCGCGCCTGACCGCCTCAGGCCTGCCCGTGCAGGCCCTGCAACGGCTGGCCGATCACCGCGCGGCGGCTCTCGGCGGCGCGGCGCAGCACCTCGCGCGGCAGGTTGTAGTAGGCGCTCGGCGTCATCCCCATGAAGGCGCGGAACTCGCGGGTGAAGTGCGCCTGATCGACATAGCCCTCGTCGAGCAGGGTGTTCAGCGGGCGGTCCAACTGACCGCCGATCTGCTCCAGGGTGCGCAGGAACCGTTGACGGCGCAGCAGCCGCTTGGGCGCAAAGCCGAACACCCGGCGGCACAGCCGGTCGAGCGTCCGGGTCGAGACCCCGGCCTGACCGGCGAACAGCGCGGTGCTGCCGATGTCGCCGGTGAACAGCGCATTGGCCGCCCGCTGCACCGCCGGATCGACGATGGGCGCGGCCGCCGCGCGGGCCTCCAGCCGCGCGTCCAACGCCGCGACCCGCGCCGCGTCGTCGGCATGGGCGAGCAGGTCGGCCAGCATCTGCCCTGCCGCCTCGCCCCACAGCTCGCCGAAGTCCACCGCGGCGTTGGCGTAGGGCTCGGCGCTCTCGCCGATCAGCCGGCTCCAGCCCAGCGGCGTCAGCCCGAAGCCGATCACCAGCCCGCCGTCCGTGCGGATGGTCCCGGTGCGGTCGGTCGGGCCCCATAGCCCGGCCGGGGCCGAAAACCACGGTGCGTCCTCGCTCAGCCGCCAGGTCCAGTCGCCGGCGATGACGAAGCGCACGTTCGCCCATTCGGGATGCAGGTGATCAAGGTGCGCGCCCGGCGGCACGTCGACAAAGTAATAGGCGGTGATCAGGCCGCGCAGGCTCGCGGCCGGCGGATAGAACCGGACCTGCGGCGCGGATGACTGGGGTTCTTCCATGAGGTCCGCCCGACTGGTCATGGCGGAGCTTAGGCGCCGATTGATCCCCATTCAACGCCGCCTGCGCCGATTGGCGAATTTCTACAAAGTGCTCGCGACGCTCGCTCCTAGAACAAGCTCAACCGGACGAACCGTTCAGGAGCAAATCACCTTGTCCTTCAAGTATCTGGCCGCCATCGCCGCGGCATTGGTCCCGGCGGGACCTGCTCTCGCCGCCAACCTTCTCGTCAACGGCGGGTTCGAAGAAACCCCGACCCAGCCGTTCTACTATGACAGCTACGCGCCCGGCGGGCATATCCAGCATTACCCCGCCCCGGCCGTCGCCGCCCAGTACGTGCCCGGCTGGGTGCTCGGCGATCCGACCGTCTCCGACCTCTATCGGGCCCCGGTCGTCTACTCGCTGGTCCCGGCCTCGGCCGCCGAGGGCTCGCAGTTCCTGTCGCTGAACTGGTCGCCGCTGGGCGGCGTCACCCTGTTCAACTCGATCTCCCAGGACTTCGTGCTCGGCGCCGGCGCCACCGGCTTCGACTTCGCGATCGCCATGGGCGTGGAGTCGGGCTTCGACGGCTCGATCCTGCAGGTCCAGATCCTCGACGCCGGTCAGAACGTGGTCGCCCAGTCGGGCCTCTTCACCCACGAAGGCGGCAATCGCACCTGGTCGCAGAAGACCTGGAGCGCCTCGCTCGCGCCGGGCGCCTACACCCTGCGGCTCAACGGAACCGGAAACGGCAACGCCTGGGACGTACTGCTCGACGACGTGCGGCTGGAGCAGGTCACAGGCCTCGCCTCCGGCGTCCCCGAACCCTCCAGCTGGGCGCTGATGATCGTCGGCTTCCTCGGCGCCGGCGTCGGCCTGCGCCGCGCGCGGGGGCTCACGGCGACGGCTTAGCGCGCTTGTCGGCATCCCCTCATCGCCCGGCGCGAGCGAGGGGATGTCGACGGCTACCAGCTCTCCGTGGCTTCAATCGCGCCGTTCAAGGTCAGCTTGGTCGAGTAGTCCGGCGAGCGCTCGAGCCTGACGATCGCGCCGCCCCGAATGACGATCGCTTCGGTGCGATAGGACGGGAAGCACTCCATCGCCATCGGCGTGCAGTTGCGGACCTTCAGCATCACCAACACCTTGGCCGACCGCGACCCGGGCTCGGGCGAGCCGACGACCTGCAGGACTTCGGTGCTGCGCCCGGCATGGAACTCCCGCGCCACGCCGCTCAGCCACTGCGGCTTGTCGAGGACCACGCCCGCACCAGTCACGATCTGCGCGTCCGCCGCCAGCAACGCGCCATAGGCGGCCAGGTCGTTGTCCGCCGTCGCCTGGATGAACGCCTTGCTGACCTTCAGCGCCTCCAGCGACGGCGGTATCGGCGGAACCGCCAAGGCCGGCCCGGCCAAGGCGAACGCTGCGATGATCAGCCAGCTTCTCATGCCCCTCTCCCTCCCGGCGTCGTCGGCAGGTCGAAGACCAGCAGCCCCGGCGCGTCCAGCGGCAGCTGCGCGGCCGCCTCGCCGTCCGGCCCCAGCACCGCGGTCGGGCCCCAGCCGACGCGCCCGTCCCGCTCGCCGGTCACGTCGGCCGACATGAGCCACAGGCCGGTCTCCCGGCAGCGCTCGCCGCGCACCGCATTGTGCCTGTCGCGCCATTCGACCGCCGCCGGCCTCGGCAGCATGTTGTTGGCCGGGCACAGCAGCAGCGCGGCGCCCTGGGCCGCCACGTCCGCCGCCGCCTGCGCGAAGTTGGTGTCGAAGCAGATGTTGATCCCGAAGCGCAGGCCCTCGACCTCGAAGGTCGCGGCGCCCTCGCCGGGTCGGAAGCAGCGCTCGCGCCCCAGCAGGTGGCGCTTGCGATAGCGCCCGACCAGCGCCCGGCGATGGATCACGGCCGCGGTGTTGTAGAGGTCCTCGCCCTCGGCCTCGATCAGGCCGACGACGATCATCGGCCCCTCCTCCGGCAGCGCCGCCAGCAGCTGCGCGAACCGCGGCCCGGTCAGGTCCAACGCCGCCCGCCGGGCCCCGTCGGGATCGGTCAGGTAGCCCTGGAGAAAGCCCTCCGGGAAACACAGCAGCGCCGCCCCCTGGGCGCGCGCCTGCTCCACGACCTCCAGCAGATAGGCGAACGCCGCCGGGACATCGTCGATGAACTCCGGCGTCTGGGCGGCGGCGATCTTCACCCCGCGGGCGCCAGTTCCCGCACCCAGATGTTGCGGAAGCTGATCGGCTCGCTGGGATCGCGGTGGGCCTGCAGCTTGATCGGCGACTTGCCGTGGGCCTTGTACTTGGGCTGGCCGATGAACACCGTCTCGCCGGTCAGCTCGACATTGTCCTGCACCAGCACGCCGTTGTGCAGCAGCGTGACCCGCGCCGGCTTCACCAGCGCCCCGTCGGCGCCGAACACCGGCGCGCGCCAGATGACGTCGTAGGTCTGCCACTCGCCCGGCTTGCGCATGGCGTTGGCCAGCGGCGGACGCTGTTTGTAGATGCTGCCGGCCTGGCCGTTGACGTAGGTCGGGTTCTGGTAGGAATCGAGAATCTGTATCTCGTAGCCGGCGTCGCCGCCGCCGGTGGACGCCAGGAAGAGGCCGCCGTTGCCGCGCGCCTGGCCCTCGCCGGTGATATTCGCCGGGACCCGCCACTCGATATGCAGCTGATAGTCGCCGAAGCTCTGCTTGGTCTCGATGTTGCCGGCCGCCTTGTTCACGGTCAGCACGCCGCCTTCCACCGTCCAGCCGGCCGGCGACTTGTCCTTGGTCGCCACCCAGTGCGACAGGTCCTTGCCGTCGAACAGCACCAGCGCGTCGGCCGGCGCCGCGCCCGGTTGCGCGCCCGGCGCGACCACCGGCGGTACAGGCGTCCAGACTTCGGTGTCCTTGGGCAACAATTGCGCTCCGCAGGCTGTCCCCACCGACAGCGCGGCCAGCGCGGTCAGCGCCGCGAACCTTATCTTCATGGCTAGCGTCCTCCCAGCCCGGTCTTTCTTGGACCGCGCCGCCGCGCCTCGTCCAGCGCCGCCTGCGCGATCGGGGCCATCACGCCGTAGCCGGCGCGGTTGGGGTGCACGAAGTCCTTGCTGAAGGCTGGGCGCATCGCCCCCGTCTCGGTCGCCATCGCGGCGTGGTAGTCGGCGAACGCGTAGCCGCGCTCCGCCGCGAACGCCTTCAGCCAACCGTTCAGCTCGGCGATCTGCGCCGCCGGCTTCAGCTCGCCGCGCCACAGGAAGCGGTCGGCTGGCGGGATCGCGCCGATGACCACGGCGATGCCGTTCGCATCAGCAATGTCGGCCATCGCTCTGATATTGTTCTTGAAATCCTCGGGACGATTGGGCCCCAGATTGCCCGCCACGTCGTTGGTGCCGGCCAGGATGTGCACGACCTTGGGCTTCAGCGCGACGACGTCGGCGTTGAACCGCAGCAGCATCTGGGCGCTGGTCTGGCCGCTGATCCCGCGGTCCAGCCGCGCGGCGCTGAAGAAGCCCGGATCGGCGACCATCCAGAGTTCGGTGATCGAGTCGCCCATGAACACCGCCTCGACGCCCTTCCCGGCCGCCGCGTTGTCGGCCCGATAGCGGCAGAGGTCGGCCCAGTCGCGGGCCGCCTGCTCGGCCTTGGCCTTCTCGGACGCCGCCCCGCGGGCCGGGTCCATCAGCTTGGCCAGCAGCGCCGGCGGGAACGGCGCGTCGGCGACCAGCGCCTCGGACATCTCCTTGCCCAGCGCGTCGGGCGCGGCCGGCGGCGGGCACGGATCGGCGACCATGCCGACCGGCGCGGCCTGCGCGGCCCCGGCGGCCAGCAGGCCGAGCGCGACGATCAGGCCTCTCATGACTTCCCCCCATGCAGCGTTTCCATCAGCCGCCGCAGCAGCAGGATCGACTCGCGCACGTCGCCGACGTCGGGCTCCAGCACCTGCGAGATCGACAGCCCGCGCACCGCCCAGACGATCAGGCGCATCTCCGCCGGCGGGGCCAGGTAGTCGGCGTCGAACCACTTGATCAGCCGCCGCCGCGACTCCTTGGAGATCCGCGCCAGCACCGGCGCCAGACGGGCGCTCATCGCCGGATCGCTGCGCGAGCCCTGCAGGATCTCCAGCACCGCCACCCCGGCCGGCCGGCTCAGCGTCTCCCAGACCGCTTCGGGGATGGCCAGCACCCGCTCCTTCGGGTCGGCGATGGCCCCGAACCGGGCGTCGTAGAGGTCCATCTCCTCCTCGAACGCCGCCTCCACCACCGCCAGCATCAGGTCGGCGCGGGTCGGGAACTGGTGCAGCATCGCCCCGCGGCTGCCCGACCGCTGGGCCACCAGCGAGGTCGTGGTCGCCGCGTAGCCGACGGTGTGCAGGCAGTCGACCGCCGTCGCCAGCACCTTGCTCCGCGTCCGCGCGGTGCGCTCGGCCTGGGTCATGCGGCGTGGACGTTCGCTCATCGGGTCTCGTGATTCTGGGAGGCTCGGCCGCACTATCCGCGCACGGCCCCTCCCTCGGCAAGGCTTCGGGGCTCACTTACATGCAGTATTGACCGGATGTAAGTTCGCAGCTTAGGTTTGCGCCGGCTCCGGGGCATCGGGTCGGGTTTTCCAAGACAGCGCCGCCTGCGCGGCCGCACGTCCCAGTACAGCGACGTCGTCGCCGTCCCTGCGCGCCTGCGTTCGGCCAGCGATGATAACGATTACAGAAGAACACCGGACGGCCGGCTCGGCCGCCGACAAGAACGAATACGGGGAGAAAACATGTTCATCACTGCACGCCGCGCCCTGATGGCGTCCTCTGCGCTCGCCCTGATGGCCTCGCCGGCCGCGGCGCAATCCAACGACGGCCTGCTGGCCGAACTCGTCGTCACCGCCCAGAAGCGGGCCGAGAACGTCCAGGACATCCCCAAGCCGGTCCAGGTGGTCGGCGCCGGCGAGCTGGCCCAGAACAACGTCACCGAGATCGCCGACCTCAAGAAGCTGGTCCCCTCGATCTCCGGCACCGGCCTGTCGATCCGCGGCGTCGCCACCTCGGCCTCCAACATCGGGGCCGAGAACAAGGTCGGCGTCACCCTCGACGACGTGCCCCAGCCCTCGCGCGCCACCCTGGCCAACAACCTTATCGACATCGAGCGGGTCGAGGTGCTGCCCGGCCCGCAGGGCACGCTGTCGGGGCGCAACGCGACCGGCGGCCTGATCAACCTGGTCACCCGCTCCCCGTCCAGCACCTGGACCGGCTTCGGCACGGCCATGGTCACCGACGACGGCGAGCGCCAGTTCGGCGCCTTCGTCTCCGGGCCGATCAACGACTGGGCGGCCTTCAGCCTCTCGGCCTATTCGCGCCACACCAAGGGCGTGCTGACCAACCTCACCACCGGCACCGACACCTATTCGGAAGTGAACGGCCTCCGCGGCAAGCTGGAGCTGACCCCGACCGAGGACCTCACCGTCACGATCACCGGCTTTCACCAGCAGCGCAACGCGGTGGAACAGGGCCTGGGCGCGCTGATCCTCGGCTACGCGTCGGTCCCGACCTCGCAGATCTTCACGCCCTACGACTTCAACTTCCCCAAGCGGCCCTACTCGGAGCTGCGCCCCGCCCCGCTCTCCTTCGACCTCGACGGCTTCGTCTCGCCGCGCGACTCCAAGAGCCGCACCATGGACGACGGCGGCGTGCTGCGCCTCGACTACGACCTCGGCCCCGCGACCCTGACCTCGATCACCTCGTTCCTGCGCGAGACCAATCCGGCCACCACCGACCTGACCGCCTCGACCCTGGTCAACATGGCCATGCGGCCTGACTTCGACGGCTTCGCGCACATCTACAACAAGACCAAGTACGTGACCCAGGAGGTGCGCCTGACCTCCAGCGGCGAGGGCCCGCTGCAGTACGTGGCCGGCGCGTTCTACTCGAACACCGAGAACACCTACGACTACACCCGCTTCCTGCTGCCGGTGGACTGGCATCGGGTGTTCGGCCAGGAGGCCTTCGCGGTGTTCGGCCACGCCTCCTACGACATCACCGACAAGCTCACCGTCATGGGCGGCCTGCGCTACGAGAAGGACAAGGTCGACTACACCTGGGTGTTCAACCCGATCGAGGCGACCAGCCGGCGGCTGGAGAACGGCATCACCATCCCGTTCCCGAAGATCAACGACCTGGTCGTCTCCAAGGGCGACGACAGCGGCGACTACGTGAACTACGACGCCTCGGTCCAGTATCACCTGACCGACAACGTCATGGCCTACATCACCTACGGCAAGGCCTCGCAGGGCCCGGTCTACGACGCCGAGGACAACACCGTGGCCATGGTCGGCACGCTCAAGACCCTCGATCCGGAAAAGGTGAAGGCGGTCGAGGCGGGCCTGAAGACCGAGTGGTTCGACCGGCGCATGACGCTGAACGTCAACTACTTCGACAGCCGCTACGAGAACTACCAGCTGCAGACGATCCTCTACGACGCCACCCAGGCCAACACGATCCCGGTGCTCAAGCTCGCCTCGGTGGGCGAGGTCCGCACCCACGGGGTCGAGCTCTCGGCCGCCGCCGTCGTCACCGACGACTTCCGCCTCAACGCGGCGGTCTCCTACACGGACGCCAAGATCGAATCCTTCCCCTACGCCCCCTGCTACACGAACCAGACCGCCGCCCAGGGCTGCGAAACCATCGTGGTGCCGGGCGAGACCGTGGCGCGTCCGGTCCAGCGCGACCTGGCCGGCAGCCAGCTGGCCAGCGCCCCGGAATGGCGAGGCACGGTCAGCGGCTCGTACACGTTCCGCGAGGTGCTCGGCGACTACGACATCGTGCTGAACGGCACGGTCCGCGCCCAGAGCAAGTCCAACACCGACCTGCTGGGCGACCCGGCCAAGAACCTCGCCGCCACCACCTTCGTCGACGCCGGGGTCAGCTTCACCAACGGGACCTACAAGCTCGACCTGCTGGCCAACAACATCTTCGAGGAAAGCGCCGAGACCTACGGCACCACGCTGGGGATCTTCCTGCCGCCGGCCGGCACGGTGATCCGCACCCGCACCGGCATCAGCCGCGACAACACCCGCTACTTCGGGGTCCGCTTCACCGCCAACTACTAGGGCGCGTTCCGCAAAAGTGGATCCGGTTTTGCGATCGGAATGCGCTCCACTCAAAAGTCCCAGAACGCGGCGCGGCGGGCTTCCCCCCGCCTCGTCGTCCTTGGTCCGGATCTGTCCCGGACCGCCTGGCGGCGGCTGCTCCCTGCGCCGCCGCCAGGATGCTTTCATCGGAGGCCGCCATGCCGATCCGTCCCGCCGCCCTCGCCGCCGCCTGCGGGCTCGCCCTGCTGGCCGCCGGGCCCGCCGCCGCCGTCTCGCTGACCCCGCTGCCGCAGTCGGTGACCGAACACGAAGGCGCCCTGCCGGTCGCCGGCCGCTTCGCCGTCACCTGGACCGGCTGCCGCGAGCCGATGCTCGAACGCGCCGTCGAGCGCTTCCAGCGCGACCTCGGCCGCCTCACCGGCGTCGAGACCTTCGCCGCCGCCGGCCCCGCCCTCGAGATCAGCTGCGCCGCGTCCGATCCCGGCGCCCTCACCCTGCAGGCCCGCGAAGGCTACCGCCTGCAGGTCGCGCCGCGCGGCGTGGCGTTGCAGGCCGACGGTCCGGTCGGCGTGCTGCGGGGTCTGGCCACCCTGCGCCAGCTGCTCGAGACCGACGCCGACGGCGCGGCCTCCCTGCCCCTGGTCGCCATCGACGACAAGCCGCGATTCGCCTGGCGCGGGGTGATGATCGACACCGCCCGCCACTTCATGAGCGTCGAGACGATCAAGCGCCAGATCGACGCCATGGAGCAGGTCAAGCTCAACGTCCTGCACCTGCACCTCAGCGACAACGAGGCTTTCCGCGTCGAGAGCCGCCGCTATCCGCGCTTGCACGAGGTCGCCGGCCACGGCCAGTTCTACACCCAGGCTGAGATCCGCGACCTGATCGCCTACGCCGCCGACCGCGGCGTGCGCGTGGTGCCCGAGTTCGACGTGCCCGGCCACGCGCGGGCCATGACGCTGGCCTATCCCGAACTCGCCTCCAATCCGGCCGGCGCGCCCGCCGCCGGTCTCCAGGTGCTGAACCCGGCCAAGCCGGAGACCTACCGCTTCGTCGAGCGGCTGTTCGACGAGATGGCCGGCCTCTTCCCCGACGCCTACTTCCACATCGGCGGCGACGAGGTTCCGGACGAGGCCTGGGGCGGCGATCCTGGCGTCGAGGCGCTGAAGACCGCCGAGGGGCTCAAGACCAAAGCCGAGGTCGAGGCTCATTTCCACCGCCGCATCCACCAGGCCCTGACCCGCCGCGGCAAGATCGTCGTCGGCTGGGAGGAGATCATCGATACCGGGACCCTGCCGCGCGACATCGTCGTCCAGGCCTGGCGCACCTCAAACGCCACCAGCCGCGCCACCGCCCTTGGACACAGGACCATCGTCTCGGCCGGCTACTATCTCGACCTCCTGAACACCGGTGAGTTCCACTACGGCTTCGACCCGCTCGACACGTCCGCCGCCGGCATGAGCCCGGCCGACGCCGAGGCCGCCCGCAAGCTGCACCCGCTGGTCGGACGCTTCGTCACCGACGGCGTCATCGTCCAGCCGATGGCCCCGCTGACGCCGCAGCAGGAAGCCCTGGTGATCGGCGGCGAAGCCCCGATCTGGGCCGAGCTGATCAGCGACGAGATGCTCGACAACCGCCTCTGGCCGCGCGCCGCCGTGCTGGCCGAGCGCTTCTGGTCCCCGCGCGAGGCGCGCGACGTCCCGGACATGTACGCCCGCCTCGCCGTCCAGCAGGACCGCCTGCGCCGCACCGGCCTGCAGGACCAGGCCGCCCGCGCCCGCATGGCCTCGCGCCTGGCGTCCGGCGCGTCGGAACCGCTGATGGTCTTCCTCGACCTGGTCGGCCCGGTTCGGCACATGGCCCACGACAAGCGCGTCCCCGCCGCCATCGCCGGCAAGAAGATCGTCCAGCACCTGACCGCCATGGCCGACGCGGCCCCCGTTGACAGCCTCGTCGCCCGCGCCTTCGTCGCCCGGGCCGAGCGCGCCGCCGCCGGCGATGCTGCGGCCCGCGCCGCCGTGCGCGCCGACTTCGCGGTCTGGAGCGCCAACCACGGACGCCTCGTCGCCGTCGCCGCAGATCACCCCGCCGTCCGCGAGGCCGTCCCGATCTCGGCCGACATCGCCGAGATGGCCGCCGTCGGAACCGCGGCCCTCGACGCCCTGGAAGCCGGCAGGCCGCTGGCCCCCGACGTCGCCGCCCGCGCCAAGGCCGTCCTCGACCGCGCCGACGGCTTCGAGGCCGCCTCGGCCCGGCCGATCTTCTCGTTCTTCGGCAAGCGCCCGCCCGCCGACCTGCTGATCATGGTCACCCCGGGCGTCCGCCGCCTGGTCCAGGCGGCGGGGGGCTAAACCTTCCGATAGGCGAACATCGCCGTCTCGTACGGAAACGCCGCCCGCTCGCCCGCCAGCTCCGGCGTGCGGGCGATCAGGTCGCGGACCTGCTGCTCCACCGCTTCGCGCTGCGCCGGCGGCAGGGCGGCGATGAAGCTGACCGACAGGGTCCGCTTGACCACCACCTGCTCGGCGGCTCCCACGTGGTCGTTGCGCGCGTGCCGCTCGCCGACGAACTCGAAGCCCGGCGCCGGAAAGACCTCGCGCCAGGCGCCAGTGCGGTATCGCGGCGTGTCGCCCTCCCACGGGTCGGTGATCGTCGTGAGCTCGGCGACCCAGGGAACGCTTTCGTCGCGGACGTTCCAGATCAGCCCCAGCACGCCGCCCGGCTTCAGCACCCGGCGCATCTCCGCCACCGCCGCCGGCGTCGCGAACCAATGGAAAGCCTGGGCGCAGACCACCGCATCGACCGCGCCGTCCGGCAGCGGGATCGCCTCGGCCGTCCCGGCCAGCGCCTCGACGTGCGGAAACGCCGCCGTCAGCTGCTCGCGCATCGCCGCCACCGGCTCCAGCGCCACGATCTCGCCGCCGCAGCTGGCCAGCAGCGGCAGGAACTTCCCCGTGCCCGCGCCCACCTCCAGCGCCCGGCGCCCCGGCCCGACCTTCAGAACCTCGACCAGCCACGCGGCCGCTTCCGGCGGATAGCCCGGCCGCCCGGCCACATAGTCCTTGGCCCCGCCCGTATAGCCCTCGGTGCTCTTATGGATCGCCACGGCTCGCCCTCGCTCATGTCGCAGGGAAACGCGTCTTTGCGCCTCGTGGCTGCGGGTCTAGACTTGCCGTCAGCCTAGGAAAAGAAGCCATGAGTGACGCTGTCGGCCCTGGCGATCTCGTTCTCTGCGTCAACGCCGCCCCCAACCATGTCACCGGACGCCCCGTGCCGCTCCAGGCGGGCGAGACCTACCGCGTGCTCGGGGTGATGGAGTTCGCCTGCCCCTGCGGCCGCTCCGACGCCCTGCTCGACGTCGGCGTCGACTACGCCTGGTGCCAGACCCGCTTCCGCCTGCTCCCCAAGCCGAAAGCCCAGGCCAAGACCCGCAAGGTGTCCGCGCCGAAGGAGACGGAGGAGGTCCGCTAGCGGTCCCAGCTGGGCGGCTCAGGCGCGCCCGTCCAGATGCTCCCCCTCTGGGGGAGCATCTCGCAGCCCTACTTCGCCACGCTGACCGGCGGCGGGGCGCTGAACGGCTTGACGTTCAGGTGCTCGTAGATCTCGGCCGGGTAGTAGGCGACGCCGCCGCGCATGGTCATGCGGATCTTGCGCACGTTGCTGATGTCGGCGGTCGGGTCGCCTTCGATCAGGAAGAAGTCGGCCAGCTTGCCGCGCTCGATCGAGCCCAGCTGGTGGTCGCGCCCGAAGTACTTTTCGCTATCCAGCGTCGCCAGCCGCAGCGTCTTGCCCGGCGAGATGCCGGCCTGCACGTAGATCTCCAGCTCGCGCAGCAGCGAGAAGCCGGTGCCGTCGTCGGTGCCCGGCAGCAGCTGGATGCCGCGGTCGTCGAGCAGCTTCAGGGTCTCCAGCACCTTGGCGTAGCCGGCGTGGTAGTCGGCGTCCTGCTGCGGGCTGGCGATGGTCACGAAGTTGCGCTTGCGGTAGCGCTGATAGCCGACCGGCACATGGTCGATATAGGGCGCGTCGCCCGCCTGCACCTGGCCCGACCGCGACAGCATCAGCCGCTCGAGGATCATCGCCGTGGTGTCCAGCGCCACGCCCTTCTCCTTCATCAGGGCGATCGTCGCCTGCACGTTCGGCGCGTTCAGGTCCAGGTCCTTGGCCCGCGCCATGCCGGTCAGCCGCAGCGGCGTGCGGGTGTCTTCCTTGGGATCGAGAATCCAGCCCAGCATCAGCTGGTTGATGTGGGCGATGTCGTTGTAGCCGTCCTTGATCACCCGGTCGGGGCTCGAGAACGCCGGCACGTGGCCGGTCACGCCCATGCCCAGGCGGTGCGCCTCGGCGGCGATCGGCGCCACCCAGTCGGGGTTCATCGAGTTGTAGATCTTGATCTGCCAGTAGCCGTGGTCAGCGTACCAGCGCACGTCCTTCAGCGCCCCTTCCAGGCTGTCGGCGATGAAGCCGTGGCGGGCCGAATAGGGGCTGCGCCCTTCGAGGAAGCCGTTGCGGACGATGCGCGGCCCGGCCAGCTTGCCGGTCTCCAGCCCGTCGATCCAGCCCAGCAGTTCTTCGTTGTAGTTGCCCTGGTCGCGCACCGCCGTGACCCCGGCCGCCAGGTTGAACAGGTTCGACTGCAGCGTGGTGTGCGAGTGCATGTCGTGCAGGCCGGGCACCAGCGTGCCGCCCTGCCCGTCGATCACCGTCTCGCCCTTGGGGACCGGACGGCCGGCGTCCTCCGGCTCGACGCTGGTGATCTGGTCCTTGTAGATCGTGACGGTCGACAGGCCGCCGACGGTCATGGTCTTGGGATCGAACACCTTGACGTTGCGGATCCGCACCGGCGTGTCGAATCGGTGGGCCAGCTTGGCCTGCGCCTCGACCGCTTCCTGCAGGTCGACCTCGCGGCTCACCTTCTGCAGCTGCGGAATGTTCGCCTCCGCGCCCTCGCGGATCAGCCCGCCGTCCAGCGTCCCGAACAGCTCGCCCTTCTTGTCGATCAGCACATAGCTCGGCGACAGGTCGATGCCCGACAGCTCGTAGACCGTGACCGGAACCGCCGCCTTGCCCTCGCCGAGGGTCAGCTTGCGCACTTCCTTCAGCCGCATCTCGCCCGACGGCGCCAGCGGCAGGGTGTTGTTCGGCGCCTTCAGCAGCGCCTTCACATAGACGCCCAGCATCCACGGGCTGGCGTCGTTGGCGGCGTAGAGGATCGGCTTGGCGGCGGCGACCTGGCCCTTATCGGCCTGGCTGGTCCATTCGGCCTTGCCCGGCGTCCAGGCGAAGCGCTCCTGCACCGGGCTGCCGAACAGCGACGAGCCGTCGATCGACCAACTCACCGGCACGCCCGAAGCGTCCAGCTCGATCGCCTCCTTGGCCTTGGGGCCGCGGCCGTTGTTGCTGACCGCATAGTCGACGCTGACCTTGCGGCCCTGCACGTCGGCGGTCAGGTGGCCGACCTTCTCGCCGTTGGCGATGACCACGAAGTTCTGCACCTGCGCAGCGGCCGGGCCGGCGAGACCGGCGGCCAGCGCCAGGGCGAGAAACGAGACGCGAGCTGAAGACATCAACTGAACTGTCCTTGAATTCGTCCTTCTCCCCTTGCGGGAGAAGGTGGCAGGCGAAGCCTGACGGATGAGGGGTCTAGGCCGCGCGGTCGAACGCTGCGGTCGTCACGGCGCGACGAACTTGCGCACCGCCGCGCTCAGCGCCGCGTGGTTGCCGGGGTCGGTGAACACCGAGTGGCCGCCGTCGAAATAGGCCGCGGTCAACCGCTCGCCCGGCACACCGGCCTGGTCGAGGGCGTAGCGCGCGCCGTACGGCGGCGTGGTGACGTCGAAGTAGCCCGCCGCCCAGAACAGCCGCATCTTCGGGCTGGCCTGCATGGCCTTGCCGAGCAGGCCGTTGACGTCGGCCATGCCCTGGTGGTCCCAGGCCGAATTCACGTCGAGGTTCAGCGAGTTGTAGGTCTCGCTCGTGCGGAACTTCAGGGTGTCCTTGTAGTAGGACTCCAGCGCGGTCATGCCCTTGGCGACCTTCAGCGCCCCGGTCGGCGCCGGGCCCGGCGGCCGCGGCGCGGCGTAGTTCATGCCCGGATCGTCATAGGGCGGCCGCTTGGCCGGGGCGTCCAGCCGCGCGGTCGCCCGGCCGTCCAGCTGGCCGGTGCGCAGGCCCTGGTCCTTGAGCAGGTTGAACATGAAGTCCTCGCGGCTCAGCCGCAGGTCCTTGGCGAGGATGAATTCGGCCGGGAGCCCGATCAGCGCCGACATCTTCTCGGCGACCGCCCGCTTCTCGGCGGCCGGCAGGCTCGCGCCCTTGATCAGGGCGGTGACATAGGTCGTGCGGGCGAACTCGACCGCCTCGTCGTGCACCTGCTGCACGCTGCGCCCGGCCCGGTCGACCTTCTGGTGATACCAGGCCGTGGTCGCGAAGGTCGGCAGGGTGGTCACGAACGGCATCTCGCGCCCGGGCGGATAGCCGACCAGCGCGAACAGCAGCACCCCGTCGAGCTTCAGGTCGGCCCCGATGCCTGCGACCAGCGCCGCCCGCGTGGTGCCATAGCTCTGGCCGAGCATGTAGCGCGGCGAGGCCTCGCGGCCGTTGGCCTTCAGCCACTGGGCCATCACCGTCTTGACCGAGGCGGCGTCGCCGTCGCGGCTCCAGAACTGCTTGCCGTCGACGCCGGGCAGCGGTCGGCTGTAGCCGGTGCCGATCGGATCGATGAACACCAGGTCGACCGCGTCGAGGATGCTGTCGGGGTTGTCGACCATCAGCTGGTTCGGACCGTCCTCGGTCCGCTTCTTGGGCCCGAACGCCCCGAAGTGCAGCGGCGTGGTCGAGGCCCCCGGCCCGCCGTTGAACAGGAACAGCACCGGCCGTTCGGCGGGCGCGACGCCCTCGCGCACATAGGCGGTGGTGACCAGCGATCCGGTCGGCGCGCCGGCCGCGTCGGTCAGGATGGTCTCGGCGACGATGGCCTTGTAGGCGACCTTCTGGCCGTTGAAGGTCCCGGCGTGCTTGGTCACGGCCACGACCGGCGCGCGCGCGGCGCTCGCGGCCGCCGGCTCGGCGCTCGCGACGGCGGTTCCGCCGACGCTGATCGCGGTCAGGCAGGCTCCCAGGAGCATGGCCCGCAGGCTGGCGCGCATATCCGTTCCCCCGATGATCTCGACATAGGATAGCCGTACCGCGCAGAATATCTTTTCGAACTGTCGGGCCCGGACCCTTGGCCGCACATAGGCTAGTCAGGTTCCTGCAAGGGCGCCGAATAGCTTATGCCGCTGTGCCGATAGCTGCCGACAGCCCATGGCAGCGTTGAATAGCTTGATTGCCCGCCCCCATTCGCTCGCATGGACCATGCACAGCCGACCTCGCGCTCTGCATAAAGCCCCCGCCCCGGCGCGGCGCCCGTGCGAACATCGGCAAGATAATGCGACGTGCGCCGCCTAACCTGCCGCTAGATCCGCCATCGGAGCCCGTCAAAGTGCCGCTGAAGCCCGCCGCCCTCGCCCTCCTCCTTCTCTGCGCCGGCGCCCCGCAGGCCTACGCCCAGGCCGCGCCCGTCCCGGCCGCCGCGCCGGCGGCCGAGAGCTTCGTCACCCGCCACACCGGGACCTTCAACGGCCAGAAGGTGAAGTACGTCGCTACGGTCGGCGAGACGGTGCTGCGCAACGCCGCCGGCGAGCCGACCATCCGTTTCGTGACCACGTCCTATGTGCGTGAAGGCTTGAAGGATCAGGGCTCGCGGCCGGTGATCTTCCTGTTCAACGGCGGCCCCAGCTCGGCCTCGGCCTGGCTGCACATGGGCGCCTTCGGCCCGCGCCGGATCGCCCCGCCGCAGGACGTGACCGCCGAGGTTCCCAAGCCCTACAAGGTGATCGACAACGCCTACTCGCTGCTCGACGTCGCCGACCTCGTGTTCGTCGATCCGGCCGAGACCGGCTTCACCCGCGTCCAGCCGGCCGGCAAGCGCGCCGACTTCTACCAGGTCGACGGCGACGCCAAGTCGGTCTCCGGCTTCGTCGAGGCCTGGCTCAAGGCCAACGGCCGCGAGACCTCCCCGAAGTACGTCCTGGGCGAAAGCTACGGCACGATCCGCGCCGCGGTGATGGCCGGCCAGTTGGCCAAGACCACGCCCCTCGACGGCGTGATCCTGATGGGCCAGGCGGTGAATATGATCGAGACCAGCCAGCGCCCCGGCAACGCGGTCTCGTTCGCGACCAACATCACCGCCCTGGCCGCCGTCGCCGCCTATCACGGCCGCGCCGACACCGGCGGCAAGACCGTTCCGGCCTTCGTCGACGACGCCTATGCCTTTGGAATGAACGAATATCTCCCCGCCCTGACCAAGGGCCAGGACCTGCCGGCGGCCGAGCGCCAGGCCATCGCCCGCAAGCTCCAGGCCTTCACCGGCATCAGCGCCGACTACTACCTGACCCACGACCTGATCATCTCCAAGGTCGACTTCGTGAGCGAGCTGCTCAAGGACAAGGGCCAGGTGCTGGGGATGTACGACGCCCGCTACGCCGGGCCCGCCGCCGCGCCCGGCGGGCGCGCCACCGACCCGTTCGGCAAGGTCTCAGACATGGTCAAGCCGAGCCTCGACGCCTACATGGCCGGCGAGCTGAAGGTGACGTGGCCGATGGCCGAGTACCGCTCCTTCGCGCCCGAGACCCTCGGCTGGGGCTGGTCGCCCACCAGCGGCATCGGCGGACCGTTCAACGACTTTGATTATCAAAGCAATTTCGGCCAGGCGCTGAAGGCCAACCCGAAGTTCCGGCTGATGATCGGCACCGGCTACTACGACACCACGACCACCATCGGCCCGGCCCGCTACCTGAAATCCCACGGCGCCCTGCCCGCCGACCGCGTGGTCCTGCACGACTACGAAGGCGGCCACATGGCCTATACCAACGAGGACGCCCTCAAGGCGTTCAGCACCGACGTGCGGGCGTTCGTGACGGGGCGCTAAGCGCCCCGCTCTCCGTCAGCGACCACACGCCGTGTCCGGCACGCCGGGCACGCGCTTCCACTGATAGATCTCGACCTCTTCGGCCCGCGGCAAGTAGCTGATCGGGAAGGTCTTTCCGTCCCGCGTCACCTGCAGGGTCAGCTGCTTTTCCGGATCGCCCTGCAGGGCGTCCAGCGCTTGGCCGTAGGTCACCACATCGCCGTTGCGCAGGCCGGCCTTGGCCGCCTCGCTGCCCGGCTGCAGGTCGCGGATCGTCTTGACGTCGCCGACCAGCGACTTGGGCTCGAAGCCCAGTTCGAAGCGGCGGACCTTGTCGGTCGTGCGCGTGAAGCAGGGCCCGAAGCCGTCGGCCTCCGGCAGCATCAGCCCCCCCGCCACCATCGCCGCGTGGGTCTTGGCCCCCGCCGCGCCGAGCTCCTTGTCCAGCAGCGCCAGCCAGTCGGCCTCGCCGGTCGTCTGGCCGCGACGCTCGCGCTCGACCATCTCGATGACGAGGTCGTCGACCGAGCGGTTGCCGCCCGAAGCCTTGCGGATCTGGCCGTCCAGCACCGCGAAGTACATCGCCCCTCGGTCATAGGGCAGCACGCGCACGCGGGAGTCCTCCCAGAAGCGCGGGGCGATCTGGTCGTTGGGCGTGTCGTTCAGCGGATTGGAGTAGTAGCGCCGCGCGGTCTCGTTGATGTCGGCCAGATAGTCGTCCGGCGTGATCAGCCCGGCGCGCAGCGGCAGAAGCGCTTGATAGAAAACCGCATTTCCTTCGCCGAACCACTGACCGGGACCGTCCACCGCCGTCCAGGTGTGGATCATCTCGTGGGCCAAGGTGCCCTTCAGCGCCTCGCCCGATCCGGTCTTGCCGTAGGTCGTCAGGAACGAGTTGGTCAGCGCCGCCCCGCCCCCGGCGTTGATCGGGTTGTAGCGCAGGAAGACGCGATACGGCGGCTCGCTGGGATCGCGGAAGAACTTGATCATCCAGCTATGCAGCTGCTGGGTCCAGTCCATGACCGGACCCGGCTGGAACGGCGGCGTCCCCAGCCAGACCGCCGAGAACCCGCCCTTCGGGACTTGCGGATAGCGGTGCATCGGCCCAGCCATGAACACCGTCGACATCAGCCGTCCGGCCGGCCCGACGCCCAGCGAGACGTCGCCGTCGCCATAGCTCGAGGTCGCCGCCGATCCCGGCAGCCGCGACAGGTCCCAGCGCAGGCTGACGTCGTAGGCCTGCTGGCCCTCGGGGATCAGGATGAAGGTGTTGCCCACCCCCGACAGTCCACCGCCCTCGGTGCGCAGCTGGTAGGGCGGCCCTGCGCCGCGCTTGGGCGGGGTGTTGTCGATCGGCGCGCGGTAGCTGACCGTCAGGTCGCCCTTCACCGCCCGACCCGGAACCCAGTGGCGCGCATAGGCGATGGCGACCGGATCGTCTTTGAAGCTCAGCGGAACTTCGCCCGCCGCATCGACGGCGCGCAGGTTCTGCAGGGTCGTGGCGACGGTGGCGGTGTTGGCGATCACCACCGGCAGGGTCAGCAGCGGCTGGCCGGCGGGCGCGTCCAGGCCCGACAGTTTCAGCGTGACGTCCAGATGCCCCTGCTCGGCGTCGGCGGCCAGCGGGCCCGGGGTCAGCGTCACCTCGAACCGCTGCTGCGCCTGGGCCATCGTGGCGAGGCTCGCCGAGGCGAGCAGCGCGGCGGCGAAAACGGCCTTACGCATCAAGTAGTCTCCGAAGTCTTGTAGAGCGCCCCGGCGCTGGCGAGGTCCTGCACGACGTGGCCGAGGGACTTGTAGATCGTCACCTGGAACGGGTTCTGCCGCCCTTCGAGCTGGCCGGCGAACACCTGGCCGATTTCGCCGACCACATGGGCGTCGTCGATCAGGCCGGCCTCCTTGGCCTTGAGGAACTCCGCCCCCTGGGCCAGCACCCCGTCGCGGCTGTCGGCGATGAAGCGGGCGCGCACGACCAGTTCGTCGTCGATCTCGATCGGGCCGGCATAGCTCGACCCGACCACGTTGACGTGGGTCCCCGGCGCGACCCACGCGCCCTTGAGGATCGGTTCCTTGGCGGCGCTGACCGTACAGATGATCTCGGCCTCGCCGACCGCGTCCTTGGCCTCGGCGAAGGCGGTCGTCGGGACGCCTAGTTCCTCGCCGATGCTCGCCGCGAACGCCTGCGCGCGGTCCAGCGAACGGCCCCAGACGCTGATCTGCTCCAGCGGCCGCACCTTGGCGATGGCGCGCGCGTGGGTCGCGGCCTGCTCGCCGTAGCCCAGCAGGGCCAGCCGCCGCGCGTCCGGCCGCGCCAGGGCGTCGGTGGCCGCGGCGCTGGCGGCGGCGGTGCGGATCGCCGTCACCTCGCCGGCATGGACCACGCAGGCCGGCGCGCCGGTTTCCGGATCGAACAGCACGATCAGCCCCTGGTGCGACTGGCGGCCCTTGGCGAAGTTCTCGGGATAGACGCTGATGACCTTCGCCCCGAACGGCGCGTCATCGCCCATCGCGCCCGGCATCAGGCCGAACATCCGCCCTTCGGCCAGCGGGATGATCGAGCGCAGCAGTTGGCGCGTCTGGCCGGTCGAGAAGGCGATCATCGCCTCGCGCACGATCGGGACGGCGAGCTCGTAGGTCAGCCGCTGGGCGACTTCCTCGCGGTCGATGATCCGCATCAGGCCGCTGCCGCCCGCTGACGGCCCGACACCGCATAGTAGGCGACGCCGATCGCCGCCCAGACCGCCAGCGCCGCATAGGGCGTCCAGTCGGCCGAGAAGCCCAGCACCGCCACCACCAGCGCCGCGGCGCAGCCGGCATAGGCCCAGCCGACGGTCGCGCCCTTCGACAGCTTGAACCGCGCGCCCTCGTAGATGTCCGGATGCTTGCGCACCACCACGGTCGCGGCGATGCAGGTGGCGGCGTACTTCAGCAGCGTCGGGATGTTCACGGCCAGGAACAGGCTGGTCAGGTTCATGGGCGCCAGCAGGCCCAGGCACGTGGCGCCGAGGATCGTGGCCAGGGCGTAGTGCGGGGTGCCGTGCTTCTCGTGCACCTTGGCCAGGGCGGCCGGCAGCATGCCCTCGCGGGCCATGGCGAACAGGCTGCGCGAGAAGCCGAGGTAGAGGGAGTTGATCGACTTGGCGATGGCGATCACCGCCGCGCAGACGATCAGCGGCTTGGCGACCGGGCCCATGAACGGGGTCGCCGCGTCGAGCAGCGGGGTCTCGCTGGCGGCCAGCGCTTCGGGGCCGATCACGCCCATCGCGACCGCGCCGACCATCAGGTAGAGCACCACCGCCGTCAGGATCGACAGGCCGATCCCGAGCGGGATGGTCCTCTTGCTGTCCTTGACCTCGTCGCCGATCTCGGTCGCCGCCTCGATGCCGAAGAACAGGCCGATCAGCAGCGGGATCGCCGCCAGCATCCCCGCCGTGCCGTTGGGCAGGAACGGCTCGAACTGGGCGGCCTGCACGTGCGGCGCGCCCCAGGCGGAGAAGACGATGAACAGCACGACCAGCGCGCCCATCAAGATCACCTGCAGCCGCGCGGCCAGCCCGACGCCGAAGTAGTTGGCGAAGAAGAAGATCACGAAGGCCGCCAGCATGGTCGGCTTGGTCGGCAGCGGAATGACCATCGACAGATAGCGGACCATGACCAGCGCCAGGATCAGCATGGCCCCGACGTTGGAGACGATCCGCATCCAGGCGATCAGATAGCCGACGAACGGGTGCACGAACCTGCGCGACCACTCGAACGAGGCGCCCGAGGTCGGCAGGGCCGAGCCCATGAAGGCGTAGGTCATGGCGATGACGAACATCGGGACGGCGGCGACGACGACCGCCAGCAGCATGCCGGGCCCTGCGAGGGCCGTGGCCGGGGCGATGACCGAGAAGATGGCGACGCCGACGGCCGTGCCGAGGCCCAGGGCGACCACGGCCCAGAGGTCGACGCCCTTGTGCATGCGGGCGGTCTGATCGGTCATAGCGTCTTCCCGGTAGCGTCGTGATAGAGCCAGGCCGCCGCGGCCAGATCCTGGGCGGCGTGGCCGAGCGACTTGTAGAGGGTGATCTCGTCAGGCGACGTGCGGCCCGGCCGCGCACCGGCCAGCACCTGCCCGATCTCGGCGGCGATGTGCTCGTCGCCGACCAGGCCGGCGGCCTTGGCGCGCAGGAACTCCCCGCCATGCGCCAGCACGTGTTCGCGGTGGTCGACGACGAAGCGGCCGCCGGCGACGAGGTCCGCGGCGATCTCGGCCTGCGCCGGGCCGCTGGAGCCGACGACGTTGATGTGAGTTCCGGGGCCCACTTGGGCGGCCGACAGGATCGGATCGGCAGCGGCGGTCACCGTGCAGACGATGTCGGCCCCAGACAGCGCGTCGTCGAGCGGCGCGGCCAGCGCCTCGATCCCGAAGGAGGCGGCAAGCTCCGCGGCGAGCCCGCGCGCCTGCTCCTCGGAGCGGGCGCAGACGCGGATCTGGCGCAGGGCGCGGACCTTGGCGATCGCCTGGGCGTGGGCGGCGGCCTGTTTGCCGGCGCCCAGCAGGGTCAGGACGGCGGCGTCCGGGCGCGCCAGGGCGTCGGTGGCCACCGCGCTGGCCGCGGCGGTGCGGATGGCGGTGATCTCGCCGGCGTCGGCCAGGCAGACCGGCGCGCCGCTCTGCGGATCGAACAGCAGCACCACGCCCTCGTGGGCCTTGGCGCCGTCGGGACGCTTGAAGACGCTGACCAGCTTGGCGCCGAACACGCCGGCCTCGGACATCGCCGCCGGCATGATGGCGAAGGTCTTGCCCTCGCCCCAGGGCACGAAGCTGCGCAGCTGCTGGCGGACCCGCCCGTCGGAGAGCGCGATCATCGCCTCGCGGACCACCGGAATGGCCGCGTCGTAGCTCAGTCGGGCGCGGACGGCGGCGGCGTCCAGCACGATCAGGTCGCCGAGATCATCCTTCGCCAAGCTCATGTCCTTACGCCCCGAAATGCGTGACGGCGCCGGTCCGTGGGTCAGACCGGCGCCGCCTGCCGCGCGCGGACGAGAGTGATCCGCGCGACGGTTCAGCCCGGCCCTAGAACCGCGCGTTCAGGCCGACATAGTACCGGCGGCCCAGGATGTCGCCGTAGTTCCGGGTCGGGAACGAGGGCTGTTCGTCCATCAGATTGAGAACGCCCGCGCGGACCGTGTACTTGTCGAAGGCGTACTGCGCCGAGATGTTGTGGACGTAGTTCTCCTTGATCTCCGGCGTCGGCGTGCTCTCGATGGTGTCGAAGCTGTTGATCTTGGCTTCCGGCCGATAGAGCATCGAGTAGTAGAGCCGCAGCGGGCCGTTCGAGTAGGTCGCGTCGAAGTCGACCACCCAGTCCGGCTGGCGGGTGGTGCCGTCGTAGCGGTTCACGTCGAAGCCGGTGACCGACTGCTCGTAGCGGGTGGTGTGGGTCGCATCGAGCGCCAGCTCCAGTTCGCCATAGTCCGCATCGTTGAAGAAGCGGCCCACCGGGAAGCGGTAGTTGACGTTGTAGGTCTCGCCCCGGAACGCCACCGTGCCGGCGTTGAAGGTGGTCGACATGGCCGTCGCGATGGCGCCGGTCGAGTCACGGGTGAAGGTGCCGCAGATCTCGGCCGACGGGCTCGTCGAGTCATAGCAGGCGGCCATGAAGTCCTGCGGCGTGAACGGCGACAGACCGTCCGTCAGGTCCACGTCGATGCGGTCGACTACGATGGTCAGGCCGGGCACGAAGGTCGGCTGATAAATGAAGCCGATGGTCCTGGTGTCCGACAGCTCGTTGCGCAGGTTCGGATTGCCGCCCGAAGTGACCAGGGTGTTCGAGAAGTTCTCCGACGGGTTCTGGAACGTCGCCAGCGGACCGAAGCTCGGATTGGCGGCGAACAGGGCCTGGCAGTTGGCCAGCCGCACCGCCGGGTTCGGGCCCGAGTTGATGCGGTCGGCGTCGCAGGGATCCCAGCCCGCGTTCGACAGGTCGGTGCGCGACGGCGCGGCCAGCTGGTCCAGCGTCGGCGCCCGGAAGTTGCGGCTGCGCGAACCGCGGATGGTCAGACCCTCGAAGACTTCCCAGCGCAGACCCGCGCCCCAGATGTTCTCCGAGCCGGCGATCGAGTGCTTCACGCGGCGATAGGCGCCGTCGAACTCCAGCGAGCGGACGCCCGGCAGCGTGAAGTCGCCGCCGAAGATCGGCACCAGCAGTTCGCCAGAGAACTCGTCGGTGTTGTAGGCGGCCTTGGTGGCCTGCGAAGCGACCTGCGATCCGACGATGCCCTGCTGGTTGGCGACGAACGGCGTGTACTTGGCCTCTTCGCGGCGGTGCTCGTAGGCGGCGCTGAACTTCACCGCGCCGGCCGGCAGGTTGAAGATGTCGCCGCCGATGGTCGCCAGGTAGTCGTCCTGGGTGTTCAGGTAGTCCTGGCCGATCGGCGCGGTCAGGTACAGGCGGTTGGCCTGGGTGACGTTGCCGACGCCGAACGGGTTGAGCGGGGTGCAGGCGGGATCGTCGTTGGCCGTAGAGGCGTCGGCGTTGATCGCGCAGACGATCGCGCCCGAGCTGTTGCGCACGGCGTTCACGGCGTTGTTGAAGCGCGAGGTGATCACGCCCCAGCCGGTGCTCTCGCCGTCGGTTTCGGCGCGGCTGGCCGACACGCTCCAGTAGAAGTTGCGGTCAGCGAAGTCGAAGTCGCCATCCAGCGCGACAACGGCGCGGGCGGTGTTCGTGGTGCTGACGTTCTCACGCGTCGGCAGCAGGTCGGTCCAGAACTTCGAGATGAACAGCGGGGGGCCGCCGGCGCCCAGCGCCGCCGACATGGCCGGGGTCAGGAACGGGTTGGTGCGCGACAGGGCGATGGCGCCGGCGCCCGAGGCGGCGTTGTTCAGCACCGTGTTGCTGGCCTGCTGGCCGTACGGGTCGCGTCCTTCGACCTTGGCGTACATGAACTCGCCCGACAGGCGGATGCGGTCGGTCAGGTCGACGTGGCCGATGACGTTGCCGACCCAGCGCTCGATACCGACCTGCAGGGCCGCGAGTTCCTGATACGGCAGGCCGTCGCCGCCGCTGGTGAAGGGCGGAACGTTCGGGTTGACCAGCGTGCCGACGTTGTAGGGGATGAAGGCGTCGCCCGTGGCGTTGCTCTGGATCGGCTGGCCGGCGACGGCGCCGATCTGGCTGGCGAAGGGCGGGCCGGCGCGCGAGATCACGCCGTTGGCGTTGAAGGTGACGAAGCGGGTGTTGAGATTCTCGACCAGCGAGGGGATGCCGTCGGTCGGCGTCCGGTTGGCCGGGTTCGACACGGTCACGCGGCCGAGATTGGTGCGCGGCCGGTCGTAGTCCAGCAGCGAGTCCGTCTTCGACCATTCCACGTTCGCCGCGATGTTGGCGCGGCCGTCCAGGAAGTTCTTGCCCGCGGTCGCCCGTAGCGCCTGGGTCGGGTAGTCGTCGCGAGAGGAGATGCCGTACTGGGCGTCGAGCTCCAGGCCCTCGAAGCTGTCCTTCAGCACGTAGTTGACGACGCCGGCGATGGCGTCCGAGCCGTAGACCGCCGCGCCGCCCGCCTGGACCACGTCGATGCGCTGGATCAGGCCGGTCGGGATGATGTTGGTGTCGACCACGCGATCGCCCAGGCCGTCGATGCCGCTGACCGCCCGCGACTGCGAAGTGGTCACCATCCGGCGGCCGTTGACCAGGGTCAGGGTGCGCCCTGCGCCCAGGCCGAACAGGTTCGGGAATGTCTGGCCGCTGCCGGCCTCGTTGCCAGTGCCGTCAGCCATCGCGAACGACGGGGCGTTGGAGCTGATCTGGTTCAGCATTTCACCGACCTGGACCACGCCGCGATCGGTCAGGGTCTCCGCGGTGACGACCGAAACGGGCGCCGAGGTTTCGGTCTCGACGCGACGGATGCGCGAGCCGGTGACGACGATCTCTTCGACCGCCACGTCGTTCTGCGCGAAGGCCGGCTGAACGGCCATGGCCGCTGCGATCGCCAAACCGCCCATCATGCTGGTGGCGAGCATGCGCCCGCGAACTGACTGAACCATCCTATATCCCCCTTCTGTCACGGAGCCCCTCCGGCTCCGACGCGCCCCGCCGCTCCCCGATAGGGGCGGGCCGCAAAGTCCGCTTTTGCGTTGTGGCGCTTGTGGAAAACCTAGGCGCCGCAACGCGGTTTTTCTTTTCGTTCTTCAAACCGACGTCGAAGCGTCGCAGATTGTTTATGCGCTCGGCGTCACGCGCCTGCATGGCCGATGCGGTGCAGGCAGACGAGGCGCACAAGGCCGCCATCAGGACGGCCGATAGCGGCGCAGCGCATCGGCGAAGCGCCCAAGCGCCCGGTCGAGCTGGTCGGCGTCGCCGCCGAAGCCGATCCGGATATGGCCCGGCAGACCGAAGAACTCGCCCGGCGCGACGGCGACGCGATGCTCGCGCCACAGCCATTCGGCCAGGGCGTAGGTGTCGGCGACACCCACGACGCGCGGGAAGTACATGCAGCCCTGCGCCGGCACCTCCCCCGCCAGCAGCCCCTCGGCGATCATCGCGCCGGCATGCCGCTCGAGCACCGGCCGTGTCCGCGCCAGCAGCCCGCGCCAATAGTCGTCGAACGGCGCCATGTCCTCGAGCACCCGCGCGGCGACCGCGTGCGAGAGCTTGGAGACCCCGAGGTCGCCCTGCTCGCTGGCCGCCAGGATCGCCTCGACCTTGTCGGGCGCGGCGATCGCCCAGCCGCATTTGAGCGCGAACAGACCCTGGACCTTCGTCAGGCTGCCGACGCTGATGATTTCCGGCGAATAGGTGGCGGCGGCCGGACGCGGCCCGGCGAAGTCGCCATAGACCTCGTCGATGACGATGCGCACGCCGCTCTTGCCGGCCAGGGCGGCCAGGGCCAGCAGGGCGCCCTGCCCCAGGGCCGCGCCGGACGGATTGTGCAGGTCGGTCAGGAGCACCAGCCGCGTCTCCGGCTGGATCAGGCTCTCCAGCTCGGCGGTGTCGATGGCGAAGTCGGGCGCGCGGCGCGACAGATAGCTTATGCTCGCGCCCGCCGCCGCGGCCAGGCCCGGCAGCAGGTCGAAGCACGGGGTCTCGACGATGATGTGGTCGCCGGGCCGCACGAAGGCGCGGATCGCCAGCCCCATGGCGCTGGTCGCGCCGGTGGTGCAGAGCACATTGGCCGGCTGCACGCCGTAGCGGCGCGCGACGGCGGCGGCCACGAAGCGGTTGCCGTTGGCGAATACGCTTTCGTAGCGGTCGGTGATCTCGCCGCCGAACGCGCCGCGGACGACCTGGGCCAGCAGTTCGGTCGGCTCGCGGATCGTGGAGTCGTAGAGCACCGCCGCGTCAGGGGCGGCGGCGATGTTGCGCATCATCGCCCGCACCCAGTTGGAATAGTCCTCTGGCGGCGGCACGTGCGTCCCCTCAGCCTTGGGCGACTTACTCGGCATATTCACTTCGTCGCCCCCAAGGCGCTGCCTGCGCCGTGCGGCGACAGTTGCTGACTATGGAGTGAGCCTATTCCGCCACACGGGATTATCTTGCCTTACTCGGCCTTGACATCGCCGATACCCGCATCCGCTATGCGCCCATATCGAACCAAGGACATAAGCTATGCCCGCCGAGCTCGACGCCATCGACATGAAGATCCTGGAGCTGATGCAGCGCGACGCATCGCTCTCGACGGCTGAGCTCGCCGAGCGCGTGGGCCTGTCGCAGTCGCCCTGCTGGCGCCGGATCCAGCGCATGCGCGAGGACGGCTACATCAAGGCCCAGGTGGTGATCGTCGATCGCGAGAAGCTCGGCTTCAAGATGCAGATCTTCGCCCAAGTGAAGATGACGACGCTCAGCGACGAGGATCGGGCCAAGTTCCACAAGGCCATCAACGACATCCCCGAAATCCTTGAATGCTATACGGTTTTCGGTGAGATGGACGCCATGCTGAAGATCCTGGCGCCGGACGTGATCTGGTATCAGGATTTCATCTTCTCGACGCTGCTCAAGCTGCCGGGCGTCGTCGACGTGCGCTCGATCGTGACTCTGACCGAGTCCAAGAGCACCACCGCCATCCCGATGCGCGCGCGCAAGTTCCGCTGACCGCCCCGCTGGCGCATGAGTAATGCAGCGCGGGCGCCGAGGACCGCATAATCCTCGCCAGGGCGGCGACCTTCGCCGTGGAGAACGACAAGAAAATCCGCCCGGCGGCTCATAGCGTTTCGAACACGGCCGGACCGGCCGCAAGAGTGCGAGATCACCATGAAGCTGACGCGCCGCGCCCTCGTCGTCGCCGCCGCCTCGAGCGGCGCGCTGGCCCAGTCGGCCGCCGCCGCGGCCCAGGCCTCGCCCGCCGCCCGACTGCCGGCCAAGGCCGAGTTCGCCAGCATGCCGTTCACCCACCTGGACGCCGGCTCGACCCATCCGATGCCGCTGGGCGCGCGCACGGCGCTGGAGGAGTACCTCCGCTACAAGACCCAGGACGGCACGGCTTCGAACTACAGCGTCGGGGCCAAGGAAGCCGCGATGATCGCCAAGTTCGGCGAGCTGGTGGGCGCCGCGCCGGACGAACTGTCGCTGATCCAGTCGACCACCATGGGCGAGAATCTGGTGATCCGCGCCCTCGGCATTCCCGAGAGCGGCGGGCGCATCGTCACCGACGCCCTGCACTTCTTCGGCTCGTTCTACACCTACGGCGAACTCGGCAAGGCCGGCATGGACGTCGTCACCCTGCCGATGACCCGGAACGGCCGCATCGACATGGGCCAGATGGCGGCCGCGGTGAACGACCGCACCAAGCTGGTCTCGATCAGCGCCGTCTCGACCACCAACGGCTTCGCGCACGACCTGAAGGCGGTCTGCGACCTGGCCCACGCCCACGGCGCCTATGTCTATGTCGATATGGTCCATGCGGTCGGGGTGACGCCGATCGACCTGCGCGCGGCCGGCGTCGATTTCGCCGCCTCGTCTTCCTACAAGTGGCTGATGGGCGACTTCGGCCTGGGCTTCCTCTACGTGCGCAAGGAGATCCAGGACAAGGTGAAGCGCCCCTGGTGGGGCTATCACCAGGTCAACGCCTTCAAGTCGCACGTCTTCCCGTATGACGAGCCGGGCCCCGGCGCGGCCACCTACGGCATGTCGCCCGACGCCGCCGGCAAGTTCGCCATGGGCACGACCTCGTGGACCGGGGTCGTTCAGCTCGACTATTCGCTGGGCCTGATCAAGGACCTGGGTGTCCCGGCCATCGAGGCCGCCCGTCAGCCGCTGATCACGGCCGTGCAGACCGAACTGCGCGGACGCGGCTACCAGCCGATGACGCCGCTGGACTCGCGCACCGCCCTGGTCGCCTTCGCGCTCAAGGACGCCCGCGCCAAGCTCGGCGACCTGATGAAGGCCGCCGACATCCGCCTGACCGTCTCGCAGAACCGCTTCCGGGTCTCGCTGGCGGTGTTCAACGACATGAACGACGTCGACCGCCTGCTGTCGGCGCTGCCACGGACCCCGCCCGCCTGATGAAGACCAAGACCCTGCTGGCCGCCGCCGCGGCCGCCCTGGCGCTCGCCACGAGCGCCGGAGCCCAGAACTCGCCTCCAGCTCTGAACCTCACCCTCGCCCCGCACCAGAGCGGCGGCGCGGTCGACAAGGTGGCCGTCACTCTCAAGCTGCAGGCGCCCGACGCCAAGCCGGGCGATCCTTTCCTGCGCCTGCCGATGGTCTTCGCGTCGGTGGAGACCCAGCGCTACGAGGCCGCCCAGATCGAGGTGACCGACGCCAAGGGCGCCGTGCCGCTGGTCCAGGAGGACGACCCGGCCGACGCGGCGAACTTCCTCTACTTCCGCCGTTGGCAGGTCGCCCGCCCGACGCAGGGCGACGTCACCGTCCGCTACACGGCCGCAGCGGCGGCGTTCCGGCCCAAGCTCGGCTCGGGCCCGCCCTTCGACCTGCGGCCCGAGGCCGGCGGCCTCAATGGCGCGGGCGTGACGTTCCTCGCCCTGCCCGACAACAGCCGCCCCTACAGCCTGGGCCTCGACTGGGACCTGGCGGCCATGCCGGCCGGGTCGCGCGGCGCCCAGAGCCTCGGCGAAGGCCCGCTGAAGATGGTCGGCCCGGTCGAGCTTCTGGCCAACACCTTCTACATGGCCGGCCCGATGCGGAGCTATCCGGAGGCCTCGAGCGGCCAGCCGTTCGCGATCTACTGGCTCGGAACCCCGCCGTTCGACGTGCCGGCGGTGGCCAGCTGGACCGAGAAGGCCCGCACCGCCATCGCCACCTTCTTCGGCGAGCCGAGCAAGCCCTACCGCGTGTTCTTCCGTCACAACCCCTATCCGGGCACGGGCGGCGCTGGGCTGATCAACTCGTTCATGTCCGGGTTCGGCGATGATCCGCCCCCGACGGTCGACGGCATGCGCCATCACCTGGCGCACGAGATCGTCCACAACTGGCCGGGCAGCCTGAACGGCCCGAACGGCATCGTCTCCTGGTACGGCGAGGGCCTGGCCGAGTTCTACTCGGCGACCATCCCCTGGCGCTCGGGCCCGATCTCGACCGACGATTTCCTGGCCCAGATCAACGAGCGCGCGCAGAGCTACTACGGCAACCCGGTGCGGAGCGCCCCGGCCAGCGAGATCGCCGCCAAGTTCTGGAGCGACACGCGGGTGCGCAAGCTGCCCTACGACCGCGGCGCCTTCTACATGGCCATGGTCGACGCCCAGGTCCGCGCCGAGTCGGGCGGCAAGCGCCGGCTGGACGACCTGGTCAAGGCGATGATCGCGCGACGTGAGGCCGGCAAGTCGTACGACACCGACGCCTGGCTCGAGATCGTGACCGCTGAACTCGGCCCGCAGGCGCGCGACGAGCACGCGGCGATGATGGCCGGCAAGCTGCTGGTCCCGCCCTCGGACGCCTACGGCCCCTGCTTCAAGCGCGAGGCCGCCAGCTTCCGCGCCTTCGAGCTCGGCTTCGACAGCGCCTCGCTGACCAGCAGCCCGCGGATCGTGAAGGGTCTGGTCGCCGGATCGCAGGCGGCCGTCGCCGGGGTCCGCAACGGTGACGAGATCACCGAAGCCGTGGTGCTGGACGCCGTGCAGGCCAAGCCCGAGCAGACCATCACCCTGAAGATCCGCCGCGACGGCCAGGATCTGACGATCACCTACCTGCCCCGCGGTCAGGCCCAGGACGGCTACCGCTGGGCCCGCACCCAAGTTCCGGACAGCCAATGCGCCATCTGATCTCGGCCGGCCTCGCCGTCCTGCTCCTCGCCTCGGCGCCGGCGGCCCAGGCTGCGCAAGATCCCGTCCCCGTCGCGGCCGCGCCGCGCGCGTTCGCCAGCGACCACGCCGGCGTCTTCATGGGCAAGAAGGTCGCCTACCGCACCACCTTGCAGGAGACGATCCTCAAGGCCGCCAACGGCCAGGCGGCCGCCAGCCTGTTCAGCTTCTCCTACGTGGCCAAGGGCGCGAAGCCCGACCGTCCGGTGGTCTTCGTGTTCAACGGCGGCCCTGGCTCGTCCTCGATCTGGCTGCACATGGGCATGCTGGGTCCGCGCCGTATCGCCATGGCCGACCCGGTCAAGCCGCCGACGGTTCCGCCCTTCGCGCTGGAGAACAATCCCTACTCGCTGCTCGACGTCGCCGACATGGTGTTCATCGATCCGATCGGCACCGGCTACAGCCGCCTGCTGCCGGGCGGCAGGGCCGAGGACTTCTACGGCGTCGCCCAGGACGCGCGCGCCACCAGCGAGTTCATCCAGGGCTGGCTGACCGCCAACGGCCGCTGGAATTCGCCGAAGTTCCTGATGGGCGAAAGCTACGGCACGGTCCGCGCCTCGGTCGTGGCGACCAATCTGATGGGCGGACCGATGTCGCCGGCCGGCGCGTTGGGCGCGACGACGCTGAACGGCGTCATCATCCTGGGGCCGTCGTTCGACATGAACCGCGGCGGCGGCGCCGGCGATGATCGCGGCGCGCTGTCGGCCCTGCCGACCATGGCCGCCACCGCCTGGGTCCACGGCAAGGCCGCCGGGACGTCGGCGCAAAGCGCCGCCGAGGCGGCCCGCAAGTTCGCGCGCGAGGTCTACCTGCCCGCCCTCTACGCCGGCGAGGAGCTGCCCGCCGCCGACAAGACCAAGGTCGCCGAGGGCCTCGCCGCTCTCACCGGCCTGCCCGCCCGGACCTGGTTGGACGCCGACCTGCGCATCTCGCTTTCGAAGTTCGGCGAACTGCTGCTGAAGGACAAAGGCCTGCAGATCGGCGCCTATGACGGCCGCTACACCCTGCCGCTGGCCGCCAGCGGCGGCGATCCCGTCGCCGACGATCCGGCCATGGGCCAGTACACGCCCTCGTTCGTCGCGGGCCTCAACCAATACGTCGAGCAGGATCTGAGGGTGAAGGCGCCCTCGACCTACCAGTCGATCGCCTTCGCCGACGTCAATTCGCGCTGGAACTGGGGCGCCGGCCCGCGCAACTACGCCGAGGATCTGGCCACCGCCATGCGCCGCAACCCGGCGCTCGGGGTGTTCGTCGGCTCCGGCTACTACGACCTCGTCACCACCTTCGGCGCGGCCGAGGCCGTGGCCCGCCATTCGGGCCTGGCGCGCGAGCGTCTGACCATGAAGGTCTATCCCTCAGGGCACATGCCCTATCTGGGCGACGACAGCGCCCGGCTGCTGGCCGCCGACATCCGCGCGTTCCTGGCGGAGCGTTCCCGGCCCTAGGCCAGCAATCTCCGAACGGAGGCTTCGAGCACCTGGCGTGCGCGGGCGGGGTTGAGGCCCTGCTCGCGCCGCAGCCGCGCCCAGCTCTCCCAGCTCAGCAGCAGATCCAGGGCCTCGACCGTCAGCGGATCGACGCCCGCCGGCAGCTCGCGCACCAGGATCGTGCGCAGCGCCGCCACCAGCCGCTCGCTTCCGGCCTCCAGGAACCGCGACCGGTGCCGCAGGACGTCCGAGGCGCGCTTGAACGGCGCGATCTTCTCGAACACCGCCGCGCGCCGGGCGACCAGCTCGACGACGCGCTCGCGCGGGTCGGCCGACTTGAACGGCGCATCGACCGCGGCCTGCATCTCCTGCTCGATGGCCTCGGACATCTCCGAATAGAGGCTGTCCATGTCGTTGAAGTGCCGGAACACGGTGCGCAGGCCGACATCGGCGCGCTCGGCGACCTGCTCGGCGCCGGGCGAGACCTCGCCCTCCTGGATGATCTCCAGCATGGCCGCGACAATGCGGGCGCGGTTGTCCTCGCCCCGCCGCCGCCGTCCGTCCGCCGACCGTTCCTGACTCAAGCGCTCCGCCCCCAGCAGACTCTTCGAGCCCTGACTAAGGCCTGCGGGGATCAAGCTCCAGGGGCGAACATGGTTTCGCAGCCGGTCCCGGCCAGCAGGCGGTCGACCGCGCCCCGCGCGCCGGCCTCGAGCCGCCCGTGCGACTCGCGCAGCCAGCGCAGGCACTTGGCCTGATAGGGGAACGGCTGCTGGGTCCAGGGCGCTCCCTCGACGGTCGCCTCGACCTGCTCGGCGCCGGCCATCACCGCCCGCGCATTGGCCAGCATCACCGGAGCGTAGCCGCGCCCGATCTCGGCCAACACCGGCGCCAGGGTCGGCGGCGGCGCGGCGGGATCGATCCAGTCGCCCTCCCCCGGCTCCAGCCCCGACAGGTCCTCCATCAGCCCGACCCAGGCGGCGACCCGCGGCGCGGCGCGCAGGGTCAGCGCCATCGGCGTCGGGTCGAAGGCCGCCAACTGGGTCAGTTGCCCGAACACCGCGAAATCCCCCGCTCCCGGCCGCCGGCCCAGCAGATAGGGCCAGTGGCGCAGGTGCGCCTCGAACGCCGCGAGGAACCGCGTGTAGCTCGCCTCGATCAGCGGCCCGGTCACGGGGTTGGAGCCGACATAGCGCAGCCGGCCGATCTGGCGCTCGGCGAACTGCCGCCCGCGCGCGGCCAGTTCCTCGTCCGGCACGCAGAACCCGCGCCAGCACGGCAGGATCGCCGCCGCCTTGGCGATGTCGGGCTCATATGCCCACCGGTAGTGGAACATGGCCTTGGTCAGCCACTCGTCGGCGAAGTCCTCGATCAGCTCGTCGAGGAAGGCCAGGGCCGGATCATCGGGGATCAGGCTGCGGCCGCCGTGCTCGCGCTCCAACCGCCGGATGATCGGGCTGGAGTCGGTGACCGCCGCCAGCTCGCCGTTCTCGTCGGGCAGGTAGAAGGTCGGCAGCAGCGAGACCTTCGGCTGCGGCAACCCCGCCAGCGCCGGCCCCGACGGCGGCAGGAAGCGGTAGGGAATGCGGCGGTAGCGCAGCACCGCCAGCATCTTGCGGGTGTAGGGCGAACCGGGCGCGCCTGAGAGCGCGATGGGGTCCTTCATCTCGAACGCCTCCTATCGGAAGATCGCCAGTCGGTTGGTGTAGCGAATATCGTCGGTCCCGGCCGGCAGGGTGATCAGATCGCCGTCGTGCCCAACCCGCAACTGGCCCGAATAGAGCTTGCGGGAGTCGCCCAGGAACGGCCCTTCCAGCGCCCGGATCGGCAGCGGCGGAATGATGTGGGTCAGCAGCAGGTAGCGCGCGCCCGAGCGCTCGGCGATCCGCGCCGCGTCCTCCGGGGCCGTGTGGTAGGACAGGATGTCGTGGGTGATCGCCGCCAGGTTCGCGCGCCCATGCGCGGTCGCGGCCTTGTTCTGGATGGCGACCAGGTTGGGGGCCAGGGCTTCGTGCACCAGCACGTCGGCGCCCTTGGCGGCGGCCTCGACCCGCGCCGAGACGGCGGTGTCGCCGCTGATCACCACGCTGCGGCCCTTGTAGACGAACTTGTAGCCGACCGCCGGCTCGACCGGCGCGTGCTCGACCGGGAAAGCCGTGACCTTGAGGTCGGGGGTGTCGATCAGCACCACGTCCGAGCCGTTGCGCGGGGCTTCGAACGGATGGGCGGTCCCGCCGAAGCCGCTCGGCGGCGTGACCTTCTCGCCGTGGTGGGCGATGCGATAGCCGCGATCGATCAGATAGGCGTCCTGGAAGCCGGCCACGACCTTGTCGACGCCCAGCGGGCCATAGACCGGGACCGGCGCCGTCTGCGCTCCGCTCGCCCAGCGCTGCAGCAACAGCTCGCCCAGATCGTCGATGTGGTCGGAGTGCAGGTGGGTCAGCAGTACTGCGTCGACCCTGCCCGGCGGCAGGTTCATCAGGGCGAGGTTCTTGGTGCCGCCCGCCCCGGCGTCGATGACGAACAGCTGCCGCCCGGCCAGCACCACCGTGCAGGGCCCGGCCCGGCCCGGATCGGGCATCGGCGAGCCTGAGCCGCAGAGCCCGACATGCAGGCCGTCCGGCAGATCCGAATAGAAATCGGGAGCCATGGCCTTGTCGAAGGTCCGCTCCATCGCCGCCACCGCGATCTGGCCGCGGAAGGCCCAGGCGCCGACCGCTGCGACCACCGCCACGGCCAACACGCCCCCCGCGATCTTCCACCCACGCGCCATCGCTTCCCTCCCCCGGCTTGACCGCCTCGGATTATAATGACACGCATAGTGTCATTAGTTTCAACGACTGACTAGCCCCGAGGCCCGATGCAGATCCTGCGCACTCCGGACGACCGTTTCGCCGCCCTGCCCGACTGGCCCTACGCGCCGCGCTATCACCAGCTGACCGACGCCGACGGAACGCCCCTGCGCCTGCACTATGTCGACGAGGGCCCGCGCGACGGCGCCCCCGTCCTGCTGCTGCACGGCGAGCCGTCCTGGGCCTATCTCTATCGCAAGGTCATCGCCGGCCTGGTCGCCAAGGGCTGCCGGGTGATTGCGCCGGACCTGATCGGCTTCGGCCGCTCCGACAAGCCGGCCGACCGCGCCGACTACACCTACGAGCGGCACGTCGCCTGGATGAGCGCCTGGCTGACCGATCTCGACCTCGCCGGCCTCACTCTGTTCTGCCAGGACTGGGGCGGGCTGATCGGCTTGCGGCTGGTCGCGGCCTTCCCCGAGCGCTTCGCCGGCGTCGTCGTCGCCAACACCGGCCTGCCGACCGGCGGCGGCATGACCGACGGCTTCAAGGCCTGGCTCGACTTCAGCCAGTCGGTCCCGCAAATGCCCATCGGCATGCTGATCAACGGCGGCACGGTCCGCGACCTGTCGCCCGAGGAAGTCGCCGCCTACGACGCGCCCTATCCCGACGAAAGCTACAAGGAAGGCGCCCGCCAGTTCCCCGCCCTGGTGCCGGTGACGCCCGAGCACGCCTCGGTCGCGGAAAACCTCGAGGCCTGGACGGTGCTCGAGCGCTTCGAGCGGCCGCTGGTCACCGCTTTCAGCGACGGCGACCCGATCACCAAGGGCGGCGAGGCGCCGTTCCAGGCCCGGGTGCCGGGCGCCCAGGGTCAACCGCACGTCACCCTGCACGGCGGCCACTTCCTGCAGGAAGACAGCCCCGGCGCCATCGTCGAGGTGATCGGCGGGCTCATCGCCCGCCGCGGCTAGGCGCGGGCTAGTTGTCCCACAGGATGTATTCGTCGCCGGCCTTCTGAGGAACGCCGCCCGGCTTGTCGATGAACACCGGCCCTTGCAGCAGCGAGGGCCAGATCGGCTTGACGCTCTGGGCGTCCTGGCGAGCGATCAACTCCTTGAGCGCCTTGACCTTCTCGGGCTGGGCGGCGGCCATGTCGCGCTGCTCGGTCGGGTCGCTGGCCAGGTCGTAGAGCCAGACCTTGTCGCGCGCGCCGTTGACCTGCAGCTTCCAGTCGCCGTCGAGCACGGCCTTGTACTGTCCCGAACGCCAGAACAGCGTCTGGTGCGGCCGCGCCGGGTTCTTGCCCTGCACGTGCGGCAGCAGGTCGACCCCGTCGATCGGCCGGTCGGTCGGCAGCGGCGCGCCGCCCGCCGCCGCCGCGGTGGCGAAGATGTCGATGTGTCCGACCGGATAGCCATAGGTCGATCCCGGCTGGATCGCGCCCGGCCAGCGCATGAAGAACGGGGTGCGCACCCCGCCTTCGAAGAAGGTCGACTTGAAGCCGCGATAGGGTTTGTTGACGTCGGGCAGCCCGACATAGCCGGCGCCGCCGTTGTCGCTGGAGAAGATCACCAGCGTGTTCTGGTCCAGCCCCTCGTCCTTCAGCGCCTGGAGGATCCGGCCGATGTTGGCGTCGAGGTTGCGGGTCATGGCGCCGTAGACCCGCGTGCGGTGGTCCTTGATCTGCGGCAGCGCGTCGTAGTCGGCCTTGGTGGCCTGCAGCGGCGTATGGATGGCGTTGGGCGCGTAGTAGAGGAAGAATGGCCGGTTGCGGTTGGCCTTGATCGCCTTCACCGCCTCGTCGGTCAGATAGTCGGTCATGTAGCCCTTGGGCTTGAACAGCGACGATCCGTTGAACTGCACGGCGTACGGCAGGTTCGGCCACAGGAAGCGGTCGATGGCGTCCCAGTCCTGCTTGGAGTTGACGACGTTCGGGTCCTTCGCCGGCAGGAACATCGACCCGCCGGCGATGAAGCCGAGGCTCTCGTCGAAGCCCTGATCCTCCGGCCGCGATCCCTTCTGGCCGCCCAGGTGCCACTTGCCCAGGTGGACGGTGTGATAGCCCTTGGTCTTCAACACCTCGGCGATGGTGATCTCGCTGGACGGCATGCTGAGCGCGTTGACCGCCGCCGGATTGCGCACGGTGCTGGCGGGCGGCATGTCCTTGATGCGGTCGGCAAAGAACTTCGGCTTCACGATCGCGCCGGGCTCGGCCTCGGTGCCGACCATCCGCGCGAACGCCACCGGGGCCGGCGTGAATTCGAACCCGAAGCGGGTCGGATAGCGGCCGGTCATGATCGCCGCCCGCGACGGCGCGCAGGTCGCGTTGCCCGCATAGCCCGCGCCGAACACCACGCCTTCCCGACCGATGGAATCGATGTTGGGCGTCGGCACGGCGCCGTTCGCCACGCCGCCACCGTTGATCGTGATGTCGTTGTAGCCGAGGTCGTCGGCCAGGATGAACACCACGTTAGGCGGGCGTTCGCCCTGCGCCGGCGCCTCCGGGCCTTGCGCCCAGGCCACCGCGCGGTTGTCTTCGACCGGCGGCATCTGCGCGCGGGCGATCATCGAGAGGATTGTCGTGCGGTTGGCCGCCGCCAGCCCAGCCCCCGCGGCCAGCACCAGCACGGACGCGCCCAGCCACTTCCACCGCCGCTTCATCGTCGCCTCCCGATCTTATATTGACACAAAGCGTGCCACTACATTGATCGGGGGGCAACCCCTGGCGTGCAACCCCTAGTCGACAGGAACTGCGGCCGCGTCCGGCCGGCGACTGTCGGCCCCGCCCTCGAACACGCCGTTCTCGATCATGATCGACTGCGTCGAGCCCATGGTCAGGCTGGTGCGGGTCTTGTGGCCCTTGGCCTCCATCAGCTTCAGCATGTCGATCGGGAAGCCGGGTTCGAACTCGACCGGCGTATCGCTGGCGGCCTGGAAGATCCGCGGCCGCTGGGTCGCCTCGGCGACGTTCAGCTTGTGATCGACGACGTTGCTCAGCAGCTGGGCCATGGCCGGGATGATCCGCGTGCCGCCGGGCGTGCCGGCCGCCAGCCACGGCTTGTCGTCCTTGAAGGCGATCAGCGGGGTGATGGTCGAGATCACCCGCTTGCCGGGCTCGGGCGCATTGGCCGGCTCGTCGCCGCCCCAGGCGAAGTTGGCCATCGCGTCGTTGAGGAAGAAGCCGGTGCCGGCCGCCATCACGTGCGCGCCGAACGACGAGCCCAGCGTGAAGGTGTTGCTGACCACGTTCCCCTCGGCGTCGGCCACCGAATAGTGGGTGGTGTCGCGGTTCTCGAACAGCAGCGGGTCGCCGGGCGAGACCTTCTGGTCCATCGCCTTGTCCAGGTCGATCAGCTTGGCGCGCTCAGCCGCATAAGCCTTGCTGGCGAGTCCGCCCACGGGCGGCTGGTATTGCGGCCAGCCGCCCATGAACTTGGCGCGGTCGGCGAACACCAGCTTCATCGCCTCGGCGGTGACGTGCAGCGACTGGACGCTGTTCTGGCCGTACTCGGCCATCGGATAGCGCTCGACGATGTTCATGAGCTCGCACAGCAGCACGCCGGCGGCCGGCGGCGGCATGTAGGCCACCGGCGTGCCGCGATAGTCGCACCATAGCGGCTCGGAAACACGGATCTGGTAGCCGGCCAGGTCGGCCTGCGTCAGCACCCCGCCCCCGGCCTGCACGCCCGCCACCACGCGGCGGCCGAGCTCGCCGCGATAGAAGGCGTCGGCGCCGCCGTCGCGGATCTGCCGCAGCGACCAGGCCAGGTCCGGCTGCTTCAGCCGCTCGCCCGGGACATAGGTCGCCCCGCCGGCCTTGTAGAGCGCCTTGGCCGACGGCGCGTCGCTCAGCAGTCCGTCGCGATAGACGTCCAGCGCATAGGTCATGTCGTCGGTCAGGATCAGGCCGTCGGCGGCCAGCTTCACCGCCGGCTCGACCAGCTTCTTCCAGGACAGCTTGCCGTACTGGCGATGCACCTCGTAGAGGCCCTTCACCGTACCCGGCACGGCGACGGCGCGGTGCGAGTAGCGCTTGGCCGGATCCATCTTGCCGTTGGCGCCGGCCAGCAGCGCCGGGTCGGTCGCCGCCGGCGCCTGACCGTAATAGTCGACGGCCAGGGTCTTCTTCTCCTTGGCCAGGTGGATCAGCATGAAGCCGCCGCCGCCGAGATTGCCGGCCCGCGGCAGGGTGACGGCCAGGGCCAGCCCGGTCGCCACGGCCGCGTCCACGGCGTTGCCGCCCTGGCGCAGGATGTCGGCGCCGACCTGCGAGGCGATCTCGCTCTGGCTGACCACCATCCCCTTGCGGCCCATCACCGGGTGGTGGATCGCGTCGTAGTCGAGGATGTACTCCGCCGCGCCTTTGACGGCTTGGGCCTGGGCGGGCGCAGCGAGGCTGGCGGCCGCCAGGATGGCGGCGAGGGTCGCGGTCAGGCGCATGGGGTCTCCGGAAAAGCAGAATGGCCCGCGGCGATCGCCGCGGGCCGGTACTGGGTCGTTAGAAGTTCTTGGTCACCTGGGCGAACCAGTAGCGCCCGCGGTTGCTGTAGAGCTTCGTGAAGTAGCCGAAGGTCTCGTCGGCCAGCGGCGGATCCTCATCGGTGAGGTTGTTGACGCCGACCCGGAAGCTCATGCCGGCGAGCGCGCCCTCATCCGCCGCATAGCCGACCGCGGCGTTGAAGGTCAGCCAGTCGTCGCCCTTGTAGAGCAGCGCCGAGCTATCCTTCACCCCGCCGACATAGCGGGCGTAGCCGGAGACCTCCCACGGGCCGGACGTCCAGGTCGCATAGGCCTGGCCGCGGGTGCGGGGGTTGTCGTCCTGCTCGATGAGCGAGCCGCCGGCGCTGGCCGGCAGGCCGGCGGCCAGCAGGGCCGCCGATTCCGCCGACGGCGTCTGGTCGAACTTCTGCAGCAGGGACACGTCGACGCCCAGGCGGAAGTCGCCGAACTGGGTGGCGTCGATCCGCCAGGTGGCGCTGAGGTCGATGCCCTCGATGGTGCGGGAGTCGAGGTTCAGGAACTGGTTGGCGATCCGGATCGGCTCGCCCAGCGTGTTGCGGGTCAGGGCCGGGTTCGGGCCCGAACCGCCCAGGCGGCCGATGGCGTCGAGGTTCAGGTGGTCCTGCGACTCGAACACGCCGACCACGCCGTCCTGCTCGATCCGCCACCAGTCGATGGAGAACATCAGGTCCGGGGTCGGGGTGAACACCACGCCGGCGCTGAAGTTGTCGCTGGTCTCGGACTTCAGGTCCTTGTTGCCGGCCCGCACGTCCTCGACGTTGTAGCGATAGGCCGAGCAGCCCGCGCGGTTCAGCTGCGAGAACTGGGTCACGCCCTGCGCCACGGCGCAGCTGTAGTAGTCCGTCAGGTTCTCCTGGACGCGGCGGATCTCGGAGGCGTTCACCGTCTCCAGGTTCGGCGCGCGGAAGCCCTGCGAGTAGGCGGCACGGACCAGGACGTAGTCGTTCAGTCGCCACCCGAGGGCGACCTTGGGCTTCAGCACCTGCTCGTTGATGTCCGAATAGTCCTCGAAGCGAGCCGCCAGCTGCAGGTCCAAGCTCTGGACCAGCGGGATGTCCACGCCGTCGGGGATCAGCGAGGTCTGCAGTTCGGCGAAGGCCGAGAACACCTTGCGCGAACCCGAGGTGTCCGGCGTCGGGCTGGAGCCCATCGCGTCGCTGGTCGGACCGCCGGCGGTCGCGAAGGTGACCGTGCCGTCGATCAGCGGGTCGCGGTCGTCCTTGAAGGTCTCACGCCGCCACTCGGCGCCGAAGGCCAGGCCGACATTGCGGTCCAGCACGCTGAAGGCGTTCGGGTTGCTGATCTTGGCGTCCCACAGCGCCAGGCTGGTGGTGCCGTCGCGCGAGATGCTGACCCGCAGCGGATCGACCACCGAGGCCGGGTTCGAGGTGGCGTCGAAGCCGCCGACATTGCTCAGGTCGCCGCCGTTGAACGGGTTGTAGGCGCGGGTCGGGTCGCTGCTGTTCAGCGCCGCCTGCAGGGCGGTGTTGCTGACGCGGTTGCTTTCGACGTCCTTGGTGCGGGCGTGCGAGTAGAGCAGCGCGCTCTCCCACGACCAGTCGCCCAGGTCGCCGCGCAGCCCGCTCAGCAGCCGGTAGGCGTCGGAGTCGACGTCGATGCGGCGACGGCCGACATCGTCCACCCGCAGGCCGACGACGGTGATCGCCTGGGCCGGGCCGGTGTAGCCGGCCAGGCGCCCGGGGCCCGAGCCGAACGGGTTGTAGGGGTTGTTGGCGCCGATGGTCAGCGGGGCCGAGGTCAGGTTGGTGGTGCCGCCGCGGACCGAGCTGGAGGTCGCGCCGTAGTACAGCGCCTGGCCGAACCACTCGACTGGGCCGAAGTCATGGCTGGCCACGGCCATCAGGCTGTAGCGCTCCGAGCTCGGCGACATGGTGCGTTCCGGGGCCTCGTCGGTGCGCAGCGAGGTGTCGAGCGTGGCCGAGCCGCCGTCGATGCAGACCCCGCCGCCGACCTGGGCGTCCGAGCCGGTGTACGAGCACGGCTGCATGTGGAAGGCGGTGAAGGACGGGCCGAAGTTGGTCACCGCGGTCCCGACCCGGCCGGTCAGCCACGGCGTCAGGCTCGAGCGGTTGTCGAAGCTGCCGGCGTACTGCGCGGGAACGCGGCCGCCGAGGTTGTCGGTCGAGGCATAGTCGCGGTCGCTGGCCGGCATGGCGGTGCGGTCGAAGTACTCGCCGAACAGGGCCACGTGGGTGGCGCCGTCGTTGAAATCGCGGCCCCACTTCGCGCCGAGCGAGGTCTCGGCCAGCTTGGTGCCTTCCGATCCGCCGTAGCGGGCCACGATCTGGCCGCCGACATACTGGTCGTCGAGCACGTTGTTCAGCACGCCGGCCACGGCGTCCGAGCCGTAGATGGCCGCGCCGCCGTCACGCAGCACTTCGACGCGCTTCAGTGCGGTGGCGGGAATGGTGTTCAGGTTGACGACCTGGACGGGGACGGAGCCCTCTTGCTGGGTGCCCGGGTGCCCTACCATCCGGCGGCCGTCCAGCAGCACCAGGGTGTTGCCCGAGCCGAGCCCGCGCAGGTTGGCCGAGGCGACGTCGCCGCGCGCCTGGTTCGGACCCTGCTGCTCGTTGTTGAACGCCTGGCCGCCGGACTGCGGCAGGGCGGCGATCATCTCGCCGGCGGTGACCGCGCCGGTCATCTCCAGCTCGCGGCGGTCGACGACCGAGACCGGCAGCAAGCCGCGCTCGGTGACGCCGGCCAGGTTCGAACCGACGACGATGATCTCTTCGACCTCGGCGATTTCCGCCGGTTCGCTCGCCGCGACCAGCGGGCCGGCCGTCGAGGCCTTGCTCACGCTGGCTGCGGCCGGCGCACGCTCGATGATGATCGTGCGGCCGCTTTCACGCGACCGCAGGCCCTGCCCGACCAGCAGCCGCTCGACCGCCGAGGAGACCGCCATGTCGCCGCGCACGGCCGGGGCGCGCAGGCCGTCGACCACCGCCGGGTCGAACAGCACCTCGCGGCCGGCCTGCATGCCCAGGCTGCGCAGCGCCGCGCCCAGGTCCTGGGCCGGAATGTCGAACTGCGCCCGCGCCGGAGCCTGCGCCCAGGCGGCCGAGCCGACCAGAGCCACGGCCGCCGAACTGGCGAACGCCATGGCCTTGAGATGATTGAACGACATACGCGCCCCCTTCTAACCCCGCCCCGCGAACTGCGGGTTTCCAGGCGAAGACGCCGGGGCGCGCGGGCGCCTCACTTCGAAGATGAAGTTTTTTTGTCGCGAGCCGGTCCGATGCGCACCGCGTCGCCTCCGATCTGCACCGAGACCGGGTGGGTCAGGGGCAAGGCGTCGAGGAAGCCGCTGTTCTCGCCGGAATAGAACACGCCGCTGACCCGCATGCGTGCGACGGCCGGGTCGGTGACCATGATCGGCGTGCGCCGATAGCGGTTCATCTCGGCCGCGGCCTCGGCCAGCGTCACCGAAGCGAACTCGATCCGCCCTTCGCGCCAGTCGCCGGCCACCGGTCCTGACGGGCGCAGCACCGCCGCGCGGCCCTCGACGTCGATGCGCTCGCCGGCCTTGACCTCCGACACCCTGCCGCGGCCGACCGCGTCCACCGCCACCTTGCCCTCGACCACCGCCACGCGCAGGCCGGCCTTCTCCAGGCGCACGTCGAAGGAGGTCCCGACGGCGGTGACGGTATGGTCGCCGGCGCCGACCACGAACGGCCGCGACGGATCCTTGGCGACGTCGAACCAGGCCTCGCCCGAAACGAGCTGCAGGCCGCGGCGCTTGGCCGAATAGTCGACCCGCACCTCGCTGGCGGTGTTGAGCAGCAGCCGCGAACCGTCGGCCAGTGTGACCGTCGCGCGCTCCCCGACGGCGGTCCGATAGACCTGCGCCTGGCGCTCGACCGCCGGCGCCAGCAGGCCTTCGCGCTGGGTCAGCAGCCCGACGCCGCCGGCCACGACCACCACCGCCAGCGAAGCGGCCATCGCCGCGAAGCTACGCATCGGCCAGCGCCGCCCCTGCGGCTGGGCGGCCAGGGCCTCGGCCCGCATGGCGCGCACGGCCGGGCTGCCGGCCGCCTCGCCGGCCGCGCCCCACATGCGCTCGACGTCCTCGAAGCACTCGCGGTGCAGCGGCGCGGCGTCCAGCCAGTCGGCCAGCTCGCGCGCGTCGGCCTCGCTCCAGTCGCCCGAGCGTCGCCGCAGGAACAGTTCGGCGGCGACCTCGTCCGGATCGCGGTTCAGCAGGGCCGGGCTCATGAGCGCCTCCCCCGCTTCGTCAGGTGCGCCAGCGCCTTGATCATGTGCTTCTCGATCGCGCTCACCGACACCTGCAGCTGCCGCGCGATCTGCGCGTAGCTCATCTCCTCGTAGCGATGCAGGACGAAGACCACCCGCGTGCGCTCCGGCAACTCGTGCAGCGCGGTCTCGACGACCCGCAGCTGCTCGCGGCCCAGATAGACCCGTTCGGGCGAGAAATCCTCTTCCGCATGCAGCCGCTCGTCGAACAACTGATGCGCGCCGCCGCGCCGCGCCGCCCGCCGGAAGCTGTCGTTCAACACGCTGGCCGCCACCGTGAACAAGTAGTTCTCGGGCGCCTCGAGCGCCCCGCCCTCACGCCGCGCCGCCAGCCGCAGGAACACCTCCTGCACCATGTCGTCGATGTCGGCCGCCGAGCGCACGCGCGCGCGGAAATAGCGCGCCAGCGGAACCGCATAGCGACGCGCCATCTCGTCCATTTCGACGCTGCTTGCCTGCGTCATGCCCAGGTCGCGCGGTCCTCTTTCGTCTCGCCGTCCTTATGAAGACGCCGCGCGCGTCTATCACCTCAGCAGGCTGCGACAAATCTGCGCGGGACAAATCCGCCGCGCCCGAGCGCCAGTTGGAGCACGTCGATATACTCAAAGCTCATCGAGCAATATACAAAACGACGGAGTTTATTACGTCATTTCATGACTTCATCTAAAATACTCGCTCCACATTGTTCGCGAAATTCACTTAAATCATCAAGTCGAGTACATTCACGATTACACAGAGAACCCCATTGCAAGACGCGTTGCTCAGGACCGCCGCCCGGATTTCCGAAATCGGAGTCTCGCCCATCCTCGCCCTGTCGGCGCGCGCCAGGGAGCTTCGCGCCCAGGGCCGGCCGATCATCGACCTCACCGTCGGCGAGCCGGACTTCGACACCCCGGAGTCGATCAAGAGCGCGGCCAAGCAGGCGATCGACCAGGGCCAGACCAAGTACACCGCCCTCACCGGCTCCAACGACCTGCTCTCGACCATCGCCTGGCGCATGGCCGCCCGCGGCATGACGCTCGACCATCGCCAGATCATCGCCAGTTCCGGCGCCAAGCAGGTGATCCACAACGCCTTCGACGCCACCCTCAACCCCGGCGACGAAGTCGTCCTGCCCGCCCCCTACTGGACCTCCTACGCAGACATGGTCCGGATCTGCAGCGGCCGCCCGGTGGTCGCCAAGGGTCGCTGGTCGCCCGAGCGCGGCTGGCGGATCGACGCCGACGCCATCGCTCGCGCCATCGGCCCGCGCACCCGCTGGCTGCTGCTCAACTCGCCCAGCAACCCCACCGGCTCGGTGCTCGACGAGGTCGAGGTCGACAAGATCGCCGCCGTGCTGGCGGCCAATCCCCACGTCTGGGTGCTCTGCGACGACATCTACGAGGATCTGGTCTTCGACGCCGCGCCGCGCGCCCCGCTGCCGGTGGCGCGCCCGGAGCTGGCCGACCGAACCCTGGTCGTCAGCGGGGCCTCGAAGGCCTACGCCATGACCGGCTGGCGGATCGGCTGGGGGATTGGTCCCGCGCCGCTGATCGCCGCCATGGCGACGGTGCAGAGCCAGACCACCTCGGCCCCCTGCTCGATCAGCCAGGCCGCCGCCGCCGCCGCGCTCAGCGGCCCGCAGGACCGCCGCCGCGACATGGTCGAGGCGTTCCGCCAGCGGCGCGACGAGCTGGTCGCCCTGCTCAACGCCGTTCCCGGCTTCGAATGCCCCGCCCCGGACGGCGCCTTCTACGTGTTCCCGCGCATCGAGCGCCTGATCGGCGCGCGCACGCCGGCCGGCAAGGTGCTGGCCAGCGACCTCGACGTCGCCCCCTACTTCCTCGACGCGGGCGGCGTGGCCGCGGTTCCAGGCTCGGTGTTCGGCGGCCCCGGGCATCTGCGGTTCTCGTTCGCCGCCTCGCCCGCGTCGCTGCGCGAGGCCTGCCGCAAGCTGGCCGCGGCGACCGCCGACCTGACCCTGCCGCCCATGCCCCGTTGCGAGGGACGCCAAGGCTAGAACGAAAGCTGCAGGCGGCTGGCCAGGGTCGCCCCGTCGTCCGGGCCGGCATAGGGCCCGGACGGATGGCGCACGTCCCAGAGACTGAGATTGACCATGACCCGCATCCAGTCCTCCAGCCGCCAGGTCGCGCCCAGCGTCGCCTCCCGCCCCTCGCCGCCCAGCGGCGCGGCGCGGTTGTCGAGGCCCTGGTAGCGGGCGGTCAGCTCCAGCGAGCCGAGCCCGCCCTTCGACAGCGGCGCGTTCGGCGCGATCCGCACGAACGTGCCGCCGCGGGCGCTGTAGGGCGCGCCTTCACCGGTCAGGATCCATCCCGCCGACAGCGCCCAGGCGTCGACTTCGACCTGGCCGCCGGCGGCGTCGATCGTGCGGCGACCGGCCTCGAGGAAACTCCAGAGCGGGCCGCGTACGCCGCCCAGTTCCAGGCCATAGCCATAACCCCGGTCCGGAGCGCCTATGGTCCCCAGCGGGACCTGCACATTGTCGTTGAAATGGCCGCCCCAGAGGCTGCTCCGCGACAGGCTCGCCATCCCGGCCGGATAGGCCTCGTAGAAGCCCCAGCCGCCCACGTGGATTGAGCCGCCGGACGAGCGGACCGGGTTCCAGTGTCCGCGCAGCATGTAGGTCAGGGTGTCGCGCGCCTCGCCGCCGCTGACGTCGTCGCCGGCGACCTGGGCCGCCAAGTGCCAGTCGGGCCCATAGGCCTTGCCCAGCACGCCCAGGCCGTAGAAGCCCTTGAGAGGCGTGATCGCCGAGGCCACGGCGTTCCGCTCCATGAACGGCGTGGCTTCCGAACTGCTGGAGCCCTCGATGCTGCGCTCGCTGAGCCGGTTGCCGAGCGAGACCTCGAAGTCGGTCTCGGCCCAGCGCTCGCGCCAAGCGAGGTAGGCCCCCTTCACCGAGGCGTTGTTGTCGGCGAAGTCGACCTCGAAGGCATAGGCGAGGTTCGGGCCGAGGCCGCCCTCGAAGCCGAGCCGCAGGGCCCGCAGCTCGGTGCCGGAGATGTTGCGGGCGGGATGCTCCGAGCCCCAGGTCGTCGAGGCGTCGGCCAGCATCCGCCCCTTGGGCCGGAAGCTCAGCTGCCGCTCCGGATTGATGAACTCGGGGACCGTCCGCCCCCAGTTGACGACGGTGGCGGACGCAGGCGGCGACGCCCCTGCGACCAAGGGCTTGGCGACAAGCGCCGCGGCCGGCCGGCCGACCGCCGCTTCCAAGGCCGCCAGCCGCGCCTTCAGGTCTTCGATCTCGCCGGACTGACGCGCGACGAGATCACGGAGCGCCGCCTCGTCCTCGGCGGCGAGCGCCTGCGGGGAGGTCGACGTCAACACGACAAGGCCCAGACCGGCGCACAGGGCGCGCCGCCCGGACAAACTCTGCAGCTTGCGGATCGGACCGCTCCTCGGGTCAGGGGAAAGCGCGCCGCCCCGTTTGGGGCGACGCGCGCCCGGCCTATTCCTCGCCGGCCTTCGTCGGCAGGGCGGCCGACTTCGGGGCCGCCGCAGCGGCCGGTCCGTAGAACAGGCCGTTGAAGAACAGCTTGTAGGTGCCGTGCGACTGGCCCCGCTGGGTGACTTCGGGGCCCATCAGGAACACCTTGCCCTTGCCCAGGTCGGCCTCGACGATCGAGCTGGCGCCCGCCAGCCGCTCCTGCCCCCAGGCCCAGCCGCTCAGCAGGGTCTTGGGGCCGGGGAAGGTCGCGACGCTGCGCACCCCGGCGGCGCTCGGGTCCACTTTGAAGGCCGGGCTGTTGTAGTAGTAGACCTTCACGTCCTCGGGCATGCCGTAGGCCAGCGGGTCGCTGATATCGACCTTGTTGGCCATGATCGCCCCCGGCACGAAGAACTTCGTGCGCGGCAGGTGGACCGTCTTCCCGTCCGCGCCGGTTTCGGACAGCGCGTCGCTGACCGGCAGCTTCAGGTCCTTGGCCAGCTTGGTCGAACTGCCGATGGCGATCAGCGTGCCGCCGCCGCGGACGAAGCTGTCCAGCTGCGGCACGGTCTTGGCCTCGGTGACGGTCCCCAGCCAAGGGCGGAACTCGGCGGGAATGTCCTCGGCCTTCGGCTGCGGCCGCGTGCGGGCGTTGGGCTCTGCGACGATGTCGTTGGCGAACACCAGGACGTCGTACTTCTTGGCCAGGCCGCCGGCGTCCAGCTGCTTGGGATAGACGACCTCGTACGGGAACTCGAACTGCTCGAAGATCCAGCGGATCCAGCCCGAGGGCATGTTGCCGCCATAGACGTCGACCAGGCCGATGCGGACCGGCTTGATGGCCATGGCCTCGCCGGTCGGCTTGGCGTCGAGGGCGTAGGCGTCCACGCCGGTGTCGCGCGCCGCCTTCTCGATCAGCTCGCGCACGCCCGGCCCGGCCGGCGTCCAGATCGCGCCCGGCGTGAACGACTTGCCGCCGGCCGTGACCGCCGACTTGACCCAGAACACCGGCTTTCCGGCCTTCAGCAGCCGGTTCTTGACGATGAAGGCGTTATTGACCTCATGGCTGATCAGGAAGCCGGCGCCGCCGGCGCCCACGATCTTGCCCGGCGGGGGCGCGACGATGTCCGGCAGCTTCTCGGTCGGCGCTTCGAAGCCGTCGAGGATGCGGTCGAACTTGATCCCCATCTGATAGGCCGGGGTGTAGCCGGCGACGTCATAGGGCGGGATCGGCGCGCCGCCGGGGAACGGGAAGTCGTCCGGGTGATCCTGCGGCTCGAACATGTCGAGCACGTGGGCGCGATAGGCCTGGCCGGTCTTCACCACGTACGAGCCGGCCGGATAGCTCTTGCCGCCGGCGGTGAACGGGGCCTTGGCGACCTCGACATCGACGCCGCCCTTGATCAGCACGTTCACGAAGGCGACCGCGGTCGGCAGGTCGGTCTGGTCGGCGGGGATGATGTAGCCGCGCGGGTCCCGGTCGGCCGGATTGCGCAGCATCGGCCCGAACAGCTTGGGATCGACGGCGTTGGGCGCGCGCCCCATGCCCCAGCGGACCGGGCCCGGATCGAACGCGGGACCGGCCTTGGCGGCGGCTTCCAGGGCGGCGATCTTCTTGGGCGTGGTCGTCCAGGTGTCGCGCGCGCCCTTGTCGACGCCGTTCTTGCCCATCTTGTAGAAGGCGTAGAGCAGGTTCTCCTTGTTGCGCGTGGCGTAGTCGAGAACCGCCCGGTTCATGCTGATCGAGTAGTCGATCGACTGCTTGAACTTCCAGTCGCTCTGCGGCTCGATCGGCATCGGCAGGTCGTTGCGCGCCAATTGCTCCTTGGGGATCAGGTCGATCTTGATCGGGGTCGGAGAGCCGCTGATCTCGGTCAGGATGCCGATCGAATTGTGGAACAGCGCCGTCGAACGCAGCGTCGCATTGGTCCAGTTCGAATAGGTCGCCACGCTGCGGCGGCCCGAACCGGCCTTGTCTTCGCGGATCAGCCGCTCGTGCATGAACGCGCCGACCCCGTCGAGGCCGGTGATCGCCAGCGGGTCCAGGTTGTAGTTGAACGGGTCGCGGAAGGTCGGGATGAAGACCACCATGCCGCCCGGGCCGGTCTGGTGGTGGTTGTAGACGATCTGCGGAAACCACTCGCGGTACAACACCTTGTTGATGTTGATGTTTTCCGCCTGGTTCGACATGTAGAAGTCGCGGTTGTTGTCGTGCCCGACATACTTTTGATAGAGGCGCGGCACCGCCTCCATCTCCCGCTTCTGCGGGTCCTTGTTGCGCATGTACCAGTTGGAGACGAGCTCCATGCCGTCCGGGTTGGCGTGGGCGAACAGGATGATCGCATCCTTGAGGAAGCCGAGCGTCTCGGGATCGTTGCCGCTGACCATCTCGTAGAGCATCTGGGTGACCTGCTGGGCCCCCACGGTCTCGGTGGCGTGCAGGCCGCCGTCGATCCAGACGATCGCCTTGCCCTCCTTGGCCAGCGCCTTGGCTTCGGCGTCGGTCAAGCCCTCGGCCTTGGCCAGCTTGCGCGAGATTTCCTGGTAGCGGTCCAGGTTCTTGAGGTTCTCGGGCGTCGAGACGATGGCCATCAGCTGGTCGCGGCCCTCGGCGGTTTTGCCGATGCTGACCAGCTTCATGCGGTCGGACTCGGCCGCCAGCTTCGTCCAGTAGGTCTGCAGCTGGGTGTAGTTGGCGAGCGAGTAGTCGTCGCCGACATCGAAGCCGAACACAGCCTTCGGCGGGCTGATCGGCCCGGCGTTCTGCGCCCAAACCCCCGGCGCTTGCAGCCCCAGAACCAACCCCGCCGCGGTGGCGGCTAACAGTTTCGCGCGCATTGACGTACCCCCTGGATGACGCCGCCGACCTTGGCGGACGCCTCGATCTCGTTTGGTCTTCGGGGTGTTGGACGGCGCCGCGGGGCGACCCCGCACTCAAGCGGCGCAAAATTCCCGAGCCGTTCGGACACCATGCACAGCGCTCATCAGCTCCATTCCGTAACCGCATGAACTAATGAGGAAAAATCGCTTTTCGCGCTTTCGCTCCTGAGGAACCGTATGCCGACAGACGCCGCTAAGGGGGAGTTGCAGTGTCGGATGCTCCGGACGTTCACAGGCGGGCCTTTCTGCGCGGCGGTGCGCTCGCCGGCGCGGCGGGCTTGGCCGCGCCTTCTATGGCTGGCGCTCAGCCGACGTCCGAAGCCGCACGCGCCCTGCCCCGTCCCGACGAGGCGCTCGAAAGCGGCCCGCCCGACGATCCGGTGATCCAGGCCTCGGGCGGCGCCGACTACATGGTCGACGTCATCCGCTCCCTCGACATCCCTTATGTGCTGACCAATCCGGCCTCGAGTTTTCGGGGTCTGCACGAGGCGCTGGTGAACCATGGCGGCAATGTCCGCCCCGAACTGCTGACCTGCACCCACGAAGAGATCGCCGTGGCCATGGGGCATGGCTACGCCAAGATCTCCGGCAAGCCGCTGGCGATGATGGTCCACGGCACGGTCGGTCTGCAGCACGCCAGCATGGCGATCTACAACGCCTATTGCGACCGGGCGCCGGTGATCGTCCTGGGCGGCAACACCATGGAGTCCGACAAGCGGCAGCGCTCCGAGTGGGTGCATTCGGCGCAGGACCCGGTCGGCATGGTCCGCGACTACATCAAGTGGGACGACCAGCCCCACACCCTTCAGGGCTTCGGCGAGTCGCTGGTCCGCGCCTATCAGATCGCCATGACCCCGCCGATGGGGCCGGTGGTGCTGTCGGTCGACACCGAACTGCAGGAGCATCCGATCGAGGATCGCCAGGCGCTGCGGATCCCGCGCCCGCCCAATCTCGCCCTGCCCCAGGCCAACGATGCGGCGATCGAGGAGACCGCCCGCCTGCTCGCCCAGGCGCAGTCCCCGGTGCTGATCGCCGACCGCATGGCGCGGGGCCAGGAGGGCATGGACCTGCTCGTCGAACTGGCCGAGACCCTTCAATGCGCGGTCATCGACCGCAACGGCCGCACCAACTTCCCCGCCCACCACCGCCTCAACCAGAGCTTCCGCGGGGCGGCGACCATCGGCCAGGCCGACGTGGTGGTGGGGCTTGAGGTCAACGACTTCTGGCAGGCGCTCAACGCCTCGACCGACCGCATCGTCCGCCGCTCTCGCCCGCTGACCAGGGAGGGCGCCAAGACCATTCACATCGGCGCCAAGGACCTGTTCCTGAAGTCGAACTTCCAGGACTTCGGCCGCTACCAGGACGTCGACATCTCGGTCACCGGCGACGCCCAGACCTCGCTGCGGCCGCTCATCGAGGCGGTCAGGAAACATCTGGATCCGGCCTCGGCCGACGCGCGCGAGGCCCGCGCCCAGCGCTATGGCAAGGCCCAGGCCGCGAACCTCGAACGCATGCGGCGCGAGGCGACCATCGGCTGGGATTCGACGCCGATCACGACCGCCCGCCTGACCGCCGAGCTCTGGGACCAGATTCGCGACGAGGACTGGTCACTTGTCGGCGAAGGGCTGATGCCGGCCTGGCGGCGGATGTGGCCGGCCGGCCGGCACTATCGCTTCAACGGCGGTTCGGGCGGCTGGGGCCTCGGTTACTTCGCGCCGGCGGCGTTGGGCGCGGCGCTGGCAAACCGCGACAAGGGCCGGCTGAGCGTCGCCTTCCAGGGCGATGGCGACCTGATGTTCGGGCCCGGCGTGCTGTGGACGGCGGCGCACCACCACATCCCAATTCTGTACATGATGTATAATAATAGAGCCTATCACCAGGAGGTCATGTACGTGCAGAACATGGCGGCCCGCCGCAGTCGGGGCATGGATCGGGTCGGCATCGGCACGGCGCTGGACTCGCCGCACATCGACTTCGCGCAAATGGCCAGATCGATGGGCGTCTACGCCGAGGGGCCGATCACCGATCCGAAGGACCTGCGCGGCGCGATCAAGCGCGCGCTGGCCGTCGTCAAACGCGGCGAGCCGGCCTTGATCGACGCCGTCGTCGAACCGCGATGAGGGTTCCGATCATGCGCCTTGTGCTGCCGCTGCTGCTCGCCGTCCTCGTCAGCGCCCAGCCGCTCGCCGCCCAGGAGACTCCGCACGGCGACCGCGCGGCTGGACGCCAGGCCTATCTGAAGAACGGCTGCCAGAACTGCCACGGCACAGTCGGCCAAGGCGGCGGCCCTGGTCCCGTGCTCGCCGACACTCAACTGCCTTACGAAGCCTATGTCGCCCAGATGCGCACGCCGTCGAACATCATGCCGGCCTACAGCCGCCTGCTGATGACTGATCGTGAACTTGCCGACGTCTTCGCCTATCTGCGGGCGCTGCCCGGCCCACGCGCCGAGCGGGACATGCCGGCGATCCTTCGCCCCCGCTAAGGCTGAGCGCGCAGAAAGCCGATGATCGCGGCCCTATCGGCGGGGCTGGTCTTGGCTGCAAAGATCATCTTGTTGCCAGGCAGCGCGGTTCGGGAATTTTCAAGGAAGACGTCCAGCCTCCCCGCGTCCCAGACGCCGCCGGCCGCGCGCATCGCCGCCGAGTAGTTGAAGCCAGGCGCCTGACCCGCCCTGCCCCCGACCACCCCGGCCAGCGAAGGACCGAGCTTGTTCTCGCCCGGCTCGAGGGAATGACAGGCGGCGCAGTGGCGCCGGTAGAGATCCGCTCCCGGCTCGGCTTTGGCCGTCGAAGCCAGCGCCAGCGCCAGCACGCCGAGCGCCCAGGCCGCGTCAGTCGCCCTTGGCGGCGCCGCCGGTCCGGCGTGCGGTCTCCGCGCGAAGGGCCGCCACGGCCGGATCATCGCCGGCGGCCCCCAACTCTTCCCAGACCGCGCAGGCCGCGCGCCAGGCGACGACGTTGCCCGGATCCTCGGCCAGCCACGCATCAACAGCAGACGCGTCGTCTAACGTCGCGGAGGGCGACAACATGCGCGCCAGCAAGGCGCTTGCCGCTGCGAGCGACTTCTCGTCCGGCCCTGCCTTCGTCGTCTTGCGGCTCATCTTCATCCAGCAAACGCGTCAGCAGATGACGCATCGATCTTGTCACGTGCTTCTCGACGGCGCTCACCGAAATGGACAGCCGCTCGGCCACTTGCGGGTAGGTCAGACCTTCCCACCGGAGCAGGACCAGCACATCGCGGGTCTTCTCCGGCAATTCGCTCATCGCCGCAATCGTATGACGCAGTTCCTCGCGAGCCCGCACTATGCGTTCGGGAGAAAATTCGTCGAGCGGGTGGGAATTTTCGAGAAGCTCGCAGTGGTAGGTCTTCAACCTCACGCGATCTCGCCGGTACGCGTCGCGCAGAACATTCATCGCGACCTGAAAGATGTAGCTGTCGAGGTTCTGGATTTCCTCGGGCGGGCGGTTGTGCATGCGGATGAGGACCTCCTGCACCAGGTCGTCGACATCGTCGCGATGGGCCCGGGCCCCAAAGAACGCCCGCAGGGGCTTGATGAACTCCGTCGCCTCCGAACGCTTTTTCCGCGCCCTGGACGACACTTCAGACCTTCCGCCGCTCATATTTGGCCCCCAACACTCGATGGCCCAACTCGGTGACTTCAACTTTGTTATTTCACCGTTGGAACCGTCACACCCACCAACAATACGGACCGACCTCTTGCTCTTTCGCCTGCTTGCTCGGCAATTACTCAAGTAGCCCGAATAATACTCGCAACTTATTTATTCACAGAGACGCCGCACAACCTGAGCATGTCTCCGACCACGCTCAGCTGGTCGGCGGCGTCCGATAGACCGCCTCGTCCAGCTCGCCCTCCCAGCGCGCCACCGTCACCGCCACCGAGAGGTCCGAGGTGCAGTTCGGCACTGTCCGCATCATGTCGAGCGGCCGGTCGAACGGGAGGATGAAGCCCACCACCAGGGCGGTCTGCTCGGCGCTCAGGCCGACGACCTGCAGCACGCCGGCCAGCAGGAAGAGCGCGGCGGACGGGATCGGCGCCGAGCCGATCGCCACGATGGCGGTCGACAGCACGATCATCACGTACTGGCTCCAGGTCAGCTCGACGCCGAACGCCTGGGCCGAAAACATCGCCAGCAGGCCGACATACATCGCGGTGCCGTCCATGCTGATCGTCGCCCCGATCGGCAGCGCCGTCGACGACACCGCCTTGCTGACGCCGAGGTTTTCCTCGGCGACCCGCATGACCACCGGCAGGGTGGCGGCGCTCGACGAGGTCGAGAACGCCACGACCACGGCGTCGGCGATGTCCCGGTAGAACGGCCGGGCCGGCAGCCGCGCAGCCAGGCGAACGAGCCCGCCGTGAACCAACAGCACCTGCAGCGTGCAGCCGATCAGCACGCTGATCGCCAGCAGTCCGATGTTGACGAACACTGACGGCCCGCTGGTCCCCGCGACCCAGGCGATCAGCGCGAACACGCCGAACGGCGCGACCTCCATCACGATCCGGGTCAGCTGCTGCATCGCCGCCGCCGCGCCTTCGAAGACGGCGCTCAACGGCGCGCAGTGCTCGCGCGCCATAAGCAGCGACGCCCCGAACAAGATGGCGAAGAAGATCACCGCCAGCATGTCGCCGTTGGCCAGCGCCGCGACCGGATTGATCGGAATGATCCCGAGGAACTGCTCGCTCAGCGACGCCGGTTCAGCCAACGCCGGCGCGGCCGCGACCGAAGCGAACTCCACGCCGGCGCCCGGTTGGATCAGTCCCCCGATGAGCAGCCCGAGACAGGCCCCCAGCAGGGTGGTGACGAAGTATAGGAACAGCGTCTTGGCGCCGATCGAGCCAAGCCGGCGCACGTCGGCGATCGAGATGACGCCGACGACGATGGTGGTGAACACCAGCGGAATGACCAGCATCCGCACGAGGCGGACGAAAATGTCGCCGATCCACTTGAGGTCGACCGCGGCCTCGCCAAGAGCGAGGCCGACGAGCGCCCCGACCACCATCGCGCCGACGATCCGCTTCCAGAGCACGACGTCGAACCAATAGGTCTTGAGATAGCGGGAGAACCCCCGACGGGATTTACCGTCGTCAACACTCGCATCCCCAGAATTCATGACAACGCCCCCCAACAACATCAACTATATTTAGCTTACGCAGTTAGAAGCAAAACCATCGATCTATTTTTACTTAACTCTACTCAAATCACGCGATGCTCAATCAATGGGCCGTTCCGCCTCATCATGCGCAACTATTGGACCTCGCCCGCGACCAGTTCCACATAGTCCACGACCCCAAGCGGCGTTGCCGTGAACGCGCGCTGCACAGCGCCGGCCAGCGCCTGAATCCGCGCAGGGGTGTAGGCTTGGTAGAAGGGCAAATTCATCCGCCCCAGGCCGTGCTCGCCGCTGAAGCTGCCGCCGAACCGCCCGACGGCTAACTCGTAGACCCGCTCGCGCAGGACCCGCGATCGCGCCTCGTCAACCTCGACGGCTGACGGGCAGACCAGATTGAAGTGCACGCCGCCGTCGCCGATGTGGCCGAAGTCGCAGACCACGAACTCGGGAAACTCCACCGCCAGCATGGCGATCGCCGCATCCCGAAACGCGAAGAGGTCCGAACGCCGGAAGGCCAGGTCGAAACCGATCAGGCGCCCCGACTCCCGCAAGCCCTCCGAGATCGCGTGCCGCACGGCCCACAGATCCTCGGGTGGCCCGATCAGGGCGTCCAGGGTGGCGACGTCGTCACGCTCCCACCACTCGGCGACGCAGGCCTCCAGCACCTTGTCGATGGACGTCTCGCCGATGCGCACCGGACGCACGCAGCTCAACTCGACCAGCACGGCGTAGGGCGGCGGCCCGCCTCCGGCGAAGGGATCGCGCAGCCCAGGCACGTGCACCAGGGCGCGCGCCAACGCGTCACCGGACATCCCCTCGAACGCGCTCAGCAGTTCGCCGGCCTCACGCTCGAAATGCGCCAGCAGCGGCAGGGCGGCGGCCGGATCGGACAGCAGAACAAGCGCCGCCGCCGTCTGGCGCGGCTGCCGGTGCACTTCCATTTCGACGCGGGTGATGACGCCGAGGCCGCCGCAGGCCCCGACGAACAACTGGCGCAGGTCCAGGCCCGTATTGTCCTTCCGCACGCCGCGCTTCAATTCGATCACGGTGCCCGCCTCGTCGGCGAGAACGACCTGCAACGCCAGAACCTGACGACGCATGTCGCCGTAGCGGATGAACCGCGCGCCGCCGGTGTTGGTCGCCGCCATGCCGCCGATGGTCGGGTCGGCGCCCAGATCGATCGGCAGCCAAAGCCCCAGCGGGCTCAGCAATTCGTTGACCGCCGACAATCGCACGCCTGCTCCAGCCTCGACTGTCCGATTGACCGCATCGACCTTCAAAGGCTGGCGCAAGCGGTCGAGGCTCAGCACGACCTGGTCGCCCGATCCGTCCGGCGTCGAGCCGCCGACCAGGCCGGTATTACCCCCCTGCGGTATGACCTGCACCCGGCGCCGCACGCACAGCGCCACCACCGCAGACACTTCGGCGACGTCGGCGGGACGCACGACCAGCGCTGCACGCCCTTCGCCATAGCGCGCCGCAATCTCGTAGCCGCGCATCTCGGCGCGGTCCGTGATCAGCCCCTTCGGGCCGACGATGGCTTCGAGATCAGCGGCCAGCTGAGACGCGACAGCCGTCATGCATCGACCTTCGCCGCCTCGGTCATCTTGAAGATGCCCTGAGCATTGGAGCTGTCAAATGCGAGGTCCAGAGTCTCCTCGCCGGTGGCTTCGTCGATCATCGGCAGCCGGGTGATGAACTCGTAAAACGAGCCCGGCACGGTCCGCTCGACCAGACCGCCGCGGTCGTCGGCGAAGGACCGCACGACCTGGGCGGCGCGGAAGGCGGTCTGGCGCACGCGCTTGGACAGCGACACCTCAACCGCATCCTTCATCGGCCGGCCGAGCGCCTTTTGCGCTTCAGCTAGGCTCTCGACGTCAGGCACCCGGTCGGTCGCGTGGTTGAAAGCGTTCCCTTCAGTCGCGATCCAGGCCATCTCCGCCGACTCGGCGAGCAGCGCCTCGTAGTCGGCCATGGCGGGGGCGGCGTGCTGACGGTCAAAGCACGCGGCGAGCACCGGCAGCGCCGCCGCCGCATCCTCGAACGCGACTTCCCCATCGCGCTCGAACAGATCCAGCACCGCAGACGCCGCCGGCGTCAGCGGATCGCGCGAGCTGGCGGTCACCCGCGCGGCCGCCGCGCCGAATGCCTCTGAAAAGCGATCCACGTGCAGTTCGCTGACGAAGAATTGGGCGATGTCGGCCGGATAGTCGATCTGGGCGTAGGAGCGCCCTGTCATCTTCAGGCGCTCGAGCGGATAGACACCGTTCAGCTTGTATCCGAGCGGCGCGAGGACGCGCAGCAGCGCGCCCTGGCCCGACGGGAGTTCACCCATGCCGTCGAGCACGACCGTGCGAACTGCGCCATGATCGTGGAAGACCTTGCGCCCCTCGCGCAGGCAATCCTGCGCATAGGCCTTGGCGGCCGGCACCCGCTCAAGCAGATCGTTGAACAACACCATGTTGAGCGCTTGCGCCATGACTGCGCGAGAGACTTTTTCAGTCGGCGACAAGAGTTCAACTCGGACGTCGAGCAAGTTGAACAGCGCCCCGGCGCGCACGTCGTCAAGCACGCCCTGAACCAGTTTGCACAACTGCACGTCGCCCATCGCAAAACCCCAGACTATTTGTGAACGCCACTTATCGATCAAAAGATTTCCTGATTACCATGGCCTTTGAAAGCGATTTAATTCGAATACTTCATGAGAAATCGGAATGACTAGGCAAGTCCTGCTTCCCTCAATGGGAGATCTGGTGGCGTTCGAAAGCGCCGCGCGCCACGCGAGCTTCACCCGCGCCGCGGCCGAGCTGAATCTGACCCAGAGCGCGGTCAGCCGCGCGGTGCGGCTGTTGGAGGATCGGATCGGCGTGACGCTGTTCGAACGCATCCGCCAACGGGTGATCCTTACCGCCGCGGGCGCGGTCTACCTGCAGGAAGTCCGGCGCATTCTTGGGGAACTGCGCGAGGCCACGCACCGGATCATGGCCTTCGCCGACTCAACCGCCATCCTGAACATCGCGGTGCTGCCGACCTTCGCGACCCGCTGGCTGGTCCCGCGCCTGCCGGAATTCGTGCGGCAGTATCCCGACATCACGCTCAACTTCGCCACCCGGCTGCAGCCGTTCAGTTTCGGCGCAGAGGCCTTCGACGCGGCCATCCACTACGGCAATCCGACCTGGCCCTCGGCCGAGAGCTACCACCTCATGGACGAGGTGATGATCGCGGTGTGCAGCCCGGAGTATCGCGAGAGCCAGGCGCTCTGGACGCCGGAGGACCTGTCGCGAGCCACCCTGCTGCACCAGACGACGCGCCCGCTAGCCTGGGCCAATTGGTTCGAGTCCCTCGGCGTGGAATGCCCAGGCGTCCACCGTGGGCCGCGCTACGAACAGTTCGCGATGATCGCCCAGGCGGCGGCGGCCGGGCTCGGCGCGGCGCTGCTGCCGCGGGTGCTGATCGAGGAGGAACTCGCCACCGCGCGGCTGCAGGCGCTGTTCGACCACGAGATGACCAGTCCCAGCGCCTACTACTGGGTCGTGCCCGACGAAAAGGTCGCCACGTCCCCGGTCAAGGCCTTCACGCGCTGGGTCGTCGCCAAGGCCCGCGAAGCCCAGCCAAGCTAAACCGCACGACCGCATGTGCGGGGTCGAACAACCCCGCCGTCTCCCTGTCCAGGCAGCTGCGCCTCCCGCCGCGGCGCCCGAACGAGGGGATAGACCATGCGCACGAGAAAACCGCGAACCACATTCAAGCTATACGTCATGGCCACCGCAGCGGCCGTGGCCATGCCGGCCATCGGCCACGCCCAGGCCTCCTCCGAAGTCGAGGAACTGATCGTCACCGCCACCCGGCGCGAGACGACCGTCCAGTCGACCCCGATCGCCATCACAGCGCTCGGCGAGAACACCCTGGAAAAGATTGGCGCGACATCGCTCCAGGATGTGACGTCGCAGGTCCCCAGCCTGAAGATCGGCGGCGGCGCCGACGGCGGCGGCCGCATCACCCTGCGCGGCATCCAGGCGTCCGGCGAGGCGACGGTCGGCCTTTACTACGACGAAACCCCGCTGACCGGCCCGTCCGACACCACCCAGAACTCTGGCGGTTCGTCGCAGGACGGCAACCTGTTCGACGTCGAGCGCATCGAGGTCCTGCGCGGTCCTCAGGGCACCCTCTACGGCTCGGGCTCGATGGGCGGCACGGTTCGCGTGATCTTCAACAAGGCCGACACCAACAACTACGCCGGCACGGTCGAAGGCCAGGCGGCCGCCATGCGCGAAGGCGACCTCAGCTACTACGTCAAGGGCATGGTCAACATCCCGATCCTCGACGACAAGCTCGGGGCGCGGGCGGTCCTTTACCAGGAGACCCGCGGCGGGTTCATCGACAACATCCGCTACCAGGCCAAGAACATCAACGAGAAGACGACCTACGGCGGCCGCCTGATGCTGACGGCGCGGCCGACCGAGAACATCACCTGGTACGGCATGGGCATGTACCAGAAGACCGACGCGCCCGGCGGCGGCTCCAGCTGGTATCCGGCCCTAGGCGCCAAGGACTACGCAACCGACCGCTACGTCATCCCGATCAACCGCGACGAGCTCTCGCTGGTCTCCAGCGACCTCAGCTACGACGCCGGCTTCGCTACGTTGACCTGGGCGTCGTCCTACTACGAGTGGGATCAGCTGAACGCCAGCGACTACACCTATACGATGCTCAGCAACTCGACGAGCGCCACCAACTGCCGCAACTGGTTCACCCAGTCGCTGGGCATCCCGACCACCACCTGCAACGCCGCCCAGCTGGCCCAGTTCAGGACCTTCTCGCTCTCCCTGACCCCGACGACTCTGTACAAGCCCGCCTGGGTCCACACTTCTACCAACGAGCTGCGCATGTCGTCCAACGGCGAGGGCAAGCTGCAGTGGACGGTCGGCGCCTTCTATGAGGTCCGCGAAGACCACGTCGACAGCACCCTGGCTGTCGTCGATGGCAAGACCGGCGTGATCGGCGTGCCGCCGACCATCTTCTTCCACCGCGAGATCGACACCGACACGACCCAGACCGCGTTCTTCGGCGACATCTCCTACGAGCTACTGGAAGGCCTGACCCTCAACCTCGGCCTGCGCCGCTACAAGTACGAGAAGACCACTAGCGGCCAGACCGACATGCCCAACTGGGTGTCCGGATCGCTGGTCGAGCCCTACCGCAGCTACGGCGCCGACGCCGACGGCTGGCTGAAGAAGTTCAGCGTCAACTATCAGTACAACAGCGACATCCTGGTCTACGCCACGGCCGCCCAGGGCTTCCGTCCCGGCGGGGCCAACAACACCCCGAACCTGGAGCCTGCCCTCGTCCCCTACGGCCCCGACGCCGTCTGGAACTACGAGCTGGGGGTGAAGACCTCGTGGTTCGACCGGCGCCTGATCCTGAACGCCGCCATCTACCAGATCGACTGGGAGGACATTCAGACCTCCGCCCAGACCCTCAGCGGCTGCTGCAGCTTCATCCTCAACGCCGGCAAGGCCCGCATCCGCGGCATCGAGCTGGAGTTCAACGCCCGTCCGATCGACGGCCTGTCGCTGAACGGCGGCCTAACCTTCACCGACCCGAAGCTGCTGGAGGACCAGATCAACCCGAACATCCGCGACTCGACTTCGCTCGGCGACGCCGGAGACCAGATCCCTCAGGTCGCCAAGTTCATGGGTTCGGCCGGCGTCGAGTACATGTGGCCGGTCAGCGACTCCTTCGATGGCGTCGTACGGATGGACTACAGCTACACCGGCAAGTCCTACTCCCACTTCCGCCCGACCAACGTCTACTACGAGAAGCAGGGCGACTTCGGCGTCGTGAACCTGCGCGCGGGCCTCGAGGGCGAGGACTGGGGGGCCTACCTCTTCGTCCGCAACGCCTTCGACATCTTCGGCGCGAACACCGTCTCCTCCAGCGCCGGTTCGGAAATGCTGACCAACTCGGTCCTGCCCCGCACCGTCGGCCTGAACCTGCGCAAATCGTTCTGACCCCACACCCCAGGATTTGCGCGGAGGCGCCGCCGGCCAGAAGGCCGGCGGCGCTTTTCTTTGGGCGTCGGCCATGAAAATGGGGAGGCGCGGTCAGCGCCTCCCCTCGTCGTTACCGGAGGAGGTGCCCCTTAGCGCGCCGACGCCGGTCCGTAGTACAGGCCGTTGAACAGCAGCTTGTAGGTGCCCTGCGACTGGCCAAGCTGAGTGACCTCCGGCCCCATCAGGAACACCTTGCCGCGCCCCAGCGAGGCGTCCACCACCGAACTGGCGCCGTCCAGGTGCGACTGTCCCCAAGCCCAGCCGCTGCGCAGGGTCTGCTTGCCCGAGAAGTAGGCCACCGACCTCGCATCGGTCGCTCCGGGCGCAACTTTGAAGGCGGGACTGTTGTAGTAGTAGACGTTCAGATCCTTGGGCAGGCCGAAGGCCAGCGGGTCCTCGTTGTCGACCACATTGGCCATGATCGACCCCGGAATGTAGAACTTCCCCCTGCCGAGCGGCTTGGCCGCCCCGTCGGCGCCCGTCTCCACCAGGGCGTCGCTGATCGGAAGCTTCAGGTCGTAGCCGAGCCGCGTGGCGCTGCCGACCGCGACGATCGATCCGCCCTTGCGCACGAACGCGTCGAGTTGCGGGACCGTCTTGCCCTCGCTCACCTCCCCAAGCCAGGCGCGGTACTTCGCGGGCACGTCCTGCGGCTTGGGCGGGGCGCGGCGCGGTCGATCCGGGGCGGGCGGCTCGAGCACGGTGTCGTCGGCGAACACCAGCACGTCGAAGTCCTTGTTCAGGTTCCCGGCGTCGAGACGCTGCGGGTAGATCACCTCGAACGGGAACTCGTAGGTCTCGAACAGCCAGCGGTTCCAGCCCGACGGCATCACGCCGCCATAGAGATCGACCAAGCCGATGCGGATCGGCTTCATCTTGATCGTCTCGCCCGCCGGCTTGGCCGCCACGGCGAGCGCCGCCACGCCGGCGTCCTTGGCTGTGGCCTCTACCAACGCCCGGACGCCGGGGGCTTCCGGGATCCACAGAGCCCCAGGCGCAAAGTCGACGCCGTCCGCGGAGACGGCCGGCTTAATCCAGTAGACCGCCTTGCCGGCCTTCAGCAGCCGGTTCTGGAGGATGAAGGCGTTGTTGATCTCGTGGCTGACCAGATAGCCTGCCTTGCCGGTTCCCTGGATGGCCGCGGCTGGGGGCTTCATCACATCAGTGACCGGCTGCGTCGGCGCCTCAAAGCCGTCCAGGATACGGTCGAACTTCACGCCCATCTGGTAGGCCAGCGTATATCCGGTGACGTTGTGCGGCGGGATCGGCGGACCACCCGGATAGGCCAGGTCGTTCGGGTGATCCTGAGCTTCGAACATGTCCAGCACCTGGGCGCGGTACGGCTGGGCGGTCTTCACGACGAACGACCCGGCCGGGTACGACGTGCCGGCGACCGAGAACGGGGCCGTGGCCCGCTCGACCCGCAGGCCGCTCTTCACCAGCGCGTTCATGAACACGACCACGCGCGGCAGGTCGGCCTGGTCGGCGGTCAGGATGTAGCCGCGCGGATCGCGCTTGGCGGGATTGCGCAGAACCCGCTCGTACAGCGAGGGCTCGATCGCCGCCGACGAGAAGCCCATGCCCCAACGCGGGGTGTCCTGGCGGTAGGGGACCTTCTTGGCCTCCTCGTCCAGCTTGGCGATCAGGCTGGGCGACACGGTCCAGCTGTCGCGCGATCCCTTGTCGATGCCGTTCTGCGCCATCGCATAGATCGAGTGCAGCAGGGTCTCGCGGTTGCGCGCCGCATAGTCGAGCACCGCGCGGTTCATCGAGATCGAGTAGTCGATCGACTGCTTGAAGGTCCAGGTCTGCGGCGCGACCGGCATCAAGTTGTCGTTGGTGGGCAGCTGGTTGCGCGCGATCAGCTCGAGGCGCGCCGGGCTGGGCGAACCGATAATCTCGGTGATCACCCCGATCGAGTTGTGGAACAGGGCGTTGGCCCGTAGCGTCGTGCCCGCCCAGTTGGTGTAGGGCGCATAGTCCCGCCGCACCCCGCCCGGCTTGCCCTCGGCGATCAGCCGCGCGTGCATGCTGGCCCCAACCCCGTCCAGGCCGGTCAGAACCAGCGGGTCGAGGTTGTAATTATAGGGGTCGCGGTGGGTCGGCATGAACACCACCGTGCCCGGCGGTCCGGACTGGTGGTGATTATAGACTATTTGAGGAAACCACTCCCGGTAGAGAATTCGGTTGATGTTCTCCGTCTCGGGCATGTTCGACATGAAGAAGTCGCGGTTGTTATCGTGCCCAACATACTTGTGGTACAGCCGCGGAATGGTCTCGAACTCGCGCTTTTCGGAAACCGGATTGGCCATGTACCAGTCCGACACCAGCTCCATGCCGTCGGGGTTGGCATGCGCGAAGAGGATGATCACCTCGTCGAGGATCCTGCGTGTTTCCGGATCGTCGCCCTTCAGCACCTCGTAGAGGATCTGGGTCAGTTCCTGCGTCCCGACCGTCTCGGTGGCGTGCAGGCCGCCGTCGATCCAGACCACGGCCTTGCCCTCGCGAGCCAGCGCCCTGGCCTGCTCCGGCGTCAGGTCGTCGGCCTGGGCCAGCCGCCGGGCGATCTCGCGATAGCGGTCGAGGGACTTGAGGTTCTCGGGAGAGGAGACGATCGCCATCAGCTGCTCGCGCCCCTCGGCGGTTTTGCCGATGCTGACCAGCTTCATCCGGTCGCTCTCACCGGCGAGCTTTCGCCAGTACGCCTCCATCTGGGTGTAGTTGGCGAGCTTGTAGTTGTCGCCGATGTCGAAGCCGTAGGCGGCTCGCGGGGCCGTCACCGTAGGCCCGGCGCCTGCCGCGTGTCCTGCGGTCGTCAGTGCCCCGATCAGGATCGTGGTCGCCAGAAGTCGTCTGCGCATCTCGCCTCCTCCGCCCGAAATTGGGCCGAGGAGTAGGACGGCTGGTGGCCATGGCCCCGCACCCGCCGGCGCGCCAGGACGGCCCACAGCCCAGCTTTGTGGCGAGCGCGTTACATTCTCGCTCAGGAACGACACGGACAGGCCTTAGTGCCGCCGCAGCGCGATCTTCGATTGGCGGCTGAGGGTCCGCCGGACCCGCTTGCAAGGTTCTAGCGTGTCCAAGACGTCCGGCCTGCGCCCCGCCACGGCGATCCTGCTGGCGATCGCCCTTCATGGGCTGGTCGTCGCCGGTCTGCTGCTGGCGCCGCGGGAGCCCCTTCCAGAGAACGACATCGTCGTCGACGTCATACTGACGCCGCCGCCGAGGACGCCATCGCCGCCGAGGCCGTCCCCGGATAGGCCCTCGTCAGGGCCCGCGAAGGTTCGCCTCGCCGAGCATCGGTCCTCAAACGCCGCTGCGCCGCCGCGCGCCACCGCCGACAGTGGCGCCTGGCGTGTGCAGCCGGACGGCGCCCAACCGGCGGAAGGCGTCCGCCGGTCCCTCCGCGCGGGCGTTGGTTGCCAGTCGGCGGACTTCCTGGCGCTGACCAAGGCCGAACAGGAGGACTGCAACCGCAAGCTGGCGGCAGGGGCGAAAGACGGCCCGATCTATGCGGTCGTCAGCCCCAAGCTGAAGAAGCAGTTCGATGGGGTGTTCGAGTGCCCCAAGGACGACGTTTGGTGTGAGTACCGTATCGGCAAAGGCCCGTACCCGGGGCTGTTGGCGCCGAGAAAGAAGAAGAACCCTGAATGGGATTGAACACGGCCCGCAGGTGACGCATCCGAACCGCCATTGCAGGCGTTCAAAGCTCCTGCAAGATTGGGCTCACGCGCCGCTTCGAGCAACGAGATGTCGATATTCAATATTACGGCGACCGCCCTGCTCGTCTTGGCCGCACTTGCTCTCACCAGTGTTTGGGCGTTCCAAAATTATGGAATCTACGACTTTGGCCGGGACGCGAGGTCGCTTCCGCCCAATGCTCGCAATGGCGTGAAGTCGATCCAGTTTCGCTCCAGTGACGGGCAGATGATCGGCGCGCGGCTCTCCATGCCCGCGCCGGGCAAGCCCGTGATCATGAGCTTCTATGGCAACGGAGCCGACGTGGACTCGTCGTTCGAGCGGCTCCGCACCTTGCGCGATCGCGGCTTCGGAATCGCCATGATGGAGTACCGCGGCTCGCGCGGCACCGGCGGCAAGTCCAGCGAGATGAACTTTGCCCGCGACGCCCTCGCCTTCTACGACCAGCTTGACGAGCTGATGGGCGCGCCGGCGGACAAGCGTGTTCTTCACGGCTTCAGCCTGGGCGCGGGCGTCGGCAGTCGGCTTGCGACGGCCCGTCCGTTCGACGCCGTGGTGTTCGAAGCCTCGCCCTATCGCGCGTGCCTCTACTATCAGGACGCCTACAAGGGCTTTCCGTTCTGTTCGGTGATGTGGGCCGAGCGATACGACAATATCGACCACGTACGCGCCATCAGTGCGCCCAAGCTCTTCGTGCACGGCGCGCTGGACGAATCCTTGCCTGTCGCCCGCGCGCGCCAGCTATTCCAGGAGGCTCCGGGCCCGAAGGAGTACCTGGAGATCCCGGACGGCCATCACGCCGACCTCGCCAGATTGGGGCTGGCCGATGCGATGGAGTCGTTCATTTCGCGGGTCGTGGCGCCGTCGTCCTGAGGCGCGATCCGACTTTCGATCATCTTGGCCAGCAACCGAACATTCTGGTCCTTCAGCATTCCCATGTGATCGCCGTCGACCCACGGGGTCTCGACGGTCGACGGATTGGACACCGTTCCCCAGCCGAGCGTCGGATCCAGCTCGAGCGCCCGGCGGGCCAGCAGCCGCCGCGGCCGGGTGCGGAACAACGTGACCGGCGCGCTGATCTTGCCGCCTTCGTACTTCCGAGCGGCCGCCATCCAGATGTCCTGCATCACCTGGTAGCGAGAGTGCGACAGGCTCGAGTTCTCGACGAAGCGGATCCTGCGGCCACGCATGATCCTGGTGCGCACCGCCTTGGCGCGCCGCTCGAAGAACAGGGGCAGCCCCTCGATGCGCAGCAGTTGGAACTCGTCGAGCAACCACTCCCCCACGCCCAGCTTGACCGGCGGCCTGAACTCCTTGGCGAAGCCCGGAGCGTAGGTGTCGAGCACGAACAGCCGATCGACCGTCTCGCCCGCCATCTCGAGCTGCCGTGCCATTTCGAAGGCCGTGAACGACCCGCCCGAGTAGCCGGCCAGCAGGTACGGGCCCTTCGGCTGGTGACGGCGCATGTACCGGATGTTCGCGGCGGCCATTTCCTCGATGGTCTCATACGGCGTGTGGCCCAGCACGCCGCGCGTCTGGAAGCCCACCACCGCACGGTGAAGCCCCAGCTGGGCGCCCAGCTCCATGAGATTGTTGACGTTGCCGCCGACGCCGCCGGCGATGAACAAGGGGCGCTCGTCGCGATCGGGGCCGGGGTGAATGACCGCGCTCGTGTCCCAGTCGGCGTTTGGATTGGCTTCGGTAGTCGCCGGGGTCGTCATTTCGAGCAACTCTGCAAGCTCGCGCAGCGTCTGATGGCTGAACAACGTGGAGATCGGCAGATCGTGCCCGAAGTCGCTCCGGATGCGATCGAACAAGCGCACCGCCAGGAGCGAATGGCCGCCCATCTGGAAGAAGTTGGCGTCGGCTGACGTCACCTTCACGCCGAGGACGGCGGACCAGATCTTCGCCAGCTGCGTCTCGGCATCGCCTTGCAGCGCCGCATCCGCCTCGTCGTCCGATCTGGCGCTGCGCGGAGCCGGCAACGCGCGGCGATCCGGCTTGCCGTTGGCGTTGAGCGGGATCTCGTCCATCGCCACGAAGAAAGTCGGCATGGCGAAGTCGGGCAGACGGGACACTAGGAAGCCCCGCAGTTCGGCGGCCTCCGGCGCCTTTCCCTGCGCCACGAAATAGGCGGCCAGCACCTTGTCCGACTGGCCTTGCGGCACGACGGCCGCCACCACGGACTGCCGAATGGCCGGATGGGCGTCCAACGCCTGTTCGATCTCAGTCAGTTCGACGCGGAAGCCGCGGATCTTCACCTGGGTGTCGGCTCGACCAAAGAAGCGCAGCACCCCGTCTCCAGGATTCAGCACGAGGTCGCCCGAGCGGTAGAGCTTGAGCGTCGGGTCCCACGGCGCGGTGACGAACTTCTCCGCCGTCAGCTCCGGGCGATTCCAGTAGCCCAGCGCCAGACCGCGGCCGGCGATGCAGAGCTCGCCGATGATCCCGTCCGGAACCGGATTCAGGTTTTCATCGAGGATATAGGACTGCGTGCCCGGAATGGCCGGCCCGATCGGCAACGGCAAGCCGCGCGACAGATCTGCCGGCGTGACCTTATGCGCATTAGTCACGCAGCTCTCTGTCGGTCCATAGCCGTTGATGACGGCGATGTTCGGACAGGCCGCCATGACCCGTCCCACGTGGGCGGGGGAAACCACGTCGCCGCCGACGATGACCTGCGCCACGCTGGCGAAGGTCTGCGGCCGCAGGTCGGCGATGGCGTGGAACAGACCGGAGGTCAGCCAGAGCGTGTTGACCCCGTGGCTCTGGATCGCGTCGGCGAGCTGCGAGATCGAAAGAGCGCCGTCCGGCGGCACCACCAGGGTCCCGCCATGCAGCAGCGACGCGAACAGGTCGATGATCGAGGTGTCGAACGCGAAGGCTGACGAATGCAGCGTGACGGTCGCGTCCGACATCTGCAGCCAGTCGGTGTCACGCAGCATCCGGATGATGGAGCGATGCGGCAGCACGACTCCCTTCGGAACCCCCGTCGTGCCGGAGGTGAACATCACATAGGCGATGGAAGCGCCGTCGATCGCCACGGTCGGGGGAACGGCCGGGGTCTGCGGGAACTCCGCCCACGAGATGATGCGCACGCCTTCCTGCGCTGCGGCGGGGCAATCGCCGAGCAGGATGGAGATGCCCGTATCCCGCGCCATGAAGCGCAGCCGGTCAGCCGGCAAACTGACGTCGAAGGGCGCGTAGCCCGCCCCCGCCTTCAAGACGCCGAACACCGCGACGACCAGCGACAGCGAGCGCTGGGACGAGATCCCGACCAGGTCGCCGGGACGAACGCCGGCTGCGATCAGCATCGCGGCCAGCGCATCCGATCGCTGGTCCAGTTCGGCATAGGTCATCACCTGGTCGCCGAACCGCACGGCGACCTTGCCGGCGTGCCTCTTTGCGACGTCTCGGAAGACTTCGGTGACGGTCTGCGGTCCAGCCGCGCCCGGATCGAGATGGGAACCGCTGGCCGGGCCGATCTCACGGCCGGAGGCGAGCAGCGCGGCGAGCGGCTGGTCGATCGCGTCAGGCGTCGCGGCGATGGCCCGAAGGAGGCTCAGCACGTTGGCCGCGTGCAGCTCGATGGTCGCATCGTAGAAGAGGTCGGTCTTGTAATTCCAGGTCAGCTCCACCCGGCCCGGCGCATCGAACTGGTTGAAGAACAGATCGAAGAACTCGTGCCCGGTCGAATTGACCTCGATACGCGCGGGCGCGCCGCCCAATGCGATGCTTTCGAGATCGGCCAGGCCGTCGATGTTGACGACGACCGGCGCAAGCAGATGGCGTGCGGAGGTGCGCGGCGCCTGCAGGTCGCGGACCAACGCCCCATGGGTGTAGTTCTGATGCTCCACCGCCTCGAGCATGTCTCGACGCGCCTGGCTCAGCAGGTCGCGCAGCGTGCCGTTGCGTTCGATGGTGGCGCGCACCGGGAGGAAGCTGACGCCGTGGGCGACGACGTCCTCCAGGCCGTGCGCGATCTGCCCCGCCACCGGGATCCCCACAGTGACGTCGGTCGTGCCGGCCATCAGCGACAGGTAGTAGCGGAAGCTCGCGAAAATAAGATTGCGCAGCGGCGTATCGGCCCTCTGGGCCACGTCGCGCAGCGCCGCTTCCAACTCGCCGTCGATCCGGGTGACGACACGGGCCGCCGCGGTCGTCGGCATCGCCGGATGCGGCTTGTCGAAGGTCAGATCCATGACCGGCAGCGGGCCGGCATACTTTTCGAGCCAGAACTGGCGATGCGCTTCAGCCTCGGCCGAACCGCGCCACTGCGCCTCTGCCTCGACCAGGTCGCTGACGCCCTCGGCTGGCGGCAAGGCGGCCACCTCGCCCTTCAGCGCGGCCGTGTACAGCGACGCGAGGTCGCGCATGAGCACGCCGGCCGACCAGCCGTCGCAGACGATGTGGTGCACGATCAGCACCAACTCGGATCGGCCATGAGGCACGCGCAGCAACAGGCCGCGCAGCAGCGGGCCTCCCGTCAGGTCGAACGGCGCGCCAGCCGCCTCACGCATAAGGGCGTCGCGCTGCGCCTGAGCTCGCCCGTCGTCCAGCTCAGAGAGGTCCTGCTCATCCAGGTCGAAGCCGCCCTGGGGCAGGATGTTCAGCGTCGCGCCTTCCAGATCGAAGGCGGCGCGCAGCACCTCGTGCCGATCAACGAGCGCCTCGAACGCGGTGCGCAGGGCCGGCAGGTCGAGAGCGCCCGCCACGTGCATGGAGAAGGACAGGTTGTAGGCGATGAGCGCCGAGCGATCGACGAGGATGCTGCCGGCGATTTCCCGCTGCCCCTCCGTCATCGCGATACGCCGCGGCTCCGAGCTCCGCTTCCGCTCGGAAGTCGTCGACGGCGCGTCCGTGGCTTGCTCCGACGGAGACGCGCCGGCGCCCAGCAGCACCGCGAAGGCTTCGAGGCGCGGCGCCTCGAACAGCTTGCCGAGCGGCAACGACACCCCGAATTCCTTGCGCACCCGCGCGATCATGCGGACCGCGTTCAGCGAGTGTCCGCCCAGCGCGAAGAAGTCGTCGTCGGGCGCGATGCCGGAAACGCCGAGAATGTCGCTCCAGATGGCCGCCAGCCGCGCGGTCACCGGATCGGCGATCTGCTGCTCGGGCCGGTTCTGGCTGACCTGCTTGTCGGCCGCGGGCGCCTCGACCATGGCCAACCGCAGGAGATCGATCGAAACCGGCGAGACCACCATCTGGCGCGCGTCGTGGTCGAAGACCCGCGCGAACAGTTCTGGCGCTTCCAGGCGCCGGATGCCTGTCGACAGCAACTGGCTGCTGAGGCTCTGCCGCGGTTGCGCCACGGCGAGCCCGCCGGCGGCGATGGCGCGCAGCGCGAAGTCGTCGATCTGCACCAGGACGTCGCCCGCCATGTCGCAGATAGCGACGTTGAACGACGCGAACCGCCCCGCTTCGCTGGCGATCAACTCCGCATGCGCGACGATGCGATCGGCCAGCGGCGCAAAGACCTGCATCCTGCCGGCCGACATCGGCGCATAGACGCTGCCGGTCAGAGGCACGAGGGCCATGCCGATCGTCGCCGCCATGTCGAGCAAGGCCGGATGCAGCGGGTGCTCAACGAGGTCGCCGTGGAAAGCCTCGGCCAAGGCGAATTGGCCCGAGACCTGGTTCTGCGCCGCGCGGATCTCGCCCACACAGTACCAACGGGGCCCGAAGCCGATCAGCCGGCTCTGCACCGGTTGGCCGCTGGCCGCCGAAACCGGCCAGTCGGAAACGCTCATCGGCTTTGGCCGGGGCGTCGGCGCCTCCAGCGCCACGACGCGGGCCCGCATGTGCTCGACCGGCTCGGCGCTCATGACGGCCCGGCTCTCGATCGTCAGTTCAAAGCCGTCCGACGCGGGCTCGAGCCGCACCGCAACCCGGCGCGGCATGCGCTCGAAAGTCATGGCGGCGGTGAATTGCAGTGCGTCGAGGACGAACGGTCGCGGCCCCATGACCGCGAGCGCCGCGACCTGCGCCAGTTCCATCGAGGCGGCCCCTGGCAGCACCGGCACGCCGTCCACGAGATGTTCGGCCACGCGCCAATCGGTATCCGGATCGATCACGCTCTCGAACACGATCGAGCCGCCGGTCGCATCCTGGCGACTGCCGAGCAACGGATCGGAGTTGGCGGCGACCGCGCCGGCGCCATAGGCGCGCGCAGCCATGCCGATGTCGCGCCAGGCTCCCCAGGCGATGGAGAAGCCGTCCTTGCGAGTGGCGGCGAAAGCTTCCAGGGCGGCGTTGGCCCCGGCGTAGGACGTCTGCCCCACGCCGCCGAGCAGGACCGAGGTCGACGAAACAACCGCGAAGAAATCGAGACTGCCGTCAGGATAGAGCTGGCCCAGCGTGCGCGCGCCCGTGAGCTTCGGCGCCATGACCGCGAGCGCCGCTTCGAGCGGCTGCAGGGCGAGCGGTGCGTCGTCCAAAACGCCGGCCGCATGGACGACCCCGTTCAGCGCGCCGAAACGTTCGGCGACCGTCCGCAAGGCCGACGCGGTCGCGTCAGGATCGGCGAGGTCGGCCTGAACGAACATGACCTCCCCGCCCCGCGCCTCGATCTCGGCGCGAAGCGAGGCGTCTTCGGCAGCGTGGCGCGACAGCAGCACCAGCCGGGCCTGCGCGGCATCCGCCAGCCAGCGGGCCAGTTCCCGACCAATGCCCCCGACGCCGCCGGTGATCAGATAGACGCCGTTCTTGCGCAGGCGCTGCGGCAGGTCCCGCGGCTTGACGACGGAGGCGGCCTTTCGCGACCGCACGAAGCGGCCTTTGCGCAGGGCCACGTGGTCGGCGTCGCCAGGCGCCGCAGCTTCGGCCAGGAGCGCGTCCAGGTCGGAGCCCTCTCCGAAATCGACAAGCACCGAGGTCAGGCCCGGGACCTCGCGCGGGGCGACCCGGGCCGGCCCGAGCAGCGCGTTGGCCTGGGGATTGGCGACCGGCTCGCCGGCGACGCTCGCAGCGCCCTGCACGACGAAGGTCAGATGTGTCGGCTGTCCGCAATCGGCTTGTTGCAGCAGGCGCGCCAGCAGATACGCGCCGGAGAACGCGTCGGCCGCCGAGTTCGGATCGACGCCCCAAAGGTAGAGGATGCGCGCCGGCGGCGCTTGCAAGGCTTCGCCCAGCGCATCGAAGTCTTCTTGGGCGTCCGGGCGAACCGTGAAGCCTTCGCCGCCTCGGCTGAAGCCGGCGCCCATACGAACTGCGACCGCACGGGCGCCGTCGGCGCCGAGCCGCGCCAACACCGCCTCGGACAGTTCGTCGGCGCCGGCGAAGACCAACCAGTCGCCGTCCAGCTTCGCCGCCACGCCGTTGCGCGATTGCTCGTTCCAGCCGAGATCCTCGAACCACTCGGCAAGGTCCGGCTTGCGGACGAGTTCAGGGGCCTCCTCGGCCTCGGCGAGGGCCGCGCCGCGCCCCGGTTCGACCCAATGCCGTTCCTTGGCGAAGGCGTAGGTGGGCAGGGAGACGCGCGCGCCGTCCGTCGGCGCGGCGAGCGACCAGTCGACGTCGGCCCCGTGAGCCCAGACCCCGCCGAACGCGGCGAGCGCGACACCGGCTTCGTCGTTCGTGTCACGCGGGCGCGGCGAGGAGTAGAGCACGGCGCGTGGCGGCACCGGCGCGTTGCAGGCTTCCAGCAACGGCCCGAGCGACTGCCCGGGGCCGACCTCGATGACGATGCTCGGTTCGCCGGCCAGGACCGTCCGCGCGGCGTCGGCGAAGCGCACGGTGCTGCGCAGGTGCTGCACCCAGTAGTCGGCCGAGCAAAGATCCTCGTTTGTCGCCCAACCGCCGCGCATGGACGACGCCATCGGCACGGTCGGCTTATCGAACGTCACGCCGGCGAACCCGGCCCGGAACGGCTCAAGCTGGCCGTCCAGTTGCCGAGAGTGGGCTGCGACCTCGATGTGGATGCGCCGCGCTTCGACGCCCGCCTTCGCCAAGGCTTCCTCGACCCGCTGGATGTCGGCGATCTGGCCCGAAAGCACCGTTGTTTCGGCGGTGTTGATCGCCGCGATGTCCAGGGTGTCGCCGAGATAGGGCTGCACGCGATCGACGGACAGCGGCACCGACGTCATCGCGCCCGCAGGAGCCTCGTCCATGACCTTGCCGCGCAAGGCGACGATCTTGAGCGCGTCGGCGAGTTGCATGGCGCCGGCCGCGACCGCGCCAGCGTACTCGCCGACCGAGTGGGCCAGGATCGCCGCCGGCTTCACCCCCCAGGACTGCCAGAGCTTGGTGTAGGCGTACTCGAGAATGAACAGCGCCGGGATAGCGTAGCCGGAGCGTTCGAGCTTCGCCTTCGCCTCGGCGTCGTCGCGCTCGCGGCGGAACATGATCTCGTAGAGGTCTGCGGGCGCGATCGGCGGCAGCCCGGCGAAACACGCGCGCACGGCGTCGGCGAAGACCGGGTAGGACGCCAGCATTCCCGCGCCGGCCCCAGGATATTGCGCGCCGCCGCCAGGGTAGAGAAAGACGACCCGCGGCGCGCGATCGCCTGCGCTGCCCTGTTGGCGATAGGCCGAGTTGCGCGCGGCCATTGCCGACTGCAATTCCTTGGCGTGCCGGGCGGCGACGACGACGCGCTCGCCGAAAGTCCGGCGGCCCTCGCGCAGGGTGAAGGCGATGTGGGACAAGCCAGGAACGTCGCCGCCCAGCCAGTCGGCCCAACGCTCGCGAGCGTCGTCGAGGTTGGCCTTCGTTCGCGCGCTGAACGGAAACAGCTTCCAGGCGCCGTCATCGGCCGACGCCTCGCGGCGCGGCGCTTCCTCGAGGATCACGTGCGCGTTGGTGCCGCCGACGCCGAGCGAGTTGACCGCAGCGCGCAGCGGACCGCTCCGCTCCCAAGCGGCGCCCTCGGCGATCACGCGGAACGGGCTGGCGTCGAAGTCGAACCGGCTGTTGGGCTTGGAGAAATTGAGGCTGGCGGGCAGCGTGCGATGCCGCATCGCCTCGACGACCTTGATCAGGCTGGCGCTGCCGGCGGCCGTATCGAGGTGGCCGATGTTGGTCTTGACCGAGCCGATGCCGATGCCGGCCTTTGGCGCGCCGCCATAGACCTGCTGGAGCGCCGCGAGTTCGATCGGATCGCCGATCGGCGTCCCGGTCCCATGGGTCTCGATGTAGGAAATGTCGTTGGCCGACAGGCCCGAGAGCGCGAGCGCCTCGGCGGCCGCTTCAGCTTGACCGTCGACCGACGGCGCGAGGTAGCTGGCCTTGCCCGAGCCGTCGTTGTTGACCGCGCTGGCCAGGATCACCGCCTTGATGTCGTCGCCGTCGGCCAGCGCGTCCTCGTAACGGCGAAGCACCACCAACGCGACGCCCGAGCCGAACACCGTACCCTTGCTGTCCTCGTCGAAGGCGCGGCACAGGCCGTCCGGAGAAAGGATTTCGCCTTCGCTGTACGTGTAGCCGACACGATGCGGCAGCTCGATGGTGACGCCGCCCGCAAGGGCCATGTCGCATTCCATGTTGAGCAGCGAGCCTATGGCCGTGTGCACGGCCACCAGCGAGGTCGAGCAGGCGGTCTGCACCGCAATCGACGGACCGGTGAGGTTCAGCAGATAGGATAGACGGGTGGTGAGGAAGTCCTTGTCGTTGCCCGTGTGCCGCAGCAGGAACAGACCGACCTGCTCGGCCAGGTCGGGGTTGCTCAGCAGATTGAACGGCAGATAGGCCTGCATGCCCGATCCGGCGAACACGCCGATGCGGCCGTCGAACTTCTCCGGAACATAGCCGGCGTCCTCGAGCGCTTCCCAGCCGCACTCAAGAAAATGTCGGTGCTGCGGATCCAGGATCGACGCCTCGCGCGGCGAAAATCCGAAGAAGCCGGCGTCGAAGCACTCCATGTCCGGCAAGATGTTGGCGACGCGCACATAATTCGGGTCGGCGAGGCGCCGGCGGCTGACGCCGCGCGCCAGAAGCTCGGCGTCGGTCAGGCGCTGCGCGCCGTTGCGCGCATCGCGGAGCATCGCCCAGAACTCGTCGACATTCCGCGCCGAGGGAAATCGGCCAGCGCGGCCGACAATGGCGATACGGCCGCCAGACGCAGTGCTCGCATCGTGTCCCACGTCCCCCTCCTATCTGCGGCCCATTCTGGCCAGCCGAGCAGCGGCGCGCGCAGCGCCCCTGTCGGCGGCTGAGTTGGCCGGGGCGGCGTCGCTCGACAGATGCGCCGCAATCGCGCGAACCGTCGGGAACCGGAAGATGTCGGTGATGGCGATGTCGCGCGCGAAGTGCGCCTTCATGCGCCGCTGCATCTGAACGACCAGCAGCGAATGGGCGCCGAGATCGAAGACGTTCTCGGTGACGGAAATCTCTTCCAGACCCAAAGCGTCCTTCCAGATCGACGCCACGGCCGCCTCCGTGTCGTCGGTGGCGGCGACCATCTCACCGCGCTCGGCGACCGTCTTGGGAAGCGGCAACGCCTTGCGGTCGATCTTGCCGTTCGGCGTCATCGGCATGCGGTCGAGCACGACGATCTGCGTGGGACGCATGAACTCGGGCAGCTTCTCGGCCAGGCGCGCGAGCATGTCCCGCTCGCTGAACGCCGAGCCGCCCGCCGTGACATAGGCGATCAGCCGCTGGTCGTCGGCTCCGAACTCGACCGCCTTCACCGCCACCTGTCGGACGGCGTCGGACTCGGCGATCACGGCCTCGATCTCTCCGAGCTCGATGCGGTGGCCGCGGACCTTCACCTGGTTGTCGATCCGCCCGAGGAACTCCAGCGCGCCGTCAGCCTGCATCCGCACCAGATCGCCCGTGCGATACCAGCGTCGGCCCTCACGCTCGACGAACCTTTCCGCCGTCAGATCCGGCCGCCGCCAGTAGCCGGGCGAAACGCCCGCCCCCGCGATCCACAACTCGCCTTCCATGACGCGGGGCGCCAGTTGGCCGCCGGGCGCGCGGACGCTCAAACCCGTATTGGCGATCGGCTCGCCGAGCGGGACCCGCTCGCCGACCTCGTCAAGCGCGGCGACCGACGACCAGATCGTCGTCTCGGTCGGCCCATACATGTTGAGCAGCCGTCCCTTGAGACCGGCGCGCAGATCACGCGCTAGATCGGGCGCCAGCGCCTCGCCGCCGACCATCAGGCAATCGAGTTGCTGGAGCGCGCGCTTACCCGCCGCATCGGCGGCGAGATAAGCGGCCATCGACGGCGTGCACTGCAAGTGCGTGATCGCGTTGTCGACGATGTCCTGCGCGACCGAACTCTTGTGGCCGACGCCGCCCTCCTGCTCCAACTCGCTCATCAGCGTGCGGATGTGCTTGAGGTTGGCCAGCACGGCCTCGGACTCAATGCCGAAGTCGATAAGGCAGGCGATTTCATCGACGCCCGCCGCCGTCACGTCGCGGACGATCTCCTTGGCGGTCTCCGGGGTCCCGAACAGCCCGGCTCGGCGGTAATACCGCTCGAACGCGTGATCCAGCAGGGCGTCGAGCTCGTCCGACGTGAGGTCCTCGCTCTCGAACACCTGCTGGGGGCTGCGCCCCGTCGCATCGGCCCGCGAAACGAAGGTCGGGAAGGTCCACGACGCGCGGCGCACCAGGTCGACGGCGCTGTTCAGATAGGACTTCATCGGCTGGCGGGCCGTGCGCAGCACCGTTTCCTCGTCCTCGGAAACGAAGGTGTGCAGCATCAGCACCACGTGGCCGGACCCGGCGAAGCCCGCCTCGGCGCGCGCCTCGCGATAGGCCGCAATCTTTTCCTTCAGTTCGTCGATGGACTGACCCAGCAGATGGGTCAGCACCCCGCATCCCAGGCGTCCGGCTTCAGCGAAGGTGTCGACATTGCCCGCCGCGGTGATCCAGAGCGGGAAGTCCTTCTGCACGGGACGCGGATGGATGTTCACGGCGACCGGCTTGCCGTCGGGTCCAGGAAACTCCAGAGCCTCGCCGGCCCACAGACGGCGGAGCGTATCGACGGTTCCCAAGGCGATCGACTTGCGCTCGGGGAAGTTCTCCGGCCGGAGAATGAAGTCGTTCGGCTGCCAGCCGGACGCGATGGCGATGCCGGCGCGTCCGCCGGACAGGTTGTCGACCAGCGCCCAGCTCTCGGCGATGGAAACCGGATGGTGCAGCGGCGCGACCACCGAGCCCGCCCGCAGCTTGACGTTCTTCGTCATCCCGGCCAGCGCGGCCGAGCTGATCGCCGGGCTTGGATACAGGCCGCCGAATTCATGGAAGTGGCGCTCGGGCGTCCAGATGGCCTCGAAGCCGTTCTCGTCGGCGAAGCGCGCGCCCTCGAACAGGACGCGATAGGCGTCCGCGCCCGCAGGGCCGGATTGTGCTGCGAAGTAGAACAGCGAAAAGGCCGGCATGTCGCCCTTGCCGCCTCCGCCTTGCAGCACGACGGTCGCGCCGCGGGTCAGCGTCCACAGAAGCTCCAGCACGGAAATGTCGAACGACATCGACGTGACCGCCAGCAGCCGCGCCCCGCGCTCGAGCGGCACGGCGCGATCCATGCCTGCGAAGAAGTTCGTGACGTTGCGATGCTCGATCATCACGCCCTTGGGCCGGCCCGTCGAACCGGACGTGTAGATCAGGTATGCCAGGTCGGCCGGTCCGCCGCGCATTCCGGCGAAGTCCTGACCAGCCTCGTACGAGACCACCCGGGCCGGATCGAGGAACCCGGGCAGAGCGGCGCCCATGTTGGCCACCACGAGCGCGGCGGCCGAGTCCTCGATCATGAAGGCGATGCGATCCGCCGGATAGGACGGGTCGAGCGGCAGATAGGCCGCGCCCGTCTTGAGGATGGCCAGCATGCTCACGAGAAGATCGGCGCTGCGATCGAGGTAGAGCCCGACCACTGAACCTGGCCCTGCGCCGCGCGCCGCCAACGCTCCGGCCAGCTTGGCCGCGCGTTCCTCGAGCTCGCGATAGGTCAGCTTGCGGCCGCCGTCTTCGATGGCGACGGCGTCCGGAATGTCCTGCGCCATCCTGGCGATCAGGGCGTGGACGGTGTCGGCGCTCTCGCCCGGCCCATCCGCCGCCGTCGCCGCCTGGTCATGGCCCAGCGGCAGGCTGCCCAGCACAGCGGCAGGTTCGCCAAGGAAGCTGTTGCAGAAGGCGCTGAAGTCCGCTGCGATCGCGCGCACCACGTCGGGCGCGAAGAGACCCGGGCGGACGCTGATCGTCGCGGGATCGCCCTGAAGCAAGATGTCGGCCTTCAGCTGGCCCGGACGCCCGGCGACGACGACGCCGAGGGCCGAGCGCGCAGCTTGCGCCGCGGCCTGCCCTTCGAGCCGCAATGGCAGGTCGACCGCCATAGGGCCCTGCGCCCGAGCTTGGCCCAAGGCTGCCGAGTAGGCGGCGTACGCAGAACCGGCCGTGCCGGCGAGGTCGAGTTCGACCGTGACCGGAAGCCGATCGGACAATGCGGGATTTGCAGCGTCGGCGGCCGTCGCAAGCGTGACGCGCGATTGGCCAGAGCTGCACGCCATCCATGCGGCCCAGGCCGCCCCAAGAGCGTCGACAGCGACCTGCCCGATGGCGAGCGACGCCTCAGTCGCCTCCGCCGCATGGTCGCGCGGATAGGGCGGAAGCAACGGACTGGCGCTCGCCAGCGCGGCCTCCCAGAAACGCTCGGCCGAGCCCACGCCCCGCAGCGTCGCGGCGACCACGGCAAGCGTGGCGGCCGTCGCGCCCACCGCGACGCCGAGCGACGCCGGATCAACGGCATGACCGTCCATGTCGGTGAGACCCGTCAGTTCGACGGCGCCGTCCCCAGCCATCAACGTGATCGAATTCGCATCGAGCGCGAGCACCTCGCCCGGCCGCCCCCTGCCCTCGCCCTTGAGCTCGAGCGTGCGAACCACCAGGAGCTTTTCGCCCAGCAACACCTTGGGCAGCGCCAGCGGGTTGCGCCGCGCCCCGAAGTCCAGCGCCCGCACCATGCGGCCAAGCTCGGCTGCAGGCCGGTTGAAGTCCATGACCCCGAGGGCGGCCGGACGCTTCGCGCGCGCGTACTGACTGCGCTCCCCGCTCAACGGCGTCGCACTCAAGCGCCCCGTGGACAGGTCGTTCAACAGTTCTCGAAAAGTCTCCTCGCCCGCCTCGTAGCAACGCAGGTTCAGGCTGAACGTCGTCTCGGTCGGCGCGATCGCAAAGCTGCGCGACTTCAACACGCGCCCCGCGTCGACGGCTTCGACCATCTCATGCCAGGTCACGGCGTGCTCTTCGGCGCCTTCGAGGATCGCCCATGCCGGAACGTTCAGCCCGCCGCGCCCAGGCAGCGGACCATCGTGGAAGTTGATCGCCATCACTCGCGCCGCGGCCAGCGCGTCAGGCGCCAGGACCGTGAGGTTCGCCACGCTGAAGAGGTAGTCCGCCCCGCCGCGCTCAAGCTCCGGCGCGCCAGGGACGCCAAGCAGCGCATGCCCGGCCTCGCGCGCCCAGGCGGCGATCTGCGGGTCCGAGGTGACGATGCCCGCCACCCGCCCGCCGGTCTCCGCAAACGCTTCAGCGCAGCGGATCAGAAGTGTGCCATCCCCAACAAAGTAGGCGCTTTGTATCGTCATTTGAAACCGCCCAAAGTTCGGCCGTTCTGGCCGACAAGGATTTCCTGCGACAAGAGACCTTATCTAGTTACATACTGAAAAGACTAGCTAGTGCGATGCCGGGGAGACAACGGGATCGTTCGGCGACATAACAAATTTTTCGATAACGAAATTCGACAACGCTACAAGGACATACAGGCATTAATTAAAGACTTCCGCGACGCCTGCACGTCCAAATAAATGCTGTAGACGGAGAGGCTGGAAACGGTCAGCTGAGGATGATGGGGGGAGCTGAGCCATTCTGGACTTGATCCAAATTGATCTTGCCGGCCCGCTCACGACAGAGCTCACCGCGTGTCTTTCGCCCGAGGAACTCGCCAGGGCGCGCTCATTCCACTTTGATCATCTGCAACGACGCTACGTCGTCGCTCACGCAGCGCTGCGAAGCGTCCTCTCCAGCTATCTGGCGTGCGCACCCGCCGAAGTATCGTTCAACGTCAACGAATGGGGCAAACTCAGCCTTCCGGGCGGTCCGCACTTCAATCTGGCGCATTCGGATGATTTTGCCGTGGTCGCAATCGACCGCGAGCGCGAGATCGGGGTTGATCTGGAAACCGGATCGCTCGTCCTGACCCGCGAGGAAATGAGCCACGTCTTCTCGCCCGACGAACTGGCCGAACCGCGTGACCGCGATCTGGCGGACGTGGACCTCTTGCGGCTTTGGGTCAGGAAGGAAGCGGTCCTCAAGTCGCTGGGGAAAGGGGTCACGCACGACCCTTCCCGCGTTACGGTGGGCTTCCCCTCAGTAGACTTCGATCAGTGGCGGCGCGTTTCGACCGTCGATGACGGCGTGCGGCACGACTTTCACGTCCTCGACGTGCGCATGGGCGCCATGCGCTGCGCCGTCGCGCGACGTGACGCCCCCCTGCCCATGGGGGCGATCACCGTCACGAGTTGGAAGCCGGCTCCGCAGGAGTTCTAAGCGGCGCAGGCGCCGCAGGCTCATAGCCCGATCTGCACGGCGATCACGATCGCCACCGCCGAGAGCGCCATCAGCTTGACCATCAACGGCCAGACAAACCGCGCCCACTGCCCGTAGGGCACTCCCGCCAGCCCGAGCACCGCCATCAAGAAGGGGTTGGTCGGGATGATCAGGTTGGTGAAACCGTCACCAAACTGGAAGGCGAGCACGGAAACCTGCCGCGAGATGCCGACCAGATCGCTGACCGGGGCCATGAGCGGCATCGTCGCGAACGCCTGGCCGCTGCCCGACGGGATGAAGATGTTCAGGAAGCTCTGGATGCCCAGCATCCCGACGCCCGACGCCGCCGGCGGCAGGGCGGCCAGCGGCTGCGACGTCAGGTGCACCAGCGTATGCAGCACCTGCCCGTCCTCGAGGATCAGCCCGATCGCCCTTGCGACCCCGACGAGCAGCGCCGTGCCGGTCAGCCGCGAAGCGCCTTCGACGAAGGCCTGGCAGGCCTCGTCGCCGGGAATCCGCGCCACCACCGCCACCGCCAGCCCGAGCCCGAGATAGAGCCCACTCAGCTGCGGCAGACGCCAATGCCCGAGTACGACGCCGGCCATCTGCGCGAGGATCGTCACACCCAACAGCGCGAGCACGAGCCGCCGCCGTCCTGTCATCGGAGGGAAACTGGCCTCCTCTGCCGCAGGCCCGGCCGCGACGTCAGCCTCGCCGCTCCTTCGCCTCACATATCGCAGGATGTGGTGGACGCCGACGCCATAGGCGGCGGCCAGCACCAGCGCCCGGAACCACAGGCCCGACCCCAGCGGAACGCCGGCGATCTCCTGGGCCACCACCACCGTGAAGGGATTGGTCGTGGAGGCGCCGTATCCGATCCCGTAGCCGACCAGCAGCACGCCCGCCGCCGTCATCGCATCCAGCCTGACAGCGGCGCAGAGCGCGACGATGATCCCGACGAAGGCCAGATACTCCGAGGCCATGCCGAAGCTGGCCGACAGCACGGCGAAGACCGCCGTCGCGCCCAGGATCAGCAGGGTCTGACGCCCCCGCACCCGCGACATCAGCGCCCCGACCCCCGCCTCGATGGCCTCGGTCCGCCGCAGCACTCCGAACACCCCGCCGACGAGCAGAATGAAGAAGATGACGCCCTGCGCCTCGCCCAGCCCGCGCGGGATGGCGGTCAGCAACGCCCAGGGCGGCAGATAGGCGCGGCCCTCCAACGGGGCGTAGGTGCCTGGAACCACCACGGTGCGGCCGGGCGCGACCTCGAGCGTCTGGAAGGCGCCGGCCGGCAGCAGCCAGGTGACGACCAGCGCCAAAGCCATAAAACCCAGCAACAACAACAGCGTGTGGGGCATCCGGAGCTTCATGGGAGGCTCAGAAGCGGCGGCTTATGGCGGCGTAGTAGTAGCCGCCGTTGCCGCCCTCGGGGGCGACGAGGTCGTAATTATTGAAGCCGTTGAAGCGGTTCTGCGGCAGCGGCCGGTCCGGATAGCTGTCGAACAGGTTGTCGGCGCCGAGCGTCAGCTTCGTGCCGTTCTCCCAGCTGTAGGACACCGCCAGCTTGGCCACCCACTGCGGACTGAACACCTGATCGTTGGCGGGGTTGGCGGTGGTGTTCTTGTACTCGCCGTAGCGCACCGCGCTGACGTTCACGTCGATCGGCCCAGCCGCGTAGTTCAGGCTGGCGATCAGCTTGTCCTTGGGAGCCCACTGGGTCAGGTAGCCCTGCGACACCCGTCCCACCAGCACCAGGCCCGAACCGGCCAGTTCCGGGGGATTGGGCTTGATCGCGTCGATCTCGACCTTGTTGAAATTCGCGCCCAGGCTGGCGTCGAAGGCGCCGACGCCTTCCCACGTCCAGCTGTAGCGGCCGACCACGTCGACCCCGCGCACGGTGAGGTCGGCCTGGTTGGCGAAGAACCGCACGGCGCTGACATTGGTCACGCCCAGGGCGGCCAGCCGGGAGGTCAGCGCCGCGCCGGTCAGGTTGTCGACCGGCAGGATTACGTCCTGCACCTCGATCTGATAGCCGTCGACGCTCAGCGACAGGTTTCCGACCGGACGCAGCACAAACCCGACGGAAAGATTGGTCGAGCGCTCGGGATCGAGGTCCTTGGCGCCCAGCGCACGGGCGATCGGGTTCGACACCGGATAGAAGGCCGAGACGCCCAGGAACTGCGCCCCAACCGCCGGCTGGATCCACAGCGAGGTGGTCTGCGAGGCGCCGATCTGCCCCATCGACGGAGCCCGGAAGCCGTTCGACAGGCTGGCGCGCACCGCGACCTGCGGCGTGAAGTCATAGCGGCCCGACAGCTTGCCGGTGACGTTGGAGCCGAAGTCCGAATAGTCCTCGGCCCGCGCGGCGGCGCCCAGCTGGAGCCGCTCGGTGACCTGCTGCTCGGCCCCCAGATAGAGGCTGTAGATCTGGCGATCGTAGGACCCCGCGTCGGCCGGCTGCAGACCCGCGAAGTCCGCTGCGCCGGGCGTCGGCCGCCGGCCCGCGTTCGGCCCGTCGAGGATCGCCACCCCGCCGTCCGCGAACGAGGCGCGATCCCCGGCGTCGATCGAGAACTCCTCGTTCCGAAAGCCGACGCCCGCCGACAGCGTCAGCGGCGCGGCCGACCAGCTCACCGGCAGTTCCCGCACATAGTCGAGCTGCAGGTTCAGCTGCGCCTGATTGTAGTTGCCCAGGAAGAACTCGGTCGGGGTCGCCAGCCCGTAGGTGGCGTTCTGGCCGTTGTACATGCTCGAGCTCTGCCGGCCGTGGCCGTACTCGAGGCTGGCGTCGAACACCCCCTGCTCGCCGGCGTCGTATCGCAGCCCGCCGGTCAGGTCGTAGTTGCGGAACACATAGGCGACCTGCGCCATCTGGCCGTTCGGGAACAGGGCCCGGACGTTGTTATCGGCCGCCGGCCGGATCATGTATTTGTTGGTCGACTTGCGGTACGCGGCGGTGCCGAAGCCGTAGGCGGTCAGGGCCTCCGACAGGGCGTACTCGCCGTTCAGCGCCCCGGTCGCCGAGCGCGCGTTCGGGGCGCCGTAGAAGCCGAAATCCTTGTTGGCCGACGCCTCGCGCGGGTCCCCGGCGAAGTAGTAGGTGCGGATGTCCGGGTTGTCGCGATCGGTCGAGCCGCTGTTGCGCAGGTGCAGGCTGGCGTTGAGGAAGCCCTTGTCGGCGAGCGGCACCGTGTACCAGCCGCTCAGGTTACGGCTGACGCCGTCGCCCTCGTAGAACTGGCCGTAGCTCGCCTGGACATAGCCGCCCGGCTCGTCGCCGCGCAGCACCACGTTGACCACCCCGGCGATGGCGTCCGAACCGTACTGGGCCGAGGCGCCGTCGCGCAGCACCTCGACCCGCGCCACCGCCTCCAATGGGATGTCGTTCAGATCGACCGGCTGCGAGCCGCGGCTCCACTCGTTGCCGGTCGAGACCTTGGCGGTGGGGGTGCGGCGCTTGCCGTTGACCAGGACCAACGTGTTGCCGGCCGGCAGCCCGCGCAGCGACACCGAATTGGCCAGCCGCGCGCCGATGATGCCGCCCGTCTGCGAGAAGCCGACCGACGGGACCGTCGCGCGCAGTCCCTGGACCAGCGACTGCGACCCGCTCGCCCGCAACGCGGTCTCTCCCACCACGTCGACGGGGGCGGCGGCGGTCAGCGCCGTGACGTCGGCGCGCCGGGTGCCGGTCACCACGACTTCGTCCAGCGACGCATCGTCCGCCCAGGTCGGGCCCGCGGTCAGGGTCGCGGCGAGGGCCAGAATGCTGGCTCCGGCGAAATGACGTCTCATGCTCGTTCCTCACAAAGTGGCGTGCGAACACGCGTCGGCGCGCGTTCCCGCTGCGCGGCTGGCCCCGCCGCATTCCATTGGATTTGAGGACTGGACTGCGCCGGCCCGCCCCCTGCGAAAGGGGTGAACACGGCCACGGCCGCGCTCGGGAGACGCATGCCTCCCGCCGCGCGGCGGCCCCCCGGCCCGGCTGTCGTTCAAGCGCCTCTGCGCCCGCCGACGACCGCGACTTGGCCAAGCTGTGCCACGCCGTTTTCAGCGTGTGAAAGCACCATTGATCATAAGGGATTTCGCTCGGGAGGCCTTATTGCGAAGGCCCCGCGCCGGACCCCGGCCAGGTTGCTCAGAGGCCCGAACATGTTGGCTCAGAAAGGCCTCCCAGTATCCGCCGACGCCGTTCTCGGCGCCTGGAACCTGCTGGTCGAATGCGCCGAAGTCCGCCCCGGCGACCACCTGTTGCTGATCGTCGAGCCGCCGGCGTCGGGCCACTACGACGACGCCATGGGCGGCTTCATCGCCGAACAGGCCCGCGCGCTAGGCGCTCGCCCGCGCATCTTGGAGGTGGCGGCCTCCCACGACCTGGACAGTGTTCCAGCTTCGGTGATGGAGGCGATCGGACAGGCCGACCAGACCCTCTTCGTGGCGCGCATCGGCGATCAGCTCCGCTTCCAGCCGCTGCCTGGGGCCGGACGCAAGGTGATGTCCTACGCACTCGATTTCGATCTGCTCGGCGCCCCGTTCGCGACCCAGCCCTACGGCCTGCTCGCGGCGGCGCAGGCCCGGCTCACGCGGCGGCTCGGCCGCGCCCGCACCGGCGCGATCGCCTGCCCGCGCGGGACCGACCTGACCTTCGAGCTGACGCCGTCCACCGCCCCGGCCAGCGACTTCACCGTGGCGACCTTCCCGGTGATGATCGTGCCGCCGCTGCCGGCGGCCGGCGCCAGCGGCCGGCTGGTGCTGAGCCAGGCGCTCACCTCGACCTACATCAGCCCCTACCCGGACAGCTTGCTGCCCCTGGCGACGCCGCTGACGCTGACCCTCGAGCACGGCGTCATTGTCGACTTCGACGGCGAGGACGACGTCGTCGCCCAGGCCAAGGCCCAATTCGCCCGGGTCGGCGACCTGTTCGGCGGCGAGCCCCTGCGGGTCAACTCCTGGCACGCGGGCGTCAATCCGATGACATTCTATCCGCGTCCGGCCTTGGCCGAGCTTGACCGTTGGAGCGGCCTAGCGTTCGGCAGCCCCCGCTACGCCCATTTCCACATGTGCGGCCCGGCGCCCGGCGAGATCTGCGGCCAAGTGTTCGACCCCACCATCGTCATCGACGGCGAGACTTTCTGGGACCGTGGCCGCCTGGCCTTCCTCGACGCCGCCGACAACCGCGACCTCTTCGATGAGCATGGCGTGCGGCCCGCCGACTACCGGGTGCGCCGCGACATCGGCGTGGCCGGCCTCGACAGCTGACCGACGGAGCCCCCCTTGCCCGACACCCTCTGGTACACCCGCTGCCCTGCCCCGACGGCCGCCTCGATCGCGATCCGCCAGGGCTGGCTGGAGCAGGAGTTCGCGCACGACGGCATCGCCGTCCGGTCTCTGGCGTCTGCCCGGGATCGCACCGTGCATCTCTCGCACTACGACCACAGCCAGGCGAACTCATTCCGCTTCGGCGGCTACGTCCCGCCGTTACAGGCGGCCGCCAGCGGGGCCGACGTGAAGATCCTCGGCCTGGCCTGGCCCGACCGCGCGGCGGGCCTCTACGCCCTGCCCGGCTCCGGCCTCGCGTCGCTGGCCGATCTCAAGGGCCGCCGGCTGTCCCTGCCGCGACGCCTCAACGACGCGACCGATTGGTGGCGGGCGCTGGTGAGCTCCGGCTACCGCCATGCGTTGGAGCTGGCGGGGCTGAGCGCCGATGACGTCGAACTCGTCGACCTGCCGATCGCCCGCACCTATGTCGAGGACGCCGTCACCGGGGCCGACGCCGGACGCTCGCTGTGGGGCGCACGCAGCCAGTTCGCCGTCCAGCGCGAGGAAGTCGCCGCCCTGATCCGCGGCGAGATCGACGTGGTCTACAGCGACGCGGCGATGGGCGCGCTGCTACAGGCGTTCCTCGGTCTGGAACGCATCGCCGACCTCGCCGCGCCGGAGGACCAAGGCGACACGGTCAACGGCCACCCGCTGGTGCTCACCGCCAGCGGCGGGCTGATCGCCGAGCGTCCCGACCTCGTCGCGCGCTGGTTGGCGCGGCTGCTCGACGCCGACGGCTGGGCCCGCGCCAACCGCGACGCCGCCCGCGAGATCATCGCCCAGGACACCGGCCTGCCGGTCGACTTCGTGGAGGACGCCTATTCGCCGCGCATCTTCGGCCAGCTCGACCTATCGCTGAGCCCGGCGCGGCGCAGCTTGCTCGGCGCCAAGCACGATCAGTTGCTGGAACGCGGCGTGCTCTCGGCCCGCCTCGACCTGCCCGCCCTCATTGATCCCGCACCACTCGAAGCAGCCCACGCCCTTGCCGCCGGCCGCAAGCACCGAGCCGCCCATGCTGGTTGAGTTCGCCGCCGCCGCCGCCGCCCAGGCCGACGCCGCGATCGCCGTCGCCGCGTTCGAGGACGCCGGCCTCTCGCCCGAAGGCATGCGCCTGGACGTCCTGACGGGGGGCGCGCTCAGCCGCGCGCTGAGCGGCCGGTTCGGCGGGCGACGCGGCGAGCACCTGATCGTTGCGGCCCCGGCCGGCCTCGACGCCGCCGCCGTCCTTGTCATCGGGGCCGGCGCCCGCGACGCGTTCGACCCGCGGGCCGCCGAACAATTCGCCGCCGAGGCCTGGCGCGCGGCCGAAGCGTTTGGCGCGGCCGAGCTTTGGCTGCATCCGCCAGGCGGCGCGGCGCAGGTCGCCGCCCACTGCGCCCTGGGCGTGCGGCTCGCGGCCTATCGCTTCGACCGCTACAAGACGCGCGTACCGGCCGCCGGCGGTCCCAGCGTCGCCAGCGTCCATGTGATCTGCCCTGACGTCGCCGCAGCGGCGGCCGCCCACGACCCGCTGCAGGCCCTTGGCGACGGCGTCGCCTTCGCCCGAGACCTGATCTCCGAGCCGGCCAACGTGCTCTATCCGGCCGAGTTCGCGCGCCGGCTGCTGGACCTGCGCCCGTCGGGTCTGGCGGTCGAGATCCTCGGCGAGGCTGAGCTGGCGGAACTGGGCATGGGCGCCCTGCTCGGCGTCGGCCAGGGCAGCGCCCGCGAAACCCAGTTGGCGGTCCTGCAGTGGAAAGGCGCCGGCGAGGCCCCGCCGCTGGCGCTGGTCGGCAAGGGCGTGACCTTCGACACCGGCGGCGTCTCCATCAAGCCGGCCGACGGCATGGAGGACATGAAGTGGGACATGGGCGGCGCCGGGGCCATCTCCGGGGCGATGCTCACGCTCGCCCTGCGCAAGGCGCCGGCCAATGTCGTCGCCGTGCTCGGCCTGGTCGAGAACATGGTCGACGGCGCCGCCCAGCGTCCCGGCGACGTCGTCACCTCGCTGTCGGGCCAGACCATCGAGGTGATCAACACCGACGCCGAGGGCCGCCTCGTCCTGGCCGACGCCCTCTGGTACTGCCGCGAACGCTTCGCGCCCTTTGCGATGATCGACGTCGCCACCCTGACCGGCGCGATCATGGTCGCGCTGGGCGGCGACTTTGGGGGCCTTTACTGCGAGGACGACGACCTTGCCCGCGCCCTGCTCAAGGCCGGCGAGACCGCTGGCGAACCGCTGTGGCGAATGCCGCTGCCCGCGACCTACGACCGTCACATCGAAAGCCGGATCGCCGATGTGAAGAACGTCGCGGTCGGCATCGGCCGGCTGGGCGGCGCCAGCATCGCCGCACGCTTCCTGCGCCGCTTCGCCGGCGCCGGCGCCTGGGCTCACCTCGACATCTCGGCCCCGACCTGGCGCGATCCGTCGGTCTGTCCGACCCAGCCGCCGGGCGCGACGGGCTACGGGGTCAGGCTCCTAGACCGCCTGGTCGACGATCTGGCCTCGGCTAGGCCCGGGTCAGGCGCTTAGGGCAGCGCTCGGCCTCCTGCGCCGCCATGGCGAACGCCAGGGCGCCGACGTTCCCCGCCCGCGGCCGGCTGGCCAGCCCCTTGATGCGCTCGATCTCGGCCATGGTGGCGCGCGCATGGGCGATCACCTTCTCGCCTTCGGGCGTGATCCGGTCGAGGCACTTGCCCATCCTGATGAAGATCTGGAAGCCCAACTCTTCCTCCAACAGCTTGAGCTGCCGCGAGACCCCGGACTGCGTGGCGTGCACGCGACCGGCGGCGGCCGTCACATTAAGGTCGCTGTCGATGATCGCGAGGAGGTAGCGCAGCTGGGTAAGGGTCATGAAACACGGCCTCGGACTTCAGATTCTTTATTCCTATAAACATAATGGGATTTTAAATCTACAGCCCTCGCCGCGCGGCTTGGTCAGGATCTGGTGATCGGGGTGTTCGAACTGCATCGCGGCGTATGGTTCGGCCTGCCCGGCCGGATCGCCATCACCCTAGCGGCCCTGAACATGCCGCTGTTCGCAGTCACCGGCCTGCTGCTCTACTTCGGCCGAACTCGTCGCAAAGGGCGCTAGCGCAGCTACATGCTCAGTCAATAGATCGCCGCAGCCCTCACGTAGCGACCAGTCCCGCTGGGACTGGTCGCCGCGCTGATCTCACTTCGAGGGGCTGGTATCGGGCGTGTTGGCGGTGGTCGCCCCGCCGTCTGCGTTGCCGGCCTGCTGCTCGACCCGATCGGCTTCGGCGTTGAGCGCCTTCTCTTGCGCTTCGTTAGGCGTCGCCGCGGCCTGTGCTTCGAGGGCGTCGGCTTGCTGTTCGGCAGCCTTGTCCTGCGGACTGTTGCAGGCGCTCAGCAGCAGCGCGGCGGCTCCGGCAGCGATGATCGTCAGATTGCGCATCTTTGTCTCCTCTATGTTCGATAGCCGGTAGAAAAGCCGCGCCGGCGCAAATGGTTCACCGGGAAGTGATCGCCGGGACGCTGTCTCGGCCTGCGACGGCAGGCGCGCCACATCCCCAACACCAGCGAAGCTTCAGTTCATCCGGCCGCGACGAACTCGCGGCCGCCGCAACCATGGGGGCGCGTCGAACCAGCGCGCATTAACAAACGAGGTTTCGGTTCGTGGCGCCGAACTGTTACGTCGGTCGCGCCGCGGGGTTGTGGCGTCCAGAACCGTACAAGGAACACGAATGGCGGCTGCGTCTCTGCCCGATATCTCTTCGCCGTTCGCCCGCCGCTCCGAGGTCTGGACCACCATCGGACTCGTCGGGGCCCTGACGTTTTTCCTGATCAGCGGCGCCGTCGCGTTCTTCAACGTCCAGATGCTGCGCGACAACAACGAGCAGGTGGTCCGCACCCACACGGTCATCATGTCGTTCAGCCGGCTGCTCTCGGCGCTGCAGGACGCCGAGACCGGTCAGCGCGGCTTCGTCATGACCGGCGACGAGCGGTATCTCGATCCCTACAACGACGCGGTCGCCGCCATCCCGGCGCGCATGGAAGCCATCGCGGACGAGGCGCGGAACAATCCTGTTCAGCAAAGCCGGATCGGCTCGCTGCGCCGGAACGTCGACGCCAAGCTCGTCGAACTGGAACAGACGATCGTGCTGCGCCGCAGCCAGGGCCGCGACGCCGCCGCCGCCGTGGTCGAAGCCGGCCGCGGCAAGGCGGTCATGGACGCCATTCGCTCGCAGCTCGACGCCATGCAGCAGGAGGAGATCCGGCAGCGGTCGATCCGGCTCGCGGAGATGGAGGCCGCATATCGCACAGCCTGGATCAGCGGCATTCTGTCGTGCGTGCTCGGCCTCGCCCTGACGCTCGTCGTCGGACTGCTGGTGCGGCGCGCGACCAGGGCGCGGGCCCGAGAAGACTGGCTGCGGACCGGCCAAACCGGGGCAGCCACCGCCATGCTCGGCGACCTGTCCCTGCCCCAATTGGGCGACGGGGTGCTCGACTTCTACACCCGCTACATCGGCGCGCAGGCCGGCGCCATCTTCGCCGACGACGACGGTGACTATCGGCTGGCCGCCAAGTTCGGCGTGCCGGCCGATGCGACGATCACCGAGCGGTTCGCCGCGCGTGAGGGCCTGCTCGGCCAGGTCGTCGACACCGGCGCCGCGGTCCTGGTCCGCGATGTCCCTGAGGGCTACCTCACCATCGGCTCGGCGCTGGGCCGATCGAAGCCTGCGCACCTGCTGATCGTGCCGCTCCTGGCGGACGGCGCCGTGACCGGGGTCATGGAGCTGGGCTTCCTCAACCCCGTGGATGCGCCGGTCCTGGAACTGCTGGAGAAGGCGGCCCCGGCGATCGGCGTGGCCATGCGCTCGGCCCAGTATCGCAGCGAACTGCGCGCCCTGCTCGCCGAGACCCAGCGGCAGGCCGAGGAACTGCAGGTCCAGAGCGAAGAGCTGCGCGTCTCGAACGAGGAACTGGAAGAGCAAGGCCGCGCCCTGAGGGAGTCGCAGGTCCGGCTCGAGCAGCAGCAGGTCGAGCTCGAGCAGACCAACACCCAACTCGAGGAGCAGGCCCAGCAGCTCGAGACCCAGAGGGACGACCTCGCCCGCTTCAACGCCACGGTCGAGCTCAAGGCGCGCGAACTCGAACAGGCCAGCCGCTACAAGTCCGACTTCCTGGCCAACATGTCCCACGAGCTGCGGACGCCGCTCAACTCGCTGCTGATCCTCTCCAAGCTGCTCGGCGACAATCCCGACGGCAACCTGAGCGAGGAACAGGTCAAGTTCGCGCGGACGATACAGTCGTCGGGCGACGACCTGCTGACGCTGATCAACGACATCCTCGATCTGTCCAAGATCGAGGCCGGCCACCTGCAGATCCGTCCGGAGCCGACCGCGCTGGCAAGCCTGGCCGCCGGGCTGGATCAGCTGTTCCGACCGATCGCCGCCGAGCGCGGCCTGGCCTTCGAGATCGACGTCGACGCTGGCGGGCCCGCCAGCCTGGAGACTGACCGCCAACGACTGGAGCAGATCCTCAAGAACCTGCTGTCGAACGCCCTCAAGTTCACCGACGCGGGCGCCGTCAGCCTGACGATCGCGCCGGTCGACGACGACCGGGTGGCGTTCTCGGTGACCGACACCGGCATCGGCATCGCGGCCGACCAGCAGGCCAGCATCTTTCAGGCCTTCCATCAGGCCGACGGCACCATCAGCCGCAGGTACGGCGGTACGGGCCTTGGCCTGTCGATCTCCACGGAACTGGCGCGGCTGCTGGGCGGAACGATCTCGGTGAGCAGCACCGAGGGGCAAGGCAGCACGTTCACGCTGGTGGTTCCCCTCGCCTACGACCCGTCCCTGGTGGCGCCGCGCCCAGCTCCGCCTGTGGCGAGCCCGGCCGCCGCGCCGCCGGCGTCGCCCCCGCGTTCACCCCCCTCTCAGGCCAGGCCGCCGCAGACGCTCGCCGATGATCGCGACGGGCTGGTCCCCGGGCGGCGCAGCCTGCTGATCGTCGAGGACGACGGCCCCTTCGCCGCCATCGTCCGCGACCTGTCGCGAGATCTCGGATTCCAGAGCCTGATCGCCCGCACGGCCGAGGAGGCCCTGGACTTCGCCAAACGCTTCAAGCCCAGCGCCGTGGTGCTCGACGTCGGCCTGCCCGACCAGTCAGGCCTGACGGTGCTCGATCAGCTCAAACGCGACGACGAGACCCGCCACATACCGGTCCACGTGGTCTCGGCCTCGGACCACACCCAGACCGCACTGTCGCTCGGCGCGGTGGGCTACCTCGTCAAGCCGGTGAAGCGCGAGGAGCTGGCTCAGGTTCTGCAATCCCTGGAAGCTCAGCTCACGCGGACGGTGCGCCGGGTGCTGATCGTCGAGGACGACGAGGTCCAGCGCGAGGCGGTGGGCCGCCTGCTCGCCTCGGGCGACGTGCAGACGGTCGGCGTCGGCACCGCCGCCGAGTGCCTGGAGCGCCTGAAGCAGGAAACCTTCGACTGCATGGTCCTGGACCTGTCGCTGCCGGACGCTTCGGGCTTCGCGTTGCTCGAGACCTTGAGCAACGAGGGCGCCTACGCCTTCCCGCCGGTGATCGTCTACACCGGCCACGACCTGTCGCCGGACGACGAACAGCAGCTGCGCCGCTACTCGCACTCGATCATCATCAAGGGCGCCAAGTCGCCCGAGCGGCTGCTCGATGAAGTCTCGCTGTTCCTGCACCAAGTGGTGTCCAAGCTGCCCCCGGAACAGCGCAAGATGCTGCGCCAGGCCCGCAACCGCGACGCGGTGCTCGAAGGCCGCCGCATCCTCATCGTCGAGGACGACGTGCGGAACATCTACTCGCTCTCCAACATCCTCGAACCGCGTGGCGTGGTCGTCGAGATCGCCCGCAACGGGGAAGAAGCCATCGCCGCGCTCAAGGCTTCCCAGGACGGATCAGGCGACATCGACCTGGTCCTGATGGACGTCATGATGCCGGTGATGGACGGGCTCACCGCGACCCGGGAGATCCGCAAGAACCCTCACTGGGCCAAGCTGCCGATCGTGGCGTTGACCGCCAAAGCCATGCCCGACGATCAGGAGCGCTGCCTGCAGGCTGGAGCCAACGACTACATGGCCAAGCCTCTCGATGTCGACAAGCTGCTCTCGCTCGTCCGCGTCTGGATGCCGAGGTAGCCGTGACCCGGGTCGACGACATCGAGATCGAGCTGCTGCTCGAGGCGCTCTACCGCCGATACCACTACGACTTCCGGCACTATTCGCGCGCCTCCATCAAACGCCGCCTGCGCCAGGCCCTGAAGCAGCTGGGATATCCCAGCATTTCAGCCCTTCAGGACGGCGTGCTGCACGATCCCGCGGTGCTGCCGCAGCTGCTGGACTATCTGACCGTCCAGGTCAGCGAGATGTTCCGCGATCCCAGCTACTGGCGCGCGCTGCGCGAGAAGGTCATCCCGCATCTGCGCACCTATCCCTCCCTCAAGGTCTGGATCGCCGGCTGCAGCGGCGGCGAGGAACTCTACTCGTTCGTCATCCTGTTTCGGGAAGAAGGTCTTGAGGCGCGCACGCTCTTCTATGCGACCGACATCAATCCCGAGGCGCTCGCAACCGCCTCGCGCGGCGTCTACAGCCTCGAGCGCATCAAGACGTTCACCGCCAACCACCAGGAAGCCGGCGGCAAGTCGTCGCTCTCGGACTATTACAGCGCCGACTACGGCAACGCGGTCCTCGACCAGTCGCTGCGCGATCGCGTGGTCTTCTCCGACCACAGCCTGGTGACCGATGCGGTGTTCGCCGAGATGCAGCTGATCTCGTGCCGCAACGTGCTGATCTATTTCGACCGGCAGTTCCAGGACCGCGCCACCGGCCTCTTCCGCGACGCGCTGACGCGCAAGGGCTTCCTCGGGCTAGGATCGAAGGAAAGCCTGCGGTTCTCGGCCCACGCCGACGCCTTTGCGCCGTTCGCGCCCGAAGAGAAGATCTATCAGAGGCGCGACGCATGAGCCCGCAGGCCATCGTCATGGGCGCGTCAGCAGGCGCCGTGGAGGCGCTCTCGGCCATCTTGCCGGCGCTGCCCAAGGACTTCGCGCTGCCGATCCTGATCGTGGTGCACGTGCCGCCCGCCAAAACCAACGCGCTGGTGCCGCTGTTCGAGGCGAAATGCCGCCTGCCGGTGCGCGAAGCCGAAGACAAGGAACCGGTCGAGGCCGGGACGATCTACTTCGCCCCGGCCGACTACCATCTGCTCGTGGAGCAGGACCTCACGCTCGGCCTCTCGATCGACCCGCCCGTGCTGCATTCACGCCCGTCGATCGACGTCCTCTTCGAGAGCGCCGCTGACGCCTATGGGCCGGGGCTTGCCGGGGTGGTGCTGACCGGCGCCAGCGCCGACGGCGCGGCCGGTCTGAAGGCGGTCGCCGACGCCGGCGGCGTCGCGCTCGTGGAAGATCCAGACCACGCCCACGTGGCGACCATGCCGCACGCCGCGCTCAAGGCCTGCCCGTCCGCCCGATCGGCGAAGCTGGCCGAACTCGCATCCATCCTGATCGCCATGGGGAGCAGATAGCTCATGCAGCCCGTCAAGTTCCTGCTGGTCGACGACCTGGAAGAGAACCTCATTTCGCTGGAGGCCCTGCTGCGGCGCGACGGGCTCGAATGCCTCTCGGCTCGTTCGGGGGAAGAGGCGCTCGAACTGCTGCTCGTGCATGACTTCGCCCTGGCCCTGGTCGATGTCCAGATGCCGCAGATGGACGGCTTCCAGCTCGCCGAGTTCATGCGCGGCGCCGCGCGCGCCCGCCACGTCCCGATCATCTTCCTGACGGCGGGCAGCGCCGACGGACGACGCCGCTTCCGCGGCTACGAGGCCGGGGCGGTCGACTTCATCCAGAAGCCCATCGAGGCCGACATCCTGCGCAGCAAGGCCAATGTCTTCTTCGAACTCCACCGCCAGCGCCAACAGCTGGCCGAGCAGCGCGACCAACTCCAGGCGCACGCAAAAGCGCTGGAGGCCATGGAGCAGCTGACGCGCCGCCAACTCGTTCTCGAGCAGGAGACTGCGCGGCTGCGCGAACAGTTCATCGCTGTCCTCGGCCACGACCTGCGCAATCCCCTCGCCTCGATCGGCGGCGCAGCCCGTCTCCTGCGCAAAGAGCCGCTGAGCGACAAGGGGCAGAACGTCATACGGCTGATGCAAGCCAGCACCGACCGCATGGCCGGACTGATCGACGACGTCATGGACTTCGCCCGCGGCAGGCTCGGCGGCGGCATCGCCCTCGAACGCCGCGAGCACGACCTCGAACCGATCCTGCGCCAGGTGGTCGAGGAGTTGGAAGCGAGCCATCCCGATCGCCTGATCGAGTGCGACTTTCACCTGCCGGCCCAGGCGCCGGTTGACCCCGGCCGGCTGAGCCAGCTGGTCTCGAACCTGCTCGCGAACGCCCTGGCCTATGGCGCCGAGCAGGCGCCCGTACGGCTGCGTGCGACGATCGCCGGCGAGCAACTGACACTGTCGGTCGCCAACAGCGGCGAGCCGATCCCTCCAGCGACCATGGAGCGGTTGTTCCACCCGTTCGTGCGCGGCGAGGTTCAGCCGAGCCAGGGCGGTCTTGGCCTGGGTCTGCACATCGCTTCGGAAATCGCCAAGGCGCACGGCGGCGAGCTGAGCGCATCCTCGTGTGCGCGCGAGACCCGCTTTACGCTCGTCCTGCCGCTAGCCGCGGCGCCGGCGCCGAGCTTCGCCGACTGACGCGCGTCTCTCTGGAACTTTTGGTCCTCGCTTGCGTACGCCCCATCAGCCCGACTCTGGCGGGCGGTGTCCAGAAAGGCGCGTGATGGTGCAAGCAAGCAGGATGACGGATGCGCAGGCCAAGGCCTCCGCAGTGGCCAAGGCCAAGGCGCTCGCGCCAGACCTGCCTGTCCGCCTCGGCAGCACGCCGAAGACCAGTTTCCGCGGCGACCCCGACGTCTTCGGCCGCCTGGTCGAAGACCACGACCGCCACCGCGCGCTTCTGGCGATGATCGAGGAAACGCAGGGCGCCTCTCCGGCGCGTCGCAAACTCTTCGAGGAGCTCGTCCGAGAGCTGAAAGCACATGCCGCGGCCGAGGAGCAGGCCCTGTGGTCCAGCGTGCTGCGCGATCCGCAGACGACCGACTTCGCGCGGCACGCCATCGCCGAGCACAAGGAGATCGAGGACATGCTCGCCGATCTCGCGGCGCGCGACATGGCCTCTCCTGGGTGGCTGCGGCGGTTCGCCGGCCTGAAGGCCGAGTACCTGCATCATATCCGCGAAGAAGAGCAGGAGCAGTTCGTGGCCGCCGAAGAGCGGCTCAGCGACAGCGACCTGAAGCACATGCGAAGCGTCTTCGAGCGACGCAAGAAGGCCGAGAAGGCCGCCGCCGAGATCGAACGGAAGATCAAGCTCAGCTGACGCCGCGCGCGGCCGCCGGGCCCGCCCTAACGCCGCCCTTCGCCCGGAGATCGGCGCGGCACGGCCGCATTGCGTCCCACCAATGCCGGGACGTCGCGCTCCAGACCGTGACTGAGGTCTGCAACGCGTTCGGGGTCAGGCGACCAGATCGGCGCGCCGGAAGACTCCATCTCGGCGAGGGCGCGCCGCTCGACATGCCGGCGCAGCACGCCGAACGCGGCGGCGACCTTCTCATCTTCGGAAAGTTGAGGACTGACCGTCGTCCGCACGCCCAGGCGCAGTCCGACCGTGAACGCGACAGCGCCCACTGCGAACAGTCCAAACAGATACCCCAGAACGGCAGGCGAAATGTCCATCGGCGTCTCCTCGAGCCTTAGATGGGAACGTCGCCCCCCGGTCTGCAAGTCGCCCGCCGATGGAGCGCAAGCGCCGCCTTAGGCGTTGAGGCTGTCCAGTAGGAGTTCCGCGTGCGCCCAGGTCAGTTCGTCGCCCCGCTTGTTTTGTCCCTTGCCCTCATGGGCTGCAACGCCAAGACGCCCCCCGCCAGATCCGGCGCCGACCAAGCGCTCGAGACGCCGCCTTGGGACGCGGGTCTTACCCGGCAACTGGCGGACGCCATCGACAAGCGCCGCGCGCACGGCCTGGACAGGCTGGCCTTCGCAACTCCGAAGCGTGGAGAGGACGACGCGGCGCTGACCAAGACCGCTCTGGCCTACGCCTCGGCCCTGGCGCGCGGCGCGAGCGATCCGCACAAGCTTTTCAACGTCTACACCCTGCCGCGCCCGGAACCTGATCTGCAGCGGGGACTGGCGCAGGCCATGTCCGATCGCAAGGTCGACGCCTGGCTGGAAGGACTGGCGCCGCAGGACGAGAACTATCGCAAACTCTCTCAGGCCTATCTGGCGCTGGAACGCGAGGGGCCGCCCCCCGGTCCGGACCTCTCCAAGGCTTCGGCGTCGATCAAGCCGGGAGATTCCGATCCGCGCCTGCAGGTCGTCGCCGCGCGTCTTGTCGCGCTCGACTACCTTGAGCCCCGCCAAGCGCAAGGCTTGATCTACACCGCCCCAATCGTTGCAGCGGTTCGGCGGATGCAGGCCGACTACGGCATCGAGGCCGACGGCGTGCTCGGCGGGAGGACGCTCGAAGCGCTCAGCCTCACCGACAGCCAGCGAGCCCGGCAGATCGCCGCCAATATGGAGCGCCTGCGGTGGCTGGAGCGCGAGCCCCCTGCGACGCGTATCGACGTCAACATCGCCGCGGCGCGGCTCACCTACTGGCGGGACGGCGCCATAGTCGACAGCCGCAGGGTCATTGTCGGCGAACCCGATACGGCGACACCCCAACTCGCCTCGCCGATCCAACGTCTGGTCGCCAATCCGACCTGGACCGTCCCGCGCTCCATTGAGCGCAGGGAACTTGCGTCCAAGGGTGAAGACTATCTTCGCCGCAACAACATGGCCTGGAAGGACGGCTGGATCGTGCAGGCCTCAGGCCCCGGCAACTCGCTCGGTCTGGTGAAGTTCGACATGGCCAACGAGCACGCCATCTACCTTCACGACACGCCGGCCAAGCAGCTCTTCGGCGAGGTCCAGCGCCAGCGCAGCCATGGTTGCGTGCGGGTCGAGGACGCCCTGGGCTTCGCCGAGATCGTCGCCGCCCAGGAAGGCGTCAGCGACGCATGGCGCCGCGCGCGCGCCGAAGGACAGGAGCAGACCGTTTCCTTGCCCAACCCCATTCCCGTCCGTCTGCTCTATCAGACCGTGCTCTTCAACGAGAGCGGCCAGGCGATCGTGCGCGCAGACCCCTACGACTGGAACGGCCGGGTCGCCCGGGCGCTGGGGTTCGAGGCGAGCGTCGAGGCGCGGGCCAAGGCGCGACGCGCTGAGCCGGGGCCATAGCGGCCGCGCGGGCGCCTGCGATCGAAACCTCAAACCAAGAGGCCCCCATTGTCATGGTACGTGACGATGGGCGCGCCCGGCCTATCCAGCTTCGCGGCGGCCAGGAAAAGCCCCAGCAGACGTTCACCGCACCAAAGTTCGTAGCGCTGCGGGATGTCGGCCATGAAGACCGATGCAATCGCCTCCAGGTCGGACTCGAAGTCCATCCGCGGTTCGCCGATCAGCAAACCGATCGCATCGTGACGATGACCGAGTAGGTCGTCATGTGTCGACCGGGCGCAGCTGCCCGCTGGCGTCCTGAAGCAGCAGCAAACACTCGCGCCCCTGGGCCAGCTCCCGGCTCTGAATTCGGCGACCGGCCCGCTCAGCATCCACGCTCGACGCATAGCGGCCCCATCGCCCGCTTCCGGCCAGCAGGGTCCATCCTCCAGCGAAGCGAATGACGATGATTTCGGCGCCGACGGGCATGGACGGCTCTCCTCACGCCGGAGAGACTGCGACCGCCGAAGCGCCGTCGCATTTGCATATGATGGTGTCAGCTCGCGGCGGCGAGGTCCGGGTCGCCTAGCGGGTCGCCTGGCAGACATCGATCGAGCGCCACCGAGACACGGATCTGCAGGCCCTCCGGACGCCAGACCTGCTGCAGATCGCCCCCCAGCTGGGCCACCGCCGCGCGGCACAGGCGACTGCCAAAGCCGACGGAGGGCATGGCGGCGACGGGCGGCCCGCCCATCTCCTCCCAGTCCAGTTCCAGCACGCGATGCTTGCGCCGCGTCGCGATCCTGATCTCGCCGTCCGCCTGGGACAACGCCCCGTACTTGGCCGCGTTGGTCGCCAGCTCATAGATCAGGATCGCAAACGACGTGACCGCTTCGCCGCGCAGGGCCACATCCTGTCCGACGACGTCCAGCTGTCCTTCGTCGCCGCGGTGATAGGGGGCGAGGATCGCGCGGATGAGCTGATGAAGTTTCGCAGCGCTCGCCCCCTCCCCGTCCTTGCGCATCGTCAGGGCGTGCGCGGCCGCCAAGGCCGCGAGCCGCTCTTCCAGGTCGCGCGCCAGCCCCGCACGATCTCCAGGCTCGCGCGCACTGAGCCGAACCATGCTGCTCGTCAGACTGAAGAGGTTGCGGATGCGATGATCCATCTCGTGCAGGAGAAGCTGCTGTCGCTCCAGGGCCTGCTTTCGCTCGCTGATGTCGATACCGATACCGACCCGACTGTCGTCCGAAAGCCGGAAATTCGCCCAGCTGGTCTCGAGGCGTCGGCCGTCGCGCGCCATCATCGCGACGTCGGACCAACCGGGCTCGCAGCGATCCATGTTGCCGCGCACCTGGGCGCGAACCGCGGGCTCTGGAAAGAGCTCCGCCATCAGATCGACCGAGGCGGCCTCAACGCCTGTCCAGCCGAGGGTGCGCGTGAACTGCCAGTTCAGCCGAAGCCGTCCCGTCTGCGGCTCGAACAGTTTGATCATCACCGGGATGTTGTCGAAGATCGCCGCGAACTGTTCGCCGCTGCGCCGGGCGCGCGCCTCGGCCTGATGACGCTCAAGCGCGAAACCGAGCTGTCGCGCGATGATAAGAGCCAGCCGGATCTCGGCTTCACCGAAGTCGTGCGGGGCCGGACGATAAACCATGAACTTGCCGACGACCGCCCCCGCCGAGGTCAGGGGCACAAAGGCCAGCGATCCGATCCCTTCGCCGCGGATCGTCGCCTTGATGTCCTCGGCCTCGCTCGAGGCCTCGATGTCGCCGATCGTGATCGGCAGGGCCGCTTCCTCGCCTGGCCGCCACGGGGTGTGTCCCTCGACTGCCGCACGGTAGGCGTCGGATAGCCCGCGCCACGCGACAAAGCGCATGACGCCCAGATCGTCGAACAGCAGGATCGAGGCGCGCGGACACCCCAGCCCCCGTTCCATGGCGTCGAGCGCGGCTTGGAAGATGTCTTCCCGGCTCGAGGCTCTCAGCAGCCGATCGGTCAGGTCGTAGAGGGCCTGCAGCGCCTCCATGCCACTGGCGGTCGGCGCCGGGTTCGCCCCTGCGGCGGCTGCGCCGCCGCCATTCATCTGCCGAGCGCTCACCGAAACCTCCAGGGGTCGATCCCTGCAGTATGACGTCGCCAAGCAGGGCTCGCGCATTCACCAATGTTAAGCAGCTGCGGGCAGTTCCGCTCCGGCGCGGCGGTCACGATTGATTGCGATCGGCGCGCGCCGTCGGTCGCGGCCGAGCTCCTCAGGCGGGCTCGGCGTCATCGGCGAGCAGACCGCTCAGGACCCGACGCGGTTCGAACGGCTTCTCGTACAGCGGAACCTCACTGAAGCGGCGCGGCAGCATGGTCTTAGGGTAGCCGGTCACAAAGGCGAAGCGCACGCCTCGCGCGAGCAGGAGGTCGGCCACGTCGTAGCTCAGCTGCCCCTGGAGATTGATATCCAGGAGCGCGGCATCCAGCGCCGGATCGCCTTCGATGAGCGCGCGGGCCAAAGCCACGGTGGGCGCCGGACCGATCACCACGCAATTCGCAGCTTCCAGGACCCTGGTGATCTCGCTGGCCAGCAGCCAGTCGTCTTCCACCACGAGCACGCGCCGCCCGACCAGCCCGGCGGGCGCCGCGTCTCCGTCCTGTCGAATTCCCCCGCCGTCCGTACGCACGCCGGGACGTTTGCCGCCTAAGTCAGGCGGCGGCATTCACCCATGTTAATGACGGAACCGATCAGCCGCCTCGGAAGGCTGCGGCGCCTTGTAGTCGGCGATCGCCGCCAAAGTGGCCGGATCGCGAAGGTGAGCCTTTCCGGCCTGCAGTTCGAGGAGGCGTTCGCGGCGCAGCTGCTGCAGGATGCGGTTGACGTGCACGATGCTCAGGCCCGTCGCGTCCGCCAGCGTCTCCTGGGTCATGGGCATGACGAAGTGGGTCTCGCTGGCCATGCCGACCAGCATCAGCCGATCGCGGATCTCCAACAGCAGATGGCACAGGCGCTCGTAGGCCGTCTGCCGGCCAAGGCGCATGATCTGAGACAGTAGATACGCCTCGCCCAGGCTGGAGGCGACGTGAATGGCCTCACGCAGATCGTTCCACCGGTCGTCATCGCTGAGAATGGCCCGCTGCACCGGTCCGGCGTCGATGTACTGCAGGGGCGTCAGCGCCACGACCGTCGAGAGGGCGAGCGGGTTGGGGCGCATGCACACGCCCAGTCCCTCTCCCGGCACCATGAAATTGAAGATCTGGCGGCGTCCGTCCGGCAGCCAACGCACCTTGGCCGCCCAGCCGCTGAGCAGATAGCGGGGCCGCTCCATCGTATCGCGTTCATTGACCAGCTCGGCCCCAGCTGGAAGCGACTGGACATCGGAAAGACTTGCGAACAGCGCCTCGGCGTCCTCGCCCAGATGAGCGATGGCTTTCAGCCGCTGGATGACGATCGCGGCGCGCGGACTGGACGAAGGGTTCAGGACGAAGCTCACGAGCGTCCCTCCCCAACCGAGAGCGGAATGTCGAGCTCGCACCGCAGCCCGCCCGGCTCGAGCTTGAACGCCGTCCTGGCGTCAAGCTGATAGGGAAGGCCTTGCTCCACAAGCTGGCGGCCGAAGCCGACGCGCGCAGGGTTCGCCGCCAGCGCCGGGACCCCGCTCTCGCACCAGCTCAGCCTGAGTCTTTCGCCGTCGGCCTCGCGCGAAACCTCCCACGCGACAAGCACCGTGCCCTCCTGAGCCGCTAGAGCGCCAAACTTCATGGCGTTGACGGCCAGCTCATGGAGAGTCAGCGCCATGTACTCGGCCGCGGGGCCATGCAGCCGCACCGCCGGCCCGCTGACTTCGATTTGCTCATCCTCGGCGGCGACCTGCAGCAGTTCCTCGCGGACCATCTCCTCAACATCCAGACCTTCATCGACCCGGCGCACGAGGGCGCTTTGGACGCGCGCCAGCGCGTTCAGACGGCCATCGAAGTGAGAGAAGTAGCCGGCCAGATCGCTCGAATTCTCAAGCGTGCGTCGCGCAAGCGACCGAACCATCGCCATCACGTTCTTCACCCGATGCTGGAGCTGGGCGAGAAGCCATGCGCCGCGCAGTTCCTCGGCCCGGCGCAGCGTCTCGTCGGCGATGACGCCGACGACCTGCACCGGCGCGCCAAGCCCGTCGCGCAGGACCCGGAACCGCTTGACGATGTATCGTTCGGCACCGTCCATGCGCCGGTAGCGGAACGCGGCCTCGCAGTCGATCAGGCCGGCGTCGGAGAGAATCTGCTCCTTCAGCGCCAGCAGGTCGTCGCGATCCTCGACGTGGACGCCTTGGAGCCAGTCGCTCCAAGGCATGGCCGCGCCGACGCCGTAGATTTCGCTGGCCCGGTCCGAGAAGCTCACCCAACCCGACTGCAAGTCGCGCTCGAACGTCCCCAGACCGGCGATCTCCATCGCCAGTTCCGCCCGCGCCTCCGCCACGATGGAATCGTTGGCTGCGTTCAATGCGCTGTTACGCAACCCAAAGCCCTCCAGCCATTGCGTGTCCCTTGCCGCAGGCCCGCATGCATTCTACCGCGCCTGGCCCGTGGACATCTCCACATTTGATAGTCCAGAGCGCGAAAGACGCGTGACATTGAGTTCGCGGCTTGGTCGCGCCGCCGAGCGGCCACAAGCGGCGGCGTTGACGACCTGCTGACCACACCCCGCCACAACGGCTCAAGCTGATTAACATATGATAATAAGATATTGTATTTGTTTATTATTATAGCTTTACAATAGGAACGCACCCGAGCGGCGACCGTTCGCCTCCTACTCAAAAGGAGGAACCAATGACCCAGCAAAGCCAAGACCCCAATCCCGCCGACATCAACCGCCAAGAAGGCGGCCAGCGGACCCAGGACGGGGCCCCCTCGCAAGGCGAGGAACGCAGCTTCCGCCAGGACGAACAGCGTCCCGGAGAGCGGCAGGGTGACGAGCGGCAGGACCGCGACCCGCAGATCGACCGCCAAGATCGCGGCGCTGATGACGTGGAGCGCGGCGCAGGCCCGCGCTGAGGGAGCCCAGGCGGAGCGGCTCCCCTGCTCCGCCGCCCGGCCCATTCAACCCATCGAGAGGAAGGTCATGGCCACCGCTGCAAAGTCTACGGCAAAGTCCAAAACTGCGACGCGCGCCGCCCCGCGGCGTACCCGCCGCACGGGCCGGCGCGATCCCCTGGCGATCAGTCTGCTCAAGCAAGATCACCGCCAAGTGGAAACCTGGTTCGACGAGTACGAGCAGCTTGAAAGCGACAAGGAACGTCTGGCGCTGTTCAACAAGATCGCCCTGGCGCTCAAGGTCCACACCCGCATCGAAGAGGAAATCTTCTATCCCGCCGAGCGCGGCGAGGTGGAGGACGACCTGCTGGACGAAGCGTATGTCGAGCACGACTCCGCCAAGAAGCTGATCGCCGAGATTGAGGCGATGAAGCCGTCCGACGAGTTCTACGACGCCAAGGTCAAGGTGCTGGGCGAGTACATCAAGCACCACGTGAAAGAGGAAGAGCAGCCGGGCGGCCTCTTCTCCCAGGCCAAGAAGGGCGACGAGGACCTCGACCAGATGGGCGAGCGGCTGAAGGCTCGAAAGACCGAGCTCATGGCCGAGCTGGGCCGATCCGCCGCTCACTGACGCCTCACTTGCGGCCACAAGCGGCCGACGCCTCTCCCGCGCCGGCCGTTTCACGCAGGGGCCCGCCTCCGATCGTCAGATCGGGGGCGTAAGCGGCCACGAGACGCGACCGTTCTGGGCCCCGCGCGTTGACGCCTCGTGAGGCGCAGGTTGGCCTCTGCATGCGTGACGATAGGGGCCCCGATGAGTTTGACGCCTCGAATGGACCTGCGCGGCGGGCGCCCCTGCTGGCGGCCCGCAGACGCCGACGCCGGAGCAAGCGACGCCAGCGCTGACGGGGTCTTTGACGTCGCTATCGTGGGCGCTGGGATCATGGGCGCGATGCTGGCCGAACGTCTAACGCGAGACGGGCTGAACGTCGCGATCCTCGATCGCCGCGCCCCTAGCCTTGGTGCGACCTCGGCATCGACCGCCTTGGTGATGTGGGCCTCCGACACGCCGTTGACGCTGTTGGCGGCGCAGATCGGGTGGGCGCCCGCCGTACGCCGCTGGCGCAGCGTCAGGGCCGCGGTGCAGGCGCTGAACTCGGATATTGAGGCACTACACATCGACTGCAGCTGGCGTGAACGCCCAGAGCTCTATCTTGCCGGCGACCTGCTCGACGAAGATGAATTGCGGGTCGAGGCCGCCGCACGTCGCCGCGCTGAGCTGCCATCCACCTACGTCCCAGCTAAACCTGTAGCTGAACGCTTCGCTATTCCCGCGCGGCCGGCGATCCTTTCGCGGGGCGCGTATGAAGTGGATCCCGTCGCGTTGACCCTGGGCCTGCTCGCCGCGGCGCGGAGCCGGGGCGCGACGGCGATCTATCCCGCAGACGTTCTGACCCTGAAAGCTGCGGCGCACGACGTTCGCCTCATCACCGATAAGACCGCGCTACGCGCCCGCCATGTGGTGCTGGCGACGGGTTACGAAGCCGCCCGGCCCGCGCTTCCGAGCAGCTTCACGCTCAGTTCGAGCTTTGCAATCGCGACTCCGCCTGGAAGCTCACCGCGTTGGCGTGAGAACGCGCTGATCTGGGAGGCCGCGCAGCCCTACCTCTATGCACGCACGACGCGTGACGGCCGGATCATCATCGGCGGCGAGGACGAACCCTTCGTCGACGCTGAGGCACGCGACCGCGCGATCGCAGCGAAGGCGGCGGTTCTCGCGCAACGCGGCGCGGATCTCGTGGGCGGGCCGTCGCTTTCCCCTGATCGCGCCTGGGGCGCGACCTTCGGATCGTCTCCCGACGGCTTGCCGGCGATCGGGCCGTTGCGCGGCTCTGAGCAGATCTGGCTCGCCGCCGGGTTTGGGGGTAACGGCGTCACCTTCGCGCGCCTGGCGGCGGAGTTGATCGCAGGAGCGATGGGCGGCACGGCCAGCGCGATGCTGGCCGATTTCTCCCCTTACCGATTCGAAGCCGAAGGCGCGAGCGCCTACGCGAGCATCCGCACCGCTGCCTCACGATCCCATTGCCGGGTGCTCGCCGGTTCGATGAAGTTCTTCGCCGCACCAAGTTCGACGATGCCCGCGTCCGGCTCGACCCCGGCCTTGTCGAGCAAGGGCTGAGCCTGCGGCGTGAATGCGATCGCCTTCAGGTGGACGAAGGCGTTGTGCACAAAGTCGGTCGCTGCGCTCTCTTTCAGCAAGTCGGCGCAGCCGTCCTCGGAGAGAACCAGAGCGACGGCGTCGAACAGGACCGACGGCGACCCGGCCAGCTGGCCGTCGGCCTTCAGGACGTCTCCGTCGCTCAGCTTCACGCCGCCGATCTTGGGCGCGATGATCTTGACTGCCGCGCCCGCAGCCTCGACCGCCTTTCGCACGGCCTGCACGACGCCGCCGTCCGCCCCGTCGGTGACCAGTATCGCCACCGCGCGCCCCTTGAGGCTAGGCGGGTACTTGTCGATCAGACGCAGCCCCGGCGAGGGCTCCATATCGATTGGATCGGCCGCGGGCTTGGACTTGGCCGGAAGCTCCATGTTCAATCCGCCTGCCACTCGCGCGGCGAGATCCTCGTCGACATTGCGCAGGTTGGCCATGACCCGCACCCGGATCGGTTCGATCGCCACTTTTGAGAGTTCGAAGACGATGGCGCTCGCCAGATGGGCCTGCTCGACGGCGCTCTGCGAGCGGTAGAACAGTCGCGCATGGCTGTAGTGGTCGGCGAAAGTTGCGGCGCGCAGCCGTACCTTGGTCTCCTCAAGCGGGAGCGCAAAGCTTCTGAAACCACCTTCCGGATCCTCACGGGGACCACCGACCTCGCCCTGCTCGGCCAGGCTGTTGGGCTCGTAATTCGCCCTGCCCTTCGGAACCATCGTCTGCATCTTGCCGTCGCGCTGGAGGTTCTGGAACGGACAGCCCTTGGCGCTGTTGATCGGGATCTGGTGGAAGTTGACGGTGCCCAGGCGCGACAGCTGGGTGTCCTGGTACGAGAACAGCCGCCCCTGCAGCAGCGGATCCTCTGAAAAGTCGATGCCGGGCGGCACATTGGTCGGCAGGAACGCGGCCTGCTCGGTCTCGGCGAAGAAATTGTCGGGGTTGCGGTTCAGGACCAGCCGGCCGACCACGCGGATCGGGGCCAACTCCTCGGGGATGACCTTGGTCGCGTCCAGAATGTCGAAAGGCAGGGCGTCGGCCTGCTTCTGCGACAGCAGTTGGACCCCGAACTCCCACTCCGGAAAATCGCCCCGCTCGATGGCCTCGAAAAGGTCCCGCCGCTGGTAGTCGGGGTCCGCGCCCGCGATCTTCACCGCCTCGTCCCAACAGGTGGACTGCAGGCCCAGCTTCGGGCGCCAATGGAACTTCACGAACGTCGCCTCGTCGGCGTCGTTGAGAAGCCGAAACGTGTTGACGCCGAACCCCTCCATCATCCGGAACGATCGCGGGATGGCGCGGTCCGACATCGCCCACATGATCATGTGGGTGGTCTCGGGCATCAGGCCCACGAAGTCCCAGAACGTGTCGTGCGCGCTGGCGGCCTGGGGATAGGCCCTGTCGGCCTCCATCTTCACCGAGTGCACGAGGTCGGGAAACTTGATGGCGTCCTGAATAAAGAACACCGGGATGTTGTTGCCGACCAGGTCCCAGTTGCCCTCCTTGGTATAGAGCTTGACCGCAAAGCCGCGCACATCGCGTGGCGTGTCGACCGACCCGGCTCCGCCGGCCACCGTGGAGAAGCGGACGAACACCTCGGTCTTCTCGCCGACCTCGGTCAGGATTTTGGCGCGGGTGACGTCGGCCAGCGACTCCGTCAGTTCGAAGAAGCCGTGCGCCGCCGACCCGCGGGCATGGACGATCCGCTCAGGGATACGCTCGTGATCGAAGTGCTGGATCTTTTCCCGCAGAACGAAGTCTTCCAGCAACGTCGGGCCTCGTCGGCCGCCCTTCAGCGAATTCTGGTTATCGCTGACTGGAACGCCGTGATTGGTGGTCAGGCGGGCTTCCGGCGCGCTTGCGCCCTGGTGAGTTTCGCCGCCAGCGCCGACAGCGGTCGTCGGCGCGCCCGCGGCGCGTTCTTTGGCAGTCGCCATGAGAACCGGTCCTTGTTTGGGATGATGGATCGGAAACGCCGGGCGGAGGGTTTGGTCGCACCCTAAGTCAGAGTTCGCACGGGCGGACTCCCCGAAGTGGAACTTCCGATCAAGGTACAAGTTTGGATCTCATGTCCATTCTGATCCTGATCCTCGTCGTCGTTGTGCTGCTCGCCCTGGCGCTCTTCGCTCTGCAGAAGATGCCGATCCCGTCCCCGCTGAACTGGATCATCCAGGTCGTGCTGATCGTGCTTGCAGTCGTTTTCATCGGCCAGCGCGCCGGCGTCTTCTAGCGTTGCGCGGGCGGGGGCGGGTTCGGCCCTGTTGACGGCCTAGTCCAGACGCGCTTGAGGCTGATTTCTCCCGTCTTGTTCGGGCGCGTAGCCGGTCCGCGGCGGGCTGCGGGCGCCCTCAGGGGCGAACACCCGGATGTACGTCCCGTCGTCGGCTCCCACGATTTTCACGACGCCCGTCTCGCCCCGCTGCACCGCGGCGCGCGCCAGGTTTTCGGCCGCCCGAACCGCGTTATCGAAATCTCCGCAGATCAAAGGGCTGGTCGCCCCCACCTCACCCGCCAGCGGCCCGCCGACGCGCAACCCGTAGATTGGTTCGGCGGGGGCGAGCGCGTTTACTTTTGATGCAGAGGCTCGATTTCTTGGCGCAGGAGCGCGCCGCTCCGCGTGGGTTCAGGCCCCGGCCGCTCGCCGCCACTCCCATGGGCGTCCTCCACCCTCTCCTCGCTGCGTAGGCGACGTGCTCATGATCTGATCGGCGAGTCGGCGAAGGACGCGCTCGGCCATCGCCGGCTTTTCGAAGAAGGACCCGTGATCGCCGAGATGCGCAAACACAGCGGGGGCATACCCCGACACGATCACATAGGGCACGCTGTTGCGGCGTAGAGCCGACATCAGGTCGTGGGCGTCGCCGTCCCGAAGTCCGACGTCGACGACCGCGCCGTCGATTCGGCCGCCGTCGAGCAGAATCAACGCCTCGGCGTTGGAGGCGACGGGCCCCGCAACGTGCGCGCCTGCCCGCTTGAGCGCTTCAGTGATATCCGCGGACAGCAGGTAATCATCCTCTGCGACGAGGATGCGATAGTCGCCAAGGTCCATCATGTGGCCGCCTTGCTGGCCCACAGCGAACCAAAGTTTGTCGGACTGTCGCTGACGAGGGGTCTGTGCTCCGCCGTGCCGGCGGGCTGAGTATGAAAGTGGAACGCGGAGCGACACCGTTCGATCCTCGGGCCGAGATCACGATCGATGACCTCAGGGGCTGACTGACCGCTCGGCGATGGCGCAGAGACCCGCCCCCACCTGGGAGCGGGTCACGGCACGGCGCCAGGGATTGAGGAGGGGTCGCCGGTCCGCCAGAAGAAAGGCTAGGCTTGTCGGCCCGTCGCCAGCATCAACATATGATGCCTTGGAAGGTCGAGGCCTGGCGGGGGCCTGAACCACCGAAGAGGCCCGTGACCAGAGCAAGAGCATAGTGTGCGTCAGTCGCGGCCGCGCCTGAGAAACTCGATCAGGCCCTCGGGATCGTTTGTGAAGATGGCGCTCATCCCCAGTTCGCGGTTGATCCGCCAGCCGGCTTCGTCGTCGACGACGTCGGAGATCACCATCACGCCGGCGTTGCGCAGCTGCCTCACCTCCTCCGCGTCCGTGACCTTCGAGCTCAGGGTCAGGCAACTGGCGTGGTGCTGACGAAGCAGCGGCAGGTAGGCGCCCTTCTCCGCCTTCGCGCCCAGCAGGCAGGTGCGGATACTCGGGTTGATCTCGTGCATCGCATCGACCGTTCGCCAGTCGAAGGATTGCAGGATGAAGCGGTCCTCGAGGCCGTGTTTGCGCACCGCCACGTCGATCAGGCGGGCGAACGCCACCGGATCGACCTGCCCCTCGGCCGGCTTGGGCATCTTGGTCTCGCCGAAGAACAGCGCCGGAGTGTCCTTGTAGCGGGCGAAAACCGCGTCAGGCGTCGGCATGCGCGCGCCCGGGACCGGCTTCTGCGTCGGATAGATGGCCCGGTGCTTCGATCCGCAATCGAACTTGAGCACATCGGCGAGCGTCATCGCCCGGACCGGGCCGGGCGACACCCCCGAACCGGGTTCGGCCGTGCAGAAGCTCGCGTTGACGGTGGGATCGTGCTGCACGACGAGCTGGTCGTCGGCGGTCATGACCATGTCGAATTCGAGCATCTCAGCGCCCAGGGCGAGCGCGTTGTCGAACGCCGGCAAGGTGTTTTCGGGCAGCAGCAACGCCCCGCCACGATGGGCGATCACGATCGGCTGGCTCGGCTCTGCGGCGTGCGCGCCTGAAGCGAGCATCGCGGCGGCGATGATTGAGAGAAGCGCCTGCATGATCAGAAGTCCGCCTTCAGGGTGAGGAAGAAGTAGCGGCCGACCGCGTCCATGAAAGCGACGCCCTGGGCGTTGCCTTCAGTCTGGTTCGGGGCGGCATAGGTCCATTGAAGGACCGGATGGTCGATGCGGTTGTTGGTGAAGTTCCGCACGCCGAGCTGGAGGCTGTACTGGTCCGTCGGACTGAAGGTCACACTCAGGTTGTGGTTGAAGTACGCGGGAACTTCGGACCGCTCGCGCGTCTCGTCCGACTGGTCGTTGATGTTGAAGCGGCTGGCCGAGGTGTAGGTGGTGTTCAGGCCGAACCTGAACTTGCCGATCTCGTATCCGGCCGTCAGCGTGCCCTTGAACTTCGGATTGTTCCATTGCCCGGCGGCGTCGCTGGCCGTGCCGCCGATCTGCGCGATCGTCGTCTGTTCGAGCAACTGCGAGCCCATGAAGCTGAGGCGCAGGACGCCGTCGCCAACGGGGCGGCGGTAGTTCGCCGAGTAGTCGATCCCGCGCGAGCGGCGCGCGGCCAGGTTGGCGAACTGCGCCTCCACGAAGTCCACCTGGCCGGCGAGGTGCCCCGGACCGTCGGTCGCATGGCGATGGACAAACCGGCAATAGCCCATGTCCGGGCCGCCGCTGGCGTCCACGCAGTTGTTCATGATCGTGTTGTAGGCGATCGAGGTGACGACATTTTCGATGTCGATCGCCCAGTAGTCGACGGTGAGGTCGAAGCCGGGAAAGAAGCTCGGCTCCACGACCACCCCGAACGAATAGGTGTCTCCGGTTTCCGGCGTCAGGTTCGGATTGCCGCCCGTGAATATCCTCGGGGCGTTGAGGTTGGCGTCGGGCAGCGGCCCGCTCCACCCCGGGACCGTCGCGGCGCAGTTGGCCGCCCGATCACGGTCCTGGTTGATGAGCGCCGCTTCGCAAGGATCGGCGATGCTGCCGAGGTTCTGCACGCCGACGGGCGAGAAGAGCTCGCCGAAGTTGGGCACGCGCACGCTGTACGACTTGGCGCCGCGAACGGTCAGGCCGGGGATCGGGGACCAATTGAGCCCCACCTTCCAGGTGTCCGTCGCGGGGTTGTCGTTGTAGTGCGAGTAGCGATAGGCGCCCTCGACCGACAACTTGTGCGCAAGCGGCGCCTCGCTCAGCAGCGGAACGACCAACTCCGCATAGGCTTCCGAGACGTTGCGGGCAGCGTCCATCGGCGGATGCACCGAGTGGTCCATGCCGGGCGCCCAGATGATGTTGCTGAGCTTGGCCGCGTCGGGATCGTCGCGGGTGGAGAGCTTTTCCTGCCGCCACTCAAGGCCGGCCGCGACCAGAACATCGCCGGCCGGCAGGCTGAACAGGCTGCCGTCGACGCCGACGCCAGCGTTCAGCATCTGGTTCTTCGTCCGCTCGTGGCGGTCGTACATTGCGTAGTCGACCCACGCCTGACTGGGGGCGTCGGTGGTGTAGAAATTGAAGGGAACGCAGCCGCTGGCCCGCGCACCGGCGTCGGCGCAGACGACTTGCCCATCGAGGACGATGGCGTCCCGCCCATACAGCCATTCACGCTTGCCGAGCATGTTGGTGTAGCGGACCTGATCCTTCACCTGCCCGTAGCGGATGAAACCCTGCCAGTTCAGCCTCTCGGTCAGCGGCCCGCTTACCTCCGAGCCGAGCGTGAAGGCGGTGCGGTCGTGGATCTCTTCCTGGATTGGGAGGTTGGTGTACTGGCGGTTCAGCGGGATGGCGGTCAGCCCGTTGGCCAACATGAACTGACGGAGCGACTCCGGCAGAAAGGGGTCGGTCAGCCGGGCGACTTCCCCGGAGTGGCCCGCCCCGGTGGCGGGATTGACGCCCCACCAGTTGGTCGGCCGAAAGTCGTCGCGGTAGTGCGGCCAGGAGCTGCTGCCGCTGACCCAGCTCTTGGCCAGGCCGAAGGACGTGTTCCAGACGATATCCGGCGTCAGATCGTAGGATAGGTTGCCGTAGACCGAGGCCTTCTTGGACTCGTCGCGGATTGTGATGTTGGCCAGGGTGCCGAAGGCGGTGTCCGGGCCGCCGGCCTGGGTGCCCAGCTCGCCGGTGGTGATGACGCGATAGGAGTCGCGGGGGATCGCCACCACCTGGCCATTGATCAACTGGTACCAATCGCCGTTCCGCGTCGTGCCGCATCCCTGCAGGTTGAAGAGGCAGAAGGTGGAGTAGTTGGAGCGGTAGAACTGCTTGGTGTCGACGATGATGTTGTCGGGGATGCCGTCGTTGGGCCCGGTGTTGGCCGGGTTCACCTGATAGGCCCAGTTCTTCGGATAGCGATCCGTGGCCAGCACCGGCGAGGTGTAGATGAAGTTGCCGCCGATCACGACGCGGCCGCGATCCTCGGCGAACTTGAAGCCCGTGGCCGCCGAGAACTGGTGCTGGTCGGCGTCTCCTTCCTCGGAAATGCCGGACGTCAGCGAGGTCGAAACGCCGGTCATCTCCTTCTTCATAATGACGTTGACGGCCCCGGTGACGGCGTCCGCCCCGTAGATCGCCGCCGCGCCGCCGGTGACGACCTCGAAGCGATCGATCAACGCCGAAGGGATGGTGTTCAGGTCGACCGCCATCGTCCGCGCGCCGCCCGAGACCCAGCGGTGGCCGTCCACGACGACCAGCGAACGGTTCGCGCCCATGTTGCGCAGATTGATGTTGGCGACGCCCTTGTCGTACGCCTGACTGCGCGAACTCCATTCGCCCAGGCCTGGACCGACGGCCGGGATTTGCTTCAGCGCGTCATAGGCCGTGAAACGCCCGAAATCCTTGGCCGCGTCGAATGAGACGATGCTGACGGGCATCGACGAGTCGAGCTCGGGACGAGCGATGCGGCTGCCGGTGACGACGAGAGCTTCGACCTCGCCGCCTGCGTCGGACCGCCCGTCCGCGGCGCTCAACACCGCAATGCCGCCGTCGAAGCTGCGCACCGAGAGCCCGGTGCCCGACAGCAGCCGCTCCATGGCCTGACGCGTGTCGAGGCTGCCCTGGACCGCGTTCGTCCGACGCTGGTTCGTATCGGCGGCGGTCGCGATGACCCGAATTCCGGCCTGGCGGGCGAATTCCTGAATGCCGGTCGAGGCGGCCTGGGCCGGGACGTCAAAGTTGCGCGTCTGGGCCTGTGCGACGGCCGGCACGCAGAACACCGCCGCGACCGCCAAGGCCGAAGCAGTCGATTGGAAAGTTGTACGCAGCACCTAGAGAACCCCCGAAGATTGACGTCTTTCAATCTCTCGACAGGACGTCCCCCGAATTCGGATCGTCTTGAGCGCGTTAAATATTTTGCTCTGATTTATCTCAGTTTTATTACGATGACGCCGGCGCTGCGCTCGACTTCTCCGCCAGATACCGCCGCCGCCATTCTCGCGAACTCGTCGGGATCGTCCGCCTTGAACAGACCGACGATGCGGATGTCGCCGATCGCCGGGTCGGCCAGGACGATCTTGGTGGCGTTGACGCGGTTGAGACGGGCGACGGCCACCCGGATCGGCGTGTCGTCGAGCGCGATCTGCGCCGAGGCCGCCGGCCGCGACGGGCTTTTGCTGGCGGCCTTCTCCGGACGCGGGCGAGCCGGCGCCGGCGATGGCGGGTCGAGGGTCAGCGCCTCGCCGGCGCGCAGCAGGACCGCTCGTTCGCGCTGATCGCCAGGCCAGACCAGCACGCTGCCTTCCATGACCTTCACGGTCCCGCCCCGAGGCCCGACGCGCGCCACCGAGTAGACCGTTCCGGTCGCCTGCGCATAGACCTCGCCCGACCTCACGACGAACGGCCGGGCCTTATCCTTTGCGACCTGGAAGGTGGCGTCGCCGCTCAGCAAGGTGACCCGCCGGGCGTCCGCCGACAGGACGACGTCGATCCGCGCGTCGCCCAGCAAGGTCGCGACCGAGCCGTCATCCAGCTTGACGATGCGCCCGGCGGCCAGGGCGGGTTGGTCGGTGCGGGACACAACGTACGCGCCGCCCAGGACGAAGACCGCAAGGCAAGCGGCCAGCGCGGCCCCGAAGACCTTCCGTCCACCCGGCGAGATCGAAGGCCGGCGCCTGGCGCTCGAAGCCGGGATCTCGTTGATCGGGCCAAGCGTCGGCGACATCGCCGTGGAACCCGCAGCGACGACGGCGTCCTCCATGGCGAGAAACACGGCCCGCGCGCGCACATAGGCGCCGCGATGGCGCCGGTCCGCCGCGAGCCAGACGTCGAGGGCGGCGCGGACCTCGACCGTCATGTCGCCGTAAGCCGCCTCGACCGCCCATTGAGCGGCCTGATCGTCGATGCTGAGGGCCGGGACTGAGCTAGCCATGCGCTTGCACCTTCGTGCGGGCCTGCTCCGGATCCTCGCCCTCCGCTTCCTGCTCGGCCATCGTCTTCAGGACTTTCTGCAGGCCGCGCACCAACAGGTTTTTCACGTCGTTCTCGCTCACGCCCAGCCGCTCGGAGGTTTCCTTTCGCGACAGCCCTTCGATGCGCCGCAGCTCGATCACCCGGCGGCAGGTGTCCGACAGACCCGACAGCAGCGCGTTCACCCGATGGAGCTCTTCGCTCGCCTCCAGCACCCGATCCTGCAGGGGCTTACTATCGATGACGCCAAACCAGTCGTCTTGGGTCACTGAAACCAGATTATTTGCGCCGGCGCGGCGGGCCATGTCCGTGGCCGCGGTGTGGACGGTGCGGTGAAAATAGGCGGCGGGGTTGTCGATATGGTCGATGCGCGCCAGCCCCGCGATCCGGCAATAGGCCTCCTGGATGACGTCCTCCGCATCGACCGCGCCGCGCCAGCGCCGCGCGAGCCATTTGCGCATAGCGCCTTCATGAGGGACGATTTCCCGGGCGATCCAAGCCGTGATGATGTCCCGCTCGCCATTCATGGGATGCGACCGCCCGGTCTCCTGTGAATCGCCCGCCGCGGCAGACGCCGGCGGCTCGGGCTGCGCTCCTAAAGCGGCTCTGCGTGACAGTTTGATGATGCTGGCAGTCTGCGTGGCGGCGCGAGCAAGCGAGGCGCGAACATCGCTGGTGGGCCCGGTAGGACTCGAACCTACAACCAGACCGTTATGAGCGGTCGGCTCTAACCATTGAGCTACAGGCCCCTGCAGCGACGCAGGGCTGCGGGTTACCACGACCTGCACGCGCCTTAAAGCTGCCGTTCAGCTTGGCTTTGTCAGAACTGCAACCTCCACCGTCATCCGACGTTTGGAGACCTCGATCCCGCCCTACCCCCGGGGCGTTTGTGGAGATTTCGATGAAGACCTTCGTCCGCGCCGGCGCCATGGCCCTGCTGCTCGCCGCCGCCGCCGCGCCCGCCGCCTTCGCTCAAACCGCGCAACCCTCGGCAGGTTCGATGTTCCAGACGACCACGCTCAACCTCTCGGCGTACGGCGAGACCCGCGTCGCGCCCGACAAGGCGACCATCAACCTCGGCGTCGTGACCGAGGCCCCGACCGCCGCCGGCGCCCTGGGCGCCAACAACGAGAAGATGAACTCGGTGATCGCCGCCCTGCGCAAGGCCGGCATCGCCGAGAAGGACATCCAGACCTCGGGCCTGAACCTCAACGCCCAATACGACTACGTCCAGAACGAGCCGCCGAAGCTGCGCGGCTACCAAGCCTCGAACCAGGTGACGATCACCGTCAACGACCTGGCCAAGCTGGGCGGGGCCGTGGACGCCACGGTGAAGGCCGGCGCCAACCAGGTGAACGGCATCTCCTTCGGCCTGAAGGATCCGAGCGCGGCCGAGAACGCCGCCCGTCAGGAAGCGGTCAAGGCGCTGGCCGCCAAGGCAGACCTTTACGCCCGCGCGACCGGTCATCGCGTCAACCGGCTGGTCAACCTCAGCGAAGGCGGCAGCTACATGCCCTCGCCGCCCCCGGCTCCGATGATGGCCTACGCTCGCAAGGAAATGGCCGACGGCGGCGCGCCGATCGCCGCCGGCGAATTGAACGTCCGCGTGGACATCACCGGTCTCTACGAACTGTCGCGGTAAGCGAAACGGCCCTCCCCCTCGGGGGAGGGCCTATTTCGGGCCGAGCCCGGCGCGCGCGAAGGCGGCGGTCAGCTTGTCGGCGATGACGATGCCGGGCGGAGCCTCGTTGGCCTCCATCACCGCGGCGTAGGTCATGCCCGGACGCCCCTCGACCGGACCGCTGGCCCAGGCGACGATACGGCTGCCCTCGGGATTGCTGCGGCAGCTGGCGGTCTTGCGCTCGCCGGTCGCCGGCGTGGCCTTCAGCAGCTGATCCAGGGTCTGCACGCCCTGCCCTTCGCAGGACGGAAGCGAGCGCCCGCACACCACATGGGTGCCGTACTGATAGACGGTCTTGCCGTTCTCGGCGATCAGCACGCAGGTGCCGGGATCGCCGATGGCCCGGGAGACGGCCTCGTCGAGAACCGCCTTGTCCACGCCCTTGGGCGCAGTCGGCGAACAGCCGGCGAGGACCGCGGCGGACAGGCCCAGCGCGGCCAGGACGCGCATCAGGCGGCCTGCTTGATCTCGTTGCCGTCGTCGAGCAGCACGACGTTCGGCGAATAGTTGCGGGCCTCTTCGGCCGGCAGCATGCCGTAGGTGACCACGATCACCTTGTCGCCCTTCTGGACGAGGCGGGCGGCCGCGCCGTTGACGCCGATCACCTTGGATCCGCGCGGCGCTTCGATAGCGTAGGTGGTGAACCGCGCGCCGGTGGTGATGTTCAGGACGTCGACCTGCTCGTGGGGGAGGATGCCCGAGGCGTCCAGCAGATCGCGGTCGATCGCGATCGAGCCTTCGTACTCGAGATCGGCCTGAGTCACCGTGGCGCGGTGAAGCTTGGCCTTCATCAGGGTCACCAGCATGGGCGGTCCTTCTAACTGCGGCGCACAAACCTTCGGAAACGAAGGGCCGCCGGATATAGCGTCGATTGGGGAACACCACAATTGCGGCGGCGCAGCAAGGTTGACCTAACGGCAATATGTCGCGGCCGAACAACGGTCCACGAGTGCGATTTTTAGCCTTACTTCCTATAGCTTAGGCGCGATTCATCGCCCTTTGGATCAGGGCTTGCGACCAGTGACAAACGCGTGAGCTGCCGGGGCGTCAGCGACCTGTTCCATGAAGCCGGTGATGTCGCCGAGCACGCTCGCGCGATCGCGGAACGGGCGCGACATCGCAGCCATGATCTCGTTGTGACCGACGCCCGGATAGCTCCGGCTCTCGACCTGGGCGCCCGCCGCGCGAAGCGCCGTGTCCAGCGAGGCCGTCTCTCGCGGATCGACGATCGTGTCCGCCGCGCCGGTGACCAGCAGCATGGGCGGCGCGTCGGCCCGCGCCAGCCGCACGGGCTGGGTGGAGGCCGGATCGCCGCCGCCGAACACGTCGGCCATGTGCCCTTTCAGCGGCAGGAAGTCATAGGGCCCGGCGATGCCGACCACGCCGGCGATGCGGGCCGGATCGACCCCGGCGTGCTGCAGGTAGCTCGGCTCCAGTCCGAGCATCACCGCATTGTAGGCCCCGGCCGAATGGCCCAGCAGAACGATGCGTGAGGGATCGCCCCCATAGGCGGCGGCGTGATCGACCGCCCACCGCACGGCCTGAGCGCTGTCGTTCAGGAACGCCGGGAACCGGACCTGCGGGTAGAGCCGATAGTCCGGCAGCACCACGACATAGCCGCGCGCGGCCAGGGCCTGGGCGACCCAGCCATAGTCCCACTTGCGCCCCCGCTCCCAACCGCCGCCATAGAGAAACACCGCGACCGGCCGGGCCGCATCCATCCGCCGCGGGGCGTAGACGTCGAGGCTCTGGCGCCCGCCGGGGCCGTAGGGTTGGTCATGGGCGGTCAGGATCGCCGGGTCGCGCGGCGTGAAGGTCGCGAAAACCCCCAGCGGCGTACAGGCCGCGCAAGCTGCCGCCAGAGCGGCGAGCAAGGCCAGGCGAACCGAAGCGGACACGCGACGCGGGATCATGCGCTACCGGCTAGGGCCTTTTCCCGATCGCCGCAACCAAGCCGTTGGCCGCGCGCTTCCTTCCGGGGAGCGCAAGGAGCAATCCAATGTCCAGCCCTGCCCATTCCGGTGAAACCATCACCATCTTCAAGGTCGAGCCGCGCGACCAAGCCGGCCTCGTCGTGATGTCGCCGTCCCAGGCCCCGGACGGGCGCTTGGCCGACCGCCATTCGGCCTATCACGAGAACCTATCTCCCCCGATCACTTGGACCGAAGTCGAGGGCGCCGAGTGCTACGCCCTGATCGTCGAGGACCCCGATGCGCCGATGGAGAAGCCGTTCGTGCACTGGATGATCTGGAACATCCCGGCCGAGGCCGGCGGCTTGCCTGAGGGCGTACCCCAGGCTCAGTACATCGATCCCCCCCACCCGATCATCCAGGGCCGCAACGACGCTGGCGACTACGGCTGGTTCGGGCCGCGCCCTCCCGTGGGCCATGGCGTGCATCGCTACTACTTCCAGGTCTTCGCCCTGGACCAGCATCTGGAAGTCGGGCCGGACACGCCGCTGCATGAACTGCTCAACATCCTCAAGGGCCACACCGTGGCCCAGGGCGAGATGATGGCGACCTACGAGGCGCCACGCCGCCAATAGTTCGAATAAAAAGTATGTTGACGGGCTCCAGGTCATCCGGGGCATAGCTGGAAAAACGCCCTGGCATCCGACCTCGGCGGATCATCTGGCGAGGCGACATGGACGGCGATCTGGCTCTGGGCGGCTTTTCTTCCAATGGTCTGGCGGCGATCCCCGCCTCCCTGCAGCCGATCGTCGACGCCGGCGATCTCTCGGGCTTCGTGACCCTGCTCTGGCGCAAGGGCGAGGTCGCCCAAGTCAACACGCTCGGCTACCGCGACGTGGCCGGCCGGGCGCCGATGACCCGCGACACCCTGTTCCGCATCGCCTCGATGACCAAGCCGATCACCTCCATCGCCGTCCTGATGCTGATGGAAGAAGGCAAGCTCCGCCTGGACGACCCGATCACCAAGTGGATGCCGGAATTCAAGGACATGCGCGTCCTGAAGTCGCCGAACGGCCCCATCGACGACACGGTCCCGGCCGCGCGCGACATCACCGTCGACGACCTCATGACCCACCGCTCGGGGCTGGCCTACGCCTTCACCTCGATGGGACCGATCGCCCAGGCCCACGAAGACGCGTTGGGTTCGCCGCTTGGCGGCCACCTCAGCCCCGACGCGTGGCTGAAGGCGCTGGGTCAGCTGCCGCTGTCCTATCAGCCGGGCGATCGCTTCCACTACAGCCACGCCACCGACGTGCTCGGCTTCCTGGTCGGGCGGGTGTCCGGTCAGGGCTATCGCGAATTCATCATGGAGCGGATCCTGCAGCCGCTCGGCATGAACGACACCGACTTCTGGTGCCCGCCGGAAAAGCGCGACCGCATGGCCAAGCTCTACCGGATCAACCCGAAGACCGATGCGATGGAGGACATCTCCTTCCCGCACCTGCCGGGCCCGCCGGAGTTCTGCGCCGGCGGCGGCGGCCTGATCTCGACGGCCGACGACTATCTGCGCTTCGCCCGGATGATGCTGAACGGCGGCGAGTTGGACGGCGTGCGCTACGTCAAGCGCGAGACGCTTGAGGCGATGCGTGAGAACCGTCTGACGCCCGAGCAACGCCAGGTCCCGTTCATGGGCATTCCGTTCTGGATGGGCCAAGGCTTTGGCCTGGGCGTCTCGGTGATCACCGACCCGGAAAAGCAAGCCTGGATGGGCGCGGGCTCGGAGGGCTCGTTCGGCTGGCCGGGCGCGTTCGGCACCTGGTGGCAGGCCGACCCTGTCGAGGACATGGTGATGATCTACCTGATCCAGAACTCGATCCCGCTGGAGCCGGAAGCCGCTTCGCAGCTGGCCACCGGGCAGCGGATGGGCGGGCGCGCCGCCCTGCCCGTGTTCCAGAAGCTCACCTACGCCGCGCTCGGCAAGGCGCTCTAGAACGTGTTGCGGCCGGCCACGCACATCGGCCGGCCCTCATACGTGGCGCCGAGCAGGCTGCCGTTCTTGACGGCGGCCTTACGCGCCTTCTCGTAGGCGCGGTTCTCAGGCGGCGCCTTCACCCCGTCGGGGCAGATCCCGATATCGACCTGCGTGCCGGTGCGGCAGGTGCAGAAGTCCTCGCGCTTGTCGAGACGGCTGGCCGGCACCTTGCAGGACACCGGCAGGGTCTGGCCGTTCACGTCCAGGCAGATGATGGTCTGGGTCGGCGGGTTCTGCGACAGCGGCGCCTGGGCGGAGGCGGCGCCGGCGAAGGCAAGCGTCGCGGCGGCGATCAAGGCGGTGCGGATCATCGGACTAACCTCCAGTTCGACTTGACCATAACACGCGCCGAGTGCGGCGGGTTTCAGGCGATGCAGGGTGAGCGGCGTGTTCATCATGTCGCTGCGCGAAGGCTTAACCGCGCATCGGCGATGCTCGACGGTGGAAGGGGCTCCCGATGGATCCGATCGCCACCGCTCAGTACGGAATGCTCGCCGCCAGCCGTCGCTTCGACGCCTCGGCCAGCCGCACCGCCCGCATGGGCGTCGAAGGGGAAGCCGTCGACCTGCCGTCCGAGATCGTCGAGCAGATCACCGCCAAGACCGCCTTCGCCGCCAACGCCGCGGTCATCCGCAGCGCCCAGGAGATGACGGGCAAACTGCTGGACGTGCTCGCCTAGCTTTGACATCGGGGCTGCGGACCGTTAGCGCCGGGCCATGAGCCTGCGCCCTCTCTTCGTCACCCAGGTCTATGAAGCCAGCCTCGCCAAGGAGCGCGGCTTTGCGGACTTCAACGCCGAGCTGGAAGACGCCTGCCGGATGCTGGCCGACGAGGACATGGCCGGCCAGGCCTGGTGCCGCGAGCATGGCTATGGCGGCTACACCTCCTACGCCTCGCTCGACGACCTGCCGATGCGGGCCAGCATCTTCGAGGACCTCAAGCGCAAGCTCGACAAGCACGCCGCCGCCTACGCCAAGGCGCTGCATCTCGACCTCGGCCGCCGGCGGCTGAAGCTCGACAGCCTGTGGGTCAACATCCTGAAGCCCGGCGCGGCGCATTCGGGGCATATCCACCCGCACAGCGTGCTGTCGGGCACCGTCTATGTCGCGATCCCCAAGGGCGCGAGCGCGCTCAAGCTGGAAGACCCGCGGCTGCCGCTGATGATGGCCGCCCCGCCGCGCGAGGCGGACGCGCCCGAAGACGCCCGCAGCTTCGTGTACCTCCAGCCGGAGCCGGGGACGGTGCTGATGTGGGAAAGCTGGCTGCGCCACGAGGTGCCGGCCAACGCCGCGCGCAAGGAGCGGATCTCGGTCTCCTTCAACTACGCCTGGCGCTAGCGCCGGGCGCAGGCCCCCGGCTGCTCTTCCTTTTGGCGGTGAACGGCGTAGGTCTTGCCGTTGAAGCGCACGACCGGGAAGCAGAAGCCCGGCCCGCCCAGCACGATGTCCGGCCAGCCGCCGGCCCCCTTGGTCGGTAGGAAATCGGGAATTCCCTGCGACTGGAACAGCGTGCGCCAGCCGTTTCCGGCCCGCTCCATGATGTAGAACCCCTGGCCCGTATTGCCGTAGCAGAAGGTCCCCGTCTCGGTGATGACGATCTCCTGGCGGCCGTCGCCATTGAGGTCGCGGATGTCGCTGGGCTCGATCGCCGCCTCGCAGTTGCCCTCGCCGCCCAGCCAGCGGCCGCCCTGGGAGACGAAGCCCGCGGCGCGCATCGCGGCGGTGCGGTCGGCGGCGGTGACGCCGGTCGACGCCTCGGTCTTGGCGAACGAGGCCTGCGTGCAGGCGGCCGGGCGCTGATAGCCGTCGCCGGCATACTTCCAGATACGCGCGCAGTCGGCCGTGACGCGGACGTCCAGCCAGCCGTTCGTTCGTGATGTTTCGAACCCCAAGGCTCCACTATCTCTCGCGATAGCGCGCCAGCGGCCGTCCTTGCCCTTGGCGAGCAGCGTGAACCACAGCCCCTCGCCGCCGTAGCAGGAGGGGTTCTTGTCCACGGCGGCCGCCTCCAGTGTCCCGTCGCCGTTCAGGTCCATGAAGGCGAACTTCGGCTGGGAGACCGTGCCGCAGACGTTGATCGCGCCGCCGCTCCCGACCTTGAAGCCGCCGGCTTCGAACAGTTGCACGCCCTCGGCCTGGCTCATCTTCGGAGGCGGCGCGATCTGCTGCGCCTGCGCCCCTGCGGCCAATGTCAGCGCCGCCCCAAGCCCTAGGATCGTCCTGCGCATGTCGCCCACCTCATCCTGATGGGCCAAGCTTGCTCGCCTATCGGCGTTGTGTCACCGCCTGCCGAACAGCGTCCCGAAGAAGTCGCGGCGATTCCAGGCCGGTCGTGCGTCGGCGTCGGCCACTTCGCGGGCGATCTCGTAGTTGATCGCCGCGAACTTCGCGCCGGCCGCGTAGTCGATCGGCAGTGAAAGGTCGTCGCTGGGCTTGTGGTAGTGGTCCTTCAGGAACGAGGTGAAGGCTTCGCGGCCGCCATTCTCGAAACCGGTCATCAGGAACACCGACGGCACGCCCTGCTCGACGAACCGGAAGTGATCGCTGCGGGTGAACAGCCCCTCCTCCGGCAACGGATCCGGCGAGAGCTTCAGCCCCATCCGACCTGCCGCCCGCTGGACCGTCGGCCCGAGGCTCGAGCGTTCGGCGCCGAACGCCACGACGTCGACGAAGTCGTAGGTCAGGACCGGCATGTCGAGGTTGATGTTCGCCACGATCGGCGCCGACGTCGGCGGATGGCGCGCGAAGTAGTCGGCGCCGACCAGCCCCTTCTCCTCGGCGGTGTTCAGCAGGAACAGCAGGGTGCGGCGGGGCGGCTTGCCTTGCACGAAGGCGCGGGCGACCTCCAGGGTGGTGGCCACGCCGCCGGCGTTGTCGAGCGCGCCGTTGTTGATCGCGTCGCCCTTGATCGGCGGAGTGACGCCGATGTGGTCGAGATGGGCCGAGAGCACCACCACCTCGTCCTTCAGCTTGGGGTCAGAGCCCTCGATACGGCCGACGACGTTGGCGCTTTCGACGATCTTCGTCTCGGTGTTGATCGTCGCGTCCAGGCCATATGGCAGGGCGAACCGCGGCGGCGCGTCGGTCTCGGCCGCTCTCACCACGTCGTCGTAGGACTGCCGCGCCCCGACGAACAGCTTGGCGGCGCCCTTCACGCTCAGAACTCCGAGATCCGGCGTCGCGGCGGCCGGCGAGAAGGCTGCGCCATCGGGGGCGCGCCAGGCCATGGCCCAATTGCGCCACTGGCGCGCGCTGTTGGCGAAGGGACGGCGCGTCTCGTCCGAGGGCGCCATGATGGTGATGAACCCCACCGCGCCCTTCGCCTCGGCCGCCAAACGTTTGGTGCGGGAGCCGGCGTAGTAGGCGCGTTCCTCGGTCTGCAGTCCAGCTGGAGCGCCGCTGAGAGCGACGACGATCTTTCCCTTCACGTCGAGGCCCGCATAGTCGTCCTGCGTGGCCGTGCGAACTCCATAGCCGACGAACACCAGCGGCGCGGCGACATGGGTGCTCGCCGAGAGCAGATTGCGCCCTGGCAGATAGTCCTCGCCGAAATTCAGCGGCGCCGGCCCAGCTTTCGACGTCAGGACGAGCGCGCCCTCGTCCGACGGCCGGCCGGCGACCATCGACACGCGCTGGAAGTAGGTTCCGTCCGCCGCCCCGGGCTTCACGCCGATCTGCGCCAGTTGCGAGGCGACATAGGCCGCGGCGATGTCGAACCCGGCCGTGCCCGCCTCGCGGCCCTGTAACAGGTCATCGGCCAGGAAGCCGACGTGCGCCTTGATGCGCTCGGCCGAACGCGTGTCCGGCTGCGCCTCGGCGCCCGTCGACAGAGCAGCAACGGCCGCTGCGCAGGTGAGGACCCGCGCCAGATTCCTGGAAAGACTCATGAAAACGCCCCCGACCAACCTCCGCAGAGCTTAGTCGAGGGCGTCCAGGCGCTGCCAGCGCCGAATAGTTCTAGCTGTCGAGGAAGCTGCGCAGCTTCCGCGAACGCGACGGGTGCTTCAGCTTGCGAAGCGCCTTGGCCTCGATCTGACGGATCCGTTCGCGGGTGACGCTGAACTGCTGGCCGACCTCTTCGAGGGTGTGGTCGGTGTTCATGCCGATCCCGAAGCGCATGCGCAGGACGCGTTCCTCGCGCGGCGTCAGCGACGCCAGCACGCGGGTGGTGGTCTCGCGCAGGTTCGACTGGATCGCCGCGTCGATCGGCAGGATCGCGTTCTTGTCCTCGATGAAGTCGCCCAGGTGGCTGTCTTCCTCGTCCCCGATCGGGGTTTCGAGCGAGATCGGCTCCTTGGCGATCTTCAGGACCTTGCGGACCTTTTCCAGCGGCATGGCCAGCTTTTCGGCCAGCTCCTCCGGGGTCGGCTCGCGGCCGATCTCGTGCAGCATCTGGCGGCTGGTGCGGACGATCTTGTTGATCGTCTCGATCATGTGCACCGGGATCCGGATGGTCCGGGCCTGGTCGGCGATCGAGCGGGTGATCGCCTGACGGATCCACCAGGTCGCATAGGTCGAGAACTTGTAGCCGCGGCGGTATTCGAACTTATCGACCGCCTTCATCAGGCCGATGTTGCCTTCCTGGATCAGGTCCAGGAACTGCAGGCCGCGGTTGGTGTACTTCTTGGCGATCGAGATCACGAGGCGCAGGTTGGCCTCGACCATTTCCTTCTTGGCCTGACGCGCTTCGCGCTCGCCCTTCTGGACGGTCTGAACGATGCGGCGGTAGTCGTCGATCGGCACGCCGGTTTCGGTCGCCAGGGCGGCGACCTCGGCGCGGATGTCGCCGATCTGGCCGGCGTCGTTCTCGACGAACTTGGTCCAGCGAACGCCCAGCGGCTTCACCTGGTCGGTCCAGTTCGGCGACAGTTCCTGGCCGAAGTAGGCCTTGAGGAACTCAGAGCGCGAAATGCCGTAGCTGTCGGCCAGGCGCAGCAGGCGGCCTTCCAGGCCCATCAGACGCTTGTTGATCGCATAGAGCTGCTCGACGAGCGCCTCGATGCGGTTGTTGTTCAGCTTCAGCGTCTTCAGGTGCTGGACGATGGCCAACGAGGCGCTGGTGTAGGCCTTGCGGTCGGCGTCCGAGAGGTCTTCGCCCTTCAGGCGCTTGCCGACCAGCTTCTCCTGCAGGGCGCGGAACGAGTCGAACTCCGAAGCGATGGCGTCGAGGGTCGCCATGACCCCTTCGCGCAGTTCACCTTCCATCGCGCTGATGGTCGGACCCGCGCCGTCGTCGAAGTCGTCGTCGTCCTCGGCGCCCTCGGCCTTGGCCACGGCTTCGCCGTCTTCGGTGGTCTCTTCCTCTTCGGCCTCGGCAGCCTCGCCGCCGGCCAGTTCAGCCGCCGCCGCGTTCGCGCCGCCGTAGGTCTGCTCGAGGTCGATGACTTCGCGCAGCAGGATGCGACCGGAGCCGAGCTCCTCACGCCAGACCATGATGGCTTCGAAGGTCAGCGCGCTTTCGCACAGACCGCGGATCATGGTGTCGCGGCCGGCTTCGATGCGCTTGGCGATGGCGATTTCGCCTTCGCGCGAGAGCAGCTCCACCGAACCCATTTCGCGCAGGTACATGCGCACCGGGTCGTCGGTGCGGTCGTAGGCCGGCTCCTTGGCCGTCTCGACCACGGCGGTCTCTTCACGGACGGCGACTTCGCCGCCTTCGGCGTCTTCCTCGGCCTCGACGACGTTGACGCCCATCTCCGAAAGCATGGCGAGGGTGTCTTCGATGGCCTCGGAGGTGACTTCCTCAGAGGGCAAGACCTTGTTCAGCTCGTCCATGGTGACGTAGCCGCGGGCCTTGGCCTGCTTGATGAACTTCTTTACGCCGGCGTCGGTGAGGTCGAGCAGCGGACCATCACCGCCGGTCGTTTCAGTGGTTTCCGCTTCAGCCGTGTTCGTGCTCATCTAGGTCTCCGGATTTCGGCCGCGCCATGCAGGCGCCGGCCGAAGATGCTCCAATAGCGAACAGACGGTCGTACTCCCTTACGACCCTTCTCCCGCCCAAATCGTTCCCGTTCTGATCGCGCGTTTCAGCGTGTCGCGTTCGCCTTTCAGACGCTCGAGAGCTTCCATATCGGAACGACCGCTAAGGTTACCCTTGGCGGACGCAATAGCCTCGTCGAGCGCCACGAGCCGTGAAAGGCCCGCGAAAGCTTGCGACCACTGGGATCTAGCGACGTCGAGGGAGACATCCGGTTTCATGATGGGCGCGCCCGATTTCGCAGCGGCCCGGTCGATGTCTGTCAGCAGCGCATTAAACCCGCAAGACGCCAGATGGCGTGCGAGAGTCGCGGTGTCAAGATGATCAGCATCCAATCTGAATCCGATGATCTCGCCCGTCAGCTTCGCTAGAGCTTCGACACCGAAGCCTTTGGCGAGGAACGAGTTCTCCAGATGTTCGTCCAGAACGCTCGGATCGCCGATCGCATACTTGGCCAGCGCAGCGGCCACCGGGTCGATCGACACGGCCAGCCGGCGCGCCGCCTCGCGTCCCGCCTCGGTCGGCGCCGGGTCGATCCATTCGCGCCCGCCGCCGCGCCAAGCTCTTGAACCGCCTGCATTTCCACGTTGCGGACGGGCGCTTTGCTCGGGAGCCGCGCGCGCCCGCGGGCCGGTCGCATCGAAGCGCTCCATCAGCGCTTCGCGGTAGGCCTGCTGCAGGTCCTTGTCGGCGATCTGGCCGGCCGCGTTGCGCAGCCGGTTCTTGAAGCCGGCCCGCCGCTCGGGCGTATCCAGCGGCTCCAGGTCGTGCTCGCGGGTGAACAGCGCGTCGACGAAGGCCGTGGTCTGCGACAACTGGGCGCGGAGCGCGACCGCCCCTTGCTCGCGCAGCACCTCGTCCGGGTCCTTGCCGCCCTCGACGATCGCGAACTTGAAGCTCTTGCCGGGCTTGAGCAGCGGCAAGGCCCGGTCGATTGAGCGCGAGGCCGCCTGACGCCCCGCACGGTCGCCGTCGAACGACAGCGTCGGCTCGCCGTGCAGCCGCCAGAGCATCTCCATCTGCTCTTCGGTCAGCGCGGTGCCGAGCGGGGCGACGGCGGCGATCCCCGCCCGCTGACAGGCGATGGCGTCCATATAGCCTTCGACCACGACCAGGGACGGGTTCTCGCCGCTGGGCGCCGCCCCGAGGATCTTGCGGGCCTCACCGACCCCGTAGAGCGTGCGCCCCTTGTGGAAGAGCGGGCTTTCCGGACCGTTCAGGTACTTGGCCCTGGCCTGCGGATCCATCGCCCGGCCGCCGAACGACAGGATCCGGCCGCGATGGTCGGAAATCGGGAAGATGATCCGGTCGCGGAAGCGGTCGTAGGGCGCCCCGCCCTCCTCCGGCGCGATCAGCAGCCCGGCCTCGACCAGTTCGCCCGGCCGCGCGCCCTTGGTGACCAGGTAGTCCTTCAGCGCCGTGCGCCCGGGCGGTGAAAAGCCGAGACGGAATCGCGACCATTCGGACTCCGGCAGCCCACGGCGCTCCAGATAGGCGCGCGCCTCCTTGCCCTCGGGCCGGCGCAGGGCGCCTTCGAACCACTGGGCGGCGGCGTCCATCCAGTCCGACAGTCCCTGGCGCTGGCGCTCCTGCTCGGCCGAGCGGGCGTCGACCTCGGGCATTGTCAGGCCGGCCTCGGCGGCCAGCCGCTCGACCGCCTCCATGAAGGTCAGGCGCTCGGTTTCCTGCAGGAAGGTGATCAGGTCCCCGTTCTTGCCCGACGAGAAGTCGAAAAACTGCCCCTTCTCGTCGTTCACGTAGAACGACGGGGTCTTCTCCTTGTTGAACGGCGACAGGCCGACATACTCCCGCCCCTGCTTGCGCAGCTTCACCGTCCGCCCGATCACGTCGGAGGGCCGGAGGCGGGATTTGATCTCATCAAGGAAGTGTTCGTCGACGCGCACCACGTGGATGATACAGCGTCCGGAGCCGTGGCGTAGCCCCCTCAGCGATCCAGCAGGCCTGAGACCGGCGTCTCGATGTCGACCTCGACGCCTTCCGCCCCGTAGCGCCGCACCACCGAGCCTTCAGGCGACAGGCCCAGGTCGATCAGCCGGCTGCCGAAGCCCGCATGGGCCGGCGCCTGGACGGGCGGACCGCCGCACTCGCGCCAGCGCAGCCGGAACAATCCAGCCCGCACGCTCCACTCCAGATCGACCCGGCCCTTGGGGGTCGACAACGCGCCGTACTTGGCCGCGTTGGTGGCCAGTTCGTGCAGCAGCAGCGACAGGGCCATGGTGGTGCGCACGCCGATCTGGACGTCGCGCCCCTTGAGGTGGATCTGTCCCAGGCCGTCGAGCGGCGCCAGCGTCGCTTCCGCCACCCGGCGCAGAGGCACGACCTGCCAGTTCTGGCGGAACAGCACGTCGTGGGCGTTGCCGAGCGTGACGATACGATCGAGAAATTCCTCAACGACGCTGCGCTCGACCACCTCCTTCAGCGACTGGGCGGCCAACGCCTGGACCGTGGCCATGGTGTTCTTCAGCCTGTGGCTCATTTCCTGGGCCAGGGTGTCCATGTCCGCATGCGCCCGGACAGTGGCGGTCGTCTCGACCACCGTGTCGACGACGCCGCAGATGTCGCCGCTCGCCAGCCTCAGGGGGCTGTAGCAAAAGGTGAACCAGGCCTGCTCGGGCAGCTCCGATCGGTTCACGATCAAGGGGTAGTCCTTGATGAAAGTCGCTTCGCCCTCGAAAGCGCGATGCACGATAGGGCCGATCTGATCCCAGACCTCGGACCACACTTCGTCGAAGCGGCGTCCCAGCGCCTCGGGCTTATCGCCCAAGATCGGCAGGAACGCATCGTTGTAGATCGTCGTCAGCTCCTTGCCCCACATGATCGCGGCGGGGAAGTGCGACTCCAGAATGAAGTTGACCATGGTCTTCAGTTCAGGCGGCCAGTCGGCCGCCGCCCCGAGGGACGTCGCGGCCCAGTCGAACTCGCGCACCAATCGGATCATTCGACCCGTCCCGCCCACGAATGGCGCGGGAGCCGCTTCCTTCTTGGGCCGTTGCATCTGACCCCATTCCCATCCACAGGCAGTCCGGGTCGGATGAGCGAAGCGGCTGCACGCTCGCTTGGCTAGCTCGTACCGACCGGTGATATTTGGCTCAAGTCTTTCAATCAGCAGAGGTTCCCGATGGCTTCCGGACTTGTCGCGCTGCTCGACGATGTCGCGGGCATCGCCAAGATGGCGGCCGCCTCGCTGGACGACGTGGCGGGGGCGGCCGGCAAGGCGGGAACCAAGGCGGTCGGCGTGGTCGTCGACGACACCGCGGTGTCGCCGGGCTACGCGATGGGCTTCTCGCCCGAGCGCGAGCTGCCGATCGTCCTGCGCATCGCCATCGGCTCGCTGCGCAACAAGCTGCTGTTCCTGCTGCCCGGCGCCCTGCTGCTCAGCGCCTTCGCCCCTTGGGGGGTGACGCCGCTGCTGATGGCGGGCGGCGCCTACCTGTGCTTTGAGGCCACCGAGAAGATCATCGAAGCGATCCGCGGCGAGGACGAGGCCGACGAGCCTGAAGAGCTCGCGCTCAGCGCCACCGAGCTGGAGGACCAGAAAGTCAACGGCGCGATCCGCACCGACCTGATCCTCTCCGCCGAGATCATGGCCATCGCCCTGGCCGACGTCGCCGACCAGCCGATCTTCGTCCAGGCTGGCGCACTGCTGCTAGTGGGGATCGCGATCACCGCCGCCGTCTACGGCGTGGTCGGCCTGATCGTGAAGATGGACGACATCGGCCTGCACATGGCCAAACGTCCGGGGCGCTCCTCACAGGTCATCGGCCGCCTGCTGGTGAGGGGCATGCCCGCGGTGATGAGCTGGCTGACCGTGATCGGCACCGCCGCCATGCTGTGGGTCGGCGGCGGCATCATCGTCCATGGCCTGGAGCACTTCCACCTCACCCCGATCCCGGTCTGGGTCGAGGGCGCCTCGCACTGGGCCGGCCAGGTTCCGGCGATCGGGCCGGTCACCGGTTGGGTGACTTTCGCGGTCGGCTCGGCGGTCGTCGGCCTGTTGATCGGCGGGATCATCGCCGGGGTGCTGCACCTGCTGCCGCACCGCAAGGCTCACTGATCCAGCGACACCCGCCCCAACTTGTCGGGATTGCGGACCAGATAGATGGCGGCGAGCTTGCCGTCCTCGCCGGGCTGGAAGGCCACTGTCATCGGCCCGTCCTCGCGCTCCATGACGACGCCGGGATAGCCGTTGATCCGCACCGCGCGAAAGCTGATCGGCCAGAGCTGAGAGCCGCCCGTCCGCCAGGCGAGGCCCTCCAGCAGACGGATGATGTCCTCGCGCCCGATCATCGGCCGCAGCGCCGCGGTGCGCTTGCCGCCGCCGTCGGAGATCAGCACGGCGTCCTCAGCGAGCACCTCCGATAGCGCCTTCATGTCGCCCTGGGCGGCCGCGGCCATGAAGGCGGCTGCGAGCTTGGCCGCGTCCGCCTCGCTGACTGTGAAACGCGGCCGAGCGTCGCGCACGTGGGTTCGCGCCCGCGCGGCCAGCTGGCGCACCGCCGCCTCATTGCGCCCCAAGGTCTCCGCCACCGAGGCGTAGTCCTCGTCGAACACGTCATGCAGCAGGAACACCGCCCGCTCCAACGGCGAGAGCCGCTCCAGCGCCAGCAGGAAGGCGACCGAGACATCCTCGGCCCGCTCCACCGGATCGACGCTGAGTTCCTCGATCAGCGGCTCGGGCAGCCAGGGCCCGCGATAGGCCTCGCGCTGGGCCTTGGCCGAGCGCAGCCGGTCGATGCAGAGCCGGCTGGTCACCCGCACCAGCCAGCCGGCCGGATCGCGCACCTCCTCCTCGGTGCGCGTCCAGCGCAGCCAGGCGTCCTGGACCACGTCCTCGGCCTCGGCGACCGAGCCAAGCATCCGGTAGGCGAGCCGGATCAGGCGCGGGCGTTGGGCCTCGAAGATGTCGATGTCGGCGGCCATGGTCGCGAACCCTACGCCGCCAGCGAGGCGTGAGCCACCGGCGCGGCCTGGCCGTCCACGATGACCTTCGAGCAGGTCTTGCCGTAGCCCAGCGCGTACTTGAGCGTCGGGTACATGCGCGCGGTGGTCAGGGCCAGACTGACGGCGACCAGGCCCTTCTCGCCCCACCGGCCGACGATCGCCTCGCGCAGCGGGTCGGCGACGGCCATGTCCCGCTCCAGGCTGGCGCGGGCGAAGCGCCAAGCCAACGCGGCGGCCTCGCCCATCGCCGCCTCGTCGCCCGCCAGGACCGCGCGCAGGACCTCCGGCGCGACGCCCTCGGCCGCGGCCATGTCGGTGACGATCTGGGTGCAGGGCCCGCAGTCTTCGGCCAGGGTCCCGACGAGCTTGGCCGCGGCGATGGCCGCCGCGGGAGCGGCCTTGGCGTCGACCATCGAGCTGACTAGGCCAAAGCGCAGCAGGCCGCCCGGGCTGGCGGCCAGCACGCGGCGCATATAGCTGGCGTCGTAGCCCCAGCGGCGTTCCATCTTATCGATCTGGCGGGCTAGCAGGGCTTGCAGCATCAGGCGGCTCCGATCCTGGCGGGGCGGTTGACGAGCGCGATCGCAGCGGCGATCAGGGCGGGGGCGAAGACGCCGGGCAGGTCGCGGATCAGGTTGGCGAGCGGATCGGCCGAGCAGCTGGCGTCGAACACGTGGATCGCCGCATGCAGCACCAGGAAGCTCGCCCCGGCGACGAGCGCCGGCCAGCCCTCGACCGGGCGCGCGGCGAACCAGGCCAGGCCGCCGGCCACGACCAGATAGGTCGCCCCGATGTCGCGGACGAAGTGCGGATTGTAGGGACCGGTGGCGATCACGCCGGGCACGGCGTTGTACCACCAGAACGAGGCGAACAGCATGGCCAGGGCGTTCAGCCCCAGCAGCAAACACAGGGCGGCGGCGAGGATGCGCGACATCTGATTTCTCCGAACCATCGCCCCCTAGGACGGACCGGAGCCGCCGGCTGTGACATCGCCGGCGAAATAATCGCTACTTCAGCCCGTCGATCCAGGCCGGCAGGTCGCGGATGCTGGCCAGTTCGGCGAACCGCGCGTGACCATCCGGCGCATCGGCCATCTCGTGCGCCCAGATCAGCGGATAGGGCACATAGGCGCCATAGGCTCCCGCCTCGATCGCCGGCAGGATGTCCGAGCGCATCGAGTTGCCGCACATCACCGCCTGCTCTGCGCCCGTGCCGTGACGGGCGAAGACACGGCTGTAGGTCGAGGCGTCCTTCTCGCTGACGATCTCGACCGCCGCGAACAGGTCGCCGAGCCCCGAGGCGGCCAGCTTCTGCTCCTGATGCAGCAGGTCGCCCTTGGTGATCAGCACCAGACGGTAGCGCTTGGAAAGCTCCGCCAGGGTGTCGTCGACGCCGGGCAGCGGCTCGACCGGCTCGCTCAGCATCTCGCGGCCGACCGCCAGGATCTCGCGGATCACATGGCCGGGCGGCTCGCCGCCGGTCATCTCCATCGCCGTCTCGATCATCGACAGGGTGAAGCCCTTCACCCCGTAGCCGTAGAGCCGCAGATTGCGCTTCTCGACCTCGGCCAGGCGCTTCTCCAGCGTCTCCTTGTCGGCGACGCCGGACAGCAGTTCGCTGAACCGGTCGTGGGTGAGCCGGAAGATGGTCTCGTTGTGCCAGAGGGTGTCGTCGGCATCGAGGCCGACCGTCGTGATGCTCATGGCCGCCGAAATAGACGCTCATGCGCGAAAAGCGAACCCCGGCGCCCAAAGCTTGAGCTTAACGCGCGATCCCGTGCTCCCGGCGCCTCTGTTGGCGTGGCCGCGGGGCGATCGGCGTCTCATGAGCTCCTTGGGGCGAATCGTCGGGGAGCGGGATGCCGAGGGTCGGGCTTCGGGAACGGATCGCACGCCTGCTGGGCGGGCGGGCGCTGGCCGCGGCCAACGCCCAGGCCGAGGTCGCCGGCCAGCGGCTGCGCGAGGCGCTCGACCTGCTGCCCGAAGGCATCGTCTTCCTCGACGCCGACGGCCGCTACCTGCTCTGGAACAAGCGCTACGCCGAAATCTACCACCGCTCGGCGGACCTGTTCTCGTCGCAAGTCACGCTGGCCGACACCCTGCGCACGGGCGTGGCGCGCGGCGACTATCCGGACGCCGTCGGCCGCGAGGAAGAATGGCTGGCCGCGCGCCTGCACAAGCTCAAGAACCCGACCGGCGAGCGGCACGAGCAGCGGCTGTCCGACGGCCGCTGGCTGATGATCGAAGAGCGTCGCACCGCCGACGGCGGGGTGATCGGCCTGCGGGTCGACATCACCCAGATGAAGCGCCAGGCCGCCGCCCTCGAGGACGCCCTGCACCGGGCCGAGGTCGCCAGCCGCGCCAAGACCGAGTTCGTCGCCGACATGAGCCACGAACTGCGCACCCCGCTGAACGGCGTGCTTGGCCTGATCGCAGCCCTGGAGCGCACGACGCTCAGCGACGCGCAGCGCGGTCTCGTGGCCGACATCCAGGGATCGGCCCGCCAGCTCGACCGGCTGGTCGGCGGCCTGCTCGACTATGGCGACGCCGCGCACGAGGCGGACGCCGCCCAGGCGCCGATCCAGGACGGCGAGGCCCCGCCCCTGCGCATCCTGGCCGCCGACGACAATCCGACCAATCGCAAGGTGCTGGAGCTGATGCTGGGCGCGGCCGGCGCAGAGGTGACCAGCGTCGAGAACGGCGAACAGGCCGTCGAGGCCTGGCGGCGCGGCGGCTTCGACCTGGTGCTGATGGACCTGCGCATGCCGGTGATGGACGGCTTGACCGCCATCCGCGCGATCCGCAAGGCCGAGGGGCCCGGCCTGCCACGCGCGCCGATCATCGTGATCAGCGCCAACACCTCGCCGGACGACCTGAAGTCGTCGACCGAGGCGGGCGCCGACCGACATATCGGCAAGCCCGTGCGCGCCGACGCCCTGTTCGAAGCCATCTCGGGCGTGCTGACCACCTGACGGCGAGCGCGAAACGCGCCCGATTGCTGGCGCGCCGCATTGACCCGCCCGGCGCGAGTCAGTAGGTACCCGGCCGTTTGCCGATACATGCGGACAGTTGAAGAACGGGCGGGGTTCACCCTGACCCGTCTTTTTGCGAGCATGCCCCCTCAGATGGAGACGCCAGATGACTGTTGAACTGCTCCCGGGTGTCACGGGCGTTCTGGTTCTCGCCAATGGAACCGTGTTGCAAGGCGTCGGCGTCGGCGCGACCGGCGATGCGGTCGGCGAGGTCTGCTTCAACACCGCCATGACCGGCTACCAGGAGATCCTTACGGACCCCTCCTACATGTCGCAGATCGTGGCCTTCACCTTCCCGCACATGGGCAATGTCGGGGTCAACGTCGAGGACATCGAGCAGATGTCCGGTTCGGCCGAAACCGCGGCGCGCGGCGCGATCTTCCGCGACGTGCCCACCGCCCCGGCCAACTGGCGCGCCGACGGCGACCTGGACGGCTGGATGAAGCGCCGCGGCGTCATCGGCCTGGCCGGCGTCGACACCCGCGCCCTCACCCGCTCGATCCGCGAGAACGGCATGCCGCACGGCGTCATCGCCCACTCGCCGACCGGCGAATTCGACATTCCCGCCCTGATCGAAAAGGCCAAGGCCTGGGCCGGTCTGGAAGGCCTGGACCTGGCCAAGGACGCCTCCTGCCTGCAGCCTTTCGTCTATGACGAGGGCCTGTGGGATTGGCCCGAGGGCTACGCCAAGCCGGCTTCGGAGCCGAAGTACGAGGTCGTGGTCCTGGACTACGGCGTGAAGCGCAACATCCTGCGCGCCCTCACCTCGATCGGCGCCCGCGTCACCGTCGTCCCGGCCAAGACCAGCGCCGAGGACGTGTTGGCGCGCAAGCCGGACGGCGTGCTGCTGTCCAACGGCCCGGGCGACCCGGCCGCGACCGGCGAATACGCCGTGCCGGAAATCAAGAAGCTGGTGGAAAGCGGCGTGCCGGTGTTCGGCATCTGCCTGGGCCACCAGATGATGGCCCGCGCCCTGGGCGCCAAGACCGTCAAGATGGACCAGGGCCACCACGGCGCGAACCATCCGGTCAAGGACGTCACCACCGGCAAGGTCGAGATCGTCTCGATGAACCACGGCTTCACGGTCGACCGCGACAGCCTGCCCGAGCCGGTGATCGAAACCCACGTCTCGCTGTTCGACGGCACCAACGCCGGCATCGCCCTGAAGGACAAGCCGGTGTTCAGCGTCCAACACCACCCGGAGGCGTCTCCGGGCCCGACGGACTCGCTCTACCTGTTCGAGCGCTTCGCCGGGTACATGGACGCGGCGAAGAAGTAGGCGAAATAGACGAAAGGCCGGCGCCCAGGCGCCGGCCTTTCTCGTTCTACCACCCGATGTGTTCCTTGATGTCGGGCAGGAAGCTCAGCCAGACGCTGAAATTGTCGTCCAGGGCCGCGCGCGTGCCGCCGGGGCTGACATTGATGTCGTAGGTGAACCAGGGGTCGCCCTCGTCGTCGATGTAGCAGTCGACGTAGCGCTTGGCCGAGTTCCACTCGTTCGCCTTCTCGGCGTTGAGCTTTTGCTTCACGTTGAAAGCGGCGACCATCTGCATTGAGGCGCAGCGGCCTTCGCGGCAGTCGTTGGGATAGACCTCGAAGCTGACGCCCTCGGCCGAGCTCGAGATGTAGCCCTCGCCGTCGTCCTTCTTGAGCTCGGCCTTGTAGCCGCTCTCCAACAGCCAGGACTGCATCTCCTTCAGGGTCATGCCGTCCTTGTGCAGTTCGGGGGCCGCCGACGCCGCGCCGCCCGACAGCAGCAGGACCGCAGCGCTCGCCGCAAGCAGACTCGTTCTCATCGACTAGAAACCTCTCAACTGGACGTGGAGCATAGGGCGCTTCGCCCGCCCCGCGCCAGCCGGGCCGCTAGAGACGCGCCAGCTTGCCGACCGCCGCCACCGGGCCCGAGGGTCCTTCCTGATGCGAACCGCCGCGCGGTTCGACCGTCACCGCCAGCGAGACGCCTTCGGTGGTCATGTCCGCCATCGGCTCGGGCATCGGCATCGCCTTGGATGCCCCCGGATCGATCAGGCCCAGCGAGCGCGGCTTGCCGTCGGCCGGAATGAGCCAAAGCTCGTGGCTGTGGTCGGGATCGGCGCCCGGCGGCACCAGCGAAGCCACCAGGATCGACTTCCGTTCCGGGTCGTAGGCGGCCAGGAACAGCGGTTGTCCGCCGTCGCTCATCAGCCGCGCGTTCATCATCGGCCCCATTGGCGGCCGCGGCTGGGTGATCACCTCCGGCGGCCGGGCGGCCAGGAACACCACCGCCGCGAGACTGGCGGCCGTCACCGCCAGCGAGCCGAGCGTCGCCGCGCGCCAGAACCGCAGCCGCCGCCGCACGCCCTGGGCGTTGTCGTTGGCCGCCAGCATCCGCTCGATCCGCAGCCACAGGCCGGCCGGCGCCGACACCGGCGCGATCTCCTCGGCCAGCGGCGCGAGGCGCGCGCGCCAAGCCAGCACGTCGGCGGCGAAAGCCGGGTCGCGGGCCATGCGCTGTTCGGCGGCCGCCCTTTCGTGCGCGGTGAGCACGCCCAGCGCATGTTCGGCCGCCAGGGCTTCGTCGTCGGGGAGTTCGGGACCGATGTCGCTCATCGCTCCAGACACCCCCGCAGTTTCAGGAGCCCGCGCCGGATCCAGCTCTTCACCGTGCCGAGCGGCTCGTCCAGCCGCCGGGCCAGGGCCTCGTAGGTAAGCCCCTCGAAAAAGGCCGTGCGGATCGCGCCCTGGGTTCGCGCATCCAGCTCGTCGAGGCAGCGGGCCAACGCCTGGCCGGCCTGGGCCGTCTCCAGCAAGGCCTCCGCCCCGGGCGCCTCGTCTTCGATCTGCAAGTCTTCGACGGGATCGGCATAGGCGAGCGGTCCGCGGGCGCGCAGGCGGTCGATGGCGCGGTTGCGGGCGATGGTGGATATCCACGCCATGACGCTCGCACGCTCCGCCTCGTAGCGGTCGGCGCGACGCCAAATCGTGAGATAAACCTCCTGAAGCACGTCTTCGCTCTCGTCCTTGTCGGAGAGGATACGCAGGCAGACGCCGAATAGCTTCGCGGACGTGGCGTCATAGAGCCGACGCATCGCCGCACGATCGCCCGTCGCGATCTGCGACATCAGGTCGGCCAAGGGGTCGGAGGAGGCTATCGCTGGCAATCCCAAACCGTGCTTATCGGCGAAGCTGCCTGACTCCCGTTCGCAAGGAAAGGGTTCAGGCGGCCCCGGACCTTCACTCCAGCACAACACAGTAGCGCCGGCGTGACAGCGAGGATCGAGTGCGTCGCGCCGACGCGCCGCGCAGCACTCGACCTTCGAGGTCCGAGTAATCGCCTGAGGTCAGTACAGTTCCGCCCATCGGGAACCGCCGCGCCGCTGTTGCCTCTACGACACGCAACTCGAAACTTGAAAGCCTCGCGCGCTGCGCCGTCCCACCTGTATTTTCGTATGAAACGCCCCCGGAGCCGAGCACGACGTCGATAATGACCGTTGACCTTGGTCCGCCCCCGGCGTCGGCGACAGCGTCATGGCTCGCCGGGCAAGGGCGCGCAATTCTACTCAAGCGGGAGATGGGGGGCGGGATCGAAGACTTTCAGACCGAGAGCTGACGCTGGCCCGACATTGTCGCATTCGGCCATCTCTGCTTACAGTTTCGTACGTCGCCCTGTGGATCGTTCGCCTGTCGGGCGGGAGAGCGCCGTTCCATGGATCGCCTTGCGGGGGCTCCGGAAGCGCGCTAACGTCAGGCTGTCAAACTCGTATGGTTCGGCTGATTTTCGACGCTCCACATTCCGGCGCACCGAACCTGCTCTCCGACCCTCCCGAAATTTGATGCGTGACTCAAAAGGCTTGGGTTGCGGAACGACTTACCCAAGGACGACACTTCTATGGCTACCGGCACTGTTAAATGGTTCAACGGAACCAAGGGCTATGGCTTCATCCAACCCGACGATGGCGGCGCGGACATCTTCGTTCACATCTCGGCCGTTGAACGCGCCGGACTCCGCAGCCTGAACGAAGGCCAAAAGATCACCTACGAACTCGAGCAGGACCGTCGCAGCGGCAAGATGGCCGCCGGCAACCTGCAAGTCTAAGCGGTTCCGCAAACGGCCTCCGGGCCCTTGCATCGAAACGGCTGCGGGCCGGCGGAAACGCCGGCCCGTTTTCGTTGGGACGCCCGCGCTTCGCCGCGCTGGGCCCGCCTGCGGCGAGATTGCCGCCATCGCCGCTTGCGTGCGAGCGACTCCGTCTCTAAACGGCCCCCTTAACCTGCAGATTGACCGGGACCGGGCGCGCTTGAAGAGTGCGACCGCCCATGCGCGCGAGTGGACATGCCGAAACGCACTGACATCTCCTCGATCCTCATCATCGGCGCCGGGCCGATCGTGATCGGCCAGGCCTGTGAGTTCGACTACTCAGGCGTCCAGGCCTGTAAGGCGCTGCGCGCCGAGGGCTACCGCATCGTGCTGGTCAATTCGAACCCGGCCACGATCATGACCGACCCGGACGTGGCCGACGCCACGTACATCGAGCCGATCACCCCGGAGATGGTCGAGAAGATCATCGCCAAGGAGCGCCCCGACGCGCTGCTGCCGACCATGGGCGGCCAAACCGCGCTGAACACCGCGCTGGCGCTCGAGGCCTCCGGCGCGCTGGCCAAGTACGGCGTCGAGATGATCGGCGCCAAGGCCGAGGTCATCGACAAGGCCGAGGACCGTCAGAAGTTCCGCGACGCCATGGACAAGCTGGGCCTCGAGAGCCCGAAGTCCAAGGCCGCCCACTCGATGGACGAAGCCATGGAGGGCCTGGAGTTCGTCGGCCTGCCGGCGATTATCCGTCCGTCCTTCACCCTGGCCGGCACCGGCGGCGGCATCGCCTACAATGTCGAGGAATTCAAAGAGATCGTCGAACGCGGTCTCGACCTGTCCCCCACCACCGAGGTCCTCATCGAGGAAAGCGTGCTGGGCTGGAAGGAGTACGAGATGGAGGTCGTCCGCGACAAGGCGGACAACTGCATCATCGTCTGCTCCATCGAGAACATCGACCCGATGGGCGTGCACACCGGCGACTCCATCACCGTCGCCCCGGCCCTGACGCTGACCGACAAGGAATACCAGCGCATGCGGGCGGCCTCGATCGCCGTGCTGCGCGAGATCGGCGTCGAGACCGGCGGCTCGAACGTGCAGTTCGCCGTGAACCCGGCCGACGGCCGCATGGTCGTCATCGAGATGAACCCGCGGGTGTCGCGCTCGTCGGCGCTGGCCTCGAAGGCCACCGGCTTCCCGATCGCCAAGGTCGCCGCGCGCCTGGCCGTCGGCTACACCCTCGACGAGCTGATGAACGACATCACCGGCGCGACCCCGGCCTCGTTCGAGCCCAGCATCGACTACGTCGTCACCAAGATCCCGCGCTTCGCCTTTGAAAAGTACCCGGGTTCCGAGCCGACCCTGACCACCGCCATGAAGTCGGTGGGTGAAGTCATGGCCATCGGCCGGACCTTCGCCGAGAGCCTGCAGAAGGCCCTGCGCGGCCTTGAGACCGGCCTGACCGGGCTGGACGAGGTCGAGATCGAAGGCGCCCACGACGCCGAGACCGGCCGCGCCGCGGTGATCCGCGCCCTGGGCCAGCCGACCCCGGACCGCCTGCTGGTGATCGCCCAAGCGTTCCGCCACGGGCTGAGCGTCGAGGAGGTCAATGCGGCCTGCTCGTACGAGCCGTGGTTCCTGCGCCAGCTGCAGACCCTGATCCAGGCGGAGGCCGCGATCCGCGACCGCGGCCTGCCGGGCACGGCCGCCGAATTCCGGGCCGTGAAGGCCCAGGGCTTCTCCGACGCGCGCCTGGCCAAGCTGACCCACACCACCGAGGCCGAGGTCCGCGAACAGCGCCGCGCCCATGGCGTGCGCCCGGTGTTCAAGCGCATCGACAGCTGCGCGGGCGAGTTCCGCGCCGCCACGCCGTACATGTACTCGACCTACGAGACCGGCGTGCTCGGCCAGATCCCCGAGTGCGAGAGCGAGCCGAGCGATCGCAAGAAGGCGATCATCCTGGGCGGCGGCCCGAACCGGATCGGCCAGGGCATCGAGTTCGACTACTGCTGCTGCCATGCGGCCTTCGCCCTCGCGGACATCGGGGTGGAGTCGATCATGGTCAACTGCAATCCCGAGACCGTCTCGACCGACTACGACACCTCCGACCGCCTGTACTTCGAGCCGCTGACGGCCGAGGACGTGCTGGAGCTGATCGCGGTCGAGCAGGCCCGCGGGACCCTGCTGGGCGTCATCGTCCAGTTCGGCGGCCAGACCCCGCTGAAGCTGGCCAAGCCGCTGGAAGACGCTGGCATCCCGATCCTGGGCACCTCGCCCGACGCCATCGACCTGGCCGAGGACCGCGAGCGCTTCCAGCAGCTGCTGCACAAGCTGAAGATCGCCCAGCCGATCAACGCCATCGCCCGCTCGCGCGACGAAGCCTTCGCCGGAGCGCACAAGGTCGGCTATCCGATCGTCATCCGCCCCTCCTACGTGCTGGGCGGCCGCGCGATGGAGATCATCCGCGACGACGAGCAGCTCGAGCGCTACGTCAACACCGCCGTGCAGGTGTCGGGCGACAGCCCGGTGCTGATCGACCAGTACCTGAGCCGCGCCACCGAGGTGGACGTCGACGCCCTGTGCGACGACGCCGGCCAGGTGTTCGTCGCCGGCGTGATGGAGCACATCGAGGAAGCCGGCGTGCACTCGGGCGACAGCGCCTGCTCGCTGCCGCCGTTCTCGCTGAAGCCGGAAACCATCGCCGAGCTGAAGCGCCAGACCGAGGCCATGGCCCGCGCCCTGGAAGTGCGCGGCCTGATGAACGTGCAGTTCGCGATCGAGGAGCCGCACTCCGACAATCCGCGCATCTACGTGCTGGAAGTGAACCCGCGCGCCAGCCGCACGGTGCCGTTCGTCGCCAAGACCATCGGCCAGCCGCTGGCCTCGATCGCCGCCAAGCTGATGGCCGGCGAGAAGCTCGCCAGCTTCAACCTGACCGAAAAGCCCTACGACCACGTCGCGGTGAAGGAGGCGGTCTTCCCGTTCGCCCGCTTCGCTGGCGTCGACACGGTGCTGGGCCCGGAAATGCGCTCGACCGGCGAGGTCATGGGCCTGGACTGGATCCGCCCGGGCGAGACCAACGGCGCGGCCTTCGCCCGCGCCTTCGCCAAGAGCCAGCTCGGCGGCGGCGTGAAGCTGCCCAAGACCGGCAAGGTGTTCGTCTCGGTGAAGGACGCCGACAAGCCCTGGATCCTCGAGCCGGTGAAGCTGCTGCTGAGCCAAGGCTTCAAGGTCGTCGCGACGGCCGGCACCGGCGGCTACCTGGCCGAACAGGGTCTGGAAGTCGAGCAGGTGAAGAAGGTGCTGGAAGGTCGCCCGCACATCGTCGACGCGATGAAGAACGGCGAGATTCAGCTGGTCTTCAACACCACCGAGGGCAAGCAGTCGCTGGCCGACAGCTTCGAAATCCGCCGCACGGCGCTGATGATGAAGACGCCCTACTTCACGACTGCCGCCGGCGCGCTGGCCGCGGCTCAGGCCATCGTCGCGACCGTCGAGGACACCCTCGACGTGCGTCCGCTGCAAAGCTACGCCTGATCGGGATCAGCTGGTGGGCGGTTCTGCGACCGTCCACCGCCCCTCGCGGCAGGCGATGACCTTGCCGGAAAACCGATCGGGGTTCGTGGCCTCATAGCGCGCCAGGTTCCAAAAGGCCCACGTGGTTTGCGGCTCCGTGTCCGCCGGCATGATGAAGAAGTGGCGCGCCAGGACCAGCAGCGGCCGGCCGTTCGCCCCCTGAGCGCAGGCCGAGGGCAACAACAGTGAACTGGGCGCCAGCCCGCTCTCGCTGTTGACGGCGATAAGCCCCGGAGCCTCTTCCATAGGCCCGACGTCCAAGCCCAATCCGCTCCTGCAGGTTCTCACGAGCCCGCGCCCAGGCCTGCTCTTCGCTTAGGCCAAGCGTCTGAAGAACGTCCACGGTGGCGTAGCTGATCGACTCCTCGCTATCGATCGCCAGCACCTGAACGAGATCACCGACGAACGGTCGGGTGATCAATTCACCGCGCCTCGTCACCCCGATTTCGACGTCGTGTCCGGCCGGTCGCAGGATCGCCACCAGCCGCTCTGCGTCAGCGACGACGTCGCCTTCGCGAAGCGTGGCGATCAGGGCGCCGGCGATCAGATCCTGGGCCTCTGGCGCGCGCAGATATTCGACGTAGGCGGTTTTGAGAGAGAGCCGCACAGCTACGTCCCCCGGCTGGACGACTTCGACCGTGTCATTGTCGATGCGCGTGAACTGCGCGCCGGGCAGCGCCTGCTGGCCGTAGCCGATGAAGAACTCACGGAACGCCTTCGGCGACATCTCCGCATCGGCGCTCTCGGCGCCGCGAGCACAGCCCAGCAACACCGCGGCGAACGCCAGAACGAGCACGAACCTCGGCGCCATCGCGTCCTCCCCCAAGATCGCTTGCCAGAACAAACAGTGATCAACTGGAGATGTCAAACACCAAGCGTTGCGGGGGCCTCGCCCCTCCAATTCCCACTCGCACGCGACGGCGTGGCTGTGCGAGCGCCTCGCAACCTCAAGTTTGTGAACGACTTAGCGGAAATTGCTGATTGACCGGCGTCCGTTGCAGGCGCAACCTCAGAGCGTCGCCTTGCTGTACGCAGGCGCAAAGTGGGCGCGTTCCGGCGGCCCCTGATGACCAGCCGGTCGGCCCCCATGGGCGCCTGTCGCAGTTGGGCGAGGACGTGTCCTCTGTCTCAGTGTGCGAAGGGAAACGCCATGCAATCCGGACACCACGAAGGTGAGGTCCACCATCACAAGAACAAGCATCTGCTGGAGCGCTTCGAGGGGTACACAGACCTTATCGTCGTGGGTCTGATCATCGCTCTTGGTGCGGCCATGCTGATTGGCCTGCTCACGGCCAACGGCAAGGTCACCTGGTAGGACGCCAACCCTAATCGCGAGTACGGCGCCGGTCAGAGGGCTCTAGCCAGGACCAGGTCGTCGTACTCGTTGGCGCCCACGCGGAACTTGCGCACGCCCGCCTCGACATAGCCCTGGCGCGCATAGAAGGCGATCGCCCGCGAGTTGCCGCCGAACACCCCCAGCAGCATGCGGGTGAATCCCGCTTGCCCGGCGCACTCCAGCGCCGTCGCCATCAGCCGGCCGCCCAGGCCCGTGCCGTGGAAGCGGTTGAGCAGGTAGATGCGCTTCAGTTCGACATCGCCCTCTCCCGTCGCCACCGGCAGGTCCGGCGGCGTCAGAGCCGCATAGCCGACCGGCGCGCCGCCCTCGTCCATCTCCGCCAACCACAGGCGATAGCCGGGCTTGGCCAGCCATTGCCCATAGAGCGCCTCGCCGTGCTGGGTGCGGCAGTGGCTGAGGATGTCGCTGGCCGGCAGGACGCCCGCATAGGTCTCCAGGAACGTCGCCTGACCGACCAGCGCCAGGGCCGCCTCGTCGCCCGGTACGCAGGGACGAATGGTGATCGACATACCGATACTCCGAATCTCTGACTGGCGTCGGAGGCTGGCCTCTATCGCCGAGCTAGGCTAGGCGTAGCAAAACTAAACAACGATCACTTAGGGAGTCGAAAGCATGGCCGGTCGGGTCGAAGGTAAGGTTGCGCTGGTCACCGGCGGGGCGAGCGGGATCGGCCGCGGCTGCGCCGAACGGCTGGCGCAGGAAGGCGCGACGATCGTCGTCACCGACCTGCAGGACGAGAAGGGCGCCCAGACGGTCGAGGCCATCAAGGCGATGGGCGGCAAGGCCAGCTACCTGCACCACGACGTCACCTCCGAGCAGGCCTGGATCGACGTCGTCGCCGCGGTGAAGGCCGCGCACGGCCGGCTCGACATCCTGGTCAACAACGCCGGCATCGGCATCGGCGGCTCGGTGCTGACCATGACCCTCGCCGACTTCCAGAAGCAGACCGCGGTCAATCTCGACGGCGTCTTCCTGGGCGTGAAGCACTCGATCCCGCTGATGCGCGAGAACGGCGGCGGCTCGATCATCAACATGTCGTCGGTCGCCGGCCTGAAGGGCTCGGCGATCCTGGCCGGCTACTGCGCCACCAAGGGCGGCGTGCGGCTGTTCACCAAGGCCGTGGCCATGGAATGCGCCGCGGCTAAGGACGGCGTGCGGGTGAACTCGGTCCATCCGGGCATCATCGAGACCCCGATCTGGGACACCATCGTCGGCACCGGCGAGGTCGGCGACAACGCCCGCCCTCCGCGCGGCGCGGCGCTGGACGCCATGAGCGCGGAGGGCGTGCCGCTGGGCGTGAAGGGCTATCCCGAGGACATCGCCAACGGCGTGCTTTGGCTGGCGTCGGACGAAAGCCGCTACGTCACCGGGGCCGAGTTGGTCATCGACGGCGGCCTGTCGGTGAAATAGCCGCGCCCGCCACGCCTCTTGGGCGTTTCCGCGCTCGCGGAAATGCTCTAGGGGGCGGGGCATGACCGCCACGCTTCACGTCGTCTACGGCCCCTCGGGCGCCGGAAAGTCCACCTACGCCAAGGAACTGGCCCGGCGCGAGCCGGCGGTCCACTTCGCGATCGACGACTGGATGGCGCGGCTGTTCGCCGCCGACATGCCCGAGCCGATCGAGTACCACTGGATGATGGAGCGGGTCGAACGCTGCGAGGCCCAGATCTGGTCGACGGCGGCCGGCGTCATCGCCGCCGGCACGTCGGTGGTGCTCGACCTCGGCCTGCTGCGCCGATCCGACCGCGCCCGGGTGGCCGAGATCGCCCAGGCCGTCGAGTTGCCGCTGCAGTTCCATTTCGTGACCGCGCCGGCCGACGTGCGCCGCGCACGGGTGCTGGAGCGCAGCGTCGTTCGCGGCGAGACCTTCTCCATCGGCGTGACGCCGGAGATGTTCGACTTCATCGAGGGCGTCTTCGAGGCCCCCGACACCAAGGAACTGCAAGGCGCGATCGTCTCGGAAAGCGGCTGACGACAAAGCGTCCTGCACGCTTCTCAACAGCTTTCGAACTGACCTCCTGGGGCCGCCTGCCGGCGCGCCCTTGAGTTTTTGTGCTGCGACATCTAATCTCTACCCCCCCGGACGCCTGCGCCCGCGGCCGGCCAACGAACTCCCAAAAGGGCGAATCCGAGTCCTCATCCACGATGGAAAAAGTCCCGATGACCGCCGAGGGCTGGCAAGCCCTCGACGATGAACTGAAGCGTTTGAAGACCGCCGAGCGACCCGCCGTGATCGCTGCGATCGCGGAAGCGCGCTCGCATGGCGACCTCTCCGAGAATGCCGAGTACCACGCCGCTAAGGAGCGGCAAGGCTGGATCGAAGGCCAGATCGCCGAGATCGAAGACCGGATGGCCCGCGCCCAGGTCATCGACGTATCCAAGCTGTCCGGCACCCAGGTGAAATTCGGAGCCACCGTCTCGGTGGTCGACGAAGACACCGAGGAAGAAGCCCGCTACCAGATCGTCGGCGAACACGAAGCCGACGTGAAGCAAGGCAAGATCTCCATCGTCTCGCCGCTGGCCCGCGCCATGATCGGCAAGGAAACCGGCGACGTCGTCGAGGTGAACACTCCCGGCGGCGGCAAGGCCTACGAGATCCTCAAAGTCGAGTGGCTCTAGGCTCCGGGATTCCCGGCTTGTCAGCATCAAACCCGACGCCCGCCGCGCCACTCGTCATCTGGGCGGTGTCGGACGGGCGCGCGGGCATTGAGGCCCAGGTCGTCGGCCTGGCCAATGCGATCGCGCGCAAGCGATCGGCGCGGATCGTCGTCAAGCAGATCGGCTGGAAGAGCTGGATCGGCCGCCTGCCCTGGTGGCTGACCCTCTTTCCGCGCCGGCTGCTGACCCCGCAAAGCGACATCGCCCCGCCGTGGCCCGACATCTGGATCGCCGCCGGCCGCGCGACCCTGCCGCTGTCCATCCGCGTGCGGCGCTGGTCCGGGCGCAAGACCTACGTGGTCCAGGTCCAGGATCCGCGCATGCCGACCCGGCTGTTCGATCTGGTCATCCCGCCCAAACACGACCGGCTGGACGGCGACAACGTCTTCTCGATCACCGGTTCGCCGGGGCGAGTGAACGCCGAGCGCATGGCCGCCGACCTGCAGCGGTTCCAGGCCCAGCTCGACGCCCTGCCGCGTCCGCGCGTGGCGGTGATCATCGGCGGCAAGTCGAAGGCCCACGACATCTCGCCCGAGCGCGCCGCCGCCATGGCTAGAGAGATCGAGCTGCCGGTCGTCCAGGAAGGCGGCTCGGTGATGGTCAGCTTCACCCGCCGCACGCCCGATCCGGCCAAGAACATCCTCGAGGCGCGGCTTAAGCACCTGCCCGGCGTGATCTGGAACGGCGAAGGCGACAATCCCTACTTCGCCTACCTGGCGGCGGCCGACTACATCCTGGTCACCGAGGACTCGACCAACCTGGCCACTGACGCGGCGTCGACCGGCAAGCCGGTGTTCGTGATGAAGATGGACGGCGAGAGCCTGAAGTTCCGGCTGTTCCACGAAGACCTGGAACGCCTGGGCGCGGCCCGGCCGTTCGGCGGCGCCTTCCACCGCTGGACCTACGAACCGCTGGCCGAGACCGAGCGGGCGGCCGACGAGGTGTTGCGCCGCTTCGACGCGCGCAGGGTCTAGGGCCATGGTCGTCTCGATCCGCCTGGCCGGAGCCGACGACGCCGATATCGCCCTGTCGATCGACCCCACCGCCGCGACCAGCCCTCACCGCGCCGACTGGCTGCGCCGCGCGTTCGCCGGTGAGCACGGGCGGGTCGCGCGGCTGGCCCTGCTGGACGGCGCACCGGCCGGCTTCGCCGTGACGGGCTGGTTCTTCAGCAACCCCTTTCTCGACCTGATCGTCACCGACGCGCGCCTGCAACGCCGCGGCGTCGCCAGCGCGCTGCTGGACGAGATCGAACAGGCGCACGCCGCCCAAAAGCTGTTCGTCTCGACCAACGTGTCGAACACGATCATGCGCAGACTGCTGCCGGCCCGCGGCTACCTCCCGGCCGGGCAGGTCGATCATCTTGATCCCGGCGACCCGGAACTGTTCTTCGTGCGCCTGCCGCGCTGAGCCGCGCCCCTTTCCAAGCCGCGGGTTTCGGCGTCCCATGGTTGCAAGATGATTCTGCGGCCTCGCATCCTCTTCATCGCCAACGCCGGCCCGGCGGTCGGCGGCGGACATGTGATGCGCTCGCTCAGCCTGGCGAGGGCGCTTGGCGAACACGGCGCCGAATGCGTGTTCCTGGCCCCGCCGGTCGTCGCCGGCATTCTCGACGCCTTCGCCCCGGACATGAGCCGCGAAGAAGTCGCCTCCATCGCCGCCGCCGACTTGCCCGCCGCCGTCGCCGGCCTGGCCTTCGACGCGGTCGTGTTCGACCACTACGGCCTGCAACGCGTCGATCACCAGTTCATCGCCCAGGGACGCCCGACGCTCGTCATCGACGACCTCGCCGACCGTCCGCTCGCCGCCGACATCGTGCTGGACTCCGGCCCGGCGCGGACCGAGGCCGACTACGCGGCCCTGACCGAAGGCGCCCGCCTGCTGCTGGGCCCCCGCTATGCGCCGCTGCGGCCGGAGTTCGCGGCCCTGCGAGAGGCGGCGATCGCCCGGCGCGGCGGCCCGGTGGAGCGCGTGCTGGTCGCGCTTGGCCTGACCGATGTCGGGGGCGTCACCTCGCGGGTGCTCGACCGGCTGCGTCAGCGCAACGGACACCTGGCCTTCGACGTGGTGCTGGGCGCCGACGCCCCCAGCCTGCCGGGCCTCACCCGCGTGGCGGCGCACGACCCGCGCGTCACCCTGCACGTCGACGCCCAGGACATGGCCCGCCTGACGCTGGAGGCCGACGTCGCGTTCGGCGCCGGCGGATCGACCACCTGGGAGCGCTGCACCCTAGGCCTGCCCTCGGTGCTGGTGGTGCTGGCCGAGAACCAGCGGCCGGCCGCCCGGGCCCTGGCTGATCGCGACGCCGCCCTGGTGGTCGACGCCGAAGATGAGGACTTCGCCGCCGCCTTCGACCGGGCCGCGGTGCGCCTGCTCAGCGACACCGCCACCCGCACGCGCCTGACCGCGGCCAGTCTGGAGCTCTGCGACGGACTTGGCGCGCAACGCGTGGCGGAGGCCTTGCTGGAGGTCATCTCGGCCCCGCGGCTGGCGGCGCGCGACCCCGGCGTCTGAGCCCTGCGGCGCGTGCGCTGACCGACCACGCCCGGCGCCTGTCGCAACCGCTCAGAATCTCCCCTACATAGACGCCATGTCGCAGAATGCTCCTCGCACCACCCGCTGCCTCGTCCTGGGTTCCGGCCCAGCCGGCTACACCGCCGCCATCTACGCCGCGCGCGCGCTGCTCAAACCCGTGCTGATCGCCGGCATCCAGCCGGGCGGCCAGTTGACCATCACCACCGACGTGGAGAACTATCCGGGCTTCGCCGACGTCATCCAGGGTCCCTGGCTGATGGAGCAGATGCAGGCCCAGGCCGCCCACGTCGGCACCGAGATCATCAACGACATCGTCATCAAGGCCGACCTCAGCCAGCGTCCGTTCCGCCTGGAATGCGACAGCGGCGACGTCTGGCTGGCCGAGACCCTGATCATCGCCACCGGCGCCCAGGCCAAGTGGCTCGGTCTCGACACCGAGCAGAAGTTCCAGGGCTTTGGCGTCTCTGCCTGCGCGACCTGCGACGGCTTCTTCTACCGCGGCAAGGAGGTCGTGGTGGTCGGCGGCGGCAACACCGCGGTCGAGGAAGCGCTGTTCCTGACCAACTTCGCCTCCAAGGTCACGGTCGTGCACCGCCGCGACGAGTTCCGCGCCGAGAAGATCCTGCAGGAACGCCTGTTCGCGCACCCGAAGATCGAGGTGATCTGGAACGTCGCCATCGACGAAGTCGTCGGCACGACCGAGCCCCTGGGCGTCACCGGCGTGAAGCTGAAGGACATCAAGACCGGCGAGGTCCGTGAGATCGCGGCCGACGGCGTGTTCATCGCCATCGGTCACGCACCGGCCTCCGAACTGTTCAAGGGCCAGCTCGAGATGGACGGCTCGGGCTACCTCAAGGTCGTCCCCGGCAGCGCCGCCACCGCGATCAAGGGCGTCTACGCCGCCGGCGACGTGACCGATGACGTCTATCGCCAGGCCGTCACCGCCGCGGGCATGGGCTGCATGGCCGCGCTGGAAGCTGTAAGACTGCTGGCTGAAGAAGACCACGAAAAGGCCCAGCACCCGATCAGCCATCATGAGGCCCAGCGCATCGGCGCCTGGTGACCTCTGAGAGCATCGACGACATCAACTTAGCGGGCGGCCGAGCGCCGCCCCTGCCCTAGAGACGAGGCCACGCGCCGCCATGACGAACCTGATCGTGCGAGGCGGCCGCGCCTTGCGTGGGACCATCACGCCCTCCGCCAACAAGAACGCCGTCCTGCCGGTGCTCTGCGCCACCCTGCTCAGCGACGAGCCGATCGTCCTGCACCGGGTGCCGGACATCACCGACGTGCGCAAGCTGCTGGATTTCTTTGGAAAGCTCGGTTCGTCGGTCGAGATGGACTACGCCACCGGGACACTGCGCCTGCACCACGGCCGCGACCTCGACCCCAAGGCCGCGCACCTGCCGCTCGGCATGCGCTCCTCGATCATGCTGATCCCGGCCCTGCTGCACCGCTTCGGGCGCGCCAGCCTGGAAGAGGACGTCACCGGCTGCACCCTCGGCTCGCGTGAGATCGATCCGCACATCGACGTCTTCAAGGCGTTCGGCGCCGAGGTGACCAGCGAGCCCGGCGCGACGGTCATCGCCGCGCCCAAGGGCTTCACCGCCACCCAGCACTGGCTGGACTACGCCTCGGTGACCACCACCGAGAATTTCGTGCTCTGCGCGGCCACCGCCAAGGGCCTGTCGCGGCTGACCAACTCGGCCTGCGAGCCGCACGTCCAGGAATTCTGCGAGTTCCTGGCCGGCATGGGCGCGCGCATCCAGGGGGTCGGCGGCTCGCGCCTGACCGTCTCGGGCGTCGACAGCCTGGGCGGCGTCGAGTTCACCTTCGCCGACGATTTCCACGAGGTCGCGACCTTCCTGGCCATGGGCGCGATCACCGGCGGCGAGATCGCCGTCCAGAACGGTTCGGTGGAACAGTTCCCGCTGCTGGACCGCACCTTCGCCAAGTTCGGCGTCGAGGTGACCCACGAGAACGGCTTCAGCCGCGCCCGCGTCGACGGCAAGCTCAAGGTCCGCGAGCCGTTCACATCGAACATCCTGACCAAGGTCGAGGCCGCGCCCTGGCCCTATGTGCCCGCCGATCTGCTGCCGATCTTCGTGGCGCTCGGCGTGCGCGCCGAAGGCCAGGTGATGTTCTGGAACAAGGTCTATGACGGCGCGCTCGGCTGGCACTCCGAACTGGGCAAGTTCGGCGCTCACGCCCTGCTCTGCGACCCGCACCGGCTGATCACCTGGGGCGGCAAGCCGCTGACCCCGGCGACGGTCGAAAGCCCTTACATCATCCGCGTGGCCATCGCGCTCTTCATGCTGGCCGCCAGCATCGAGGGCGAGAGCACCATCCTCAACGCCTCGCCGATCCAGCGCGCCCACCCGAAGTTCGTCGAGAACCTCAACGCGCTTGGCGCCGACGTCAGCTGGGTGGCGGGAGACTGAAGCATCCAGGCCCGTCATCCTCGGCCGCGTAAGCGTGCCGGGGATCCATACTCACTGACCTACAAATAGCCTCGCGCTTATGGATGGCCGGGACCTGTCGGCCCGGCCATGACGATCGGAGTAGAATTCTAGTTGTCCCGCTTGGCCTGGGCGTTCTTGTTCGCCTGCGAGACGCTTCCGACCTTGGCCGGCGCGACTTTCGATGCGGTCTTGCTGCTCTCGACCGCCTGCATCCCGCCGCTGGCGGTCTTGCCCGGCGACGGACGCGACGCGGCGCCGGCCGCGCGGCGCATGGCCAGGGCCTTCTTGGAGGCCTCGATGTGGGCGGCCCGAGCATCCTCGACCTGCACGCGATGGGCCTGCTTGTTCACCCGCTTCAGCGCGCTGGCGAAGACCTGCTTGCGCTCCTGAAGGTGCTCGGCCGTCCCGCTCCCGCGTGGCTCGCCCTTGCCGCGCACTTCGCGGACCTTCTGGCGGGCCAGCGTGCGTTCCTTGTCGCGCATGGCGCGCAGGCGCTTGCGCGTCTCGGCCAGATCCTTGGCGTCGAGCTCGGCGATGGCCGGATGGTGCGAGGCGCGGATCAGCTCGCCCTCTTCGTGGTTGAGCAGGCTGAGTTCACGGCGGTTGTTGATGGACATGGTCGCCCCTCTCGAGTTGCGCTGGTCTTATGGAACGCGCCCGACGGCGATGGGTTCAGGCCGCGCTCGCCTCTTGAGTGACGTGGGGTCACCGTACCTAGCCTTCCAAAAATTTCCTGGGAGGAAGCCATGTACGATCTGGTCATTCGGCGTGGTCTGGTGGTCGACGGCACGGGCTCTGCGCCCCGCCAGGCCGACGTTGCGGTATCCGGCGGCGTCATCGCCAAGGTCGGACAGGTGCCCGAGAAGGGCCGGCGCGAGATCGACGCCGACGGCCTGCTGGTCACGCCGGGCTGGGTCGACATCCACACCCACTACGACGGCCAGGTGACCTGGGACGCCTATCTCAGCCCATCCTGCTGGCACGGCGTCACCACCGTGGTGATGGGCAATTGCGGCGTCGGCTTCGCGCCCGCCCGGCCCGACCGCCACGAATGGCTGATCGGCATCATGGAAGCGGTCGAGGACATTCCCGGCTCGGCCCTGGCCGAGGGCATGAAGTGGGATTGGGAAACCTTCCCCGAATATCTCGACAGCCTGGACCGCAAGCCGCGCGTGCTCGACGTCGCCGCCCAGGCCCCGCACAGCGCCATCCGCGCCTATGTCATGGACGAGCGCGGCGCGCGCAACGAGGTCGCCACCCCCGAGGACATCGCCGAGATGGCCCGCATCACCCGCGAGGCGGTGCAGGCCGGCGCCCTGGGCTTTTCGACCTCCCGCACCGCCCTGCACCGGACCAAGGACGGCGAAGTGATCCCCGGCACCTTCGCCGGGGCCGACGAGATGATCGGCATCGGCCGCGCCTTGGGCGAGGCCGGACACGGCGTGTTCGAGCTGGCCTCGGACATGACCATTCCCGAGGACGAGTTCGCCTGGATGGCGGCTTTCGCCAAGGAGACCGGCCTGCCGGTCAACTACAGCCTGCTGCAGTCGCCGTTCCAGCCGAACAAGTGGCGCGACATGCTGGCCCTGACCGCCGAGGCCCAGGCGCAGGGCGCCAACATCAAGGCCGGCATCGCCTGCCGCCCAACCGGCATGGTGCTGGGCTGGCAGTCGACCGTGCACCCCTTCATCCGCAAGAGCGCCTACCGCGCCATCGCCGCCCTGCCCTTCGCCGAACGCCTGCAGCGCCTGCGCGATCCGGCGGTGCGCGAGGCCATCATCTCCGAGGTGACGCCCCAGGCGCCGGCCATGGGCGCCCTGCTCCAAGACTTCGGCAACATGTTCCGCCTGGAGCGGAACGGTCAGCTCGACTACGAGCCGCGCGCCGAGGACTCCGTGGCCGCCGAGGCCGCCCGCCAGGGCGCGACCCCGGAAGCGGTGGTCTATGACATGCTCATGGAGAACGACGGCGCCGGCTATATCTACCTGCCCTTGCTGAACTACGCCGAGCACAGCTTCGACCACATCGTCGAGATGATGCACGACCCGAACACGGTGCTCAGCCTGTCCGACGGCGGCGCGCACTGCGGGGTGATCTGCGACGCCAGCTTCCCGACCTACATGCTGACCTACTGGGTCCGCGACCGCGCCCGCGGCCAGCGCATGCCGCTCGAGAAGGTCGTGTCCATGCAGACCCGCGAAACCGCCCAGTTCTACGGCCTGAACGACCGCGGGATCATTGCGCCTGGCATGAAGGCCGACCTCAACGTGATCGACTTCGAGGCCCTGGCGATCCATGCCCCGGAGATGGTCTTCGACCTGCCCGCCGACGGCCGTCGGCTGATCCAGAAGGCCAGCGGCTATCGCGCCACCGTGGTCAGCGGCGTGGTCACCTTCGAGCACGGCGAGGCCACCGGCGAACTGCCCGGCAAGCTGATCCGCGGCCCGCAAGTCGCGCCGGCGGCGCTGGCGGCGGAATAGGACCGCGCCTATGCTCACGGCATGATCCGTCACGCCCGCCCCGCCGACCACGCCGCCATCCGCGAGATCATCGCCGCCGCCTTCGGGCAAGCAGACGAGGCCGATCTCGTCGAGAAGCTGCGCGCGGCTGGCGACGTGATGTTCGAGCTGGTCGAGGAGGAGAACGGCGAAGTCGTCGGTCACATCCTCTACAGCCGCCTGTGGGCCGACAGCGTGAACCTCTACGCCGCCCTGGCGCCGCTGGCCGTGCGGCCCGACCGCCAGCGGGACGGCGTCGGCAAGCGCCTGACCGCCGCCTCGATCGAGACCGCCAAGGACTTCGGCGCCCACGCTGTCATCGTGCTCGGCCACCCCGAGTACTATCCGAAGTTCGGCTTCAGCCGCGAAGCCGCCGCCAAGGTGAAGTCGCCCTACTCGGCCAGCCCCGCCTTCATGGCCCTGGCGCTCGAGGACGGCGCGCTCGATGCGCCGATCCTGGTCGCCTATCCCGATGCGTTCGGCGGCGGTGAAGGCCACTAGCGGACCGCCCCGCCCGCGCTAAGCTCACGCCGTCAGCTTTCTGGAAGGCGGCCATGAAAACCTACCGCATAGGCGTCGTCGGACTGGGCCAGCGCATCGCCCACGTGCTGGCCGCGATGAAGGAGGTCGGCTGGAGCCTGCAGGTCGCCGCCCACGTCGATCCGGCCCCGGTCGGCGCGCCGATCCTGGCCGAGGCCGGGATCGATCCGGGTCCCGCCCTCGCGGACGCCGCCGAACTGCTGGCCCAGGGCCCCTACGACCTGGTGATGATCGGCTCGCCCAACCATCTGCACTTCGAGCACATCAACCAGGCTCTCGACGCCGGCTGGCCGATCTTCGCCGAGAAGCCGATCGTGCGGACCCAGTCCGAAACCCTGGCCCTCGCCCATCGGCTCGCCGCCGGCGGCGGGCCCCCGCTCTATATCGGCCTGGTGATGCGCTCGATGTCGATCGTCCGCGAGGCCATCGCCCGCGTCGACGCCGGCCAGCTCGGCCAAGTGATCTCGATCGACGCCACCGAACACCTGCCGCCCGAGCACGGCGGCTACCTGGCCCGCAACTGGCGGCGCAAGCAGGCCTATGGCGGCTCCTACCTGCTCGACAAGGTCTGCCACGACTTCGATATCTTCGGTCGCCTGACGCGCTCCAGGCCGGCCAAGGTCGCCAGCTTCGGCGGCCGCGACATCTTCGTGCCCGACCGCGCCGGCCACTACGCCTACAGCGACGGCCAGCTGGCCTACGCGCTGCGCGACGCCGGCTGGGCGAGCGCCAACGACGCCTTCCACTCCGACATGGACGTCACCGACCACCAGAACGCCCTGGTCCAGTACGAGAACGGCGTGCGGCTGTCGTTCCACGCCAACAGCCACGTCGCCCTGCCCGAACGCCGCTGGTACGTGGCGGGGACCGAAGGCACCCTGATCGCCGATCTGGTCCGCAACAAGCTGATGGTCCGCCGCGCCATGGACCGCGGCAAGCCCGAGCGCATTGACTACGGCGACCGCACCGAGGACAGCCACAACGGCGCCGACCAGGCCATGGCCCGCGACCTGCTGGCGACCCTCGAGGGGCGCCAGGACTTCCCGGTGACGCCGTTCGAGTCGATGGAGGCCGGCCTCACCGTCATGGCCATCGACGAGGCGATGCAGACCGGCGACATGCTCGACTGCGGCCCGATGTGGGCCCGCTACGACGCCGCGCGCGGGGCCTGAGCCAAGGGCGTGAGCAGCCGCGCGCCCAGCATCTCCTGCAGCAGCGGTGTCCGCGGATAGGGATGGTGCCGATACTGGCGAAAGCCCTCGGCCAGGTCGGCGTCGAAGTCTCGCGCGCGCTTGCGGGTCCAAGCCTCCATCGAGGCCAGGTGATCGGGAATGTCGTGCTGGCGCGCCACCCAGGCGTCCTGACTGACATGACAGGCGAGCATCGCCGTCTTGGTCTCGAAGACGGCCGAGACGTCGGCCCCGAAGTCGGGAACCGTCCAGACGCCCTCGCGGTCGCGGCCGCCGATCGGATCCATGAAATAGAGGTGGGGAATGGCGTCCAGCGGCCGCGCCTCGCCGGTCGTATAGTTCGGCACCGACGCCGCGAAGCAGGCGTCGCGCACCAGCTGGCTCACCGCCTCGTGGTCGGGATGATAATCGGCCGGCGAAGCAGTGATCACCACATCCGCCTGCCCCCAGCGGATCAGCTCCGTCACCCGCCGGCGGGTCGGGTCGTCATTGAATACGCCGAGGTCCGGAACCCCGCCGCAGCGGTACTCCGCCCCGATCAGCGCTGCGGCCCGCGCCGCCTCGGCCTGTCGAATGCGCGAAGTTTCCGGCGGCGCGGTGGCCGTCGAGCCGAGATCCCCGCCGGTCACGGTGGCGATGCGGACCTGATGGCCGGCCGCGGCCAGCACCGCGAGCGTCCCGGCGCAAAGGGTTTCGATGTCGTCGGGGTGCGCGTGGATCGCGAGAACGGCGGTCATGACCGCCGAGCTTACTCCTGGAGCGCGCCTGCGCCAGTGTCCGGCGAGGTCTTGTGCGCGGGGGCGTCGGCCGCGCCGGCGTCGTCGTCCTTGGCTTCCATCGCCGCCAGCGAGCGGTTGATGTCCTGGATCTCCTGGGCGGTCGGCTTACGGCGCGGGGCGTAGAGCGTGCCCAGCACACGGGTCCGCTCCCCGCCCGTCGCCGAGGCGTCGGCGACGTTGTAGGTGCGAACCTCGCCGGCCACGGCCAGCGTCACCTGACGGCCGCCGCCGATGCCCTGCGTCTCAGGATCCAGCAGCCCATTGGTGCGCGCATCCAACCCGCCGAGGATCGCCGGCGAGATGAAGGCCTCGCCGCCGGCATAGCGGCCGGTGAAGGCCGGCGGCTCTCCCCAGGGGCCGGTCCAGCGGTAGAAGATGTGCAGCCCGACCTGCTTCATCTTGACCAGGGTCGGGGCCCAGTACGGGGCGACGTATTCGGCGTGATAGTGGGTCGCCGAGCCGACGGACTTGTTGACGTGGCCGGCCAGGGCCCGGCGGGCGACTTCCTGCGCCTGGCGCCACAGGCCCGCCTCGGGCGCGTAGCGTAGCGAGCCGTCGCAGGTGAAGCTGAACTGGCAGCCCGTCGTCCGCGCCGAGCCCTGATAGACCACGCCGCAGACCGACTTCGGATAGGCCGGATGGCGCACGCGGTTCAGCACGACCTGGGCCACCGCCTCCTGGCCGAGCCGCGGTTCGCGGGCGCTCTCGTAATAGACCGCCTCGGCCAGGCATTTCTGCGCCCGGTTCGCGTCCTGGCCGCCCGCGTGCAGCACGAACGGTCGCATGGGGCGGATCGGCAGCTTGGAGAACGCCCGCATGGCGTTGATCTCCTCGGCCGTCTCCACCGACGTCGTGTCGAGGCCGAGATCGGGAATTTTCGAGATGTCGAGACTGGTCCAGCCGACGGTCCGCCCCCAGGGGTCGGCCTGGCGCGTCAGCGGATCATGCCGCTTGGCCAGTGCCAGCATCGCCGGGTCCATGTCGGCGGTCAGCCGGGTCAGGCCACGGTGTGAAAAGGTCCGGGCTACCTGAGCCAGCCCCTGCGACCTCCCATCGTTGCCGTCGGCGTAGCGGGGATTCACGCAGGCGAGCAAGATCACCGCCAACCCGCAGGTCGTCGCCAGGGCCGCAATCAGGCCACGCTGGGAGATGATCTGCGACAGCGGCAGTGGCGAGGTCCCAATCTGTTTCAGCGCCGGCTCCATGCAGCCGGAAACTGGCAAGATAGGGGCCAAACCCGCCAAGATCGAGTGTTGCACCCATGCGCTCAGGCTCGCATGGTCCTGACAACGACCCACTCGGGGCCGGAATCACCAGAGCGTCCAATGACATGACGCCCGCCGGATCACCGCTGCGACTCATCCCGCGACGCTCGCCGCCGCTGCTGGCTGCGCTGGCGATCAGCCTCGGCGCGATGGCCGCTGCGGTCGTGATCCGGGGCCTGTTCGCGGGGTGGGACACCGCCTTCGCGCTCTCGGTCACGCACTTCCCCGCCTTCATCGTCGCGACCCTGTTCGCCGGCCAGCGCTGGGGCTGGCTCAGCCTGGCGGCGGCCCTGGCGACCTCGCTGGCGATACGCGGCGGCCTTCCCACCGACCCGGCCGTCCGCGCCGGGGTGGTCCTCTACGCATTGTCCGGAGCGGTCACGGTGTTCGTCGCCGCCACCCTTCGGGAGATCGTCCTGCGGCTGGACGAGGCGCAGGCCGCGCTGGACCGCAGCGAGGCGCGGCTGCAGATGGCGCAGAACGCCGGCGACGTCGGGCTCTGGGACTGGGACGCCGAGAGCGGCGAAGGCTTCTGGTCGCCGGCCCTTTATCGCAATCTCGGCCTGCCGATCAGCACCCGGGCCGGCGTGCGCAAGCTGCTCGACGTCGTTCATCCGGACGACCGCGAAAGGGTGCGCCAGAACAACATCGCCGCGATCCGCAGCGGCCAGATGGAGCCATGCGAGTTCCGCATTCTGCGCCCCGACGGCGAAGTTCGCTGGCTGCTGTCTCGCGGCGAGGTGCTGGTCAATGGAACCGGCCGCGCGGTGCGGGCGGTCGGCGTCAACATCGACATCACCGACCGCCGCCATGCCTTTGAAAAACTGCAAGAAAGCGAAGAACGATTTCGCGCCCTGGCTGACAGCGCCCCCGCCCTGCTGTGGGTATCGAGGACCGACGGTCGCCGCGAGTTCGTGAACCAGGCCTATGTCGACTATCTGGGCCTGCCCTACGATCAGGCGCTCGACTTCGACTGGCGCGAAGCGCTCCACCCCGACGATCTGCCGCGGATCCTCAAGGAGCAGGTCGCGGGCGAGGCCTCCCGCAAGCCCTTCCGCCTGGAAGCCCGTTATCGCCGCAAGACCGGCGAATGGTGCTGGATCCGCTCGGTCTCGCAGCCGCGCTACGGGCCGGACGGCGCCTTCGCCGGGTTCATCGGCATCGGGATCGACATCACCGACGCCAAGGACGCCGAACACGACCTGCAGGATATCAACGAGCTGCTGGCCGAACGCGTCGACGCAGCTCTTGCCGAACGCGACGAGGCCCAGGCCCGCCTGCACCACGCCCAGAAGCTGGAGGCCGTCGGCCAGCTCACCGGCGGGGTGGCGCACGACTTCAATAATCTGCTGACCGTCATCACCGGGGCGCTCGACCTGATCCAGCGCAGGCCCGACGACGTCGAGCGCCGCGACCGGATGATCGAGGCGGCGCTGGGTGCGGCGAGACGCGGCGAGCGGTTGACCCACCAACTGCTGGCCTTCTCGCGACGCCAGGCGCTCAAGCCTGAGGCCGTGCGCATCGACGACCTGCTGGCCGAAAGCGAACCGCTGCTTCGCCGTGCGGTCGGCGAGGCGGTCAGGTTCACGCTTCTCGCCGGTGCGCCGCAGGCCGTGGCCATGATCGACCAGGGCCAGTTCGACGCCGCGATGATGAACCTGGTCGTCAATGCCCGCGACGCCGTCAGCCAGGGCGGATCCATCGAGATCCGCACCGAAGCCTGTGCGCTCCACGAGGGCCAGGTGCAGGACGTCGCGGCCGGCGACTATGTCCGTGTCGAGGTGCGCGACGACGGCGTGGGCATGGCGCCCGACGTGCTCGCCCGCGCCTTCGAACCCTTCTTCACGACCAAGGAGATCGGCAAGGGGACCGGACTTGGCCTGTCCCAGGCCTACGGCTTCGCGCGTCAGAGCGGCGGCGGCGTCACCATCGAGACCGCCGCCGGCGATGGCGCCTCGGTCAGTCTGTATCTTCCCCGCAGCGGCGAGGCGCCTGCCCTGCCCTCGCCAGCAGACGCACAGGAGAAGCCGCCAAGCGTCCGCCGACTGAACGTGCTGCTCGTGGAGGACGACGCGGAGGTCGGCGAGATGGTCAGCGCCATGCTCGTCGAACTTGGCCACGTCGTCGTGCGCGCGATCGATGTCGACCAGGCCCTGACCGCCCTCGACCAGCATCCGGAACTCGACGCCGTGCTCACCGACCTGGTCATGCCCGGCGGTCGATCTGGACTGGATCTCGCCGCCGCGGTCAGCGAACGCCGGCCTGGCTTGGCGGTCATCCTCTCGACCGGGTATGCGGGCGAGGCTCAGCCGATCGCGGCCGAAACGCCCTGGCCGCTGCTGCGAAAGCCCTACGCCGCCGACGCCCTGGCTCGGGCCCTGGCCGAGAACGTCGATCCCCGCAGCCAGGCGGCCTGACGAGGCTTCCCTCACAAGGCTTCAAGATAATGTGGGCTTGTGCCGCCACGGACGCGGGTCTATATCAACAGCCATCGGTTTTGCTCGTTTTGAGCATAATCAGGACGCCGACGGGGCGCTGCAGACATCCCGCGGCGTTTTTTGAGGCCGACGAAATGCTCAATTTGAGCATAAGGAGGGATACAATGGCCGACGGTTCGCAATTCGCGTTCACGCCCGCTGTCGAAGCCGCCACCTCGCCCATGTGGGAGAAGGTGAAGCATCACGTCACTCCGATGGAGTGGCGCCTCCACGCCCCGCTGATCGCCGAGATCAACCGCCTGAAGCGCGAGAAGAACGCGGTCATCCTGGCGCACAATTACATGACGCCCGAGATCTTCCACGGGGTCGGCGACTATGTCGGCGACAGCCTGGGCCTGGCCAAGGAAGCGGCGAAGTCGGACGCGGCGATCATCGTCCAGGCCGGCGTGCACTTCATGGCCGAGACCTCGAAGATCCTGTCGCCCGAAAAGACCATCCTGATCCCGGATCTGACCGCCGGGTGCAGCCTCGCCTCCTCGATCACCGGCGCTGACGTGCGCCTGATCAAGCAGCGCTATCCTGGCCTGCCGGTGGTCACCTACGTGAACACCACTGCCGACGTGAAGGCCGAGACCGACGTCTGCTGCACCAGCGCCAACGCCGTGCAGGTGGTCGAGCACGTCGCCAAGGAGTGGGGCGTCGACAAGGTCATCCTGATCCCCGACGAATTCCTGGCCCGCAACGTCGCGCGCCAGACCGAGGTCGGCATCATCGCCTGGCAAGGCCGCTGCGAGGTGCACGAGCGCTTCACGGCCGAAGACATCCTGGAGCTCAAGGCCTCGTATCCGAACGCCGAGATCCTGGCCCACCCGGAATGCCCGGCCGAAGTGCTGGAAGTGTCGGACTTCGCCGGCTCGACCGCGGCGATGAACGACTACGTCCTGCAGCGCAAGCCCAAGCAGGTGGTGCTGATCACCGAGTGCTCGATGGCCGACAACGTCGCCGCCGACGCGCCGTTCACCGAGTTCGTGCGCCCCTGCAACCTGTGCCCGCACATGAAGAAGATCAGCCTCGAGAACATCTACGAGGCCCTGCTTCACAACCGCTTCGAGGTCACCGTCGATCCGGCGATCGCCGACCGCGCCCGCCTGGCCGTGCAGCGCATGATCGACCTGCCGCCGCCGGCGGTTCCGGCCCGCTATGACCTGGTGAAAGCCCGCCACCACGTGGACGTCGAGCTGATCTGACCATGGAGAAGATCAAGCACGACGGCGTGCTGATCGTCGGCGCCGGCTTGGCCGGGCTGTCCGCAGCCCTGGCCGCCGCGCCGCGAAAGGCCCTGGTCCTGACCGGCGCCCCGCTGAGCCAGGGCTGTTCCTCCGCCTGGGCGCAGGGCGGCATGGCTGCGGCGCTCAGCGGCGACGACGCCCCCGAACTCCACGCGGCCGACACCATCGCGGCCGGCGCCGGTCTGGTCGATCCGGCCATGGCCGCGATCCTGGCGAAGGAAGGCCCGCAAGCGGTCCGCGCCCTGGCCGCCTTGGGCGCGCCGTTCGACCGCACCGCCGACGGCGACTTCGCCACCAGCCTGGAAGCCGCCCACTCTCGCTCGCGCGTCGCCCGGGTGAAGGGCGACCAGGCAGGCCGCGCGATCATGGACGCAGTCATCGCTGCGACCCTCTCCTCGCGCCACGTCAAGGTTCGCGCCGGCTGCCGGCTGCGCGGCCTGCTGCGCGACGCCGAGGGCCGCGTGCGCGGGGTTCTGGCCGAAGAAGACGGACAATTGATCGAGTTCATCGCGCCGGCCACCATCCTGGCGACCGGCGGCGTCGGCGGCCTCTACGGCGTGACCACCACGCCGCCGGAGCTGAAGGGCGAAGGCCTGGCTCTCGCCGCTCTGGCCGGCGCGACCATCGCCGATCCCGAGTTCGTGCAGTTCCATCCGACCGCCATCGACATCGGCCGCGATCCGGCCCCGCTCGCGACCGAGGCGCTGCGCGGCGAAGGCGCCAAGCTGATCGACGGCGCCGGCGAGGCGTTCATGGCGCGCTACCATACCGACGCCGAACTGGCGCCGCGCGACGTGGTGGCCCGCGCCATCCATGCCGAGCGCGAGGCCGGCCGCGGAGCCTTCCTCGACGCCCGCGCCGCGGTCGGAAGCCACTTCCCCGACGAGTTCCCGGCGGTGTTCGCCGCCTGCCTGTCCGGCGGCGTCGATCCGCGGGTGCAGCCGATCCCGGTCGCCCCGGCCTGCCACTACCACATGGGCGGCATCGTCACCGACGCCGACGGCGCGACCAGCCTGCCCGGCCTCTACGCCGCTGGCGAATGCGCCTCGACTGGTGTCCATGGGGCCAACCGCCTGGCCTCGAACTCGCTGCTGGAGGCCGCCGTGTTCGGGGCCCGCGCCGGCCGCGCCGCCGCCGCGTTCGAGGATCCCAAGACCCGGCCGCTGCGCGCCGCCGCCGCGCCGGACCTTCCGCCCGAAGCGCTGGCCCAGCTTCGCGCCGCCATGAGCCGCGACGCCGGCGTGGTGCGTGACGCAGAGGGCCTCACGAGGCTGCTCGCCCTGATCGACGCCATGGAGACCGCCCACGGCCGCGCGCCGCCGCTGGTCGCCGCCCGCCTGGTCGCCCAGGCCGCGCTCGACCGTCCGGCGAGCCTCGGGGCTCACTTCCGCGCCGACGGCCCCGCCGACGCCGCGCCGGCTCGCACCTTCCTCAACCTGGCCACCACGGCCGCCAGCATCGCCGCCGAATGATCGCTCCCATTCCTGACCTGCTCATCCAGCCGGTGGTGACCGCCGCCCTGGCCGAAGACCTCGGCCGCGCCGGCGACGTCACCGCCCAGGCCTGCATCGCGGCGGATGCGCGGCTCGTCGCCGTCTTCGCCGCCCGCCAGAACGGCGTCGTCGCCGGCCTGGCCTGCGCCCGGCTGGCGGTGCTGGCGCTGGATCCCGCAGCCAAGTTCGAGGTCCTGGTCGCCGACGGCGACGAGGTCCAGCCCGGCGACGTCCTGGCCAAGGTCGAGGCCAACGCCCGCGCCCTGCTCTCGGCCGAGCGCACCGCCCTCAACCTGCTCGGCCGCCTGTCGGGCGTCGCCACGCTGACCCGCGACTATGTTCAGGCGGTCGCCGGGACCGGCGCGCGCATCGCCGACACCCGCAAGACCACGCCTGGCCTGCGCCACCTGGAGAAGTACGCCGTGCGCTGCGGCGGCGGCCTCAACCACCGCTTCGGCCTCGATGACGCGATCCTGATCAAAGACAACCACGTCGCGGCCTGCGGCGGGGTCGGCGAAGCCCTCAAGCGCGCCCGCGCCGCGGCCGGCCACCTGATGAAGATCGAGGTCGAGGTCGATAGCCTGGTCCAGCTCGAAGAGGCCCTGCCGCACCGTCCGGACGTCATCATGCTGGACAATTTCAGCCTTGAGGATCTGGCCAAGGCGGTCGCCATGACGGGCGGCGCCGTCACGCTGGAAGCCTCCGGCGGCGTCAACCTGCAGACGGTCGGCGGCATCGCTCGGACCGGCGTCCAGGTGGTCAGCGTCGGCGCCCTCACCCACTCGGCCAGCGTGCTCGACATCGGCCTCGACGCGATCTGAGCCGGGAACAAGCCGGCTCACAGGCTGTTCCTTTCAGGTCAAAGGAAAGGAGCTCCCGATGAGCAAGGCGCCCCCGATCCCGAAGGAACAACGGTCCTTCCGCGGCCAACGCCCCGACATCCAGGGCGAGGGCCGCGATCGCCGAGACGCCAAGACCGGCGTCCACTCAGCCGGCCACGGCGATGACTTCAACACCAAGAGCCAGGGCCGGCAGGGCAACATCCATCAGAACGTCGACACGGTGCACGCCCGCACCCAGGACCGCTGACGACACACCTCAAGATAGCAGCGTTTCTCGAAGACCACCCTTAGCGCGTTAAGTCTCTCTTCCGCATTCCTGTGCAACCTGCGCCGCAAGTAGTGGGCGGCGTAATGAAGTTACCTGTTTTCGAGTTTGACGAGGGCTTCGACGGCGTCGCGCGCGCCGCGCGCAGGATGGCCCCGTCGCGTTGGATCACGGTGGCGGTCTACGCCATCCTCGTCGCCTGGACGCTCACGCCGGCCATCGCCATCGGCTGGGTCGCCTTCTTCGCCTTCGGCGAGGCCTGGACGATGATCGCCACCGCGCCCCATGCGCGCGGCGTTCCGACGAGAGCGCAGCGGATTTCCTACCTGGGCTCGGCCCTGGCCATCAACGGCGTCTGGGTCGGCCTGGGCGTCGCCTACTGGCTGGCGGACTTCTCCGGCTCCGAGTACTTCGCACTGCTGGTCTGGTCGGCGCTGCTGTTCAACGGCATGAGCCATGCCTACCGCTCACCGCTGGCTTCGCTCGTCTTCGGCGCGCCGAGCGGGCTTTGCATCCTGCTCGCCCCCCTGCTCTTCCCCCGCTTTCACGGCGCCCAGCAGGCGTTCGTCGCCCTGGGGGTCATTGTCTATGTCGGCTATGCGATCATCTCCGCGGCCCGCGGCGTCGCCGCCTCGCGCCAGCTGAGCGCGGCCCTGGCCGACCTGGAGGAGCAGACCCGCGCCGCACGCGCCGCCAGCGAGGCCAAATCGACCTTCCTGGCGATGATGAGCCACGAACTGCGCACCCCGATGAACGGCGTGCTGGGCATGGCCCATGCGCTCGACCGCACAGATCTGGACGTCCGTCAGAAGCAGTACGTGAAGACCCTGCTGCGTTCGGGCGGCGGGCTGATGACCATCCTCAACGACGTTCTGGACCTCGCCAAGATCGAGGCCGGCAAGTTCGACATCGACGCCCGGCCGTTCAACCTGCACCAGGCGGTGGCGCGAACCATCGACCTCTGGAGCCACACGGCGCAGGACAAGGGCCTGGCTCTGATCTGCGACCTCCCCGCCGACATCCCGCGCTGGACGTCCGGCGACGAGGCCCGCCTGCGTCAGATCCTGCAGAATCTGCTCTCCAACGCGGTCAAGTTCACGGCCGCCGGCGAGGTCCGCCTCACCGTCCAGGGCACGTCCGCAGGCGTTGCTTTCACAGTGGCCGACACCGGCCCTGGCCTCGACGAGGCCACCCAAGCCCGGCTGTTCCAGGGCTTCACGCAGGCCGACAGCAGCATCTCGCGCCGCTTCGGCGGCACGGGTCTCGGTCTCGCCATCTCGCGCGAACTGGCTCGGCTGATGGGCGGCGACCTGACCGTCGAGAGCCGCCTGGGCGAGGGCGCGCGCTTCACCCTGCAGCTGCCGCTGGCCGCGGCGGAGGCCGAGGAAGAGTTCACCGACGGTCCGGGCGATCTGGAAGCGGCGCTGCGCGTGCTGGTCGTCGACGACAATCCCACCAACCAGGAGGTCGCCCGCGCCCTGCTGGAAGCCATCGGAGCCAGCGTCTCGACCGCCTCCAGCGGCGCCGAGGGCCTGGCGCGACTGGACGACGCCGACTTCGACATCGTGCTGATGGACATCCACATGCCCGAGATGAGCGGCATCGAGACCCTGGCGGCCATTCGCGCGGCCGGGCGTCAGACGCTGCCGGTCGTCGCCCTGACCGCCGACGCCATGACCGGCGAGCGCGAGCGCCTGCTGGCGCTCGGCTTCAACGGTTATCTGAGCAAGCCGATCGAGCCCTCGGCCCTGGTCCGCGCCCTGGCGGCCTAGCGCGGCTCCAGCCAGAGCGGGTGCTCCAGTTGCAGCGCCACGAAGCGGGCGGTCGGATCGCCGTAGACCGCCGCGACCTCGTCCAGCATCGCCTCGATCGAGGCGCGGTCGGCCAGCCGCACCTGGCGTGAGAAACTGGGCAGCCGGTCGGAGGCGAAGACAAGCAGTCCTCCGCGCGAGGTGACCCCGCCCGCCGGCGCGACCGCATAGGCCTTGGCGCGGTAGGTTCGGGTCCAGCCGTCCAGCGCCGCCCCGAACGCCAGTTCATCGAACCCGTCGCTGATCGGGATAGCCACGCGCTCGTGCCGCCAGAAGCCCAGCACGTTGCCGGCGGCGGTTCCCATCGCCTCGCCGCGAAGGCTGTAGGCCGCGGCATCGTGGGCGCGCACCGGCGCCGGCAGGCCCAGCCGCCCCGCGGTCCGGCGCATGACGTCGTCGCCCGCCAGTTCCGCCAGCAGCGTCAGCGAGGCGGGCGCCGAGGCGCTGACTCCAGCGGTCGTGGTGATCGCTCCATCAGTCACCCAGCGCGCGTCGCGGCGCCAGACGACGGCCGGAAACTTCCGCTTCCGCGCCCCCTGGGAGGCCCAATGCGCCGTCGCCTGCCGTCCGTCGAGCAGTCCGGCCTCGGCCAGCACCAGCGCGCCGTCGCAGATCGAGACGATCCGGGCCCCGCCCTTGGCCTGCGCCCGCAGCCAGGCCGCCCGCGCCGGGTCCTTGGGGTTCATCAGGAACGGCACGATGACCATGTCGGCCTGCTGGTATCGCCGGTCGAACCCGGCCTGCGTCTCCTGCGGCTTGATCCAGGCTATTCCGGGCATCAGCGGGACGGGATCCAGGGTCGGCGAAACCACCTTCACGTCCACCGCGCCGGACGCGCTGAAGATCGCGTAGGGCGCCAGCAGGTCCGTCGTCTCGACGCCCGAGGGATCGGCCAGGATCGCCACGACCGGCCGCGCCGACGCCGGCAGCGCGAGGGCGGCCAGTACGGCCGCCAGCCACAGACGGATCATCGCCCGGCCTCGAGCTGCGATGCGACCCGCTGCACAGCCTCCAACCGGGACTGCGCGAACGGCTCCATCCGCGCCTTCACCGCCGCCAGGATCTCGGGCGAAGCCAGTTCCGGACGCCCCGACGCGAACGGCGGCGACGGCGCATATTCGAGCCCCAGCTGCACCGACTTGGCCAGGGTCTCGCCGGCCAGTTCAGCCATCAGCACGAAGGCGAAGTCCAGGCCTGCGGTCACGCCGCCGCCCGTGATGATGTTCCCGTCGCGAGCCACCCGGCTGTCGTCGACGATGGCGCCGAACGGGACCAGCAGGTCGCGCCAGGCCCAGTGGCAAGCGGCCCGCTTGCCCTTCAGGAAGCCCGCCGCCGCCAGGATCAGCGACCCCGTGCAGACGCTGGTCAGGTACTTGGCCTGCGATCCCAGGCGACGGATCTGCGCCATGAACGCCTCGTCCTGCATGGCGTCGGTCGTGCCCAGGCCGCCCGGCACGCAGAGCACGTCGCACCGTTCGATCGCCGCCAGGTCCGCCAACCCGGTGAAGGTCAGTCCCTCGGCCTCGATGTCCTGGCCGCCCACCGAGGCGACCGCCATCTCGGCGTTAGGCAGCCGCGAGAGCACCTGGTGCGGACCGGTGAAGTCGAGATGAGTGACGCCCGGATAGAGCGCGATGACGATCTGCAGCTTGGACATGGCGGCCTCCAAAGAAATTTGACGACGGAGTGTGCGCGACCTAGCTTCCGGCAGAAATGACAAACATCCCTCGTTTTTCGCCATGACCCGCACGATCGGCCTGCTCGTCTTTCCGGACTTTCAGATCCTCGACGCCACCGGGCCGATCGCGGTGTTCGAAATCGCCGCCCGGTTCGTGCCCGGGGCCTACGTGCTGCGGGTCACGGCCCGCGACCCGGGCCCGGTCGCCTCGAGCTCGGGCGTGCAGATGATCGCCGGACCGCTGGACGAAGCGCCGCTCGACACGCTGGTGGTCGCCGGCGGCGAAGGCACGCGCGGGCCGGCCATCTGCCCCCTGACGCTCGACTGGGTGCGGGGCGCGTCAGCGCGGGGCCGTAGGACCGCCAGCGTCTGTTCGGGCGCCTACATCCTGGCCGAGGCCGGTCTGCTGGACGGCAGACGCGCCACCACCCATTGGCAGCGCTGTCCCGATTTCGCGCGCCGCTATCCCAAAGTGCGGGTGGAGCCCGACCGGATCTACGTGCGCGACGGCGACGTCTGGTCGTCGGCCGGGATCACCGCCGGCATCGACCTGTCGCTGGCTCTGGTCGCCGATGACCATGGCGAGGACCTCGCCCGGGCCGTGGCCCAGCAGCTCGTGGTCTATCACCGCCGGCCGGGCGGCCAGTCGCAGTTCTCGGCGCTGCTGGAAATGGGCGGCCAGGGCGGGCGCTTCGCCCCCCTGCTCGACTGGATGCGCGAGCGGCTCGCCGAGCCGCTGAACGTGGAGCGTCTCGCCGATCAGGCTGCCATGAGCCCCCGCCACTTCGCCCGGGCGTTTGCGGCCGAGACCGGCATGACCCCGGCCAAGGCGGTCGAACGTTTGCGGCTGGAGACCGCCCGCGAGCGGGTGGAAGGCTCGTCGGAACCAATCGACCGGGTGGCGGCGGCTACCGGTTTCGGCGACCCAGAACGCATGCGGCGCGCCTTCCTGCGCGCCTTCGGCCAGCCGCCGCAAGCGTTGCGGCGCTCGTCCCGCGCCTAGCGGCGGGCGGTCGACAGGGCCGCGACCTGCTGGGTCAGCCGCTCGATCCGGTCGCCCTGCTCCATCACCAGCGCCATCAGCTCCTCGCCGCGCAGGGCGTCGAGCTTGTCGTGCAGACGCAAAATCTCGAGTTCGGCGCGCAGGTTGACGACATAGTCGTACTCGGCCGCCTTGCGGTCGGTCACGCTCTGGCGGTTCTGACTCATCATGATCACCGGCGCCTGCAACGCGGCCAGCGTCGAGAGCACCAGGTTCAGGAAGATGAACGGATAGGGGTCGAAAGCCAGGTGCAGCGACTTGGTCGCCAGGTTCCAGCCCATCCACAGCAGCAGCGCCACGCCGAAGCCGACGATGAACGCCCAGGAGCCGCCGAAGGCCGCCACGCGGTCGGCCAGCCGTTCGCTGCAGCGTCGATCGTCATGCGCCAGCCCGGGCGCCCGGCTGGGCGTCTCGGTCACGATGAGATCGATGACGCTCTTCTGGATCGGATTGAGGTCGTCGTAACCGCAGTTGAGCAGGCCCCGGGCCAGCTCGTCACGCGCCGCCGCATCGCTCATCACGCCACCTCGCTCGACTCGCCCCGGCCATGTCCCCGGCGAGGGGGAGCATGGCGCAAGGCGTGATCGAGGAGAACGGCCGGGCGGGCGTTCGTTTAGTCGTCGCCGACCATGGCGTCGGCTTCGGCGACGGTCCGCAGCGGCGGCGATTTGGCGGGATGCGCCGCGATCGGCAGCAGTTTCGGAGCCGCAGCGTCGGGTTCCTTGACCAATTCCGGCTTCTGGTCCGCCTGGCCGACGGCGTCGGACTTGCGCTCGCTCTTCAGGAGCGCAGCGCGCATGTCGCCGGCGACCTCGATCGAGGCCGGCGCGGGCGTCGCTGCATAGCTGGCGTAGTACACGCGATCCTGCGCCTTGGGCGCGGCGCCGCCGCCACGACCCACGCGATAGAACACGTGCATCCCGACCTCGGCCGTACGCACCAGACGCGGGCCCCAGTTCGGGGCCACGTTCGTGGTGTGGAAGTGGGTGGCGTCGCCGATCGAGGCCATTACGTTGCCCGCCAGCGCCTTGGAGGCGACCTTCCGGGCGCGGTTCCACGCCGCGACTTCGCGGCCACGCCGCATCGAGCCGTCGCAAGCGAAGCTGAACTGACAGCCGACGCGCTTGCCTGCGCCCTGGAACACCACGCCGCAGACGCTCTTGGGGAACGAAGGGTGGCGCACGCGGTTAAGCACCACCTGGGCGACGGCGGCTTGGCCGGCCGGCGTCTCGCCACGCGCTTCGAAATAGACGGCCTGGGTCAGGCATTCGAGCTCGCGAGAGGTTTCCAGCGCCCCGGCCAGCCGGAACGGCGCAGCCGCCGGCAGGGCGGCGTCGATCGCGCCGCGCAGAGGGATTTCCGCCGCCGCATTGGGCGCCTTTTCAAGCCGGGCGGCGAGAATGGCGCTTTGGCGATCGCGTTGGGCGGCGCCGCTGACGGCGAGCGGGTCGTGCCGGCTGGCGATGCGAAGGACGCCAGGGTCCATCGCCGCAGCTTGCAGGGTGGCTTCCGAAAAGCCGCCTTCGGCCGCACGCGCAATCCGCGCGGCGCGGGCGTCGTCGGCAGCCGTGCGGGCCATGCCGCCGACCATGTATGTAGCGCCCAGGGCCAGGCCAATGCCTGAACCGATCAATGCGGCGCATGCCGGCACGCGCCAATCGGCGCGAGCCTTACTATTGAATTTCAAGAAGATCGTGTCCCGTGTGGCGAGGGCGAAATCGCCCCCCGACATCGTCGTCGCGAAGGCCCCTGCTCATGCTGGCGGCGGCGCGACTGAGAGCCTGTCGATTACACGTGGAGTGACAGGCTACGGCGAAGTTGAGGTGGTTTATGACCATCGCCGAGTGGATTCGCAATGGGATATTGCGTCGCAGCAGACGATTTTTTTCAGGTTTCGTTAACGACGCGAACTCGGCGAGGGAACCTCCGCCATGCCCCGCCGTTCCCGCTGCGAAGCTTTCAGAACGCGGAGACACGACCCGATGCGCAAGTCCCTCACCCTGCTCGCCGCCGCCGGTTTCGCCCTGACGCTGGCGGCTTGCGGGCACAATGTTGAGCAGCGTGCGGCCACCGGCGCAGCGGCCGGCGCCGTGGTCGGCGGGCCGGTCGGCGCTGTCGCCGGCGCCGCCGCCGGCACCGCCGTCAGCAAGGCGGCCGACAAGTAGTTTCCGACAGGATCCTCTCCCCCCGGACAGGATCACCCGCGCGCCGCGACGGTGGGGCCCGCCCCGCCTGACGCGGCGCGCACTCTATTTGACCGCCGTTCGCCGAACGAGGGGTGGTTAATCGCGGCCGCGCATGCCAACTTGCGCCCCCGCGAGGCGCGGTTCGCCACGTACGCGCCCCAATTCTGATCTCAAACTGACGCTGATGCTGAAGCACGTCATCCTGCTGACCGTTGCGGCTGGGCTCGCCACGCCCGCCGTCGCCGCGCCGTCCTGGCGTGTGCAGCAGGCGTGCGCGATGCAGCGGTATCTTCGCGCCACCCCCGCCTTCCCCAGCCCGAGCTGGGGACGCGAGGCGACGAACGTCTCGACCGGCGGCGCCCGGGTCGCCGTCGCCCGCCGCGAGGACGCCGCCGCCCGCGCGCAGTTCGACAGCGCCATGCGCTCGGGCCGCGCCTTCGCCGACCGCGCCGCCGAGCAACTGGCGATCCGTGAACGGATCAGCGAGGAGGAAGCGCTGCGCCGCATCGGCTCCGACCCCGGCCCCTGGCCGCAGGTCACGGCCGCCAAGTGCGAGACGCTCGAACGCCAAGCCCAGCGCGCCGAACGCTAGGCCGGCGTCGCCCCGATCGGATTTCGCGGATCGAGGCTCAGCCCCATGGCCTGGCGATGCTTCAGCAGGCGCAGCCACCCGTGGAACGCCTCGCAGTCGAGCCCATGCATCATCAGCCGATGCCCGGCCGTCAGGGTCGAGAGCGGCACCATCGGGTGACCGTTCTTCACGAACGACATGTGGTAGTCGGTGCCGAGGATCTTGCCGATGTAGATGGCGATGGTCTCGTCGAGTTGCAGCGACTGCGCGGCCCGCACGAAGTCCGCGCGCGGCAGCATCAGGGCGTACATCGGGGTGTAGGCCTCGATCGCCGTCTGCACATCGGCGAAGTTCAGCCGGCGGTCCGGCAGCGGCGCCAGCTCGAACGGCTCGTCCGAGATCATCGAGAAGTCCGGCCGCTCGACCGGCGTCAGGTCACGCCCCTGCGCGCGCAGGCTGGCGCTGAGCTGGATGATGAAATTGAAGATGTTGAGGTCGTGCTGAAGGAAGACGTTGTCTTCCAGATCCTTGAGCGTGCGCGGGCGCAGCGGGACGGTCTCCACCTCCACCGGCCCGGCGTTCGCCTTGATGAACGCCAGCAGTTCGGTGCCGATGTGAAAGTGGCGCAGGATCAGCGTGTTGGCGTCGGGGGTCGCAAAATTGCGCAGTCCCCAGTGGATCAACCGGTGCAGCGCCCCGTTCAGGTTCGGGTGATGCGGCGACAGTCCGCGCAGGATCTTCACCAGGATGAAGAACGCGAACACCGCCGGACGAGCGATCGGAAACAGCCAGCGCCGCGACCACGAGCGATTGCCGCGCAACAGCGCCGACTTGGCCTCCGGCGCGATCGGCAGGCCCTGGTCGAGATAGAGGGCGAGCCACGGATCGGGATCGCGCGGATCGTACTTGGCGAGATCGAAGTCCGCCGTGCTCAAGCCGTCATCTCCTCGATCTGCAAGGCGTAGAGCCTGGCGGTGACCCGCGCGGTCTTCACGATCCGCTCGGCCGTCGCCGCGTCGGGCAGCACCAGCCCGAGCATCTCCTCGAACTCCTTGATGTGCTCGGCGTCGTTCTCACCGTGATAGAGCAGGAAGCGCACCGCGTGCTCGGGCAGGTCCAGCCGCTGGCGGGCCAGCGCGCCCCACTCGGCCGCCTTGATCGATCCCAACCCCTCGATGATCCACATCGCGCCGAGCAGCCCGAACGGGTTCGGCTTGGACGCCTCGTGGAACATCCAGGCCGACAGCGCCTCTGAACCGACGTTCTTCTCCGCGCCCTGGATCGCGGCTAGCTCTCCGCCCGACGCCACGAAATCGGCCTCCAGCAGCCGGAAGTCGCGATGCTCGGTCACCGCATGGCGCATCAGGATGGAGCGCAGCTCCAGGTGCTCTTCGTCGATGTTCGACGCGGCGCGCGACATCCAGAGCGCCCCGTCCTTCACCTGCTGGCGGAGCCCGCTCAGGAAGGTCTGGTAGTCGTCCAGGGTGAAGCGCCCGCGGGTCAACTTGCGGATCAGCGGCGTCTGCTCCAGCCGCCCCTCGAACTCGGTGAAGACGACCGCCAGCCGTCGCATCACGTCGCTGACGTCGTTCATCCCACCGCCTCCAGCAGCATGAAGCCCACGAATGCCCGGCCGCTCTCCGGCACGACGCATAGCACCTGTTCGCCGGGCTTCAGCCGCTCGGTGCGCATGAATTCGCCGAGCATCACCCAGATCGAGGCCGAGCCGATGTTGCCGACGCGCGGCAGGTTCGAGAACCACCGCGTCTCGGGGATCATCCCCGCGGTCGCCTCCAGCAGCGAAACGATCTCCTCGCGCAGCGAACGCGCCGAGTAGTGACAGAGCAGATGGTCCACCTCGCCGGGCGCGATGCGGCCCTCGTCCACCTTGGCGAGATAGACCCCGACCCAGGCGCGGATCACCCGCTTGAGCAGCTCGAAATCCTGCAGCAGCGCCACGGCGCCCTGCGCGTGGGCCTCGGCCGGGCCGGCGAACGACCACGTCGCCATCGGATCGGTTCGGCCCTCCACCGACGCGCCGGCCCACATGCACGGGTCGAACCGGTCGGCCAGCGACACGAGGTCGATGAACTTCACCCGCAGGCTGAGCCCCGTCGGCCGAGGCGCCGGCTCCATCACCACCGCGCCCGCCCCATCCGAGAGGGTGAAGCGCAGGTAGTCGGCCTCGGCGCGCAGCCGGCCCTTGTCGTCGACCAGCGCCGTGCCTTCGTAGAAGCTCGGCCGGAACCAGCGGGACGAGAACTCGCTGGCGCCGGCGACGGCGACCTTGTGCTCGCCGGCCCGCACCGACAGCCAAGCCGCCTTGGCCGCCATCAGCGACGAGCCGCACACCGACTGGAAGCTGGCGATCTCGAGCGGTCCCGCGCCCAGTTCGCCGTGCACGTTCGCGGCATGGCCCGGCACCAGATAGTCGCCCTGGGTCGTCGCGGCGGCCAGGAACTGCAGGTCTTCGGGGCCAAGGCCCGCATCCTCCAGCGCCGCGCGGATCGCCTGGGCGCACATGCCCGCATTGGAGTGCGTGGCCCGTCCCTGGTCGTCGAGCGCATAGTGGCGGGTCTCGACCCCGTTCCAGCGCAGCGCCCGGCGGCCCAACAGGCTGCCACGGCCGCTGACCCGACCCAGATGGTCCTCCATGCGCTCGCTGGGGATCGGCGCGCCGGGCAGGAACGCGCCCGTACCTGTGATGTAGACGTCCGACAGCTCAGTCATCGCCGCACGATGGCCACAGCCGCGCGTCGCCGTCGAGCATCCGATGCCGACGAGGGCCTCGAAGCGGCGGCGCTCCCGTCGTACAAGCTTGGCAATAAAGCTCGCGAGGTCCCCGTGACAGTCATCGCCCTGCTGCTGATCGCGCTCGTCGCGGGCCTCGCGCTCTGGTTGGCCGCGCTCCGGGCCGGCGTCCGCCGCCGCCAAGCCGTCCGCGCGCCGAACGGGATCGACGAGGCCGGCTTCATCACGATCAACGGCGTCGACCAGTGGGTGTCGATCCGGGGCGAAGACGTCGCCAATCCGGTACCGGTGCTGCTGCACGGCGGGCCAGGAACGTCGTTCCTGCCGCTCGGCTATGACGACTTCCGCGCCTGGGAGCGCGACTTCACCCTCGCCCAGTGGGACCAGCCCGGCGCCGGCCGCACCTTCGGCCGCAACCGGGCCGACGTCGATCTTACCCTCGACCGCATCGCCGCCGACGGGCTGGAGATCGTCGTCCACGCCTTGCGCCGCTTGGGTCACGAGCGGGCGATCCTGCTCGGCGTCTCCTGGGGGTCGGTGCTCGGCGTCGAGATGGCGCGCCGCCGTCCCGACCTCTTTGCCGCCTATGTCGGAGCCGGTCAGGTGGTCGACATGGCCGCCAACGAAGCCGTCGGCTACCGCGAACTCGGCGAGCGTCTCGAAGCGCGCGGCGCTCACAAGGCCCTCGCCCGCCTCCGTGAGATCGGCCCGCCGCCCTATGACGGCGTCAAGCCGCTGCTGGCCGAACGCAAGATCCTCATGGCTCATCCGCCCGCCAGCGAACGCGGCACGATGCGCACGATGCTCGGGCGCTTGTTGCTGGCCCCCGGCTATGGTCTCCGCGAGGTCCGCGACTGGGTAGCCGCCGGCCAGCACACCGCCACCCAGATGCTCGCCGGGCTGATGGCCTACAGCGACGACGTCCCCGCCCCCGCCATCCCGGTTCCGGTGCTGATCATCCAGGGCGACGAGGACATCCAGACCCCGACCTCGCTGGCCGCGACCTACTTCGAGAAGCTCCAGGCGCCGGCCAAGCGCTGGGCGATCATCCGCGGCGGCGGCCACAACGCCATCCTGATGATGTCGGACAGGTTCCTGGAAGCGCTGAAGGAAAACCTGCCGCTGCTGCGCGCCGGCTGACACCCTGCTGACAGGTTCTGGCGCCCGGCGCCGCTAGCATCGGGCCATGAACGATCCTACTTTGGCGTCCATGCCCCGCTCAGTTGTCCCAGGCCCCGGCGTCGCCGACATGTCGGCGAGCTTCGACTACGACGAAACCGCCATGCCGATGCTGTGGAAGCCGCACAGGCCCGCGCGCCCGGAGAAATCCGAAGGCGGCAAAAGGTTCAAGCTGGTCAGCGACTTCCAGCCGGCCGGCGACCAGCCCACCGCGATCGCCGACCTCGTGGCCGGCCTGGAAGGCCGCGAGCAGGACCAGGTGCTGCTCGGCGTCACCGGATCGGGCAAGACCTTCACCATGGCCAAGGTGATCGAGGAGACCCAGCGCCCGGCGCTGATCCTCGCGCCCAACAAGACCCTGGCCGCCCAGCTCTATTCCGAGTTCAAGGCCTTCTTCCCCGACAACGCCGTCGAGTTCTTCGTCTCGTACTACGACTACTACCAGCCCGAGGCCTACGTGCCGCGGACCGACACCTACATCGAGAAGGACTCGTCGATTAACGAGCAGATCGACCGGATGCGCCACTCGGCCACCCGCGCGATCCTCGAGCGCGACGACGTCATCGTCGTGGCCTCGGTCAGCTGCATCTACGGCATCGGCTCGGTCGAGACCTACACCGCCATGACCTTCACCATCGAGCCTGGCCAGCGGCTCGATGAGAAGCAGCTCATGGCCGACCTCGTGGCCCTTCAGTACAAGCGCAACGACGCCGCCTTCGAGCGCGGCTCGTTCCGCCGCCGCGGCGACACCATCGAGGTCTTCCCCGCCCACTACGAGGACCGCGCCTGGCGCATCTCGCTGTTCGGCGACGAGGTCGAGGCGATCAGCGAGTTCGACCCGCTGACTGGCAAGAAGACGGCCGATCTCGAAGGCATCAAGATCTACGCCAACAGCCACCACGTGACGCCGCGCCCGACCCTCAACCAGGCGGTCATCCAGATCCGCGACGAGCTGAAGGAACGGCTGGACTGGCTGGTGGCCAACGGCAAGCTGCTGGAGGCCCAGCGGCTGGAACAGCGCACGACCTTCGACCTGGAGATGATCCAGGCCACGGGCTCCTGCGCCGGCATCGAGAACTACAGCCGCTTCCTGTCGGGCCGCCGCACAGGCGAGCCGCCGCCGACCTTCTTCGAGTACATCCCCGAGAACGCCCTGCTGTTCATCGACGAGAGCCACCAAGCCGTGCCGCAGATCGGCGCTATGTACCGCGGCGACTACCGGCGCAAGTTCACCCTGGCCGAATACGGCTTCCGCCTGCCCTCCTGCCTCGACAATCGTCCGCTCAAGTTCGAGGAGTGGGACGCGATGCGGCCGCAGACGGTCAACGTCTCGGCCACTCCGGCGGCGTGGGAGCTGGAACGATCCGGCGGGGTCTTCGCCGAGCAGGTCATCCGCCCCACCGGCCTGATCGACCCGCCAGTCGAGGTGCGGCCGGTCTCCAAGGACAATCACAGCCAGGTCGATGACGTCATCGCCGAGGCGCGCGACACGATCGCCCGCGGCTATCGCACCCTGATCACCGTCCTGACCAAGAAGATGGCCGAGGACCTGACCGAGTACATGCACGAGCAGGGCCTGCGGGTGCGCTACATGCACTCCGACATCGACACCATGGAGCGGATCGAGATCATCCGCGACCTGCGGCTCGGCGCCTTCGACGTGCTGATCGGCATCAACCTGCTGCGCGAGGGCCTCGACATCCCCGAGGTCGGGCTCGTCGCCATCCTCGACGCCGACAAGGAAGGCTTCCTGCGCTCCGAAACCTCGCTGATCCAGACCATCGGCCGCGCGGCCCGGAACGTCGACGGCAAGGTCGTCCTCTACGCCGACCACATCACCGGCTCGATGGAACGGGCCATGGCCGAGACCCAGCGCCGCCGCGAGAAGCAGGAAGCCTACAACCTCGAGCACGGCATCACGCCCGAGAGCGTGAAGAGCCAGATCAAGGAAATCCTCGCCTCGCCTTACGAGAAGGACCGCGTGCTGGTCCCGGCCGGCGTCGCGGAGGAAGCCGGCAAGCCGTTCCTGGGCGACAACTTCAAGGCCACCCTGCGCGACCTTGAAGCCAAGATGCGCCAGGCCGCCGCCGACCTCGAATTCGAGACCGCCGCGCGCTTGCGCGATGAGATCAAGCGCCTCAAGCTGTTGGACTTGGAGTTCGCCAACGACGCCCTCACCGGCGAAGGCGAGACCGCCGATCGTGAGGTGGTCAAGAAGGTCCGCGCCGAGGCGCGGGCCGAGAGCCAAGAACGGTTCCGCAAGGGCAAACGCTAGCTGCGCAATAGGGATAACCCCTTGTTCCCGCTCGGAAAACAACCGAGCGTGGCGCCAGCTTGGCCTTACGCCTGTCACCCAAACTCCACAGTGCGACAGGCCGATATCGTTAAGTTTCAGAGGGCCGGAACCACGGCCCCGCTTCGTGCGTAGTGGAGTCGATTGGGGGAGCGCTGTCGAGGCGGTCCGACGGGGGCCGCGGGCATGACGCTTCGCCTGGGGAAGAACCCATGACGCCTCCGCTTTCCGTGGTGGCCGACAACTCGGCCGACAAGTCCAAGCCGCTTACTGGCCGTGAGCTGTCCGAACGCATTCGGCGGCTCCAGGCGGAAGCCAAGTCCCTGGCCCGCGAGCACATCCAGGCCCTGAGCCTCGCCCTGATCGAGGTCGAACGTCTGTCGGCCGAGATTTCCGATGGCGGCGAGGCGTACCCGGCCGGCGTCCGCGATCTCGCTCGGCGCATGGCCGAGGACTGCGAGGCGAAGGTGCAGACCCTCGAGGCGATTTCCTCACGGGTCTGATGCACGGCTGGCGCGCATCCTGCAGCAACGCTTCCAGAGTGTGCAGCAATGGGAGCGTCAGATGGTGAATCGGATGCGTGCGTCAGCGGCCCTCAGCGTAGTGGCCGGAAATCAAACCACGGCGGCGGCGCCCAGCCTCGCCGAACGGATCGGACGTCTGCAGGCGCAGGCGCGGAACTTGGCGCGCGAACATATCGCCGCCCTGGAAGCCGCCATGGCCGAGGTCGAACGCCTGTCCGGCGAGATCGCCGACGGCGGCGAGGCCTATCCGGTCGGCGTGCGGGAAATCGCCCGGCGGCTGGCCGCCGACTGCGAGGCCAGCGGCAACACGATCAAGGCGCTGGCCGGCCGCTCCTAGCCCAGCAGGCCGCGGAACTCGTCACTCCGCCGCAGCCAGGCGGCCGCGAACCCGCAGATCGGCACGATCTTCAGGCCGCGCGTTCGGGCGTCGGCGGCGAGCGCCGCCATCAGCCGGCCTGACGCGCCTGTGCCGCGCAGCGGGACCGGGCTTTCGACGTGATCGATGAACAGCCGGTCGCCAGTCAGGCGATAGTCGGCCCAGGAGGTCATGCCCTGCTCGGTCATCTCGAACCGCTGCTCGGCCTTGTTGTCGTGAAGTTCGTTGCTCATGGCCCGTAATTTAACGCTTTCACGGAAGAATGGGTTCGGCCCGTCAACCGTACGGTGTCGAGGGGGACGCATGTACGCAATCCGAAATCTGCTCGGGACCGCCATCGCGATCGTCGCCCTCGGCGGCTGCCAGCCCGCCGCGGTGACCGATCCAGACGGCGTCACCCGCGCCAACATCAAGCGCCCGCCTCCGCGCCAGCCCGGCCTCTGGGAGACCCGCCTCACCATCGGCGACACCGTCCAGACGACGATCGTCTGCATCGACGAGAAGGTCGATCGGCAGGTCGACTGGATGGGCGCGCAAGGCACGCGCGACAACTGCAGCGAAAACGCCGTCACCCGTCAGGAAGACAACTCCCTGCGCTTCGCCTCGGTCTGCGACATGGGCGCCCGCGGCAAGGTGGTCACCAACGGCGTCGCCCGCGGCGACTTCTCGCTGCGCTACGAGGCAGAAGGAACTCAGGTCACGACCAACGCCCAATTGCCCATCGCCAATGGCGAGCGAGCGGTGAAGGTCGAGGCCGCCTGGAAGGGCGTCTGCCCCAAGGACTGGCATCCGGGCGACATGTCGATCCCCAGCGGCGTCCGCTACGACGCCGCCGCCACGGGGGCGACGGGCGCGGCCGCCCGCTGACGGCCTAGACCAGCTCCACCGCCATCGCGGTGGCTTCGCCGCCGCCGATGCACAGGCTGGCGACGCCGCGCTTGCCGCCGCGGGCTTCGAGCGCGGAGATCAGGGTGGCGAGGATGCGCGCGCCGCTGGCGCCGATCGGGTGGCCGAGGGCGCAGGCTCCGCCGTTGACGTTCAGCTTCGCGCGGTCGATGCCGAGTTCGCGCTCGGCGATCATCGCCACCACCGCGAAGGCTTCGTTGACCTCGAACAGGTCGACGTCGTCCACGCTCCAGCCGGCCTTCTTCAGCGCCTTCTGCATCGCCGGCACCGGAGCGGTGGTGAACAGTCCCGGCTCGTGGGCGTGGGCCGCATGGCTCACCACCTTGGCGACCACCTTCAGGCCGAGCTTCTCGGCCACCGAGGCGCGGGTCATCACCAGCGCCGCCGCCCCGTCCGAGATCGACGAGGCGTTGGCGGCGGTGATCGCGCCGTCCTTGCCGAACGCGGGCTTGAGAGTCGGAATCTTGGCCGGATCGGCCTTCAGCGGCTGCTCATCGGTCGAGACCGTCTCGCTGCCCTTGCGGGTCACGACCTCGACCGGAACGATCTCGCGGGCGAAGGCGCCGCTTTCGGTCGCCGCCCGCGCGCGGGCCAGCGAGGAGATCGCGAAATCGTCCATCGCCTCGCGGGTGAACTGGTAGGTCCGCGCCGTCTCGTCGGCGAACGATCCCATCAAGCGGCCCGGCTCATAGGCGTCTTCCAGCCCGTCCAGGTACATGTGGTCGAAGGCCGTGTCGTGGCCGATGCGGGCGCCGCCGCGGTGCTTGTTCAGCAGGTACGGCGCGTTGGTCATGCTCTCCATGCCGCCGGCGATCACGATGTCGGCGCTGCCGGCCGCCAGGGCGTCGTGAGCCATGATCGCGGCTTGCATGCCCGAGCCGCACATCTTGTTCAGGGTGGTGGCCTCGACCGAGGTCGGCAGGCCCGCACCCAGCGCCGCCTGGCGGGCCGGCGCCTGGCCGAGCCCGGCGGGCAGCACGCAGCCCATGAAGATCTGCTCGACGGCTTCGGGCGACAACCCTGCCCGCTCGACGGCGGCGCGGACGGCGGCGGCCCCGAGCTCGGTGGCCTTGAGCGCGCTCAGCGAGCCCTGGAAGCTCCCCATCGGGGTGCGGGCGTAGGAGGCGATGACGACGGGATCGGCGGCTTGGGTCATGCCAACGATATAATTCGCCGTCTGGCGAATTGGAATGCTGCCCCAGCGTCAGCCGGCGGCACGCTCGGTCGCATCGATGAACCCGCCGCCGAGCACGCGCTCCGGCTGCTCAGGCGCGTAGAGGACGCAAGCCTGACCAGGCGCCACGCCTTCTTCCGGAGTGTCGAGCTCGATCGCCGCCACGCCGTCACGCAGCGCCAGGCGTCCGGGCACCGGTTCGCGGGTGGAGCGCACGCGCGCCAGCACCGGCCGCCCGACGGCGCCGGCCATGTCGTCGCCTTCGCCCAGCCAGTTGGTTTCCTTCAGCGTCAGGGCGCTGGTCAGCAACGCCTCGCGCGGACCGACAATGACCTGGCGCTTGTCGGCGTCGATCTTGACCACGAACAACGGGTCGCCGACCGCGATGTTGAGGCCGCGGCGCTGGCCGATCGTGTAGCGGGTGACGCCCTCGTGGCGGCCGAGCACCCGGCCGTCCATGTGCACGACGTCGCCCGCTTCCGCGCCTTGCGGGCGCAGGCGGTCGATGACCGTCGTGTAGCGGCCTTCCGGCACGAAGCAGATGTCCTGGCTGTCGGGCTTGTCCGCGGCCGCCAGGCCGAGTTCCGCCGCCACCCGGCGCACTTCCGGCTTGGGCAGGCCGCCGAGCGGAAAGCGCAGGAAATCGAGCTGATCGCGGGTGGTCGCGAACAGGAAGTAGCTCTGGTCGCGGGCCGGATCGATCGCGCGCAGCAGCTGCGCCCCGTGGCGGCCCTCGGCGCGCTGGACGTAGTGCCCGGTGGCCATGGCTTCGGCGCCCAGGTCGCGCGCCACGTCCAGCAGGTCGCGGAACTTCACCGTCTGATTGCAGCGGATGCAGGGCACCGGCGTCTCGCCGCGCAGATAGGCGTCCGCGAAGTCCTCGATGACCTGCTGCTTGAACTTGCTTTCGTAGTCGAGGACGTAGTGCGGGATGCCGATGACGTCGGCGGCGGTCCGCGCGTCATGGATGTCCTGGCCCGCGCAGCAGGCGCCCTTCTTCTGGATCGCCGCGCCGTGGTCGTAGAGCTGCAGCGTCACGCCTACGACATCGTAGCCGGCCCTGGCCAGCAGGGCGGCGGTGACGGTGGAGTCCACACCGCCTGACATGGCCGCGACGACCCGCGCGCCGGGCCTCAGGCCCACGGCGGCGCGCGCGGCTTCCACGGCGGCGTCTGTGAAAAGCGCGTTCATGGCGCGCTATGTAGCGGTTGGCGCCCCGATTTGCGAGGCCGCCGGCGTCAACGGCCTATTTCAGCGCATTCAGCAGCGAAGAATCCCGCAGGGTGATGAACACCTGCGTCGAGGCTTGCAGCGCCAACGTCGCCTTCTCCAGCTCCACGGAAGCCAGCGGCATGTTGGCGTCGACGATGTCGCCGATCATGCCCTTCAAGCTGTTCTGGCGGGCCGTCAGGTCGACTTTCACGTCGTCGACCCGCGCCTGCACCATCCCGTTGCGGGCGGTCTTGTCGATGACGTCGCTTGAGACCGTGTCCCAGTTGGCCAGCTCGTTGGTCAGGAAGGTCCGCTGCGCGTCGGTCATCGTGCCGCCGAACGGAGTCGCCTCGTGGAACGCCTGCAGGGTCTTGAAGGCCTGCAGCATCTGGGTCCCCAAGTCGTCGGCCAGCAGCCCGGTCTTCACCGTGGTGGCGTCATCGACCTTGTGCTCGGTGATGAAGTCGTCGTTCTGGAAGAAGTCGGCGATCGCGGGCGTCAACGGATTGGTCAGGTCCGACAGCGCCTGGGCCGTGACCGGCATGGTGTCGATCTTGCCGCCGGCGAACAGGTACTTGCCGCCATAGCGCGAGTTCATCGACGACACCGCGTTGCGGAACTGCGCCTCGATCTCCTGCATCAGGGTGTCGGTGCGGCCCGTGGCGATGGCCTCTTCGATCGCCTGCTTGGTCCCGGCCGCCGCGTCGGCGAGCTGGGTCATCGCGAAATCCTGGGTGGTCAGCTTGTCGGCGATGAGCTTGTTCTGGTCGAGATAGCCGCCGATGCGGGTCTCCACCGAACGCATGGCCGTCAGCATCTCGGCGTTGCGCGAGTAGTCCTTCAGGTTCGCCCCGTTCTCCTGGGTCGCCACGCGGTCGCCCGCGTTCATCTGCTTCTGCTGGGCGAGCATGATGTTCCGAAGAACCAGGCTGTAGTTGCCGCCGGTCGTGACGCGATACATCGTCAGGCTCCGTTAAACCATGTTCGTCAGGACGTCGAACAGCTCCTTCGCCGCCTGGATCATGCGGGCGGAAGCGTTGAAGGCCTGTTGATAAGTCGTCAATCGGACGAGTTCTTCGTCGACGTTCACGCCCTCGACGGCGTCGCGGCGCGCCTGGGCTTCATTCGACACCGACTCCGCCGCGCTCTTGCGGTTTTCCGCCGCCTCGGCCTGACGACCGATCGAGCCGCCGAACTCGGCCGCGTAGCGCGACAGCGTCATCGTCACCGTGCCGAGCGTCCCGGCCGGCGAGAAGGTGGTGGTCGCGTCCCCTGCCGCGGCCAGCAGCCGCGCGCCGCGGCCGTCGCCGGCGGTCACCGCCGGCTTGCCCGCCGCCACCGACAGATCGAGCGTCGCCAGGCCGAGCTTCATCGGGTCTTGGGCGATCGCCGCGTCCACCTGATAGCTGCTAGCCCGTCCGTTGCGAACGATCACCCCCAGGCCGAATAGCTGGCTCATCGACGGGCCGGACGCTCCGCGCTGGGTCTGGTCCTGCGTGATGGAGAGCGTGGCGTTCTGCGGGGCCGAGCCCGTGAAGGTCAGCGCGCCCTTGGAGTCGAGGCTGAACGAGCCGTTGACGCCAACGCCGGTCACTGGATCGTTCAACGCCGCGACCAGGTCGTCCATCGAATTGACCGGCGGCCCCGGCATCGTGAAGGTGATGTCGCGGATCGGCTTGCCGTCCGACTGCGCCAACCGGAAGCTGATGGTCTGGCCCGGCGTAAATCCGTGCGGATCGGTCCCTCGCAGCCCGGTCTCGTAGCTCATCATGTCGCCGGACCGGACGAGGTCGTTCAGCCCGAAGAAGTGCGAGAAGGCGCGCCCCGCCTTGGCGGATGTGCCCTCATCGATGGCCAGGCGGTTGTCGCCCGTCCCGGCGATGCTCAGCGCGCCGTTGGTGAAGGTTGCTGTCGCAGCGCCCCCCATCGCGGTGTTCAGGCTGGTCAGGAAACTGGCCGGCGTGAAGGCCCCGCCCGGAACCATGGTCCCGGCGTCGAAGTCGATGTCGACCCGGCTCTGGACCACGCCGTCCTTGTCGAGGATCGCCACTGTCGTCTTGCCGGTGAACCCGCCGACGGCGGTCGGCAGGTCCAACCCCGTGTCGCGGCCGTTCAGCACCTTCGGCGGCGGCGAGGCCGTGGTCTTGTTGTGGGCCGCATTGATCTGCTCGACCGTGCGCGAAATGAACTCGCCGAGCTGGTCGGCCATCCCCGGCAGGGTGGTGTCGCGCAGGTCCATCAGGCCGCGGATTTCTCCGCCCAGGATCTGGATCGGCTGCGGGTAGCCCACGCCCCCCTCCGGCTCGACCGCGATGTAGCCCTTGGTGGCGTCGGTGCGGTTGTAGCTCAGCGTCGCGGCCTTGCCGTCGCCGGCCAGCAGCAGCCCCTCGGCCGACCGGACCGTCACGCCGCCGTTCGTGCGCTGGGCGACCTGCACGTTCATCAGGGTCGAGAGTTCGTCGACCAGCTGGCTCTGGATGTTCTCCGAGCCCGAGGCGTCGCCGCTGGTCAGCTTCGCGCGGCTGATATCGGCGTTCATCTGGTTGATCTGCCGCAACAGGTCGTTGATGCGGTTCACGTTCGAGGAGATGCGCGCGTCGACCGTCTCGCCCAGTTCGTTGATCTGGGCGTTGATGCGGCCGGTCTCGGTCAGGAAGTCCTCGACCTTGGAGATCCCCTGGCTGCGCAGCAGGCTCGACGACGGATCGTCGGCCGCCGCGGCGAAGGCCGTGAAGATCTGGTCCAGCCGGGAGAAGTAGAACGTCTCCTTGCCGGGGTTGCCGAACAGGCTCTGAGCGTTGTCGAGGTATTGCGAGAACACGTTCCAGCGCGAGGCGTCGGACGACGCCGTCAGCGAGGCGAGCTGCAGATACTGGTCGGTGATCCGTCGGACGCCCTGGATGTCGACGCCCATGCCCTGGCCGCCGACGACCAGCGGCGCCTGGTCGACCTGTTTGCGGACGTAGCCGGACGTGTTGACGTTGGCGATATTGTCCGACGTGACGCGCAGGTTCATCTGGGCCGCATTCAGCCCGGACGACGCCGTCTTCAGCATAGCCGTCAGTGACAAGGTTTACCCTCCGCCCGGCAAAGCCTGACGCGCGACCCGGCCAAATCTGCCGGGATATTGGTGAACGCCCGCGCGTGGGCCATGCAAAAATCCAATCTTTTCAACGAAATCCGATCTGGAGCTCGTCGAACTGCGAAAACACGGCGCAAGACCGGCGCCAGTTCGGACACGCGCCATAGGCAGCGCCGCGCCAGCCGCCTCGGCCAGGGCGGCAGGGACGACCCATCGCGCAGCTTCGGCCCGGCAAAAAACGCCGCGCACGCCGTTTTCACACCCCATCAAATCCTCACTTTCTTCTTTTATTTCCGTTACTTGACGAGTTGGCGCAAAGGTTGCTCGGCAGTTGTCGAATGTACGCGGCGCAGAAGCGCTCCCATCGATAAGCCCGGCCACGCGCCGGGCGGATTCACCGGAAGCCATGACAGCGCCCCTGTTCAATTTGCCGACCACGACCCCGATCGTCGGGTCCTCCGCCGCCACCAACGGCGGCCAGGGCGCGTTGGGCGGTTTCGAGGCGCTGCTGGCCGCGTTCTTCGGGCCGACCGAGCAAACCGCGACGACCAACGCGGCTGGCGCCGGCCTGTTCGCCGCCGCCGCTGAGGGCGAAGCGACCGAAGGCGCCGACGCCGATCAGCCGGTCGCGGGCGACGCCAAGGTCACCGATCCGACCGCACCGACGCCGCCCGCCGACGCCATGACGCTCGCTGCGCTGCTCGTCGTCCCGCAGGTCATCCCTCAGCCGGTCCAGACCGCCGCCGCCCCGAGCGGGGAGGCCCTCGCCGATGCGCCGTCGCAACCGGCCATGCCGGCGGCGACCGCCTTCGCGCCGCCGCCTCCTGCCGATCTCGCGGCCGACGCTGCGACGGCGCCATCAGAGAAGGCGATCGCCGGCGACACGCCTGAGGCGCTGCAAGTCGCTCAGTCGCCCGCCGACGAAACCCCGGCTGCGGCGCCGCTGGTTGCGAAGCCCGCAGCCGCCGAGCCCCCCGCAAAACCTGCGGCCAAGCCGGTGACGGCCGCCGCCCCGCCCCCGCAGCCGTCTTCCGCTCCGGCGCCTCAGGCCGCCGCTGACGCGCCGCAGACCGAACTCGCCCAAGCCGAGGCCGCCGCGCCGGCGCTCGCCGACGAGGCCAAGCCGCAGGAGACGTCGCAACCTGCCCGCCCGACGCGCCATGCCGACGCCGGCCGCCGTCGCACCGACGCGGGCCAGCAGACCGTCCCCGCCGACGACGGCGTCGTCGCTCCGAACGCGGTGACCGGCGCGGCCAGCGCCGGCGAGGCTGGAAAGACCGCCTCCGCGCTCGAAGCCGACGTCGCGCCGCTCGCGCCCAAGGAAGTCAAAACCGAGCCCGCCGCGGCGACCGACACACCAGACGTTCAGGCGCCCGCCCCCGCGGCTCCGGCGGCCCACGCCCACGCGCCGGCCCAGGCCGCGCCGGTGCGCGCAACTTCCGAGACCATCGCCAACCTGACCGCTCAGATCAGCAAGAAACTGGAAGGCCGGGCCACGAAATTTGACGTTGAACTGACCCCGGCCGGCCTCGGCCACGTCAGCGTCTCGGTCGAGATCGCCGCCAGCGGCAAGATGACCGCGGCCATGTCGTTCGACTCGCCGCAAGCCGCCGCCGAGGTCCGCGCCCGCTCGCACGAGCTACAGCGCGCTCTGGAACAGGCCGGCTTCGACCTGACCGGCGGGCTCTCCTTCGACGTCAACGATCGCGGCGGCGACGGCCGCGGTCTGGCCCAGCAGCAACAGCAGAACGACGGCGCCTGGCGCGGCCGGGCCTTCCAGGCGGTGCTCGGCACCGCCGGCGAGGCGGCCGAGACCGCGGCGATCGCCGCCCTTCAATACGCCCGCCGGTCCGAGACCGGCGTGGACATCCGGATCTAGGGAGACCGCCATGGCCATCGACGCGACCGCAGCGGCCGGCAGCACCGGCGCCTCGAGCACCGGGCGCACGCGCCTGGCCGACAGCTACGAGACGTTCATGAACCTCCTGACGGCGCAGATCAAAAACCAGGATCCGCTGTCGCCGATGGACTCTACGCAGTTCACCCAGCAGCTGGTTCAGATGACCGGCGTCGAGCAGCAACTGCTGACCAACGACCTGCTGGAAAAGCTGGTCACCAACACCGGCTCGGGCATCCAGACCTCGGTCAGCCTACTCGGCCGCGAGGTCCGCGCCATTCACAACGAGGCCAAGCTCACCGCCGGCAAGGCTGACTGGTCCTACAAGCTCGACCGCGAAGCGACCGACGTGACCATCGAGGTGGTCAACAGCCTCGGCAAGGTCGTCCAGGTCGAGAAAGCCACCGGCGACGACCTGAAGGCCGGCGATCACACCTACTCGTGGAACGGCAAGGACCGCACCGGCGCCCAACTGCCCAACGGCGAGACCTATACCCTGCGCATCACCGCCAAGGACTCGGCCGGTGCGACCGTGGGCGTCACCAACTTCATCAAGGGCGTCGTCACCGGCGTCGAACAGACCGACGGCAAGACCCTTCTCACCGTCAACGGCGTGCAGATCGGTTGGGAAAAGGTCACCTCGATCGCCGATGTGGCGAAGACGGCCTCCACCGACACGCCGGCCACCGACAACCAGGACGACGAGGAAACCCCGCCGTCCGAGCAGCAGGCCGCCTAAGGGCGCGCCCTCACAGCATTCGTATAGAAAGGTAGACACCCATGAGCATCAACAGCGCCATGCTCTCCGGCGTTTCCGGGCTGATCACCAACTCGTCGGCCCTGGCGGCGATTTCGGACAACATCGCCAACGTCAACACCACCGCCTACAAGCGCAACCAGGTGAACTTCGCCAACGTCGTGACCGCCCAGGCGGTCAAGGGCCGCTACTCGGCCGGCGGCGTGCAGGCGGTCACCCGCCAGTTCATCAGCCAGCAGGGCCTGATCCAGTCGGCGACCTCGCCGACCGACCTCGGCATCTCGGGTGACGGATTCTTCGTCGTGGCCACCAAGGGCGGCACGCTCACCGCCAATGACGAGCGCGTCTTCACCCGCTCGGGCTCGTTCAGCGTCGACGCCGACGGCTACCTCGTCAACGACGCCAAGCTCTATCTGCAGGGCTGGCCGGTGCAGGACGACGGGACGTTCAACACGAACCCGTCCGACCTGAACATGATGCAGTCGATCAACGTGAAGAACCTGGGCGCGGCCGTGCGGGCGACCAGCAACGTCGTGGTCAACGCCAACCTCAACAAGAGCCAGGCCGCCGACGTCGCCAAGAACGCGGGCTACACGGTCGGTGAAATGGCCGAGTGGGCCAATCCCCCGCCGGCGCCGGCGGCGCAAACCGGCACCCAGCCCGACTTCACCTTCGAAATGAACGTCATCGACTCGGTGGGCGCCACCCACAAGGTCGCCGTCGCCGTCATCAAGGACGACGCGAACCCGAACCTCTGGAAGGCCGAAATGTACGCCGTGCCGGCCACGGACGTCAGCGGCGCCACCAACGGCCTGATCGCCTCAGGCAACCTCGCCTTCACGGCCGACGGCCAGCTCGACCTCGCCGCGGCCGGCACTACCCTGTTCGGTCCGACCGCCAAGCTCAACCTGGGCGCCTCGGGATCGGCGGCGACCCCGCGCTGGGCCGACAACCTCGGCATCGAGGCCTCCGACATCGCCCTCGATTGGAGCAAGGTCACCCAGTACGCCTCGCCCTCGACCCTGAACTCCGCGAACTCCGACGGCGCGAACGTCGGCAACGTGGTCGGCGTTGAAGTCAGCGAGGACGGCGTTGTTTCGGCGATCTTCGACAACTCTGAAGTTCGCCAGATTGCGAAGATCGGCCTCGCCAGCTTCGCCAATCCTGACGGCCTGGCGGCGGTCAGCGGTAACGCCTATCGGGCCACGATCCCTTCGGGCGAGTTCGTGATCAAGCAGCCGGGCATCGGCGGGGCGGGCGAAATCGCCGCCGGTACACTGGAAGCCTCGACGGTCGACCTGTCGGCTGAGTTCACCGGCCTGATCACGACGCAGAAAGCCTATTCAGCATCTTCGAAGATCATCACCACTGCCGACCAGATGCTTGAGGAGTTGATCAATATTAAGAGGTAATATTGGTCGTTAACAACTCACAACATCACTCGATAACTTAGACTGTACCAAAAACGGACAACGGCGAATCATGAGCAAGGAATTGTTTACTATCGTGATTCACCGGCCGTTATGTCCCACCCGTTACATTCTTCCCGAACAGTGATGGTCGGAAAGGCGTAAAGCCATGTTGCAACAACAGCAGACGCGCACGAACAGCCGCGGCGAGGCGTACGTCATCGGTCCGACGGGTGCGCCCCTGACGCTCAAGGATCTGCCGCCGGCCGACACCGGCCGATGGGTGATCCGTCGCAAGGCCGAAGTGGTCGCCGCCGTGCGCGGCGGGCTGCTGACGCTCGACGAAGCGTGCGAACGCTACTCGCTGACCAACGAGGAATTCCTCGCCTGGCAAAAGTCGATCGATCGCCACGGCCTCGCCGGCCTGCGCACGACCCGTCTGCAGCAGTACCGCTGATCCCGTAGACCCCTCCGGGATTTGCGAACCGCGGCCGCGCCCACCAGGGCGCGGCCGCTTTCGTTTTCAGCGCTGGTAGGCGGCTCCCAGCAGGTTCACGTCCGACAGCTTGCGCACGGTCACCGTGATCTGCTCACGCTCGCCGGCCCGCCGCTCGACCAGCAGCCGGGCCACCTGGGCGTCGTCGTGGAAGGCGTAGCCCTTGATGGCGTCCAGGATCGCCTTGGCCAGGTTGTCGAGGTCAATCCACGGCGGGTCGCCGACATACTCCATGACGATGTCGACGCCGAACTCGCCCCAGCTCGGCCGCGAGCCGCGCCACGCCTTTCGGAAGAACTCGTAGACCAGCGGCTTGTAGTACTTCGCCTGGGTGGTCAGGCCGTCGACCACCACCTCGACGACGCCCTCGGCCTCGCGCGCCCGCACCTTCCCGTGGGTTATCCAATCGCCTTCCATGCCCCTCCTTAGGGCCTGCGCGCCTTGCAGTCTCGTCCGTGTTCGCTAAACCGGCGCTGCGAACTCACCGGAGCTGAAGACATCATGACCGCGACCCGCACCGAGACCGACACCTTCGGACCCATCGAGGTCGCGACCAACGTCTATTGGGGCGCGCAGTCGCAGCGCTCGATCGGCAACTTCAAGATCGGCTGGGAACGCCAGCCGAAGTCGGTGATCCGCGCCCTGGGCATCGTCAAGCGCGCCGCCGCCGAAGCCAACATGGAGCTCGGCAAGCTCGACCCGAAGATCGGCGCGGCCATCGTCGCCGCCGCCCAGGAGGTCATCGACGGCAAGCTCGACGACCACTTCCCGCTGGTGGTCTGGCAGACCGGCTCGGGCACCCAGTCGAACATGAACGCCAACGAAGTGATCTCGAACCGCGCCATCGAGATGCTGGGCGGGGTGATGGGCTCCAAGAGCCCGGTGCACCCGAACGACCACGTCAACATGAGCCAGTCGTCCAACGACACCTATCCGACAGCCATGCACGTCGCCTGCGCCGAGCAGGTCGCCAAGGAGCTGATGCCGGCGCTGGAACACCTGCACGCCGCCCTGAAGGTCAAGGTCAAGGCCTTCGACCACATCATCAAGATCGGCCGCACCCACACCCAGGACGCCACCCCGCTGACCCTGGGCCAGGAATTCTCGGGTTACTCGCAGCAGGTCGCCAATGGCGTGCGGCGGATCAAGGACAGCCTCTACGGTCTCTATGAACTGGCCCAGGGCGGCACCGCCGTCGGCACCGGCCTCAACGCCCCGGTCGGCTTCGCCGAGCTGGTCGCCAAGAAGATCGCCGAGATCACCCACCTGCCGTTCGTGACCGCGCCGAACAAGTTCGAGGCCCTGGCGGCCCACGACGCCATGGTCTTCAGCCACGGCGCGATCAACACCATGGCCGGCTCGCTGTTCAAGATCGCCAACGACATCCGCTTCCTGGGCTCCGGCCCCCGCTCGGGTCTTGGCGAACTGGCCCTGCCGGAAAACGAGCCGGGCTCCTCGATCATGCCGGGCAAGGTCAACCCGACCCAGTGCGAGGCCCTGACCATGGTCTGCACCCAGGTGTTCGGCAACAACGCCACGCTGACCTTTGCCGGCGCCTCGGGCCACTTCGAGCTCAACGTCTTCAACCCGGTGATGGCCTACAACTTCCTGCAGTCGTGCCGCCTGCTGGCCGACGCCTCGATCTCGTTCACCGACAACTGCGTGGTCGGCATCGAGGCCCGTGAGGACAACATCAAGGCCGCGCTGGAACGCTCGCTGATGCTGGTCACGGCCCTGAACAGCAAGATCGGCTACGACAACGCCGCCAAGATCGCCAAGACCGCCCACAAGAACGGCACCACCCTGCGCGACGAAGCCGTCGGCGGCGGCTACGTCACCAACGAAGAGTTCGACGCCCTGGTGCGTCCGGAAAAGATGATCAGCCCGGGCTGATCATCGACGCCCTGAACGGAAAAGGCCGCCCGAGAGGGCGGCCTTTTTTGTGCCTGAAGTTCGAAGCCGTTACGCCTTCCGCTGGACTGCGAAGTCGGCGAGGTCCTCCAGCGCCGGACGCCAGCTGTTGCTGGTCGCAAAATCGGTCAGTTGGGCCTTGGCGGTCGCGGCGTAGTCGCCGGCCAGAGCCAGGGTCGCCGCGTCCGCGCCCGTCGAGGCGACCAGGCCGCGGGCGCGTTCGAAGTCTTCGTCGCTTTGCTCGCGGCGGCCGACCGTCCGGTCCCAGAACGGCTTCTCGGCCGCGCCGGTCTTGGCGATGGCAAGCAACAGCGGCAGCGTCGCCTTGCCTTCGCGGAAGTCGTCGCCGGCGTTCTTGCCCAGGGTGGCCGCGTCCCCGCTGTAGTCCAGCGCGTCGTCGACCAGCTGGAACGCCAGGCCCAGGTCCTGGCCGAACTTCCTCAGCGCCTCGCGGCGCTCGGGGCTGGCCCCCGCCGACACCGCGCCGGCCTCGGCCGCGGCGGCGAACAGTTCGGCGGTCTTGGCCTTGATGATCTCCAGGTAGAGATCCTGCGACAGGTTCAGGTCATGCGCCCGGGTCAGCTGCAGCACCTCGCCCTCGGCGATGACGCGGCTGGCGCGGGCCAGGATCTCCAGCGCCTGCATCGAACCGGCCTCGACCATCAGCTCGAAGGCGCGGGCGAACAGGAAGTCGCCGACCAGCACGCTCGCCGGGGCCCCCCAGATCAGGTGCGCGGCGACCTTGCCGCGGCGCAGCTGCGAGGAATCCACCACGTCGTCGTGCAGCAGCGTCGCGGTGTGGATGAACTCGACCGCCGCAGCCAGCTTCAGGCAGGCGTCGTCCTGGGCCCCAGCCACGCGCGCGGCGGCGATGGTCAGCAGCGGACGCAGGCGCTTGGCCGATCCGCCGATCAGGTGCTCGGCCAGGGCCGGGATCACCGAGACGGGGCTCTGCATGCGATCACGGATCAGGGCGTCGACCTTGGCCATGTCGGGCTTCGCGAGTTCCAGGAGCCCGTCGATCGAGACGGGTTTTTCGCGGGCGATCGCGGCGCTGGCGGCGTCCAAAATACCGTAACTCCAAGGCGTTCGACGCCCCTCGCAAGGGGGCCGGCGTTTGCGGGCGACAATGGTCACGGGATAGACCAGGGTCAAGGCGGGCTTAGCCGTCTCCGAGCGCAAATGGAACCAGTGTCAGACCTGACAGACGCCGCATTTTCCGAGGACCGGCTGCTCGGCGGGCGAGTTCTGCTACGCCAGGGTGTGCGAGGCTATCGTGCAGGCCTGGATGCGGCGCTGCTCGCGGCCGCATGCGACGCCGAAGACGGCGCGCGGGTGCTGGAGGCCGGCTGTGGCCCGGGCGGCGCTCTGCTCGCTGCGGCCGCCCGCCGCCCGGGGGCAAGCTTCGTCGGCCTGGAGCGTGACCCGGCCGCCGCCGCCCTCGCCCGCCTGAATGTCCAGGCGAACGAACTTCAGGCCCGCGTCGAGATCATTGAGGGCGACGTCGCCCTGCCCTTCAAACAGCTCGGAACGCGCACGTTCGATGCGGTCATGGCCAACCCGCCGTACTTCGACGATCCCGCGACCTTGCGCGCGCCCGCGCCGGAAAAGACTGGCGCCTGGATGGCCGACGGCGGCCTGGCGGCCTGGACCGGTTTCCTGCTCAAGGCCGTGCGCGAAGGCGGCTCGATCACCCTGATCCACCGCGCAGATCGGCTGGCCGACATCCTGGCGCTGCTCGCCCCGAAGGCAGGCTCGTTCCAGATCCGCCCCATCCACCCGCGCGCCGAGGCGCCGGCCAAACGGGTGCTGGTCCGGGCGATCAAGACTGGCAAGGCGCCGCTGCTGCTGCTGCCCGCCCTGGTCCTGCATCCCCGCGAGGGCGCCAAGCACACCGCCGAGGCCGAGGCGATCCTGCGCGGGCAAGCCGCGCTCGGCTGGTCCTAGCTCTTGAACCACACCACCTGGTGGGAGACCGCCAGCAGCACGCCGTCGTCGGACCAGATTTCGGCGCTCTGATCGTTGAACCCGTGGCGGAAGACACGGGCATCGGCGACGCCCAGCACCGGCCGCGCGCCCTGGCGGGCCAGCGCCGCCTCGTCGGCCGTGAAGTAGGTCGATAGCGAGACCGTGGCGACCGGCGGGATATCGCCGCGGACCTGCAGGATCTTGACGACGAAGGTGTCGCAGATCGCCGCCAGCGCGACGAAGTCCAGCGGCCGCGGCGGTTCGTCCCGGACCCAGCTATGCGACAGCGCCGCGCCCGGCGCCTCGGGGCTCGCCGCTCCGGGGATCGGCTCCCCGCGCTCGAAGCGGAACTCGTAGCGGCCGCGCCAGCCGGTGCGCGCAGACGTGTCCAGCACCGGCGTCTCGCTGGCCGCGGGGACGCTCGGCGGCGCAGCCGGCGCGTGGCTCCAGGTCTCGCGATCCGGGCCGGTGACCGTGCTGGCCGTGGTCACCACCACGCCCGCCTGCAGCATCTCGACCTGCCAGTGCTGGGTCGAGCGGCCGTCGCGAACCAGGCGCACCACCACATCGAAGGTTCCCTCTGCGACGGCGGCGCAGAAATTCACCGTCTGGGCCACCGGCCGGCCGCGGCGCTGCGGATGATCGAGCACAGCCTTCATCAGGACCGCCGCGGTCGTCCCGCCGAACGGCCCGGCCATATTCCAATAGGCGGCGGACGTCGCGCCGCGATAAGCGCCAGCCCCCGTCGCCTCCAGGTGAACGGCGTCGTCGAGCGGATGCAGAGCAGTCAGAGAGTCGGTCATCGGGTCAGCATGGACGCCCCCGCCGCGAGCGTCGATGACCTCGCAAGTCATCGCCTTTTGCAAAGCCAGTAGTTTACAAAAATGGCTAGGCATTTTAGGAAAGTGCATCCTTTCCAAATCAGGAGGTCGCGATGTCGCCCATCACCCTCGAACGACCGCCCCTGGCCGGTTGCATCCTGCGGGTGGCGCGGCCGACCGATCAGATGGAAGCGGTCGTCGCCTTCTACCGCGACGGCCTGGGCTTCCCTGAACTGACGCGGTTTTCCGACCACGACGGGTTCGACGGCGTGATCCTCGGCTTCCCGGGCGCGCCCTATCATCTGGAATTCACCAGCGCCCACGGTCACGCCGCCGGCCGCGCGCCGACGCCGGACAACTTGCTGGTGGTCTACATGCCTGACCCGCGCGCCTGGAGCCGAATGATCGGCGTCATGCAGCGGCGCGGCCACCGTCCGGTGGAGTCATTCAATCCTTACTGGGACCGCGAGGGCGTCACCTACGAGGACCCGGACGGCTATCGCGTGGTCCTTCACCAGGGGATCTGGCCCGTCTGACCCTCAACGGGCCTTCAGCGCCGCCACGAAGTCGTCGCGCCACGCCGCCACGTCCGTGCGCCGCAGGCCATCCATCAGCGCGTTCCAGCGCGCGATCCGCTCGGCCTTGTCCATGCGCAGGCCGCGCACGATCGCTTCGGCCACTTCCTCGCGATTGAACGGATTGACGATCAGCGCCTCGGCCATCTGCTCGCTCGCGCCGGCGAACTGCGACAGCACCAGCACCCCGGGGTCCTCCGGGTCCTGGGCGGCGACGTACTCCTTGGCCACCAGGTTCATGCCGTCCCGGAGCGGCGTCACCAGCCCGATGCGGGCGGCGCGGTAGACGCCGGCCAGTTCATCGCGCCGATAGCCCCGGTTCACGTAGCGGATCGGCACCCAGTCGACGGTGGCGAACGCCCCGTTGATCCGCCCGGTCACCGCATCCAGGCGGGCGCGGATCTCCTGATAGGCCCCGACCTCCTCGCGGCTCGGCGTCGCGATCTGAAGCAGGAAGACCTGTTCGCGCAGTTCTTCGTGGTCGAGCAGCACCTGCTCGTAGGCGAGAAACCGCTCCTCGAGCCCCTTGGAGTAGTCGAGGCGGTCGACGCCGACGATCATCGCCCGGCCGTTCTGGCTGGCCCGCATCCGCTCCAACTCGGCCTTGGCGACCTCGCCGCCGGCGGCGGCCTCGAAGCCTTCGACGTCCAATCCGATCGGGAACGCCCCGATCCTGGTCGAACGGCCGAACGCGTGGCCGACGCCGTCGTCGTCGACCGTCCCGCCCACCTCGGCGGTCACGTAGTCGCGGAAGGCGCTGGCCGAGTCCTCGGTCTGAAAGCCCAGCAGGTCATAGTCGAACAGCGCTTCGACCAGCGCTTCATGGTCAGGAAGGGTCAGCAGCAGCCGCCGCGCCGGCCAGGGGATGTGCAGGAAGAAGCCGATCTTGTTGCGCACCCCGCGTTGCCGCAGTTCCTGGGCCAGCGGGATCAGGTGATAGTCGTGGATCCAGATCAGGTCGTCGGGCCCGATCAGCGGCGTCAGGGCGTCGGCGAACCGCGCATTGACCCGTCCGTAGCCCTCGCTGAACGAGCGCTCGTAGGCGGAAAGATCGACCCGGTAATGGAACAGCGGCCAAAGCGTGCGGTTGGCGTAGCCGTTGTAGTACTCCTGACGGTCCTGTTCCTCGAGATCGACGGTCGCCACGGTCACGCCGCCGACCTTCTGGATCGAGATCTGCCCGGTGTACTCGTCGACCGTCTGGCCGCTCCAGCCGAACCAGACGCCGCTGTGCTCGCGCAGCGCCGCGGCGAGCGCCATGGCCAGGCCGCCGACCGCGCCCTCGCCGCCGTCGCCGGGCGGCTGGACGCGATTGGACACCACGATCAGACGACTCATCGTGCGCACCTCGACCGATGACGAACGGGCACGCGTATAGATTTCGCTCTTACAAACAGTATTTGAGGCTTTCCTTAGCCGAGTTCAGAACACCTGACACGTTCGGCTCGAATAGGTCAGATCGAACGTCGCGGTCCGACCGCTCGCCCGCGAAAAAATATGGGCGATACTGCGAACAACTCGCACCGACCTTGTAACACATCTCAGAGGCGCGTCGCCCAGTCTCACGCAACCGTGACCTTGCACATTTAGACCAGCGACACCCGGTCACATGCTGCGAGACGGCGCGAGTCTCCATATGGACCGCCAGGGGCGAAGTGAGGCCCGGCGTCCAACGTCGATCAGCCGCCATTCGAAGAGGAAACGACAGACGCATGCTCCGCGCCACGACGACGCCTGCTCCCGACAAGTTCCACATCTGGATAACCCAGACCTGGCTGACTCTAGGCGCCGCCGTTCTCGCCGCGGGCTTCCTGCAGGCCGGCGCGCACGCCGCCGCCCGCGCCAGCTTCACCAGCGCCCATGGGGACAAGCCCCTGGCCTTGGCGCTGGAACCCGTCGCGCCGCCTGCGACCGGCGAGAAGGTGCTGGCTTGGCATGGCAAGGACGTCGACGGCGACGGCGCGGCCGATTTCGTCAACCCGACCGGCAACGCCCCGCGCACGCATGACGCCTACGGCTTTGGCGCGTTCGGCGCCTCGCGCGACGGCGGCTCGCGCAAGCACGAGGGCGTCGACTTCATGGCCGATGCGGGCCAGGCGGTCGCTGCGCCGATCTCCGGCTACGTCACCAAGGTCGGCATGGCCTATGCCGACGACAAGCATCTGAAGTTCGTCGAGATCACCAATCCGGCCATCAAGTACGTGGCGCGGGTATTCTACATCGACCCCAGCGTCTCCGAAGGCGACATCGTGCGGCTGGGCCAGGACATCGGCGTCGCCCACGGGCTGCAGGCCCGTTACCCGGGCGGCATGACCGATCACGTGCACCTGGAACTGATGGGCCCCGACCAGAAGCGCATGGACGCCACCGCCGTGCTCAGCGAGCGCTACGTCACCCGCTTCGGCGCCTAGCGCGCCTCCAAACGCAAACGAGGCCCGGACTTGCGTCCGGGCCTCGTCGTCGTATTCAGCCGTGACGGCCGCCCTTAGTTGCGGGCGGTGTCGACCAGCTTGTTCTTGGTGATCCAGGGCATCATGGCGCGCAGGCGCTGACCAACTTCCTCGATCTGATGCTCGGAGGCGCGGCGACGGGTCGCCTTCAGGCTCGGCTGACCGGCCTCGTTCTCCAGCATGAAGTCGCGCACGAAGCGGCCCGACTGGATGTCTTCCAGCACGCGCTTCATCTCGGCCTTGGTGTCCGGGGTGACCATGCGCGGGCCGGTGACGTACTCGCCGTACTCGGCCGTGTTCGAGATCGAGTAGTTCATGTTCGAGATGCCGCCTTCGTAGATCAGGTCCACGATCAGCTTCACCTCGTGCAGGCACTCGAAGTAGGCCATTTCGGGCGCGTAGCCCGCCTCGACCAGGGTTTCGAAGCCGGCGCGGATCAGTTCCACCAGGCCGCCGCAGAGCACGGCCTGTTCGCCGAACAGGTCGGTCTCGCACTCTTCACGGAAGGTCGTCTCGATGACGCCCGAACGGCCGCCGCCGATCGCCGAGGCGTAGGCCAGACCGAAGTCCAGCGCGTTGCCGGTGGCGTTGTGGTGGATGGCGATCAGGCACGGCACGCCGCCGCCCTTCTGGTACTCGCCGCGCACGGTGTGGCCCGGGCCCTTCGGCGCGACCATCAGCACGTCGATGGTGTCCTTGGGCTCGATCAGGTTGAAGTGCACGTTCAGGCCGTGCGCGAAGAGAAGCGCCGCGCCGTCCTTGATGTTCGGGGCGATTTCGTTGGCGTAGATGCCGCGCTGCAGTTCGTCGGGCGCCAGCACCATGATGGCGTCGGCCCAGGCCGAGGCGTCGGCCACGGTCATCACCTTCAGGCCGTCGGCTTCCACCTTCTTGGCGGTGGCCGAACCCGGGCGAAGCGCTACCACTACGTCTTTGACGCCGGAGTCCTTAAGGTTCAGCGCGTGAGCGCGACCTTGGCTACCATAGCCTACGATCGCAATCTTCTTGTCCAGGATGCGGGCGAGGTCGGCGTCGCGGTCATAGTAGACGCGCATGATCATTCTCCTGAAGTCGAAGGTAGCCACGGTTCCGCGCAACGGCGCCGCAGCAAAGGCCGGGCTATGGAGGGGAATTTTGCGCGGAGGTCAAGGGAAGCTCTCCGCGATGCGGCGTTTCGCCGGAAAAACTGAATGCCTGCGGTCGCCCTTGAACCAAATCCGCCTCCGTTGGACATAGGCTATCCAAGCAGGAGGTCAGTGCATGGCGGCGACACCCAAGGACGTGGTCGGCTTCTGGACGGCGGCGGGACCCGAAAAGTGGTTCGCCAAAAGCGCCAAGTTCGACGAGGCGATCGCGCTCAGGTTCGAGCCCGTGCATCACGCCGCCGCCCGCGGCGAGTACGACGGTTGGACGGCCTCGGCCGAAGGATCGCTGGCGCTGCTGATCCTGCTCGACCAGTTTCCGCGCAACCTCTACCGCGGCTCCGGCCACGCCTTCGCCACCGATCCGAAAGCGCGCCACGTCGCGCGCAACGCCATCGCCTCAGGCCACGACCGCGCGACGGAGGCTGGCCTGCGCCAGTTCTTCTATCTGCCCTTCGAACACTCGGAGGACCTCGCCGACCAGGACGAGGCGGTGCGTCTGTTCACCCGCCTGAAGGACGAGTCGGGCGATGCGGAGTCATTGCGCTGGGCCGACCTGCATCGCGACATCGTCGTCCGCTTCGGCCGCTTCCCCCATCGCAACGCCTGCCTCGGACGGATCAGCACCGCCGAGGAGCTGGCGTTCCTGAGCGACGGAGGCTTCGCGGGTTAGGGACCGACGCCGGGCGCGATCGCGGCGTTGGTCTGAATGTCGGACACCGCCTTGCGGGCCTCGTCACGTCGGGCCTTCGCCTGCGACGGGGTCATGCAGACCTTCTTGGAGAACCGGCTGCCGGTTTCCGCTTCGTATTTGCAGACGAGTTTTTCTTCCTTGGCGGCGGCCGGAGCAGCGGCGGGCGCCGCCGCGGGCGCAGCGGTCGTCGCGACCGGCGGCGGCGGAGTTTCAGCGGAAGCGCTGGACGCCGCGAGAATGGCGGCGAAGGCGAGCGAAACGAGCATTGAATTAGTCCTGAAGGCGTTGCACCGGGCACTAGCGCAACCATGGAGATCGTTACCCCAATTTGCGCTATCTAGGATTTGCCGTCTAGCTGTGGACGAACACCCCGTTGGGGCGTTCACCCCGAAGCCGAATCACCACCGAATCACAGCCTGAACAACAAGCGGTCCCGCCTGATGAACGCTCACGTCGCCATCGCCGACGCCGATCACCCGGAGCGGCAGTACCTCGACCTGCTCCAGGACATCCTCGATAACGGCGTGCAGCGGGGCGACCGCACCGGCACCGGCACCATGGGGGTCTTCGGCCGTCAGATGCGCTTCGACCTGGCCAAGGGCTTCCCGCTCCTCACCACCAAGAAGCTGCATCGCAAGTCGATCATCCTCGAACTGCTCTGGTTCCTGCGCGGCGACACCAACGTGAAGTGGCTGCAGGACCGCGGCGTCAGCATCTGGGACGAATGGGCCGACGCCGACGGCGAGCTGGGCCCGGTCTACGGCAAGCAGTGGCGTTCGTGGACCGCGCCCGACGGCCGGGTGATCGACCAGATCGCCAACGTCGTCGAGGGGCTGAAGACCATGCCCTACTCGCGCCGCCACATCGTCTCGGCCTGGAACCCGGCCGACGTCGACGACATGGCGCTGCCGCCCTGCCACTGCCTGTTCCAGTTCTTCGTCGCTGACGGCAAGCTGAGCTGCCAGCTCTACCAGCGCTCGGCCGACGTGTTCCTGGGCGTGCCGTTCAACATCGCCTCCTACGCCCTGCTGACCATTATGGTCGCCAAGGTGACCGGCCTGGAGCCCGGCGAGTTCGTCCATACGCTGGGCGACGCGCACCTCTACCTGAACCACCTTGACCAGGCCCGCGAGCAACTCGCCCGCCAGCCGCTGCCGCTGCCGGTGATGGAGATCGCCGACAAGCGCGACCTGTTCGCCTTCGAGTTCGAGGACTTCAAGCTCCGCGGCTACAAGGCGCACGACAAGATCGAAGCCCCGATCGCGGTCTAGCCGACCCCGGCCAAACTTACAGATTTGCGAGTTCGCGGACCGCGGCCTGAGGGCCCGGCGCGGTTTGCTCTCCTCGTCCGGAACGATCCGGCCGACATCTCTAGGAGAGCCTCATGCGCAACCTCATCGCCCCCGCGGCCATCGCCCTCAGCCTGATCGCCGGCTCGGCGGCCTTCGCCGCGACCCCGGCGCCCGCCGCGCCCGCCAAGACCACCATGGCCGCCGCCAAGCCGACCCCGGCCGCCAAGAAGGCCGAATGCGAAAAGGCCTGGAACAGCCAAAAGACGCACACCGGCGACAAGACCGCCTTCGTCAAGGCGTGCGTCGCCAAGGGGTGATACCCAGCCCCCTTGTGCGTTGGTCGGGCGGCCGGTCTCCCGCGGCCGCCCGACCGTCTTGGAGCCTTTCGAAAACCGCGCCATCCTCGTCGCCGAGCAAGACGGAGCGCCGCCCATGAGCCGCCGCATCCTGCTGGTCGAGGACGACGCCGAAACGGCCGACTACATCCTCAAGGGCCTGCGCGAGGAAGGCTATACGGCCGAACACGTGGCCGATGGCCGTGACGGCTTCTACGCCGCCAGCGGCGAAGGCTTCGACGCCGTCATCATGGACCGCATGGTTCCGGGCATGGACGGCCTCAGCGTCATCAAGGCGCTGCGCGCGGCCTCCATCTCCACGCCGATCATCATCCTCTCGGCGCTCAGTCACCTCGACGAACGGGTGAAGGGCCTGCGGGCCGGCGGCGACGACTACCTGACCAAGCCCTTCGGCTATTCCGAGCTCTCGGCGCGGCTGGAGAACCTGATGCGCCGGCGTTCGGGGCCGGAGGTCGAGACCAAGCTGGTCTGCGGCGACCTCTCCATCGACCTGCTCTCGCGCCGGGTCAGCCGCGAGGGGCGCACGCTCGACCTGCTGCCGCGCGAATTCAAACTGCTGGAGTACCTGATGCGGCACAAGGACCGCGTCGTCACCCGCACCATGCTGCTCGAACAGGTCTGGGACTACCGCTTCGATCCGCACACCAGCGTCGTCGACACCCACATCAGCCGCCTGCGCAAGAAGATCGACGAAGGGTTCGCCCAGCCGCTGCTGCACACCCTGCGCGGAACGGGCTACCGCCTGTCGCAGGAGCCGTGAGGCCGCTGGGCTCGCGCCTGCGGCCAGGCGCGGTGTTCTTCGTCCTCCTGGCGGTGGCGCTGTCGGCCCTGGCGGTCGGGCTGCTGACCATCGACCGGGTCGGCGAGGCGATCATCGGCAAGCGCCAGCGCGAAGTGGCCGAGGCCGCGCGCGACTACTTCGTCGCCTTCGCCCACGAAGAAGGCCTCGCGCCCCTCGCCCGCGCCCTGGACCTGCGCGAGAAGACCGACCCTGGCGGAGCCTTCCGCTACGCGCTCTACGACGCCGACGGGCGGCTGCTCGGCGGGGCGCGGCTGGAGGCGGCGCAGCAGCTGCCGGCCTCGGGCGCGGCCAAGCTCAACATCGTCGAGGAGGGCCGCGGCTCGCCTTGGCGGGTGCTGGTACAGCCGCTGTCGATGGGCGGCGCGCTGGTCGTCTACGAAGACATCGGCGAGCGCATCGCCTTCCGACGCGCTCTGCTGGCCAGCGCCGCGATCGCGCTGCTCGCCGCCGTCGGCTCGGTGCTGCTGGCGGCCATCTGGTTCAACAGCCTGCTGCTGCGGCGCATGGAGACGCTGGCCGCCACCGCCGGCCGCATCGCCGACGGCGACCTGTCGGCCCGCACCGAGACCCACCCCAAGGGCGACGTCTTCGACCGGCTGGGCGAGTCCATGAACGCCATGCTCGACCGCATCGAGGAATTGATGACCGGCATGCGCACGGTCACCGACAGCCTCGCCCACGACCTGCGCTCGCCCCTCACCCGCATGCGGGCCGACCTCGCCCGCGCCCTGGAGCCGCAGATCGGCGAGGAGAAGCGGCTCGACGCCATCGAGCAGGCGCACGGCGAGGCCGACCGCGCGCTCTCGACCCTGTCGGCGCTGATGGACATCGCCCGCGCCGAGGCGGGCCTCTCGCGCGACATGATGGCCCCGCTCGACCTTGCGGCCCTGGTCGCCGAGGTCGGCGAACTGTTCGCCCCGGTGATCGAGGACGCCGGCCAGACCTTCGTCGCGCCCGACTTGGCGCCGCCCCTGATCGTCCAGGGCCACGAACTGATCCTGCGCCAGGCGGTCGGCAACCTGCTGCACAACGCCGCCCACCACGCCGGCGACGGCGCGGTCGTCCGTCTGACGCTCGAGGAGGCGCCTGGCCTGATCCGCATCGTGGTCAGCGACAGCGGCCCCGGCATCGCGCCGGAGCATCGCGGCCGCGTGCGCGAGCGGTTCGTGCGGCTCGACGAGGCCCGCTCCAAGCCCGGCGGCGGGCTGGGCCTCGCCATCGCCGCGGCCTGCGCCAAGCTGCATGGCGGGGCCCTGGAGCTCGAGGACGCCCATCCTGGCCTGCGCGCCGTGATCGGCCTGGCCGACAATCGCCTGGGTCGCCCATCCGTGGACTCTGCTATGACCGGGGTATGAGCACCCCGATCCTCACCGCCGGGCCCATCGCCCGCGACCGCAACGGCGTCATCGGCAAGGACGGCGCCCTGCCGTGGCGGCTCAAGACCGACCTCGCCAACTTCCGGGCCGTGACCATGGGTAAGCCGGTGATCATGGGCCGCAAGACCTGGGAGAGCCTGCCCAAGAAGCCCCTGCCCGGCCGCACCAACATCGTGCTGACCCGCGACGGGTCGTTCGAGGCCAAGGGCGCGGTGGTCTGCGACAACTTCAGCGAGGCGGTCTCCATCGCCCGCGAACAGGCGGCCGAGGACGGCGTCGGCGAGTTCTGCGTCATCGGCGGCGCCTCGCTGTTCGAGCTGGCCCTGACCCGTGCACAGCGCATCTACCTGACCGAGGTCGACGCTGACGTCCCCGGCGACGTCACCCTTTCGCCGATCGACGAGAGCCGCTGGACCGAGGTCGCCAGCACCTCGCACCCTGCCGGCGAAGGCGACGAACACGCGTTTAAAATTCGGGTGTTGGAACGCCGCTGATCGGTCATAGTCGCGTCCTCAACGCCACCGATGCGAGTGGCGAGCCAAGGAGGGACCGCGACCATGGACATGCAGCTTGTCGCCGAAGGCTTCGAATTTCCCGAAGGCCCGATCGCCATGAACGACGGCTCGGTGATCCTCACCGAGATCAAGGGCCAGCGCCTGACCCGCGTTCATCCTGACGGGCGCAAGGAGACGGTGGTCGAAACCGGCGGCGGCCCGAACGGCGCGGCCATCGGCCCGGACGGCGCGATCTACATCACCAACAACGGCGCCTCGTTCACCTGGCCGACCCAGGACGGCCTGACCATCCCCGGCCCGACCCCGGACACCCACAAGGGCGGCTACATCCAGCGCTACGATCTCGCCACCGGCGAGCTGAAGACGCTCTACGACAGCTGCGACGGACGTCCCTTCGTCGGTCCCAACGACCTGGTGTTCGACAAGCAGGGCGGCTTCTGGTTCTCCGACCACGGCGCCAGCACGCCGGACGGCCGCCGCTTCGGGGCCCTCTACTACGCCAGGATCGACGGCAGCCACGTCAGCCGCCAGCGCGACCACCTGATCGCCCCGAACGGCGTCGGCCTGTCGCCCGACGAAAAGACCGTCTATCTGGCCGACACCCAACTCGGCCGCCTCTGGGCGTTCGACGTGGTCGAACCGGGCGTGCTCGCTCCGCCGGCCGGCTTCGCGCCCGGCCGCTCGGTCTGCAACCTGCCGGGCGTGCAGTTCCTCGACAGCCTGGCGGTCGAGGCCTCGGGCAAGGTCTGCGTCGCCACCATCCTCAATGGCGGCATCACAGCTTTCGACCCGAACGGCACGGTCGAGCACTATCCGGTGCCCGACTTCATCACGACCAACATCTGCTTCGGCGGGCCGGACATGAAGACCGCGTGGATCACCGCCTCCTCGACCGGCAAGCTCTACAAGACCACCTGGCCCCGGCCGGGTCTGAAGCTGAACTTCAACGCGTGATAACGAAGATGCTCCCCCTCTGGGGGAGCTGTCAGCCGAAAGGCTGACTGAGGGGGACTTGGACTCTTCCCAGCGAGTAGAGCAGTCCCCCTCCGTCTCGGCGCGATGCGCCGATCCACCTCCCCCAAGAGGGGAGGATCTAAGCGACCATCAGTACAGCTTCGCCAGCGCGTCGCGCTCGAAGTTCTTCAGCTCGCCGGTGCGGCCTTCGCGGATCTTCACGACCCACTCCGGATCCTGCAGCAGCGCGCGGCCGACCCCGACCAGGTCGAAGTCGCCACGGTCCAGACGGCGCTCCAGTTCCTCCAGCGAAGCCGGCTTCGAGCCCTCGCCCGCGAAGGCGGCGATGAACTCGCCCGACAGGCCGACCGAGCCCACGGTGATGGTCGGCACGCCCGTCAGCTTCTTGGCCCAGCCGGCGAAGTTCAGATCCGAGCCTTCGAACTCCGGCTCCCAGAACCGGCGTTGCGAGCAGTGCAGGATGTCGGCGCCGGCGTCGACCAGCGCGCCCAGCCAGGCTTCCAGCGCCTTCGGGTCCTGGGCCAGCTTCACCTCGTAGTCCTGCTGCTTCCACTGGCTGATGCGGATGATCACCGGATAGTCCGGGCCGACCGCCTTGCGCACCGCCTTCAGGATGTCGGCGGCGAACCGCGCCCGCCCCGGCAGATCCTTGGCGCCATAGGCGTCTTCGCGCAGGTTGGTGCCTTCCCAGAAGAACTGGTCGATCAGGTAGCCATGGGCGCCGTGCAGTTCGATGGCGTCGAAGCCCAGGGCCTTGGCGTTGGCGGCGGCCTCGGCGAACGCACGGACGGCGTCGGCGACCTCCTCGTCGGTCATCGGCGCGCCGAACTCCTTCCCGGGACGCGACAGGCCCGACGGGCTGTCATAGGGGCCAGGCGGGTTCCATTCCGGGTCGCGGGTGCGCACGTTGCCGACGTGCCAGAGCTGCGGCGCGATCAAGCCGCCGACCGCGTGCGTCTCTTCGACCACGTGCTTCCAGGCCGCGAGTTCCTTCTCGCCGTGGAAGCGCGGAACATTCTTGTCGTTGAGCGAGGCGGGCCGGTCGACCCCGGTGCCCTCGGTGACGATCAGGCCGACCTGCGCCGCAGCGCGCCGCTTGTAGTATTGCGCTACCTCGTCGGTCGCCACGCCGCCCGGCGAGAATGAACGGGTCATGGGAGCCATGACGACACGGTTTGGGATACGCAGGCCCTTGAATTCAAAGGGCTTGAAGAGGACGTCGGCCGACATGGTCGCTCCAGTTTCAAACAGGTGTTCGCAGATTGCGGATTTACGCACGACCGGTCGTTTTGTCAGTTCAGATTTTCTGTTGCACGCCAGCAACTTCCCCTGAAGCCATTCCGGCGCCATTGTCAGGTGAACAGCGGTCACTCAAGGCCGGACTCGGAGGAAATGTGATGAGCGACGGCGCCGTCGATCTTAAGTCTGAAGCTCGCGCCAAGGCCTATGCCCTGCCGCTTGACGAGTTCAACATGGCCGATCCGGAGCTGTTCCGCTCCGAGACGATGTGGCCCTATTTCGAACGCCTCCGGAAGGAGGACCCGGTCCACTATCACAAGGACGGCCTCCACGAGGACGGCCCCTACTGGTCGGTGACCAAGTACAACGACATCATGGCGGTCGACACCAATCACGAGGTGTTCTCGTCCGAGCCGTCGATCACCATCTTCGACCAGAAGGAGGACTTCACGCTCCCGATGTTCATCGCGATGGACCCGCCCAAGCACGACGTCCAGCGCAAGACCGTCAGCCCGATCGTCTCGCCGGCCAACCTGCACGAACTCGAGCCGCTGATCCGCGAGCGCATCCAGCGCACGCTCGACAGCCTGCCGATCGGCGAGGAGTTCGACTGGGTCGACAAGGTCTCTATCGAGCTGACCACCCAGATGCTGGCCACCCTGTTCGACTTCCCTTGGGAGGATCGCCGCAAGCTGACTCGTTGGTCGGACATCGCCACCGCCGGCCCGGAGTCGGGCCTGTTCAGCTCCACCGATCCCGAGGTCGCCGACCAGGAACGCAAGATGGAGCTGTTCGAGTGCGTGGACTACTTCACGCGGCTCTGGAACGAACGCGTCAACGAGCCGCCGAAGGGCGACCTGATCTCCATGCTCGCCCACGGCGAAGCCACGCGGAACATGGACCGCATGGAGTACCTCGGGAACCTGATCCTGCTGATCGTCGGCGGCAACGACACCACCCGCAACACCATGAGCGGCTCGATCCTGGCCCTGCACCAGAACCCGGATCAGAAGAAGAAGCTCTACGACAACCCGGCGCTGATCCCGTCGATGGTCTCTGAGACCATCCGCTGGCAGACGCCGCTGGCCCACATGCGCCGCACCCTGACCCGGGACTTCGAGTTCCAGGGCAAGCAGATGAAGAAGGGTGAGAAGGTCATCATGTGGTACGTCTCGGGCAACCGCGACGAAGAGGTCATCGACCGGCCGAACGACTACATCATCGACCGCGAACGGCCCCGCAACCACATGTCGTTCGGCTTCGGCATTCACCGCTGCGTGGGCAACCGCCTGGCCGAGCTGCAACTGAAGATCCTTTGGGAAGAGATCCTCCAGCGCTTCCCCGCGATCGAGGTCGTGGAAGAGCCCAAGCGCGTCCTCTCGTCCTTCGTGAAGGGCTACGAGTCGATGAAGGTGGTCATCCCCTCGCGCTACTAACGACCAGGGGGCCGGCGACGGCCCCCTGACTTACCTAGAACGCGATCTGCAAACGGCCCGCCAGGCTGTCGCCGTCGTCGACGCCCGCGTACTTGCCGGCCCGGTGCGTGACCTCCCAGTGGCTGAGATTGACCATCAGCCGCAGCCAGTCCTCCAGCCGCCAATTGACGCCGACTTCGGCCTCCTGGCCCTTGCCGCCCAGCGGCGCGTCGGTGTTGTCCAGGGTCTGGTAGCGGACCGCCACCTCCCAGGCGCCCGGCCCGCCCTTCGACACCGGCGCGCGCGGCCCGATCTTCACAAAGGTCCCGCCGCGGCTGGAATAGGCCGAGTTCTCGCCGGTGATCATCCAGCCTGCGGTCCAGGCCGTGGCGTCTGCGGTGACATGGTCGGTGCGGGTGTCGATCACCCGTCGGCCGGCTTCGAAAAAGCCCCAGACCGGCCCGCGCGCACCGCCGAACTCCACGCCGTATCCGGCGCCGTAGACGGGGTCGCTCAGCAGGCCCAGCGGGACCTGGACCTCCTTGTTGATGTGCCCGGCCCAGGCGGTGTTGCGCGAATGGCCGTCCAACTCGGGCGGGAAGTCCTCATAGAAGCCCCAGGCCCCCAGGTGCACGACGCCAACCGGCGACTTCACAGGGTTCCAGTGCGTGCGGACCATGTAGGTGGTCACGTCCTTGGCCACGCCCAGGTTGCCCGGATCGTCGCCCGCCACCTGGGTCGTCACGTGCCAGTCGCCGCCATAGACCTTGGCGATCCCACCCCAGCCGTAATAGCCCTTCAGCGGGATCACCGCCTGGGCCACCGCATTGCGCTCCAGGAACGGCGTGCCGTCCGAACTGCTCGATCCGTCCAGCCCGCGTTCGCTGAGCCGGTTGCCCAGCACCAGCTCGACATCCTTGCCCGCCCAGCGGTCGCGCCAAGCCAGGTAGGTCCCGCGCAGGATCGCCTTGTCGCCCGCGAAGTCGCCCTCGGCGGTATAGAACAGGTGGTCTCCGACCATGCCCTCGACACCGAACCGCAGGGCCCTAACTTCGTCGCCGACCAGGTTGCGATCGCTGAAGGCAGATCCGCCCGTGGTCGAAGTGTCCAGCAGCAGCCGGCCCTTGGGCCGCAGGCTGAAGCCGCCGTCGGCGGTCACGAACTGGCGGCCGTCCCAATGGAAATCCACGTCCGACGCGGCCGCCGGCGCCGCGCAGGCCGCGAGCCCCGCGGCGCAGGCCATGGCTGACAACTTGAAAATGACGACGCCCCCCAGCGGCCTGCCCGACTCTGAGCTCGCCGCAGCCGGCGTACCTGCTCATCCATAAGACGCAGCCGATCAAGCTCTCAGCACCGGACCGGTCGATCTAATTGTCGCGGCGCCTAGATCTTCCGCCCGACCTCGCTGATCAGGTCCAGCAGCCAGGCGACCGCACCGCGCTCGCCGCGCCGCACGACCGCCCCGAGGGTGAACGGCGGCGAGGCGCCGGACGACTCGATCACCACCACCCGCCCGGCCTGCTCGGCCAGCATCGCCAGCCGCCGCGGCATCAGCGCCGCGACGTCGGTCTCCCCCACCATGACCAGGGCGGAATAGGCGTCGGGCACGCTGATCGGGCTGTCGACCTCGCGCAAGGCGACCCCGCCCAGGGCGTAGGAGTCGTGCCAGTTGGACAGCCGCTGTAGGCCAAGGCCGCGGCCACGGGCTGGCTCGCGCGGCTCGGCGCCCGAGATCAGCAGCCGCGGCAGCTTGGCGAGCACCTCGTCGGATATCCCCGGCGACAGCGCCGGATGCCCGGTGCGGATCACCCAGACACCGGTCTCGTCGAACAGCGGAACATGCTCGAACCGGTCGTCGACATGGTCGAAGGCGCCGATCACCACGTCCAGTCGCCCGCGGTCGAGGTCGTCGACCACGTTCGAAGTCGGCGACACCAAGTGCAGCTTGGCGCCGGGCGCCTCGGCCAGCACCCGGCGCACCACCGCCGGCATGATCACCGAGCTGGCGTAGGGGCTGGCGGCGACATGAAACAGTCGATCGGTCGTCGCCGGATCGAACCGGCTCGGCGAGACCGCGTCCTCCAGCATTTTCAAGGCGGCGCCGATCGCCGGCGCCATCTCCAGCGCGCGCGGCGTCGCCTGCAGGCCCGCGGCGCCGCGCTCGAACAGCTCGTCGCCCAGCGAAGCGCGTAGCCGCCCGAGCGCATGGCTGACCGCCGATTGCGTCAGACCCAGCCGCTCCCCGGCCCGGGTGGCGCTCTGCTCCTCGAGCAGGGCCTGGAACACCCGCAGCAGGTTCAGATCGAGCGTATTGAAATGCGCGTCATTCATATCAGTGGTGACAAACTATCATTTGGCTCATGGCATGTGGAGGCATATCTGCCGCGCTCCAGGTTGGGCCTCCCCGCCCTCCTCTCATGACAAGTCAGAACCCTGCGCGGACGGCGATCAACCGGCCGCGCACAGACGTTGGAGCAGCGCGTGAGCGACGCGGAAGGCTATCAGGCGATCGCCGAGGCCGAACAGGAAGCAGCCAGCCACCGGCCGCCGGAACGCACCCTTGGCCAGAAACTGCGGTTGCCGCTGATGATCGGCGGACCGGTCATGGTGCTGGCCGCGGTCGGATACTTCGTGCTGACCGGCGGGAAGTTCGAGACCACCGACAACGCCTATGTCCAGACCGCCCGTACGGCGATCAGCCCAAGCATCGACGGGCGGGTCATCGAGGTCGACGTCAAGGAGAACCAGAAGGTCCGCAAGGGCGAGGTGCTCTTCAAGCTCGACCCGGCCGACTATCAGGTCGCCGTCGCCCAAGCCGAGGCCGCCCTGGCCGCCGCCCGGTTCAACGTCGAGAGCACCCAGGGCGTCTACGCCCAGCGCGGCGCCGACCTGGCCGCCGCCCAGGAGCGGGTCAGCTACACCGAGCGCGAAGCCATCCGCCAGAAAGGCCTGGCCGCCGCCGGGGTGTCGACCCAGGCCCAGGCCGACCAGGCTGCGCACGAGGCCGAGCAGGCCCGCCGCCAGGTGGCTGTCGTCCGCCAGCAGATGGCCTCGGCCCTGGCCGACATCGGCGGCCGCGCCGGCGCCTCTCCCGACCAGCACCCCAAGGTCCTGCAGGCCAAGGCCGAGTTGGAGCGGGCGCGCCTGAATCTTTCCTACACGACGGTCGTCGCGCCGGCCGACGGCGTCGTCGCCAAGGTCGAGCAGCTCCAGGCCGGCAATCGCGTCGCGACCGCCCAGACCCTGTTCTGGCTGATCTCCGGCACGCCCTGGATCGAGGCCAACTTCAAGGAAGACCAACTCGCCCACATGCGGGTCGGCCAGCCGGCCACCGTCAAGGTCGACGCCTACGACCATGAACTGAAGGCCCACGTGGTCAGCTTCAGCCCCGGCACCGGCTCCAGCTTCGCGCTGCTGCCGGCCGAGAACGCCACCGGCAACTGGGTCAAGGTCGTGCAGCGCCTGCCCGTGCGCCTCGCGCTCGACGAGGCCGCTCCGAACCTCAGCGGCGGACTCAGCGCCACCGCCAAGGTCGACGTCCGCTCGGCCCTCGGCAAATGACCCGTCCCGCCGCCAACAAGGGCGATGGCGCCAACGTGGCGGCGATCACCATCTCCGTCATGCTGGCGACGGTGATGAACTCGCTGGACACGACGATCGCAAACGTCGCCCTGCCGCACATCCAGGGCAGCGTCTCGGCCTCGGCCGACCAGATCACCTGGGTCCTGACCTCCTACATCGTCGCGGCGACGATCATGACGCCGTTGACCGGCTTCCTGTCCGATCGCCTCGGCCGCAAGACCGTGTTCCTGGTCTCGATCGCCGGCTTCACGGTCGCCTCGATGCTCTGCGGCATCGCCGGAAACCTGGTGGAGATCGTGCTCTTCCGCCTGCTCCAGGGCCTGTTCGGCGCGGCCCTGATCCCGCTCTCCCAGGCGGTGCTGCTCGACATCAACCCGCCTGAGAAGCACGGCCAGGCCATGGCCGTCTGGGGCGCCGGCGCGGTGCTCGGCCCGATCCTCGGTCCGGCGCTCGGCGGCTGGCTGACCGACAATCTCGACTGGCGGTGGGTGTTCTTCATCAACCTGCCGATCGGCATCCTGGCCTTCGGCGGCGTCTTCCTGTTCCTCTCCGAGAAGAAAAGCGCCGAGAAGCGGCCGTTCGACGCCATCGGCTTCGCCACCCTCGCCCTGGCGATCGGCGCCTTCCAGATGATGCTCGACCGCGGTCCGGGCCAGGACTGGTTCGGCTCAGCCGAGATCTGGACCTATCTGGTCGTGGCGATCATCGCGGTCTGGATGTTCGTGGTGCAGATGGCCACCGCGCCCAAGCCGTTCGTCGCCCGCGCGCTGATCGCCGACGCCAACTTCGTCACCTGCTGCGTGTTCGGCTTCTTCATCGGGATCCTGCTCTATTCGACCTTGGCTCTGCTGCCGCCGATGATGCAGACCCTGCTCGGCTATCCGGTCGCCTTCACGGGCCTGGTCAGCATGCCGCGCGGCATCGGCTCGTTCATCGCCATGTTCGCGGTCGGCCAGTTGATCGGCCGGGTGAACATCAAGCTGATCCTTATGGCCGGCCTCTCGATCAGCGCGATCTCGCTCTGGCAGATGACCCACTTCAGCCTGGGCATGGACACCCACCTGATCATCGTGTCGGGCTTCCTGTCGGGCGTCGGCACCGGCCTGATCTTCGTGCCGCTGTCGACCATCGCCTTCGCCACCGTGCGGCCCGAGCACCGGGCAGAGGGCGCGGGCATCTTCACCCTGATCCGCAACATCGGCTCGGCGGCCGGCATCTCGATCATGCAGGCCCGCTTCGTCAGCGGCATCGAGGTCCACCATGCGACCCTGGTCGAGCACGCCCGGCCGGACAATCCGCTCTACCATGCCTACGCCCCGCTCGCCTTCCACACCCAGAGCGCCATCGCCGGCCTCAACGGCATGATCACCCGCCAGGCCTCGATGCTGTCCTATATCGACGACTTCCGGCTGATGCTGGGCATCACCATCCTCTGCGCACCGCTGATCCTGCTGATGCGCTCCCCCAAGACCAGGACTGAGACGGACCACCATGTCGCTGTCGACTAACTCCCGTCGGCGCGCGCTGCTCGGCGCGAGCCTCTCCATCCTGCTGACCGCCTGCGCGACCGTCGGTCCCGACTTCAAGTCGCCCGACGCGCCGACCGCGAGCGGCTACGCCATGGCGGGCGACGCCGCGCCGCAGGCCGCCCGGCTCGATCCGGCGACCGCCGTCAGCGGTCCCTGGTGGAGCGCCCTCGGGTCGCCCGAGCTCGACGCGACCATCCGCCAGGCCCTCGCCGGCAGCCCGACCCTGGCCGAGGCCGACGCCACCCTGCGCCAGGCCCGCTCGGCTCTGGCCCAGGCCCGCGGCGAGGCCGGCCCCAAGGCCGACCTCAACGCCGGCCTCCACCGCGAGCGCGCCAACCTCCAGGCCTTCGGCTTCACCGGCTTCGGCGACGTGCAGTTGGAGAACCCGACCTTCACGCTCTATTCGGTCGGCGGCGGCGTCGGCTACGACCTCGACCTGTTCGGCGGCGAGCGCCGCCGCATCGAGGGCGCGGCCGCCCGCGCCGAGGCGGAGGCCCGACGTGCCGAGGCCGCCTATCTCACCCTCACCGCCAACGTCGCGCTGCAGGCGGTGACCATCGCCACGCTCCAGGCGCAGATCGACGCCACCGAGCAGATGATCGCCGCCGACCAGGCCAACGTCGAACTGGTCCGCAAGGCCAACGAACTGGGCGGATCGACCAGCACCGCGCGCGTCGCCGCCCAAAGCCAATTGGAGCAGGACCGCACCCTGCTGCCGCCGCTGCGCGCCCAGCTCGCCGCCGCCCGCCACGCCCTGGCCGTGCTGGTCGGCAAGGCGCCGGCCGACTGGACCGCGCCGGACTTCCAGCTGGCGCACCTGGCGCTCGCCGCGCCCGTCCCGGTCGCCCTGCCGTCCGAGCTGGTCCGCCGCCGCCCCGACATCCTCGCGGCGGAGGCCGACCTCCATGCGGCCACCGCCGACATCGGGGTGGCGACCGCCGATCTCTATCCCAAGCTCCAGCTCACCTCCTCGATCACCCAGGGCTCGCTGAAGGTCGGCGACCTGTTCGGCTACGGGGCCAGCGGCTGGGACATCGGCGCGGGCCTCACCGCCCCGCTGTTCAACGGCGGCGCGCTGAAGGCCCGCCGCCAGCAGGCGCGCGAGGCCGCCGCCGGCGCCTCTGCCCGCTATCAGCAAACCGTGCTCACCGCCTTCGCCCAGGTCGCCGACGCGCTCACCGCGCTCTCGGCCGACGAGGACTCCCGCGCTGCGCACCAGCGCACCCTGGCCCAGGCCGACGAGAATCTGCGCCTGACCAAGGTCGCCTACGAACGCGGCGGCGGCGCCTTCCTCGACGTGCTCGACGCCCAGCGACGGGTCAACGAGAACCGCGCGTCCCTGGCCCGCGCCGAAGGACAGCGCCTCGCCGACGCCGTGCGCCTGTTCGCGGCGACCGGCGCCGACTGGCGGACCGCGGCGACGTCCGCCGACTGACCGGCCGAACACCGGTCCGCGAAACCCGATCCGCCGTCTCCGCGTTCAGACCAAGCTGAACAGGACGAATGGGGGCGCGCGACCATGGTCGGTAGTCATCCACGCCGCGTCGCATGGACTGGCCTCCTCGCCGGTGTCGCCTTGGCCGTGGCCGGCTGCGGCCGCGGCGGCCAGCAGGCCGGGACCCCGCCGCCGATGGAGGTCGACGCCGTCACCCTCGTCCCGCGCACGGTCGACGAGATCGTCGAGCTTCCCGGCCGCGTCGAGGCCGTCCGCACCGCCGAGGTCCGCGCCCGCGTCGACGGCATTGTCGAGCGGCGGCTCTACGCCGAAGGCACCGACGTCCGCGAAGGCGCGCCCCTTTTCGCCATCGACCCGCGCGAGAAGCGCGCCAGCGAGGCCAGCGCCCGCGCGGCCCTGCAGCGCGCCCAGGCCACGCTCGGCAACGCGCGCAAGGATCTGGCTCGCTACACGCCGCTGGTCGAGCGCAAGGCGATCAGCGCCCAGGAGTTCGACGCCGCGCAGGCCGCCGTTCGCCAGGGCGAGGCCGACGTCGCGTCTGCCGAGGCGGCGCTTGAGAAGGCCAAACTCGACCTGAGCTACACTACCGTCACCGCGCCGATCGGCGGCCGCGTAGGCCGAGCCGAAGTGACCGAGGGCGCGCTGGTCTCCGCCTCCCAGGCGACCCTGCTGACCCGGGTCGAGCAGCTCAGCCCGATCTATGTCCGCTTCTCGCTGCCCAACGCCGAAATCCTCGAACTGCGCCGCCGCGCCGCCAGCGCCAAGGTCAGCCTCCCCCGATTGGACAGGGTCGAGGTGCAGCTCGTCCTCGAGGACGGCAGCACCTACGGCCCGGTCGGACATTTGAACTTCCTCGACCAGGCGGTCGATCCCTCGACGGGCGGGCTGCTGCTGCGCGCGGAGTTCCCCAACCCCGAACGGGTCCTGCTGCCCGGTCAGTTCGTGCGCGCCCGTCTGGCGGGCGCGCCCATCCCCAACTCCCTGACGGTGCCGCAGCAGGCGGTCCAGATGTCGGGGGAGAACGCCAGCGTCATGGTCGTCGGGGCCGACGGGACGGTGGCGGCCCGTCCGGTGACGCTGGGGGCCATGACCGGCGACCATTTCGTCGTCGCCTCCGGTCTCAAGTCGGGAGAACGGGTGATCATCGACGGCCTGCAGAAGGTCAAGCCGGGCCAGAAGGTGACCATCGCCAAACCCAAGCCCCCCGCCGCCCCGCCTCCGGCCGGAAAACCTTAGGGTCAGGGAGGGCGGGCCATGAACAGCAGCTTCTTCGCCCATCGCCCGGTCTTCGCCTGGGTCATCGCCCTGGGGATCCTGCTGGCCGGGCTGATCGCCCTGCGCTCGCTGCCGATCGAGCAGTATCCGACCGTCGCACCGCCCTCGCTGACCTTGTCGGTCACCTATCCCGGCGCCGACGCCGCCACCCTCGACCAGAACGTCACCTCGGTGATCGAGAAGGAGATGAACGGCGTTCCGGGCTTCCTCTACATGGAGGCCACCAGCCGCTCGAACGGCACCGCCTCGCTGACCGTGACCTTCAAGTCCGGGACCGACATCAACGTCGCCCAGATGGAGGTCCAGAACCGCCTCAGCCGGGTCGAACCGCGTCTTCCCGAAGAGGTTCGCCGCCAGGGCGTCCAGGTCAACGCGGCTAACACCGGCTTCCTCATGCTGGTCGCCCTGACCTCCAAGAGCGGCCGCACCGACAGCCTCGGCCTGGGCAACTTCGCGGCCAACAGCGTGGTCGACGAACTGCGCCGCGTGCCGGGCGTCGGCGACGTGCGGCTGTTCGGCACCCAGTACGCCATGCGGATTTGGCTCGATCCGCAAAAGCTCGCCGGCTACAGCCTTTCCGCATCGGAGGTGCTGGCGGCGGTTCAGGAGCAGAACAGCCAGACCGCCGGCGGCAGCCTCGGCGACCAGCCGATCGCCGGCAAGACCCAGCTCAACGCCACCGTCGTCACTCAGAACCGCTTCACCAATCCCGAGCAGTTCCGCCAGATCATCCTGCGCGCCAATCCCGACGGCTCGACCATTCACCTTGGGGACGTCGCCCGCGTCGAGCTCGGGGCCGACAACTACCTGACCGGCTCGACCCTGAACGGGGCGACCATGGCCGGCGTCGGCATCCAGCTGGCGACCGGCGCCAACGCCCTGGCCACCGCCGAAGGGGTCCGCGCGCGGCTCGACGAGCTGTCGCGCACCTTCCCCGCGGACATCGCCTGGTCGACGCCCTACGACACCACCCCCTTCATCCGCGCCTCGGTCGAGGAGGTGGTGAAGACCCTGGTCGAGGCGATGGTTCTCGTCTTCGTGGTCATGTTCCTGTTCCTCCAGAACTGGCGCGCGACCCTGATCCCGACCATCGTCGTTCCGGTGGCCCTGGCCGGGGCCTGTTTCGGCCTGCTGATCTTCGGCTACTCGATCAACATCCTCTCGTTGTTCGGCATGGTGGTGGCGATCGGCATCCTGGTCGACGACGCCATCGTCGTGGTCGAGAACGTCGAGCGGATCATGGCCGAGGAGGGCCTGCCCCCGCGCGAGGCGACGGTGAAGGCGATGGGCCAGATCACCTCGGCGATTATCGGCATCACCCTGGTGCTGATGACCGTCTTCCTGCCGATGGCGTTCTTTCCCGGCACCTCCGGCGGCATCTACCGGCAGTTCTCGGTGACCCTGGCGGTGTCGATCGGCTTCTCGGCCCTGCTGGCCCTGACCCTGACGCCCGCCCTCTGCGCGACCCTGATCAAGCCGCACCGCGCCCACGATGCGCCCAGGAATCCGGCGCTGGCCTTCGTCGATCGCCTGCTCGGCGGCTTCAACCGCGGCTTCACCAACGTCACCCACCGCTACGAGAGCGGAGTGTCGCGAATGCTCAGCGCGCCGCTGCGCTGGCTCGCGGTGTTCGTGATGGCGGTGCTGCTGACCGGCCTGCTCTACACGCGGCTGCCCGGCGGCTTCCTGCCGTCCGAGGACCAGGGCGTCATGCTGGTCACCATCGACGCTCCGCCCGGCGCCACCGCCCAGCGCACCCAGGCCGCCATCGACCAGGCCAGCGCCTTCTTCAAGCAGCAGCCTGAGGTGAGCAACATCGTGATGATCCATGGCTTCAACTTCTTCGGCCAGGGTCAGAACGCGGCCATGGGCTTCATCGCCCTGCACCCTTGGGAGGAACGGCCCGGCGCCGCCCACGGCGTCGAGGCGCTCAGCGGCCGCGCCATGGCGGCTCTGGCCGGCGTGAAGAGCGCCAACATCTTCGCCCTGAACCCGCCGCCGATCCCCGCGCTCGGCACCTCCAGCGGCTTCAGCATGAAGATCCAGAACCGCGGCGGCGCCGACTCCGCCGCCCTGACCGCCGCCCGCGACCAGATCCTGGCCGAGGCCTCGCGCAGCCCGCTGCTGGTCGGCGTGCGGCCAGAGGGCCAGCCCGACGCGCCGCAGCTCTATCTGGACATCGACCGGGTTCAGGCCCGCGCCCTTGGCGTGGCGATCGGCGACATCAACAACACCCTGTCGATCGCGCTCGCCTCGTCCTACGCCAACGACTTCACCTATAGCGGCGCCATCGCGCGGGTGCTGATCCAGTCCTCTGCCGAGCAGCGGATGACGCCCGAGAACCTGCTCAACCTCCAGGTCCGCAACGCCGGCGGCCAGATGGTGCCGTTCTCGGCCTTCAGCCGCACCAAGTGGACCTCCGGCCCGCCCCAGCAGCAGCGCTACAACGGCTATCCCTCGCTCACCATCTCGGGCGCGGCGGCTCCCGGCCAGTCCAGCGGCGCGGCCCTGGACGAGATGGAGAAGATCGCCGACCGCGTCCTGCCCGCCGGCTTCGGCTACGAATGGACCGGCATCGCCTTCGAGGAAAGACAGGCCGGCTCACAGGTCGCCGCGCTGCTGGCGCTGTCGATGCTGATCGTCTTCCTGGTGCTGGCCGCCCTCTATGAAAGCTGGCCGATCCCGTTGGCGGTGCTGCTGGGCGTGCCGATTGGGGTGATGGGCGCGGTGCTGCTCACCCTGCTGCGGGGGCTGTCGGCCGACATCTATTTCAACGTCGGTCTGATCACGATCATCGGCCTGTCGGCGAAGAACGCCATCCTCATCGTCGAGTTCGCCATCGAGCAGGAAGAGGCAGGCCTGAGCACCCGGGAGGCGATCCTGCAGGCCGCCCGCCTGAGGCTACGCCCGATCGTCATGACCTCGCTGGCCTTCATCCTTGGGATGGTGCCGTTGTTCACGGCCACAGGCGCCGGCGCCGCCAGTCGTCAGGCGGTCGGCACCGGGGTCATTGGCGGCATGGTCGCGGTCACCCTGCTCGGGGTGTTCCTGACGCCGGTCTTCTACCTCTCGGCCCGCCGCTGGCTGACCCGAGGACGGCTGCACGCCGATCAGGCCCCGCAGGAGCCGCCCCATGCGTAGCTGGCCGCTCCTGCTGCTCCTCGCCGTCGGCGGCTGCTCCTTCGCTCCGCGCTACGAGCAGCCGGTCCCGCCGGTCGCCGCGACCTTCCCGACCTACAACGCCCCTGCGGCCGGCGCTATCAAGGCGACCCAGGTCGGCTGGCGCGACTTCTTCGACGATCCGCGCCTGGAGATCGTCATCGCCACGGCCCTGGCCAACAACCGCGACCTCGCCGTCTCCGTCGCCCAGGTCGAACAGGCCCGCGCCCAGTACCGCATCGCCCGCTCCGCCCAGTTGCCGAACGTCAATCTCGAAGCGTCCGGGGCCCGCGCCCGCCAGCCGGGCGACATCACCGCCACCGGATTGCCGATCACGGCGGAATCCTACGATCTCGACCTCGGCATGTCGGCCTTCGAGCTCGACTTCTGGGGCCGCGTCCGCAACCTCTCCGACGCCGCCCGCTACCGTTACCTGGCCAGCGTCGAAGGCCAGCGCGCCTTCCGGCTGTCGCTGATCCGGCAGGTCGCCATCGCCTACATGACCCTGCGCGAGAACGAGGAACGCATCGCCCTGGCTGAGCGCACCCTCGCCTCCCGCCGCGAAGGGCTCGAGATCGCCCGCCTGCGCCTCGAAGCTGGCGTCACCTCGTCGGCCGACTACGACCAGTCGGTGTCGCTGCTGACCGACGCCCAGACCCAGCTGGCCGAACTGCGGCGCACCGAGGCGGTCGCCGTCAACCTGCTGACCGTGCTCGTCGGCGGCCCGGTCGACACCGCCGCCCTGCCGCGGCCGCTGCCGCTGGCCCAGCAGAAGATGTTCGAGCGGCTCGACGTCGGCCTGCCGTCCGAGCTGCTGGTCAACCGGCCCGACATCATGCAGGCCGAGGCCCAGCTACGCGCCGCCAACGCCGACATCGGCGCGGCGCGCGCCGCCTACTTCCCGCGCATCTCGCTGACCGGCGCCACCGGCTACGCCTCGCGCGAACTGAACGACCTGGTCGGCGCCGACCGCCAGGCCTGGAGCTACGGCGCCGGGATCGTGCTGCCGCTGCTCGACTGGGGGGCCCGCCGCGGCCAGCTCGACGCCGCCCGCGCCCAGCGCGACATCGCCGTCGCCACCTACCAGCGCACGGTGCAGGGCGCCTTCCAGGACGTCGCCGACGCCCTGGCCGGCCGCCGCTTCATCGCCGACCAGATCGTCGCCCAGGAGCGCGCCGTCGAGGCCCAGGAGCGGCTCGCCGAAACCGCCCGCCTGCGCTACGCCAACGGCATCGCCATCTATCTCGAAGTGCTCGACGCCGAGCGCAACCTGTTCTCGGCCCAGCAGTCGTTGCTGCAACTGCGCGGCGCCAATCTGCGCAACCAGGTCTCGCTCTACATCGCCCTCGGCGGCGGCCAGACCGACTGACGCTACTTCTGCGCCGCCAGATAGCCGATGACGGCCGCGCGTTGCTCGGCGTTGGGCAGACCGATCAGCATCTTTGTCCCCGGCACCTTTCCCGCCGGCCGGGCGAGATAGGCGTCGAGGTTCGCCCTGTCCCAGGTCAGGCCCGAGCGCTTCATCGCCGGCGAATAGGCGTAGCCCGCCACCGCGCCGGCTCCGCGCCCGACCACGCCGCGCAACGGCGGTCCCAGTTTCGCGGGCCCGCCGGCGTCGATCGTATGACAGGTCCCGCAGCGCTGCTTGAATAGGGTCTCGCCGCTGGGCGTCTGGGCCGCCGCGGGAGCGGCCGCCAACACTCCGGCGGCGGCGAGCGCCAGCATCGTCCTCATGTCGCGCTCCTCGCGATGGCCTGCAGGTTCTCGGCGTGACGCTGGCGGGTGATCGGGTAGAACAACACGCAAACCAGCGCGCAGATGTATAGCCCCACCAGGATCGGCACCTCGTAGATCGCCAGCCGGTTCAGCGTCTCCTGCGGCACCTGGCCGGGCTTGGCGCCGATCGGGAAACCGGCCAGGTCGATGATCGTCGTGGCGATGATCACCCCGGCCCCCGACACGCATTGCAGGGCGAAGCTGTTGGCCGCGAAGTAGAGCCCCGGGGTCTTGCGGCCGGTCCGGGCCTGGGCGTCCTCGACCACGTCGGCCATCATCGCCGCCGACAGGATCGAACCGACGATCGTGAAGACGGTGTTCAGGAAGCTGGCCAGGATCAGGATGGTCAGCAGCGGGGTCGAGCCGTTCGCCGGCAGCACGTCGATGACCCGCAGCATGTAGAGCGACGGGTTGACGGTCATCGACAGGAGCAGCATCGCCGCCGCGCCCCACTTCTTGCCGATCCACTTCGACAGCCGCCCGGCCAGGAAGACGCCCACCGCCACCGACGCGAAGTTGCCGGCGATGATGATCGAGATCTGGTCATTGGTCAGACCCCAGAAGAACAGCCGGAAATAGACCAGCATCGAGCTGGCCACCCCGCCGGCCATCGCCCCGAACACCGTCGCGCCGACCATGATCAGATAGGGGCGGTGCGAGACCGCGTTGAAGATCTCGCGCAGGGTCTGGAAGAGGTTGAGCCCGCGCGAAGCCGGCGTCGGCGCGAAGGTCTTGATGTGCTTGTGGGTCGCCAGCGACGAGCCGAGCATCGCGACGATCATGATCAGCGCGCCGACTAGGCCGTAGGTCGCATAGCCCTGCGGATTGAGGGTGCCGACCGGATACGCCTCGGTCGGACGCAGAAAGACGCTGAACGAGGCGATCGACAGCAGCAGGCCAGCGATCCAGCCGAAGAACTGCCGATAGCTCAGCAGGCTGGTGCGCTCGTCGTAGTCCTCGGCCAGTTCGACCACCAGCGAGTGGCTGGGGATTTCGAACAGCGAGATCGAGAACCGCACCGCGATCGACAGGCAGACGAGGTAGATGAACAGCTGCGCCTGGCTCAGCGACTGCGGCGGATTCCACAGCAGGTAGAAGCCCAGCGCCGTCGGGATGATCGAGGCGTACATGAACGGGTGCCGCCGGCCCCAGCGCGAACGCCAGTTATCCGACACGTGGCCGATCAGCGGGTCCATCACCGCATCGACCACCAGCGAGATCATCACCGCCAGGCCGACCGTGCTGGCCGGCAGCCCCAACGCCTGATTGTAGAACAGGATCAGCAGCGTGCCGAAGCCGTTGTCCTTCACCCCGAAGGCGATGGAGCCGGCCCCGTAGCCGATCTTGTCGAGGACGCTCTTTCGCGCCGCTGGCCCGTCCATGATCCCCTCCCCGCCCGGCGCGCCAGGTCGATCGCGCGCCGCAGAGGACTGCGGCGCGCTTGTTCTCGTTGTCAGTCGCTAGAGGTCGCCGAAGCCCTTGCCCTGCGCGGCCAGCCGCTCGAGCAGCGGCGCCGGCTTCATCGCCGGGCCGACCTGGGCCTCGAAGCGCTTGAGCGCCTCGACCACGGCCGGCAGGCCGACCTGGTCGGCGTAGAACATCGGACCGCCCTTGTCGGTCGGCCAGCGGAATCCGTGCACCCAGACCACGTCGATGTCCGAGGCCCGGATCGCCTTGCCTTCTTCCAGGATGCGCGCGCCCTCGTTGATCATCGGATAGACCAGCCGCGCCAGGATTTCGGCGTCGTCGATCTTGCGCTGCGGCAGCCCCTTGCGGGCCGCGAATTCGGCGATGATCTTCTCGACCGTCGGCGATGGCAGCGGATTGCGCTCGGCGTCGTAGTCATAATAGCCGGCGCCGGTCTTCTGCCCGCGGCGGTCCATCTCGCAGAGCACGTCGCGCAGGGTCTCGCCCTTCGACTTGGCGGCGTTCCAGCCGATGTCCAGGCCCGACAGGTCGCTCATCGCGAACGGTCCCATGCGGAAGCCGAACTCGCGCAGCACGCGGTCCACGTCCCAGGGCATGGCGCCTTCGAGGATCAGCAGGTTGGCCTGGTCCTGGCGCGGGAACAGCATGCGGTTGCCGACGAAGCCCGGGCCGACGCCCACCACCGCACCGATCTTGCCGATCTTGCGGGCGACTTCCATGGCGGTCGCGACCACGTCCTTGGCGGTCTTCTCGCCGCGCACGACCTCGCACAGCAGCATCACGTTGGCCGGCGAGAAGAAGTGCATCCCGACCACGTCCTGCGGCCGGCTGGTCGCCGAAGCGATCTCGTCGACGTCGAGGTACGACGTGTTGCTGGCCAGGATCGCGCCCGGCTTGGTGATCCGGTCGAGCTCGGCGAAGATCTGCTTCTTCAGCCCCATGTCCTCGTAGACCGCCTCGATCACCAGATCACAGTCGGCCAGCGCCTCCAGCGTCAGCGCGCCGGTCAGCCGCCCGATGCGCGCCTCGGCCTCCTCCATCGAAAAGCGGCCGCGCTTGGCCGAGTTCTCGTAATTGCGGCGCACAACCGCCAGGCCGCGGTCCAGCGCCTCGGCCCTGGTCTCGACGATGGTCACCGCCATGCCGACATTGGCGAAGTTCATGGCGATGCCGCCGCCCATGGTGCCGGCGCCGATGATCCCGACCTTGGCCACCGGCCGCGTCGGGGTATCGGCCGGAATGTCCGGAATCACCCAGCAGTCCTGCTCGGCTTTGGCGAGATAGGTTTCGGCGTCCAGGGCCGTCGTTGCAGTCATCAGTTTGGTCTCACGCGATAGATCACTGGGCGGAGGGCTTGGGACGCAGGTCCGGGCCCCAGGTGACGACCGGCGGATTGTCGCCGGCCAGAGCGACGTCGGTCTGGCCGCGCACGTAGTCGCGCCAGTTGTCGCCGTTGAAGACGTAGAAGCGGCCCTCGGTCAGGGCCTCCAGCGTCGCCCGCGCGATGTCGCCAGGTTGCACGCCGCGCCCCTGGAAGACTTCCGAGCCCTTCACATGGGCCGGATCGTTCCACTCGCGGTCGCTCCAGGGCCGGTCACCGGCCGGGCGGTTGCGGTTCGACTTGTGGATCTGGGTGTCCACCATCCCTGGACAGACCACCGAGACGCCGACCTGGGTGTTCCAGGCCGCCAGCTCGGAATGCAGCGACTGGCTGATCGACAGGGCCGCAGCCTTCGACGAGCAGTAGGGCGAGTGCTCGCCGCCGCCGTTGAACGAGGCCAGCGAGGCGGTGTTGATCACGTGCGCCGGTTCGCCCTGCGCGATCAGCAGCGGGACGAACGCCTTGATCCCGTGGATCACGCCCCAGACGTTGACGTCGTGCACCCAGCGCCAGTCGTCCAGGGTCAGCTGCCAGATCGGACCGGTGATCGACACCCCGGCGTTGTTGACCAGCACATGCACCTTGCCGAACGCCGCCAGCGCCGCCTCGCGCAGCGCCTCGACCGACGCGAAATCGGTCACGTCGGCCTGCACGCCTACGGCCTCAAGGCCGGCCTGCGTCAGTTCGCCGACCGCGCGATCCAAGGCGTCCTGCTGGATGTCTGCGATCACCAGCTTCATGCCCCGCGCGCCGAACGCATGGGCCATGGCCAGGCCGATGCCGCTGGCGCCGCCGGTGATGACGGCGACCTTTCCCTTCAGATCCTGCACGATCTAAATCCCTCAGAGATGTCGCTGGAACCAGTCGAGGGCCATGGCGCGGGCCTCGACCAGATGGTCGTCGTAGACGCGGTAATGCGTGCACGGGAACGTCGCGCGTTCGGTCGCCACGCCGTTGGCGCGCAGGATCTCGAAGGCCGCGCCGCCCTGCAGCGACGGGTCGTTGTACTCTTCGAACTCAGCGTCGATGAACAGGGTTGGAGCCGTCACCCGCCGCGCATGGTCCAGCGGCGCATGCCCATACTGGCGCGCGACGTCGGGCGTCCCGGCCAGCCCAGGCGAGCCGTCGACGCCCTGCGGCACCGGCGGATCCAGCACCCCGCGCGCCTTGTCCGACATCCGCCGATAGGCCAGGTCGCGATACCAGTCCTCGCGCGGGTGGCCGTAGCCGCCGATCTGGGCGACGACGGCCTTCACACGCTCCTCCATGCCGGCGACGCTGACCACGTGGCCGCCGCCATAGCTTGATCCCCAGAGGCCGACCCGCGCCGGATCGACGCCGTCCTCGCCGATCAGCCAGGCGAAGGCGTTGCGTACGTCGGCGATCTGGTCGACCGGATCGACCACCTCGCGCAGCACCCGGACCGCCACGGTCTGCGCGCCGCCCTGGGTCAGCGGCGGCGCCTCGGGGGCGGCGATGATCCGCCCGTCCGACCCGCCCCAACCGCGATAGTCGAAGGCCAGGACGACGAAGCCGGCCTCTGCGAAACGCTCGGCATAGAGCTCAATCAGGTGTTCCTTCAGCCCGCCCCAGCCGTGCGCCAGCAGGATCGCCGGCAGCGGACCGGCCAGGCCGCGCGGCCGCAGCACCTGCGCCGCCAGCCGCGAACCCTCGCTCCATACGATCACGGATTTGCGCTCGACCTCGTACGCCACGCGGCCCCTCCCTCGATTAGGCGGCACGTTATCCAAGCCCCGACGATTTGCAAACTGATCACTCAAATAATTTGCGACACCCAGCTTTCATCGCTAATTCCAAGGCAATCCGCCACATCGGATAAAATACTACGACCTCAACCATGGGCGCCATCGCCCCACGGAGAAGCAGATCTTGCGCGAAGCCGTCATCGTCTCCACCGCCCGCACGCCCATCGGCCGCGCCTTCCGCGGCGCCTTCAACGACACCCAGGCCCAAGCGCTCGGCGGCCACGCCATCGCCCAGGCCGTACAGCGCGCCGGCGTCGATCCGGCCGAGATCGACGATGTCGTGATGGGCTGCGCCCTGCCCCAGGGCTCGACCGGGTTCAACACCGCACGCCAGGCCGCCCTGCGCGCCGGCCTGCCGCAGTCGGTCGCCGGCCAGACCATCGACCGCCAATGCTCGTCGGGCCTGATGGCCATCGCCACGGCGGCCAAGCAGATCATCGTCGACGGCATGACGGTGACGGTCGGCGGCGGCGTCGAGTCGATCTCGCTGGTCCAGAACCAGCACATGAACAACTACCGCTCAGGCGACCCCGAGCTGGTGCGCTCCACGCCCGGCCTCTACGTGCCGATGCTGGAGACCGCCGAGCTGGTCGCCGAGCGCTACGGCGTCAGCCGCCAGGCCCAGGACGAGTACGGCCTGCAATCGCAGCAGCGCACCGCCCAGGCCCAGGCCGAAGGCCGCATGGACGCCGAGATCGCGGCCATCACCACCACCATGATCGTGGTCGACAAGGCCACCGGCGAGCAGTCCAAGCGCGAGATCACCCTCTCCGCCGACGAGGGCAACCGCCCGCAGACCACGCTCGAGGACCTGCAGAAGCTGCAGCCGGTCTTCAAGGGCGGCCCCTTCGTCAAGGAAGGCAAGTACGTCACCGCCGGCAACGCCAGCCAGCTGTCGGACGGCGCCGCGGCCGTCGTGCTGATGGAAGCCAAGGAGGCCGAACGCCGCGGACTGAAGGCGCTCGGCGCCTACCGCGGCATGGCGGTCGCCGGCTGCGCGCCCGAGGAGATGGGCATCGGCCCGGTGTTCGCGGTGCCCAAGCTGCTGAAGCAGGCCGGCCTGACCGTCGACGACGTCGGCATCTGGGAGCTGAACGAGGCCTTCGCCAGCCAGGTCCTCTACTGCCGCGACACCCTCGGCATCCCGAACGATCGCCTGAACGTCTCCGGCGGCGCGATCTCGATCGGCCACCCCTACGGCATGACCGGCGCCCGCTCGACCGGCCACGTGCTGATCGAAGGCAAGCGCCGCGGCGCCAAGTACGGCGTCGTGACCATGTGCGTCGGCGGGGGCATGGGCGCCGCAGGCCTGTTTGAAATCTTCTAGGGCCTCCCCGGACGGTCGGCGGCGGGTCGCATCCTGATCCCCGCACCGGCCGTCCGCACCTTGAAAGGGGTCGCCATGCGCGGCCCCTTTTCTTTGTCAGGCCGCGCCGGGGGTCAGCAGCCCCTCGAAGAACGGGCGCACATAGAGATCGACTTCCTGGCCGCGCTGCAGGCCCGGCGTCCAGAAGTGCAGTTCGGCAGCGGCGTTGATCATCGCCGTCAGCATCTGGGCCGTGATGTTCACATCCACCGGGCGCACCGAACCGTCGGCGATGCCGTCCGACAGCAGGGCCGCGAAGCGGTCCGACACCCCGTCGAACTTGGCGTGCAGCTGCGGCTGGATCGACACCGGCGCGGTGGTCAGCGCCGAGGTGCGCAGCAGCGGCGAGGTCCCCGACAACTGACACTCGACCAGGGCCGCCGCGGCGGTCATCAGCGCCTGCAGCCCGTTGGCCGAGACCCGCTCGGCCTGACGGATCGCCCGGCGCATGATCTGGAAGGTGCGCTCGAAACACGCCACCACCAGCTCGTCCTTGGTCTCGTGGTGATAGTAGAAGGCGCCCTTGGTCAAGTTCAGCCGCGCCGAGATCTTGTCGACCGAGGCGCCCAGATAGCCCTCCTCGTTGATCAGCTGCGTCGCCGCGCGCAGGAACTGCTCGCCGGCGTCCGCCTCGTCGTCCGAGATCAGATCCGGCAGCGGCAGCGGATCCCAGCGCGCGCCGCCCGGCATCAGACCGTCCAGCAGCAGCGACTGCGTCCGATCGGCCGCCCGCTCGTAGTCCTCCGGCTCCAGCTTGCTCAGCCAGACCACCTCCCAGAAGGCCTCGGAGAGCAGCAGGTGGGTGCGCGCATTGCGCTCAAGCCGCGTCAGCCCCTCGGCCCCCGCCCCGTCGAACAGCGAGCGGATCTGCCGGAACATGTCGACATAGGCGACGTTGACCGCCTCGCGGTTCAGCGCCCGTACGTCGTTGAACACCGCGACATGCTCGGCCTCGCCCAACGCCTCGGCATGGCGGAAGTCGAAATAGGCGCGGTTGAACGCCGCGATCCGCTCGCGCGCCGTCTCTGCCGCCACCGCCTGCTCGACGAAGCCTTCGTAGCGCGCGACCGCCAGCAGGAAGCAGGCCTCGGCCAGCTCTTCCTTGTTCTTGAAGTAGTAGATGACCCCGGTCGGGACGATGCCGAGCTGGGCCGCCACGTCGGCCAGCGTCATCCCCCGCACGCCCTTGCGGTTCAGCGCCTGCACCGCGGAGGCCACGATGTCTTTCTTGCGGCGCTCGAAACGCTCGCTCGTGCGTCGGGTCATTCGGGTCGGGGTCTCGGTGCGGCCGTGCTCCGTATTAGATGCAGTCGGACGCCGGCTCAACCAAGCGCCTTTCCCTTGTAGTCGTCGCGCAGTTCGCGCTTGAGCACCTTGCCGATGTGGCTGCGCGGCAGGTTGTCGAGGAAGACCAGGTCGGCGAGCCGCTGGGTCTTGCCGAGCTTGGCGTTGACCCACTCGCGCAAGGTCTCGGCCTCGACGGTCTGGCCGGGCTTCAGCGCCACGAAGGCGACGGGCGTCTCGCCCCACTTGTCGGAGAGCACCCCGACCACGGCGGCTTCCAGCACCGCCTCGTGCAGCACGATCTCGGCCTCGAGGTCGCTGGGATAGATGTTGAAGCCGCCCGAGATGATCATGTCCTTCTTGCGGTCCATGAGCGTCAGGAAGCCGTCCTCGTCGAACCGGCCGACGTCGCCGGTGCGGATGTAGCGCAGGCCCTCGGGGCTGTACCACTCGGCCTCGGACGTCTTGCCCGGCTGGTTGTGGTAGCCGACCATCATCGCGCCCGAGCGGCCGACGACCTCGCCGATCTCGCCTTGCGGCACCTCCACCCCGTCCTCGCCGATCAGCCGGATGTCGTGGCCCGGCAGCGGCCGGCCGACCGTGTGCAGCTTGTCCGGATGCTCGTGGGCCAGCAGGCCGCAGGAGCCGCCGCCCTCGGTCATGCCGTAGTACTCGATCAGCCCGCCCGGCCAGCGCTTGAGCACGTCGGCCTTGATCTCCGGCGAGAACGGCGCGGAGGTCGAGAACTTCATCACGTAGGACGACAGGTCGTAGCTGTCGAAGTCCGGCCGCTCCATCAGCCGGCGGTACTGCACCGGCACCAGCATGGCGTGGGTGGCGCGGTGCTGCTGCGACAGCTTCAGGAACTGCTCGGCGTCGAACTTCGGCATCAGCACCGCCGTGCCGCCATTGGAGATCGTCGGCAGGTACGAGACCAGCGTCGTGTTCGAGTAGAGCGGCGTCGAGATCATCGTCACCGACTGCGCCGGATAGACCCCGCGGCGGATCTGGCCCCAGCGCATGCGGTGCGGCTGGACGATGCCCTTCGGCGCGCCGGTCGTGCCCGACGAGTAGATGATGTTGAAGCCTTGGTCGGGATCGACCTCGACGGGTTCGGGCTTGGCGCCCGCCGGCGCCAGCCAGGCCTCGAACGCCACGCCGACGTCCGAACCGTCCAGCGCCACGCGCTTGGCGCTGATCTGGTCGGCGACGCCCTCGAGTTGCTTCGAAACCCCGGCGTCGAGGAAGAACACCTTCGCGCCTGAGTCATTGAGCATCATCACCAGGCTCTCGGGCGTCGAGGACGGCGCCAGCGGCGCCACGATCGCCCCGGCCCGCAGGATCCCGAAGAAGCTCGCCCCGTACTCGGCGCTGGTCGTCGCGCAGATCGCCGCCACGTCGGCCTTGCCGACCCCGTCGCGCTGCAGCGCCACGGCGATGCGGTCCATCAGCGCGTCCAGCTCGGCGTAGGAGATCGTCCGTTTCGCGTCCACCAGCGCGGCCTTGCCGCCCAGCTCCGCCGCCTGGGCGCGGATCACGTCGGCCAGGGCGCCAAAGTCACGATCGAGAATCTCAGCGGTCGACATGCAAATCCTACTGCGCGTTCAAATTTGCCGATTGATAGCCACGATATATGCCAACTGAAAAGTGGCAATTCTTCAAAACTGCTTGGATTGGACAAAGCGCCGCGACAAAAGCCGCTCATCACACCCAAGGAGAAACGGCATGACAGGAAGACTTCACGGCAAGGTCGCGGTGATCACCGGCGGCACCAGCGGCATCGGCGAGGCCAGCGTCGAGTTGTTCGTCTCCGAGGGCGCGAAGGTCGTCATCGCTGCGCGCAACGCTGACAAGGGCGCGGAGATGGCCGCCCGCCTCGGCGCGACCTTCGTCCAGGCCGACGTCCGCCGCGAGGCCGACATCGCCCGCGCGATCCAGACCGCGGCCGACACCTACGGGCGGCTCGACTGCCTGTTCAACAACGCCGGCGGCCCGACCGACGGCGACGTCGAAACCGTGACGCCGGAACACTTCAGCTACGCGATGGACCTGCTGGTCGGCAGCGTGGTGTTCGGCATCAAGCACGCCGCGCCGATTATGCGCGCGCAAGGGCGCGGCGCGATCATCAACAACTCCAGCGTAGCCGCAGCCCGCACCCACATGGGCGGCTACCTTTACTCGATGGCCAAGGCTGCGGTCGTCCAGGCGACCAAGCTGGCGGGCATGGAACTCGGCCAGTACGGAATCAGCGTCAACTCCATCGCCCCGGGCGCGATCGCCACGCCGATCTTCTTCGGCGGCTCGGCCGTCGCCTCGAAGATGGAAGCCGGCGCCGGCGACGCCAAGCTCGCCAAGCTGACCCGCAACCTCTCCAAGGCCACGCCGCTGCGCCGCGCCGGCCTGCCGCACGACATCGCCACGGCCGCGCTGTTCCTGGCCAGCGACGAGGGCGCCTACATCAACTGCCACGACCTGGTGGTGGACGGCGGCATGACCGCCGGCGGCCGGACCAACTACGAGTAAGCCTGCCCCGCGCCGCGCCGCACGGGTGCGGCGCGGACGCATCACGACCACACAAACTCAGCAGCAAGTAGGATCATTTTTCCTTTGATGGATTGTCATGCTCATTTTTTTGAGTCTGTAGTATGCATACTTTCAAGGCGACCGGCGTTCATCGAGTCGCCCAGCCACTATTGACAACGGGACCGCCGCGCGCGGCCCGCGACGGGGGGAAACATGAACCTGCAACGGCTTTTGCTCGCCACCACCGCCATCGGCGTGGCGTTCATTCCGCACGCGGCGAGCGCGCAGTCGGAAGCCCGCGACGGCGGCTATGTGATCGAAGAGCTGGTCGTCACCGCCCAGCGCCATGAGGCCGAGATCGAGAGCGCGCCAGTCTCCGTCACCACCTTCGGCGCCGAAGAGCGCAACCTGATCGGCGCCAACTCCGTGCGCGACATGGTGAACCTGACGCCCGGCGTCTACATCTCCGACACCGGCGTCAACATGCGCGGCATCGGCCGCCAGAACCTGACCACCGCGCTGGGGTCAGAGAACGCCATCGCCTACTACGTGAACGGCTTCTACAACGTCGACTTCAACACCGTCGGCGAGAGCACCCTGTTCGGCGGCAACGTGCAGTTCCTGCGCGGGCCGCAGGGCACCGCCTGGGGCCGCGACGCCATCGGCGGCGCCGCCAACCTGCTGAGCCGCCGCCCGACCGAGAGCTTCATGGGCGAGGCCCTGGTCGGCTACGGCCGCTACAACTGGAGCACGGTCGGCGTGACGATCGCCGGGCCGATCAACGACCGGTACCGCGCCCGGATCGGCGTGCAGGCGATCAACCAGGGCGACTCCGCCTCGAAGAACATCGCGCCCTACAAGGCCGGCTACGACGTCGACAACTTCTACGCCGAGTTCCAGCTCGAGGGAGACGTCACCGAGGACCTGCACTTCCTGCTGCGCTCGACGACCTTCAGCTACAACAACACCCCCGCCGAGACCGCACCCGGCCGCTACAACACCGTCGGGTTCATGGGAGCCCTGGCTCCAAACCCGACGTACCAGTACGAAATCGCCTCGCCGTCCGACCGGCCCCGCCACATCAACATCGACACCCGCGGCGTCGACAAGCTGACCGGCAACCAGGTCCACATCCTCAACGCCGACTGGAACCTCGGCCCGGCGACGCTCTACTACGTCGGCGGCATCGCCCAATATAAATCAAAGGGCTACAGCGACTTCGACAACACTTCGCGCGGGTCTTACGTCGCCGGCTCGCAGCCGGGCCAGGTGACCGGCACCGGTCTCGCCGACGGCACGGTGGTCAGCACGCTGATGACCGCCAACTATCTGAACCGGAACCAGTACTTCACCCACGAGCTGCGCCTGGTCGGCAACGACCACGAGAAGCTCGAATGGACGGTCGGCGCCTACTTCCTCAAGTCGGACTACAACGAGCGCTACTGGGAAGCGATGCCGGACGTGCCGCAGCTGGCGACGCCGGTGTTCGGGACCGCGCCCTACCCGGCCGCCCTGGCCAACCCCGACCGCGCCTACTACCAGCAGCACAACATCCTGCGTCAGCAGTCGGCGGCCGCCTTCGGTGAGGCGACCTGGCATCTGGACGACAGCTGGCGGCTGACCGGCGGCCTGCGCTACACGGTCGACTCCAAGCGAGCGACCACCCAGTTCCGCTACGTCTACTGGAACCCGGCCTTCGGCGCGGCCTTCGAGTCCACGCCCCAGACCGTCGCTGGCGACATCTGGGCCGCGCCTGAATACGCGGGCAAGCTGCTGAAGCTGAAGCAGGACGGCTACACGATCCGCCTCGGCGTCGAGTACGAGCCGAGCGACGACCTGCTCGTCTACGCGAACTTCGCGCAAGGCTATAAGGCGGGCGGCTTCACCCTTGGCGACGCCACCGCCAACAACGCCACCGACCCGGAAAAGCTCTACAGCTACGAGCTGGGCGTGAAGCACGACGTCACGCCGGACCTGCGCGTCTCCGGCGCGATCTTCTACTACGACTACCGCGACTTCCAGGCGCCGATCACGGCCTTCAACTCGCTGACCGGCGGCTCGTTCGCCCAGTACACCAACATCGACAAGTCCGAGCTCTACGGCCTGGAGATCGAGGGCGACTGGCGCCCGACCCCTTCGCTCTGGCTGCAGGGCGGCTACAGCTACCTGCATGGCGAGATCAAGGAATTCTGCTGTGCGATCGACAACACCAACACGTCGTTGCCGCTGAACACGCCGCAGGACCTGGCCGGCAACACCATGCCGCGCTCGCCGACCCACAAGGTCAGCGCGTCGGGGACCTACACCTGGGAATTCGAGCCCGGCTCGCTGATCTGGGGCGGCTCGGTCGCCTACCAGAGCTCGTACAACCAGAGCGTCTTCGACAACCCGCTGTTCGAGGTGAAGGGCTACACTCTGGTCAACACCAACCTGACCTGGCGCGCGGCGACCAACCAGTACGACGTCGTCCTGGGCGTCACCAACCTGACCGACGAGATCTACGACACCTCGATCGCCGTCGGCGGGGCGAACGTGAACTACGCCATCACCCACAACCTGGGCGGCGGCCGCTTCTACAACCTGCAACTCCGCTACCGCTTCTGATCGCCCTGCGGGCGCCCGGGCCGTTCGGTTCGGGCGCTTCGCCGTTCAAGCTGATGAGTTCCGTATGATCCAGCGTCTGCCGTCGCGCGCCCGCGCGGCGATCGCTCCGGCGACCCTGACCGCGCTTGCCCTGGTCCTCGGCGCCTCGCTCGCCGCCCAGGCCTCCGACAACATCGCCCCGCCGCCCGACGGGGAAGCGCTCTACCAGGAGCGCTGCGCCGCCTGCCACGACAACGCCGTCGACCGCACGCCGGCCCGCGACGTGCTGGCGAAGAACCCGCCCTCCTTCATCATCGCTTCGCTGACCAACGGCGCCATGGCCCCGATGGCCGAGGGCCTGACCGGCGCCGAGAAGGCCGCCATCGCCGCCTACATCACGGGGACCAAACTGCCCCCGGTCGCCGGCGACATCGATCCCAACGCCATCTGGGGGCCGTCCGCGGCCAGCATGCCGCTCGACGCGCCGAAGTGCGAGACGCTCGCCCCGCCGATCAAGCTCAACGCCGCCGGCTGGAACGGCTGGAGCCCGACCACTCGCAACGCCCGATATCAGGAGAAGCCCGGGCTGAAGGCCGCTGACGTCTCGCGCCTGAAGCTCAAGTGGGCCTTCAACTATCCGGGGGCCAAGAACGGCCAGGCGACCATCGTCGGCGACTGGCTGTTCACCACCAGCATGTCCGGTGCGGTCTACGCGCTCGACGCCAAGACCGGCTGCGTGCGCTGGCGCCACGAGGCCGAGGCCGCCACGCGGTCCAGCGTCACCGTCATCCCGCTGCCGGCCGGATCGCCGGCCAGCCACGCGCTGTTCTTCTCCGACTGGACGAAGGCGGCGGTCGCGCTCGACGCGCGGACCGGCAAGCAGCTCTGGAAAACCAAGATCGACGACTCCGCCGGCCTGCAGATGACCGGCGCGCCGACCGTCCACGACGGCAAGCTGTTCGTGCCGATCTCCTCGGGCGTCGAGGCCTTCGCCGAGTACGACGGCTGGGAGTGCTGCAAGTTCCGCGGCTCGCTGGTCGCGCTCGACGTCGTCAGCGGCAAGGTGCTCTGGAAAACCTACACCACCCCGGTCGAGCCCAAGGTCTTCGCGACCAACCGCCTGGGACGCCCCATGTGGGGCCCGTCCGGCGGCGCCATCTGGTCGGCTCCGACCATCGACGCCAAGCGCGGCCTCGTCTACGTCGGCACCTCCAACTCCTACACCGATGTACCCTACGACGGATCGGACGCGGTGATGGCGATGGACATCGCCACCGGCCAGGTCCGCTGGATGCACCAGCTGCTCGCCAACGACAACTTCATCAACGGCTGCTGGGAAGGCTACGGCCGCAAGGAGCTGGCGGCCAACTGCCCCAAGAACCTCGGTCCCGACTTCTCGATCGGCAACTCGCCGATCCTGCAGGACCTGTCCGGCGGCAAGCAACTGCTGCTGGTCGGCCAGAAGTCCGGCCACGTCTACGCCCTCGATCCGACCGCCGAGGGCAAGGTGGTCTGGAAGCGCCGCATCGGCCCCGGCAGCGCGCTCGGCGGCATCGAGTTCGGCATGGCCAGCGACGGCCAGCGGCTCTTCGTCGGAGTCTCCGACGTGCTGGCCGGCCCCGAAGGCAAGCCAGGCGTCTACGCCCTGCGCATCACCGACGGCGAACTGCTGTGGAGCGCGCCCTCGCCCGCCGCCCCGAAGTGCCGCTGGGAGGGCCGCTGGTGCCACGGCGCGGTCTCCCAGGCCGTGACCGCGATGCCGGGCCTGGTGTTCGCCGGCGCCTATGACGGGATCTTCCGCGCCTATGACGCCAAGAGCGGCAAGGTGGTCTGGTCCTATGACACCGGTACCCAGCCCATCGCGGTGCTGGGCGGACGCCAGGCCTATGGCGGCGTCATGGACGGCGCCGGTCCGACCATCGCCGGCGGCATGGTCTACGTGCACTCGGGCTATGCGGGCCGCTCGGGCGCCAGCGCCGGACGCGACCTGACCGGGGCCGACGGCAACGTGCTGATGGCCTTCTCGATCGACGGAAAGTGACGGGGGAACACCGATGAATGTCCAACTCAAGCTGCTCGGCGCCGCGGCCCTCACCGCCACGCTCGCGAGCTGCGCCGCCGCACCCAAGCCGCCCGAGCAGCAGGCGGCGGCGCCGAAGATCACCTGGGAGTGCCCCGACGGCTACCAGGTCAAGGAAGGCCTCAACGTCGACTTCCCGCACAAGGGCGAGAAGCGCGCCTTCTACGTTCACCCGGCCAAGGGCGTCAGCGGGGCCGCACCCGTCTGGGTGCCGCTGACCGGCACGGTGGAGTCGACCTACGCCAACCTCAACGTCCCGCGCAGCGGCGCCAACGCGCTGATGGCCGACCAGGGCTTCACCGTCATCGGCCCGGTCCGCGAGTGCGCAGGCCAGGACCCGAACGTCGGCGGCGGCGCCTGCAACGGCCCCGGCAAGAACGGCTGGAACTGGATGCCCTGGCGCGAGGGCCGCGCTCCGACCGCCGCCGGCGACGTCTGGAAGAACGACGAGGGCCCGGACTCGAGCTTCTTCGAGGCGATGATCAAGTGCGTCGGGACCAAGTTCCCGCTCGACGCCAGCCGCTTCTACATCGGCGGCATCTCGTCGGGCGGCACCATGACCAACCGCGCCCTCACCTTCCGCTCGGACTTCTGGGCCGGCGGCATGCCGATCTCGGGCGAGTGGTACGTCAGCCAGGACGACGGCTCGCCGCTGTCGTTCGACGCCGCCCGCCAGTCGGTGATCGACGCGCCTTCCAAGATCCACCAGGGCCGCGTGGGGCCGTTCCCGTTGAAGGACGACCTCTCGCCGCTGATCGTGATCACGGTCTGGGGCGGCGAAAAGGACATCTGGCACTGCGGCTCGGTGCTCTGCGCCGACTACCGGCCCAGCACCCAGGCGGGTTCGAACTACTTCGCCTCCAAGGCAAACGTGGTGCACGTCGCCTGCACCGCCGACCACGGTCACATGTGGCCGCAGGTGAACACTCAGGCCTTTAACCTCTGGGCCCTGAAGACCCTGGCCTCGCACCCCAAGGGGGCCGACCCCGCCAAGTTCAAGCTGACCGCCCCGCCCGAGGGCTACAGCTGCAAGGTCGGACGCTTCGACAACCTCTACGCCGACTAGGCGGGTGGGCCGGTTCAGGGATGAGCCGGCCCTTCTGCATTCAGAACAGCACCGCGCCGCCGCAGACATTGATCGCCTGCCCGGTGATCCCGCGCGCTTGGTCCGAGGCCAGGAACCCGGCCATCGCGGCGATCTCCTCAGGATCCAGCAACCGCCGCTGGATGCTCTTGGAGGTCACCGCCTTCTGCATGAACTCCTCGCGCGTCAGCCGGCCCTTAGGGACCATGTGATCGGCGATCTGGTCCATCATCGGGGTGTCGGTCGTTCCGGGGCACAGGGCGTTGGCGGTGACGCCGTTCTTGCCCAGGATGCCGAGTTCCAGCGCCAGCGCCTTGGTCAGGCCGATCACCCCATGCTTGGAGGCGGCGTAGTCGCTGTTCATCGCCGCCGGCAGCTTCCCCGAGATCGACGAGATGGTGATGATCCGGCCGCTGTCGCGGGCCAGCATCCCCGGCAGGAACGCCTTGATGCAGTAAAAGCCCGCGTTGAGGTTGACCTCCATGGTCTTGCGCCATTCCTCGGCCGGGGTGTCGACCAGCAATGTCCGCGCACCCATCACGCCGGCACTGGTGACCAGGATGTCAGCCTTGCCGAACTCGGCCTCGACGCCGGCCGCCAGCGCGGCGACGGCGGCGACGTTGGTGACGTCCACCACGCGCGCCACGCCCCTGCGGCCGAGGGCGCCGACCTCGGCGGCCACCGCCTGAGCCTGCTCGGCGACGTTGGAGACCACGACCACATCGGCGCCGTCGCCCGCCAACCGCAGGCTGATCGCTCGGCCGATGCCTGTGCCGCCGCCCGTGACGACGGCGACCTTTCCGGTCAAGCCGCTCACGCGCCCGCCCCCTGCTTCTTGCTACCATCGGGCTTGGGGAACAGGTCGTGCGGCTCGATCTCGACCTCGAACACATTCAGGAAGTTGCTGACCAGCTGGTAGAAGCCGACGGTCATCACGAAGTCGGCGAACCCATTGGCGCCCAGAAGCTTCAGCCCCTCCTCGCGCTCGTCCGCGCTCAGGGTGTGGCGCTCGACCAGGGCGTCGGTCAGCCGCAGGATGGTCTGCTCGTCGCCGGACAGCACCGCCTGATCAGCCCCAAGGGCGCAGGCCGCCAGCTGCGGATCGCTCAGACCCATCAGCCGGCCGATCTGCTCGTGCTGGTGGACCTCATACGCCGAGCTGTAGAGCCGCCCGACCCGCACGATCGCCAGTTCGCGCCACGTCGCCGGCCACTTCTTGCTCCACATCGCCGCGTCGGCCAGGGCGGTGAAGCCCGGGGCCATGTTCGGCGTGTGCATCAGCATCTTGTAGACGTTGGCCTCGCGCTTGCCGGCCAGGATCTCCTTGAGCTCGGGCGACAGGTTTTCGAGATCGGGATAGTTCATCGCAGCCCCTCTGGCGCGGTTGTCAGGACGATTTTTCCGAAGTGCCGGTTGGCCGACATCTTCGCGAAGGCGGCCGACGCGTCGGCCAGGTCGAAGCTCGCATCGACCGCGATGGTCAGCCGCCCCGCGGCCATGGCGCCGGCCAGATCGGCCCGCGCTCGGGCGACCAGCTCGATCACCTCGCGTCCGCTGCGCGTGCGGAAGGTGACGCCGACATAGGTGATGCGTCGCATCGAATGGAGGTCGAAGTCGACCTCGCCACGCTCGCCGGCCATGCGCCCGACATTGACGATCCGGCCGCCGATCTTCGTCGCCCGCATCGTGGCGTTGATCAGCGGTCCGGCCAGCATGTCGACGACCAAGTCGACGCCCTTGCCGTCGGTCGCCGCCAGCACCTCCTCGAACCAGCTCTCACTATTGGTTGAGACCACCAGCCCGGCCCCGAACTCCGGCAGACGCGCGGCCTTGTCCGGCGAGCTCGACGTGCCGATCACCAGCCCCGCACCAAGCTCGCGCGCGATCTGCAGGCCCATCAGCCCGACCCCGGACGTCGCGCCCAAGATCAGCACCGATTGCCCGGCCTGAAGCGCGCCGTGGGTGGCGATGGCGTCGTGCATGGTCTGGATCGCCACCGGCATGGTCGCCGCCTGCGCGTAGTTCAGCCCGTCGGGGATCGCATGGATCAACGCCGAGTGGCCCAGCGTGTAGTCGGCGAATGCGCCGCCGCCCGCGCCCATGACGCGGTCGCCGATGTTCCAACCGGCGACGCCCTCGCCCAGTTCAGCGATCTCTCCAGCCCACTCCAGGCCGAGCGGCGTTCCCTTGCCGCCGACGCTGCCGTGCGAGGCGCCGCGCAGCATCGCCAGGTCGGCCCGGTTCAGCGGCGCGGCGCGGACCCGCACCAGCACCTGGCCCGGCCCCGGCCTCGGCCGGCTCACTGTCGCGAGCTGCGGCCCCTCAGGGCTCGGCAGCAACGCGCGCATCATGCCCGTCACTTGAACGTCCTGATCGGGTCGGAGGCGTCCCAGCCCTCGGCGACCTTACGGATATGCTCGAAGGTCCGCCCCTTGGCGCCGCTGATGTCGGAAATCTCGACGATCGTGCCCGGGTGCGCCTGGGTGTCGAAATAGGCGAACCGGCCCTTCTCGCCGCCGATCGCGCCCTCGTGGCCGACGACATAACCCAGCGCCAGCGCCTTGTCGTAGAGGCCCTGATAGTCGTGTGTCCAATAGGACATGTGCTGCAGGCCCTCGAGCCCGGCGTCCAGGAACTCCTTGTACATCGACGGCGCATCGTTGCGCTGCTGGATCAGCTCGATCTGCAGGTCGCCGGAGTTCGCCAGCGCGATCGACATCTTCACGTCGGAGTCGACGCCGCGGTGCTTGAACCAGTCGGTCTTGACGTCCTCGATGTAGAACCAGGGACCGACGCCCATGACGTCGATCCAGTGCTTCATCGCCGCCTCGATGTCGCGCACGACATAGCCGTTCTGACAGACCTTCCCGAATACCCGGCTCATGGTTCCTCCCTGAAGCTTGCGCCGGCGGCTCGCGCGCCGGTCTGCGAACAATCGTTCGCCACTCGTAACGAACGTTCGTTCGTGTCACAAGGGCGATTGTTGAGCGGGGCGGTTTCAGCGTACGACCGGGCCATGCAGGTGATGGACAGAGCCGAGGAAGGCACGACCCGGCGGCGGATCATGGACGCCGCGCTGGAGCTGTTTGCTCAGCATGGCTTCGCCGGGACCTCGATGCGGATGCTGGCCCGCGCCGCCGGCCTGCGTGAGAGCAGCCTCTACAACCACTTCGCCGGCAAGGACGACCTCTACAACGCCCTGGTCGCCCAGTGGGGCCCTGCCGAATTCGTCCAGCGCCTGAAGAGCCCCGAATATCGCGCCCTGGCCGACAACCCGGCCGCGTTCTTCCGGCTCTGCGGCAAGCATCTGGTCGATCGCTGGATCGACCCGCGCGAGCATCGCTACATGGCGATGATCAGCAAGGAGGGCCCCGGCGGTCCCGGCCAGCAGCGGTTCAACGACGCCCTCTATCGCGAGGAGATCCAACTGCTCGCCGACTACTGCGCCCACTTCGCGCAGGCGCACGGCCTGATCGCCCCGGATCCGCGCGAGACCGCGCGGATGTTCGCCGCCGGCCTCACCCTGATCCGCCGCGAGCACTTCACGACCTCGACCGAAATGCCGCCCCGACCGCAGGTGGACGCCGCCGTCGCGCGCTTCATCGACAACTTCATCGGCACGGTCCTGCGCTGAGCAGCCCTGCGGTGGACGCCTGATGGCGCCCGCCCTTCGAAGATAGTATCGAGAACGATGTTATCTCGGAGCATCGCAAGATGAACGCAAACAAGGCTCTGTGGGAAAAGGGCGACTTCACGCGCCTGGCCTCCACCATGCGCGAGAGCGGCGATGAGGTGATCGCCGGCCTGGACGTCAAGGCGGGGATGGACGTCCTCGACCTCGGCTGCGGCGACGGCACCACCGCCCTGCCCTCGGCCCAGCGCGGCGCCAACGTGCTCGGCGTCGACATCGCCTCCAACCTAGTGGCGGCCGGCCGCGAGCGGGCCAAGGCCGCCGGCCTGTCCAACCTTCGCTTCGAGGAGGGCGACGCCTCCAATCTCGAAGCGATCGCCGACGACAGCTTCGACCTGGTGGTCAGTATGTTCGGGGCGATGTTCGCGCCGCGCCCCTTCGACGTCGCCCGCGAGATGGTGCGCGTCGCCCGTCCGGGCGGCCGCATCGTCATGGGCAACTGGATCCCCGGCGACCCGACCCTGATCGCCAAGATCCTGCAGACCAGCGCGGCCTACACCCCGCCGCCGCCGGAGGGCTTCATCAGCCCCGTCACCTGGGGACTGGAGGACAACGTCCGCGAACGCTTCGGCCAGGCCGGCGTCCCCGCCGACCGCATCCAGTGCGAGCGAGCGACCTACACCTTCCGCCATGCGGGTTCGCCCGACAGCTTCCTGGCCGTGTTCCGCGACTATTACGGACCGACCATGAACGCCTTCGCCGCCGCCAAGGACGACGGCCGCGAGGCGCAGCTGCAGTCCGAGCTCTCGGCCCTGTTCGAAAGCCAGAACCGCGGCGACGCGGGACGTACGGAGATCCCGGCCACCTTCCTCAAGGTGACGGTGACCGCCTGAGCTATTCGACCCGGCAGGCGTCCTCGAACGACAGCCTCGGCAGCCGTTCGAAGGCGCCGCTCTTGTCCGCATAGCCGAGGTTGCAGACGAAGTTGCTGACCACCGTGGTCCCGGCGAAGAACTCGGCGTCGACGCCGGCATGGTCGAAGCCCGACATCGGCCCGCAGTCCAGTCCGAGCGCGCGGGCGGCGAGCATCAGATAGGCGCCCTGCAGCGTGCCGTTACGCAGCGCCGTGATCGCCGCGAGCTCGGGATCGGCGAACCACGCCTTGGCGCCGGGATTGTGCGGAAACAGCTCAGGGATCTTCTCGGCGAAGTTCAGGTCGTAACCGATGATCGCGGTGACCGGCGCGGCCAGCGACTTGGTCCGGTTGGCGCTGGACAGATGCGGCGCCAGCCGCGCCTTCGCTGCGGCGCTGGTCAGGAACACAAACCGGGCCGGCGAGACGTTGGCCGAGGTCGGACCAAGCTTGGCTACGTCGTAGAGCCCGCGGAGCAGCGCCTCCGACACCGGCTGCGGCGTCCAGGCGTTGGCCGACCTGGCGCTGCGGAACAGCTGGTCGAGCGCGGGATCGGAGAGGACGTCGTGTTCGCTCATAGCTTCAGCACCACGGTGGGTTGGCGCGGCTCGAGCCGCCCGTGAGCGCCCATCTATGAGGTCTTCGAATTAAAGTATATAAAAATAGTGGGAATTAAGCGGCGTCGGCCGGGACGCCGGGGCCCGCGCACGCGGGCCCCGGGCTCTCCTAGGCGGTCTGCAGCCGGCGGGCGCTGCGCTCGAGCACCTGTTCGGCTTGGCCCATGATGTTTCGCACCATTTCGGCGACGGTCGGGATGTCGTGGATCAGGCCCTGGCTCTGACCGACGGTCCAGATGCCGTCGTCGGTGTCGCCCTTGCCCATGACGTTGGTCCGGCCGCGAACCCCGGCCACCAGGTGGCGCACGTCCTCGATGGTCTTGGTCGGGTCCTGCTGAATGCGCACGACCTCCTCAGACACCGCGTTGCGCGCCACCCGGCTGGTGTTGCGCAGCGTGCGGTTGGTCAGCAGCGTGTCGCGCTCGGTGTTCTCGACAATCTTCTTCTTCACGTTCTCATGGATCGCGCACTCTTGGGTGGCCATGAAGCGCGTGCCCATGTTGACGCCCTCGGCGCCCAGCGCCAGCGCCGCCACCAGGCTGCGGCCGTCGGCCATGCCGCCCGAGGCGATAACCGGAATGTCGACCGCATCGACCGTCGCCGGCAGCAGCACCACCAGACCGACGTCGTCCTCGCCCGGGTGGCCGGCGCACTCGAAGCCGTCGATCGAGATCACGTCGACGCCATGCTTGGCGGCGGTGACGGCGTGACGAACCGAGGTGCACTTGTGGATCACCTTCACGCCCGCTTCCTTGAAGGCCGGCAGGTGATCGGTCGGATTGCGGCCGGCGGTCTCGACGATCTTGATGCCCGACTCGATGATCGCGTGCCGATACTCGTCATAGGGGATCGGGTTGAGCGACGGCAGCAGGGTCAGGTTGATCCCGAACGGCTTGTCGGTCAGTTCCTTGCAGCGCTTGATCTCTTCCCACAGCGCCTCGGCGGTCGGCGAGTGGTGCGCGGTGATGAAGCCCAGCGCCCCGGCGTTGGCCACGGCGGCCACCAGCGGCGCATAGCCCACGCCGGTCATGCCGCCCATGATTAGCGGCGTCTCGACGCCGAACATCTCGGTAATGCGGGTCTTGATCATGGCGCTCCTCCCTGTTTCGCCTGTTCTTTGACCTCAAGCCCTAGAGGAAGCTGGGCCCCGGGCCAAGGCGGCAAGCGTGAAGGTCGCCGATCAGGCGGCGCGTTCGGCCTCGATCTCCTCCAGCGACTTGCCCTCGTTGCGCGGCGCCCAGATGGTCCCGATCAGGCCGCTGGCCGCCAGGAAGCCGGTCAGGATCCAGGCCAGGGTGTGGAAGCCGGTCGCCGTCAGCGCCGGGACGAAGAAGCTCCAGATCCCCAGCCCGAACCGCACGACGGCGAAGGTCACCCCCTGCGCGGTGCTGCGGATCCTCGTCGGGAAGAGCTCCGAACTCCAGAGTTGGAAGAACGACTGCGCGCCGAACCCCACCGCGATCCCGCCCAGCACCACGTGCAGCAGCGCCACCGGCAAGGTCAGTGGGAAGATCGCCAGCAGCGCCATGGCGACGACCTGCATCAGCGCCGAGATCGCAAACAACAACCGCTGGTTCACCCGGTCGGCGAACTTCATGAAGATGAAGATGATCGAGACGATGCCGAGCCCGAAGTTCAGGGCCTGCACCGCCACGCTGACCGCCTGGGTCTGATTGCCGACCGTGCTCAGGATGTAGGGGAAGAAGAAGCCGTTGGTGCCGGCCCACAGGTTCCACATGCCGTACATGCCGATCAGGAACGCCATGGCCTTGAGGTTCTTGGGCTGAATGAGTTCGCGCCACGGCGAGACGTCGGCCGACGCCTCGCCGGCCAGCTTGGCGCGCTTGGCTTCCTCCTGGGCCTGGGTCCAGCGTTCGGACTCCTTCATCCGCGAACGCAACAAGGTCAGCACCAGCGCCAGGATCGCCAGATGGGCGAACACGATCCGCGCGCCCAGCAGGCCGAGCGGTGCGAGCACGAAGAACATCACCATCACCACGACCGGTCCGAGGTACCAGAGCACCTGGGCCACGCCGCTATGCTTGCCGCGCTTGCCCTTGGGCGCCTGCTCGGCGATCAGCGACCACGAGGCGGGAATGTCGGCGCCGACCGCCAGCCCGACCAACACGAAGCCGACCACGATCATCCAGGGCGCGGTGGCGAACACCAGCCACAGCATGCCGAAGGCGTAGAACAGCATGTCGTACTGGTAGATGCGCTTGCGGCCGAACCGGTCGCAGAGCCGCCCGCCGATCAGCGCCCCGACGCCGGCCGAGATCGCATTGGCGCTGAACGCGCCGAGCAGGCCGATGAAGGTGGTGCTGAGCCCGTAGGCGCTCGCCCAGAGCGCCAGCGCCGCCGAGCCGGCCACGATCGAACCGGCGTCGATGTAGTTCGCCAGCCCCGCCAGGATGGTGTTCTTCCAGTCCTCGCGCGTCTCGGTCGCGGCGAACGCGCCAGACGCGGCGGACGTGTGGTCGGAGCCCATGTGTCTTCCCTGCTCTGTCGAACGTCGCGCCCTCCCCGCGGGTCGGCAGGAAGGGCGCTCGCAGTCTCTCCTCAGGCGGCGGGCGGCCTAGAAGCGCTTGCGCACGCCCAGGTTCACGAACCGGCCCAGGGTCGAGCCGTTCACCGGCGCGCCGATGCCCGGGCTGATGTTCAGGAACGGGACCTCTTCGTCGAACACGTTGTCGATGTTCAGCGTCAGGGTCAGGTCCCGATCCCAGGTCTCGCCGCCGAAGTCGTAGACGAAGGCCAGGTTCACGGGCGAGAAGGAGTCGGTGCGGGTCTGGGTCCCAGCGCCCGTGACGTCGTAACCCTCGCTGTGATTGACCGTCGCCGAAGCCGTCAGCTTGTCCCAGGTCGCGCCGAGGGTGGCGCCGAGCTGCAGCCGGCTGACATTGGCGTCCAGCAGGTCGGTCTTCGGCGCGCCGTCGTAGGCCTCGCTCTCGCGGTTCAGGGTGTAGGTCCCGCTGACGCTGGCGAACACCGTGCCGAACGAGACCGGCTGGGCGTAGTTGACGTAGAAATCCAGGCCCGAGACGTAGAGCGAGCCGACGTTCTTCCGTCGCGCGTCGATGATCGCGTACGGGCTGGAGAACGGCGAGTAGAGGGCCGCGACGCTCGGCGCGCCGTCGATGAACAGGCCCGCCGTCGCCGCCTGGGCCTGGGCCAGGGTCGGGTTGATGGTGATGAACTTCTGGAACGCCGGCACGGTGAACAGCGAGCCCGGGAAGCCCGGCGGCACCACCGTGATGGCGTCCTCAAGCTCCACGTTCCAGTAGGTCAGGCCGGCCTGGAGCAGCGGGAAGAACTCCGGCTTCCAGTCGACGCCGACCGACCAGGTGTCGGCGGTCTGCGGCTTCAGGTCCGGATTGCCGCCGGCCAGCACGATGGTCGGCCGGAACAGGTCGGTGATCGGCGAGGTCGGCGCGCGGATCGGGCTGACCGCCAGAACCTGGGCGCGGCTGTCGACGGCGCCCGTGGTGTCGGCCAGGCTCGGGGCGTTGAAGGCGGTGCCGTAGTTGCCGCGGACGCTGAAGCCCGCGCCGACCTCCCAGGTGAAGCCGACCTTCGGGTTCGTGGTGTCGCCGAAGTCGCTGTAGTCGTCGTAACGGATCGAGGCGTCGAGCGTGAACGCCTGAACCAGCGGCAGGGCGTTATCCGCGCCGATCACCGGCACCACCACCTGGGCGAACACCGAGGTCACGTTGCGTTCGGCGTCCTTGATGGTCAGGTCGCCGAACGCGCCGCGCGGCCCGTCGACGCTGCTGGCGCGCGAGGTCTGGATCTGGTGCTCGGCTCCCACGGCCATGCGGACGTCGCCGCCCGGCAGGGCGAACAGCGGGCCGTCGGCGATGGCCCGCACGTCGGTCAGCGTCTGCACCGCCCGCGCGTCCTTGCCGTAGTTCGTGATCGCGCTGATCACCGCCGGATTGGTCTGCGAGAGATTGAACGGGTTGAGCGCCGTCGTGGTCGTCGTCCCGGCCGCGGCCAAGGCCAGCGCCACCGGGTTCACCAGCGGCGAGAAGGCCTGGGTCTCGCTGTGACCGTAGTTGAACATGGCCTTCAGCTGCCAGTCGCCGCCCAACTTGGCGGTGACCTCGGGCGTCACGCCCCACTGCTTCAGGGAAGCGTTCGAATAGGCATAATCGCCGAGCACCGGCGAGAAGCTGAAGGCCAGCGTCTCGCTGGTCCCGGGCGCCAGGCGCACGAAGAACGGATTGGTCTGCGGCACCACCACGCCCGACGCCGTCAGCTGGGCGTTGGCCTGGGTGGTCTTGCGCTCGCTCCAATAGGCCGTGCCGTGGAAGCTCAGGCTGTCGGAGAGCTCCTGGCTGAACGAGCCGAACAGCCCCCACTGGCGCTCTTCCGGCACGATGTCGTCGAACAGCGACGTGTCGCAGCGGTTCAGCGAGCCGGCCGCGAAGCCTGGCGCGGCGAAGGTCGCCGCGCCGACCGTCACGTTCGGCGCAGCGCAGTTGGTCACGCGGAAGTCGTCGCCCCCCTGCGGGCGAAGGTCCTGGCGCGGATAGTTGCGCTTTGAGGCGGTGAGGTTGCTGTTCTCGCGATACGACGCTGCGACGTAGGCCGAGCCGCCGGTCCAACTCGTGCCCGCCGTCAGGTTCAGGTCGCCGGCCCAGTAGCCCGGATCGGCCACGCCGTAGTGGCCGGAAACCTCGATGCCGTCGGCCTTGCGCTTGGTGATGAAGTTGATGATGCCGCCCACCGCGTCCGCGCCGTAGAGCGACGAGCCGCCGTCGGCCATCACCTCGACCCGCTGCAGCACGCTCGGGGGCAGGATGCTGGAGTCGGGCGTGGTCATCAGGATGCCGGCGCCGACCACGTTGCGCCCGTCGATCAGAACGAGGGTGGTGTTGCCGCCGGCCCCGCCGAGGTTGCGGATGTTCGGACGCTGGGTCGTCGCCCCGATGCTGGCGACGGTCGCCGGCGTACGGTTGAACTGGCTGCTGATGGCCGGGATCTGCGCCAGCACCTGCTGGGTGCTGACCGCGCCCAGCTTCTGGATCTGCTCTTCGTTGACGCCGATGACGTTGGTGCCGACCGGTGCGACGCCCCGGATCATCGTCCCGGTAACGACGACTTCCTCGACCGTCTCGGCGTCAGCGCCCTGCGCCAGCACGGGTGACGCCAGCGCGGCGAGGATCGCGCTCAGCGCAGCGCCGCCAAGCAATTGAACAGCGCGATTGGAACGATGGCCCATGGAATCCCCCCAGGAATTTGTTCTTACGTTCTTTCGTGAATCTTTATGTCAGCGCGCAGCTTTGGGCAAGTTATAACTATTGCGATCATTTTCGATCATTTCGTTTCGTGCCGTCGCTGTCGGACCGCCGCCTGCGAGCCGCCCGCGTCGACCTCGCTACATTCCCTTATACGTAAGGGATCGTGCCGCCCCTCGCGCAGCGGCTGGACGCCCGACCGGGCAGTCCGCCGCCCCGCTTGCTTGTGATCACTTCGCGGTTTCCCGCGAAACCAGCAGCTTCACCGGCCCCAGCAAGCCCGAAGGCAGCAGCGGCGATTGCGCGCCATAGGTCGACATCGGCGCAAAGGTCACCGGCTTGGCGCCCGGCTGCTTGTCGCCGATCAGCCGGTTCGGCCACAGGTTCACGACCCGCACGGCGATCTCGTTACGGCCGGCCCTCAGGGCGTCGGTGACGTCGAGCCGGTAAGGCGCGTGCCAGGCCGTACCGACCGGCTTGCCGTTGACCTCGACAGCGGCCAACTCGTGCACTTGGCCCAGGTCGAGCAGCCAGCGCTCGCCGCGCGCCGGTCCCTCGACCGTCACGCTGGCGCGATAGGTGGCCGAGCCGGAGTAGTAGCGGACTAGCGGATCGCTCGATTCCGCCCACGAGGTCAGCGCCTCGAAGGTCGCCGGCGCCGGCGCGGCCAGCCCCGGCCCGAAGCTTACGCTCCAGGGCCCTTCGACGCTCGCCGCCACCGAGGTCCGCCGATCCGGCGCCTGCCAGGCCTGCTGACGCGTCGATTTGCGGAACACCACGAACAGCGCCTCGTAGGGTTCGAGCCGCAGCGCGACCTTGGTCAGCCCGCCTTCGGCCGCATAGCCAAGCGGCTCGGTGGAGCCGTCGACGGCCCGCCAAATCTCGGGGGCGCGGCCGGCGACCCGGAACGCTGCCGAAACCTGCTCAGCGCGGTCCTTCTGGTTGGAGACGAAATAGATGTCGGCCTCGCGCGTGCGCCGATGCAGCGCCAGCAGTTCAGCGTCGGCCGCGCCCTCGAAGCGGAAGTCCGCAGCGACGCCCTCCCCCGCCAATGCGTCGGCCAAGCTCGGATAGAGCTTGCCCCGCCCGACCTTGCGCCCGGTCGGCGCCAAAGGCGCCGGGCCCCAGATCTCGCCCGCCAGCGTCTCGATCGCTTCGTCCGACGCCGTCAGCCCCAGCCCGCCGAGCGGCCTGGGCCCGACCACCACCGCGCCCGCCATCAGCAGCTCGCCGATCTTGCGCAGCACCGGCTCGGTGTGACGGGTCACGTGATCGGGCAGGTAGAGCACGCGGTAGCTCATGCCGCTCGGCGTCACGATGCGGCCGCCCCGCACCGACAGCAGTTCCAGCAGCGCTTCGCGGTTGACGTAGTCGTAGCGGTGACCGGCCGGCACGTCGGTGTTCAGCCGCCGCCGGAACAGCTCCGAAAGATTGCGATCCTCGCCGTAGAAGTAGGCGACGTCGGCGACATAGTCCCCCTGCTGCAGGAGGTGCGAGGTCCGCGCCAGATAGTCCACCCACGGACCGGCGTCCTCGGCCCAGGTCTCGTTGCGATTGAAGTACTGGCCGAAGATCGCCAACGTCATGCCGGGCTTGGCGTCGACCAGCGGCTGCTGGCGCGAGTCATGGATGATGATGCGGTTGATCCCGCGCGCGAAGATCTCGTCGGCCACCGGCTTGAGCATGCGCGGCGAGAACGACCAGGGATCCGTCCCGGCCGCCACCGTCAGGGATTCGGCCGCGACCAGGCGCTTGCCATAGACGTGGGCGGCCGACGCGGCCTCTTCCAGGTCGGCCTTCAGCGACAGCTGTCCTGGCCCGGAGGCGAAGTCGCGATACCAGTATTCGGCGGTCGGGATGTCGGACCGGCCTTTGATCGCCATGCCGTCGCCGAGGATGCGCGGATTGTCGCCCGACGCCTCGGTATAATAGGTCATCCCGCGCTGGTGCAGCGCCTTGGCCAGGGTCCCGTAGTGGGCGTCGGCCAGCAGTTCCTTCAGCGTCAGCCGCAGATCCCACAGGAACCGGTCGCTGGTCTCGGCGCTGTCGACCACGCGGCCGGCGAGCACCGGCGCATAGGGCAGCGGATCGTAGCCGCGGCGGCGGCGAAACTCTTCGAACAGGGACGGCGTCCAGTTCTGGAAGCCGGCCTCCCAGCTGTCGGTGAGCAGGGTCGAGACGGCGTTCGAACCGACCTTCGATCCCGTCGCCTCGTCATAGAGCCCGAGATAGGCGTCGGCGTAGCGGCGCACCGCCGCCGCATCGAGCTTGTCCACCTCCAGCCCTGTCGCCTCCGGCTCGGCCGGCCCGTTGCTGGCGCCGGTCAGCGACCAGCCGAAGCGCAGAACCGTCCAGCGGCCGGGCGGCGGGGTCCAGTCGAGCTTCCCGTCGGGCGACAGCTTGCCGGTCAGGTCGACGACGTCGGCGCGCCGGACCAACGCGTCCGCGCCCACCGCCGGCGTCGGCCCGGCCGCACCGATGGTGGTGTCGAAGCCGGCCTTGGCCTCGAAGCGGTGAACGCGCCCCGACCGCTCCAGACTGAAGGCTGCGATGTCGAACGCCTTCAGCGGCGGACGCGGTCGGCCAAAGCCCGGCGGCAGCCCGGGCAGCGGCGGGGGCGGATCGATCTCGGTCAGGACGATGCGGAACACGCGGGCCGCGACCGCCTCGAAGGACAGAGTCTGCTGCGGGGCGGGATGGTCCACGCCGGACGTCGCGATGACCACCTCCTCAGCCACCTTGCGGAACGTCGTCCCGTCGTCGCTGGCCAGGACCTCGACGCCCGCGCCGTCCTTCAAGCCGACGGTCAACGCCATCACCTGGGTCGGCGCGGCGTAGCGCGCCTCGATCCAGGCCGATTTCGCCGGCGCCTGGATCGGCAGCTTGATCGCCGCCGACAGGTCCCCGGCCGCCAGCGGCGAGAGGTCGATCGCCCCGGAACTGGCGGCATACGCGACGTCGCCCGCGCTCGCCTCCGAGGCCGGCGTCGGGAACGCCACGACGAAGGCTTCGCCGTAGACGTCGCCCTTCAACTGCCGCGCCCGGCTGGCCTTGGCCATGCCCTGGAACGGGCCTGTCGCGCGCGGCGGCGCGCGCAGCGTCCCGGCGCGCCCGCCCTCCAACTCGGTGACGCTCCAGACGTATTTCTTCATGCCGTCCTGCGGGGCGACGAAGGTCCCCCCGGTCTGGCTCCAGCCCGGCGAACCGGCGATGCCGACCTCCATGCCGGCCGCATGCGCGAACTCGGCGGAATCGCGGAACACCTTGCGCCACACCGGACTCATGAACGGAGCGCGCGGGTCGGCCAGGGCGGGCTCACCGATCAGCTGGCCGGAGAAGGTGTGCACGCCGCCCAGGCCCACGCGCTGCATCCACTCCAGGTCGAGGCGTGCGCCCTCAGCCGTGACATTGCCGGCCAGCCAATGCCACCAGGTCCGCGGCCGCGCGGCCTGCGGCGGGACGCGAAAGCCGGCGAGCAGGTCGCTCGAGCCCGGCGCTGCCGCGGCTGCGGCGGGCGCCAGAGCCAGCGCGGCGCCGGAAGCGATCAGAGAGCGGCGCGTCATTCGAAAGCTGTCGCCATGCATTGTTGTATCCCCTCCCCGTGGGGCGGCCCGGCGACCGCCCAGAACTCGAACAAGCCGCGCACCTAGGCCGCGACGCGATCCCCCGGCGCGCCCGCCAGGATCTCGGCACAGATATCCTCGACTCGCGTGACGCCGGTCAGCGCCATCGCCACCCGCATTTCCGCCTCGATCAATTGCAGGACGTGGCTGACGCCCTTGCCGCCTCCGCCCGCCAGCGCATAGGCCCAGGCCCGGCCCAGCAGCACGCCTTTGGCGCCCAGCGCCACCAGCCGCACCACGTCGAGCCCCGAGCGCACGCCGCCGTCGGCCAGCACTGTCAGCTGATCGCCGACAGCTTCGGCGATCTCCGGCAGCGCCCGCGCCGTCGACAGCGCCCCGTCGAGCTGGCGGCCGCCATGATTGGAGACGATCACGCCGTCCGCGCCCAGGGCCGCGGCGTGGCGGGCGTCGTCCGCATCGAGCACGCCCTTGAGGATCAGCGGCCCCTTCCACGCCTCGCGCACCGCCTCCAGGTCGCGCCAGGTGATGGTCGGATCGAAGTTCTCCCGCATCCAGCGGAAGAAGTCCTCCAGGCCGGTGTCGCGCCCGAGCACCGGCGCGACATTGCCCAGCTGATGCGGGCCGCCCAGCAGCCCGACGTCGAGCGCCCAGGCCGGCCGGCACGCGCCCTGCCATGCGCGCCGCGCGGCGCCCGCCAGCCCCGAGGCCCCGGCCAGGCCGGAGCGATAGTCCCGGTAGCGCGTCCCCGGCACCGGCATGTCGACCGTGAACACCAGCGCGCTGCAGCCGAGCCACGCGGCCTTCTCGAGCATCGCCTGCATGAAGCCCCGGTCGCGGATCATGTAGAGCTGAAACCAGAACGGCTCGCTGACGCCGGCCGCGACCTCGTCGAGGCTGCAGGCCGACACCGTCGAGAGCGTGAACGGCACGCCGGCCGCCTCGGCCGCCCGCGCGGCTTGCACCTCGCCGCGCCGTGCGTTCATGCCGGCCAGACCGATCGGGCCCAGCGCCACCGGCAGGCGCTGCCGGCGTCCGAACAGCGACGTCGAGGTGTCGATCGCCGAGACGTCGCGCAGCACCCGCTGGCGCAGCGCCAGGCCCCGCAGATCGTCGCGATTGGCGCCCAGCGTCACCTCGTCGTAGGCGCCGCCGTCGATGTACTCGAACAGGAACCGCGGCAGCCGCCGCCGGGCGAGCTCACGGTAATCGGAGACCGACGCCGCCTTCACGCCGCCGCCTCGATCCGCGCGGCCTCGCGCTCCCACTCCCGGGCGTAGGCGCCGAGATCGACCTCCAGCGGCTTCACCCGGGTCAGCGACGACAGCGGCTTGCGGCCGGCGTCGAGCAGCCGCAACGCGCCATAGGACACGTCGTGCTCGGCGTTGGAGACATAGATCGCGTCGGCCGGCCGCAATGAGGCCAGCGCCCGCACGAACACCTGCGCCTCGGCGAACCGCCCCTCCACCACGATGCGCTCGCGCGCGTCGATCAGGCTGAGCGAGGCGTGGGCGCTCATCGCCAGATAGAGACAGACGGCGGCCCGCCGCTCGGCCGCGTCGGTCGGCATGGCGATCCAGCGCCCGTGGCCGTTCGGAAACGGACCGACGCCGGGCGTCATGGTCGGCAGCACCTTCGCCCCGGCCCTCACCACCTCCGCCGTCGCCGCGAGCAGCAGCGGCTGGTCGGGCCGGATGTCGATCCGCCGGGTGTCGATGCCCGACAGCAGCTCGACCTCGCGCCCGCCCATGAACCGCGCCGAGGGGATCGGCGCGCCATAAGCGTCGACATTGACCAGGCAGTCGCGGCCTTCGGGCAACGCGCCGATATCGACCGCCGCGCCGGGGGCCGGCGAACGCATGCCGACGAACCAGGTGCCCGTCGAAAGCACGGTCGACTCGTGCTCGGCGATCTCGGAAAAGCCGCGCGCCGCAATCAGCGCGGCGTTGCTATCGTGCAGGCCGACGTGCACCTGGGTGTCCAGCGGCAGACCGGTCCGCTCGGCCCAGGCCGGTCGCAAGGTTCCCAGCACCTCGCCCGCCCGGCGCAGCGGCGCCAGCCGCGAGGCCCAGCCGCGCGCCTGCGCCAAACCGCTCGCCCGACCCTCGAGCGGCCGCCAGAGGTCGCTGTGGCAGCCCAAGCTTGTGACCTCGCTCGCCGCCACGCCGCTGAACACCCAGGCCCAGTACTGCGGCCAGGTGACGATGACCGCGCCCTCGCCCAGCAGGCCCGGATGCAGCGCCTCCATCCACGCCAGCTGCGCGCCGAGATTGAGGCCGTCGGGCAGTCGCGGCGAACCGGTCAGCGCAAATCCGTCGCGCTCCTGCTCGTAGGCCTGCGCGACCGCATGCGGCGGCGTCTCTTCATAGTCGGGCGGCAGGACGGCCAGCTCCCCGCCACGCAGCACCGCGAACCCCGCTCCGTGCCCCACCGGCACGATCCGGGCGATCCGCCCTTGCCGCGCGAACTGCGTGAGCACGGGCGCGGCCCAGGCCTCGATCCCCTCGGCGTCGAGCGCGGCGTAGCGGCCGGCGTCGATCCGCTGGTTGGGCCGCGACTCGCGCGCCAGCACTTCGCCCGACGGCCCCCAGAGGCTGAGCTTCGTCAGCGTCTTGCCCACGTCGAGCACCACGGTCAGCCCCGCCTGCAAACGCTCCTCCCTGAATTCGTTTGATTGATAGTTAGCGAAAATGATCATATAAGACCAGCGAATTAGATCGACGTGCAGCGTCCTCGGGAGGACCCCGTATATGAAGAGTGAAGCCGGCCCGGTGGCCGATCGGGCGCTGGCCCTCCCGTTCGCGGTTCCCGAAAGCCGGTGGGACAATGCTGCCGCGGCGGCGATGTCGCCGGAGGCGCTGCTGCTCTATCGCTCGAATCTGCTGGGGTCCGACCTCACGGTCACCAACTTCGGCGGCGGCAACACCTCGGCCAAGCTCTCGGAGACCGATCCGCTCACCGCCGAGCAGGTCGAGGTCCTGTGGGTGAAGGGATCGGGCGGCGACATCGGCTCCATGAAGCTGGACGGCTTCTCGACCCTCTATCTCGACAAGTTCCGCGCCACCGAGAAGCTCTACCGCGGCGTGGCGTTCGAGGACGAGATGGTGGGCTACCTCCCCCACTGCACCTTCAACCTCAACCCGCGCGCGGCCTCCATCGACACGCCGCTGCACGGCCTGCTGCCGTTCGCGCACATCGATCACGTCCATCCCGACGCGATCATCGCCCTGGCCGCCTCCTCGGGCGGCGAGGCGGCGACGCGCGAGATCTGGGGCGGAGCGATCGGCTGGCTGCCCTGGAAGCGCCCGGGCTTCGAGCTCGGCGTGCAGATCCGCGAATACGTGACGGCCCATCCGGGGTTGCGCGGGGTGATGCTGGCCGGTCATGGGATCATCTGCTGGGGCGAGACGGCCGAGGCCTGCTACCAGAACACGATCGACCTGATCGCCGACGCCGCCAACCACCTGAACGCCCGCATGGCCGGCCGGCCGGCGTTCGGCGGCCAGATCGCCCCGCCGCTGGCCGATCGCGCCGCCGCCGCCGCCCGCCTGATGCCGCGCCTGCGCGCCAACATGCCCGGCGAGCGCTCCAAGGTCGGGCACTTCTCGGACGACGCCGAGGCGCTGGAGTTCGTCGGCTCTGCGCACTTCGAACGGCTGGCGGCCATCGGCACGTCCTGCCCCGACCACTTCCTGCGCACCAAGATCGCGCCGCTGACGCTCGACCCCGCCCGCCTGGAGGACGACGCCTATCTGGCCGAGCGGTTCGCCGCCTATCGCGCCGACTACGGCGCCTACTACGACCGCTGCGCCGGTCCGGCCGATCCGAAGATGCGCGATCCCAACCCGGTTGTGATCCTGGTCCCGGGCCTCGGCCGCTTCACCTTCGCCGCCGACAAGACTACCGCCCGCCTGGCCGGAGAGTTCTACGGCAACGCCATCAACGTGATGCGCGGCGCCGAGGCGATCGGCGACTATATCGGCCTGCCCGAGCAGGAGGCCTTCGCCATCGAGTACTGGGCGCTGGAGGAGGCCAAGCTGCAGCGCATGCCCAAGCCGAAGCCCCTGGTCGGCAAGATCGCCATCGTCACCGGCGGCGCCGGCGGCATCGGCCGCGCCACCGCCGCGCGCCTGCTGGCCGACGGCGCCTGCGTGATGCTGCTCGATCTCCACGCCGAGGCGCTGGACGGCGCCGGGCAGGCCCTGACCCAGGCCTATGGCCGCGACCTCGTGCGCACGGCGGTCTGCGACGTCACCGACGAGACCGCGGTCGCCGCCGCCTTCGAAGCCTGCGCCCGCGAGTTCGGCGGCCTCGACATCCTGGTCGCCAACGCCGGCATCGCCTCCTCGGCGCCGATCGAGGAGACGACCGTCGCGCTCTGGCGCAAGAACTACGACGTGCTGGCGGAAGGCTACTTCCTGACCTCCCGCGCCGCCTTCCCGTTGATGAAGCGGCAGAAGGCCGGCAGCATCGTCTTCATCGGCTCCAAGAACGCCCTGGCCGCCACGCCCAACGCCTCCGCCTACGCCTCGGCCAAGGCCGCCGCGCTGCACCTGGCCCGCTGCCTGGCGCTGGAAGGCGCGCCGGACGGCCTGCGGGTCAATGTGGTCAATCCCGACGCCGTGATCCGCGGCTCGCGGATCTGGGACGGCGACTGGCGCCAGGAGCGCGCCGGCGCCTACGGGGTCGATCCGGGCGAGGAACTCGAGGAGTTCTACAAGAACCGCTCCATGCTCAAGCGCAGCGTCCTGCCCGAGGACATCGCCGAAGCCGTCTCGTTCTTCGCCGGCGAGGCATCGGCCAAGTCCACCGGCAACATTCTCAACGTCGACGCCGGCAACGCGCAGGCGTTCACCCGCTAGGCCAGGAGGAGGTCGAGCCCTCCGTCAGCCTGCCACGGCCGGGGTCGCCGATGCCCTGGGGGCTCCGGCCGTGATCTAATCAAAAAAGACGACAGTACCGGGACGAAACGACATGAGCGGCCTTCCCCTCTCGCAGGACGCGATCGAGAGCCACAACGACGCGCGCCGCATTGCGCTCGAGGATGAGTACGACAGCCTGGGCCGCGCGCTTGCCCGGCGCGGCGTCGATATCGAGGCGATCACCGCCCGCGCGCAGGCGTTCTCCGTCGCCCTGCCGACCTGGGGCGCGGGCCGTGGCGGCACGCGCTTCGCCAAGTTCCCGATCCCGGGCGAACCCACCAACATCCACGAGAAGCTCGAGGACTGCGCCGTCGTCAACCAGCTCAGCCGCGCCACGCCGCGGGTCTCGCCGCACTTCCCCTGGGACTTCGTCGACGACTATGCCGGCCTGCGCCAGGAGGCCGCCGCGCTCGGCCTCGGCTTCGACGCGGTCAACTCCAACACCTTCCAGGACCAGCCCGGCCAGCCGCACTCCTATCGCAACGGCAGCCTGACGGCCCGCGATCCGGCGGTCCGCGCCCAGGCCATCGCCCACAATGTCGAATGCATCGAGATCGGCCGCCAGCTCGGCTCCACCGCCCTGACCGTCTGGCTCGGCGACGGAACCAACTTCCCCGGCCAGCAGGACCTGGGCGCCTCGCTCGACCGCTATCTCGACAGCGCCGCCGCCATCTACGCGGCCCTGCCTGACGACTGGCGCATGCTGCTCGAGCACAAGATGTACGAGCCGGCCTTCTACTCGACCGTGATCCAGGACTGGGGCTCCAGCATCCTGGCCGCCCAGCAGCTCGGCCCAAAGGCCCAGTGCCTGGTCGACCTCGGCCACCACGCCCCGAACGTCAACATCGAGCAGATCGTCGCGCGGATGCACCGGTTCGGAAAGCTCGGCGGCTTCCACTTCAACGACAGCAAGTACGGCGACGACGACCTCGATTCCGGGTCGATCAATCCGCACCAGCTGTTCCTGGTGTTCAACGAGCTGGTGCAGGCCGAACTGAACCCGCGCGACGGCTTCGATCCGGCCTACATGATCGACCAGTCGCACAACGTCACCGACCCGATCGAAAGCATGCTGTCCTCGGCCGAGGCGATCGTCAGCGCCTACGCCAAGGCCCTGCTGGTCGACCGCCCGGCCCTGAGCGCGGCCCAGGAAGCCGACGACGTGATGATGGCTTTCCAGGCCCTGCGCGGCGCCTATCGCACCGACATCACGCCGGTCCTGGCCATGGCCCGCGTCCGGGCCGGCGGCGCCGTCGACGTGCTGGCCGCCTATCGCGACAGCGGCTGGCGCGGGCGCAAGGCGCAGGAACGGCGCGCCGTCGGGCTGGGCGCCGGCATCGTATGAGCATTACGACGCATGATGATTGAAATTGCTTGCTTGTTCGGGACCCGGCGGAAAGAAGTGTCCTTGCCCGTCTGAAGGGGGAGATTCTACCGAATGCACGCCACGGAGCGCGAGCGGCTGATTCTGGAGCTGATGCAGCCGCGAGGCTTTGCGTCCTACCAGGAGTTCATCGCCAACCTCGACGCCTCGCCGGCCACCATTCGGCGCGATCTCGAACGCATGGCCCAGGAAGGCCAGCTCGTGCGCGTACGCGGCGGGGCCAAGTTGCCCAGCCAGCCGGGCGGCGCGGGCGCGGTGCCGATGCTGAGCGGCGTGCCTTTCCATGAGAACATCGCCCATCACCGCAAGGAAAAAGCCGCTATCGGCAAGGCCGCCGCCGCGCTCTGCGCGCCGGGCGAGGCGGTGATGCTCGACGGCGGGTCGACGACCCTGCAGATGTGTCCGCACCTCGAGGGCCTGCACCTGCAGGTGCTGACCAACTCGCTGCACATCGTCGACGCCCTGCTGCCACAGCAGGGGACCCGGGTGCTGGTCCCCGCCGGCTCGGTCTTCCGCGAGCAGAACATCATCCTGTCGGCGGCGGGCGAAGAGAGCATGCCGCGCTTCCATGCGCCGAAGCTGTTCATGGGCGCGGCCGCCGTCGGCCCGCACGGCATCATGCAGGCCGACGTGGTGCTGGTCGCCGCCGAGCGCCGCCTGATCGAGCGCGCCGAGCAGATCGTGCTGCTGGTCGACAGCTCCAAGTTCCGCGGTCCGTCCGGCAACGTGGTCTGCGGCCTGGACGAGATCGACATCGTCGTCACCGACGCCGGCGTCACCGACGACGAGCGCGGCATCGTCGAAAAGGCCGGCGTCCAGCTGATCATCGCCGACTGAGGCGGCCGCCCCCGGCAGGAGGCGGCCTCGGCGTCAGCGCGGCTTCAGAAACCCGGCCGACTCCAGCCACCAGTAGAACTCGTCGATCCAATGGACCGAGCTGTTGTTCTTGGCTTCCAGGCCAAAGCCGTGGCCGCCGGAGTGGAAGACGTGCAGTTCCGGCGACTTGCCGGCCGCCTGCAGTTTCGTGAACAGGTCGATGACAGTGGGCGCCGCCAGCTTGTCGTCCGACGCCACGGCCAGGAACATCGGCGGCGCATCGGCCAGCTTCAGGGGCTCGCCGAACGCGCCGCCATAGATCGGCGCGGCGAAGGCCGGCTTGGCGCCCGCGTCCACCGCTCCGACGGTGACCCGCGCGCCGGCCGAAAAGCCCATGATCCCGATGCGGGCCGGATCGACCTTCCAGTCCTTGGCCCGCGACTTGGCCAGTTCCAGGGCGCGCACGCCGTCGGCGGTGGCGATGTCCGCGCCCTCCAGCGGCCCGGCCCCGGTCGGGCTGGCCCCCAGCTTGGCGAACATCGCCTGCAGCGACTGCAGGAACGCCAGGTCGCCGGCCGGGGTCTCGACGGTCCGGTACTTCAGCACGAAGGCGGCGACGCCGCGCTCGGCCAGCCATTGGGCGACCCAGACGCCTTCTGTGTCGTAGGACAGGAACCGCATGCCGCCGCCCGGCGCGATGATCACGCCGGCGCCGGTCGCCTTGGCCGGGTCGGGCAGAAACACTTCCAGCGTCGGCGAGACGACGTTGCGGGTCAGGCGGCTGCCCTGCCCGGCCATGTGCGGGGTCGTTCGCTCGACCTGCTTCCAGGCCTCCGAGCCCGGGGCCACGCCCGGATAGAGGCGGATGGTCTCGACCGACTTCAGGTCGGCGCCTGAACGCGACGTCGCCGCCTGGGCCGGCCCGCTCGAAAGCAGGATCGCAGCGGCAAGACCCGCGGCGAGCGAGGTCGAAACGGACTTCATGGCGTTTCCTCTCAGGTGCAAAGGTCTACTCCGCCGCAACGCAGCTGAAGTTCGCGGCGTCGTCGGTCGAGCCGGTCCCGTTCCAGCGCGCGCGCTTGGGCCAGGCGCACAGCGGCCGCGATTGCAGCGTCTCGGTCGGCCAGCCGGCCAGGGCCGCGAACATGTTCTCGGGCTTGGTGGCGATCACCCGCTCGGGCGCCGCCCCGCTCTCGAACCAGCGGTCGAGCTCGCTGACCATGTCGAACCGGTTCGGCCCCTCGCCGCCGAAGCAGTGGCCCATGCCCGGCGCCATGAACAGGCGGGCCTGCTCGCCCATCGGCCCGGCCAGCTTCGTCATCGCCCCGTAGTAGGCGATGGTGTTTTCCGGCGGCAGCGCCGCGTCGTTCCAGCCGTGGTACAGGATCAGCTTGCCGCCCTGCTTCAGGAACGGGCGCAGGTCCGGGTTGTCGGAGTCGATGACCGGCCCCATCCGCTTCAGACCCAGCGCGAAGTCGCGATCCAGGTCGAAGCGGTCGAGCGTCCAGGCGCCATCGCGATGCACGAACCAGCGGAAGGTCTCGGTCGCGAAGTTGCGCTGGTTGGCCTTTTCGTTGGTGATCCACGCCGGCCAGTCGCTCGCCTCGCCGCCCGGCGCGAAGCCGGCGGAGATCTGCTTGCCGGCGCGCGTGCCCGGCCCCTGGTAAATCGCCGCCAGCGCCTTCACCTCGTCGCCGCTCAGGCAGTCGGCGCTCTGGCCCGCCTTGCACTCCAGTTCGGCCGGATCGAAGCGGCAGGCGCGCGGATCTTCCAGCAGCCCGTCCTTGACCCCGTCCAGGGCGTCACAGCGGGCCATCACCGCCTTCGTGACCAGCTTCAGCTTGGCCGGCGTGAAATTGACCTTCGGCGGACCGTCCAGCGCCCGCATGTTCCAGGCGAAGCCCGTCATGGCCCGGGTCCAGGGCGCCGCCGGCGCCCCGGCGACGATGCCGTCGTAGTCCTGCGGATAGCGCCAGGCCAGCATCAGCGCGTCACGCCCGCCGTTGGAGCAGCCGTGGAAGTAGGAGCGCTGGGCCTCCTTGGCGTAGTGCGATGCGATCAGCGCCTTGGCGAACACCGCCGTGACGTGGTTGCCGCGATGCGCCCAGTCGATCAGCTTCTCCGGCTGACCGTCGGACCACTTGGCGTCGTCGCTGCTCGGGTGGCCCACGTCGGTCGCGGCTGTCGCATAGCCCTGGGTCGTCAGCGGCGGGAACATGATCGCCGCGGTGTCGAGACCGCCGCTGTAGCCGCCCCCGCCCAAGCCGACGAACTTGCCGTTCCAGGTCTCCGGCAGCCACACCTCGACATTGATCAGCGAGCCGGCCACCGGCGAGATCTGCGCCTTCACCCGGCAGATCGCCGCCGGCAGCGGCGCGATCGGCGCGGCCGCCCAAGCCCCGCTCAGCGAAAGCTTGGCGCCGGCCGCAAGCCGTTCAGCCGAGGTGACGACGCCGCCGCCGACCTTCTGGCCGACCAGGTCTTCGCAACCTGCGGCCTGCGCGTGGGCGAGCGGCCAAAGCGCCGCCGCGGCCCCGAGCGCGCCGGCGCCCAGGCGGATGATCTTATTCATGAGCGCCCCCGAATAACTGTCAGGATTTCTTGCTGGTCAGGTGCTCGCGGTAGGCTTCGCGAAGCACCTTCTTGTCGATCTTGCCGGTCGCGGTGAGCGGCACCCGGGCGAAGACCACGTCGTCCGGCGTCCACCACTTGGCGATCCGCGGCGCCAGGTACTCGCGCATCTGGTCGGCGGTGACCTCGGCGCCGTCATGGGGCTCGACCACCAGGATCGGCCGCTCCTCCCACTTGGGATGATGCACGCCGACCACCGCAGCGATCTTCACGCCCGGACATCCGACCGCGACGTTTTCCAGGTCGATCGAGCTGATCCACTCGCCGCCCGACTTGATGACGTCCTTGGTCCGGTCGGTGATCCGCATGAAGCCGTTGGCGTCGATGGTCGCCACGTCGCCGGTGTCGAACCAGCCCTCCGGACCGGCGGCGTCCTGCTCCTGGCGGAAGTAGCGCTGCACCACCCAGGGACCGCGCACCTGCAGCGCCCCGGGCGTTTCGCCGTCCCAGGCCAGCACCTGTCCGGCCTCGTCGACGATGCGCAGTTCGACGCCGTACTGCAGCCTGCCCTGGCGCGACCAGATGGTCTCCAGCATCTCCTCTTCGCCCAGCTCGGCCAGAGCCGGCGTCGGCGAGGAGATGACGCCCATCGGCGCGGTCTCGGTCATGCCCCAGATCTGCAGGGTGTCGACGCCGTAGCGACTCTTCAGCGCTTCGGCCATGGCCCGCGGCACGGCCGAACCGCCGATCATCACGCGCTTCAGCGCGCCGGGCGTCTCGCCGGTCTGCTCCAGGTGCGCCAGGTACATGGTCCAGATGGTCGGCACGCCGCCTGTGAAGGTCACGCCTTCCTGGGCGATCAGCTCCTGCAGGCTGACGCCGTCCATCTTGTCGGCCGGCAGAACCAGCTTGGCGCCGCACATCGGGGCCACGAACGGCAGCCCCCAGGCGGTGGCGTGATAGAGCGAAGAGCACGGCAGCACGACGTCGAACGCCGTGAACCCGAAGGCCGCGTTCAAGCCCGCGCCCATGGCGTGCAGCACCACCGCGCGATGCGAATAGAGCACGCCCTTCGGATCGCCCGTCGTCCCCGAGGTGTAGCAAAGGAACGCGCCCGAGTTCTCGTCGAACACCGGCCAGTCGAAGCCGTCGCTCTCGGCCGCGATCAGGTCCTCGTAGCAAAGCGCGCCGGCCATCGGTTCAGCCGTCAAGCTGACCCGCGTCCGCATCGTCGTCAGCTGCGAGGCCAGCCGCTCCACCACCGGCGCCAGGTTGCGCTCGAACAGCAGCACCCCGCTCTCGGCGTGATTGACGGTGTAGGCGATCTGCTCGTCGAACAATCGCGGGTTGGCCGTGTGCAGCACCGCTCCAAGGCCGGTGACGGCGTAGAACAGCTCCAGGTGCCGATGGGTATTCCAGGCCAGCGACGTCACCCGGTCGCCTGGCTTGACGCCCAGGCGCTGCAACGCCTTCGCCGCCCGCTCCACACGCTTGGCGAAGCGCGCATAGTCATAGCGCCAGACCGGCTCATCGATCTGGCGCGAGACGATCTCGCGGCCGCCATGCGCCTGCTGCGCATACCGAAGAATGCTGGCGATCTGCAGCTGCGTCGGCTGCATCAGCCCCGGAACCATCGACACTTCCTCCGCCGGCGCTGGCTTCGATGGCCGCGCGCATTTTGCATCACATACGATCAACTTTAGTCATAGATCGCCCGAGCGTTCAACAATGAACGACGCCGCCGCGAAAATCACGGCGTCCCGGATCGTCAGGTCTTCACCGCCGGCTTCGGGCCGAAGGCGCCAGCCTTCACGCCGGCCCGGAACATGTCCTTGAACATCTCCACTGGGCGGTCCTGCGCATCCCAGTCGGGCAGGATCATCTTGCCGATCGAGAAGCCGCGGATCGCCCACACGACCAGCCGGATCGCCGCGAGCGTACCCTCGACGTCGCCCTTGAACCTCTCGCTGAGGAACTCGACTCCGATCTGCTCGAGTCCGGAGCTCACGCTCGCCACCTGCTCGGCGAGCTCGGGATCGCTGCGCGCCGCCATCTGGATTTCCAGGAAGGCGACGCCCGACGGGCGGCTCAGCACACGCCAGCACATCTCGATCCAATCCTCGGCCTGGAAGCCGAGGTTGAGGTCGCGCTCGAGCCGCGCATACTCCTCGCGCTCTTCCTCGAAGATTGCGCGCAGCACCTCGGCCATGAACTGCGCGCGGGTGCTGAAATGGAAGATGATGCTGCCGCGGGTGATGCCCGCTTCCTGTGCGATCACCGCCGTCGTCGCGCCGGCGTACCCCCGCTCGTAGATGACCCGGACCGCGCCCTCCAGCAGCGCCTGGCGCGTCTCGGCGGATCGTTGTTGCTGCGTGCGGCGGGGTCGCCGCGGGACCGTGCTCATGGCTCCACAGTTAACCGCCTGGCGCGCGACGCCCAAGCGGCGATGCGCCCCGCCTACCAGGTGTCGACAAACGGCCGGCGCTTGTGCGGGCGGGCGTGGGCTGTGTCGGTCGCCTGCAGGCCCGCCGCCAGCCAGCGACGGGTGTCGGCCGGATCGATCACGTCGTCGAACTCGAAGACCGTCGCGCCATTGACCGCGCTGGCCCAATCGTAGGCCGACGCCACCAGCTCCTCATAGCGCGCCTTGCGGGCCGGAATGTCCTCGATCGCCTCCAGCTCCGCCCGCCGGCCAAGCTTGATCGAGCCTTCGATGCCCATGCCCGCGAACTCGCCGGTCGGCCAGGAGACCGTGAAGAACGGCGCGTCGAACGAGCCGCCGGACATCGCCAGGGCCCCCAGCCCATAGGCCTTGCGCAGCACCACCGAGAACAGCGGCGAACTGAGGTTCGCGCCGGTCACATAGAGCCGCCCGCAATGGCGCAGGGTCGCGGTCTTCTCCGCTTCGGGCCCGACCATATTGCCGGGCACGTCGATCAGGCTGACCAACGGGATGCCGAAGCCGTCGCACAGCTGCATGAACCGCGCGGCCTTGTCGGCGGCGTCGGCGTCCACCGCCCCGCCGGTCGGCGAGCTGTTGTTGTTGGCGAGAAGCCCCACCGGCCGCCCCTCGATGCGCGCCAGCGCCGTCACCATCGCCTTGCCGAACCGCGGCCGCAGCTCGAGCACCGAGCCGGCGTCGGCCAGGGTGGAGATCACCTGGCGTACGTCATAGGTCGCGCGGCGGTTCTCCGGGACCAGGTGGCGCAACGGCCGCTGGTCCGGCGCGCTCCAGTCCGCGACCCGCCCCTGAAAGTAGGACAGGTACTGCTTGGCGACAGCGACCGCCTCGACCTCGTCGGCGACGACCACGTCGATCACCCCGTTGGGCTCCTGGATCGCCACCGGCCCGACCTCCTCGGGCGCATAGACGCCCAGGCCGCCGCCCTCGATCATCGCCGGCCCGCCAACGCCCAGCGTGGTGTCCTCGGTGGCGATGATGACGTCGCAGAGCGCCAGCACCACCGCATTGCCGGCGAAGCAGCGGCCGCTGGCGATCCCGATGATCGGCGCCTGGCCCGACAGCTTGCCCAGCATCCGCCAGGTGCCGACCTTCAGGCCTCCGGTCGTGGTCGGCGGCGGCGGCGGATCGCCGGGCGCGCCGCCCATCCGCCCGCCGCCGCCTTCCGTGAAGAACACCAGCGGCAGCCGGTGGCGCTCGGCCAGCTCGAGCATCCGGTCGGTCTTGACGTGGTTCTTGCTCCCCTGGGTCCCGGCCAGCACCGAGTAGTCGTAGGACATCACCACGCAGCGCGCGCGCTCGGGCCCAACCAACTCGCCGTTGATCGCCCCGACGCCGGCCACGATCCCGTCGGCGGGCGCCTTGAGCAGGCGGGCCGCCAGCTGCTCCTCGGTCTCGCCGCGACGGCGGGCGGGCGTCACCAGGGGCCCGTATTCCAGGAAGCTGCCCGGGTCGCAGAGATCCGCCACGTTCTCCCGCGCGGTCCTCTTGCCCTGCGCGTGACGCTTGGCCGTCGCCTGATGGCGCGCGGCGTCGCCCGTCAGATCGTGCAGTCTCAGCACGCGCTCCAGGTCCGGGCGCACGGCGTCAGGATCGACTGCGACGACCTCGATGTCTTCCGCGGCCTCGATCTCGGCGGCCTCGAGATGGACCAGCGCCTCGCCCTCAGCCACTTCGTCGCCGACCGCCACATCCACTTGCCGAACGACGCCTGAGAGCGGCGCGGCCACCTGGTGCTCCATCTTCAGCGCCTCGACCGCGGCGATCGACTGGCCGCGCCGAACAAGGTCGCCGACCGCGACCGCCACCGAGGCGACCACGCCCTGTATGGTGGAGCCCACCGGTTCGGTTCCGAACGGCGGTGCGGATGTCGCGCGACGGGCCCGCACGCCCGTCGCCCGTTCGCCGGCCCTGGCCCGCAGCACCGCCAGCGGATCGCCAGGATCCGGCGGCGAGCGCTCGTCCGGCTCGGCGCAGTGCGCCGACAACTCGCCGAGATGCTGCTCGACATAGCGTGTGTGCAGTTCGCCGCCGCTCAAGGCGGCCGAGTTCAGCAACGCCAGCAGGAACGTCTTATTGGTCGGCGCGCCCTCGATCCTGAACTCGTCCAGCGCCCGGCGGCCGCGCGCCACGGCGCCGGCCAGGTCCGGGGCGCTGACGATCACCTTGGCCAGCAGCGGGTCATAGCGCGGGTTGATCGCCAACCCGGCGAACCCGGCCCCGTCCACCCGCACCCCCGGTCCGGTCGGCGGCTCATAGGCGCCGATCACGCCAGACACCGCCCGCGGCGCGCCATCGGCGTCCAACGTCTCGGCATTGACCCGCAACTGCACGGCAACGCCCCGCGGCGACGCAACCTCGTCCTGATCGAGGCCAAGCTCGTGCAACTTTGCGCCGGCGGCGATCCGTAACTGAGCGGCGACGAGGTCCAACCCCAGCACCTCCTCGGTCACCGTGTGCTCGACCTGCAGTCGCGGATTGGCCTCCATGAACACGAAGTCGCCCTCGCGTCCCGGCCCCGCGTCGACGAGAAACTCGAAGGTGCCGAGACCGCGATAGCCGAGCGCCGTCGCCATGGCGACGGCCGCCTCCAGCATCCCCGCGCGCGTCCGCGGATCCAGGCCGAAGGCCGGCGCGACCTCGATCAGCTTCTGACGCTGCCGTTGCAGGCTGCACTCGCGGTCCCACAGGTGCGCGACGCCGCCCTGTCCGTCGCCGATCACCTGGACTTCGATGTGCCGCGCATGGGGCAGCATCGCCTCGACATAAAGCTCGCCGGCGCCGAACGCCTGGGCCGCCTCCAGCGCGCACCGCTCAAAGGCGGGCGCCAGCTCCTCGCGCCGCCAGACCGGCCGCATGCCGCGCCCGCCCCCGCCGGCCAGGGCCTTCAGCATCACCGGCTCGCCGCCTTGCGCGTCGAAGAAGGCCTCGGCTTCGACCAAGGTCACGGCGCGCTCGAAACCTGCCAGCAACGGCGCGCCCAGGCGTGCGGCCAGTCCGCGGGCCGCAGCCTTGTCGCCCAGGATCTCCAGCGTCTCCGGCCGCGGCCCGACGAAGGCCAGGCCTCCGGCCTCGCAGGCCCGCGCAAACTCCGCGTTTTCGCTGAGGAAGCCATAGCCGGGATGCACCGCATCGCAGCCCTGGTCACGCCCCGCGGCGACGACCCGCGCGATGTCGAGATAGGCCCCCGCCCCCGACCGGCCGAGCGCGACGGCGGCGTCGGCCGCGCGCACGTGCAGGGCGCCGGCGTCGTCCTCGGCATAGACCGCGACGGTGGCGATCCCCAGGTCGCGCGCTGAGCGCGCGATGCGGACCGCGACCTCGCCGCGATTGGCGATCAGCAGGCGTCTCACGCCTGGGCCGCCGCGGCGCGAAGTTCCGCCATCACCTCGTCGGTGTGCTCGCCGAGCAGCGGCGCGGGCCGCCGCAGCCGCGGCCGCGCCCCGTCGAACCGGAACGGCGAGGCGCCAACTTGGTGTTCGCCGACATAGCCGCGCTCCATGGTCGCGAAGTAATCGACCGCTGACAGCTGCGGATCGCGCGTCAGCGCATGCGGCGGCTGGATCGGCGCGGCGGCCACGCCGCCCGCCTGCAATTCGGCGCAGGCCTCGGCGGCCGTGCGCGTCCCCGCCCACCGCGCCAAGGCGGCGTCTCCAGCTGCGCCGACCACGCCGGCCAGCGCGGCCAGCCCTTCCGCCTTCGGAACCGCGACCGCGATCCAGTCGTCCTCGCCCCTGGCCGGAACCACTTCGCAGAGCGCTAGGCGCGGCCGCACCGCACCGGTGCGCGCCACCGGCGCAGCGGCGAGCTGTTCGGCGATGATCGCGTCGGCGCCCAGTTGGAACAGGCACGCCACCTGAGCCAGGTCGATGTCCGCCCCGCCCAGCCGTCCGCGCGCATAGAGGCAGGCCAGCACCGCCGAGGCCGCATAGAGCCCGGCGATCGGGTCCCCCAGCGCCACGTGCTGCTGGGCCGGCGGCCAATGCGTTTCGCCGTTGATGAACGGCAGGCCCGAGGCCTGCTCGACCGTCGACCCATAGGCCCGCAGCCCCGACAGCGGCCCGCTGACCCCAAAGGCCGGCATCGACAGGCTGATCAGGCCGGGCCGAAGCCGCCGCTGCACGTCCTGCCCCAGACCAAGCTTGGCCAGCACGCCGGCGGCGTAGTTCTCGACCACGACGTCGGCGCCGGCGATCAGCGCTCCGGCCGCGGCCTTGCCCTCGGCCAGGGTCAGATCGATGTCGACTCCCCGCTTGTTGCGGTTGACGTTGATGAAGTTGAGCTGGCTCTCGCGGGTCTCGACATCGACGCTCCCGGCGTCCCAGCCGCGCCACCAGTCGGGATGGCCTTCGGACTCGATCTTGACGACGTCGGCGCCCAGGTCGCCCAGGGTCCGGGCGCAGAGCGGTCCGGCCCAGCCCATGCTGAAGTCCACGACCCGCAGGCCGCTCAGCGGCCCCTCGCCGTCGCCCGGCGACCAGACGTGGCCGCCTTCGCCTTCGAACTGCAGCCGATATGGCAGCCGCGGCGCGGCCACCTCCGCCGTCCCCGACGGCCCGAACGCCTCGCGCCGCCGCCAGTGCTCGACCTCCGGCAACTGACCGGGACGGACCATCGGCGCGATCGGAATGCGGTGCGCCAGGCCCAGCTCCACCCACTGCCCCTGGGTCCGCTGGGCGATCGCCGGGGCCAGCGCCGCATCGACCTCGTCGCCGATCATCAGCCGTTGATAGGCGGTCGCGAACCGCGGGTCCGCGGTCAGGTCGGGCCGCTCGATCAGGCCGCACAGTGCGCGCCACTGCGCCGGGGTCAGGCAGGTGATCCCGACCCAGCCGTCCAGGGCGCGATACGGGGCGCAGGGATAGGTCGGCACGAAACGGTTGACCCCCAGCCGCACCGACGGCGCGCCGGTCCGGGCCGCGGTCAGCGCGCCGGTCTCGGCGTAGCACATCGCCGCCTCGTGCACGTTGACCTCGATCCGCCGCGGCCGGCGTTCGGCCCGGCCCAGCAGCGCGCCGAGCGCCGCGTTGAAGCCGACCACGCCGGCGGTGATCTGCGGTGCGTGGCCCTGCGCTAGCATCGGCGGCCCGAACCGCTCCCCGAATGCGTAGGCGACCCCGTTCAGGGCGCTGATGATCTCGTCGGTCGCGCTCCAGCCGCCATAGGGCCCGGCCGGGTCGAACCAGCTGATCGCCAACAGCGGCGCGCCGGCCTCCTGCGCCAAGGTTTCGGCCTGCGCCAGCGAGGCGTCGTCCAGCCCGCCGATCACCAGGTCCGCGCCGCCCGTCGCCGACGACGTCTGTTTGCCCAGGTCCAGCCAGCGCCCGTACGCCTCGCCGGCCGCGCCCGCATAGCCGATGGCCCGGTCCCCTGCGGCCGCCGGCCGGCGCACCTGCGCGCCCAGGGCCGCGAACAGCCGGCCGCAGTAGCGGACCGCGACGCTGGCCCCGACCTCAACCACCCGCAGGCCCTCCAGCGGCCCGCTCTCGATCGACTTGCTCAACAGGCTCTCCAGGGCTTGGGGCTTAGGGGACGAAACTCAAGGCCGGTACGACGAGGCCTGCGCACGCGCCGAAGCCGATCGACACGTACCCGTCGCGCTCGGCGCGCGCGGTCATCACCAGTTCGTCACCGTCCTCCAGCCACAGCCGGCTCTCGCCGTTCGGCAGCGTGATCGGCGCGCGGCCGCCGGTGATCTCGACCAGGCAGGCGGCGCTCGACAGCTCCTCGCCCGAGAGGGTTCCGGACGAGATCAGGTCCCCGGTCTCGAGATTGCAGCCCCCGATCGCATGGTGGGTGATCATCTGCTCGAAGCTCCACGAGCCGGCCGAGAACCAGGTGTCGGTCAGCACGGCGGCCGGCGCGCCTTCGCTGCGCATCCGCGGGGTCTGCAGATGGGCGAAGAAGCGGATGGAAAGGCCGCCGTCGGCGTCGGCGCCTGCATCGACAAGATGCGGCGGCGCCTGCGGGGCGTCAGCCGGCCTGGCCGGCATGGCCTGGCGGAACGGCGCCAGCGCCTCGGCGGTCACCACCCAGGGCGAGATGGTCGAGCGGAACGCCTTGCCCTGGAACGGCCCGAGCACGCTCTCCCAGTACTGCACGTCGCGCGCCGACCAGTCGTTGAGGATGCAGTAGCCGAAGATGTGGCGCCGCGCGTCGGCCAGCCGGATCGGTGCGCCCAGCGGGTTCGGCTCGCTGATGAAGCAGGCGAACTCCAGCTCGTAGTCCAACGCCCGCGTCGGCCCGAACTCGGCGCCTTCCGCCCCGCGATACTGGCCATGCGGACGCTCCAGCGGGCGGCCCGACGCCACCACCGACGAGGCGCGGCTATTGTAGGCGATCGGCAGGGTCCAGAAACAGGGCGGCAGCTTGCCCTCGGCGCGCGCCGGGCGGGCGGCGGCGATGTGCGGGGCCGAGGTCATGTAGTCGGTGAAGGCTCCGGGCTTGGTCGGCATGTGCAGCTGGGCCTGCGCCATCGGGACCAGGCACGCCGCGACCTCGGCCTGCTGCGCGGCGCCGGCGGCCAGCAGCCCCTGGACCTGCGCGCGCAAGGCCGACACCGCCCCTGCCTCCAGCGCCATCAGCCCGCGCAAATCGGACGCGGCCGCGGCCTGCGCAGCTTCCCCACCGAGCAGGCCGGCGGCGACCGCGGCCCGTACGTCCAGGATCTGGTCGCCGATCGCCACGCCGCCGCGCGGCGCTTCGCCGTCTCGGCTGAACACCCCGTGGGGCAGGTTCTGAATCGGGAAGTCGGTCCCCGGCAGGTTGGCGGAGGCGACCCAGCTCTTCAGGCTCGGATCGTGCGTGGCGTTGATGGTCATGGTGCTCCCAATCCCCGGCCGCCTGACGGCGCGGCCCGGTCAAACTCGTCAGGCGACAAAATCAGTCAGTCAGTTGATTGAATCAAGACCGCAGACGCCCCTCGCCTTCGGTCTCAGCGGCCTTGCGGTTCCGGTTCGTCGACCAACACCGCCATCATCAGCGCGGTGGTCTCTCCGCGATTGACCCAGGCATGGCTGGTGCCACGCTGGACGACCACGTCGAACGGCGTCAGCGCCACCTCGCCCTCGTCGACCAGCAGGCTGACCTCGCCCTCCAGCAGCACGATGTAGTCGACGCTGGCGGTACGGTGGAAGCCTGGGTGCCGGCCCTCGACATGAGCGAGCGGGGCGCCGACCTGCGCGTAGTAGGCGCCGATCCGGCGGCGCTGCTCGGCCTCGTCCAGGTGAGCGCTGGCGCTTTCCGGCGGCACCCGGAAGAAGCGGAACGTCGCCCCGCCCGGTCCCGGACCCAGCGGGATATCGCCGTCGGCCGGATCGTCCTTCCCGGATAGCGCGCGCGTCGTCCAGAAGTTGATCAGATAGGGCGCGTCAGGCGGCCCGAACAGGTTCGCCGCCGGGGCGTCCTGGGCGATGATCGAGCGCCCCTGGCTGTCGTGGCCGGTGACCACGCGTCGAAAGGTCATGCTCAGGGCTCCTTCAATTCGATCATCGCCGCGCCAAGCTCCTCTTCGCGCGGCGCCGCCGCCTCGAACCGCGGCGCGGTCAGGAACAGCACCGTGACCACCGCGAGCACCGCCACCGACATCCAGAGCGCCGGGGCGTAGGAGCCGGTCGCCGCCTGGATCAGCGAGATCAGGTACGGGCTCGCGCCGGAGCCCAGGACGAAGGCCCCGTAGAGCAGGCCGTACATCCGGCCATACTGGCTCATGCCGTAGTAGCGGGCGGTCAGGTAGGCGATCAGGTCGACCTCCGCGCCCATGGCCAGTCCGACCGCGATGGCGCCGACCGCCGCGAATTCGGGGCCGCCGAACGCCAGCAGAGCCAGGCCGCCTGCCGTCAACGCCATGATCGCGGCGGCGACGTAGGGGGCGAAGAAGTGGTCGACCAGCCAGCCGACGCCCAGTCGCCCGACCAGCACCGCCACGCCCAACAGGCCGGCGACCTGGGCGGCCTCCAGCGTGCTCATTCCGCCGTCGGTCAGCATCGGCACGAAGTGGGTGACGAAGCCGGCCACGGCGACGGCGATCAGCACGAAGGCGACGATCAGCCGCCAGAACAGCCAACTGCGGATCGGCGCGGCCAGCCGCTGCGCCGCGGCGGCCGGCTCCGGCGGGCGGCGCGCGTCCGGGGCCCGCCAGCCCACCAGCAGCAGCGCCAGCGGTCCGGCCAGCACCACCGCGCCCGCCAGTCCCAGATAGGCCGCACGCCAGCCATGCGTCTCGATGAACTGCGCGACGATCGGCGGGGCGACGGCGGCCATCGCCCCGATGCCGCCGATGGTGATGCCCAGCGCCAGCCCGCGCATGCGGTCGAAGGCGAAGTTCACCGGCCGGGTGAAGGCGATCGGCGAGGTGCCCATCATCAGCACCGCCAGCGCCAGATGGACGACGGCGTACTGCACCAGCGAGCCTTGCAGTTGGCTCATATAGACGAAGTTGGCGGCCAGGGCGGCGAAGCCGACCAGCGCCGGCCCGCGGATGCCGACCTTGTCGAACAGCGCCCCGGCGAAGGGCGCGGCGACCGCGACGGTCAGGGTGGTCGCCAGGCCGATGGCGGTCAGCTCGGTCCGCGTCCAGCCGAACGCCTGCTCCAACTGCACGATGAACAGGCCAGCGGTGTAGAACGGCAGCGCCGCCGAACCGAACGCCGCACCAATGGTCGCGCCGACCAGGGTCGGCCAATGGCGCTTCAGCTCCGCCCCTGCGGAGAACCCTTGGGCGCTCATTCGTCGAAGATCGCCACGGCGCGGATCCATCCGGCGCTGGCGTCCTTGATCTTGACCGGGAAGCAGCTGATCTCGAAGCCGAACGGCGGCAACTGGTCGAGATTGGCCAGCTTCTCCATCTGGAAGTAGCCGATCTCCCGCCCGGCCTTGTGCCCCTCCCAGATCAGCGAGGCGTCGCCGGTTTCGGCCCAGCGTTTGGCGGTGTGCACGAACGGCGCGTCCCACGACCAACCGTCGGTGCCGACCACCTTCACCCCGCGCTCGCAGAGATAGAGGGTCGCCTCGCGCCCCATGCCGCAGCCCGAGGCGACATAGCCGTCCTGGCCGTAGCGCCCGCCGGCCGCGGTGTTGACCACCACGATGTCCAGCGGCGCCAGCGCGTAACCGATCCGCGCCAGTTCGGCCTCCACGTCGGCCGCGGTGACGACATAGCCGTCCTCGAAGCGGCGGAAGTCGAGCTTCACGCCCGGCCGATAGCACCAGTCCAGCGGCGCCTCGTCGATGGTGATCGCCCGCCGCGCGCCGCCCGCCAGCGCCGCGTCCTGGGTGGCGTGATAGTGCCAGGGCGCGTCCATGTGCGTGCCGTTGTGGGTCGAGACCTGCAGCCGCTCGACCGCCCAGCCCTGCCCCTCAGGCAGGTCCTCGCGGCGCATGCCGGGGAAGCTGCGCGCCAGCCCCTCCCAGCTGTCTTCGTGGCGGATGTACTCGATCTTCGGGCGCGCGCCGGGCGGATCGCTCTCGATGTCGTTCTGGATGGGGACCGACAGGTCCAGGTAACGGCGGCCCATGATCAGAACTTCTTCTCGAGCTGCACGCCGATCACCCGCGGCTTGTTGAAGAAGGCCTGCGGGTAGCTGAAGGTCAGGCCCTGGTTGGCCACCACCCGGCTGTCGTTGAGGTTGTTGCCGTAGATGGCGAAGGTCAGGTCCATCGGGCGGTAGATGAAGCTCACCCGCGCCCCGAGCTCGCCGTTCGCCGGCCCGCGCAGATGCGCCAGTTCCTGGTCGGTCGGGTTGAAGTAGATCTCGTCGCGCCAGCGCCAGTTGGCCGTGGCCCGCACGTCCCAGTCGGCGTTGAGCTCGGTGCGGTACTGGCCCTGCAGGAAGTACTGCCACTCGGGGCTGTTGGTCAGCCGGTTGCCCGACGCGTCGGTCTGGACGCCCAGGATGTTCGGGGCGCGCGGGAAGCTGCTGAACTTGCCGTCGATGTAGGCGAGGTTGGCGAGGAAGGTCCAATTCGGGGTCGGGCGCAGCTCGCCCTCGACTTCGAAGCCCTTGATCTTGGCCGCGGCGGCGTTGGTGATCACCACCCCGCCGGTCGGCACGCCGCTGGTGACCTGCAGATTGTCGTAGAGGTTGTCGTAGGCCGCCGCCGCGACGAACGCGCGCCGCTCCCAGAGGTAGGCTTTGATCCCCACCTCCCAGGACTTCATGATCTCGGGGTTGTAGCCGGGCTGAACGCCGACCCCGAAGGCGTTGTAGCCGCCGGCCTTGAAGCCCTTGCTGTAGCTCAGATAGGCCATGACGTCGTCGGACGGCTCCCAGGCCGCCTTGGCGCGATAGGAGGTGTCGTTCCAGGTCCGCTTGGGCGCGTCGAACGGCACGCGGCCCAGCACCGCGCCGGTGTCGGTGTTGGTCGAGGTCCAGATGTTGCCGAAGTCCTTGGTGTCCTCGGTGTAGCGCACCCCGCCGGTCAGCGAGATCTGGTCCGTCACCCGCCAGGTGGCGTCGGCGAACACCGCCCAGTTCGGATTGGTCTGGTTGGAGAGGAAGTTCGACACCTGGTTGATCGGCGTCGACAGGCGCTGGTTGAAGATGTCGAAGTTCATCGTCGCCTGGTAGCGGGCGTAGTAGTAGCCGAGGATCCAGTCCAGCCGTTCGCCGTCGTTCGACTGCAGCCGGAGTTCCTGGCTGACCGCCGAGCCGGTGTACTTGGCGGCGTTGCGCCCCTGGCGGTCGGTCATGGCCAGGGAGTCGGAGTCGTTGACCCCTTGGTTGATGTAGTTGCTGGCGCCCGTGACCGAGACCAGGGTCACCGGGCCGAAGTCGTACTGCGCGTTCAGCGCGACGCTGGGCGAGCGCAGCTGGTTGCGCGGCTCGATGTTCAGGTTGACCACCTTGTCGTCGAGGTAGCGGTCCTGCACCGCGGCCGGCAGCGGGATCTGCGGGGTCTGGGTCCCGACCGGCGTCACCGGCCCTGGGGCCGGATAGATCGTAGTCTGCGCCCAGCGCACCGCCGGCTGGCTGACGATGCGGTCCTGGTAGTTGACGCTCAAGCGCACGCGGGCCGCCTCGACCGGCTCCCACAGCAAGGTGGTGCGGACGTTGTGCATCCGCGTGCCGCCCATCTTGCGGCCGTCGAACAGGTTGGTCGCCCAGCCCTCCTCGTCCAGCCAGTCCATCGACATCCGGCCGGCCAGGGTCTCGCCCAGCGGCCCGGTGGCCGCCGCCTCGACGCGGTGGGCGGTCGGGTCTTCGAGCGTGGCGCGGATATAGCCGCCGAACTCGCGCTCCGGATCGGCGGTGCGGATGATCAGCGCGCCGGCCGTAGCGTTGCGCCCCTGCAGCGTGCCCTGCGGCCCGCGCACCACCTCCACCGACGAAACGTCCGACAGCGCCGTGACCGAGAACTGGCCCGACGAGGTGTAGACGTCGTCGATATAGACCGCGACCGGATCCTCCGCCCCGCCCAGCCCCGAGGTGCCGCGGATCGAGACCGGCGAGCCGCCATAGCTGGCGGTGGCGTTGATGTTCAGCGCCGGAACCAGGCCCTGCAGCGAGGCGCCGGTCTTGGCGCCCACTTCCTCCAGCGTCGCGGCCGAGACCACCGAGATGGCGATCGGCACGTCGCTGATCTGCTGTTCACGCCGCTGGGCCGTCACCACGACCTCCTCGATCGCGCCCTGCGCCAGCGCCGGCGGCGTCCACCCGAGAAGCGGGACAAGCGCAGTCGTACACCACAGAAGCCGTGCCATTCGTTTCCCCCAGTCCTTGTTTTCACCCGCCCGTTCGCGGGTCGGTTGGTCGATCGTCCGCATCACGGACTCAATCAATCGACTGATTGATTCCTCGACATAAAGCGGCTGTCAATTGCGCGCATCGAAGGCTCAGAAAATTTAATTATAACAGTGTACTGTTACGATTTTTGCATGCGACTTGGCGGCCTGCAGCTCGCGCCGCGACCGCCTCACGCCAGCACGCGCGCCCTCGGGCGCTAGGTCAGCTTCGCCCCTTGAGCTCGTGCAGGATCTCGTCTGTATGCTGACCCAGACGCGGCGCCGGCGCGCGCACGCTCGGCGCGCCCTCCGGGAAACGGGCCGGAGACGCCGGCGATCGGAACCGCCCCTGCCAGCCGTCCTCGATCTCGACGAAGCAGCCGGCGGCCTGCGCCTGCGGATCCGTCGCCAGGTCGTGCAGCCGCGCCATCGGCGCCCAGATCAAGTCGGCGTCCGTGAGCGCTCGTCCGGCGTCCTCCAGGGTCAGCGCCCCGATCGCCGCGTCGACCCAGCCACGCACCTCGCGAACGCGCTCGAGATCAAGGATTGGCTGCGCATAAGCCGGATCCTCCAGCAGTTCGGCGCGACCGATCAGCCGCATCATCGCCGGGAAGCACCCCTCGCCGCGCGGCACCACGCAGAGCCACTGGTCGTCGGCGGTGCGGAAATAGCCGGTGATCGGCCCTGGCCGGTCGCGCCGCGGTTGGGCGGTGACGACGTCGCCGTAGCGCAGCAGGATCGAGAGGTCCCAGCCGATCGCGTAGGCGGCGGTCCGCAGCAGACTGGTCTCCACCAGCCGCCCCCGGCCCGTCTGCGTCCGCTCATGCAGCGCCGCCAGGATCGCCGACAGCGTCGCGAGCCCCGTCGCATGGTCGCCGAACCCCGGCCGGCAGGCGAACGGCTCCTGGTCCGGCGGAATGGTCGAGGCCGCGATCCCGCTGCGGGTCCAGAAGGCGGTCAGGTCGAAGGCCGGCAGGTCGGCGTCCGATCCTTCCAGGCCATAGCCGGTGATGCTGGAATAAATCAGCCGCGGGGCGCGCGCCTTCACGGTCTCATAGTCCAGCCCGACCCGGGCCAGGGCCCCCGGACGCAAGTTGGTGACGAAGATGTCCGCCGCCGCCAGCAGGTCCAGCATGGCCTCGCGGTCGTCGGGCTGCGTCAGGTTGAGGACGATGCTGCGCTTGCCGCGGTTCTCCAGCGTGAAGATCGGATTTCCCGGGCTCTCGGCGGTGTCCGGGAAGAAGCCGCGGGTCGGGTCGCCGGCGGCGCTCTCGACCTTGATCACCGCGGCGCCCCAGTCGGCCATGATCGCCGCGCACCCGGGTCCAGCGACCCAGGTCGACAGCTCGACGACGTTCAGTCCTTCCAACAGCACCGCATGTCCTCCCCTGGCGGTTGGTCAGTCTTCGACGAACCCTACGACACGCGCCGGCGCGGCGCTGCACCCGCCGAGCCGAAGCGGGAAGAACCCGACCTTGAACCCGTGTGACGGCAGGTCGGCGAGGTTCGCCATCTGCTGCACGATGAACACCTCGCGCTCCTGGCCGGCGAAGTGGCCGTCCCAGATCTCGCCCGGATTGCCCGTCGCCAGGAACGCCTTGCGCATGACGTGGAACGGCCGGTCCCAGCCCAGCGCGTCGGTGCCCAGAAGCTTGGCCCCCTGCTCGGCGAGGAACAGCGTCCCCTCGCGGGTCATCCCCGGATAGTGGAAGAAGCGCGGATCGGAGATCGGGAACGCCTCCTGACCGGTGCGGATCAACACCGCCCCGCCCTGCGGGATCGGCGCGCCCAGGCCGTCGATGGCCTGCTGCAGCGCCTCGATGGTGATTCCTTCGCCCGACTTGCTGGCGCGCATGTCCAGCACCACGCCGTCGACATAGAGCTCCTCAAGCGCGATGTCGGTGATCGTCCGCGCCGGCTTGCCTTCCGAGGTCGAGCCATAGTGCAGCGGCGCGTCGACGTGCGTGCCCAGGTGCGTCGTGATCCGCAGCCGCTCGTCGCCCCAGCCCTCGCCGTTCGGCAGGTGATGCTGCTCGCAGCCGAACGCCGCGCACATGATCTTGGCGCCTTCGCCCCACGGCCGGATCGGCTCGACGTCGGGCACCAGATTGCCGGCCCAGCCGCGGAACGCTTCCGGGATCCGCTCCAGATCGGCGGGATCGAGAAAACGGGTCAGGTCCACCAACCGGGTCATGCGCGCCCCCGCCGCACCACCGCCCTGCCCCATCCGGCCACCAACCCTCGATCCCGCCTCACCTGGTCCCCCGCATCCGCTCTGTGCGCATACCAATCCGCGCGGCCCAGGTTGTCAATCAACTGATTGATTAATTTGTTTGAGCGAAACTCCATCAAGCGGTTGACACACGACCGGGCGGCGGGGTTCGTCGTGGAGACAGCCCGGCGCGGATTCGTCGCGGCTTCAGATGAAGGATCAGGGGTGAGAAAAGGCAGCGCAAGCGCAGCTCAGGCGGACGGCGACCTGCGCCGTACGGACACCCGCGCCCGGCTGCTGGAAGTCGCCGCCCATCACTTCGCCGAGTACAGCTATCAGGGCGCCAGCCTGCGGGCGATCCAGCGCGAGCTGGGCGTCAATCCGGCCACCATCCACTACCACTTCGGCAGCAAGGCCGACGTCTATCAGGCGGTGATCGCCCAGTTCCTCGACGCCATCCAGGCCGAGCGCCTGAAGCGGCTGGCCAACATTCCCCCCGCGGTCACCGGCCGTGCGCGGCTCGAAGCCCTGATGCACAGCTATCTGTCGCCTCACCTGGAGGTCGCCTCCACCCCGGCCGGCTACAACTATGCGCGCATCCTGGCGATGGTGCAGGTGACCGTGCGCGACGAGGCGACCGACATGTTCGACGCCGCCGTCGGCCCAGTGCGGACCCGCTACGCCGAGGCGCTGGCCCCTCTGTTTCCGGACACGCCGCTCAGCAAGATCTACGAGGTGCTGGCCATGGCGGTCGGCCACATGGCTCTGGCCCCGATCCGGCTCGGCAAGGCGAGCCTCAACCGCAAGCGGATGGCGCAGGCCATCGACGACGCGGTGGCCTACACCAGCACTGGGTTCGAGGCCCTCTGCGGCCCCGCCCGCGGCTGAGTTCTGCGCTCAGAGCGGCGGCAGCGCCCCGCCCTCTCCCGTCGCCACCGCATCGACCCGACGCTGACCGTCGGCCTCCGGCCAGGCGAGGATGAACACCTCGACCCCGACCTTGATGTTCTCGCGGCCCTCGTTGTTGATCAGCACCACCGGAACGTCCTTGGGCGCGACGATCTTCCGTTTTCCGCCGGCATAGGTCAGTTCGAAAGCCTTGCCCCCCGGCGCGTCGGTCAGCGGACCGATGTCGCCCTGGGTCATGGTCGAGCCCGGCGGCCGGTCCCAGGGCTGCCGCCCCTCGCCCATCCGCACGCCCGGCAGGAACATATGCACCGCGTGGGCTAGGCCGAAGCCCTCGGGCTGCGGCTGCTCGATCACCCCGACGAAGCGGCCGGGCTCCAAGTCCTCCAGCCGGATCGGCCGCATCACCTGCACGCTCCACTCCGGCGCCAGGCGCATGTCCAGCCGCTTGCCGGGCTCGACCTCCACCGAGATCGAGGTCTGGGTCAGCTCCACGAGCTTGCCGCGGACATTCTCCGGCGGCGCCTGGGCCGCGGCGCTCTGCGCCATCGCCAGGGCGGCGGCCGCGGCGGCGATCTCGCTCATGATCCTCTTCCTCCTCATGGCTGCACCACGCGCAGCTTGCTGACCGGATATCGATTGAAGCTCTCGTAGCCGGCCTCGGTGATCACCCCTGACGAGCCGACCCAAAGCCCCTTGGGCTGGCCTGGAACGCTGACCCAGGCCTGCACCGTCAGGGTCTGGCGCGGCCGCAAGGCGGCATCCAGGAACGGTCGGGTGAACGGCTCGCTCAGGCTGCTGGCCATCGCCCCCATCTGCGGCGCGTGGTTCATCGCGCTCCAGCCGCCGACCAGCACATTGGCCGGCTGCTCGAACCCGGCCGCGGTGATCGGAGCGAGGAAGGCGTTGACCTCCCGCCCGGTCATCCCCGGCTTCAAGCCCGCGACCAGGTCGTCGTGGACCTTGGCGGCGGTCTCGAACAGCCGCCGGTACTCCGTCGTCGGCTCGCCGACGAAGTAGCTGCCCCATAGCTTGGCCCAGTAGTTGCCATGCCCCAGGCAGAGCTCGGTCATCATCAGCGAGCCGGGCGCGATGGGCGCGTCGGTCGGATAGAAGTCCGGATAGAAGCCCTGCGGCGCGGCCATCGAGATCGCCCCGATGTGGCCGAACGGATAGGTCGCCCCGTTCTGCGCCGCCAGCACGTCCATCGCCCGGCGGATCGCCCGCGGCGTGGCGCCGGCCCGCGTCGCGGCGAACACCACCTCGTGGGCGCGGTCGGTCAGCGCGCCGGCCGAGCGCATCACCGCCAGTTCCTCGTCGCTCTTGATCAGCCGCAGGTCGTCGAACCAGGGCGTGGCGTTCTCCAGCCGCACGCCGTCCAGCCCCGCGACCATCCGATCGCGGCCCTCGGCGAACAGGGTCGGGCCGCTGTGCGCGACCGCCCCCGGTCCGACCAGCCCCAGCCTTTTGAAGCCCTTGGCCTTGATCTCGCCGATCGCCCCGCCGAGGGCGTCGCCCCAGCGGATGTCCTCGACGCACGAGATCTCCCGCGCATTGGGGATGTGGTAGGGCACGGCCAGGAACATGGTCATCGCCCCGTCGGCCGGGACCAGCAGATAGGTCTCGATCACCGCCGCATAGCGCGCCAGGTACTGCAGGTTCACCTGCCCGGGGCTGTTGCCGACGCCGGTGTGGCCATAGACCAGCACCGCCTCCAGCCCGCGCCGGCCCATCTCCGCGCGCACCCGCGTCAGCCGCCCGGCCATCTCGGCGTCCGAGAAGATCGGGAAGGCGTCGTTGGCGGCGGCCGGCGGAGGGCTCGACACCCCCGCCGCCGCCGCCCCGGCCAGCAGGCTCGCGCCGCCGGCGATGATCGCACCGCGCCTCGTCATCTGCATGCGCCGCCCCGCGCCGTCGTTGCTCGCCGCCGCATCAGAACCGCCCCGTCAGTTCGAGGCCGAACTGGCGCGGCATGCCCCAGCTGACGAACCGGGCGCCGAGATTGTCGGACACGCCCATGGTCGAGAGGTAGCCCTCGTCGGTCACGTTGGTGATGTAGGCCCGCGCGCTCAGCCGCTCGTCGGGGCTGTCCCACATCAGGCTGAGGTTCAGCCGCGCGTAGCCCTGCTGGCTATCGGCGTCCTGGTTGAACTCGCGCAGATAGAACCGCGAGGTCATGTAGAGCTCGGCCCGCCCAGTCAGCGTGCCGATGCTCAGCGGCGAGCTCCGGTACTGCACCCCGATGTTGCCCGAGGCCTTGGGCGAGTAGTTGAGATAGTTGCCTTCCAGGTCCTGCATGCCGAGGGCCGGCGCCAGCGAGTCGGTGTTGCGGAACTCGCCATAGGTCGACTTCAGCAGCGAGGCGTTGGCGTTCAGGGTCCAGTGCTCGTCCGGCGACCAGGCGCTCTCCAGCTCCAGGCCGACGACGGTGGCTTCGGGGGCGTTGACGATCATCGCCGACAGCCCGGTGATCTGGGTGATCTGGAAATCCTGGTAGTCGTAGTAGAAGGCCGTCGCGTTGAGTATCAGCCGCCCGTCCAGCAGCCGGGTCTTCAGCCCGCCCTCGTAGGCCAGCAGCTTCTCGGGCTGATAGCTGTTGCCGCAGCTCGACTGATTCAGGCCCCCGGACTTGAAGCCCTTCGAGATCGTGAAGTACGCAGACTTGCGATCGTCGGCGTCGAGGTCGTACTGCACGCCGCCGCGCGGGGTGAAGGCCTCGAACTCCAGCGGCACGAAGCGGTTCAGGCAGCTGGTGAACACCGGGAACACCCCGATCGGCGTGCTCAGCGGACCGTTCTGGTTGGTCTGGAAGTTGTCCTGTTCCTCGCGCGAATAGCGCGCCCCGGCGATGATCCGCAGCCGGTCGCTGACATTGTAGGTGCCGTCCGCGAAGCCGGCATAGGCGACGGTGTGATAGGGCACGCCCTGAGTGATCAGCGAGGCGCCCGGCAGCAACTGCGAGCGCAGCGAGGGAACGTTCAGGCCCAGCGGGAAGCTGTAGCGGGCCTGATTGCTCAGCTTGTCGTCCATCAGGTAGAGGCCGGCCAGCCAGTCCACCGGCCCCGTCTCGCCCGACAGGTTGAACTCCTGGGTGAAGGTCCGCGACTTGTACCAGTTGCTCAGCGGCGTGGCGTCGAGGTTGGTGCCGTCGGCGTCGAAGCTGTTGGTGTAGTCGAACCAGTAGTAGCCGGTGATCGAGCGCAGCGTCGCCTCGCCGAGATCCCAGCTCAAGGTCGCGGTCGCGCCATAGGCGGTCGAGTCGCGCTCGCTGGGACGGTTGGCGCTGGTGCGGTTCGGCTCCAGCGGCACGATCGCCCGCGCCAGGTACGGGTTGTTGGCCACCGCCAGCGGCGTCGGCTGGTTGTTCAACACGATGTAGTCGCCGGACCCGTCGGTCTGGGCGCCCCAGATCACCAGGTCCAGCATGCCGTTCTCGGCGATGTCGAACTGAGTGCGGATGCGGCCCGACAATGTCTTGGCCGCGCCGATGTCCGGATTGCCCGGCACGACGTTCTCGACAAAGCCCTCGCCCATGTCGCGGTAGTCGATCGAGACCCGGGTGCGCACCCGCTCGCCCAGCGGCAGGTTGACCGCGCCCTGCAGCCGCAACTCGTCATAGTTGCCATAGGCGACCTGGCCGTAGCCCTCGAACTGCGACCCCGGCGCGTGGGTGATGAAGTTCACCGCCCCGGCCGTCGCGTTGCGGCCGTAGAGCGTGCCCTGCGGCCCGCGCAGCACCTCGATCCGCTCCAGGTCGTACTGCGGCAGCGCCACCAGGTGCGGCCGCGACAAGTAGATCCCGTCTACGTGAGTCGCCACGCCCGGCTGGCCGACGCTCTGCCCGACCCCGCGAATGAAGATGATCGTCGATGACGCCGAGGTGCCGGCCTGGAAGTTCGGCATCTGGAACTGCAGGTCCTGGACCGTGCGCACCCCGCGCTCGGCGATGTCCGCCGCGCCGATCGCCGCCACCGCGCCGGCCACGTCCTGGATCGATTCCTCACGCTTCTGCGCGGTGACGATCAGTTCCTCGATCATCGTTCCGCCCTGCGCCCAGGCGCTTCCGCCATAGGCCAGAACCGTCGCCACGGCGGTCCCCGCCGCCAGCCCTTTGAGCCTCGTCATCGTTTCCCCCTGTTCCGGGCTAACCCCGAAACTTACATTTTGGTGAAGTCATTTCATCGTTCTGTTAGTGAATGTCAATGCGCGATGGCAAACGGCCGGCGCGCCGCTTAGGAAAGGATCGATGGGGAAGCCGCCGAACGACGCGTCAGTCGCCAGGACCGTCCGCGACGACGGCCGTCGCGAGCGCGTGCTGGACGAAGCCGCGCGCCTGCTGAACGAGGTCGGCGTCACCGGCGACCTGCTCGAGCAGATCGCCGCGAATCTCGGCCTCACCCGCGCGGCGATCTACGGCTACGCCGAGGACCGGCCCGACCTGGTGTTCCGCTGCTACCTGCGCGCTTGCGAGATCATGGAGCAGCGCCTGGACGCTGCGGCCGCATCCGGCCAGGACGCCATCGACGTGCTCGACCGCTTCGTTCGCAGCGTGCTCGACCCGTCGCTGCCGCCGATCACGGCGCTCAGCGAGATCGGCTACCTGCGTGAAGACGACGCCTGGGCGGTGCTGGGCAAGGTCGGCGTCGTCGAAAGCAAACTCGCCCAGGTGCTTGCGGACGGCGCACGCGCGGGCCTGCTTCGCGACATCGACCATGTGATCGCCGCCCGCGCCGTGCTCAGCCTCGTCTACTGGCTGAAACTTGGTCCGCGCTGGCTCTCGGAAGAGGCCGATCTGCCCAATGAGCGGCTGCTCGGCGCGGCCGGGCGGATGCTGCTCAACGGTCTGGCGGTGGAACCGCCGCAACCGCTGCCGCCGCTCGACCTCTCGCGCCTGGCCCCGCGGATGACCGAGGCCTTCGACCGGCGCTCGCTGACCGCGGCCCGGCGCGACGCCCTGCTCGCCACCGCCTCGCGCCTGTTCAACGAGCGGGGCCTCGACGCCACCTCGATCGACGACATCGCCCAGGCGGTGGGCGTCTCCAAGCGCACCGTGCTCAACCACTTCAAGGACAAGCAGTCGTTGATTTCGGCCGCCCAGCTGCGCGGCTACGGGATCTTCATCGCCATAGCCGAGCTTGCGCTGTCTGCGGCCGCCGAGAGCGGCGGCGACTGCGCCCAGGCGATGGCGGCCGGAACTCAGGCCAGCATCATGGCCAGCCTCTATCCTGGCCTGGCGCCCCTGCGCGTGTTCTCCGGGCTGCCGAGCCTGACCCCGGAGCAGCGGCAGGCCGCGGCCGAGGCCTCGCTGCGCCTGCAGCGCGCCTATCTTTCACTGTTCGAGGGCGGCCTGGCCGAGGGCTCGATGCGGGCGCTCGACACCCGCGCGACCATGCTGGCCCTGACCGGAGCCTCGGCCTGGGTCGCGAGGGGCGACCTCGCTCAGGCCGAGGAGGCCCCCAAGCTCGCCGCGGCGCTCACCGATCTGCTCATGAACGGATTGCGCGCGCGGCCCTAGTCTGTATTTCACTTCATATTCAAAAGGTTGCAGCCAAAACCGCAACCCTCCGACGTCGCCTGCTACAGCCCCAGCACCATCTTGGCCATGATGTTGTGCTGGATCTCGTTCGACCCCGCATAGATCGAGGTCTTGCGGTAGTTGAAGTAGGTCGGGGCGATGGTCGCCGCGTAGTCCGGACCGGCCCGCGGTTCGTTGCGCTCGCCGCGGATCTCGGCCCAGGTGTCGCGCACGAACGGCTGGGCGTAGATCCCCGCCGCCTCCAGCGCCAGCTCGGTCACCGCCTGCTGCGCCTGGCTGCCCTCCAGCTTCAGCATCGAGGACGCCGCCCCCATCGCCTCGCCCGAGGAGCGCGCCGAGAACATCCGCAGTTCGGTGGCGTTGAGCACGTCCACCTTGATCTGCATCTCGCTCAGCTTCTTGCGGAAGTCGGGGTCGTCGATCATCCGCCCGCCGCCGTCAGACGGCTCCAGGCTGGCGATCTTGCGCACCTTGTTAAGCTGGTTGGTCAGGCCCGCCGCGTACGGATTGCCGCGCTCGAACTGCAGCAGGTACTTGGCGTAGGTCCAGCCCTGGCCTTCCTCGCCGATGCGGTTGGCGACCGGCACCCGGACGTTCTCGAAGAACACCTGGTTGATCTCCTGGTCGCCCTCGGGCGGGCCGTCCAGGGTCGGCAGCGGCACGATGGTGATGCCGGGGGTGTTCATCTCCAGCAGCAGGAACGAGATGCCCTTCTGGCGGATCGCCTCGTTCGAGGTCCGCACCAAACAGAACATCCAGTCGGCCCACTGGGCGTAAGTTGTCCAAATTTTTGAACCGTTTAGGACGTAATAATCACCGTCCCTCTCAGCTTTCATGGACAGCGAGGCGAGGTCCGACCCCGAGCCCGGCTCCGAGTAGCCCTGGCACCACCACGCGTCGGTGGAGAGGATCCTCGGCAGGTGCTGCGCCTTCTGCTCGGGAGTCCCGAACGCCATCACCACCGGGGCGCACATCTTCAGCCCCATGTTCGAGGTCGAGGGCGCGCCGGCCAGGGCCATCTCCATGTCGAAGATGTACTTCTGGGCGTGGCTCCAGCCGGTGCCGCCGTATTCCTTCGGCCAATCGGGGGCGATCCACCCCTTGTCGTTCAGCCGCTTCAGCCAGCGGACCTGGCCCGCCTTGTCGATGTGGGCGTTCTTCGACTGCGCCGAGCGGGCGCGCATGTCGTCGTCGAAGGCCTCTGCGATAAAGGCCCGAACCTCGTCACGGAACGCCAGGTCTTCCTTCGAGAATTCGAGGTCCATGGCGACTACTCCACAGCGTCGAGGTATTCGATCTCGGGACGGCCGCCCATGCAGGGGCCCATCTTGGCGCCGGCGGCCTTGAAGTAGTCGGTGCCGCCGTGAGCCTTCAGGGCGTCTTCGTCCTTGTAGAGCTCCAGCACCTTGTAGACCGTCGGGTCGGTGCGGCTCTTGGTCAGCTGGTAGGCGATGTTGCCCGGCTCGTTGGCCCGGACCTGCTTGGCGAGATCGGTGAAGATCGCCTCGAACTCGGATTGCTTGCCGTCCTGGACCTTGAGGGTCGCCACCACGCCGATCATGCCGTTTCTCCCAACGATTGTTTGAATGGGAGCCTAGATGCGGCGTGGCCGTCGGGCAAGCGGCGACGCAGGGTCAACCCAGCGGCTTCTCCAGCAGGAGCGTCGTCAGGCCGCTTTCCCACTCGAGGTCGGGATAGCTGTCGACCTCGCGATAGCCGAGCGCGGCGTAGAACGCCCGCGAGCGGGTGTTGAAGGTGTCGGTCTCCAGCCGCGCCGAGGCCTGGCCCGCCGCGGCCATCGCCTGTTCGGCATAGGCCAGCAGCGCCCGCCCCACCCCGCGCCGCTGGGCCGCACCGATCACGTGCAGCGCATGCACGAAGTCGCCGTCCCAGTGGACCATGCCCAGGATCTGCTCGCCCTCGACCGCCACGACGAAGGCCTGCGCCTTCTCGGCGACATAGGCCCTGGCCGGCTGCTCGCGCCGCCGCTTGGCCAGAATCTCAGGGCGCAGCTGCGGGCCCCAGGTGCTCTCGAAGGTGTCGTCCAGCACGGCGATCACCCCGGCTTCGTCGCCGGGGCGGAAGGGCCTCAGAATGTACATGGGATCGGGCCCTAGCGGCCCTGGCGCTCGTTCCAGCCGTAGGCCACCCAGTGGTGGCCGCCCAGGTGGCGCGCTTCGATGACGCCGTCGTCGCGGCGCGTGGCGCGCGCCTTCTTGGCGCGCAGGGCCAGCCCGGCCAGCGCCAGCAGCGCCGAGGCCATGACCGCGATCACCACCACCGTGGCCGCAAAGAAGACGGCGAGCACCGCACCGACCGCGATGGCGGCGGCGGTGGCCAGGGCCCCTCCGACCGCGGCGAGACCGCGAAGGGTGGTGCCGTGCTTCCTGGCGAATTCGCGAACCATGAGCATCCTCAAGGGCGCCGCTTGTTGCGGCTAAACGGATAATTCGGTCGGACGATCCCCGACGTCAACGAGAACCAGACAGAACACGACAAAGTGGCCGCATCATGCCGCGCCTTCGAGCGCCATCGCCCGGCGTTCGCGCATGATTTCGTCAAACGCCGCGTTGATCGCCGCCGACTTGGCCTCGGCGACCTCGATGAATTCGCTGGGCAGGCCGCGGGCGCGGGCGCGGTCCGGGTGAGCCTCGGACAGGGCGGCCTTCCAGACCGCGCGGACCTCGGCGTCGGACGCGTCGTGCGCCACGTCGAGCACGCCATAGGGGTCGTCAGCGCCGATCCCCAGGTGCACCGCCTTCAGCCGGCGGAACACCAGCGGCGAAAAGCCGAACAGGTCCGAGACCTGCTCCAGATATTCCAGCTCGTCCTGGGTCACCACGCCGTCGGCGGCGGCGATGTGGAACAGGCCGTCCAGCACGTCCTCGAGCAGGGTCGGGCAGCCGGCGTAGCGCTTGGCCAACCGCCGCGCATAACTCTCGAAGCCGCGCGTCGTCTGGCGGGCCAGGTCGTACAGTCGGTGGATGTTGCGCTCGGACGCCGCGTCCGGCTGGAACACCTGCGAAAAGGCGTCGAACTCGCCGATGCTGGCGCGGCCGTCGGCCTTGGCCAGCTTCGCGCCCAGCGCGGTGACGGCGGTGGAAAAGGCGGGATCCTCGCCCGGCCGGGTGGCAGGACAATCGGCGCAGTCGCCCGCATCGGGCTTCTTGACTGCGAGCCCAGCAATGTTGCGCCAGAAGCTCATGGGAGTATCCAAGCTGTAAGGCCCGATGTCGGTCCTGACAATGCAGATCGCCCCCGCGAAAGGTTACAGTTTGGACAGGCTTTGGAGCTTCTGGATCGATCGCGGCGGCACCTTCACCGACGTGATCGCCCGCGCCGACGATGGCGAAGAAGTCTCCCTCAAGCTGCTCTCGGCCTCGCCTGCATATGCCGACGCCGCCGTCGAGGCGATGCGTCGGGTGCTGGGGGCCAAAGCCGGCGAGCGTTTCCCCGCCGCCCGAGTCCGAGCGATCAAGATGGGCACCACCGTGGCCACCAACGCCTTGCTGGAACGCGCCGGCGCCAAGACCCTGCTGGTCGTCACCGAAGGCTTCGCCGACGCCCTGGTGATCGGCGACCAGGCCCGGCCCGACCTCTTCGCCCTGAACATCGAGCGGCCCGACCCGCTCTATTCCGGCGTCGTCGAGGCCGCCGAGCGGCTGGCCGCCGACGGCGCGACGGTCCGCACGCTCGACGAGGCCGCGCTGATGGCCGCCCTGCGCCAGGCCCGCGCGGAAGGTTTCACCTCGGCGGCGATCGCCTTCCTGCACGCCGACCTCAATCCCGCCCACGAACGCCGGGCCGGCGAGCTGGCGCGCGACGCCGGCTTCCCGTTCGTCGCCCTCAGCCACGAGGTCTCGCCCCTGCCGCGCTTCGTGCCGCGGGCCGAGACCACCGTCGCCGACGCCTATCTCACCCCGATCCTGCAGGCCTATGTCGAGCGGGTGGCGAGCGCCGTCGAGGGCGCGCCGCTCTACTTCATGACCTCGGCCGGCGGGCTGGTGCACGCCCAGGCGTTCCGCGGCCGCGACGCGGTGGTCTCCGGCCCGGCCGGCGGCGTGGTCGGGGTCGCCCGCACGGCGCAGATCGCCGGCGCCGAGCAGGCGCTGGGCTTCGACATGGGCGGCACCTCGACCGACGTCTGCCGCTACGCCGGCCTGCTGGAGCGCCGCGACAGCGCCAGGGTCGCCGGGGTCAAGTTGCGCAGCCCGATGCTCGACGTGGAGACGGTCGCGGCCGGCGGCGGCTCGATCCTGGCCTTCGACGGCTTGCGCGCCCGGGTCGGCCCGCAGAGCGCCGGCGCAGATCCCGGCCCCGCCGCCTACGGCCGCGGCGGCCCGGCGACGGTCACCGACGCCAACCTCGTGCTCGGCCGGCTCGATCCGCGCTTCTTCCCGGCGATCTTCGGACCGAACGCCGACGCCCCGCTCGACGTCGCCGCCGCCCGCGCGGCGCTGCAGTCGCTCGCCGACGCCATGGGCGCGACCAGCGTCGAGGCGGCCGCCGAGGGCTTCGTCGCCATCGCGGTCGAGCAGATGGCCCGCGCCACCGACCGCATCTCCACCGAGCGCGGCTTCGACCCGCGCGACCACGCCCTGACCGCCTTCGGCGGCGCCGCCGGCCAGGTCGCCTGCGAGGTCGCCGAGGCGCTGGGACCTTCGCAGGTTATCTGTCCACGCTACGGCAGCGTGCTCTCGGCCTGGGGCATCGGCCAGGCGCAGCTCGCCAGCCTGCGCCAGGTCGGTCTCGGCGCGCACCTCGACGCCGCCGGCCTCGTCCTTGCCGAGGCCGCCGCCGCGCAGGCCGAGGCGGCCGCCCGCGCCGCCCTTGCCGAGCAGGGCGCCGACGCCGGCGAGGTCCGTCTCGTCCTGCGCCTGCGCTACGACGGCGCCGACGCCGAATTGCCGGTCCCCCTCGGCCCGCTGGCCGAGGTGACGTCCGCCTTCGAAAGCGCCCACAAGCGGATGTTCGGCTTCATCGAGTCGAACCTGCCCATCGTCATCGCCTCGGTCGAAGCCGAAGCGGTGAGCGAAGGCGCCGCCGACAATTCCTCCCCCGCTGGGGGAGGTGGATCGTCGGAAAGCAGCGAGACGGAGGGGGACCGCTCGCTCTCGCTTGGGTCAAAGTCCCCCTCAGTCGGCCATACGGCCGACAGCTCCCGCAGCGGGGGAGCAATTGAGCGCACCCGCATGTTCTTCCATGGCGCCTGGCATGACGCGCCGATCATCGCCGCCGACCAGCTCACCGCCGCCGAAGGCCCGGCCCTGATCGTCCGCGCCGACACCCAGATCGCGCTCTCCCCCGGCTGGACCGCCACGCCTGGCCCTGACGGCATGGTTCGCCTGGAACAGGCCGGCCGCCGCAAGGCCGCGGTGCTGGCGCTCGACAAACCCGACCCCGTCACCCTCGAACTCTTCAACAAGCGATTCATGGGCGTGGCCGAGGCCATGGGCGCGGCGCTGGAGCGCACCGCCCATTCGGTGAACATCAAGGAGCGGCTCGACTTCTCCTGCGCGCTGTTCGACCTGGATGGCGGCCTGGTCGCCAACGCCCCGCACATGCCCGTGCATCTCGGCTCGATGGGCGCCAGCGTCCGCGCCGTCCGCGACCGCCACCCGACCCTGAAGCCAGGCGACGCCTTCGCGCTGAACAACCCCTATGCCGGCGGCACCCACCTGCCCGACATCACCGTGGTCATGCCCGTGTTCGTGGCCGGCTCAGCCCGCCCCGCCTTCTACGTCGCCGCGCGCGGCCACCACGCCGACGTCGGCGGCATTCAACCCGGCTCGATGCCGCCCTTCTCCCATACGCTGGAGGAGGAAGGCGTACTGCTCGACGCCCTCCCGATCATGAGCGGCGGCGTTTTCCTGGAGGACGCGGTGCGCCAGGCCCTGACCGCCGGGCGCTACCCGTCCCGCGCCCCGGACCGCAATCTCGCCGACCTCAAGGCGCAGATCGCCGCCTGCCAGGCCGGGGCCGCGGCGGTCAGCGGCATGATCGAGACCTTCGGCGGCGACGCGGTCGCCGCCTATATGGGCTTCGTCCAGGCCAACGCCGCCGCCTCGGTCCGCCGTGCGGTCGGCAAGCTCAAGGACGGAACGGCCCGCGTGCCGATGGACGGCGGCGGGGAGATCGTCGTGCGGACCACCGTCGATGCGGCGGCCGGCGAGGCGGTGCTCGACTTCCGCGACTCGGCCGCCCAGCTCGGCTCGAACTTCAACGCGCCCTCGGCGATCGTCGACGCCGCCGCGCTCTACGTCTTCCGCAGTCTGGTCGACGACGACATCCCGCTCAACGCCGGCTGCCTGGAGCCGCTGAAGATCCTGACGCTGGAAGGCTCGATGCTGGCCCCGCGCTACCCCGCCGCCGTCGTCGCCGGCAACGTCGAGACAAGCCAGCACGTCGTCGACGCGCTCTATGCGGCGCTGGGCGTGATGGCCAACGCCCAGGGCTCGATGAACAACTTCACCTTCGGCGACGAGACCCGCCAGTATTACGAGACCATCTGCGGCGGGGCCGGCGCCACGGCCCAGCAGGCCGGGACCAGCGCCGTCCACACCCACATGACCAACTCGCGCCTGACCGACCCCGAGATCCTCGAGCGCCGCTTCCCGGTGCGGGTCGAGGCCTTCGCCATCCGCCGCGGCTCGGCCGGCGACGGGGCCAAGCGCGGCGGCGAGGGCGCGTTCCGCCGGATCCGCTTCCTGGCCCCGATGGAGGCCGCGCTGCTCTCGACACGCCGCGACCACGCGCCCCAGGGGATCGCGGGCGGCGGCGCCGCCCTGCCCGGCGTCCAGCGTTTGATCGCCGCCGACGGCGCGGTAAAGGAACTGCCCGGCTGTTTTTCGCTTACAGTCGCGGCTGACGATATCATCGAGATCGAAACCCCCGGGGGCGGGGGATTCGGGGCGGCCGCCTGATCCAGTCTTCAACGAGGTTCCATGCCAGCGCTACTCATCGCTCTCGCCCTTCTGGCCGTCGACCAGGCCGCCGAGCCGGCCGCCGCTGCGCCCGCGACGCCTGACGGGATCGAAGACCTGCCCTGGCCGGTCGGCGCGCCACGCGACGACTATGGGCTGGTCTCCTGGTGCCACGGCGCGCTGACAGGCTATCTCAGCCTGCATGACCAGGTGATGCCGGAGGTGACCCGCATCGAGACCGCCTATCGTCCGCCGGGCCGTTCGCTGGCCGAGGACCTCAAGGTCTACGCCGACATGCAGAAGCAGAGCCGCAAGGACCTGAAGGCCTTCGAGCGGGCCATCGAGACCGCCGAGAAGGCCAGCATCCGGCCGCTCGGCCCGATCGGCGCGGCGGCGATCAAGAAGGGCCAGGCCGTCTGGGCCGGCGCCCCGAACCTGACCAAGGCCCGCCTCGCCCAGGAGTGGATGAGCTGGTCGCTGCCGGTCCGCTGCAGTCCGACCGCCGAACGCCTGGAGAAGAACGCCAAGCTGCTCGGCGCCGCCTTCGACCCGACCGCAGGGCTGGACGCGGCCGCCGCGCCGGAGGCCCCGCCCCCGGCCGAAGCGCCGACCAGCTAGGCCGGCAGACGCTCCCCCGGCGGGGGAGCATCCGTTCGCCGCCCCTAGGACAAAGTAGCGCCGCATACCCGCTCGATAGTCCGGCCGCGGACCGCTATGGTTTACGCCTAGGTCCCGCCGGGGGGCGCTCCAACAGAGAGACCGGCTTGCCGACAGTCGCCTTTGTCAATCCGAAGGGTGGCGCGGGAAAAACCACCGCCGCGCTGCTGCTCGCCCTCGGCCTCGTCGAGCGCGGCCAGCGGGTGGCGATGATCGATTCCGATCCCAACAAGCCGCTGGTGCACTGGGCCTCGCTGCCCGGTCGCCCCGACAGGATCAGCATCCATCCCGCCCCGATGATGGAAGACATGCGCGACGCCTTGCGCGAGGCGCAGCGCAAGCAGCCCGACTGGCTGATCCTCGACACCGAGGGTTCGGTCCGCGGCGCCATGGCCTTCACGACCATGCGCCTGGACCTTGTCGTCACCCCGCTCGCCGCCTCGCAGCTCGAGGCGATCCAGGCGATCAAGGCCGCCGAGATGGTCACCCAGTTCGGCCGCCGGGCCGGACGCCCCCTGCCCCATCGCTGCCTGCTGACCCGGGTGCCGGCCGCCCTGCGCCCGCGCTCGCTGAGGGAAGTGGTCGCCCAGCTGCGGACCAGCGAGATCGAGATCCTGCCCACCCCGCTGATCGAGAAGGAAGCCTTCCGCACACTGTTTGCGGTCGGCGGCGGCTTCGACCAGCTCGAAGCCAGCGGCGTCAGCGGCGTCCCCGCCGCCCGCGCCAACGCCGAGGCCTATCTCGTCTCGGTGCTCGATTTGTTGGCAAAACCTACCGAAACGTCAAACTAATCCGCCTGACGGAATCCCGAACGCTTGCCAGGATTCTCGGCGAACAGCGTTTACACGTCTTAATTCCCCGCATACCGGACCGTTGAAGACAAATCCTCGCCATCTGTGGCGCAGAAGCGACATTTTCGGGCGCCCGAGCCAATTCGACGGGCACAACAAAACTGCTCACTGATTTTTATGAGGAAATTCGACGCAATTTCGAATCCTCGGTACGATTTTGCGTTTACGTCAAAAATTCGAACGCCGTTTTTGCGATAACGCCATTCGATTACGTCGATGTAGCGGCGTTATTCTTTCCGTGACGGAAAAGAGACTTGCGTTTCCGGGTCCCCGCCGCTTTTTCCTGCGCCACGTTAAGACGACAATTCGACGTATAACGTAGTTATATTAGGGGAAACGAATGTTGCATTGTAGGTACCTCGCAGGAGCCTCCTCCCTCGCGCTCCTGGCGGTCCTCGGGCTTGCTGGCACCGCCAGCGCGCAAGACGGTTCTGTCGCGGTCGAAGAGATCGTGGTCACCGGCTCGTTCATCGCCGGCTCGCCGGAAAACGCGGCCCTGCCGGTCAACGTGATCGGCCAAGACGAAATGCAGAAGCAGGGCTCGCCGAGCACTGTGGACCTGCTGAAGTCGATCCCGGCCGTGTCCGGCGTCCTTGGCGAAGCCAACCAGTACGCCGCCGCCCAATCGACCGGCGTCGGCAACGTCAACCTGCGCGGCCTCGGCGCCGAGCGCACGCTGGTGCTGATGAACGGCCGCCGCATGGCGATCTCGCCGGGCGCGATCTACGTCGACACCAACATGATCCCGACGGCCGCCATCGGCCGCGTGGAAGTGCTGAAGGACGGCGCGGCCGCGACCTACGGCTCCGACGCCGTCGCCGGCGTGGTGAACTTCATCACCCGCAAGAACCTGAGCGGCCTGGAAGTCTCGGGCAACTACTCGTACATCGACGGCGCCGACGGCGACTACACCCTGAGCGCCGCCTACGGCTGGCAAGGCGAGAACGCCGACATCCTGCTGACCGCCGGCTACCGCAAGCGCACCGCGCTGCCGGTCACCGAGCGTGACTTCGCGATGCGTTCGCTCACCGACAACCCGCAAGGCGGCTGGTCGAGCTTCGGCAACCCCGGCACCTACCTGACCAGCGGCAACGGCGGCGTCACCTACACCAGCGCGCTGCAAGATCCGGGCTGCGCGACCATCACCGGTCCGGGCTGCCAGTTCCAGTTCATCGGCTTCAACAACCTGATTGAAGAAGAAGAACACTGGCAGCTGTACGGCGAGATCAACTTCGACCTCACCGAGAAGACCAAGTTCCACGCCGAAGTGCTGTATGCGGCCCACGACGTGCCGCAGGAACACTCGTCGCCGTCGTACCCGCCGAACAACTTCCCGACCTCGGCGCTGACCGGCAAGGTCCAGCCCAACGGCTTCTTCATCCCGGTGGCCAACCCAGGCCTGCAGGCTCTGCTCGGCCAGATGACCCCGGCCCAGGCGGCGGCGGCGGCCAACGGCCTCTTCACCTCGATCGCCTGGCGTCCGATCGGCGTCGGCGGCAACGATCTGTTCGGCGGCGGCGCCAAGCACGACCGTCGTTACTTCGAAACTTACCGCATCTCGGCCGGCCTGAAGGGCGAGTTCGACGTCGCCGGCGGCATCGGCTGGGACGCGGCCGTCACCTACATGGACTCCAACTCCGACGTGGCGACCTCCGACATCCTGGTCGGCAAGCTGCAGCGCGCGATGATGGGCTTCGGCGGCGCCAACTGCCAGGGCACGACCGCTGGGGCCAACGGCTGCCTGTGGTTCAACCCGTTCTCGACCGGCGTTGAATCCAACGTCATCGACGGCCGCACCAACCCGGGCTACGTCGCCTCCACGGCCAACAGCCGTGAAGTGCTCGACTACATCTTCGGCGAGTACGGCTACAAGCAACGCTCGCGCATGTTCACCGCCGACCTGGTGTTCAACGGCGAAGTGGGCAGCGTCGACTTCGGCGCCGGCCCGCTGGCCTGGGCCGCCGGCGCTCAGTACCGCTGGAGCGGCGTGGAACGTCAGAACAACGACGACACCAACATCGCCGTCAGCCCCTGCGCGGACTCGTCGGTGAATCCCGGCGCGACCTGCGTCGCCCAGAACGGCCCGTTCAGCTTCTTCGGCGCCCTGGCCGACTACGACCTCGACTACTCGGTCGGCGCGGCCTTCGTCGAAGCCCAGATGCCGTTCACCGACAGCCTGACCGGCACCCTGGCGATCCGCTACGAGGACTACGGCGGCAACATCGGCGCGACCACCAACCCGAAGGTCGCTCTGAAGTGGCAGGCCACCGACTGGCTGGCGTTCCGCGTCTCGGCCGGCTCGACCTTCCGCGCCCCGCCGCAGACCCAGATCGCTCCGACCGCGACCACCAACCTGTCGTACACCACCGCGGCCGGCGGCTATCGCGCCTACGACCTGTGGGGCAACCCGAACCTGGAGCCGGAAAAGGCCAAGACGCTGAACCTCGGCGCCCTGTTCGACTTCGGCGACTTCCGCGCGTCGGTCGACTACTGGTCGTTCGACTTCGAAGGCCCGATCCGGTCGGAAAGCGGTTCGCAGATCGTCAACGCGATCTTCCCGAACGGCGCCGCCGGCGCGAACAACTGCGGCAATCCGGCCTTCGCCGCGCTGCAAAACCGCATCTCGTTCAACGGCGCCTGCTCGGCCGCGAACATCAACCGGGTCCGCCACTACTTCGTGAACGGTCCGGACGTGAAGACCAGCGGTGTTGACGTCTCGGTCAACTACACGGCTCGCGACGTCCTCGGCGGCGACATGAACTTCGGCGCCGACGTCACCTACGTCATCGACTACGTGGTCGCTCAGAACACGATCGAAGGCATCGTCACCGCTCCGGAAACCGACTACGTCGGCACCATGGACTACCTCGGCTACGGCTCGCAGCCGCAGTGGAAGGGCAGCGCCTTCGCCGAATACAACCGCGGCGACCACAACCTGCGCTGGACCGTCCGGTACGTCGACAACATGGTCGACACCCGTGGCGGCTCCTCGACCTTCGCGACCAACCAGAACGGCCGCAAGATCGACGCTTTCATCACGCATGACCTGGCCTATCGCGTGTTCCTGCCCTGGGACACGACCCTGACGGCCTCGGTCATCAACGTGCTGGACGAAGAGCCGCCGTTCGCCCGTCTTGACCTCAGCTACGACCCGTTCACGGCGAACCCGCTGGGCCGGTACTACAAGCTGGGCGTCACCAAGAAGTTCTAGAGGTCTTCCCCCTCGAGAACTCTGACTGGGGCGGCTCCTAAGGGAGCCGCCCTATTTTTTTCCCGTCAGACCGGCAGGCCTTCGGCCACCCGCCGCGCGTAGCAGGCGTCCCAGAAGGGCTCGCCGCCGAACTTCTCCAGCATCAATTCAGTCAGCGCCCGCACCTTGCCCGACATGTGCGCGGCCGGCGGCGGGCGCACGACATAGAGCCCAGCCGGCGGGGTCGGGAAATCGAGCAGCAGCGGGACAACCTCGCCACGGTCGATCGACGGTCCCATCAGGAAAGTCGGCAGCATCGCCACGCCCAGCCCCGCCGCCGCCCCGGCCAGTACCGCCGGCCCGTTGTCGGCCTTGAAACGGCCCTCGGGGCGCACCGTCACCGTTCGCTTGCCGTCCAGGAACCGCCAGACCTCGGCGCCGCTGGTCACCGCCGGCAGGCCGTCCAGATCCTCGGGCCGCGCCGGGGTTCCGTGCGCCTCCAGGAAGGCCGGGCTGGCGACCAGCGCCGCGCGGATCGGCGCGATCTTGCGCGCCACCAGACTGGAGTCCTCCAGCGTCCCGATCCGCACCGCCGCGTCGTAGCGCTCGCCGATCAGGTCGACGAACCGGTCGCTGTAGGAGACGTCGAGGTGCAGCTTCGGATGCCGAACGGCCAGCTCGGCCAGCACCGCCGACAGGTGGGTCATGCCGAACGACAGCGGCGCCGACAGCCGCAGCGAGCCGACGATCTCCTCGCCGCGCTGGGCCAGGTCGTCGCGCGCCGCTTCCAGCTCGGCCAGCACCCGATCGGCCCGCTCCTTGAACTCGATGCCGGCCTCGGTCACCGAGACCCCGCGCGTAGTGCGGCTCAGCAGCTGGGTTCCCAGCTCCGCCTCCAGCCGCGCCACGCGGCGGCTGATCATCGACTTCGACAGCCCGAGCCGCTGGCCCGCGCGCCCGAAGCTCTGCGCCTCGGCCACTTCCGCAAAAGCCTGGATGTCTTCGAGGTCGAGCATCTGGCGTTCCCATTCATGCAACAATCTGGTGCGGAATATCGGGCTACTGTTGCACCATTCAAGACCTCACCTCTGTCGGCGTCGAATTCACTCAACGCCTTGGAGGGCGCCTTGACCAATATTCTCGTTCTCAACAGCAGCGTCAGCGGCGAGGCCTCGATCTCGCGCCTGCTGGTCGCCGACGCCGTCACCGAACTGACCGCCCGCGATCCGGGCGCGCAGATCGTCTTCCGCGACCTGGCCGCCGACCCGATCCCGCACCTGCTGCCGTCCACCGTGGCCGGCGTCCGCGCCCAGCCGTCGAGCCCCGCCGAGCATGAAGCCCGCGCCCTCTCCGACAAGCTGATCGCCGAGCTTCGCGCCGCCGACGTCATCGTCATCGGCGCGCCGATGTACAACTTCAGCGTCCCGACCACCCTGCGTTCGTGGTTCGACCACGTGCTGCGCGCCGGCGAGACGTTCCGGTACTCCGAGGCCGGTCCTGAGGGCCTGCTGACCGGCAAGAAGGTGATCGTCGTCGAGAGCCGCGGCGGCCTCTACAGCGAAGGTCCGGCCCAGGCGCTGGACTTCCAGGAGCCCTACCTGCGCCAGCTGCTCGGCTTCGTGGGCCTGACCGACGTGAGCTTCATTCGCGCCGAAAAGATCGGCTACGGCCCCGACGCCCGCGACCAGGCGGTGGCCGACAGCCGCGCCGAACTGGCCAAGCTGAGCGCCTGACGAAATCGGCGCTTCGGCGCCGAGACGGAGGGGGACCGCCCGCATCGGCCCAGATGGGCGGTCCCCCTCAGTCACACTTCCCGACGCATGAACACGCGCGCGGTCTCGTCGAGGCCGCGCGCTTCGTGTTCCGCCCTGATTTGGGACATGCCCGGCGTCAGCGCCGCCACCTCGGCGAACCCCAGCCGCGCGTAGTACGGCGCGTTGAACGGCACGTCCTTGAAGGTCGACAGCGTCAGGGCGGGCCAGCCGCGCGCCCGCGCCAGGTCGCTCACCGCGTCCAGCAGCGCCGCGCCGATCCCGCGGCGCGCATGGCTGGGCAGCACGTCGATCTGCTCGACATAGGCGCAGCCTTCCTCGGGCCGGAACATCACGAAGGCGACCGCCTCGCCCTGATCTGCGGCGACCAGCAGGCCGCCCGCCGCGATCCGCGCGGCCAGGGCTGCAGCGTCGGTCGGGTCGTCGTGCGCCAGCCAGGCGCGGTCGGTATCGAGAAAGCGGGTCGCTGAAAGGCGTTCGATGTCGCGTACGCGGTCGATCTCGTCGGCGCGGGCGGGGCGAATATGGATCATGTGGAGGCCTGGTCAGGAGGGATCGCCGCGCCGGTTTGACGCGGGTGAGGGCTGGTTCGCAAAGAGCGCGGCGTCAGGCCTTCAAGGATCGTGGTCTCCATCCGGCTCGCCCAGGCGGCCGCTGCGCATTACATAGACGCGACGAGAGGATGCCGCCATGCAGACGCCCCGCCTGATCTACTTCGCCGACCCGATGTGCTCGTGGTGCTACGGCTTCTCCCCGGTGATCGGCCAGATCCGGCGCACCTTCGGCCGCGCCCTGCCCATCCAGCTGGTCATGGGCGGCCTGCGCCCCGGCAACGACAAGCCGACCACCGAACAGGCCAAGACCGAACTGAAGATCCACTGGGAACATGTGCATGAGGCCACCGGCCTCCCGTTCGACGACGCCGTGCTCGACCGGCCGGGCTTTCTCTACGACACCGATCCCGCCGCCAGGGCCATCGTGCGGGTCCGTCGCGAAGACGGCGAAAAGGCCCTGCTATTCCTGGCCCGCCTACACCACGCCTTCTACGCCGAGGGTCTGGACGTGACCAAGGCCGAGGTCCTCGCCGACCTGGCCGCCGATTACGGGGTCGATCGCAAAGCGTTCCTCGCCGACTTCGAGACCGACGACCTCAAGCACGAGACCTGGAACGACTACGCCACCTCCCAGCGCGCCGGCGTGACGGGTTTTCCGACCCTGGTCGGCGGCCCGAACGAGGAAGGCCACTACGGCATCGTCAACCGCGGCTACCAGCCGGCCGAACCGGTGCTGCAGGTGCTGCACCAATGGCTCGGCACCGAGCCGGACGCCGTCACTCGAGCGTAAAGCCGACCTTCAACAGCACCTGATAGTGCCCGACCTTGCCGTTCTCGACATGGCCGCGCACCTGCTCGACCTCGAACCAGCGGATGTTGCGCACGGTCGCGCTGGCCTTGGAAATCGCCGTCTGGACGGCGTCGTCGATGCTCTTCGTCGACGAACCGGCCAGTTCGAGGATCTTGTAGACATTGTCGTCGGCCATGGCGGGCCTCCCTTGTCGCTATAGGGAGGAACGGCCGCATTGGCGGGGAAGTTGCGGCCGGCGGCTACGCCGGCCGCCCCTGGTCAGAACTTGTAGTCGATCCCGACCCGCAGCAGGTTCGCCCGTGCGTCGGCCTGGGTCGTGAACGCCGCATAGCCGTTCGGCGTCACCCAGGAGGCCCGCACGTCGCCGAAGTCGGTGTAGAGCCACTCGCCGCGCGCCGACAGGTTGTCGCTGAAGGCGTAGGCGCCGCCGATCCCGGCCGCCCAACCGGTCTTGGTGTTCTTGTTGTTGTAGCTGCCGACGTTCCCCAGCGCCCGGTTGTCGGTGTAACTGGCTTTCACCTCGACCTGCGACACCGCCAGCCCCGCGGTGCCGTAGAGCATGTACGGCCCGCTCGCCCAGCCGATGCGCGGCCGCAACGTCCAGACCCAGTCGGTGCTCGCTTCCTGAGTGATGGTCGCCACGATCGGCGGATTGACCACCGACGGCAAAACGAACGAGTTCGAGCGGCTCTGCCCGATGTCCATCCAGCCGACGTCGGTCTCCAGGCCGAACACCCAGTTGCCGCTCTGATAGTTGTAGCCGCCCTGGATCCCTCCGGTGAATCCCGTATCGTTGTCGTCCGAGGAGATCGGCGCGTTGAGCGCGGCGACGTCGCGCGGGTCGATCGGCGCGGCCCCGTTGCCCGGCTCGATCCTGGTCTTGATCGACGTGTCGCCCCAGCTCGCGCCGGCGTTTCCGCCGACATAGAAGCCGGTCCAATCGTAGTCCTGGGCGAGCGCCGAAGCGGGCGCGAGCAGGCTGGCGCAGCCGGCGGCCGCCAAAACAAGTTTGAGAGACATCACTATCCCCTCTCGTTTTTCGGGTTGTGAGATCGCGCCCGGTGGAGTGACCGCCGCCGGCGAATGGGCGCCGGGGTCGAGCTGAGCATCCTCATGAAACGCGCTCGAAGGCGTGGCCGGAGCAGTCTCCAGCCCCTTCATTTTGGCGCCGCGACCCGTCGCCGCACAGATCGGGTCGATGCCCGATGGCGCCCTCAGGCCCAATGCAGCAAGGGCGCGGCGTGCTCCGGCCCGCCGCGCCCAGGGCTTCGAAGAAGTCCGCCGGCTCAGCCGGGAATCTGGTCCAGAAAGCCGGTGACGGTCTTGAGACGGCCGTCCTCGACCCGCACATAGTCGGTGCCCTTGATCGGCGCGTCGGCGACGCCGTCCGGCCCGAGGCCCCAGGAGAAGCGGACATGATCGCCATGGCCGTCCGGCTCGCCGATCAGGGCGAAGCGGAAGCCGGGAAAGCGCTCCTGCACCCCGGCGATCAGGGCGTCGACCCCGGCGTGGCCTTCGACGGCGGCCAGCGGATCGACATAGATCGCGTCTCCGGTCCAGGTGTCGGCGATCATCGCCTGGCGGGCGGCGACGTCAGTCTCGTTCCAGGCGGCGATGTAGATTTCGGCGATGTCGGCGGCGGTGGTCATGGGTCAGCTCCTTGTTGACGCCCCGACCATGCCGGCTGCGCGAAGGCCCCGCGATTACCCGCCAGGTAACGTGGCGGCCGCCTTGCCGAACCGGTCGGCCAGCGCCTAGCGTCGCCGCAAAGGGAGACACCGGGCATGGAAAGCCACATCCGCACGATCGAGTACCACCGCGACGACGCGCTGCACGACGGGGCCCTGGTGCTGCCCGACGGCGCGACCGAGCCGCTGCCGGGCGCGCTGGTGTTCCACGGCTGGGAAGGCCGCTCTGAGGGTCAGGAGCAGTTCGCCCAGCGCCTGGCCGGCCTCGGCTACGGCGCCTTCTGCGTCGACCTCTACGGCAAGGGCAAGCGTGGCGAGACCCCGGCCGAGTGCGAGGCGCTGATGACCCCGCTGGTCCAGGACCGGGCCGAGCTGCGCCGGCGGCTGCTGCACGTGGTCGAGGTGGTCGCCGCCCTGCCCGAGCTTCGCGCCGACCGGCTGGCGGCGATCGGCTTCTGTTTCGGCGGCCTCTGCGTGCTCGACCTCGCTCGCGCCGGCGCGCCGCTGAAGGGCGTCGCCAGCTTCCATGGCCTGTTCACCCCGCCCGGCCTGCCCACCGTTACGCCGATCCAGACCAAGGTCGCCGCCTATCACGGCTGGGACGACCCGATGGTCCCGCCGGCCGACGTCGTCGCCCTCGGCCAGGAACTGACCGCCGCCAAGGCCGACTGGCAGATCCACGCATTCGGCGGCGCCAAGCACGCCTTCATGAACCCCGGCGCGAACATGCCCGACATGGGCATCGAGTATCACGAGGCTGTCGCGCACCGGGCCTGGACCGCCATGGCCGGCTTCCTCGGCGAGGCGCTGGCCTGACATGCTCAAGCTCACCTTCGCCCTCGTTCGCCGCCCGGAACTGACCCGCGAGCAGTTTCAGGACTACTGGCTGAACACCCACGCCCCGCTGGTGGCCAGCGTCCGCGAGACGCTGCGCATCCGGCGCTACGTTCAGTTGCACAGCCTGCCGCTCGACGCCTCTGCCGCCCTGCGCGACGTGCGCGGCGGGCCGGAAGGCTTCGACGGCGTCGCCCAGCTCTGGTGGGACAGTTTCGAGGACATGGCGGGCGCCGAACCGCAGGCCGCCCGCAAGGCCGGAGCCCTGCTGCTGGAGGACGAAAAGCGGTTCATCGACCTTGCGCGCTCGCCGCTCTGGTGGGGCCACGAGCACGTCATCTTCTGAGGCGGGGCAAAGAAAAGGGCGCTCCCGACCGAAGCCGGAAGCGCCCTCTTAGCCTGTCCCCACAGGCGGACCTCGTCGCCGTCATCGGCGCCGCGTCGAAACGATGGCGTCTTTATGACGGACGCAATGAGTCCATCCAATTAACATTCTTGTCGCAGTTGTTCCGCAGGCGGATCTGCCACCACAAAATGCGGGAACGTGGCGCCCAGAGCACCCTACCCCTGGTCGAATTTGATCCGATTACGCCGCCCGGTCGCGCGCCTTGCCGCGCAGGCCGAAGCCGCCCTCGCCATGTCCGCCCAGGCTGGAGAACCGCGCCTCCTCGGCCTTGTGGAAGAACTGCGAGGCCACGAGCCAGGCCTTCACCGGCCGCAACGTGCCCAGGCAGCCGATGATCAACGCCGGAAACACCGTCACGACGTGGACCCAGATCGGCGGGTGATAGACCACCTCGACCCAGGTGAAGACCGCGATGACGATCATGCCGATGGCGGTCATCACGAAGAACGCCGGGCCATCGGCCGGGTCGGCGAACGAGAAGTCGAGCCCGCAGGCTTCGCAGCTCGGAGCCATCTTCAGGAAGCCGCTGAACAGCTTGCCCTTGCCGCAGCGCGGGCAACGGCAGGTCAGCCCCGAAATGATCGGCAGCGGCGGGTCATAGGTTTGGTTGGCGTCGGCCATGGCCAGGTCCTACATACAATCGTTGCATTGATGCCTACAATTGAATATCAATGTATGGATTTCGAAGAGGGATGGCAAGCATGGCCGGTCCTGCGACCCTTTGGCTGCGGCGCGTCGAACGCGGCGGCGGCCCGATCTACCTGGCGATCCTGCGCGCGCTCGAGGCGGCGATCGCCGACGGCGAGCTGCAGGCCGGCGAGCAGCTGCCGCCCCAGCGGACGGTCGCCGCCGCGCTCGGCGTCGACTTCACCACCGTCACCCGCGCCTACGCCGCCGCCCGCGCCCGCGGCCTGGTCGAGGGCGCGGTCGGGCGCGGCACCTTCGTCGCCGGCCGCGCGGCCGAGGACGAGGCCGGGCTCGTCGATCTGTCGATGAACCTGCCGCCGCCGCCCAAGGGGCTCAACCTCGGGAAACTCCTGAAGGAGACGGCCGGCGCGGTGCTCGACCGCACCGATCCGCAGGCGCTGATGGCGTATCACCCGCCCGGCGGCTCACTGGCCCAGCGCGCGGCCGGCGCGGCCTGGCTCGCGCCAGGGCAAGGCGAGGTGTCGCCGGATCGCGTGGTGGTCACGCCCGGCGCCCAAGCGGCGCTGACCGCCATCCTCGCCATGCTCGCCCGCCGCGGCGATGCGGTCATCGTCGAGCCGCTGACCTTTCCGGGCGTCCGTTCGGCCGCCGCGCTGCTCGGCCTGCGCCTGGTCGCCTGCCCGGTCGACGACGAGGGCTTCGATCCGGAGTCGCTGGCCCGCCTCTGCGCCGATCACGCGCCACGGGCGATCTACTGCATCCCGACCCACCAGAACCCGACCGCCGCCACCATGGGCGAAGGCCGACGCCGCGAGATCGCCGCCGTCGCCGGCGCCGCCAGGGTTCCGATCATCGAGGACGACGCCTACGGCCGGCTGCCGTCCACGCCCCTGCCCGCCATCGCCGCCTTCGCCCCGGACCTGGTCTGGCGCCTGGCCACCACAGCCAAGGCGCTGTCGCCCGGCCTGCGCATCGCCTATGTCGCCGCCCCCGGCGCCGGCGCCGCCCAGCGCCTGGCCGAGGCCCTGCGCGCCACCACCCTGATGCCGGCTCCGCTCAGCGCGGCCATCGTCACCGCCTGGATCCGCGAGGGAACCGCCGACAAGGTGCTGGCCGCCGTCCGCGCCGAGGCGGTCGAGCGTCAGGCCCTGGCCCGCCAGATCCTGCCCGCCGCTCGGGGCGCGCCCGAGGCCATCCACATCTGGCTCGACACCCCCGACCACTGGCCGGGCGAGCGCCTGCGCGACACCGCCCAGAGCCGCGGCCTGTCGTTGGTCACCGCCGACGCCTTCGCCGCCGCGCCCGGCGCGCGCGCCGGCCTGCGGATCTCGCTCGGCGGGCCGGCCAAGCAGGTCGTCCTCGCCCAAGCCCTGCGCGGCGTCGCCGCGATCCTCGGCGGCGAGCCGACCGGCCGGATGGTGGTGTAGCCGGACTAACCGGCCGGAAACGTCAGGTAGCCGCGTTCGACCATCCGCCGCATGGCCTCGTAAGCCTCGGTCAGCTCCTCATAGGCGCTGCGCAGCGAGCCGAGCCGCTCGGTCTCCTGCACGGTCAGCGGGTGCGGGTTCTCGCTCAGGGCCAGGGCCTGGGCCACCCACTGGCTGCGGGCCAGCGCCGCGGCGACCGCCAACTTCTGGAACTTCGCCGCGTCGGCCTGGCCCAGCATCTGGCCGATCACCTCTCGGTTCGAGGCGTAGGCCGTGTAGTCGATCTGCTCGATATGCCCGCGCAGGCGCTTCTGGGCCTGAGGGTCGAGCGAGCCGTCGGGCTCGAAGTGGTCGTGAGACCGCCGCACGTTGGCCGTCCGGGTCACCGACATGCCGACCTCCCAGGTCGCAAGACCCCTGTTGCGCAAGGGCCCCGCCATCCTGTCGGGCCGCTGCTTAAGAGGGCGTTGACGGGCCTCCCTGACGCCGCTCCGCGGGAAAACCCCGATAGGCCGCCCGCGGCCGCCACGCGAAGCTGGCGGCCTACGGAGGACGCCGTGACCCAAGCCCTGCCATCATGGACCGACGGCGCCGCCCGCCGCGCCATCCTCGATTTCGTCGCCGCCGTCACCGACGAGGCCGGCCCCGACTTCACGCCCTCGCCCGAGCGGATCGCGGTGTTCGACAACGACGGCACCCTCTGGTGCGAACAGCCTTTGCAGGTCCAGGTGCTGTTCACCCAGGACCGGGCGGCGGCCATGGCGGCGGCCGACCCCTCGCTCGCCGAGCGCCAGGCGTTCAAGGCCTTCCTCGATCGCGACCTCGCCGCCATCCACGCGCTCGGGAAAAAAGGCATCTTCGAGTTCGCCTTCGCGGTGCACGCCGGCCGGACCATCGAGGCCTTCCAGGACGAGGTCCGCCAATGGATGGCGAGCGCCCGGCACCCCAAGCTTGATCGCCCCTATCCGAAGGTCGTCTACCAGCCGCAGCTCGAGCTGCTGGCCTACCTGCGCGAGCACGGCTTCAAGACCTTCATCGTCTCCGGCGGCGGCGTCGACTTCATGCGCGCCTTCGCCGAGCAGGTGTACGGCATCCCGCCCGAGCAGGTGATCGGCTCCAGCGTGAAGACTGAGCTTCAGGAAACCGACGGCCACTTCGCGCTGATGAAGCTGGCGCAGCTCGACACCTTCGACGATCGCGCGGTCAAGCCGGCCAACATCGGCCTGCACATCGGCCGCCGCCCGATCCTGGCCTTCGGCAATTCGGACGGCGATCAGGCGATGCTGCGCTACACCCTGGACGGCCCCGGCCGGCGCCTGGCGCTGCTGGTCCACCACGACGACGATGCGCGCGAAACCGCCTACGATCGCGACTTCAAACTCAGCCCGCTGACCGAGACCCTCGACCGCGCCGACGAGTTCGGCATCCAGCTGGTCAGCGTCAAGCGCGACTGGGCCAAGGTGTTCCCGGACTAGGCAATCTCGCCAAGGAAGGCTAATCGGGCGCGATGAGCGACACGCCCACCACTCCGCCCGACCGCCTCTCGGTCAATCCCGCCAGCCCGCACTACAACGAGGAGGCCCTGGCGCGCGGCGTCGGCGTCCGCTTCAAGGGCGTCGAGAAGACCAATGTCGACGAATACTGCGTCAGCGAAGGCTGGGTGCGGCTCAGCGTCGGCAAGACCGTCGATCGCAAGGGCAACGCCATGACCGTCAAGCTGCAGGGCGAGGTCGAACCCTACTTCCAGGACATCGCTGAGTAAGCCTCGCGTCGGCGCGGTCAGCGTGACCGCGCCCGCTTCTCCTTAAAATTGGTCCAGCGTCGCTAGTGCGGCGCCGACAGGCAGTGCAGGTCGTCCGGCACGGTCTCGCTCCCGCGCGGCCGGCGTCCGGCCGCGGCCTCGCGCACGGCCGCCTTGCGCGCCGCCTGCCCGAACACCTCCTGCAGCCAGAGGACCCAGCCAAAGGGAACGTCCTTATGCAGTCTGTGTAGTTCCTCCATCGCCCGGCTCCTTCCTTTTCGCTTGCCAGCAAAGCGAAAATCGACCGAACCGCGATCGATGACAAACGCGTCCTCCTGCTCTATACATTAGGAACGCTTATGTCAGACGTCCTCGCCACCATTCCGCTCAGCGCGATCCGCGTGTTCGAAGCCGCCGCCCGGCTGCGCAGCTTCACGCGCGCCGCGCAGGAACTCGGCATCACCCAGGCGGCCGTCAGCTGGCAGGTGAAGGCGCTGGAGAAGCGGCTCGACCAGACGCTGTTCCAGCGGCTGCCGCGCGAGGTCGTGCTGACAACCGCTGGCGAGCGGCTGTCGCGCGCCGCCAGCGAGGCGGTCAGCGTGCTGCGCACGGCCCTGCAGGACATCACCGAGGTCGGCGAAGGCGTGCTGTCGATCACCTCGCTGGCCACCGCCGCCAACCAGTGGCTGGCGCCGCGGATCGGCGCGTTCCAATTGCAGCATCCATCGATCGCGGTGCGGCTCGACACCTCGACGCGGCTGGTCGATCTCGCGCACGAGAACTTCGACGTCGCCCTGCGCTCAGGCCAAGGCGACTGGCCGGGGATCGAAAGCCACTACCTGTTCCCGCACATCCACGCGCCGCTCTGCACGCCGGCCATGCGCGAACGGCTGGGCGGCCTCGCCCGCCCGGAGGACCTGCTCGACGCGCCGCTGATCGGCTCGCCGGACGAGTGGGCGATCTGGTTCGCCGCGGTCGGCGTCGGGCGGCAGGACGCCGCCGACATCCGCACGCCGCGCATCATCGGCGACAGCCAGACGCTGGAAGTCGCCTCGGCCCTGGGCGAACAGGGCGTGGCGCTGGCCTGCCCGTTCTTCTTCACGCCCGAACTCACGTCTGGACGCCTGGTCATGCCGTTCAGGACGGTCGCCCACTACGGCGGCGCCTATTGGCTGGCCTACCGCGCCGACCGCGCCCGCGCGCCCAAGATCAGGGCGTTCCGCGAGTGGATCCTCGACTGCGTCGCGCAGGATCCCGTCCTGCGCGACTATCCGCGGCAGGAGGCCTAGGAGGCCACGCAGGTCGACAGGTTCACCGGGCCGGTCGCAACGCGCTTCCACTCGCCGCCGACCTTCTGGAACTCGGCCACAGCCGAGGTCGGGCGGTATTCCGAACGCGCCCCGTCCCAGGCCTCCCAACCGATGGCCGCGCCGATCTTGGCGGTCATGCCGTGCGCCGCTTCGTCGGGGCTCACCTCGCGCAGCCCCTTGCAGGCCACCTCGAACGCACGGCACTGCTCGCCGTCCGGCTTGCCCTTGCACTGCGGATCGTTGGCCTTCAGCTCGGCGTGCCAACTGCGGATGGCGACATCCAGGCCGGCGTTCGGGTCGCCGCTCTGCGCCCCCGCCGTCTTCTCGCCGCAGGCCGCCAGTCCCAGCGCCGTCGCCGCGAGGATCGCCATGGAAAGTGCTTTCACCGTCTGCTCCGTGAACACGCGCCGAAAACGCCGACGCAAAGACGGAACGCTTAACTGCGCGAACATGGCGAGCAGATGACGGTGAAATCACAATCGCCGCCGCAACCGTCACCGTGGGCCCGCGGCGCCCAAACAGCAGTCACCGCGCGCTCCAGAGCATCGCAGTTGCGATAAACTTTCGTGACAGAGATGAATTGATTGGAATGCCGCGCCGACTTCTCGCACAACCCGCCGTAGGGACGGAATCTTGATGACTACCCGGCGACGGGACAGCAGGGGTTCTGAGATGAAGGTTCTGGCAACGACCGTCTTTATTGTCGCGATCGCCTCGGCCTCCGCCGCCGAGACGCCGACGTTCGCCAACCGCACGCCGTCGGCCGAACCGCAAGCCGGGGCGATGGTCGCGCTGATCAGTGGCCCGGACTTCACCGTCGTCACGCCGCGCGGAAATCCCTGGAGCGCTGAGGCTCTGCCGCGTTCTGAGCCGGCGCCTACGGGCGATTAACCCATTCAGCCTGCGTTCAGCGGGACTTTGCGACCTTAGCGCCTGAACCTGGCCATCCCCACATCAGGGCGAGGCCAGAAGGAGGCGAGCATGAAAAAGCTCCTGACAGCGACCCTCGCGGCGGTCACCGCCGCCGGCGCCATCGCCGCGAGCGGCGGTTCGGCCCAGGCCGAGCCCTATCGTTATTATCGCGACCGCGACAACAACAACGACGCGGCGGCGGCGGCCATCGTCGGCGGCGTGCTGGGCCTGGCGCTCGGCGCGGCCATCGCCGGCTCGAACAACAAGAACCGCGGCTATTACGACAACGGCTACTACAACAACGGCTACAGCAGCGGTTACTACAACAACGGCTACTACGGCGACCGCTCGCGCAGCTACGACAACGGCTACTACGGCGGCGGCTACGCCCGCCCCTATGCCTACGCCCCGCGCACCTGCGTCAGTCGCGACCGGGTCTACGACCCATATATCGGCCGCCGGGTGACCATCGAGCGGCGATACGCCTGCTAGCGGCCGGAGCGGCGCCCCGAAGCGCCGCGGGCGACGAGCACGGCCGCCAGGCCGGCCGCGCCGAGGCCCAGCGCCAGCCCCACCGACCGGCGGCGGCGCGGCGCGACGGTGACGCGGTGGATCTGCGGACCTTCCACCGCCCACCAGGCGCCGGAGGGTTTGTCGAAGCCATTCCTGGCGTAGCGGGCGGTCCACTCGCGGGCTAAATCCGCAGCCTCGGACGCAGATCGTCCCGTGGCGATGAAACCGCTGTCGGGGGTCGTGCGTTTGGGGTCGTCGTCCAGTCTCCAGGTCTCTCGCAGGACGTTGAACACGCGGCCAAGTGGCGCATGTGTGGAGATCGTGGGGCGACGGCGCAGGAAGCGCTCGATAGACTCCGACATGCGCCGGTTCGGCTCCTGTTCGTGGATCGGTGATTCACCGGTCCGATAGTTCTGGAAATTGGCGCCTGTTGGGCGCTTGGATAGTGTTGATGCGTGAATTTGTTGAACTCCGGGGCGCTTCGGGCGCCGCCTACCGCTTCCGGGCCTGGCCGGAGAGCGATCATCACACGCCGACGGCGGGCAATTTCGCCGTGCTGGCGGTTGAAGGGCCGGAGGTGACCATCGTCGGCCTCGGCGTGTGCAGCGACCTGTCGCGCGCCAAGCAGCTCTCCCAGGCGACGCTGGCCGAAGCCCAAGGCCACCTTTTCACCCGCCTCAACGTCTCGCGCGCCGTTCGCGACGCCGAGCACGAAGACCTCCTCGCCGGCCAGCCGGCCGCCCGGACGCTTCACCACGAAGTCTGATCCGCGTTGGCCCCCTTCGCCATGGCGCGGGGGGCGACGTCAGCCGCCGGCTTCGTCCACGACGATGGTCACGGTCTTGCCGCGCGACAGCGGCTCCCATCCAGCAGCGACGGCCGAGGCGATGGCGTTGGCCACCAGCGGCCGCGAAATCTGCGAGGCCTGCAGCTGCGGGGCGCCGAACCGCGGCTGCGGCCCTGGCGGAAATTCCACCACCGCTTCGCGCTTGCCCTCCTGGTGCCGCACGGCGATCGCCATGCCGCGCCACTTCGCCGTGTCGCTGGACCATTGCGGCCGCCGGTGGAGCCACCAGACATAGGGCTCGCCGTCGACCTCGATCTCGAACTCGTCGCTTTGTTTGGTCTTCGCCATGGCAGGCAGTTAACCCGACCAGCGCCTCCACACCACCCGTTACGCCACCACCGCGTAGGCAGCGCCGGGCCGCGGGTCGATCAGGGTGTCCAGTAGCGCCTGGCGTTGCTCGGGCGTGACGCCCTCCAGCGAGCGCGCCTGCCAGGCGCCGTAGGCGGCCTGGTCCGCCCAGCGGCCGATCACCAGGTACTCGCTCCGGTTCTCTAGCCCGCGCACCAGCTCGGCCTCGAGGAAACCCTCGATCGCCCGTGGCCGGGTCAGCATTCCGCAGGCGGCGAAGGCGGCCTCGAAGTCGGCTTCCCGACCTGGCTTGACCGTGAAGCGGATGAGGCTGCGCACGCCGCTCACAGCGCGGTCTTGGCCAGCACGCCGCCGCGCATGATCAGGTCGATGCGTTCGCCCTGGCCGCACAGCACGTTGAGGTCCGCCAGAGGGTCGCCGTCGACCAGCAGCAGGTCGGCGAACGCCCCCGGCGCCAGCTCGCCCAGCTGGCCCTGGCGCTGCAGCAGCTCGGCGTTGACCAGGGTGGCCGAGCGCAACACGTCGGCGTTGCTCTGCACCTGGGCGCGCAGCAGCAGCTCCTTGGACTGGGCCGGATGGGTCTCGCCCAGCAGGTCGGTGCCAAACCCGACCTTCACCCCGGCGTCGAGCGCGGTCTGCACCGCCCCGACGCCCGCGTGCAGCACGTCGCCCAGCTTGCGCAGGCTCTCGCTCGGAAAGCGCAGCTGCTTGCCGGTCTCGGCGATCTGGTCGTAGGTCACCAGCGTCGGCACCAGGAAGCAGCCCGCCTGCGCCATGGTCCGGGCCGAGGCCGCGTCGATCAGGTTGCCGTGCTCGATCGAGCGCACGCCCGCCCGCGCCGCCCGCTCGATCGCCTCGGGAATATAGGCGTGCGCGAAGGCGTAGGTGCGGCGCGCCTTCGCCTCCTCCACCGCCGCGCGGATCTCGTCTTCAGTGTACTGCACCATGTCGATCGGGTCGGAGGGCGTGGCGACTCCGCCGCCGGCCATCACCTTGATCTGATGGGCGCCGGACTTCAGCTCCTCGCGCGCCGCCTTGCGCACGGCGTCGACCCCGTCGGCCACGTGGCTGAAGAACGAAGAGCGGATCGAGCAGGCGCAGAGCTGCGGATGCTCCTCCACCGGCTCGCTGTCGCCGTGGCCGCCGGTCTGGCTCAGCACCCTCCCTGAGCGGAACACCCGCGGCCCCTTCACCAGGCCGCGGTCCAGGGCGTTGGCGATGCCCGGATCCATCCCGCCGGCGTCCCGCACCGTCGTGAAGCCGCGCGCCAGCATGCCTTCCAAGATGTACTTGGTCTCGATCGCCCGCCACGAGGTCTGCCGCCGGGCCAGGGCCGCGAAGTCCATGGTGGTCAGAGCCGCGTGCACGTGGGCGTCGATCAGCCCCGGCATCAGCGTGCGGCCGCCGGCGTCGATGACCTGGACGCCCTCCCCGGCCGCGATCTCGCGCCCGCCCTCGACCACTTCGACGATCTTGTCGCCCTCGGTGCGCAGCGAGGCGCCGCCGCGCAGCACCCCGGCTTCCAGGTCGAGCAGCCGCGCGTTGACGATCACAAAGCCAGCCATGCCAGGTCCTTTACTTAAGTGGCGGCGGACGGCGCCGCCGACGGGGGAAATCCGAAGTGATCGGTGAAGGCGCGGCTGAAGCTCGACGGGCTCGCATAGCCGACCGCCTGTGCGACCTCGCCCAGCCGCATGGTTCCGTCCAGGATCAGCCGGCGGGCCCAGTCCATGCGCTGGCGCTTCGAATAGTCGTGCGGCGTGCAGCCGAACACCTGCCGGAACCCGGCCGACAGCCGATTGCGGTTCAGGCCGATCCGCGCGGCGAGCGCGTCGATCGACGGCGGCGCGGCCAGCTCGCGCATGTAGATCATCGCCGCGGTCTCGATCAGCACCTGCTCGCGCGGCGACAACTCGTCCTGCCCCACGGCTCCGGCCGCCGGCGCAGGCGCGCGTCCCAGCGATGCGGTCAGCTCGCAGACCAGCTCGGTCATCTTGGTGGCCATGTAGGTCTGGCGCAACTTGCCCGAGAAGCCGCTGGCGAACACCTCGTCGAGCGCCAGCCACAGCCGCGGCGGCAGCGGCAGGCTCATGCAGAACGGCTGGCTGGTCTCACCGCGAAAGAACGCCGCCAGCGGCTCCGGCAACGCGTCGACCTCCAGCCCGAACTTGTCGACCAGCAGGTCGGGCGCCACCCAGGCGCCGATGTACTTGACGTCCAGCCCCGCGCCGTAGCGGCGCACCTGCCGCGTCTCCTTCGGAAACGTCGTCAGGCAGACCCGCGCGCCGGCGTGCAGATAGCGGCCGTGCCCGGCCAGGGTCTGGCGTACCGCTCCGGTCTGCACGAACTGCAGGCCGATGGAGTTGCGCACCACCGTATGGTCGGCCGTCGGCTCCGTCGTCCGCCAGGCGTTGAGCGAACAGAACAGCCCCTCCTCGACCGGCAGGAACTCCAGCGTCTCGACATGGGCCGTGCGTTCGGGCGGATAGAGCTGGCGCAGGATCTCCAGGCCCGACTGGCGCTGGGCCATGGCCGTCAGCTCGGCTTGGTCGATCCACGTGGTCATCGCGCCACCGTGGTCAGCCGCACGCCCGCGCGCAAGCCCGCGACCGCCGCCGGTGCGGATCGGCTATCGCTCCGTGCGGATTTGTGAAGCCTAGCGCGCGCCCAGGGCGTCGCGGACTACGGTCTGGAAGTCGAACACCGACATCTGCTGGCCGGCGATCCGCTGCGGCTTGCCGGCGCAGACCTGCTGCATCAGCTCGTACTGCTCGTCGCCGGAGGCCACGTCCTGCCACTCGCCCGGAGTCTCCACCGCACGCAGGGTCTCCCCGTCCGGCGAGACGAAGCGGCGGGCGAGGTCGCGGGTCCGGCGCATGGCGCAGGAGAACTCGCGGAACGTCGCCACCATGCTCGCCCCGTCCATCGGATGGGCGACGATCTGGTAGACCCAGGCCTGGGCCATGGCCCCTTCGCGCCGGACGCTGCCGACGTCGTAGACCAGGGCGCTCTGGCCCTTCTTGAAGCTGACGGCCTCGAACGGCGCGGCCTGCGCGCCGCTGGCCAGCAGCACCAGACCCAACGCGGCGACCGCCGCCTTGCGATAGCTCATCCCACAGCCCTCCGAGCGAGCGTGGCCCAATCCGCAAGCGGCAGGGCCGTGCGCGACTGGGACAGTTAACGTCCCACGTCCGCCCTCGGTTCAGGATCGGCGCCACCTTCGTCCCGCCACGGCGCGGCCACGGCCAGGGTTCAGAGGCCAAGCCTTCGAGGGTTTCGCCTGAGTGATCCGCGCCGGCCGAGTCCTAGGGTGCGGCCGAGCGAGACGGCCCGACCCGCAGACCGCATCGATCCCGGAGAACGCTCCCATGTCCGCTGAGAATTTCCTTCAGCCCGCCGCCATGGCCATCCCCAAGGAAGGCTATTTCGAGCGCATCGAGGGCCCCTACGGGCCGGCCTTCCCAAAGACGCCGGCCAACTACGGGTTTTCGTTGCTGGCCAGGATCGTGCCCGGCCGCGAGGAGGTGATCCGCGCGCACGGGAGGACCATCGAGGCCGCGATCCGCGACAACCCCGGCCTGCTCGCGCCCTTGAAGCTGCACTTCCTGCGCTGGCTGCTGTTCCCGATCGGGAACGACACCTACTTCATGTACCAGGGCATCTTCGACACCGACTTCGACAAGTACACCGAGGACGCCGTCGAGCTGTTCAAGCTCTCCGGCGTCGACACCGTGTTCGAGAACCTCGAGGACTTTCCGACCGACTGGAAGACCAATCCCGCCGCCTTTGTGAAGTACGCGCGCGAGCATCAGGTGCCGAGCTTCCTGGAGTACGGCGAGTACCCCTATGTGAGCGGTGACGAGATCAAGAAGGCGCTGCGGCTCAAGGCCTCGCTGAGCGACGCGCTGGACCAGCTGCAGTAGCGGCGCGCGGCCATGACCGAACCGGCCCGCACCTACAACCAGAACCACGTCCCTCGGCCCTACGCCCCCGGCCGCCGGCGGGTCAGCGTCTACATCGCCTGGAGCTATCCGGCCGAAGCCAACCGCAACGTCGCCGAGCTGGACAACCGCTTCTCGACCATGACCGAGGTGCGCCGGGTGCTGTGGCCGGCCTACGAGGTCCCGCGCTTCGCCGACCCGTTGCAGTTCCAGCAGGGCGTCGCCGGGGCGCTGGAGCTGTTCTTCTGGGCCTGGGTTCCGTTCCAGACCCTGGTCGGCGAGGTCACCGGCCAGCCGGTCCCGGTGTTCCAGAGGGTTGACCAGGCCGGCTTCGCCCTGCCGCTGGACGAGCGGGTGCTGGGCGACTGCGACACGCTGTTCCTGTTCGGCCTCGACCATAACGTCACCGGCCAGACCCCTTCCCCGGCCGAGATCGAGGCGGTCCGCCTCTGGCTGAAGCGCGAGGGCACGCGGCTGGTGATCGGCCCGCACCACGACGTCGGCGCGACCGACGACCTCGATCAGCGGGCGATGGAGTACGCTCACCATGGCGACCTGCTGGTCCCGCGCCAGCAGCGCTTCGGCCAGTACGCGCTGGCGCTGCTCAAGGCGCTGGACATCCCGGTCCAGAACCGCTGGGCGCTGCGCCCCGCCGTGCGCGCCGGCACGAAGGACAAGATCGCCCCGTTCACCGCCTTCCGCGACCTCGACGCCGCCGGGCTGCTGGAGGGGGTCGAGAGCCTGAACTTCCACATGCATCTGCCGCACTACGCCCTGACCCGCGACGACGGGACCGCGCGGGTGCTGGCCACCCAGCCGATCGACCTGGCCCACCCGCACCCGATGACCCGGGCCGGCCAAATGGAGTTCAATACCCTGGTCTGGGCCCCGCCGGAGGGCGAGCGGGCCGGCGACGTCGTGGTCTGCGACTCCACCGTGTTCAGCACCCTGTTCGGCGGCGACGCGAGCCTGGAGCGCTTCTGGAAGAACCTCGTGAGCACGTGAGGCGGCGATGGCGGGCGATCCGAACGGGCTGGAATTGGCCGACATCCAGAGCGGCGTGCTGCGCCCGCGCCCCTCGCCCTATGCGGCGACCTACATCCTGCTGCGCGTCGACGAACGCCGCGACGGGCGCGAACTGCTGCGCCGGCTGAGCGACGTGGTGACCTCCGCCGCCGAGCCCGACCGGCCCGGACGCGACACCTGGGTCAGCGTGGCTCTGACCTTCGAGGGGTTGCAGACGCTCGGCGTCCCGCAGGCCTCGCTGGAAAGCTTCGCCTGGGAGTTCCGGCAGGGCATGACCGCGCGGGCCTCAGCCCTCGGCGATGTCGGCGCCAGCGCGCCTGAGCACTGGGAAGCGCCGTTCGGCCGGCCCGGCGTCCATGTCGTCCTGGTCGGCGTCGCGCCCGACACGGCCGCGCTCGACGAGGCGATCGGCCGCGCCCGCGCCGCCTTCGCCGATCTGCCCGGGATCGCGCCGATCTGGCGGCAGGACTGCCACGCCCCGCCCGACGAGAAGGAGCCGTTCGGCTTCAAGGACGGCATCAGCCATCCAGCCATCGAAGGCAGCGGCATCCCCGGAACCAACCCGCTCGAAACCCCGCTGAAGGCCGGCGAACTGGTGCTCGGCTATCTCGACGAGATGGGCGGCCTGCCGCCAGCGCCGCAACCCGAGGCCCTCGGCCTCAACGGCAGCTACGTGGTGTTCCGCAAGCTGCACCAGGACGTGGCCGCCTTCCGCCGCTACCTGCGCGCCAACGCCAGCGGCGCCGACGACGAGGAGCTGCTGGCCGCCAAGATGATGGGCCGCTGGCGCAGCGGCGCGCCGCTGGCGCTCTGCCCGCTGCACGACGACCCGGCCCTCGGCGTCGATCCGGCCCGCAACAACGCCTTCCTGTTCAAAGCCGACGACGCGACCGGCTACAAGACCCCGCCCGGCTCGCACGTGCGCCGCTGCAATCCGCGCGACGCCGAGGTGGCCGGCGTCGTGCGCCTGCACCGGATGATCCGCCGCGGCACGGTCTATGGGACACCGCTGCCGGCCGGCGCGATGGCGGACGACGGCGGCGACCGCGGCCTGATGTTCGCCTTCGTCGGCGCGCACCTGAAGCGCCAGTTCGAGTTCGTGCAGTCCGAATGGGTGAACGGCGGCGAGTTCCTCGGCCTGCAGGACGCCATCGACCCCCTAACCGGATCCGCCGATGGAACCGGCTCCTACACGATCCCGCGCCGCCCGCTGCCGCGTAAGGTCCACGGCCTCGCCCGCTTCGTCACCACCCGCGGCGGCGAGTACGCGTTCATGCCCGGCCTGCGCGCCCTGCGCTGGCTGGCCGACCTGCCGGACGCACCGCCGTGAGCGCCGGCGACGTGCTGGTGGTCGGCGCCGGTCCGGCCGGAACCCTGGCGGCTCTGCGCGCCGCCGACCTGGGAGCCCGCACGACACTGGTGACCAAGGACGCGTTCGGCGGCATGGCGGCCAACGACGGGCCGGTTCCGGTCCGCACCCTGGCCCACGCCGCCCGGTTGATGCGCGAGGCCCGCCAGCTCCCGCAGTACGGGATCGAGGTCGGCGCCCCGCGGCTCGACTATCCGCGCCTGCTCGCCCGGGCCGATGAGGTGGTCGGCGGCGTCGGCGAGCGCGCCGCCCTGCTGGCCCAGATCAAGGCGGCCGGCGTGACCTTGCAGACCGGCGCCGGGGCCGTCCGCTTCCTCGATCCGCACACTCTGGAAAGCGCCGATGGCCACCGCTTCGAAGCCGACAGGATCATCCTCTGCACCGGTGGGATCAGCCGCCGACTGCCGATCCCCGGCTTCGAGCTGACCTGCACCCACAGCGACGCCTGGTCGCTGACCTCCGTCCCGCCTTCGCTGATCGTCGTCGGCTCCGGCGCGACCGGCGCCCAGGTCGCCTCGGTGTTCAACGCCTTCGGCTCCCGTGTCGAGCTTTTCGAAGCCGGCGAGCGCATCCTGCGAACCGAAGAGCCCGAGGTCTCGGCCTGCGTCGCGGCCGCGTTCCGCGCCGCCGGCGTCGCGTTGCACGAGGGCTTCGGCGACATCGAGGCCTTCGAGGCGCTCGCCTCCGGCGGGGTGCGGATGACCTACGCCAAGGACGGCCGCCGCGGTCACGCCGAGGCGGCGGTCGTGGTCGTGGCCGTCGGTTGGGTCGCCGACACCGCCGCCCTGAACCTGTCGGCCGCCGGCATTCAGACCAATCCGCGCGGGTTCGTCCAGGTCGACGCCGCCCAGCGGACCAGCGTCCCCCACGTCTACGCCGCCGGCGACGTCGTCGGCGCGCGCATGCTGGCGCCCCAGGCGATGCAGTCGGGCTTCGTCGCCGCCACCAACGCCGTCACCGGTTCGAGCGAGTGCGCCGACCATCTGGTCAATCCAGTCGGCAGCTTCACCGACCCTGAGTACGCCCAGGTCGGGCTGGGCGAGGCGCAGGCCCGCGCCGCGCACGACGTCCTCGCCGTCACCATCGGCTTTGACGCCGTCGCCCGCGCGATCATCGACGGGCGCGAGACCGGCCTGTGCAAGCTCGTGGTCGACCGCCACAGCCACCGCATGCTCGGCTGTCATCTGGTCGGCGAACGCGCCGTGGAGGTCGCCCAGATCGCCGCCGTCGCCATCGCCGCGGGCATGCGCGTCGACGACCTCGCCCGCCTGCCGCTCTCCTATCCGACCTATGCCGGCGTCCTCGGGCGCGCCGCCGCCATGGCCGCGCGCGGACTGAACCCCGAGCTCACGCCGCCGCCGTTCGCCGCCGAATTCAGATAGGCGCGATGAGGGGATCGGCCATCAACCTTCTGAGGCTGATCGCCGGTCTCGTCCTGGCTGTGCTGCTGCCCCTCGCCGCCGCCCCGGCCCGCGCACAGGACGACGGGCCGCGCGTCTACCAGTTGGCGCCGGTCGGCGCGCAGACCCTGACCGGGTTCGGCGTCATCAAGCGCGGCAACGAGGGCCCCGAGCCGGGCGACATCCATCCGGGCAGCGAGATCGACACCGACATCGTGGTGCTGCGCTACGCGCGCACTTTCGACGTCGCCGGCACCCCCCTGACGCCTTTCGCGATCCTGCCCGTCGGCGAAGTACGCGCCACCGGCTCTGCGGCCAGCTCCGGCTTCGGCGACGCCCAGGTCGGCGCCACCCTCGGCCTGGTCGGCGCCCCGGCGCTCAGTCCGGAGGCGTTCGCCGACTTCCACCCGCGTTTCGGCCTGGCCCTGCTCGGCCGCATCTTCTTCCCGACCGGGGCCTACAGCTCGACCGCGCCGGTGAACCTCGGAGCCAACCGCGTTTCCTACCAACTTGGCCTCCCGACGCTGATCGCCAACGGCCGACCCTATCGGCAAGCGGGCTACACCGGCCTCGAAGTGTTGCCGACCCTCACCTTCTACGAGGTCAACACCGACCCGTTCGGCGGACGCCGCAGCGTCAAGGACGCCCTGTTCAGCGTCGAGGCCCACCTGATCCGCAACCTCACGCCCCGCGTCTGGCTGTCGGCCGATCTTCTCTACCGACAGGGCGGCGAAACCAGCCTCGACGGGGCGGCCGGCAGCGGCCACACCCACGGCTGGTCGGCCGGCGCAAGCCTGGCGCTGCCCCTGGCCGATCGCGCGAGCGCCATCTTCACCTACGAGCGCGTGGTCGAGCGCGACGACGGCGGCCCCGACGGCTGGTTCTTCCGCACCGCCCTGGTCGTGCCGTTCTGACTCGCGAATGCTGGAGGTTATTCGCCGGCCGGCCTCAGGGGTTCACCCAATGTCATCGCCGCTGCCGCTCCGGAACGATACCGCCCCTAGGCGCTGATCTCGTGACGATCGGCGAATCGGGAGCGCGGCGAACGTGTACGCCATTGCCACGACGAGCGCCGCGCTCGCAGCGGCGATGTCCGGCGAGCCGTCGCCGCCGGCGGCGGAGCAGAGCCCCGCACCGGTCGTCGCCGACACCCAGGCCGACAGCGGCGGCTTTTCGCTCCGCTCCTTGCTCGACCTGGACTTCCAGCTGGGGCCTTGGACCTTCCACGGCTATCTGCAGTACGACGGCGCGATATACGATCAGGCCGCCGAGGGCCCGCCGGAAAGCGATTTCCGGCGCGGCGGCGTACATCTTGGCGATCCGCTGGGCGCGCGGCATCTCAACGACGGCTCGTACCTGCGACGCGCGCGTCTGGGCTGGGAAGGCTCGCACGGGGACCACTTCGCCTATCGCGCCATGTTCGAATTCGGCGACGCCGACGAGGCCGGCGAAGCGCGCATCGCCGAAGTCTGGGCCAGCTACATCCGCAAGCCCTACTCGATCCGCGTCGGGGCTTTCTCGCCGCCGACCAACATGGAGGGCGCGACCAGCTCCGACAGCAACCTGTTCCTTGAGCGGGCGACCGCCGCGGACCTCGCCCGCTCGCTCGGCGGCGGCGACGGCCGCGTCGGCGTGACGGTCAGGCGCGTCGTACCCGGCTCGATGATCACGCTCAGCCTGACCGGCCCCCCGCTCGACGCAGACGACGACTACGCGCCGCGGGCGGCGATCCTCGGCCGCTACACGCGGGCGTTCAAATCTCGAAACGACTACCGCGTCCATCTCGGCGTCAACGGGACCTTCGTCCTGGCTCCCGCCAGCGAGCAGGACGCCGACCGTCCCGAACGCTTCCCGGTCCGATTTCTCAACACGCCCGAAATCGACGTCGACGACACCCCGCTGATCGACACCGGCGAAATCGACTCCGATCGCGCCCACGTGCTCGGTCTCGAATTCGCCGTCCAGCGAAGGAACGTCTACCTCCAGGCCGAGGGCTTTCTGTTCGGCGTCGATCGCCACGGACAGGGCGGCGATCCCCGCTTCGGCGGCTACTACGTCCAAGGCAGCTGGATTTTGACCGGCGAGACGCGGCGCTTCGACCAATCGCTCGCCGCCTTCTCCTTTCCCACTCCGCTGTCGCCGATCGGCAAGGGCGGCTGGGGCGCCCTGGAGCTGGCCTTCCGCCACAGCGTCATGGACCTCAACGATCACGAGGGCGCTGCCGGCCAGCCGGCGCCCGTCGGCGCCGTGCGGGGCGGTCGCCAGCAGATCCTCAGTGCGGCCCTGCTTTGGTATCCGCGGCCTCGGGTGCGGCTGATGGCCAACTATCTCCACGTCGACGTCGATCGCCTGAACCCCGCCGGCCTAGCCGATCCCGAGCCTTTCGGCGCACCGCCCGCAACGCCGCCCCCCGGCGCCCAGATCGGTCAGACCTTCGACATCCTCGCCGTCCGAATTCGTTACTCGTTCTGAGAGATCCCAATGCCTGCTCCCACGTCCCCCTTAGACATCGAAGCGATCGGAGCGTTGCGGGACACCGCCCTGCGAGACGTCGAGCGCACCATGATCCAGATCGTGCAGACCTCGATCTCGCTGATCGGCTTCGGCTTCACCATCCACGCCTTCCTGCAGAACGCCGACGCCAGCGCCTCGCTCGGCGTCGACATCGACCAGGTGGCGCGCCGCGTCGGGCTGGCGCTGCTGACGCTGGGCATGCTGAACCTCGGCTGGGGCTGGTGGAACCAATCGCGCTATCTGACCATCGTGCGCCGCCGCCACCCGCTGCCCTCCGGCGCGCCGCGCGGGTATCAGGTCCGCTCCACCTTCATCGTCGCCGGCCTGCTGCTGGCGCTTGGGGCCGCGGCCTGGGGCACGATGATCCTGCAATCCTTCGGCCCGCCCCGTACGTGAGGCGGCCTGCTATCAGTATTCAACCCGATATCAACCAGGACGACAGGTCTTCAAAGTCCCGGCCACGCTCGACGGGGAGTGAGCGACGTCTGGAGGGTTGGTAATGTTCCAATATTTGGGCGTCCCGGCACGCCAATTCGCCTGGGCGGCGACCTTGGGGCTCGGATTAGGCGCCGGCGGCGCGGCCTGGGCCCAGGAACAACCCAATTTCGAAGTCTACGGCTTCGCTCAACTGGACTATGTCCAGGATTTCAAGCGCGTCCATCCCGACTGGGACGCCACGCTGCGCCCCTCGAAGATCCCGACCGTCGACGGCCTCTACGGCGACGACGGCCAGAGCGTCATCAGCGTCCGCCAGTCCCGCCTCGGCGTGCGCGCCCGCCAGCCGATCGCCGGAAACGACCTCTTCGTCCGCTTCGAGTTCGACCTCTACGGCGTCGGCGACGACGCTGGGCAGACGACGTTCCGGCTGCGCCACGTTTACGGCGAGTGGGGCCCGATCCTGGCCGGGCAGACCAACAGCCTGTTCATGGACGGCGACACCTTCCCCAACACCATCGACTACTGGGGTCCCAACGGGATGGTGTTCCTGCGCAACCCGCAGATCCGCTTCACCTACAAGACCGGCCCGCACCAGTTCGCCGTCGCCGTCGAGCAGCCCAGCAACGACATCGACCCGGGCAATGTCCGCCTCATCGACTCCGACATCGCCGCCGGACTGCAGGGCGACGAGGAATTGCCCGACCTCACCGCCCACTGGCGCTATGACGGCGGCTGGGGCCACGTCCAGGTGGCCGGCATTCTGCGCCGCGTGGGCTTCGAAACCGCCGGCACGCCGAACAACGAACCCTCCGACAGCAAGACCGGCTGGGGCGTCAACCTCACCTCGAACATCAAGCTGCTCGAGAAGGACGTCATCCATCTCGGGGCGGTCTATGGCGAGGGCATCGCCAGCTACATGAACGACGGCGGCACCGACCTGGCGCCGGAGGCCGACCGCCTCAACGCGGCCCCGCCGGCGCCCGGCCAGCCGCCGCCGATCGGCCTGCGCGGCGACGTCGTGCCGCTGCTCGGACTGATGGCCTACTACGACCACTACTGGAACGATCAGTTCAGTTCGTCGATCGGCTACAGTCGCGTCCAGGTCGACAACACCAACTTCCAGGAAGGGACGGCCTTCCAGACCGCCCAGTACGCGTCGGTGAACCTGCTCTACACGCCGTCCGACAAGATCATGATGGGCGGCGAGTTCCTGTGGGGCACGCGCGAGGACAAGGACGGCGAGGAAGGCGAGGATTACCGCCTCCAGGTTTCGTTCAAGTACGCCTTTTCCAGCAACGACTTCCGCTGATCAGGGAGCACTCGATCATGCAAGCCAATGCTTCCCGGCGGGACCTGGCCAAGGCCTTTGCCTTCATGGCCGCCGCCTCCGCCGCGGGCCCGGCGCTCGCCCAGTCTGCGCCGGCGGCCCCAGCCAACTTGGACGCCGCCGTCAAGGCCGCCCACGCCCAGTACAAGAGCCTGAACGAAGGCAAGAACGCCGACTACATCCCGGCCCTCGCCCAGGTGCCCTCCAATTATTTCGGGATCGGCCTGGTCACCCCGACCAACAAGTCGTCCTTCGTCGGCGACATCGAGCCGAAGTTCTCGATCCAGTCGATCTCCAAGGTCTTCACCATGGCCCTGGTGTTCCAGGAATCCGGCGAGGAGCTGATCGAGAACAGCATCGGCGTCGACGCCACGGGTCAGGTGTTCAATTCGATCACCGCCGTCGAGCAGTTCAAGGGCAAGGAGATGAACCCCTTCGTCAATCCGGGGGCCATCGCCACCACCGGCATGGTCAAGGGTTCGAGCGCCGACGAGGTCTGGCGCAAGATCCTCGGCATCCACAGCGACTTCGCCGGCCGCCAGCTCGACGTCGACCAGGTGGTCTACAAGTCCGAGGCCGACACCAACCAGCGCAACCGGGCGATCAGCCAGCTGATGTCGGCCTATGAGCGCTTCCCCGGCGACCCTGCCCAGGCCGTCGACCTCTACACCCGTCAGTGCGCCATCGCCGTGAACGCCAAGGACCTCGCAGTCATGGCCGCGACGCTGGCCAACGGCGGCAAGAACCCGGTGACCCACAAGCAGGTGGTCGACCAGCGCCACGTTCCCGGCATCCTGGCGGTGATGGCCACGGCCGGCCTCTATGACGACAGCGGCAAGTGGCTGTTCCACACCGGCCTGCCGGCCAAGAGCGGCGTCGGCGGCGGCATCATCGCGGTCTCGCCCGGCAAGTTCGGCATCGGCACCTTCGCCCCGCCGCTAGACGCGGCCGGCAACAGCGTCCGCGGGCAGCGCGCGATCACCTCGATCTCGAACGCCCTCGACGGCAATCCCTACTCGGTGCAGCCGGTCTAATTGGAGAACGTGATGCGTGGCGGGGGGGAACTGCGCAGGACGTTAGCGGCGGGCTCCGGCGCCTTGCTTCTGGCATGGCCGCTGGCCGCCGCGGCGAACGAAGCCCAGACCACCGCGCTGCCCCCGCCCGCGCCCGGCGCCTCGGACGCCGCCCTCGCCGACATCCGCCGCGAGATCGAGGCTCTGAAGGCGGAGTCGGCCGCCGCCAAGGCCGCCGAGGACGCGCGGGCCCGACGCATCGACGCCCTCTCGCGGCAGTTCAGCCTCGTGGCCGGCGACCCCGCCCAGCCGAATCCCGCGCCAGAGCTGACGTCTGCGAGCGCCCAGCCGAACCTCGAACTCCGGCGACGCGCGGAAGCCCCGGCGCCGGGCGCCAAGTGGGGCGGCTTCGAACCCGGCAAGGGCGTCATCCTGATCCGATCCGACGCCGGAGAGGTGAACCTCGGCCTGGTCAGCTATCTGCGCTACTTGAACCAGCACGGCATGGACGACACGTACACCAGCACCTTCGGCCAGCCGTTCGACGTCACCCCCCGCGAGGACTTCCAGCTGGCCAAGGTGCAGATCACCTTGCGCGGTTGGTTGTTCGATCCGCGGTTCGGCTACAACGCCTATGTCTGGACATCCAACGCCAGCCAGGGACTCGGCGCCCAGGTGGTCGCCGCCGGCAACCTCAACTGGACCTTCAACGAACACCTGCGGGTCTATCTCGGGATCCAGTCGGTCCCCTCGACCCGCTCGACCAACCGCACCTTCCCGTACTGGCTGCGCAACGACAACCGCCCCATCGCCGACGAGTTCTTCCGCGGCTCCTATACGCAAGGCGTCTGGGCCGACGGCAAGATCATCGACGGCTTGGAGTACCGGGTGATGGTCGCCAACAATCTCAGCGCGCTCGGCGTCCAGGCCCGCCAGCTCGACGCCAATATCGACACCTTCTCCGGCGCCCTGACCTGGATGCCGACGACCAAGGAGTTCGGTCCGGCGAACGGCATGGGCGATTTCGAGGACCACCAGAAGCTCGCGACCCTGTTCAGCGCGCACTACACGCAAAGCACCGAGACGCCGCAGTCGCAGCCGGGCACGGAGTCGATCGAGAACACCCAGATCCGGCTGTCCGACGGGACCTTGATCTTCAACACCACCGCCTTCGGGACCGGGCGGATCACCGAGGTCCGCTACCAGATGATGGCCCTGAACGCGGCCTTCAAATACCGAGGCTTCGCGTTGGAAGGCGAGTACTACGCCCGTTGGCTGGACCCGCTGAAGGTCGAGGGCGTCATCCCCCGCGACGACTTCTTCGACCAGGGCTATTCGCTCCAGGCCTCGGCCATGGTCATCCCCAAGACCCTGATGCTCTACGCCTCCGGCTCGCAGATTTTCGGCCAGTACGGCGATCCCTGGGATCTCGCCCTCGGGCTCAACTACTTCCCGTTCCAGCGCCGGGACCTGCGGGTCAACATGATGGGCCTGTGGGTCGACAACTCGCCGGTCGGCTACACCGCCTATCCCGTTCCGGTCGGCGGCAACGGCTTCACCTTCGTCACCGACTTCTCGCTGGCCTTCTGACGCTAGCGGCCGGCCTGCAGACCGGCGGCGCGACGTAGTCCAGGTTCAGCAGCCGGAAGTAGTTCTCGCCCAGGGCGATCTGACGAAACGCCTCGTCGTTCAGCCGTCGGTTGACCCTGCTGGTGATCTCCAGCTCCTTCCAGTACTGCTCGAACGGCTTGTCGCCGGCGGCGACGAAATCCGTGCCGTTCAGGATCCGCGTCGGATAGGCGTTGAACAGGTCGATGAAGTCCTGCCCGTACTGGTGGTAGGCGTTGTAGATCACGTCCCACGATATATCGAGCATCAGGTTCGGATAGGTGTCGAGCGCCTTGCGCATGATCGCCACGTGCAGCTTCGGGTCCATCTTGGTCAGCTCTTTCGAGAGCCCCATGTGCGCCCAGACGATCTTGTTGTTCGGATAGGTCTTCAGCACGTGCTGCATCAGCGGCACGAACTTGGTCGGGTCGGCGTCGTTGCCGAGGTCGGCGTGCAGGGTGATCGGGATCCCACGCTCCTCCAGCACCTTCATGAACGGCGCCCAGCGGTCGATGCTCTCGATGGTCGGCGGCTCGAAGCCGTTGTTCAGCAGGGCCTGCTTCATGACGTTGGCCTCGCCCATCCAGGCGAACATGCCCGGAAACTCGCGGTCGTAGAGCCCGATGGTGTCGACCGCGCCCTCCGGGTGGGCCAGGTCCACGAATGTCATCGACAGGGTGATGTGGACGTTGTCGTGCGGGTAGACCTTCGTCTCCTGGGCGTTGACGAAGTCGTTCTTGATGCTGGGCTGCGCCGCGACCCCGGGGCAGTTCAGGTAGTAGGTGCAGTCCGATTTCATATCGAGCGACTGGCCGATGCCCATATAGGTCACGAACCGCACGCCGGCCTTGTCGAAGAACTGGAACAGCGTGGTCGGCTCGATCGCCTGGCCGCCGAACGGCCGTGGATGGAAGTGAGCGTCCGAGACCCCGGTATAGGACTCGCTCCTGCGGTCGAAACACTGCGGGTCGGGGTTCGACTTGGCGAACGACGCTAGGCTGCGCTTGAAGACCGGAACCGGCGGGGTCGGGTCGGGCTTGACCGGAGCCTGGGCGGCCGCGAAGCCGGGCGCGGCCGCCAGGACCAGGACGCTCGCCGCCAAGGCGATAGGCCGGAAAAGCACGCCGGCGCGCCCTATTGCGGCGGCGGAGGCGGCGGCGGTCCCTGGGCGGGATCGGGCACCGTCACATAGACCACCGTGTCCCCCTCGTAGCGGGGCTCGTAGTACATGCCGCCGCAGGAATAGTAGGACGTGTAGTAGGGCGAGCAGCCGTATGGCAGCGCGTGGTACATCGAGCCATAGACCGCCGCCGAGGTCACCGCCGCGGCGGTGCCGAAGGCGATGCCGGCGCCGACGGGGTGGTCGTCCCAGCCGCCCCAGCCCCAATCGTTGTCGGCGTCGATATTGATGTTGTTGCCGGCGTTGATGTTGCCGCGGTTGATGTTGTTGTTGCCGCGGTTCCCGTCGCCGCGCGCCGGCAACTGCCCGGCGTTGGCCCGTCCGCCCTGCCCCGGCCGGTTTCCGGCGTAGGCGCCTTGTCCCGCGGCGGGCCGGCTGCCGGCATAGGCCCCCTGCCCGGCGGCCGGACGGGCGCTGGCGTACGAGCCCTGCGCCGTGGCCGAGCGGGCGCCGGAATATCCGCCCTGGCCGCCGTAGGCGCCTTGAGCTCGGCCGCCGCCATAGCTCGACCGGTTCATCGAGCTGCTCTGGCGCGGCGGCCCGCTCATGCTCCGCGAGGCGCCGCCCATGCTGCCGCGGCTCATCGACGAACCACGGCTCATGCTGGACATGCCGCCGCCCCGGATCCCGCCGCCGCCGCGACCGCGCGCATAGCTGTCGAACGCCGCCATGGCGACGATGGAGAAGATCGCGGCCCCGAGGGTCGCGCGATACAGGGACGCGTTGGACATGCTCGAGCCTCCTCAGCGCGAGGCCATCAGCCGGATCGGCTTGGCGTCGCTAGCGGGCGTGAAGGTGAAGTCCTGCTGCGTCAGCTGCGGGTTCTCGGTCCACTTCAGCCGCGCGACATAGGTCGGCGCTTCCGGGTCGGTGCGGTCGATGATCACCAGCTTCTTGGGCAGCGGTCGGTCGCCCTTCTGGATCCAGACCTGCCAGTCCATGTCCTTCTCGCGGAAGGCGTATTGTTCGGTCGGGACCCCGTCGATCGTGGCCGGCCCGACCACGAAGCCTGAGATCAGCTCGGCTTCCCGCGTCTTGTCCCCGTTCCAGTGGAACAGATCCTCAAGCGGCAGCGAGATGCCGTACTGGTCATGGATGGCGTCCAGGGTGGCGATGTTGGTCGCAGGCGCCGGAACGCTCGCATAGTACTTCAGCTCGGGCGCGGAGATGGTGAAGGTCTTGCCGTCGTAGACGAACGTCCGGTTCTTGATGTCGCTCTTAAGGTCGATGACGAAGCCGTTGGGACGCCGCACCTTGTAGGTCGTGACGCCGTCCAGCTGCAGCCGTTGGCCATCGACGGTCACGACCTCCAGGGTCGTGTCGGCGGTCAGGCCGAAGGTCTTCAGGGTGTCGAGATAGGCGCCCATCCGCTGGAGCGCCTTGAGCGCGTCCTCCTCGACCTCGGCCGCGTGCGGCGGCGGCGCAGCGGGCTTTTGCTGCGCGTGGACGATCTCTGGACCTGCAAGCAGAAACGCAACGGAACTGACAATGGCCGGAAGGATCCGCATGGTCGTTCTCTGAATGTAGCTGGACCGGCGCGCCGGTCCGTTTCTGGTTGCGGCGATTGTCCCTCCATCGGTCGACGCAGACCATCGGTAGAAACCCTGGCCTGGTTACGCTCGCCGCTCGGCCCGGCCGGCTCGCCGCTCGTCCCAGAACGCTTCCCCAGGCCGTATCCGGCGCGATCATCGCCGCATGATCCAGCGCTTCGCCATCCCGGCCCTCGCCGCCCTCGCCCTCGCCGCCTGCAGTCCCGCGGCCGCCCCGCCCGCGCCCGCCGCGGACGCCGACTGGCCCTATTACGGCGGCGACGCCGGCGGCCAGCGGTTCTCGCCCGCCGCCCAGATCACCCCGGCCAACGTCCAGGGCCTGAAGGTCGCCTGGACCTACTCGACCGGCCATATGCAGACTCACGCCGACGCGGTGCAGCGCGCCGCCTTCGAGGCCACCCCGATCCTGGCCGGCGGCCGGCTCTTCCTGTGCAGCCCGTTCAACGTCGCCAGCGCCCACGACCCCGGCGCCGGCAAGGCGCTCTGGACCTTCGATCCAAAGATCGACACGACGCTGCGCTATCCCAACAGCTTCAACTGCCGCGGCGTCGCCTACTGGCGCGATCCCGCCGCCCCGGCCAACGCGCCCTGCGCCGAGCGCATCTTCATGGCCACCAACGACCGGCGGCTGTTCTCGCTCGACGCCGCCACCGGCAAGGCCTGCGCGGGCTTCGGCCAAGGCGGTCAGGTCGACGCGATGCCCGGCGCGCAGCTGGCGCGGGCGGGCGGCGCCCAGATCACCTCGGCTCCGATCGTGATCGACGGGATCGTCGTCGTCGGCTCGTCGATCGACGACAACCAGCGGGTCCGCGAGACGCCCGGCGCCGTCCACGCCTTCGACGCGGTCAGCGGCGCCCTGCGCTGGACCTACGACCCATTGCAGGCCGCTGGGCCGGGCGTCGTCGCCGGCGCGGCCAACGTCTGGGCCCCGATGTCGGCCGACCCGGCCCGCGGCCTGGTCTTCCTGCCGACCTCCAGCCCCAGCCCCGACTTCTACGGCGCGGCGCGGCCGGGCAACGCCGCCCACGCCAACTCGGTCGTCGCCGTCCACGCCGCCACCGGCCAGGTCGCCTGGGCCTTCCAGACGACCCATCACGACGTCTGGGACTATGACGTTCCGGCCCAGCCGACCCTGGCCATGCTCGGCTACCGCGGCGGCCCGGTCCGTCCGGCGGTGATCCAGACCACCAAGCAGGGCCTGGTTTTCACGCTGGACCGCGAGACCGGCCAGCCAATCATCCCGGTCGAAGAACGTCCCGTGCCCCAGGGCGGCGAGGTCGGCGAGGTGCTCTCCCCGACCCAGCCCTTCCCGGTCGCGCCCGAGCCGCTGGCCCCGAGCCGCATCACCCCGGACGACGCCTTCGGCCTGACGCCCTGGGACAAGGACGCCTGCCGCAAGCTGATCGCCGGCGCCCGCAACGAAGGCCTCTACACCCCGCCCAGCACCAAGGGCACGATCCTCTACCCGTTCACCGGCGGCGGCTCGAACTGGGGCGGCCTGGCCTTCGACCAGCGCCGGGGCGTGGCCTTCCTCAACACCTCCTCGGCCCTGCACAGGGTGACGCTGATCCCGGCCGCCAAGGTCGCCGGCGAGAAGCAGGCCAATCCCGACCTGGAGATCAGCCCCCAGGCCGGCGCGCCCTACGGCATGCGCCGCGAGCTGCTGGTCTCGCCGCTCGGCTTGCCCTGCAACCCGCCGCCCTGGGGCCTGCTGACCGCCGTAGACATGACCACCGGCAAGGTGCTCTGGCGCACGCCGCTGGGCACGACCCGGGATCTGGCGCCGGGCTCGCAGCTGGTCATGCGCGGGGTCGGGACGCCGAATATGGGCGGGCCGATCGCCACCGCCTCGGGGCTGGTGTTCATCGGCGCGGCCATGGACGACTACCTGCGCGCCTTCGACGCCAAGTCCGGCCAGGAGCTCTGGAAGGGCCGCCTGCCGGCCGGCGGCCAGGCCACCCCGATGACTTATGTCTGGAAGGGCCGCCAGTACGTGGTCATCGCCGCCGGCGGCCACGCCAAGGGCGACACCAGGCGCGGCGACCAGGTCGTGGCCTTCGCGCTGCCGCAGTAGAACCGGCTTGACCGCCGCGACGTAACGGGTCGAGCGTCCCTTCCAAATAATTGGGAAGGACGCTCCGCCATGACTGCTACGCCTGACTTCAAGCTCCTGATCGGCGGCCAGCTGGTCGCCGGCGACGCGACGATGGACGTGATCAACCCGGCCACCGAACAGACGGTCGCCGTCTGCTCGCGCGCCTCGAAGGCCCAGCTCGACCAGGCCGTCGCCGCCGCCAAGGCCGCGTTCCCGGCCTGGGCCGCGACCTCGATCGACGAACGCCGCAAAGCGCTGCTGGCCATGGCCGACGCCATCCAGGGCGCGCTGCCCGAGCTGTCGCGCCTGCTGACCCAGGAACAGGGCAAGCCGCTGCAGGCGGCGATGGGCGAGGTGTTCGGCGCGGCCGCCTTCTTCCGCTACTTCGCCACCCTCGACCTGCCGGCCAAGACCGTGCAGGACGACGACAAGGGCCGCGTCGAGATCCGCCGCAAGCCGCTGGGCGTGATCGGAGCCATCGTGCCCTGGAACTTCCCGCTGATCCTCATGGCGTTCAAGGTTCCGGCCGCCCTGCTGGCCGGCAACACCATCGTCCTGAAGCCGGCCGCCACCACCCCGCTCTCGACCCTGAAGATCGCCGAACTGGTCAAGGATCTGGTGCCGCCCGGCGTGCTCAACGTCATCGCCGACGCCAACGATCTGGGCGCGGCGATCACCGGCCACCCGGACATCCGCAAGATCAGCTTCACCGGCTCGACCGAGACCGGCAAGCGGGTCATGGCCGGCGCCGCCGATGCGCTGAAGCGCGTGACCCTCGAGCTCGGCGGCAACGACGCGGCCATCGTGCTGGACGACGTCGATCCGGTGGAGACCGCGCCGAAGATCTTCGCCGCCGCCTTCCAGAACTCGGGCCAGGTCTGCATCGCCGCCAAGCGGGTCTACATCCACGAGAGCATCTACGACGCCATGTGCGACGAGCTCGCCAAGCTCGCGAACGCCGCGGTGGTCGGCGACGGGCTGGAGCAGGGCACCGAGTTCGGGCCGCTGCAGAACAAGGCCCAGTTCGACAAGGTGCTGGGCTACATCGAGGCCGGCAAGCGCGACGGCAAGGTCATCGCCGGCGGCGAACGGGCCGGCGACACCGGCTACTTCATCCGCCCGACCATCGTGCGCGACATCACCGACGGCTCGAAGCTGGTCGACGAGGAGCAGTTCGGCCCGGTGCTGCCGCTGATCAAGTTCTCGGACGCCGCCGACGCCGTGGCCCGCGCCAACGCCTCGGACTACGGTCTCGGCGGCTCGATCTGGGCCAAGGACGCCGAGCGCGCCTGGGGCCTGGCCGCCGGCATGGAGTCCGGCACGGTCTGGATCAACAAGCACGCCGACCTGCAGCCGCACCTGCCGTTCGGAGGCGCCAAGCTCTCGGGCGTCGGCAGCGAGCTGGGCGAAGAGGGGCTCAAGGAGTTCACCCAGGTCCAGGTCCTGAACATGGCCCGCTAAGCGCCGCCTGCGCCGGCGGATGGAACCTCCATCCATGGCGCAGGTTTCGGCTTCATGTCCATTCTGATCCTGATCCTCGTCGTCGTCGTTCTTCTGGCCCTGGCGCTGTTCGCGGTGCAGAAGATGCCGATCCCCTCGCCCCTGAACTGGATTATTCAGGTGGTCCTGATCGTCCTGGCGATCGTCTTCATCGGTCAGCGGGCCGGCGTCTTCTAGCGCCCCGCCCGCCGCCGGACTTCGTTCCTGCCCTCGCCGAACTCATCGCAAGGCGCTTCACTGACCCAGGGTGTAGCGCCCGCTCAGGCTGATGCTGAACTGATCGTCCGACCCCAGCTGCCCGACGATCGGACTGTCGGCCGCGTCGCCGGTGATCTTGTAGTAGGTGGCCACGCTCTCCACGCTCCAGCGCGGCGTCACCCGATACTTGGCGCTGGCGACCACGCCGGGCGACCAGGACGCGCCGCTCGGCGAATAGGCGACGATCCCAAGCGGACTGCGCGAAGCCTCCAGCGGCGTGACCGCGAAGTAGGTGCTCGTGAAATCCTCGTCGCCCCAGTCGAGCCGCGGCCCGGCGGTCAGCGTCCAGCGCTCGCCGCGCATGACGGCGTCGGCGGCGAAGTTCCCGACCCAGGCCTCGTGGCCGCCGAACCCGCGGCGCACCTCGGTCCGCAGCCGCAGCCAGTCGGCCGCCCACCAGTTCACGAAGCCTCCGGCCTCCACGGCCGGATCGATCTTGTCGAACCCGCGCAGGTCGTCTTCGTCCTTCCGCTCGGAGCGCCAGCGGCCGACCACCCCGAAGGTCACCGGCCCGGTGTCGAACAGGCCGACGCTCACCCCGTCGTCGGGCGCGCCGCTCGGGGTCGGGGGGGCGTCGCGCCGGACCAGCACCACCGCGCCGGTGAACCACGGCCGGTAGTCGTCGGAACCGAGATAATCGGGCGCGTAATTGGCCCCGGCCCGGACGCTGTCGAGCGTCCAGCCCAGAATGGTCGGAGCCTCCTGCGCGGCCGCCGAAGACGCGGCGCCGACCGCCATCACCGCGGCCAGGCCGGACGCGAAACGCTGGAACACGACGGAACCGGGAACGCCCATGAGCACAACCTCTACCGCTGCCGCTCCACGCAACGCACGGCCTCAACGTTCGGTTGCCGGCGCCACGCCGTCGCCGAATATAGCCGGTGCGATCATGCGCAGCTTGCGTTCATCTCTGCGATCTAGGATCAGAGCCGTCCGAACCCAGAGTGATCGAACGGAACTCACTTGCGCACCTCCATCGTCCATCCCGGAGCCGATAACCTCCGCTACGAAATCCGCCAGATCGTGGAGGTCGCCAAGGCTATCGAGGCGGCAGGTCAGCCGATCCGCTGGGAGAACATCGGCGACCCCGTCGCCAAGGGCGAGCGCCCGCCGGCCTGGATCAAGGAGATCGTCGGCCAGGTCGCTCAGGACGATCTGAGCTTCGCCTACTCGCCGACCAAGGGCCTGGACGACACCCGCGCCTACATCGCCAACGAGCGGAACCTCGAGGGCGGCATCCAGATCACCGCCGACGACATCCTGTTCTTCAACGGGCTCGGCGACGCGATCTCGACGATCTACGGGGCGCTGCATCCGTCCGCCCGGGTGATCGGCCCGAACCCGGCCTATCCGACCCACTCCTCGGCCGAGGCCGCCCACGCCGGCGCGCCGCACATCACCTATCGCCTCGATCCGCAAAACGGCTGGAAGCCGGATCTGGCCGACCTCGAATCCAAGGTCGCGGCCAACCCGCACATCGCCGCCATCCTGATCATCAATCCCGACAACCCGACCGGCTTCGTCTATCCGCAGGACACCCTGGCCGCGATCGTCGACATCGCCCGCCGCTACGGCCTGTTCCTGATCTCCGACGAGATCTATTCCAACCTCGCCTACCCGGGCTCGGACATGCGCAAGCTGGCCTCGGTGATCGGCCAGGTGCCGGCCATCGCCATGCGCGGCATCTCCAAGGAATTCCCCTGGCCGGGCGCCCGCTGCGGCTGGATCGAGATCTACAACCGCGACCAGGACGCCGACTTCGACCGCTTCGCGCGCTCGCTGCTCGAGACCAAGATGCTGGAGGTCTGCGCCACCACCCTGCCGCAACGCGTGCTGCCGCAGGTGATGGGCGACCCGCGCTACTATCCCTACCTGGAGCAGCGCGTCGGCGCCTACGACCGCCGCGCCAGGCGCGCCGCCGAGGTGCTGTCGGCGATCCCGGAGATCACCATCCACCCGGCCCGCGGCGCCTTCTACATGACCGCGGTCTTCCGGCACGGGGCCCTGAACCTCGAGCAGTCGCTGCCGGCGCCCGACAACGCCGCGGCGATCATCGCCCCGCACCTGGGCGCGGCGCTGGACCAGCGCTTCGTGCTGCACCTGCTGGCCGCCACCGGCGTCTGCGTGGTGCCGCTCTCCACCGGCTTCAACTCCGACCTGCAGGGCTTCCGCTTCACCCTGCTGGAAGCCGACGAGGCCAGGTTCGAGGCCGTCCTCACCGACATCGCCGCCGCGCTTCGGGCCTATCTCGACAGCGCCCGGTCGGCGCTCGAAGGCGCCCCGCGCCCGAGCGTCTCGGCCGCGTAAAGCCAAGCCAGGCTTCGCCCCGCGCCATTCCGCGCGCGGGGCGCTTCTATGCATTCGAAGCGTTCCATTGATTGTCTCGATGGCGACGACAAAGTTTTCCCATTAGCCAGCGCGAATTCCTGGGCCTACGCTTTCCGGAAATCGCCGTTACGGGAGGACTTTGGACATGGATGACGCATCGCCGCTCAACGACCCGCGCAAAGAGCGGGGCGCCCTGCGTTCGCTGCTCGGACGCACCAATCGCGACTGGTGGCCCAACCATCTCTCGCTCGAAATCCTCCGCACCGGCGATCCGATGGGCGAGGACTTCAACTACGCCACGGCCTTCAAGGCGCTCGACTATCAGGCGGTGAAGCGCGACCTGACCGCGCTGATGACCGACAGTCAGCCCTGGTGGCCGGCCGACTACGGCCACTACGGCCCGTTCTTCATCCGCATGGCCTGGCACAGCGCCGGCACCTACCGCACCGGCGACGGCCGCGGCGGCGCGGGCGCGGGCCAGCAGCGGTTCGCGCCGCTGAACTCGTGGCCGGACAACGGCAACCTCGACAAGGCCCGCCGCCTGCTCTGGCCGATCAAGCAGAAGTACGGCGCCCACCTCTCCTGGGCCGACCTGATGATCCTGGCCGGCAACGTCGCCATCGAGTCGATGGGCGGCCCGGTGTTCGGCTTCGGCGGCGGCCGCGCCGACGTCTGGGAGCCCGAGCGCGACGTCTACTGGGGCACCGAGGAACTGTGGGTCGGCCAGGAAGGCAACGAGACCCGCATCCAGCCTGAGAAGAACATGGTCCTGGAAAGCCCGCTGGCGGCGATCCAGATGGGCCTGATCTACGTCAATCCGGAAGGTCCCGGCGGCGTCGCCGACGCCCTGGCCTCGGCCCGCGACATCCGCGAGACCTTCCACCGCATGGGCATGAACGACGAAGAGACCGTCGCCCTGACCGCCGGCGGCCACACCTTCGGCAAGGCTCACGGCGCCGGCGACGCCGCCAAGGTCGGCGCCTCTCCGGAAGGCGCCGACATCGCTCAGCAGGGCCTCGGCTGGCAGAGCGGCCACGAGAGCGGCATGGGCGACCACACCATCACCTCGGGCCTGGAAGGCGCCTGGACCCCCACGCCGATCAAGTGGGACAACACCTTCTTCCACATGCTGCTCGACTACGAGTACGAGCTCGTGCGCAGCCCCGCCGGGGCCAAGCAGTGGCAGCCGGTCGACCAGAAGCCCGAGGACCTGGCCCCCGGCGCTCACAGCCCCGACCGCCGCGTGCCGACCATGATGACCACCGCCGACATGGCGCTGAAGATCGACCCGGGCTTCCGCGAGATTTCCGAGAAGTTCCGCGCCGACCCCGCTTACTTCGCCGACGCCTTCGCCCGCGCCTGGTTCAAGCTCTGCCACCGCGACATGGGACCCAAGGCCCGCTACCTCGGTCCGGAAGTCCCGGCCGAAGACCTCATCTGGCAGGACCCGATTCCGGCCCAGAGCGGCCCGGTCATCGACGCGGCCGACGTCAAGGTGCTGAAGGAAAAGATCGCCGCTTCCGATCTTTCCGTCGCTGAGCTGGTCTCGACCGCCTGGGCCTCGGCCTCGACCTACCGCGCCTCCGACCACCGCGGCGGGGCCAACGGCGGCCGCATCCGCCTGGCGCCGCAGAAAGACTGGGAGGTCAACGATCCGGCCAAGCTGGCCAAGGTCCTGTCGACCTACGAGAACATCAAGGCCGCGTTCGACGGGGACAAGACCGTCTCCATCGCCGACCTCGTGGTGCTGGGCGGCTCGGTCGGGATCGAAAAGGCCGCCCAGGCCGTCGGTCGGACCGTGGAGGTTCCTTTCACGCCGGGCCGCACCGACGCCTCGCAGGACCAGACCGACGTCGAGGGCTTCGCGGTTCTCGAACCGCGGGTCGACGGCTTCCGCAACTACCTGCAGGTGGCCTTCAACGTCCCGACCGAGGAGCTGCTGGTCGACCGCGCCCAACTGCTCGGCCTCTCGGCGCCGCAGATGACCGTGCTGGTCGGCGGCCTGCGGGTGCTGGGCGCCAACACCGGCGGCGAGAAGCACGGCGTGCTCACCAACCGCCCGGGCCAGCTGACCAACGACTTCTTCGTCAACCTGCTCGACATGAAGACGGCCTGGAAGGAGATCGACGGCCACGCCGACGAGGTGTTCCTCGGCACCGACCGGGTCAGCAAGCAGGAGCTATGGACCGCGACCCGCACTGACCTGGTGTTCGGCTCCAACTCCCAGCTGCGCGCCCTGTCCGAGGTCTACGCCTCGGCCGACGCCGGCGAGAAGTTCGTCAAGGACTTCGTCGCCGCCTGGACCAAGGTGATGAACGCCGACCGCTTCGACCTCGCCTGAGGTCGAAACCGTCGCGATGAACGAAACAGCGCCTCCGGCCCGTCCGGAGGCGCTGTGTTTTTGGGCGACGCGCGTCTCGCCGGCGCCTGCCCGATAGACGCGGCCGACATCCAATGTAGAGTTGCGCCGCGGGAAAGTACCATTCGGTGTAGCGATGCGGCCGTTCTGGACGTTGGACGTCGTCGATCCTGACCGGCCGGCGCTGATTGCGGCCAGTGGCGACGAGACGAGCTATCGCGTGCTGTCGCAGAGCGCCGAGCGCTGGGCCAAGGACTTGCAGGCCCTGGCCGCCGGCCATACGCCGCTGCTGCTGCTCGATTTCGCCGCGACGCCGGAGGCGATCGCCGCCTATCTCGGCGCCTTGCGCACCGGTTTCCCGGTCATCCTGCAGGAGCCCGGCGCGTCCCCTCCAGGCAGCCGCATCGACGAGGTCTGGACGCCCGACCTCCACCTTAAGGCCTTCCCCGAAGGGCGCATGCGCGTCGAGCCGCGTCCCGGCTGGCTGGACCGCGACTGGCCGCGGCCGAACCCCGACCTGGCGCTGCTGCTGTCGACCTCGGGCAGCACCGGCGAGCCCAAGATGGTCCGCCTGTCGCAAGGCGCGGTCGCGTCCAACGCCGACGCCATCGCCCAGTACCTGCGCCTGACCGCCGACGACCGCGCGGCCGCCACCCTGCCGCTGTTCTATTCCTACGGGATGTCGGTGCTGAACTCGTACCTGTCGGTCGGCGCGGCGCTGGCGCTGACCGACCGCTCGGTCAGCGATCCGGCGTTCTTCCCCGAGGCGCGCGCCGCCGGCGTGACCAGCCTGGCGCTGGTGCCGCACCAGTTCGACCTGCTCGCCGCATCGGGCTTCTCCGGCGCCGAACTGCCGCGCCTGCGCTACATCACCCAGGCGGGCGGTCGGCTCGCCCCGGACATGGTGCGGCGGTTCTCGGATCTCGGGCGCGAGGCCGGCTGGGATCTCGTGCTGATGTATGGCCAGACCGAAGCTGCGCCGCGCATCGCCTGGGTGCCGCCACAGGCGCTGCCAGACGCCGCCGACACCATCGGCCAGCCGATCCCCGGCGGCCGGATCTGGCTGGCGGACGAGAACGGCGACGAGATCCCCGGCGCCGGTCTGCCCGGCGAGCTGGTCTACGAAGGCCCGAACGTGATGATGGGCTACGCCGCCGAGCGCGCCGAACTCGCCGCGCCGGCCGGCCCGCCGCAACTGCGGACCGGCGACATCGCCGAGCGCACGTCCCAGGATTTCTACCGCATCGTCGGGCGCATGAAGCGCTTCGTGAAGCTCTTCGGCCTGCGCCTGAGCCTCGACCAGATCGAGCTCGCCCTCGGCGAGGCCGGGGTTCGCGCCCACGCCGTCGGCGCCGGCGATCGCCTGGTCCTGCTGGTGCGCGACGCCGCACAGGTCGAAACCGCGCGCACGCTCGTCGCCGGGCTCTACGACCTGCCGGCGGCCGCGATCGCCGCCGCCCCCCTCGCCGATCCGCCGCTTCTGCCGTCGGGCAAGATCGACCAGCAGGCGCTGGAGCGTATCGCCGCCGAGGCGGCGGAGGCCTCGCTGGCCGCCCGTCGCCAGGCGGCGGCCACGGGCAGCCTGGCCGCGATCCTGCGCGAGGCCACCCGCAGTCCGACGGTGTCGCCCCACGACAGCTTCACCAGTCTCGGCGGCGACTCGCTGAGCTACCTGACCATGCAGCTGGCGCTCGAGGACCGGCTGGGGCGCGCCCCGACGGGCTGGGAGAACATGACCCTGGCCGAGCTGGAGGCGATCGTCCCGGCCGACGCCGCCAAGCCGCCGCTCGCCCGTATCGACACCGACCTCTTGCTGCGGCTGCTGGCGATCTCGCTCGTCGTCGCCCAGCACGCCAGCGACTATCCGATCCGCGGCGGCACCTGGGCGTTGATCGCGGTCATGGGCTTTTCCATGAGCCGCTTCCAGCTGCGGCAGATCGCCGACGGCGACGCGCTCGCCTTCGCCAGGCGCCTGCTCTACCCGATCGTGCCGCTCTACTTCCTGCTGCTGGCGGCCTATGGGCTGGTGCGGGAGCCGCCGCCGCTCAGCTACGTCCTGCTGGTCGGCAACTACCAGCCGCTGATGTTCGGCTCCCTGCTCGGTCCGTTCTGGTTCGTCAGTCTCTATGCCCAGATCGTCGTGGTCATGGCGCTGGTCACCGCCATCGGACCCTTGCGCCGGGAAACGGCCGCGCGGCCCTGGCGCTCAGGCTTGATCGCCTCGGCGCTGCTGGCGCCGGGGCTGGCGGCGCTGGCGCTGGTCCAGCAGGAGAACGGCCTGCCCTATGTCGGCCAGCGCGGCCTGATCGAGGCGTTCAGCGTCTTCGTGCTCGGCTGGATGCTGCAGGCGATGCGCGGTCGCCGGCAGATCGCCGCCACCATCGCCATGGCTATCCTGACGCTCGCCTTGCTCGACCGGATCGACATGAACCTGCAGGTTCTCGGCTTCACCTCCGCGGCGCTGGCCATCCTGGGGCTGCGGGTGTCGATCCCGGCCCCGCGCTGGCTCGGACGGCTGGCCGCCACGCTCGGCATGGCGACGCTCTACGTCTACCTGCTGCATTCGATCGTGATCCACTTCGTGGACCCGCGCGGGCTTTCCGATCCGGCCAATATCGTCGTCGCCCTGACGCTGAGCTTCGCCGTCGCCTGGCTCGCCTACAGGACCTTTAACGCCGCCGACGGCGTGGTGCGCGAGCGGCTCGGGAGCCTCGCCTCCCGAGCCGCCAACCTGCGCTAGGGCCGCCCAAGACGACCGCGTTCGGGTTTCGCCCGATCCACCTTCCGCCGACGCCGTCGTACAGCTGCGGGGTCAGAGCCGTCGGAAGGACTGCGTATGTCTCGCCGCATCCCCCTGTTCGTCGCCGCCGCGTTGCTCGCAGCGTGGCCCGCCGCCGCCCAGCCCATCGTCTCGCACCTTGCGGACGGCAACGACTGGAAGCGCTCCTCGATCGAACAGCAGCGCGCCTATCTCGCCGGCGTCTCCAACATGATCTCGGTCGGCGCCGCCTGGGACGCCAAGAACATGCCGGGGGCCGAGCAGACATTCTCGCGGACCGCTCAACGCGGCCTCAAGCACACCGATCTCGAGGAAGCCATCCGCGTCGTCGACGGCTGGTACCGCGCCAACCCGACCCAGCTGAACAAGCCCGTCCTTTCCGTAGTCTGGCGCGAGATCGCCAAACCGCAATTTCCTCCGGCCAAGTAGGACCGCCGACATGAAGAAGCTCGGTTTCACCCTCGCGGCGATCGCCCTGAGCGCGATGCTCGCCGCCTGCGCCACCGCCACCGGCGTCGCCGTCGGCGCGGGGATCGGCAGCCTGTCGGGCAACGCCGGCAAAGGCGCGGCCATCGGAGGCGCCGTCGGAGCCGTCGTCGACATCGTCGACTAGCCGAGGACGTTGAGGAGCCCGCCTGGGCCCAACGCCTTTACACACGGCCGCTTTCATTTATAACCGTCCGGTCGGTTATAAATAGGAACTACCCATGGGCCGTAAACGCGTCATCGATCAGCAGGTCATTCTCGACGCCGCCGAGCGCGTCGTGGCGCGCGTCGGCGCGGCCAACCTCACCCTCGACGCCGTGGCCAAGGAGGCCGGCGTCGGCAAGGCGACGGTGATCTATGACTTCAAGACCAAGCAGGCCCTGATCGAAGCCGTCGTCGACCGCTCCTTCCTGGCCGACAACGCCCGCCACGCGGCGCTCGAAGCCGAACTCGACGGTCAGGACAGCCTGGCCATCCGCGGCCGGATCCGCGGCGGCGCGCACGCGCCGCCCGAAGACTTCCGCGCCGTCGCCCTGAACCTCAGCGCCGCCCTTGCGCTCGACCCCGCCTTGCGCCGGAAGATGCAGGCCAACCAGGCCAGGGTCATCGCCCGCGTGCTCGACACCGCCGCCTCGCCGCGCGGCGCCCAGCTCGCCTATCTCGCCGTCGAGGGGCTGAAGTTCCTCGAATTCCTCGACTTCCACCATTTCGCCCCGGACGAACGCGACAGGATCGTCCGCGAGATCGAGTGGCTCGCCACCGCACAGCCCGCCGTTCAGGGCGCCTGACCCTCACTTCACTGGATTAGATTCATGCCGAATTCCTCCACCGCCGCCCCCGCGGCGGCGAGCGCCCGCGCGCGCCCGCGCCACATCTTCCTGACCGGCGCCGCCGGCTATGTCGGTCGCAACCTGGCCCGCAGTTTCGTCGGCGACGACGTAGCCGTGACCGCCCTCGTCCGCACGGATGAAGCCGCCGAGCGCCTGCGCGCGCTCGGCGCAGTCCCGGTCGTGGGCGACATCCTCGATCCGAACCTCGCCCTGCGGATGGCCGGCTGCGACACGGTGGTCCACGCTGCGGCGGACACCGACCATGGCCACGGCGGCGCCGGCCAGATGCGGACCAACGCCGGCGGAACCGAGAACGTCCTGCGCGCCGCCCGGGCGGCCGGGATCGGGCTCGCCCTGCACCTGAGCACCGAGTCCGTGCTCAGCGACGGCCGCCCGCTCAGGAACGTCGACGAGACGCACCCCTATCCCGCCCGTCCGGCCGGCTCCTACACCCGCAGCAAGATCGCCGCCGAGAAAGTCGCGCTGTCGATGGTCGCTCCTGCGTTCGAGGTCGTGGTCGTCCGCCCGCGGTTCGTCTGGGGCCGCGACGACACCACCGCCCTGCCGATGCTTCTGCGGGCGGCGCGGGCCGGCCAGCTGGCCTGGATCGGCGGCGGCGGCTACCTGACCTCCACCACCCACATCGACAATCTCTGCCACGGCGTCGGCCTGGCCCTGCGGCGCGGCCGCAGCGGCGAGGTCTACTTCCTCTCCGACGGCGAGCCGGTGGCCTTCCGGACCTTCATCTCGGCGCTGCTCGAGACCCAAGGCCAGGTGGCCCCGACCTCGACGATCCCGCGGCCGGTCGTGCGCGCCATCGCCGCCGTCGGCGATCTGATCAGCAAGGCGACGGGCGGCCGCAAGCCCGTCCCCCTGACCCTGCAGACCTTCGCCTCATCCGCGCTCGAAGTCAGTCTCGACATCGGCAAGGCCCGCCGCGAGCTCGGTTACGCCCCCGTCGTCTCCCGCACCGAGGGCCTGGCGGCGCTGGCCGAGGCCGGATCACAGTAGTCGCCGCCTCCAGCCTCCCCATTGGCTTTCGCTGCGGAATGCTGGCAGTTCTCTGCGCCTGCGCTAACGAACCCGAGCACCATCATGCTGTTTGACGACGTCATCCTCGGCCGCCGGAGCATCCGCGGCTACAAGCCCGATCCGGTTCCGCGCAAGCTGATCGAGGAGATTCTCGGCCTGGCGATGCGCGCGCCGTCGTCGATGAACACCCAGCCCTGGAACTTCTACGTTCTCACCGGCGAACCGCTGGACAGGATCCGGGCCGGCAACACCGAGCGCAACCTGGCCGGCGTACCGCACTCGCGCGAGTTCCGCACCGGCGAGGCGTTCACCGGCCCGCACCGTGACCGCCAGGTCGGCGTCGCCAAGCAGCTGTTCGCCGCCATGGGCATCGCCCGCGAAGACAAGGAGATGCGCCAGGACTGGGTGCTGCGCGGCTTCCGCCAATTCGACGCGCCCGTCTGCGTGATCATCACCTATGACCGCGTCCTGGCGACCAGCGACGACACCCCGTTCGACTGCGGCGCGGTGACCACCGCCCTGGTCAACGCCGCCTGGTCGCGCGGCCTCGGCGCGGTGATCAACAGCCAGGGCATCATGCAGTCGCCCGTGGTCCGCGAGCACGCCGGCATCGCCGACGACCAGGTGATCATGAAGGCCGTCGCCCTCGGCTGGCCCGACGACGACTTCCCGGCCAACGCCGTGGTGTCCGAGCGCAAGTCGGTGGCCGAGGCCAGCGTCTTCGTCGGCTTCGACGACTAGGCCTTCCCGCCGGAAGCCTCGAACACCGCCAGCTGGTCTGCAAAGGCCCGCTGGTGGGCCGGCCGCGCCTCGCCGCGCGCGACATAGGCGGCGAGGTTGGGATAATCGCCCAGCAGCTCGGCGCCGGCCGGCCGGCGCAGCACGCTGACCATCATCAGGTCGCCGGCGCTGAACGCCCCGTCCAGCCATTCGGCCTCGCCCAGCCGACGCGACAGCGCGTCCAACCGCTGGCGCACGCGGGCCTCCAGCATCGGCGCCCGAGCGCCGAACCAGGGCTTGTCGCGCTCCACGAGCCGGGTCTGCTCGCGCTCGACGATCGGCGGCTCGACCGTGTTCAGCGCCGCGAACATCCAGCCGATCGCCCGGGCCCGCGCGTCCGGATCGGCCGGCAGCAGGCCCTCGTGGCGCTCGGCCAGGTGCAGGATGATCGCCCCGGACTCGAACAGCGCCAGCTCGCCGTCCTCGAAGGTCGGGATCTGTCCGAACGGATGCAGCGCCAGGTGCGCCGGCTGCTTCATCGCCGCGAACGACACCAGCCGCACGTCATAGGGCTGGCCGACTTCCTCCAACGCCCAGCGCACGCGCATGTCCCGCGCCAGGCCCCGGCCGCGGTCCGGCGAGGCTTCGAAAGCGGTGATGGTGGGCGGCATCGGTCGTCTCCTCCAGTTTCCTCAAGGACGAACGGGCCGCCCGCGTTCCGACATCCTGCGCGCTTTGCCGCAGGGCGAGCCTCGCGCGAACCCCGCTAGAGCTTGGCCGGGGGACATCTGATGACTGGAGTTCGTGCGTGGTCACGATGTCCCTTCGCGCGCGCCTTGTCGCGCTGCTCGCCGCGCTTTGCCTGCCCGTCCCCGCCCAGGCCCGCGGCCTCGAGGCCGAGGTGCTGGCCGAACTGAACTACGCCCGCGCCCATCCCGCCCGCTACGCCGACGAACTCGCCCGCGGCGGCTGGGCGTTGCGCGACGAGGACCCGTACGTGGTCGACGAGGCCATCGGCTTCCTGCTGTCCCAGCGCCCGCTGCCGCCGCTGGCCGCCCATCCGGGGCTGGCCGCCGCGGCCGGCGCCCACGTCCGCGCCCAGGCCCGGCGCGGGGCCGAGGGTCACGGCGCCGGGGCCGGCGGGCTGGCCGCCCGCCTCAAGAACCAGGGCGTCTGGGCCGGGATGAGCGCCGAGACCATCTCCTACGGCTACGCCAGCGCCCGCGAGGTGGTGGCCCAGCTGATCGTCGACAGCCGCGTGCCCGGCCGCGGCCATCGCAAGACCATCTTCGGCGCCGGCTACAGCCTGGCCGGGGTCGCCTGCGGCTCGCACTCGGCCTATGGCGCCATGTGCGTGATCGACTTCGCCGGCGCCCTGGCCCCGCGCTAGGCGCCTGCGGCCTCCGATGCGGCGCATTTGACGAGCGTCTAGGCGCGCGCGCCCGGCGCGCCCTAGACTGGCGCCATGTCCCGCGTACCCGCTTTCCTCTGCGCCGGCCTGGTCGGCGCCCTGGCGCTCGGCGCCGCAGCGCTTCAGCAGATTCCCCGCGCGTCCGAGGGCGCCCGTCTGACCTCCTGGCCGCAGACCGCCAGCATGCCGGGCTTCGGCGATAGCGGCGAGCTTGGCCCCTCCGAGATCGCCGACCTCACCGAGTACGTCCTGGCCCTGGCCGGCGCGCCGCGCGACCAGGCCGCCATCGTCCGCGCCGTGCCGCTCTACCAGGCCCACTGCGCCTCCTGTCACGGCCTCGGCGGCGAAGGGGCGGAGATCCTCGGCACCCCGGACCTGACCCGCGGCCAGTTCCGCTACGCGACCGACGCCGAGGACATCACCCTGCAGATCTGGCACGGCACGGACGGCCGCGGGCCGATGCGCGAGGCCGCGCGCACGCCTTCCCGCCCCAAAGGCTGATCTGCTATGGCCAGGGCCTGACCGGAGAGCGGACATGAGCGACCTTCCACGACGCAGCCTGATCGCCGCCGGCGGCCTGGTCCTCGCCGCGCCGCGCACGGCGCTGGCCGCGCCGGGCAAGCCGCGGGTGGTCATCAAGACCCCGCGCGGATCGATCATCGTCGAGCTGGAGCCGCGCAAGGCGCCGCTGACCACCGCCAACTTCCTGCGCTACGTCGACGCCAAGTCCTATGACGGCGGGACCTTCTTCCGCGCCGCGCGCACGCCGGGCGTCCCCAAGGACGGCACCATCGTCGGCGCCCCGGACGCCAAGGTCCGGCCGTTCCCGCCGATCGCCCACGAGAGCACGACCAGGACCGGCCTCAAGCACCTCAACGGCACGATCTCGCTCGGCCGCTTCGCCACCGGCACGGCGACCAGCAACTTCTTCATCTGCGTCGGCGACCAGCCCTATCTCGACGCCAACCCGAAGGCGCCGGGCGACAACCTCGGCTACGCCGCCTTCGGCCAGGTGGTCCAGGGCATGCCGATCGTCGAGAAGATCCTCTCCCTGCCGACCAACGGCGAGACCAAGTTCAAGGACCAGCGCGGCCAGTGGCTGAAGCCGCCGGTCCCGATCCTGACCATGCGCCGGGCCTAGATCGCGCCCTGCTCCAGCAGGTCGGCGGCGTGGTTCGCCGTCCGCGCCGACAGCGCCATGTAGGTCAGCGACGGGTTCATCGAGGCGCTGGAGGCCATCACCGCCCCGTCCGAGCAGAACAGGTTCGCCACCTCGTGCGCCTGGCCCCAGCCGTTGAACACCGAGGTCGCCGGGTCGCGGCCCATGCGCGCCGTGCCCATCTCGTGGATGCGGTCGCCCGGCGGCGTCAGGTTGGCGCCGGCCTCTTCCCAGGGGGTGATGTCGGTGCAGCCGGCGGCGGCCAGCATGGCGGCGGCGTCGCGGGCGGCCTCGCGCATCATCGCCTGCTCGTTGGCCCCGTGCGCGGCCTCGATGCGCGGCAGCGGGATCCCCCAGCTGTCGACCCGCGAGGCCGACAGCGTCACCCGGTTCTCCGGATCGGGCAGCACCTCGCCGAACGGCCCCAGCGACAGCACCCAGACGCGGCCCTCGCCGTCGGCGCGGCGGACCTTGCGCGCCCCGCCCTGCATGCCGAAGCCGCGCAGATAGGGCTTGTCGGTCTCGGTGATCCCGGAATAGCGCGGGATGTAGACGCCGGTCGGCCGGTCGGCCTGCCAGGGCTGGTCCTCGAAGCCGGCCGGGTAGGTCCCGACGATCTGGCCGCAGCCGACATGGTCCATCAGGTTGCGCCCGACCTGGTCGCTGCCGTTGGCCAGCCCGCGCGGGAACGCCTCCGAGCGCGAGTTCAGCAGCAGCGCCGCCGAGTTGATCGCCGAGGCGTTGAGGAACACCATCCTGGCTTCGTAGGTCGTCGCGACCTTGCTCAGCCGGTCGATCGCCCGCACGCCCGTGACCCGCCCGGCCGCGGCGTCATAGACCACGCTTTCGACGATGGCGTCGGTGATCACCGTCAGGTTGCCGGTCGCCCGCGCCGCCGGCAGCGTCGCGGCCTGGGTCGAGAACGCCGCCCCCAGCGGACAGCCGTGGTGGCAGCGCACATAGCCCTCGCAGCGCTTGCGCCCCAGGTCCATCTGCGGCTTGGCCACCCGGCTGAGGTTCGCGCAGCGACCCATCAGGAAGCGCCGCGTCGGGAACGCCGCCTCGATGCGGCCCTGGGCGTCCTCCTCGACGCAGTTGAACGGGAACGGCGGCAGGAAGTCGCCGTCCGGCAGCTGCGGGACCTCGTCGTAATTGCCGCTGACCCCGACGAACGCCTCGACGTGGTCGTACCACGGCTCAAGATCCTCATAGCGGATCGGCCAGTCGGTCCCGTGCCCGTCCTTGAGGTTGGATAGGAAGTCGTCCGGCGCCCAGCGATAGGACTGCCGCGCCCAGGTCAGCGAGCGCCCGCCCAGGTGATAGCCGCGGATCCAACGGTACGGCTTCCCCTCGGCCTGCTCGTAGGGATAGTCGTGGTCGCTGGCCCAGAACTTCTTGTTCGAGTTGAACATCGCATAGCTGACGCCGACATAGTACGGGTAGTGCAGCGCCTTCTCCTCGTCGGGGATCTGGTCGTCGCGCCAGCGCAGCCGTCCGGCCTCCTCGTGGCTGTAGTCGGTCCCGTGCTCGATGTTCGGCCCGCGCTCGAGCATCAGCACCTTCAGGCCGCGCTCGCACAGCTCCTTGGCGACCCAGCCGCCGCTGATGCCCGATCCCACCACGATCGCGTCGAACTGCATGGTCAAACCCTACGCCTTGCCGCCGGGCGCGTCGAACAGCGCCATGGCCTCTTTGAGCGCGGCGATCGGCTCGCCGCGCGGAATGAACTCGTGGCCGACCCACTGGTCGTAGCCGAGATGAGCCAGCAGACCGGCGATTCCGCGCCAGTTGATCTCCTGGCGGTCGTCCAGGTCGCGCCGCCCGGGCGCCCCGGCCGTGTGGACATGGCCGATCAGCTCGAAATTGGCCTTGATGGTGCGGCTCAGGTCGCCCTCCATCAACTGCATATGATAGCCGTCATAGAGCAGCTTCAGCCCCGGCGAGCCGACCCCGCGCACCACCTGCGCGCCGAATTCGGTGCGGTCGCACTGCTGGCCCGGATGGTCGACCTTGCTGTTCAGCAGCTCCATCAGCAGCCGCACCCCGGCGCCCTGCGCATGGTCCACGACCGGCGCCAGGCCCTCGACGCAGGCCGCCACGGCCCGCGCGTCGTCGCCGTCGCCGAACCGGTCGCCCGCGAACACGATCACCGCCTCCGCCCCGCCCGCCGCGGCCGCGTCGATCGTGCGCCGCACGTGATCGCGTAAGCCCGCATGCCGGGCCGGGTCGTTGAAGCCTTCCTCCAGCTTGTGGCCGGTGACGGTGACGATCGACAGCCCCAGCTCCTGGGCCAGCGGCCACAGCTCGGCCGGCAGCATCTCCACTCCCTGCGCCCCGCCCTCGACCGCCGCGCGCAGGAACGCCGCCGGCTCGACCTCGCGCCCCGCCGTGAACGACCACCATGCGAAACTCTGCCGCACGCCTCACCTCCCTGCAGCCGCGCCCCGTCGGGCGCCGCCATCGCGCGCCAGTGTCCATACAATCGATTACACGGCAAGAGCCGAGATGCCGCAAACCGCCCGCTCCGCCTCCCCGGTCCCGCCCCCTCGCCCCCTTGGGCAGGAAAAGAGCGTCGCCGCCTCCCCGACCTGTTCCCTCGCCCCTTGGGGGAGAGGGCTAGGGTGAGGGGGACCAACCCCTCCGCCGCACTAGCCGCCAACCCGGCAGAGCGCCGCTCCGCGCTCCATCCACCGCATCCGGCGTTAATGGGTCCCGGTCTTGCTCCGCAAACCGGGATGACACGCGTTGCGAAGGCGCAGCGCGTCAGCGCACATCCCCAAGTGTCATCCCGGTTTCGGCTGCAAGCCGAAGACCGGGACCCATGAACACCTGATCCAACCGGCAAACCCACAAACCCAGCCCCCTAGGACCCCGCCTCCCGCCAGCCCCCGCCCGGCTCCTGCACGAAGTTCACCAGCTCGATCCCGAACGGCTGCGGCTCCCCAGCCTCGCCCTCCCCCGCCGGCCCCAGCATCCGCCGCAGCCCGTATTTCTTCGGCTCGATCAGCGCCACCCGCCAGCGCAGCACCTGCACCCGCAGCCGGTCGCCGCGCACGGAGTCCTCGGTCGCCTCCATCGCCACCTCGTAGGCCAGGTCGAAATGCAGGTCGGCGGCGATCTCCTTGGCGCGCAGGTACATCTCGCGGAACCAGTCCTCGCGCCGCGCCCAGCCGAAGATCGAGCCGGCGCACGGCATGTCCGGATCGGCCGACAGCGCCAGCACGCTCTCGCCGCCGGCGATCCGCAGGCAGATCGCCTCGGCCAGCTCCGGCGTCAGGATCGAGACGCTGCCCCCGCGCCGCCGCGTGGGCGAGGCCTGGGCCATCATCCGCCGCCAGAGCTTGCCGCTGCCTGGCCGCAGGTCCGCCTCGCGGTCAGCCAATATCTGCCGCCGCCGCCCCTCCAGCTTGGCGGCCTCGAACGCCGCCCCGAACTCAGGCTCGCGCAGCGCCCAGTCGCGAAACGTCCGCCGCGACGGCATCCCCGGCTCGCGCGCCAGCGCATGCTGGCTCTCGCCCGCCGCCACCCGCGCGCAGATCTCCCGTCCCAGCTCCGGCGTATAGCGCACAGACGCCCGAACCCTGGCCCGCCCCGGGCCCGGCGATGACGAAGGCATCACGCCCCCACGACAGCAAATGAGAAGGCTTCAGTGTCTCACAGCTGCGCGGAAATGCAAGAACAAAATAAGAACATCAGGCCAGTAAATGAACCCGCATCGGATCGGCCTCCCGGCCCGCCCCCTGGCCTGCGGCGGGCCGGGCGACAAGAGGCTTCAACTTAGCCTAGGAGCAGCGGAAGCTCAGACGGATCGACGATACACGGCCAGTTCGTCCAGCGGGACCATCCCGCTGACTAGCTTGTAGTGCCGTTCCTGGACGATCCTTACCTGATCGTCCTGCACTGTGAGCTCGAAAATGGCGATACGATCGTCGTCCATAAACTGAGCCGAGATTGAGCGGCAAATCAGGTGGGGAAATTTCTCGGCACAGCAGGCGATATCCTGCTTAGCCTGGACGACCGAAAGTTGATCGGTGCCGCCCTTAGCCTGCACGGGCACCACATACTGTGCGCCGTGGCGGTCGATCCCGACGTAGATTTCGTCGATCTCGATCTGCCCGACGCCCTTAACCGTGGTGCGGAGGTGATTCTGCAGCGAATAGGCCGTCACGCCCAGGAACGTGTCGATCAGGCGGTTGTAGCGGACCTTGGCTAGCAGGGCCTGCTCGTCGTTTAGCGCGTACGAACCAATGATCTCGGGGGTCGCGTCAGGAATCTTAATGGTGATCAGGTCGCGGTTGGGCACGATGCGGTTGATCGGCACCAAGGCGAACCGATAGCGGGCGCGACCGGCGCCTTCGATTACCCACTCCTTGCCCTCGGGTTGAGTTGCGAGGATCGAGCCGGGCATCGGCATGCGGTATCGGATTGAATAGACGACGTCGCCAAGGTTCTTCGGCAACTTGATGCTGAGCGCCGCCGCAGCGCGCTCTAGGTCCTCCCGCTCGAAGTCTATCTCCGTCGTCCCGGCTTGATATCCGCCAAAGGACGGGTCGAAGAAGATATGCTCAACCAGCGCCCGGTAGCGGTTGGCGTCGACCTTGACGGCGCTGCTCATCCGACGGCCACGCGCTTGGCCTGCAATTCGGCTTCAATCTCCGCCTGCTTGCGCTTCCTAGCGCCGCTGCGGCGGTCGCGCTTGCCGGATGGTACACCTATGCCGAAGTGCGCCGCCGCGTGGGACACGGTCATGCGCACGAGGCCTACATCGCCCAGCTCCTGAGGCTCGCTCGGCCGCTCGGGTTCGACGCCAAGGGCTCGGATCACCTGCTGCGCCACCGCGCGGGCGAGTGGCGGCGGCACCGAATTTCCGATCTGCCGGGCCCCGTGCCATTTGGTCTCGTTGAAGCGGAACCAGTCGGGAAACCCATGGAGCCGCGCCATCTCGCGAACAGTCACGCATCGGGGCAATGCATAGTGGATCGGCCGCGGACTGGTGAAAGCGCCACGCGCTGCGTCCGTGCCAGCGCGCAACGTGTTGCTAAGTCCGGCGGGTGACAATTTGAAGAACCGTGAGATCGGCTCCACTGCGCCGGGCGCTGTCTCTGAGAAGCGGCGGCGCGAGATCGGCGTATGGTCGGTCCGTGCGCTAGAGGTGAGCAACTCGGGATCCCAGCGCCTAGGGTGCGAGAAGTCGTCAGCGGCGTTGTCCAGGCCGCGCAGCGCGCGAGCATAGGGTCCAGGCGTTCCCCACCCCCTCTTTGCCTTGACTTCGTCGGTGCGTAGGAGCTCGGCAAAGCCCTCGGCATCCGGCAGGTCGCCGAGAGCATCTTTCGCCGTCGGCCCGACGGGCAAAGCACTAGCGCGCTTGGCGTCGGCGGGACGCACGGTGGCGATCGGGTATTCAGGCATCGGATAGCCCTTGCGGGCGCCGAAGAGGATTAAGCGCTCGCGATGCTGCGGCACGCCGTAATCAGCGGCGTCGAGCACCCTCCAGGGCAGACGCACCTGATAGCCGACCTTGTCGAAGGCCTCGATCAGCTCCTCCAAAAACTGGCGGTGCTTGCCGAGGGTCAAGCCCTTCACGTTCTCAAATACGAAGTACGAAGCGCGGAGTTCGGCGACAATACGCACAAACTCGCGGACAAGGTGGTTACGCGGATCGTCCAGCACCCGCTGGCCGATCATCGAGAAGCCTTGGCAGGGTGCGCCGCCAAACACCACGTCGACGGGACGGAGGCCGATGCCCGCCGCATAGCGGATTTCGGCCGCCGATAGGCCTACCACCGACTGCGGGATAACGGCGCACCTTGGGAAATTGAACTCGTGAACAGCACAGTGCACCGGGTCGATCTCGACGGCAGCGACGACGTCGAAGCCCGCTTGTTCGAACCCGAGGCTCATGCCGCCTGCGCCCGCGAAAAGATCGATGCCGAGTGGCCGCACCATATGAGTCTCCAGAATCGAGCTGAACCTTAGGGAAGCCAGAGCTCCCTGTCGATCGGGAATATCGCGGCATTGCGTCTATTGCGGCCGCAGCGCTCACCGCTCGCGAAGCTCGTAAGCAAGACGCTCCGCCAAGCGCTCGCGGTCGCGGGTCTCGCACTGCCAGACCTCAAGCACTCGCCACCCTTGCGTCTCAAGTGCCGCAGCCTTCTCCGCATCGCGCGCCTTGTTCCGCTCGATCTTAGGGAGCCAATACTCCTGACGCGACTTCGGTGGCTGTCCGATCTTGCAGCCGTGGCCATGCCAGAAGCAACCATGCACGAAGAGAGCAATCTTGAGGCGCGGGAGCACTACATCGGGCGTGCCCGGTAGGTCGCGGCGATGGAGGCGGAAGCGGAAACCCAAGGCATGCAGGACCTTACGGACGATCAGCTCCGGGGCGGTATCCTTGCCGCTGATGCGAGACATCAGCGCGCTTCGAGAAGCTTCGCTTCGATTATCGACCATTTACTGGCTCTCGATCAGTGCGCCTGGAGCCAGGCCGTGGGCGGCTCCTCTCGCGGGTCAACGCCCCTTCGACCTCGAGGCGCTTTAGGTCGCCTTCTTCACCGGTAGCGTGTGTTGGCTGATAATTTGCGTTCCTAAGAGTCTATTAGCTTCGAGACTCGCGCGAACATGCACAGTGTTGTCTAGCTTGTCCTTTACAGCCGCAGTGTAGCTCGCAACCGCGTCCTTTAGACCATCGAGCTTCACCGCCGTAAGCACCATAGTGTTGTCAGGCACGGCTGCCATTGCATCTAGCACCTGCGAAGGGTGGACGAGCACCGGAACGGCTTGGCAAGTCTGATCGTAGGCACCCGCGAACCATGCGGCCGAACCGCTTACCTGGTCCGCATAGTTCTTGGAGATGGTGGCGACTACCGCCTCGCTCTTACAGGGCAACAGCGCGTATCGTAGCTGTCCGATCCCCCAAAGCACATCCAAGCCTGAAATTCCGAGCTTTTCCGGCCGCTGCGCGCGAAAACCCAGATGAAGGCCGAGGTCTTTGAGGGCCTCTTCGAACGTCTCAGCCGTTCCGGGGCCGAAATGGAGACGGTCCAGTAGGGCATTTACGCCAAGGATCATGGCGTTCGCGTCGGCGTACTTCTTCGAGAGGTAGTCGCCCGATTGGCGAGCCTGATCTAGGCCGGCCGTATCAATTCGCGGGTACACAATCCCATTCAAGGGCCGTGTCGTCGAGATGTTGCGGTCGTGGGCACCAGCCAAAATCGACTGACTGCGCACCTTATCCACATGGTGGACTACTTCAGCAATCTGCTGAAGTAACCAGCCTTCCGCCGCCTCTGAATCTGCCTTGTCCAACACAGCCCTTAACGCCGTTTCCGCCCGATCATATCGACCACGCCGGGTACAATCGAACGCTTCACGCTGGGCCATGGCTATCGGATCAACAGTTACCGATGCGGGGTTGGAGACATCGATGAGTGTGTTCTTTGCAGCTGCCACCCACTGAGGATCACGGCCTAAGGCGCCATCTACAACCTTAGCCATTTCACCAAGGCCCTTCTCCTCGATCAAACGGGCGAGTTTTCGCGACAGCGCTAGCTGCTTACTTGTCGACGATGAGAACATTCCTGCCGAGCCGCTCGCGTAAAGCGAACCGAGAAGTTGGGCCCCCATCAAGAGGACTACGCAGTAGTCGTGGCTGGCCCGAATACCCCGGCCCATCCCTTGCTCGATACGCTGCACCTGCTTGGCTCGGTGGCGAGTTGACGCCTCCAGCAGAGTTTGTTCCTGGCGTTCAAGCAGTCGCCGCGCTGTTGGAAGGCCATCGACAACGAGTATCCGGCAAGCTTCATTGGGCAGGTCAACACCGTCGTACTTGTTGACCATGACGACCAAATTTCCTGCGCTCGCTCGGAGTTTTGAGACGCCTTCTTCGATATTCTCGGCACTCACAGTCGCTGTGGCTACGGGAGCCCAGAATTTCGCTCGCTCGAAGGACGGCACGATTACCACGACATTCTTGGCCTTAGCGTACGCCGCTACAAACTCACGAATGTCCGTGTCTTTAAGCGAGGTATTGATTTCTTGGGGCACAAGGATCAGTCGCTCGCCAATGTCAGACCCCCCCTTTGGCGAAATCGGCATCGCGACCGATTTTGGATCTGCATCGAAGTCCGTCACCAGGATGCTGTCATCGGCGAGAGTCGCCGTCATGTAGATGCGCCGCTTCGCCTGAATGAATGCTGGCAACATTTCGACTGGCAGGCATCGCGGTCCAATCTCTGCGCCGTGGGTCGTTATGGCGCACTGGCAGACTGCAAGGCTGTCTTTGAGTAGTGGCCAAGCCCACTCAAGTTCCTTGTCATCACGATACGGAACAAGAATGCTAGCGACTTTCTCCTGCTTGTCCTTCCATGCCCAATAGGGAACTAGGGCCATGGCTCTGGGGTCTCCGCTCTGGATCTCCGTCATCACGGTGGTCGATTGAGCGGCGATATCGGGCCGGAACAGCTTCAGAAGTTCGTCGTAAGCAGCATGCCCGTTAGGCAGCGATATGGTGAACTGCCCTTCGGCGATGCCAAGGCAAGCGTGCGCGTCATCAACGACAAGACTCCCAATCGGCAGGCGAGCGCCTTCCGCGCCCACTCCAAACTTGGATCTCCCATTAAACAAGGTGTGGATCGGCACGACCAAGATGGCGCGGCCGCTCAGGAAATGGGGTGAGCGCGGATCGATTGTGGTCTCGATACCCAAGTCCTTGGCTTCGGCCAGGACTTGACCACAAAGGTAGTGATCTGGGGCGAGGTAGACGGCGGGGCCAACCCCCTCGTTGAGACACGACTTAAGGGCTAGAAGACCAACGACGGTCTTTCCACCTCCAGTATTCATCTTGATCACAGTGTCGCGCTGGGACCTCACCTCGTGCCAGCGGCCGAGCACCTCGCCTTGAACATCACGAAGGTATTCGTATTTCGACGCCTTCGCGGGAAGCGCGTGGAAGAGCTTCTGCGGATCAGTAACCGTGTCAGCCGTAGGCCCCTCATCGAGGCTTGAAAAGTAGCTCATCCGCCGAATCTTCCATGCAATCTCATGACGGGCAGGCAGCCCGATATGCAACCGGAAGAAAGAAGATGGAACCGACGACGACTTCCAGATGGTGCCGCTTGTTTACGGCGAACATTGCACGCGCTGGCCACGTAAAGCGGATTTGCGAACTTCGCCGGGCGATCAGGCAAGAGCTCGTCGCCGACAGCGCGCCCCCGCGGCGACGCAGCAGCGCGATGGAGGCCCCTACGGCTCGTAATTGAGGATCGGCGCCAACCACCGCTCCGCCGTCCGCAGCTCCCAGCCCTTGCGCCTGGCGTAGTCCTCGACCTGGTCCTTCTCGATCCGGCCGACGCCGAAATAGTGCGCCTCCGGGTGGGCGAAGTAGAGCCCCGAGACGCTGGCCGGCGGGTTCATGGCGAAGCTTTCGGTCAACTCCATGCCGGTGGCCGCCTCGGCGTCCAGGATCTTGAACAGGGTCGCCTTTTCGGTGTGGTCGGGCTGGGCCGGGTAGCCGGGGGCCGGGCGCACGCCGCGGTACTGCTCGGCGACCAGGGCGTCGATGTCGAACAGCTCGTCCGGCGCGTAGCCCCAGAGCTCGGTGCGGACCTTGCGGTGCATGGCTTCGGCGAAGGCTTCGGCCAGCCGGTCGGCCAGGGCGGTGGCGAGGATGGCCGAATAGTCGTCGCCGGCTTCCTTGAAGCGCTGGGCGACCTCGATCTCGCCGTGGCCGGCGGTGACTGCAAAGCCGCCGACATAGTCCGCCGGGCCGCCGACCGGGGCCACGAAGTCGGCCAGGGCGACGTTGGCGCGGCCGCCGTCGTCGCGGCTCTTGTCCTTGGGCATCTGCTGGCGAAGGCTGTGCAGGCGGGTCAGCTCGGCGGTCCGCGTCTCGTCGGCATAGAGCACGATGTCGTCGCCGTCGGCGGCGGCCGGCCAGAAGCCGACCACACCGCGGGCTTCGAACCACTTCTCGTCGATGATCTTCTTCAGCATCGCCTGGGCGTCACGATAGAGGTCGCGGGCCGCCTCGCCGACCACGTCGTCCTCGAGGATCTGCGGGAAGCGGCCGATCAGCTCCCAGGAGGCGAAGAACGGCGACCAGTCGATGTGGCGGGCGAGTTCGGCCAGGTCGTAGGCGACGAAGCTGCGCGTGCCCAGGAAGCTGGGCTTGGGCGGAACATAGGCCTCGAAGTCCGGCTGGAAGGCGTTCTCGCGGGCCTCGGCCAGGGTGGCGCGGGCGCGGTTCCCCTGCCCGCGGGCGTAGCTCTCGCGGACCTTGGCGTAGTCGGCTCTCGTCTCCGCGCCGATGCGGTCCTTTTCCGTGGGCGAGAGCAGGCCGGCGACGACGCCGACCGCGCGGCTGGCGTCGAGCACATAGGTGGTGCCGCCGGCCTTGTAGGCGGGCTCGATCTTGACCGCGGTGTGGGTTTTGCTGGTGGTGGCGCCGCCGATCAGCAGCGGGATGGTAAAGCCGCGGCGCTCCATCTCGCCGGCGACATAGACCATCTCGTCGAGGCTCGGCGTGATCAGGCCCGAGAGGCCGACGATGTCGACCGCGTGCTCCTTGGCCGCGTCGAGGATGCGGTCGGCCGAGACCATGACCCCGAGGTCGATGACCTCGTAGTTGTTGCACTGCAGGACCACGCCGACGATATTCTTGCCGATGTCGTGGACGTCGCCCTTCACCGTGGCCATCAGGATCTTGCCGGCGCTGGTGCGCGGCTGGCCTTCCTTCTCGGCCTCCATGAACGGCATCAGGTAGGCGACGGCCTGCTTCATCACCCGGGCCGACTTGACCACCTGGGGCAGGAACATCTTGCCCGAGCCGAACAGGTCGCCGACCACGTTCATGCCGTCCATCAGCGGACCTTCGATGACGTGCAGCGGGCGCTCGGCGGCCTGGCGGGCTTCCTCGGTGTCGGCGTCGATGTAGTCGGTGATGCCGTGGACCAGGGCGTGGGCCAGGCGCGAGCCGACGCTGGCCTGACGCCAGGCCAGGTCGACGACCTTGGCCTCGCCCTTCTGGCCCTTGTACTTGGGGGCCAGGTCGACCAGCCGCTCGGTGTTGGAGACGTTGGTGCGCTGGGGCCGGTTGAGGATCACGTCCTCGACGGCTTCGCGCAGCTCAGGGTCGATGTCGTCATAGACCGGCAGGTCGCCGGCGTTGACGATGCCCATGTCCATGCCCGCGGCGATGGCGTGGTAGAGGAACACCGAGTGGATCGCCCGGCGGACCGGCTCGTTGCCGCGGAATGAGAACGAGACGTTGGAGACGCCGCCCGAGACCCGCGCGTGCGGCAGGTTCTCTTTGATGCGCCGCGTGCCCTCGATGAAGTCGACGGCGTAGTTGTCGTGCTCCTCGATGCCGGTGGCGACGGCGAAGATGTTGGGGTCGAAGATGATGTCTTCGGGCGGGAAGCCGACCTGCTCGGTCAGGATCTTGTAGGCGCGGGCGCAGATCTCGTACTTGCGCTCGGCGGTGTCGGCCTGGCCGACCTCGTCGAAGGCCATGACGACGACGGCCGCGCCGTAGCGCAGGCAGGCCTTGGCCTGCTCGATGAACTTGGCCTCGCCTTCCTTCATCGAGATGGAGTTGACGATGCACTTGCCCTGGACGCACTTCAGCCCGGCCTCGATCACCTCCCACTTCGAGCTGTCGACCATGACCGGCACGCGGGCGATGTCGGGCTCGGCGGCCAGCAGGTTGAGGAAGGTCCGCATGGCGACGACGGAGTCGAGCAGACCTTCATCCATATTGATGTCGATGACCTGCGCCCCGGCCTCGACCTGCTGGCGCGCGACCGACAGCGCCGAGCTGTAGTCGCCCTCGACGATCAGCTTCTTGAACTTGGCCGAGCCGGTGACGTTGGTCCGTTCGCCGACGTTGATGAAGGTGGGGCGCATCGTATTCCGTTCGTATGACCGCCCTTCTCCCCTTGCGGGAGAAGGTGTCGTCCGCGAGGACGACGGATGAGGGGTCTCGGGCGCCGGCCGCCGGCGGCGAGATTTGAGAGGCCCCTCAACCCCTCATCCGACCCTGCTACGCAGGGCCACCTTCTCCCACAAGGGGAGAAGGGTCCTAAACCAACTCGAACGGCTCCAGGCCGGCCAGCCGCATCGCGGTGGGCCGCTCGGGCGGCTGGCGCGGGGTCAGGCCGGCGACGGCGTCGGCGACGTGCTTGATGTGGTCGGGCGTGGTGCCGCAGCAGCCGCCGAGGATGTTGACCAGGCCCTGCTCGGCCCACTCGTGCAGCTGGTGGCCGGTCTGGTGCGGCTGCTCGTCGTATTCGCCCATGGCGTTGGGCAGGCCCGCATTCGGATAGGCCGAGACCAGGGTGTCGGCGACGCGCGCCAGCTCGGCGATGTGCGGCCGCATCAGGTCCGCGCCCAGCGCGCAGTTGAGGCCGATGGCGAACGGCTTGGCGTGCTTCACCGAGTTCCAGAACGCCTCGACGGTCTGGCCCGACAGCGTGCGGCCCGACCGGTCGGTGATGGTGCCGGAGATCCAGATCGGCAGCGGCTCGTAGCCCTCGTCCTCGAGGTCGAGGATGGCCTTGATCGCCGCCTTGCAGTTCAGCGTGTCGGTGATGGTCTCGATCAGATACATGTCCACGCCGCCGTCATGCAGCGCGATCATCTGCTCGCGATAGGACTGGTAGACCTCGTCGAAGGTGACGAGCCGCGCACCCGGATCGTTCACGTCGGACGACATCGACAGCATCTTGGGCAGCGGGCCGATCGAGCCGGCGACGAAGCGCGGCTTGTGCGGCTCCTTGGCGGTCCAGGCGTCGGCCCGCTCGCGAGCGATCTTCGCGCCCAGGAAGTTGATGTCGTAGACCGCCTCGCCGCAGTCGTACTCGGCCTGGGCGATGGTCGTCGCCGAGAAGGTGTTGGTCTCGGAGATGTCGGCGCCGGCCGCGTAATACTGGTCGTGCAGGTCACCGATGATGTCGGGCCGGGTGATGCACAGCAGGTCGTTGTTGCCCTTGAGCTCCAGGGCGTGGCCGGCGAAGCGCTCGCCGCGATAGTCGGCCTCGGCCAGGCCGCGCTTCTGGATCATCACGCCCCAGGAGCCGTCGAGGATGAGGATGCGCTCCTTGGCGATCTGCTTGAGCGCGGCGATACGGTCCTGGCGGGTCATTTCGCGGCTTCCTGTTGCTTGGCGAGATCCTGGCGGAAGGCCTTTTCGCTGGCGGCGATCGTCGCCTGCAGCATGCCCGGATCAATAAAGGGATTGGGACCGCCGTCCGCCAGCCTGGCGCGCTTGGCCGGCATGCCGAACTGCTCGGCGTGCGGGGCCAGGAAGACGTCGGCCTTCAGCCCGCGCAGCTTGACGAAGCTCTGCTCGTAGTCGGCCACGATGCCCGGGTACTGCGGCCCCTTGGTCTTGGAGACCAGACGGTTGGCGGCGACCGAGGTGCTGCAATAGAGCACCGCCTCATGGCGCTGGCCGCCGATGGTCACCGGAAAGGTCCAGGTTGTGCAGCCCGCGGTATGTCCCGGCGTCATGTGCGCGGTCAGGGTCTCGCCGCCGAGCGCGACCTTGTCGCCGTCCTTGAGGACGCGATCGACCTTCACCGGCGCGAAGTCGAACGCCTTCACGTCCTCGGAGCCGATGTACTTGCCGCTCTCCAGCGCCTGCCGATCGCCGGCCGCGGCGGCGAGCTTCGCACCGGTGTCCTTCTTCAGCTCGGCCAGGCCCCCGGCATGGTCGAAGTGGGCGTGGGTGTTCAAGAGCACCTTCACGTCCGTAGGCTTGAAGCCCAGCTTGGTGATGCTCGCCTCGATCGGCTTGGCGCTGGTCGGCATGGCGCCGTCGATCAGGATGTGGCCCTGCGGCGTCGTGATCAGGAACGCCGACAGGCCCGCCGTCCCCACGTAGTAGAGGTTGTCGGCGATCTGGAACGGCTCGGTCGGCTGGGTCCAGTTGGCCGGCGACTGAGCCTGCGCCGCGCTGGCGCAGGTGAGCAGGCCCAGCGCGAAGGCGAGGCGCTTCATGCCGCGGCCTCGGCCGGCTCGGTCGGGGTCTCGCGCACGCCCAGCACCCGGCAGATCGCATAGACGAGATCGGCCCGATTGAGCGTGTAGAAGTGGAAGTCCGAATAGCCTTCTTCGGCCAGGCGCACGCACATTTCCGAGGCCACCGAGGCGGCGATCAGCTTGCGGGTCTCCGGATCCTTGTCGAGGCCGTCGAACAGGTTGCCCAGCCACGCCGGCAGCGGAATGCCCACCGGCCCGGCCATCTTCTTCAGGCCCTTGTAGTTCGACACCGGCATGATTCCCGGCGAGACCGGGATCGTGACCCCCGCCTTGCGCAGCTTGTCCATGAAGAACAGGTAGGCGTCGATGTCGTAGAAGAACTGGGTGATGGCGCGGGTCGCGCCAGCATCGATCTTGGCCTTCAGCACATCGATGTCGTGGTCGATCGACGGGCTTTCCGGGTGGATCTGCGGATAGAGGCTGACGCTGACCTCGAACGGGGCCACGGCCTTGATGCCGGCGGTAAGTTCGGTGGCGTTCAGATAGCCGTCGGCGCGCGGCGCGTAGACGCCGCCGATATTGCCCGGCGGGTCGCCGCGCAGGGCGACGATGTGGCGGATGCCGGCGTCCCAATAGGCCTGCACGACCTCGTCGACCTCGGCGCGCGAAGCTTCGACGCAGGTCAGGTGAGCGGCAGGTTTCAGGGTCGTTTCTTTCAGCATCCTGACGACCGTGCGGTGCGTGCGGTCACGGGTGGAGCCGCCGGCGCCGTAGGTCACCGAGACGAAGGACGGATTCAGCGGCTCGAGACGGCGGATCGCCTCCCACAGGCTCTCTTCGGCCTCGGGCGTCTTGGGCGGCGAAAACTCGAACGACACGGACGGGCGGCGCGTGTTTCCAGCGGCGGCGCGGGCGACGGGTCCGAGCGCGGTTTCATGAGGGCTCATGCGGCGCTCCTTTGCGGCAGACGGGCGCGTTCGGCGACCCAGATTTTCACGGTGAGCCCTTCAGCCCGGGCGGGCGGCAGCGCAGTCACGCGGATGTCGGTCAGCCCGGCATCCTCCAACCAGCGCGCCATTTCCGGCTCGGCGAAGCCGAGGCGGCGGTGCTGGTGCTGCTCGCGCAGGAACTCGAGGTGGTGCGGGGCGAAATCGATGATCAGCAGCCGTCCGCCCTCGGCCACCAGGCGTGCGGCCTCGCGCACGGCGGCGGCGGGATCGGCCAGGTAGTGCAGGACCTGGTGGACGACGACGAGATCGGCGCTCTGTCCCGGCAGGCGCGTGCCGAAGATGTCGCCATGGCGCAGCTCGAAACCTTCGAGGCCGGCCTCGGCGACGTGGTTGCGCGCGATGTTGAGCATCTGCTGGGAGAGGTCGAGACCGACCGCCGCCTCGGCGTGCGGCCCCAGCAGGGTCAGCATGCGGCCCGTCCCCGAGCCCAGGTCCACGAGCCGCTTGAACGGCCCCGGCCCGACGGCGTCGAGGATCGCCGTCTCGACGTCGTTCTCCGAGACGTAGAGCGAGCGGATCTCGTCCCAGCGCGCGGCGTTGCGCGCGAAGTACTCGCCGGCTTCCGCCGAGCGTTCGCCGCGCACGGCCTGGAGCCGCTCGGCGTCGCGGATGATGATCGCGTCGGTCGGATCGATCAGCCGCAGCGCCTCGTCGGCCAAGCGCCGGGCGTCGCCCGAGGTCACGAGACGGTAGAACACCCAGGCTCCGTCGGGGAACCGCTCCACCAGCCCGGCCTCGGCCAGCAGCTTGAGGTGACGCGAGACGCGCGGCTGGCTCTGGTCCAGCACCCGGCACAGCTCCAGGACCGCCAACTCCTCGCCCGCCAGCAGCGCAAGAATCCTCAGCCGCGTCGGTTCGCCCGCCGCGCGCAAAATCTCCACCGCCTGACTCGTGGTGAGCGTCATAGGCACATAAAGATATCTTTATGTCTTTATGTCAAGCTGCGCACAGTCAGCGAACCCGCCCGAACAAGCTGCTTATAGCATGCGTCGGCGGGGCGCAGTTAGACCGCGCTCATCACCGGTTCGCCAGCGATGAACAGCCGAACGTTCTCAAGCGCCTGACCGACCATTCGCGGAATGGAATCGACCGTCCCCCCGGCGCTGTGCGGCGTCAGCACCGTGTTCGGAACGTCGGCCCATCGCGCAGCGGGCGTCGGCTCGGTTTCGAACACGTCCAGCGCCGCGCGGCCCAGCCGCCCCTCCTTCAGCGCGGCGATCAGGGCGTCCTCGTCGACGATCGAACCGCGCGCGACGTTCACCAGCATGCCGCGAGCGCCCAGCGCGTCGAGCACCTCGCGATTGACCGCCTTGCGGTTGGTGTCGTCAGCGCGGCAGGCGACGACCAGGATGTCGCTGGCCTGCGCCAGCGCCGACAGGCTCTCGGCCCGCGGCCACTGCGCTTCCGGTTTCTCGCGCGGGCCCCACCACAGGATCTCCATGCCCATCGCCGCGCCGCGCACGGCGACCGCCTCGCCGATCGCGCCGAGCCCCATGACCCCTAGCTTGCGGCCGCGCAGGCCCGGCCGATTGCCGACCCGCGGATCGTCGCGCCAGCCGCCGGCGCGCACTACCGCGTCCCCGGCGACGATGTTGCGCCAGCCGGAGATCAGCAAGCCGATGGCATGATCGGCGACGTCGTCGGCATTGAGCCCCTTGGCGTGGGTGACCTCGATCCCCCGCGCCCGGCACCACGGAACGTCGATGCCGTCATAACCGACGCTGACATTGGCGATGAGACCCAGACGCGGCAGGCTTTCGAGGAATTCATGGCTCAGCGGGATTTCGCCGGCATGCACGATCGCCCGCACCTGCTCGGCCTGGCCCGGGATCAGCTCCCACCGACGCGCCACGTCGTAGCCCGCCGCTTCCAGCGCCTGTTGCACCGGCGACAGCATCTGGTGGGAAATCAGGACAAGCGGCTTGGCGGCGTCGGTCATGGGGTTCTCCGAGGTGTGGACGTCCTATAGCCAGGGTCCAGGGAGGCCGTCATGCGTCGCGTGGTGATCCTTGGCAATTCGGGCAGCGGCAAGTCCCGCCTGGCGCGCCGGCTCGGCCGCGCCCTCGACCTGCCGGTCGTTCACCTCGACCCGCTCTACTACGGCCCCGGCTGGACCCCTGGTGATCCGACGGTGTTCCGCCAGCGCGTCGGCGAGGCGCTGACCGGCGAGACGTGGATCGTGGACGGCGGCTTCCTGGCGCTCGTCGGCGACATCACCCTGCCCCGCGCCGAATTGATCGTCTGGCTGGATCAGCCCCGCTGGCTCGCCATGACCCGGGCGCTCAGCCGATGCCTCGCGCCCGCCGACGCCGGGCGCGCCGATCTGCCTGGGGGCTGCCGCGATACGCCCAGTCGCGAGATGCTGGCCGACATCTGGAGCTATGATCGCCACGCTCGCCCCGAGATCGAGCGTCGCCTGGCGCAGCTCGCCCCGTCAGCGCCTGTACGCCGGCTGGCAGGCGACCGCGCGGTCGAGGCCTTCCTGGCGGGGCTAAGGCCGTGAACTCGGCCTTCCAACGGCTTTGGGCGGCGCAGGCGATCTCGGCCTTTGGCGCACGGATCACCCGCGAGGGCCTGCCGATCATGGCGGTGATCGCACTGGGCGCGCAGGCCTCGGCCTTGGGGCCGCTGGCCGCCGTCGCCAGCGGCGCGGCCCTGCTGGCGGCGCTGGCGGGCGGTCCATACGTGGATCGCGCCCGCCGCCGGCCGGTGCTGATCTGGGCGGACCTGCTGCGCGCGGCGCTGCTGGTCTCCATTCCAATCGCCGCCGTGCTCGGCGTTCTCGATCTGCCGCAGCTGTTCGTGGTCGCGGCCCTGACGGCTGCGATCAGCGCGATCTTCGAGATGGCCAGCCACGCCTACCTGCCGACCCTGATCGAACGCGGCGGGCTAGTCGCGGCCAATTCCCGCCTGGCGGCGACCGACGCGACCGCCGAGGTCGGCGGCCCGGCCCTGGCCGGGCTGCTGTTCCAGTGGCTCAGCGCGCCGATCGCCGTGACGGTCAACGCGGCGACCTACGGCGCTTCGGCGCTGTGGCTGGCGACGATCCAGACGCCTGAGCCCGCGCCCGTCAAAGGACCCCGGGAAAACTGGGGCCGCGAATTCACGGCCGGCTTGCGCGCGGCCTGGACCGACCCGCGCGTGCGACCGCTGCTGGCCATGGAATCGGCGCAGGGGCTGTTCGGCGGCGTGTTCAGCGCGCTCTACGTGCTGTTCGCCATCCGGACGCTCGGCCTCTCGCCGTCCATGCTGGGCCTGGCGATCGCGGCGGGCGGCGCAGGCGCGTTGGCCGGAGCCGCCGTCGCGCCCCGCCTGGCGCGCCAGCTCGGCCATGGGCCGGCGATCCTGACGGCGATGACCGGCGCCGGGCTCGCCGTGCTGATCACGCCGTTCGCGCCCGCTAGTCCGACCGCGGGGCTGGCTACACTGGTGGTCTCGCAGCTGATCGGCGACGCGCTGGCCGTGGCCGGCGCCATCCTGGCCGCGAGCCTGCGCCAGGCGCTGGTTCCGCAAACCGCCCTCGCCCGCGTTTCGGGCGCCTTCCTGGCCGGCCCGGGGGCGATGGCCGTCGTCGGCGCCCTGGGCGGCGGGGTGCTGGGCGCCGCCATCGGTCCGCGCACCGCCTTGCTGATCGCCGCCCTCGGCTTCGTCGCCCTGCCGCTGATCGGGGCGCTGTCGCCGCTGCGCGATTTGCGCGAGATTGACGCGGTCGATTGACCTTCGGCCAAGCGCTACCGATCTTGAAGGGCGTCATGAGCGAACGCGTCCCCCACATGCCGGCGATCTTCGTCGGCCACGGCAGTCCGATGAACGCCCTCGGCGGCGACTATGCGCGAACCTGGCGCGAACTGGGCGACAGCCTGCCGCGCCCGAAGGCGATCCTATGCGTCTCGGCGCATTGGTACGTCGAGGAAACGGCGATCACGGCGATGAGTCAGCCGCGGACGATCCACGACTTCTACGGCTTCCCCAAACCGCTCTACGACATCCAGTATCCTGCGCCCGGCGACGCCTGGCTGGTCGAACGGGTCAGCGACCTGCTCGCGCCGGTCCCGGTGCGGCTCGACCACGACTGGGGGCTCGACCACGGGACCTGGTCGGTGCTGATGCACATGTTCCCGCAGGCCGACATCCCGGTTCTGCAACTGGCCATCGACCTGCGCCAGCCGGCTCAGTTTCACTACGACCTGGGACGCAAGCTGGCCGAACTGCGCGACGAGGGCGTGCTGATCGTCGGCTCGGGCGATTGGGTGCACAACCTGCGCCTGGCGATCCGCGCCCAGAGCGCCGAGCCGCTCGACTGGGCTGACCGCTTCAACGAGACCGTCAAAGACCTGATCGCCGCCCACGACCACGCCCCGCTGATCGATTGGATGAGCCTGGGCCAGGACGCCCGCCTGTCGATCCCGACCGACGAGCACTACCTGCCGCTGCTCTACGTGCTGGGCGCCCAGAGCCGGAACGACGAAGTGCGTTTCTTCAACGACGCCATCGACCTGGGCGCGATCAGCATGACCGGGGTGGTGGTGGGCCGCGCCGCCTAGGCGGCGAAGATCCACCCCGCCGGCAGGCTCGAGGCCTGCACGCCGACCAGGGTCATCTGCGCCTCGCCGACCGTGACCACCGTGTCGGCGCCCACCTGGGCGACGGTGTAGGCCGTTCCGCCCTCGATCCGCACGCGGTCGCCCTCGGCCGACGAAAAGTCGATCACGCGGTCGATCCCGGCCCCGTCGAAGATCGTGAAGGTGTCGGCGCCGAGCCCGCCGCTCATGGTGTCGGCTCCGCGGTCGCCGAACAGCCAGTCGTCGCCGGCCCCGCCGATCATGGTGTCGTTGTCCTGGCCGCCGCGGATCGTGTCGGCGCCGGTGCCTCCGTAGCAGGTGTCGTCGCCCATGTTGCCGTAGACGAGGTCGTTGCCGCCGTCGCCGGAGAGCACGTCGCGCCCCTGGCCGCCGACCACCCAGTCGTCGCCGCCATAGCCCACGACGGTGTCGTCGCCGGTGTTGCCGTGCAGGTCGTCGAACTCGTTGCCGCCTTCGAGGTAGTCGTTGCCCTCTTCGCCCCGCATCATGTTGCGGCCGCCGTCGTCGACGAGGTAATCGTCGCCCGCGCCGCCGTACATGGTGTCCGAACCGGTCAGGCCGAAGAAGACGTTGTCGGCGGCGTCGCCGCGCAGCACGCCGCCGTGCCGCGAGCCCATCAGCGCCTCGATGCGGATCAGTTGATCCAGGCCGTGGCCGGTGAACTGCGGCCCGGCGATGTTGAGATCGATGTTCACGACGCCCGGCGCGGCCGAGAAGTCGGCCAGGTCGTCGTCGGCGCCGCCGTCGAGGATGTCGTCGCCGGCGCCGCCGTCCAGGACGTCCATCCCGAAGCCGCCAAGCAGGGTGTCGTTGCCGCCCTGCCCGGCCAGGGCGTCGTCGTCGAAGCCGCCGTCGATATAGTCGCCGCCGCGGCCGCCGATGATGATGTCCTCGCCGAAGGTGGCGTAGACCCGCGTTCCATAGTGGCCGAGGAAGATCGCTTCGGCGTTGAAGACCCGCGCGCCGCCCGGCAGGCCTTCCTGGTTGACCCAGACCTCGAGCGGAGCGGTGGCATCCTCGAGCGACACGATGTCCGTGCCGGCGCCGCCGTCGATACGGTCGAGGCCCGCGCCGTCGACGATCAGGTCGTCGCCGTCGCCGCCAAACAGGGTGTCGTCGCCGGCCAGACCCTCCAGGGAATCGCTGCCGCTGCCGCCGGCCAGACTGTCATTGCCCAGCGTGCCGCTCAGCGTCTCGTTGTCGGCGGTCGTAATATAGGCGACGGTCATGCCGCATCCCCCCAGCGACCTGCCCCGGCCCCACGACAAGGCCGCCCCTTAGACAGGTCACGCGGGGGTAACGTCGCACGTCAAGGATGCGCCATGCAACCTTGACGCAAGGTCAGCGCGTGAACTTCTGGAACTTGATCCGGTGCGGGATCAGGCTGTCGGCGCCCAGGCGGCGCTTCTTGTCTTCTTCGTAGGCTTCGAAGTTGCCTTCGAACCACTCGACGTGGCTGTCGCCCTCGAAGGCCAGGATGTGGGTGGCCAGACGGTCCAGGAACCAGCGGTCGTGGGAGATGACCACGGCGCAGCCGGCGAATTCCTCCAGCGCCTCTTCGAGGTTCTGCAGGGTCTCGATGTCCAGGTCGTTGGTCGGTTCGTCGAGCAGGATGACGTTGCCGCCGGTGGTCAGGGTCTTGGCCAGGTGGACGCGGTTGCGCTCACCGCCCGACAGCAGGCCGACCTTCTTCTGCTGGTCTCCGCCCTTGAAGTTGAACGAGCCGACATACGAGCGCGTGTTGATCTCGCGCTTGCCGACCGTGAGGATGTCGAGGCCCTGGGAGACCTCCTGCCAGATGGTCTTGTTGGGATCCAGCGCGTCACGGCTCTGGTCCACATAGGACAGCTTCACCGTTTCGCCGAGACGGAAGGTCCCCGAATCCGGCTGCTCCTGGCCGGTGATGATCCGGAACAGGGTCGACTTGCCGGCGCCGTTCGGGCCGATGACGCCGACGATGCCGTTCGGCGGCAGGCTGAACGAGAGGTTCTCGAACAGCACCTTGTCGCCATAGGCCTTCGACAGATCCTTGGCCTCGATGACCAGGTTGCCGAGGCGCGGGCCGGGCGGGATCTGGATGGTCGAGAAGGTCTGCGCCTGACGCGAGTTCTCCTGTTCACGCACCATGTCCTCATAGGCGGCCAGACGGGCCTTGGACTTGGCTTGGCGGGCCTTGGCGCCCGAGCGGACCCACTCCAGTTCGCGGGTCATGGCGCGCTGACGAGCCTCGGACTCCGACTGCTCCTGCACGATCCGCTTGGTCTTGGCTTCCAGCCAGCTGGAATAGTTGCCCTCGTGCGGGTGGCCCTTGCCGCGGTCGAGTTCCAGCGTCCACTTGGTGACCTGATCCAGGAAGTAGCGGTCGTGGGTGACGAGGATCACGCAGCCCGGGAAGGCTTCCAGGTGATGCTGCAGCCAGGCCACGGACTCGGCGTCCAGGTGGTTGGTCGGTTCATCGAGCAGCAGCATGTCCGGCTTGGAGAGCAGCAGGCGGGCCAGCGCCACGCGGCGCTTCTCACCGCCCGACAGCTTGTCCACCGGCCAGTCGTTCGGCGGGCAGCGCAGGGCATCCATGGCCATCTCGACGCGGCTGTCGATGTCCCACAGATCGCCGGCGTCGATCTTCTCCTGGAGGGCGGTCATCTCCTCCATGAGCTCGTCCGAGTAATCCTCGCCAAGCTTGGCGGCGATCTCGTTGTAGCGGTCGAAGATCTTCTTCTCTTCGCACCAGGCGATGACGTTGCCCCAGACGTTCAGCTGTTCGTCGAGGTGGGGCTCCTGCTGCAGGTAGCCCATCTTCACGCCGTCGGCCGCCTTGGCCTCGCCGTTAAATTCCTTGTCGATCCCGGCCATGATCTTCAGCAGGGTCGACTTGCCCGAGCCGTTGACCCCGACGACGCCGATCTTGGCGTCCGAGTAGAACGACAGCCAGATGTTCTCGAACACCTTCTTGCCGCCGGGATAGGCCTTGGTCAGGCCTTGCATCTGGAAAATATACTGCTGCGCCATGAGGCGTCCGCGCTCGCTCTGCCGAATAGATCAGGGAATTCGACGAGGGAGATAGCCGCCAGGAGCGGCCGGCGCAATGCGAAGCGGCCGCGACCCCGGCTGCACGAGCGCCAAATTCGACCACATCAAGCTTGGCCGTAATACCCTCCGCCCAAGTTTGGAGATTCGAAACATGAGCATCAGAGCCCTTGCCGTCGGACTGGCGTTGAGCCTTAGCGCGGTCGGCGCTTTCGCCGCGCCCGCGGCGAACAATGGAAGCCCAGCCGCCTCATCCAGCCCGGAGGCGAGAGTCGATGCGTTCTTCGGCGCCCTGAAGGATGGCAAGGTCATGCAGGCCTACAACGACGTGTTCGCCAGCGCGCTGATGAGCAAGAAGCAGGCCGATCTGGAAGTCCTAGTCGGTCAGACCGAGGCCATCCTCCGCTTCTATGGCGCGGTGGTGGATTGGGAGATGGTCAAGGAGGAAAGGGTCTCGGAGCACTTCCTGCTGCGGACCTACATGCTGCGCACCGCCGAGGTGCCCGTGTTCTTCAAATTTCAGTTCTACAACAACGGAAAGCGGTGGATCGTCGCCAACGTCTTCATGACGGACACCTACGCGAAGGTGCGCGACTAAGCCTGACACCCAGCGAGAAAAACGCCGCCCGCCCCGAGCAGGAAAAGAGGCGGGCGGCGAGGCCGCCCTATTTCGCGGCGAGTTCTTCATCTGCCCGGCTTTGGTCGGCCAGGCGGTTGCAGGCGGCGACGTTCCGCTCGGTCATCACGCGGCCGCGGCTGTTGTAGCTGGCGAGCGGGCCGATGGCGGCCGAGACCTTGCGGCACTCCTTCATCAGCGAGTCGAGGCCGGCGCGGCGCTCGGAGACGCCCTTGCAGGTGTCGCCGTCACAGGTCCACTCGAGGTCGCCGACCACGGTCTTGGTCGGGGTCGACACCGGCGCCTGGAGCTTGGCGTTGGCGGAGAAGCCGGCGCCGGCCGCAGCGGCCGGGCTGGCGATCAGAAGGGCCGCCGCAGCGGCGGCAAGGGAGAGAGCTTGAAATTGCATGTTGCGTCCTGACGACGTAGAAAAGGCACGATCGGTCACTAACGCCAAAAGAGCACGGTCGGTCACTTTTTGTCAAGCGGCGGGAGGCCGGACTTGCGCAAGGGCGACGCCACACGGGCGAGGATCCTGGAGGAGACGGCGCGTCAGGCCGCGCTCAAGGGGTTCGGCGCGGTCAGTCTGAACGACGTGGCCGAAGCCGTCGGCCTGTCGAAGAGCGGCCTCTTCAAGCATTTCGAATCCAAGGAGGCGATGGAGCTGGTCGCCCTGGAGCAGGAGTTCGACCGCTTCGTCGAGTTCGTCTGGACGCCGGCCGAGGCCCTTCCGGCCGGCCGGGCGCGGCTCGAGACGATCTTCGAGCGCTGGCTCGACTGGTCTGAGGTCGAGAAGGCCGCCGGCGGCTGCCTGATCATGGCCGCAAGCATCGAGCTGGACGACCAGCCCGGCCCGCTGCGCGACCTGCTGCAGAAGCGCGTCCGGCAATGGCGGCGCACGCTGTCGCGGGAGATGCAGGCCCTGCACGACCCTCCCCTGTCCGACGAGGAGGTCGCGATGGCCGTGTTCCAGATGAAGAGCTATGTGCTCGGCCACAACGATGCGCGGCGGATGCTGGAAGACGCGACCGCCCGCAAGGCGGCGCGGGCCGCGTTCGGCGCGCTGCTGGATCGCCTCGGTCACGCCTGAGGGAACGATCGCCGCCGCGCCGCGTACTCCTTCGCACCAGTTGTGAGGAGTACGTGATGCACAAGGATCAGATCAAAGGCGCCGCCAAGGAAGCCACCGGCTCCATCAAGCAGGCCGCCGGCAAGGCGACCGGCAACCGTCAGCTCGAGGCGGAAGGCGCCGTCGAGAAGACCGAAGGCAAGATTCAAAAGGGCGTCGGCGACATCAAGGACGCCGCGCGCGACGCGCTGAAGCACTAGCGACGCACCAGAACGAAAAAAGGCCGCGCCCCAAAGGCGCGGCCTTTCTCATGCCCGGAAGACGGCGGGCTAGAAGTCGACCTTCACCGACAGCCACAGGCGCCGCGGCTCCTGGTTGTTGGTGTACTCGGGCGCGTAGGCGACCGGCGAGCCGTACGGCAGCAAGCGCACGAAGTCCTTGTTCAGCAGGTTGTAGATCGTGGCGTTGACCGTCACGCGCTCGGTGACCTGGAACGAGCCGCCCACATGGAACAGGCTGTAGGCCTTGAAGTCGCCAAGGGCGGCGCGCGACGGCGGATCGCTGCGGAACCGCTCGCTGCGGTACTCGCCGCGCAGCCAGGCGGCCAGACGCTCGGTGGCGTTCCAGCGTAGCTCGGCGTTGGCCATATGCTCGGGCGTGTCGGTCAGCTTCTGGCCCGCCGAGGCGCCGCTCTTCTGCTCGCTGTCGGTGTAGGTGTAATTGGCGTTGAGGGTCCAGGTCTCCAGGAACCGCAGGCGCATGGCCGTCTCGACGCCGCGGGTGACCGCCTCGTCGATGTTCACGCTCTGGCCGAAGGTCGCAAAGCCGGGGAAGAAGCCGACGTCGATGCAGCCGGCCGGGCGTCCGGCGCCGGAGTTGTACTGCGCCTGGGTCATCCCGGAGCTGCAGTTGGCGACCGGAACGCCGGTGGCGATCTTGTCCTTGAACTGGTTGTCGAAGACCGTGACGTTCGCCGAGAAGCCCTGCAGGTTGTCGAAATAGACGCCGATCTCGCTGCTGGTGCTGGTTTCCGGCGTCAGGGTCGGGGTGCCCAGCAGCGGCAGACGCCCCTGGTTGCCGAAGCCGTTGATGCCGCTGGCCAGTTGCTCCAGGCGCGGGGTCTTGAAGCCCTGGCTGACGCCGCCCTTCACCGTCCAGTGCTCGTTCGGGTTCCAGACGAGGTAGGCGCGCGGACTGAAGTGACCGCCGAACTTGCTGTGGTCGTCATGGCGCGCACCGACGGTCAGGGCGAGGGTCTCGGTGAAGCGCCACTCGTCCTCGGCGTAGATCGCCCACTGCTGGTGCTCGAAGGCGCCGGGCGCGACGCCGTCGACCATCTCGGCGTCCCAGTACTGGCCGCCCACCGTGAAGGTGTGGTTGCGCCACTGCGAGTAGAACTTGGTGTCGAAAATGGTGTTGGTCGATTCCAGCGTGCGCGCGCCGCCGGCGCCGGCGACGCCGGGCGGAATGATCCGGCCCTTGGTCTCGGTGATCCCGCGCGACAGGTTGCTCTCGAGCACCCCGAACGGCAGCCGCCAATTGTGCGCCAGGGCGTACTGCTGACGATTGAACTCCAGGGCGTTCGCATAGCCGCCGGCCACGGTGTTGGTGCCCATCTGGCCTTTGGAGTTGTCGTACCACTGGGTGCCCACGTCGGCGTCCAGCCAGAAGTCCATGTCGTCGGTCGGCGTCCAGCTGAGCCGCGCGCCGTAGCCGCGGATCTCGCTCTTCGTCGAGCTGCGGCCAAAGCCGGTGACCGGCGCAGCCACGCCGTTCACGTTCTCGAACGTCAGGCTGGAGGCCTGCCGATCGACGAAGGAGCCGCGCAGGGTCAGGCCGAGCAAGCCCGGAACCAGCGGCCCGCTGGCGTAGACGTTGCCGCCGTAGATGTCGCCGAACTCGTCGTCGGTCTGGATCGTGCCGTCGAGCGTGACCGAGCCGCCCCAGGTCTCGCCGACCTTGCGGGTGATGATGTTGACGACGCCGCCCATGGCGTCCGAGCCGTAGAGGGTCGAGACCGGGCCGCGCACCACCTCGATGCGCTCGATCGCGCTCACCGGCGGCATGAAGCTGGTCGAGGTTTCGCCAAAGCCGTTCGGCGTCACGCTGCCGGCGGTGTTCTGCCGACGACCGTCGATGAGGATCAGCGTGTACTCGCTGCCCATGCCACGGATGTTGATGTTGAGGCCGCCGGTCTTGCCGACCGAACCGCCGACGTCGACGCCCTCGATGGTCGAGAGCACCTCGGCCAGATTGGTCGCGCGCATCTGCTGCAGTTCGGCGCGGGAAACGACGGTCACGCTGGCCGGCGCATCGACAATCTTCTGCTCGAAGCCCGCGGCGGTGACGACCACGCCCTCGATGTCGTTGACGTCAGTGGCCGCGCTGTCGGCGCTGACCGCACGGGCGGCTGGAGCCTTGCGTCGATCTTCGGTCTCGACCTCCGCGAAAGCGGCTCCGCCCGAGAAGGCGAGACAAACGCCCGCGCTGGTCCTCATGAGGGCACGGGTAATCGGCGCTAACAAAGCTATCCCCTACACTTAAGCTATATGCAATTTAGTCGCACTAACACGCTCAAGCTCAGATGCAATCGCTCCTGATACCCATTCTCAACCATCTGACGCGGTTGTGATGCCTCGCCCGCGTCGTGATGACGCCGACATTTCGCCGCAGCCGGCGCGCCAAGCTCGGCCATGGATCAATCGAGAGGTTCGCCATGACAGTGCAAAAGATGTTGCGTAGCGCCTCCGTCACCAGCCTGGCGGCGTTGACTGCGCTCTCCGCCCCGGCCACGCCGCAAGCCCAGCCGGCGGTCCGCGACGGCGCGCCCACGCCGGCCGCCTGCGAGGCGCTGGGCTTTTCGCAGCAGCCGACCGGATATGGCGGCGCGCTGCCGCGGCAGGCGTATCGCGCCGCGCCGATGCCGGCCCCGCCGCCTGCGCCTTCGCCGGTTCAGGCGATGCCTCAGATCCCCCCGCTGCCGGTACCGCCCGTCCAAGGGAGAATCGCATCGCCGCAGATCGAGGAGATGGTGGTCAGCGGATCAGCGACCCGCTCGCGCGTGGACACCGAACGCTATCCCGGCGCCCAGGCCAACCCGATCAAGCGTGTCGCCGAGGAGCCAGTCTCCACCTTCTCGGTCGATGTCGACACCGCCTCCTACGCCAACGTGCGGCGGTTCCTGAACGACGGCTCGCGGCCGCCGGCCGACGCCGTCCGCGTGGAGGAGATGATCAACTACTTCGACTACGGCTACGACCAGCCCGCCGACCGGGCGACGCCCTTCCGCCCCTACGTGGCGGTCACCCCGTCGCCCTGGGCCACGGATCGCCAGATCGTGCACATCGGCTTGCAGGGCTACGATCTGCCGCGCAACAGCGAGCCGCCGCTCAACCTGGTGTTCCTGGTCGACACCTCGGGCTCGATGTGGAGCGAGGACCGGCTGCCGCTGGCGATCAAGTCCCTGAACTTGCTGGTCGATCAACTTCGCCCCCAAGACCGCGTGGCCATCGTCGCCTATGCCGGATCGGCCGGGGCGGTGCTCTCCCCCACCGACGGTCGCAACAAGCTGAAGGTGCGCTGCGCGCTCGGAGCCTTGCGCGCCGGCGGCTCCACGGCAGGCGGCCAGGGCCTGAAACTCGCCTACGATCTGGCCAAGCAGAACTTCGACCCGAAGGCGGTCAACCGCGTGATCCTAATGACCGACGGCGACTTCAATGTCGGCGTGGCCGATCCCGCCAAGCTCAAGGACCTGGTCGCCGCGAAGCGCAAGGAAGGCACTTATCTGTCGGTCTACGGCTTTGGCCGCGGCAACTACAACGACGTGATGATGCAGACCCTGGCCCAGAACGGAAACGGGACCGCAGCCTACATCGACACGCTGAACGAGGCCCGCAAGCTCCTGCGCGACGACTTCGCCAGCTCGCTCTTCCCGATCGCCGACGACGTGAAGATCCAGGTCGAGTTCAATCCTGCGAGCGTCAGCGAGTACCGGCTGATCGGCTACGAGACGCGGATGCTCCAGCGCGAGGACTTCAACAACGACCAGGTCGACGCCGGCGAGGTCGGATCCCGCGCTTCGGTCACCGCGCTCTACGAGATCACCCCGGCCGGCGCCCGCGGCTCCAGCGATCCCCTGCGCTACGGCTCGGCCCGGCCGTCGGCGGCGCCGGGCGCGGCCCGGGAGCTCGCCTTCCTGAAGATCCGCTACAAGCTTCCGGGCGGCGCGACGTCAAAGCTGATCGAACGGCCGATCGGCGCTCGCGACACGTTCGCGACCGTGCAGGCCGCGCCCGAGGCGACACGTTGGGCCCTTGCCGTCGCCGCCTTCGGTCAGATGCTGAAGGCCGATCCGCGCGTCGACGCTGCCTACGGCTGGAACGACGTCACCGCCCTGGCCCAGAGCGCCCGCGGGGACGATCCCTACGGGATCCGCGCCGAATTCGTGCAGCTGGTCCGAGCGGCGGGGGAGAGCCAGCCGCGCGCTGACTGACTGTCTCAGCGCAGGTCCGCTGCCTGACGGGGGCGGGCCTGCGCAAGTTCGCCTCCGGCGCGAAAACTGTAAGAAACCAAATCCCTCGCCCGTTCGTTAGCCCAGGGTCCAAACATGAGGGAGGCGGCGAGTGTTCGACGTCACCGACTCGCGCTCTGAGAATCTGATAAGACTCGACCCGACAGAAGCTCCGCATTTTGGTGCACCGGGTCGCATGGGTTTCCACCTGATCGACACCACCATGATGTACGCGCCCCGCTCCGGCGGCGTGAAACGCTACCTGCATCAGAAGCGTGACTGGCTGGCCGAGCGCCGCCCCGACATCAGCCATACGATGGTGGTCCCGGGCGCGACCACGGGCCTTGCCGCGCACGGGATCGTCAGCGTCGCCGCAGCCCGACTGCCGTTCGGCGACGGCTACCGGATGCCCGCCTCGACCGCGAAGTGGGAAACCGTGATCCGGATGCTGGAGCCCGACATCATCGAGGCCGGCGACATGTTCGTGCCAGGTCACGCGGCGCTCGACGCCGGCGAGGCCTTGGGCGTCCCCGTGGTCGGCTTTTGCCATACCGACGCGGCGGCCCTGGCGGCGCTGCATTTCGGCGAGTGGGCCGAGGCGCCGGCGATGAAGCACTGGGCCGCGACCTTCCAGCGCTTCGACCGCGTCATCGCGCCGAGCCGCCACATCGCCCAGCGCCTGTCCGAGGCCGGGGTCGAGAAGGTCAGCGTCCAGATGCTGGGCGTCGACACCGAGCTCTTCCATCCCAGCCGGGCGGACGGCGAACGGCTGAAGCGCCGCCTGAGCCTGCCGGCCAATGCGCGGCTGCTGGTGTTCGCCGGGCGTCCGGCCCGCGAGAAGAACATCGAGAGCCTGATTTGCGCGGTCGAGCGGCTGGGCGCGCCCTACTACCTTCTGCTGGTCGGCGCGGCCAAGGACGCCCACTACTCCCCGCGGGTGATCCCGATGGGCTATGAGCGCGACCCGGTGAAGCTGGCCGGCGTCATCGCCAGTTGCGACGCCCTGGTGCACGCCAATGAGAACGAGCCGTTCGGCCTGGTGGTGCTGGAGGCCCTGGCGGCCGGCCTGCCGGTGGTCGGCCCCTCGCGCGGCGGCATCTCCGAGCTGATCGACGAGCGCGTCGGCCAGCGCGCCACAAGCGTCGATCCGGCCGGCATGGCCGAGGCGATCGAGGCGCTGTTCGAGCGCGACCTCGCCCAGGTGAAGCGCGCCGCGCGGCGACGCGCCGAGCAACGCCACCGCTGGGACAACACCTTCGAGGGCCTGACCCGGATCTACGGCGAGCTGGTCGCCCGCCGCAGCGCCGTCGAGATCGTCCCCCTGCGGGCCTGATTTCCGCAAAAAGAAAGGCTCCCCTCGCGGGGAGCCTTCAAGGCCGGAGCGCCTCCCAACTCGTCGGCGCCCAGTGGCTTCAGCGGCCGGTCGGCATGTCCTTGAACGCCACGTCCTTGTCGACGCGGATATCGCCGGGCAGGCCGAGCACGCGCTCGGCGATGATGTTGCGCAGGATCTCGTCGGTGCCGCCGGCGATCCGCAGGCCCGGCGCGAACATCAGCGACCAGTGGAACGCCGCGCTGAGCGGGGCCAGGTCCTCGTCATTGATGATCCCATACTGGTCGAGCATCTCGACCGCGGTGTTGGCCAGCTCCTGCATCTGCACGGCCGAGATGATCTTGCCGATCGAGCTCTCGGGTCCCGGCGTCTGGCCGCGCGACAGCGCCGTCATGGTGCGGTTGCGGGTGTGCTTCAGCCCCTCGGCCTGGACGTACCAGTCGGCCAGCTTCTCGCGCAGGGCCTGGTCCTGCAGCGCCGAGGCGCCGTCGAGGCCGGGCGTCTTGCGCGCCGTCTCCATGAACTGGCTCCAGCCGGCGCCGGTCGCGCCGCCCACGGCCAGGCGCTCGTTCATCAGGGTGACGAGGCTGACCTTCCAGCCGTCGCCCTCCGCGCCCAGCCGCTGGCTGTCCTTGACCCGGACGTTGGTGAAGAACACTTCGTTGAAGCCCGACCCGCCCGACATCTGGTGGATCGGCTTGACCTCGACCCCCGGATCCTTGAGGTCGAGCCAGAACATCGTCAGGCCCTTATGCTTCGGCACGTCCGGATTTGTCCGAACGATTACAATCCCATAGTCCGAAAACTGGGCGCCGGTCGTCCACACCTTCTGGCCGTTGATCACCCAGTCGCCCGAGCCGTCGTCGACGCGCTCGGCCTTGGTGCGCGAGGCCGCCACATCCGAGCCGCCGGACGGTTCGGAGAACAGCTGGCTCCAGATCTCCTCGCCGCGGAGCGCGGGGCCCACGAAGCGCTTCTTGGTCTCTTCGTCGGCGAAGGTCATCACCGTCGGCACGCACATGCCCAGGCCGATCTGGAACGGATTACCCGGGATCGGGTGCTTGGCCTCTTCCTGGTTGAAGATGACCTGCTGCACCGGCGTGCCGCCCTGCCCGCCCCATTCCTTGGGCCAGGTGATGCAGGCGTAGCCGGCGGCGGCTTTCTTGGCCTGCCAGGCCTTGGAAGCGGCCATGCCGTCGCCGCCTTCAGGATCGGCCGAGCCTTCCTGCTTCTTCGGGGCGTTGGCGTCGAGCCAGTCGCGGACCTGCTTGCGGTAGGCGGCTTCTTCGGGAGTGTCGTTGAAATCCATGATCCTGCTCTCCCTTAGGCGGCTTCGACGTTGCGGCGTTCGAGGTGGCTGACGAGACGCTCCTTCCAGACGCGCGGCGCCCCGGCCACGAGCGAGAGCTGGCGCGAGCGCCGATAGTGCAGATGGCAGTCCATCTCCCAGGTGAAGCCGATGCCGCCGTGGGTCTGGATGTTCTCCTTCGAGCCGAACCAATAGGCCTCGCTGGCGGCGATCCGCGCAGCGCTGGCCGCGACCGGCAGTTCCGGCGCGTTCGTGTTCAGCGCCCACGCGCCGTAGTAGGCGTTGGAGCGCGAGAGCTCGTTCTTGACATACATGTCGGCGAGCTTGTGCTTGATCGCCTGGTAGGAGGCGATGACCCGGCCGAAGGCGTAGCGCTCCATGGCGTATTCCTTGGCCATATCCAGGCAGCGGTCGGCGCCGCCGGTCTGTTCGAAGGCCAGCAGCACCGCGGCGCGATCGAAGATCCGCTCTAGCAGCTCAATGCCCTCGCCGGCGCCGCCCAGCCGTCGCGCGGCCGCGCCGTTGAAGCTCAGCTTGGCGGCGTCGCGGGTCGGGTCGAGCGTCTTGACCGCCTCTCGCGTCACCGCCGCGTCGTTGAGGTCGACGAGGTAGAGGCCCGGCTTGCCGTTCTCTTTGGCCAGCACCAGGGCGACGTCGGCGATGTCGCCGTCGGTCACCGGCACCTTCACGCCGCTGAGCTTGCCGTCGGCGACGACGGCCTGCAGGTTCGAGGCGGTGACGACGCCGGGGCCTTCCGACGTGGCGACCGCGCCGATGATCTCGCCGGCCGCGATCTTCGGCAGCAGCTCGGCCTTCTGCTGGTCGTCGCCGGCCAGCATGACCGCCTCAGCCAGGAAGTAGACCGTCGAGGCGAACGGGATCGGCGCGACGGCGCGGCCCAGTTCCTCGGCGATCACGCAGAGCTCGAGATGGCCAAGACCAAGCCCGCCATGCGCCTCGGGGATCGCCGCGCCGAGCCAGCCCTGTCCAGCGACCGCCTTCCAGAGGTCGGCGTCATAGGCCTTGGCGTCGTCGTCGAGCACCTTGCGCACCCGGGATGTCGGGCAGTTGGCGTCGAGAAACTTGCGCGCCTCGTTCTTCAGGAACTTCTGGTCGTCGGAGAAATCGAAATTCATTTCCGCCCATTCCGCCGTCTGTGCGGCCGGTTGATGCTTGCTGGCGGCCACCATACGCACCGCACGCGCCTTGAAAAGATTGACCTCGCGTCAAGAAATTCAGGGTTTTATGGCCCGCTGAACAAGAGCTCCGGAAGGCGCGCATGGCCAAGGCGATCTACCAGCGTAACCAGAAGGTCTGGGTTGAGAGCGTCGGCGTCTGGGCGACGATCGAGAAGATCGTGCCGGTCTGGGCCAAGGGTTTCGACGAGCCGGTCCGGGTCACCTACGACGTCGGGTTAAACCGCGAGTTCCAGGCGCACGAGTTGAAGCCCGAACAGGAAAGCGGCGCCGAAGCGCTGGGGGCCGGCGCACCGCCTTGGCGGCTCATGCGCGCCCGCAACAAGTGGCAGACCGAAGAAGACGCGGCGCATCATCCCTATCCGGGAACCTATCCGGTGGTGGTGACCGATGCGGCCGACTGGGGCGGCTGGCGGGTGCCGGGCGCCGAGTACGACCGCGATCCGCACAAGATCGAGTTCCAGGCGCGTCTTATCGCGCGCTCTCCGCACCTGCTGGCTCTGGCCCGTGAAGTCGTGCGGCTGGTGGACGAGAGCGCCGGCGATGCGCCGCCCGAGCTGCAGCGCATCGCCGAGGAGATCGCCAAGCTGGACCGGCACTTCCGAGAAGCGCCGACGGCGAGCCCGACTCCCGCCAGGGCGGCCGTGGCCTAAGCGCAGATCCTCGGGGACAGGCTGAGCGCCAGGACGACGGACCCTGAATTCGAGAGGGGCCGTGTCCCCCGACACAGCCCCTCCCCTTTCGGCGATCCGGCGCGGCGCCAACCCGCGTCATCTGAGACGCCCCGCCCGAACTCCGCAAACCCGCAACTGGCGCCGCCTGAGCAAGTGCGCTCGTTGCTTGTTCGCAACCAGTATTGCCGCCCGCGCGTACACCCCTCAATAGTGCAAATGCCCTATGAGCGACTGAAAGGCGGCCGTGCCCGACGATATTCAGCCGAAGTCATCCCGACCGTCCCCCGAGGGCGTGCTCAACGGGGCGATCACCCGGATCTACGAGGGCGTCCTCACCCTCCCGTACGCTGAGTTCAAGGAGCTTACCCTTCGCCAGCTGCGCGAGGTGCTGCCCTTCGATTCCGGCGTCTGGGCGTCCGGCGCGCACTCGACCAACACCATCCACAGCGTCGCTCTGATCGACCACGCACCCGACATGCTGATGAATTACGCGCTGAACTGGCAGGCGCACGACTTCGTGCGCGCCGCGGCCGTCGCCGAGCCAGGCGTGGCGTTCCGCAACGAGGACGTCATGGCGCTGGCCGACTATCACCGCACCGCGATCTATCGTGAGTTCTCCAGTCCCGCCGGCATCGAGCACGCGCTGGGCTTGGTTCATGCCGATCCGAGCGCGGATCTCGGCGAAATGCTGTTCCTGTTCCGCGCCAATCCGGCCGCCGCCTACTCGGACGCCGAGCGCGATCGCCTGCAGCTGCTGATGCCGCACCTGGCGACCGCCTGGCGTCAGCGCCAGGCGTTGGCCGTCCATGAGACCAGCGCCGTTCTGCCAGGCCGCAGCCACGCGGTGATCGATGAAGACGGCAGGCTGCAAGCGGCCGACTCCGGGTTCAGCGGGCTCTTGCGCAGCGCCTTCCCGGATTGGACCGGGCCGCTCTTGCCGGCCGAGGTCCGCATGATCCTGCAGCCGGGAAGGTCGGACCTGACCGCTGCCGGCCTGGACTTCCACCTCTTGCGCAGCCCAGGCCGCAGCGTGCTGTCAGCGGGCCGCCGCGATGATCAGGGCCTGACGCCGGCCGAGATGCGGGTCGCCCGGCTGTTCGCCGACGGCGCCTCGCATGGCGAGGTGGCCGCCAAGCTGGGCGTTCGCCCCGCGACCGTCCGTAACCAGCTCACCTCGATCTACCGCAAGCTCGACATCCATTCGAAGGCCGAGCTTGCGCGACGCTTCCCGCCGTCCAGCGGCTAGAACTTGTAGCCGAACCCGGCCGAGACGACCCACGGATCGAGCTTCACCTTGCTCTTGAGCGCTCCGCCGTTGACCGACGCGTCGGTCTCGAAGAACACCTTCTTGACGTCGAGGTTAGCGCTCCAAGGGCCGTTCAGGGCGACATCGACCCCGGCCTGCAGCGCGTAGCCGATGCCGTTGTCGATATCGACCTTGAAGCCGTTCTCGTCCTCGCCGCCGTAGAAGATCATGTAGTTGATCCCGGCGCCGACATAGGGGCTCACCTTGGCCTGCGGCGCGAAGTGGTACTGCAGCGATACGACCGGCGGCAGCACCCAGGTCTCGTGAACCGCGACGTCCGTCCCCGGCCCGACCGCCTTGACCTCGTGTTGGGTGGTCCCGGCGATGGCCTCGATGGCGAGGTTGTCGGTCAGGAAATAGGTCAGGCCCAGCGTCGGCATCACATCGTCGCCGACCTTGGCCTTCAGGCCGCTGTCGGCGCCGCCGGCGGTCAGGATCGGGTCCTCCGCGTCGGTCAGAACGCCGCTCACGCGGACGTTCAGCATCAGCAATCCCTTTTCCTTCGGACGGAAGTCCTGTGCTGCGGCGGGCGCGGCGATGGCGAGGGCGGCGCCCAGGACCAGGGCGAAGCGGGCGGAGGTCATGAATATCCCCATTTCTCTTATGGCTATCTCTGGGGAGACATCTCGCCGATCGGGAAGCTGCGCCTTGATCAACCTCAAATCGGCGTACTGGCGGACCGCGCCGCGCGTGGCTAAATGCGGCTCATGCGCACAGACACGCCCCAGGCGATCCGGCTCGCCGACTACACCCCGCCCGCCTTCCTGATCGACGAGGTCCGCCTCGACTTCGACCTCGCGCCGAACACCACGCGGGTGAAGGCCCGCCTGAGCATCCGGCGCAACGGTGAACACGCCGATCCCCTGGTGCTGAACGGCGAGCGGCTGAAGCCGGTCTCGGTGGTGCTGGACGGCCGCGTGCTGGCCGAGGGCGAACGCACGATCGACGCCGAGTTCCTGACCGTGCCGAACGTTCCGGACGTCTTCGTGCTGGAGACCGAGGTCGAGATCGACCCGGAGAACAACAAGGCCCTCGAAGGGCTCTACATGTCCGGCGGCCGCTTCTGCACCCAGTGCGAGGCCGAGGGCTTCCGCAAGATCACCTGGTATCCGGACCGCCCCGACGTGCTGTCGCGCTTCACGGTGCGGATCGTCGCCGACAAGGCGTTCCGCCACCTGCTCTCGAACGGCAACCTGCTGGAGGCCGGCGAACTGCCCGGCGAGCGCCACTTCGCGGTGTGGAACGACCCCTTCCCCAAGCCGGCCTATCTGTTCGCGCTGGTCGGCGGCGAACTCGACGTGCTGGAAGACAAGTTGGTCACGATGACCGGCCGCACGGTGGATCTGCGCATCTTCGTCGACACCGGCATGGCCCCGCGCGCGGCCTACGCCATGGACGCGCTCAAGCGCTCGATGAAGTGGGACGAGGACGCGTTCGGACGTGAGTACGACCTCGACCTCTTCATGATCGTCGCCGTCCGCGACTTCAACTTCGGGGCCATGGAGAACAAGGGGTTGAACATCTTCAACTCCTCGCTGCTGCTGGCCGATCCGGCCACTGCCACCGACCTCGACTACGAGCGCATCGAGAGCGTCGTGGCCCACGAGTACTTCCACAACTGGACCGGCGACCGGATCACCTGCCGCGACTGGTTCCAGCTGTGCCTGAAGGAAGGCCTGACGGTGTTCCGCGACCAGAGCTTCTCGGCCGACATGCGCGGCCACGCGGTCCAACGGATCAAGGACGTCAAGGCGCTGCGCGCCCGTCAGTTCCCCGAGGACCAGGGCCCCCTCGCCCACCCGGTCCGGCCGTCGAGCTACATGAAGATCGACAACTTCTACACGGCGACGATCTACGAGAAGGGCGCCGAGGTCATCCGGATGCTCAAGACCTTGATCGGGGCCGAGGCCTTCCGGCAGGGCATGGACCTCTATTTCGAACGCTGGGACGGCCACGCCACCACGGTCGAGGAGTTCATCCGCTGTTTCGCCGAGGTCAGCGGCCAGGACCTGAGCGACTTCTTCACCTGGTACGAACAGGCCGGCACGCCGAAAGTGTCCCTCGCCCACCGCTACGATGCGGCCGCGCGCACCCTGACGGTGGAGCTCAGCCAAGCGACGTCGCCGACGCCGGGACAGCCCGACAAGCGGCCGCTGCCGGTGCCGGTGATCCTCGGCCTGCTCGACGGCGAGGGCCGCACCTTGGCCTTCGAGCGTGACGGACGGGCGGTCGACGAGACGCTGATCGTCCTCGACGGCGCCGCCAAGACCGTGACCCTGACCGGCGTCGACACCGCGCCGGTGGTTTCAGCGCTGCGCGGGTTCTCCTCGCCGGTGACGCTCCGCACCGACGCGCGCGCCGCCGACCGCTATGTGCAACTGGCCGGCGACCCCGACCTGTTCAATCGCTGGGAGTCCGGCCAAGAACTGGCCCGCGCCCTGATCATCGCCCGCGCCCAGGGCGCGCCAGACGAGGTCGGCGAGGAACGCTTTGCTGAGGCCCTGGGCCGCGCGCTGTCCGATCAGGCCTCGGATCCGGCCTTCAAGGCCCTGCTGCTGTCGCTGCCGAGCGAATCCGACCTCGCCCTGGCCATTCAGCCGGCCGACCCGGCCGCCATCCACGAAGCGCGCGAGGCGTTGCGCACGCGCCTGGCCTTGCACCTGACCGACGACCTCAAGCGCCTGCACATCGGGCTGCAGGAGCTCGGCGAGTTCTCGCCGGACGCGGCCAGCGCGGGGCGCCGGGCGCTGCGGAACGCGGCCCTGGACCTGATGGCCGCTAATCCGCGGGCCGAGATCGGCGAGCTGGCGGACGGTCACTATCGCGCGGCGGTCAACATGACCGACGCAATCGGCGGCCTGTCGGCGCTGATGCTGGTCGGCGGCGAGCTCTACGAGAACGCGCTGACCGACTTCTTCGAGCGCTGGAAGTCCGAGCCGCTGGTGATCGACAAGTGGTTCGCCCTGCAGGCCCGCGATCCGGACGAAACGGCGCTGGGCCGCGTCATGGGGCTGACCGCCCATCCGGCCTTCGACCAGAAGAATCCGAACCGCCTGCGGGCGCTGGTCTCGACGTTCGCCAACTTCAACCCGGCGCGGTTCCACGACCCGAGCGGCGCGGGCTACCGGTTCCTGGCCGACCAGATTCTGGCCGTCGACGGCTTCAACCCGATGACCGCCGCGCGTCTGGTCGAACCTCTCGGCGGCTGGCGGCGCTACAAACCCGAGCTCGGCGCCCTGATGAAGGAGCAACTGGCTCGCATCGCCGCGACGGAAGGCCTGTCGAAGAACGTCTACGAACTGGCCAGCAAGGCGCTGGCCGACTAACGCGACCTGCCTGCCCCTACGCGCCGCAACGAACGGAATGTTTACGTGAATTCCGGAACGTCGGGGCAGGCTTGGAGCGCCCGTCATGTCCGTGTCTCTGCATCGGCTGCGGTTCCTAATCGTCGATGACAGCACCCACGCGGTGAATCTGGTGAAGGCGATGCTGCGCGGGTTCGGCGCCAGCCAGCTTCACGACGCCCAGACCATCGCGACGGCCAAGGCGCAGATGCGCGCCTCGCCGAGCGACATCGTCATCCTCGACTATATGCTGGGGACCGAGGAAGGCGTCGACTTCGCGCGCTGGCTGCGCACCGCCCCCGAAAGCCCAGCGCCCTATACGCCGATCATCCTGCTCACAGGCCATGCCGACCGGCCGCGGATCATGGCCGCGCGGGACGCCGGCGTGAACGAGTTCTGCGTCAAGCCGATCACACCTGCCGACCTGCTCAAGCGCATCGCCTGGGTGATCGACAAAAGCCGGCCCTTCGTCCGCTGCGACAGCTATTTCGGACCCGATCGCCGCCGGCATGATGACCCGAAATACACAGGTCCCGAACGTCGTGCCGATCGGCGCGCGAAACCCTGAAGGTTAAGCTAGACGGCCCGTGACGCGACCAGCCGGCTTGCGTAGACTCATCGTTAAGGTGAATCGGCGCGCAGAGGAGCGGCTGGGCTTTGGCCAAACGCGGGGGCAAGGACAAGGCCGAAGGTCGGCCCGGCCGCCTGCGCGGCGCCCCCGCGCCGGGCGCGGGGCTACTTGCGCACCAGGGCTTCGTGCGCATCGCCATCCTGTCGACGCTGCTGCTGCTGGCCGTCTACACGGCCGTCGCCGTGGTGCGGATCAGCCGCGAACCCCAGGCCCAGACGCTTGAAAACGCCGCCCTGCCCAGCCGCGCCGAGGCGCTGGCCGGACGCATCGAGGCCGAAGGCGCAGCCCTGCGCGGCGGTCTGTTGGCGGCGCGAGAAACCCTGCAACGCCGCGCCGACCCGCCGCTGGACGCAGCCGAATCCGGCCTGACCGCCGCGGCAGGCGCCGCCACCGCCGTGGCCATCTTCGACGATCAGGGGGTGATCGCGCTGGCCGGCAAGGCGGCAGGCGTAGACTGGCGCGCCCTGACGACCGAGATCGAGCGCGGCAAGACGGCGATCTGGTTCGGCGGCTCCGCCCAGGCCTCGCCGGCGATGGCCGCCTCGATCGAAGCGATGACCCCGAAGGGCCGACGCCGCATCGTCGTCATCGGCGATCCGACACGCTTGGGCGCGGCCTTGTCGCCGGACCAGGCGCTCGCTGCGGCCGATGGTCGGATCATCGCGGCGCTCGGCGCGGGCGGACTGTCGCAGGCCCTGGACGTCAGCCAGGGCTTCGGCGTTTCCGCCGCCGACCTCAACCGCGCCAGCGGCCTGCTAAAAGGCGCCAAGCCCGACGGCGCGCCGCTCGACATCGTGGCCCGCCCGTCGATGGGCGGCGCGCTGCTGACCGTCGCGGCGACGCCCTCGAGCGCCCACGAAGGTCTGTCGGTCAGCCGCGAGCTCGCCTGGCTCACCGCCCCGTTGGTGGTCGCCTTCGCGCTCGGCCTGCTGCTGCTGAATCAGAGCCGCCGCATCGAGAGCGCCCAACAGGCGGTCATCGACTCCGAACAGCGCTTCCGCTTGGCGGTTGAGGCCGCCCGCTGCGGGATCTGGGAGTGGGACCTGACCACCGACCAGATGTTCATGTCCGACGTCACCGGCGCGATCCTGGGCTGGGGCGGCGGCGGCGTGGTCTCAGGCCAGGAGGTGCTGGACCGGGTGTCGCCCGACCATCGCGAACGGGTCCGCCAGGCGCTGTCGACGGCGGCCATGTACGGCGGCTTCGACGTCTCGTTCCGCGTGCCCTCGCTACAGGGCGGCCGGCCGATCTGGATCGACGCCCGCGGTCAGGCCTTCGCCCGCCCGGGCCATGAAGGCTACTCCCGGATCATCGGGGTGGCGCTCGACGTCACCGAGGAGCGGATGGCGCAGGCCCGGGCCCAAGCCGCCGAGGGCCGGCTGCGTGACGCCATCGAGAGCGTCTCGGAAGCCTTCGTGCTGTGGGACCGCAATGGCCGGCTGCTGCTCTGTAACCAGAACTTCCGCAGCGTCTTCTCGCTGGAGCCGCGGCTGCTGAAGCCCGGCGCCACGCGCGACGAGGTCAGCCGCTTCGCCCAGCTGGCGATCCAGCAGGAAGGCCCGAGCCCGGATGGCCGCAAGGGCGTGCGTGAGGCCCAGCTGGCCGACGGCCGCTGGATCCAGATCTCCGAGCGCCGCACCGCCGAAGGCGGCTTGGTCATGACCGCCGCCGACATCACCGCGATCAAGACCCAGGAAGCGGCTCGCCGGCTCAACGAGGAGCAACTGCAGCGCGCTGTCGAGAACCTGGAACGCAGCCAGGAGCAGCTCTCGGAACTGGCCCGCAAGTACGAGATGGAGAAGGTTCGCGCCGAGGGAGCCAACAAGGCCAAGAGCGAGTTCCTGGCCAATATGAGCCACGAACTGCGCACGCCGCTGAACGCCATCAACGGCTTCTCCGAAATCATGGTCGGCGAGATGTTCGGCACGCTCGGCGACGCCCGATACCGGGGCTACGCCCAGGACATTCTGTCGTCGGGCCAGCATCTTCTGGCGCTGATCAACGACATCCTCGACATGTCGAAGATCGAGGCCGGCAAGATGAGCCTGAAGCTCGAGCCGCTGGCGCTCGAGGAGGTGGCCGAGGACGCCGCACGCCTGGTGCGCAATCGGGCCGAGGCCGCTGGCCTGACGCTGACCATCGACTTCCCGCACCTGCCCGAGGTCGAAGCCGACTATCGGGCGGTCAAGCAGGTGCTGCTGAACCTCCTGTCGAACGCCATCAAGTTCACGCCGCGCGGCGGGCGCGTGACCGTGCGCGCCGAGGGCCGGCGCGACCCGACCGGCGAGAGCATCCGGGTCAGTGTTCAGGACACCGGGATCGGCATCGCCCAGGATGATCTGGCGCGCCTGGCGCGGCCGTTCGAACAGGTCGAGAGCCAGCATTCCAAGACCACCCAGGGCACGGGGCTGGGCCTGGCCCTGACCAAGTCGCTGGTCGAGATGCACGGCGGCATGCTCGACATGCAGAGCGCTCCAGGCGAGGGCACCATGGTGTCGTTCACCATCCCCCTGCGCCGGGTTGACGCCGTGCAGCCGGTCGGCGGGTTCGCCGCAGCCTAGCGGGGCCGGTCCGCCGGCGGCTGCGGTCCCCGCGGCCGCTCGGTCAGGCCACGCGCCAGCACCTTCCGCTCCTCCGGCGACAGCCCAGCGGCGAAGTCTATCGTGTCGTTCTCGATCTGACCGCGGGCGTCGGCTTCCTGTGCTCGAATATCGGCCAGACGGCGCTTGGCGGCCGCCGGATCGAACGGCTCCTGGCCGATCGAATGCCAGGTCTCCATGCGCGCGGTCCGGGCCGCCCGCATGGCCTCACGCACCTCCGGGCTTTGGTCGCGCAGGGCCCGGCGATAGGCCTGCGCCCGATCTGGCGGCAAGGCGTCGCCGGCCCGCCACAACGGCGGGTTCGGACGCTGGGCCATATGCGGCCGCTCAGCCCGCACCTTCTGGCCGACGACCAGCCCGCCGGCCACTGCGCCGACCAGGAACAGGTTCAGCGCCAGCGACCCGAAGAGCGCGATCAGCAGGGTTTTGCGGCTCATCTATGCGCCCTCCAACGTCACCAGACCCGACAGGTCGTCATAGTTGCTGACTGCAGCGCTCACCGTGTCCTCGGAGGCCGGCGCCTGGGTCAGGTCCGAGAGCATCACACCGACGACGAGACCGGCCGCGCAGGCGGCGGCCAGGCCGGCGCCGACCCCCGCGCGCAGGAACCAGGCGCTCGGTCCCCAGCGGCGGCGCGGGGCCGGCGCGGAAGCGACCACCGCCTCGCGCAGCGCGGGGGAGACAGCCAGCGGCGCCCAGAGATCGAGCGTCGCGTCGAGTTCGCCCGCGTCGCTCAGCACGATGCGCGCAAATTCCGGCTCCGCCGCCATGAGCATCGCAGCAGCGTCACGTTCGGCGGCCGGCCAGCGGGCGACGTCGCCGCCATAGGCCTGGGCCAGGATCTCAAACCGTTCGTGGGTCATGCGATCAACCTCCCACCATATCCGCCAACGCCGCGCGCAAGGCGCGCCGCCCCCGCCCCAATAGACTTTCCAGGGCCTCGACGCTGACGCCCATCAGACCCGCCGCCTCGATGTTCGAGAGCTCCTGGTAATGACACAGCACGATGGCCTCGCGCTGCCTGTCCGGCAGGCGCTGCATGGCGGCGGCGACACGGTCCCCGACATCCTTGGCCTCCAGGCCGCGGTCCGGCGCTGGCCCCTCGTCGGCCTGCTCCGGCGGGTTGTCGGTCACGACTTCTCTGCGGCGGCGCAGCCGGTCGTAACAGAGGTTGAGCGCCACACGGTGCAGCCAGGTGTCGAAGCGCGCGCCGCCCGGACGCCAGCTGGGCGCCTGCTTCCATGCCCGCACGAAAGTCTCCTGGGCCACGTCCTCGGCTTCGGCGGGATCGCCCAGCATCCGCCCCGCCAAGGCGAGCAGCCGCGGCAGCTTGCGGGCGACGAGCGCGCGCACTGCCGCCGGGTCGCCGTCGCCCACACGCGTCAGCAGCTCCTCGTCCGGGTCGCTCAAACGTCACCTCGCCTGCGAGGGATGGGAGCCTGCAATGTCGTTCAATCGCCGTCACGGCCTCTGTTCTGTCGAAGGTCGCATCTCGCGCCCTGCCGACCGTTCAACGCGCCGCCACGTCCGATCCGTCGCTCAAGCCCCGACAATCGTTTCGTAGGCGGTCCGCGCGCCCCTTCGGGCCGTCTCCAGCTTCGTGCGGAGCGCCCGGAAGTCACGGACGTCCCCGGCGCGGGCCAGCAGCGTGCGGAACGCCTTCGGTTCGTCGGTCGGGTCAGCGTTGTCGCCCAGCGCCACCTTCAGCAGCTGAGTGAGGTTCTGCTGCAGCGTCCACGCCTTGCGCAGCGCCGCCAGCGCGTCGGCGGGCGCCAGGCCGTCGAAAGCGGCGAGCGCCTCGGCGGTGTTCTGGCGCAGCGGCCCGCCGTCCGCCGCATGGGCCAGTTGCAGGAACTGGGCGGCGAACTCGATATCGACCAGGCCGCCTGGCGAGAGCTTCAGGTCCCACTCCCCCTTCGGCGGCCGCTCTTGCTCCAGCAGCGTGCGCATGTCGCGCACATCGGTCGCGGTGCGGGCCCGGTCGCGCGGGCGGCGCAGGGCGGCTTCGACAGCCCCAGCGGCGGCCTCGGCGAACTCAGGCGAGCTGGCCCAGACCACGCGGGCCCGGGTCAGCGCCAACAGTTCCCAGGTCTCGGCCTCGCGCTCGTAGTAGTCCTCGAAGGCCGTGAAACTGACCGCGACCGGTCCCTTGGTGCCGGAGGGGCGCAACTGCATGTCGACTTCGTAGAGCTCGCCCTCGCCCGTCGGCGTCGAGAGCGCGGCGATCAGGCGCTGGGTGAAGCGGCCGTAGAAGACGTCGGCGCTCCATTCCTTCACGGACGAGGCCGCGCCCGGCTCGGCGGCGCGATAGAGGGTCATCAGGTCGAGGTCCGATCCCGCGCTCATCTCGCGCGAGCCGCACTTGCCGAGCGCGATCACCGCCACCTCGCCCGGAAAATGTCCGCCCAGTCGTTCGGCCTCGGCCAGCGCCGCGGGCGCAAGCGCCTCCATGCAGATGTCGGCGAGATCGGCGAAGGCGCGGCCGGCGAGCTCCGCGCTGGCCGCGCCGCTCATCACCTGCACGCCGACCCGGAACGCCTGCTCGCGGTGGACGCGGCGCACGGCGTCCATCACCTCTTCGAAGCCGTCAGCGCGGCTGACCGCATGGGCCATGACGCTGCGGTCCTCCTCGCTGTCGATGCTGGCGAAGAATGCCCCGTCGAGCAGCGCGTCGAGCGCGGCCGGCCGCCTCGCCAGAGTGCTGGCAAGCCGCGGCGCGAACGCCATCACCTGGACCATCAGTTCGAACAGCTTCGGCTGGGCCAGGAACAGAGACTGCAGTTGCACGCCCGACGACAGCTTGGAGAAGAACGCCTCGAACCGGGTGAAGGCCGCGTCCGGCGCGCCGCTGGCCTGGGCGGCGTCGAGCAGCCGCGGCGCCAACCGCGTAAACAGCTCGCGGCCGCGGGCCGTGCGCGTCGCCTGGATGTGGCCGTGGTGCCAGCTGCGGATCGTCTGCGAAATGGTGGCCGGATGGGAAAAGCCCATCCGCGCCAAGGTCGCCAGCGTCTCCGGGTCGTCCTCGACGCCGGTGAAGATCAGGCTGCCGAACCGGGAGGACAGTTGCTCCTCGTCCGGGAAGAGCTCGCCATAGCGGCCATTGACCGTCTTGAGGATGCGCTCGATGGCGGTGTCGAAGCTGCGCACGCGGTCGAAGCCCGAGAGCGCGGCGACCCGCTTTCGCTCGCCGTCGGACTCGGAGAGCCGATGGGTCTGTTCGTCGGCCAGCATCTGCACCCGGTGTTCGGCGCTGCGCAGCTGGCGATAGGCGTCGGTCAGCTCTTCGGCCGCCTGAGGCGACACATGGCCCGCCGCCTCCAGCGCGCGCAGCGCATCGAGCGTGCGCGGCGAGCGCAGCTCGATATGGCGGCCGCCGAGGATCAGCTGTTGAGTCTGGACATAGAACTCGATCTCGCGAATGCCGCCGCGGCCGAGCTTGAGGTCGACGCCCTTGGCGGTCAGCCGGTCGTCGACCTTGTGGACATGGATTTGCCGCTTGATCGAATGGATGTCGGCGATGGCCGCGAAGTCGAGGTTCTTGCGCCAGATGAAGGGCGCCAATTCGTCCAGGAACGCCTGGCCGCGGCCGATGTCGCCGGCCGCCGCGCGGGCCTTGATGAAGGCCGCCCGCTCCCAGTTCTGGCCGACGCTTTCGTAGTAGTCGAACGCAGCGGGAGCCGGCACCGCCGGCGGGGTCGAGGACGGATCGGGCCGCAGCCGCAAGTCGACGCGGAACACGTAACCGTCGCCCGTCTTGTCCTGCATCATGTCGGCGAGGCGATGGGTCAGGCGGACCGCGAAGGCCTGGGTCTCGACTCCATCGGCCAACGGCAGCACGTCGGGCTCGTAGAAGACCGAGATGTCGATGTCGCTGGAATAGTTCAGCTCATAGGCGCCGTGCTTGCCCATGGCGATGCAGAACCAGCCTGGAACCGGCCCCTCCTCGCCCGTACCGACGCGGGTCAGACGGCCAGCCTCGAGCTCTCCGCGCGCCGCGACGGTCAGAGCCGAGGCCAGGGCCGCATCGGCGAACCGGGTCAGTGAGCCCGTCACCTGATCGAGGTTCCAGACGCCGCCGAGATCAGCCAGCGCGATGAGTAGGTGCGCCTCGGCCTTCAGCTTGCGCAGGCCTGCCTTGGCCGCGTCCCAGTCGGCGTCGGCGAGCGCGGCGGTCCGCACCAGCAGGTCGTCGAACCGGGCCTCAGGCTCGCTGTCGAGCAGCTCGCGTAGCCGGGCCGGATCCCTGCGCGCCAGACCGGTCAGGTAGGGCGAAGCGCCGAACACCGGCGCCAACGCCGGCCAGGCCCGCTCAAGCTGTGCGCTCCAGCTGTCTCGCGCCGCGGCCTCCTCCAGCACGTTTCGGGCGCGCTCGGCGGCCTTCTCGTCGGCGATCGGACCGCAGGGGCGGATGGCGTCAATCAATCGAGTCATCGGGGAACGACATTAGCCGGGCGGCGGCGGCGCGCCACCCACGGCGCATGAGGATCAGGCCGCTCGCGGCAGGATCAGCGCCACCCGCAGCCCCGGCCCCATCTCGCCGACCTTGCCGGGACCTTCCGACAGCTCGAGCCGGCCGCCATGCGCCTCGGCGACGGCGGCGACCAGAGACAGCCCAAGGCCCGAGCCCGGCTCGCTGCGGCTGTTCTCCAGCCGTACGAAGCGCTCGACCACGCGGGCGCGGTCCTCGTCGGGGACGCCGGGACCGGTGTCGGTGACCGAGAACTCGATCTCGCCGGACGAGCGCCGCCGCACGCGCAGCATGATCGCCCCGCCGGCCGGCGTGTATTTCACCGCGTTGTCGAGCAGGTTGGCCAGCGCCTGGGCCAGGAACTCGCGGTTGCCGCGGACCTGAAGGTTCTTGGCGAACTCGGCGCCGAACTCCAGTCCCTTGTCCTCACAGGTCGGCTCGTAGAGTTCGGCCAAGTCAGCGGCCAGTTCGGCGGGATCGAACAGGCTCTGATCGGGCGCCTGCCCCGCAGCCTGCAGGCGGGCGATGGCCAGAACCGCGCCGAAGGTCTTGAGAACCCCGTCGGTGTCGTCCAGCGCCTGGGCCAGCGCCTCCTCGGCGTCGCCCTTGCCGGCCTCGACGTCGAGATAGGCCGTCTCCAGCCGCGCGCGCAGGCGGGTCAAAGGAGAGCGCAGGTCGTGGGCGATGGCGTCGCCGGCGTGACGATGGCCGGCCATCGAGCGCTGCAGGCGATCCAGCATCTCGTTGATGCCTTCGGAGAGCTCGTCGAACTCGTCGCGGGCGCCGCGCACCGCGGCGCGAGCGTCGAAGTCGCCGTTGCGGACCGCGGCCACCACGTCGTTCAGCGCGCCCATGCTGCGCGAGACGTTACGGCTGACCAGCAGGCCGCCGGCCAGGCCGAGCACGATCACCAGCGCCCCGGCCCCCCAGAGAGCGCGGGTGATCTTCACGACATAGGCCTGATCTTCGCTGATGTCGGCGCCGACGAACAGGATCTCACCGCCGCTCAGCCGCTCCTGGATGCCGCGGGCCGGATGCTTCACCAGCCGGCCCTGGGCGTCCGCGTCGGTCACCGAGAAACTGGCGCGGGTCGAAACCCCGACGGCCGCGCCGGCGTCCTCGATCGGCGACTCTGCGATCGAGCCGGAGATCCGCGCGCCGTCGGGTTTCATCAGCAGGTAGAGGAACGGCCGCTCGCTGGCCGCACGCTCGATCAGCGACTGGTTCACCGCATCGACGCCGGCGCGGTCGTAGGCCGCCACCAGCGAGCGCATCTCGCGCGTGATGTTCTGGTCGGTGCGCCGCGTCGCCTCGCCCGCCGTCGCCAGATAGATGTAGGCCAGGAACGCGCTGGCGGCCGCCGCGAACAGCGCCAAGAACAGCAGCGTCAGCCGGAACGGCGTGGTCCGAAAGAGTCTCGGCAGGCGCATGGCGCGCGCCCGGCCCTACGGATCGAGGCGGTAACCCGCCCCACGGACGGTCTGCAGCATCGCGCGGTCGAAGCCCTTGTCGATCTTCGAACGCAGCCGCGAGACGTGCACGTCGATGACGTTGGTCTGCGGGTCGAAGTGATACTCCCAGACCTTCTCGAGCAGCATGGTGCGTGTCACCGACTGGCCGGCATGGCGCATCATGAACTCCAGCAGCTGGAACTCGCGCGGCTGCAGGTCGATCTCCTTGCCCTGGCGGTGCACGGTGCGGGCGATGAGGTCCATCTCCAGCTCGCCGACCCGCAGCAGGGTCTGGACCGAGCCGGTCTCCCGGCGCCGAGACAGCGCCTCGACCCGGGCGATCAGCTCGACGAAGGCGTAGGGCTTGACCAGATAGTCGTCGCCGCCGGCCTTGAGGCCCTCGACCCGGTCGTTGATCTCGCCGAGCGCGGACAGGAACAGCACCGGGGTCTGATCGCCCTCGCGCCGCAGCGCCTGGACCATCGAGACCCCGTCCATCCGCGGCATCATGCGGTCGACGATCATGACGTCGAACTCGCCGGCCTGGGCGGCGGAGAGGCCCGCCTCCCCGTCGCTGGCGCGAACGCACTCGTGACCGGCCTCGGTGAGGCCGCGGTCCATGACCTCGGCCGCTTCGAGATCGTCTTCGACAATCAGTATCCGCATCGACTCAGGCCCCCAGGTCCACGCAGCCTAGCCGGAGATCTTCAGCGGCAGGAAGGACGTACGACCGCCACGATGCACCCCGATCAGGATGCTCTGGCGACCGGCCTTCTTGGCCGCCGTCACAGCCGCCGAGAATTCCGCCGCCGTGGTCACCGCCTCGCCATTCGCCTGAACGAGGATGTCGTCCTTGCGCAGGCCGCGCAGCGCCGCGTCCGACGACTGGTCGACGCTGGCGATCAGCACGCCCTTGAAGCCGGGCTCGAGGTTCAGACGACGGCGCGAGGCCTCGTCGATCGGCGCGAGCGCCAGACCCAGCACTACCGGACGCTGCGCTTGGGCCTCGGGCTTGTCGCCGCCGCCGCGGTTCTGGCCGCCCTGTTGGTTGTCGTTGGCGGCGAGCTCGCGTTCCGTCGGACGCACGCCCGAGCGGATTTCCACGTTCCTGCGCTTGCCGGCCCGCAGGACGTCCAGCTTCAGCACGTCGCCCGGCTTGGCCTTGGCGACCTCACGGGTCAGCTCCGACGAGGTCTTGACGTTGACGCCGTTCACCGAGGTGACGATGTCGCCCGACTGCAGGCCGCCGCGATCGGACGGGCCGCCCGGGGTCACGTTGGCGACGATGGCGCCGCGCTGCGTCCCCATGCCCTGGGCTTCGGCCATCTCGGCGGTGAAGTTCTGGATCGAGGCGCCGATGTAGCCGCGTGTGATCTTGCCGCCCGCGATCAGCTGCTTGGTGATCGAGTCGGCGACGTCCGCGGGAATGGCGAAGCCGATGCCGACCGAGCCGCCCGACGGCGAGAAGATCGCCGTGTTGACGCCGATCACGCGCCCGTAGACGTCAAAGGTCGGACCACCGGAGTTGCCCCGGTTGATGGGCGCGTCGATCTGGATGTAGTCGACGAAGGTCTCGCCGATGTCGCGGCCATAGGCCGAGATGATGCCGGCGGTCGCCGTGCCGCCCAGCCCGAACGGGTTGCCGACGGTGATGACCCAGTCGCCGACGCGCGGCTTGCCGGCGTTTTCGAAGTTCACATACGGAAAGCCGCTGCCCTTGACCTTGAGCACAGCCAGATCGGTGCCCTCGTCGCGGCCGACGACCACGGCGTCCAGCTCGCGCTCGTCCTTGAGCACGACCTTGATCTCCTTGGCGTTCTCGACGACGTGGTTGTTGGTGACGATGTAGCCGTCGCCCGAGATGAAGAAGCCTGAGCCCGACGACTGCTGGCTGGGCAGGCGCGGCTGACCGCGGCCCTGGCCCTGTTGCCCCTGCTGGCCTTGTTGACCCTGGCCCTCTTCGTCATCGCCGCCGCCGCCACCCGGCGGCTGGCGCGGAACGATGTCGAACGGGAAGTTCTCGAAGCCCGGCACGCGGCGCAGGGCCGACGGATCGACGTCGGAGGTGACGTTGATCGAAACGACGGCGGGCGAAACCTTCTCGAAGATGTCGGCGAAGGAGAGCGGCGCGCCCGGCGGCGGCGCGAAGATCGGCGCGGTCGAGGTGCGCATCAGCAGGCTGCGGTCGACGCTGGAATCGGCCCGCGGTTGATCCGCGAGGTTAGCGCCGGCGAGAGCCGCAGTCGCGACGCCGACGCCCGCCAGGGCGCCGAGGAGATAACCGGTCTTCTTCGAGGTCATAAGCCTTCAATTTCCCTGTGGGCGCCCGGTGTCAGATAGCACGGGCACGTCCCCGACAACCTATGTTCGATGCCAAAGAGCGCAATGTCTCTCAAGTTACGTTTAGGTCACGCTCGGCTCTTCATAGCGTTCAATGTTTGGCGCAATCTTGTCACGCTGCTCAATCGCGCGACAGGTCGTCCAGGCGCGCAGCTTCCTCGGGCGCTAGCGCCTCGTCGGCCGGCCGGTTCCGCAGGGTACGGAACAGCAGCCAGAGCCCCAGCAGCACCACCGCCAGCGGCGCGCCCCAGAGCGCGGCGTTGCCCAGCGAGAAGGCCGGCTTGAGCAGCACGAACTCACCGTAGCGATCGGTCAGGTGCTTGCGGACCTCGTCGTCGGTCTTGCCGGCCTTGACCTCGTCGCGCACCAGGCGGCGCAGATCGGCCGCCAGCTCGGCGTTGGAATCGTCGATCGACTCGTTCTGGCAGACCAGGCAGCGAACCTCGCGGAACAACTCGCGGGCGCGGGCTTCCTGCGCCGGATCGGGCAGCCGCTCGGCCGGGTCGGACGCCGCGGCGATGCAGAGCACCGCGCCCAGGATCGCCGCCAGCCGCTTCACGCCGCCACCGCCTGCTGCTTGCGCCCGGCGCCCAGGCGCAGCCGGCGGTCGGACAGCGAAACTACGCCGCCCAGCGCCATGATGCCGGGGCCGATGAAGATCAGCAGCGCCCAGGGGTTCCAATAGCCGCGGACCAGCCAGACCGGCTCGCCGGCGGCGTCGCGACGCTCGCCGAGCACGACATAGAGATGATCGAGACCGCGCGTGCAGATCGCGACCTCGGTCGTGGTCTGGCCGCCGGCCGGGTAGAAGCGGCGCTCGGGCTTGGGCGCGCAGATCTGGGTGTCGCCCTTGAAGGCGCGCAGCAGGCCGCGCTCGGCCTCGTAGTTCGGACCTTCGACGCCGCGTATGTCGTCGAGCACCAGGCTGTACTCGCCGATGTTCAAACGCCCGCCGATCGGCAGGGTCTCGGCGGCCTCAAGCTTCCAGCCGGTCTCGAAGCAGGCCCCGAGCACGAAGACGCCGAGGCCCAGATGCGCCAGGGTCATGCCCCACGCCCCACGCGGCAGGCCGACAAGGCGTCGCCAGGTTTCGGCCGCCGAGGCTCGGAACATGCGGGTCCGCTCGGCCAGTTCGACCAGCGCCCCGATCACGAGCCAGGCGCCCATCGCCACCCCGGCCGCCGAGAACGCCTTGCGCGGGCTGATCAGGGCGTAGGCGGCCAGGCCGCAGCCGACCGCGATCAGCGCCGCCAACCACAGGCGCTGAACCACGCCGTTCAGGTCGCCGCGCTTCCAGGCCAACAGCGGCCCGGCCGGCAGCAGGATCGCCAGGGCGGCCATCAGCGGCGTGAAGGTCAGGTTGAAGAACGGCGGGCCGACCGAGATCGCCTCGCCGGTCGCAGCCTCCCGCATCAGCGGATAGAGCGTGCCCAGCAGCACGGTGGCGGTGGCCGCCGCCAGCAGGATGTTGTTCAGCACCAGCGCGCTCTCGCGGCTGACCGGGGCGAACACGCCGCCGCGCGCGAACAGCGGCGCGCGCCAGGCGAACAGCGCAAAACCGGCGCCGGCCGTGACGCCGAGGATGGTCAGCAGCAGCACGCCGCGGGTCGGATCGACCGCAAAGGCGTGCACCGAGGTCAGCACGCCGGAGCGCACCAGGAAGGCGCCGAGCATCGAGAAGGTGAAGGCCGCCAGCGCCAGAAACACGGTCCAGCCGGCCAGCGCGCCGCGTTTTTCGGTGACGATGGCCGAATGCAGCAGCGCTGCGGCGATCAGCCAGGGCATGAAGCTGGCGTTTTCGACCGGATCCCAGAACCACCAGCCGCCCCAACCGAGCTCGTAGTAGGCCCAGAACGAGCCTAGCGTGATGCCGACAGTCAGGGCGCTCCAGGCCGCCAGGGTCCAGGGGCGCACCCAGCGCGCCCAGGCCGCATCGACGCGGCCCTCGATCAGGGCGGCGACCGCGAACGAGAACACCACCGACATGCCGACATAGCCGACGTAGAGCGCCGGCGGATGGAAGGCGAGCGCCGGGTCCTGCAGCAGCGGATTGAGCGAGCGGCCCTCCACCGGCGCGTTGATCACGCGATTGAACGGGTTGGAGGCGAAGACTGTGTAAGCCAGGAACACCACGCCCAGCAGGCCTTGCACCGAGATGGTCAGGGTCTTGAGCCCCGCCGGCAGATCGCGGCCATAGACCGCGACGGCCGCGCCGCAGCCGGTCAGGGCCAGGCACCACAGCAACATCGAGCCCTCGTGGCTGCCCCAGGTCCCAGCCACCCGATAGAGCAGCGGCTTGGCGGTATGCGAGTTGGCCGCGACGTTGGCGACCGAGAAGTCCGACGTCACGAACGCGTACATCAGCGCCGCGAAGGCGACGAGCAGCGCGACGAAGGCGCCGATCGCCGCGCCTTGCCCGGCGCCGGCCATCACCGGCGAACGGCGCCAGCGCGCCAGACCGCCGACAAACGCTTGAGCGACAGACAGCGCCAGGGCCAGCGCCAGTGAGAACGCCCCGATCTCGACGATCATCGCGCGGCCGGTTCCGCCGAATAGCTGGGCGGCGGCGCGCCTTCGCCACGCCACTCGCCCTGCTCCTTGATCGCCTTGGCGACCTCGCGCGGCATGTACTTCTCGTCGTGCTTGGCCAGCACCTGCTTGGCCTTGAAACCACCGTCGGCCTGGAACGCGCCGGTGGCGACGATTCCCTGCCCTTCGCGGAACAGGTCCGGCAGATCGCCCGAATAGCTGACCTTGGTGGTGGCCAATTGATCGGCGACGACGAACTCCACGCGGCCGTCCGGATGCTTGACCACGCTGCCCGGCTGCACGAGCCCGCCCAACTGGATCGAGCGGCCGACCGGCGGCTTGGCCTCGGCCGCCTGGGCCGGGGTATAGAAAAACGAGATGGAGTCCGAGAGGCCCCACAGCGTCAGGCTGACGGCGAGCGCCAGCACCGGCGCGATGGCCGCGACCAGATAGAGGCGTCGGCGCGCCTTCGGGGATTTGGGCAGCCAGCCGCTCATCGCATCGGTTCCGTCTTCGCCGCCAGGTCCAGGGCCTTGAGAATATCGGCCTTGCCGGCGTAGCGCGCCTTGGCTTCCGTCAAAGTCGCATCGCGCTTGGCGGCGTCGCCGAGCACGGCGTAGGAGCGGACCAGCCTCACCCAGCCCTCCGGATCATCCGGCTCGGCTTCGAGTTTGGCGGCGAGGCTCGCGACCATCCCTTGCACGGCGGCCATCTGGTCGTTGTCGAACTTCGGCGCCGGCGCGCCTTCCGCCTCGGCGATGACCTGCTGCACGGCGGCGCGGCGCGGATCGGTCGCCGGCAGGTCCGCGGCGAGCGCGCGCCAGGCGGCAAGGCCCTCGGCGCGCTGGCCGCCGGCGACCTGGGCGCGGGCAAGGTGGAAGCGGGCGCTGACCGACTTCGGGTCACGCTTCAGCGCTTCCTGGAAGGCGCGCTGCGCCCGGGGCGAGACCTCTCCTTGCGCCTGGACGACCAGCACCTCGCCGAGCCCTTCCCAGAGATCGGCGCGGTTCGGGGTCAACTCGATCGCACGGCGCAAGGCGCGCGCGGCGGCGTCGGGATTGTCGGACGCCATCTCGGCCTGGGCCAGGAAACCATAGGCGTCGGGGTCGCCGCCGCGCTCGGCGATCAGCGACTTCAGCACCACCGCCATTTCCGGCGGGGTCAGTTCCGAGGGATCGGCGGCGCGCCAGGCGGCGACGCGCGCCTTGAACGGCTGGTCGCCCATTCCCGGCGATCCGACGGCGAAATAGAGGCCCAGCGCCAGCAGCGGCGTCAGGGCGGCGAACGCCAGCACGATCTTGCGCTGCGAGACATCGACCGACCACGGCGCGCTCTTGGCGTCGGAGGCCCCCAGCAGGCGGCGCGCCGCCTCGGCATGGGCGATCGTGCGTTCGGACGCCGGGATGAGCCCGCGCTCGGCGAGGTCATCGATTTCGCGCAATTGGCGTCGGTAGACCGCCGCGGTCGGATCATCGGCGCCTGCGAGCGCCGCCGCGCGAGCCGATTTCCAGAGGACGAGACCAGCGCAGAGCGCAGAAAGCACGCCCGCAACCACCCAGAACGCGATCATGGCGCGGCTTTAGCCGAAAGACGCCGTCAGTTCCACAGGTCCGATCGGCGCAGGCCCAGTTTCAAGCAGAGTTTAGAGCGGCCGGGCCGGGTCTTCCCAGGCCGGTCGCGGCGCCGTGACCGCCCCGAACGCGCTCGCCGCGCGCCGGCGTACGATTTCTCTCGCCCGCGGTTCGTGGATCAGACCGGCGAACTCGGCGGCGACCTGCAGCTTCAGGGCGGCGATCTCGCGATCCGGCGCCTCGCCCTCCCGCACACGGAGCAGCACGTCCTCGACGTATTGGTCGAGCGCCTCGCCGGCGGCCTCCATCACTTTGGCGCGGGTGGAGGCGAACCCGCCGTAGTTGGCGCTCGCGCGAATGCCCTCGGCGAAGCTGAGCAGGCTTCGGCAACGCTCGACTTGGCCTTGATCCGGCGGCGAGCTCAGCTCCGGTTCGGAGATCAGGGCCCGCGCCACCCGCACCTTCTGGCTCGGCAGCGCCGCCGCCTGCAGCCGCGGCAGCTCTCGCAGGCGCTTTTCGACGACCGAGGCCAGCGACTGCTTCTGCTTCTGAATCCGCCCGCCCCAGCCACCCTCGCGCGCCAGGTCGATGGCGTTTTCCAGCTCGGTGACCTGCAGGGTCAGAATCTCGACCGTGGCCGCGGCGGCCTCACCTGTCGCCGCGCCTCCATTCAGGTCGAACGCCGCCACCGCCCTCAGATTGGCGTCGACCGACTCCATCAGCCGGGTCGCGAACACCGCGAGCTCCGACCCAGAGAGATAGCTTTCGGTCGGGTGATCCATCACGGCTGAGACGATCCGCAATATGGTCCAGGGCTCGGCGAGTTGCGCGCCCAGCATCTCGAAGAACCGCGGACCGGCGTCTTCACCCGCCCGGCAGGCGTCGCGATAGGCCAGCCGCGCCGCCGCCGCCCGCTCCTGGGTGGTGCGGCTGATCCACTCGGGCAGCTTTTCGGTCGCCCGGCGAACGACCGGCGACATGACAAGGCAGGCGCGCAGAGCCGCCTCCCCGCCCGCGCGATCGGCCTCGACGACGTCCAGCCCCGCGACGATGTCGCGCTGAGTGCGGACATCCATTTCCTCGACCAAGCGTGCGGTCAGTCGGTCGAAGGCCTCATGCGAGGTCACGCCCGGCTCATAGTCCGCCATGACCAGGGCTGCAGCCGCCACGTCCTCGGCCGCGACGTCGCGCAGCCCCCGCCACAGCATCGACAGCGCGCGTGGCGGGAAGGCCAGACGCTCGGGATCGCCTCTGCGGTCGACGAACAGCGGCGCAATGGGCTGCAGGACCTTGTTCCGCAACGTGCGCTCGGCGACCTCGGCCTCGACCACCCGGCGCACGCCGGCCAGGGCGGTGTCGCCTTCCGCCGCCGCGAGCGCGTTGCGCAGGCCGCTGATCACCTTGTCAGGCGCCCCGGCCACAAGGGTGCGGACGATGTCGATCTTGGCGTCGGGCAGGCCGGCCATATGGGAAGACGCTCCACTGCAGGCGCACTTCTCCCGCACGGCCAGACCATGGCGCCGGCGAGTTAAGGCTTTACGAAAAGTCCTGCAAAATCAGGCCTCAGCCCGCGGCAGGTCCAACTCGACCAGAAGTCCGCCAAGCCGGGCCTCGCCCAACTTCAGCGAGCCGCCATAAGCCCGCGCCAGTTCGTCGACGATCGACAGCCCCAGGCCCGAACCCGGCGCGCTTTCGTCCAGCCGCGCCCCGCGGCGCACGACGGCTTCGCGCTCCTGCGGGGTCAGCCCTTCGCCGTCGTCCTCGACCGTCAGGCGCAGGCGCTCGCCCGGCGCGGCGCCGGCGCGGACCCGGACCTTCGCCTTGCACCACTTGCCGGCGTTCTCCATCGCGTTGCCGGCCAGCTCCAGCAGGTCCTGACGCTCGCCGAGGAAATAGAGGTCGTCGTCGGCGTCCCAGTCGATCTCGACGCCCTTGTCGACGAAGATCCGCTCCAGGGTGCGCGAGAGTTCGTCGAGGACGTCAGCCACGGAGGTTCGCTCCCCCGATCCCTGGGTGCGCGCCGCCGCGCGGGCCCGACGCAGGTGGTGATCGACCTGCATGCGCATCGCCTCCGCCTGGCCCTCGACGACCTCGGCGAGCGGACCGCCGGTCTGGCGCGCCTCGGTCAACATCACCGACAGCGGGGTCTTCAGCGCATGAGCGAGGTTGCCGACGTGCGTGCGCTGGCGCTCAACGACCTCCTGGTTGTGCGCCATCAGCGCATTGAGTTCGTCGGCAAGCGGCGACAGTTCGCTCGGATAGGCGCGCTGGACCCGCTCGGCCTTGCCACGCCGCACCGACGCCACTTCGCGGCGCAGCGCGAACAGCGGGTTGAGGCCGACCCGGACCTGGATGACCACCGCGGCGATCATGCCGACCGCCAGCAGCACGAAGGCGATGGCGGTCGCGGTGACGAAGCCCCGCACGTCGCGGTCGACCGGACTGCGGTCTTCGGCGGCCATGAACACCACCGGCGCGGCGCGGCCCGGCAGCTTGGCCTGGGTGGCCATCGCCCGCAGCGGCTCGTTGAGCGGACCGAACGTGTCGTAGGAGACCGGCTGGCCAGGCTTGGCGTCCAGGCGGCCGACGATGTCCGCCGGCGACTTCAGCTCGCTGTCCCAGAGCGAGCGCGAACGCACCAACACCCGCAGCTTGCCGCCCTCACCCGGTTCGGCGATCTGCCAATACTTGCCGGAGAATGCGCGTAGGGCCCGCAGGTCGGTCAGGGCCGGCGCTACGACCTCGCCCTTCTCGGCGATGGTGGTGCCGGCGGTCAGGTTGTCGATCAGCTCCGAAAGGCCCTGGTCGAAGCGGCGCAGCGCCGCCTGCTGGAAGAGCAACGCCAACACCAGGGCGCAGACCACCAGAACGGCCAGGCTCCAGCCCGCGGCCAGGATCACCAGCCGCCGGACGAGCGAAGGCTGGCCGAGGTTCGGCATGGTCACGAGCCGGCCGCCCCGCCCCCCAGTTCCTCGGCCGGAGCGGTCAGGCGATAGCCCAGTCCGCGGACGGTTTCGATCCGGTCGGCGCCGATCTTTTTGCGCAGGCGGCCGATGAACACCTCGATGGTGTTGGAGTCGCGATCGAAGTCCTGGTCGTAGAGATGCTCGACCAGTTCGGTGCGGCTGATCACCCGGCCCTGATGCATCATCAGGTAGTGAAGCAGGCGGTATTCCAGCGACGTCAGGCGCAGCGGTTCACCATTGACGCTGGCGCGGGCCGCACGCGGGTCGAGACGCAGGCCGCCTAGCGACAGGCTGGGGGCCGCGTGTCCGGCCGAGCGGCGCAGCAGCGCCCGCAGCCGCGCCAGCAGCTCCTCGGTGTGGAACGGCTTGGTCAGGTAGTCGTCGGCGCCGGCGTCAAACCCGGCGACCTTTTCGCTCCAGGCGCCGCGCGCGGTCAGGATCAGCACCGGCACGGCCATGCTCTCACGCCGCCAGCGCTCCAGCACCGACACGCCGTCGACCTTGGGCAGGCCGAGATCCAGTATCACCGCGTCGTAGGGCTCGGTCTCGCCGAGGAACTGGGCCTCCTCGCCGTCTGCGGCGTGGTCCACCGCATAGCCGGCGTCGCCGAGCGCCGCCTTCAGCTGGCGCGACAGGTCCGGATCGTCCTCGACCAATAGAATACGCATGGAACTCCTTAGCCGCCCTGGCGCGAGATGATCTGGCCGCTCTGAGCGTCGACCACGAAGATGATCACGCGGCCGTCGTTGGTCTGCCACTGCACGAAGTAGGCGGGGCGTCCGCCCGCGTCGCCTTGGGTCGTGTTGAGCTGACGGCCCGGCGTGCGCGAAGCGATGTTGGCGATCACCTGCGACAGCGGCACCTGCCGCCCGCCGCGCACCGCGTCGCGGGCCGCATCCTGATCATGCCTGCCGCCATAGGACGGGCGGCCGTAGTCAGGGTACGGCTGGGCGGCCGCGGGTGCGGCGACCAGCAACGCGGCGATGACAAGGAGGCGTTTCATGAACCGCAGCATTAGATCCAGATCACTGAACCGGGCCTGAATACGGGGTTTATGAAGGCCCGCGCCGACGCTGTCACTGGCGGCGGCGAAAACTACTTCTTCTTGGGCGTGTACGGACGCTCTTTTCGCCAACGCTCGGCGAAGCTTTCGAGCTCCTGGTCCGGCTTGTCCGGCAGCATCAGTACGATGCGCGCCAGCAGATCGCCACGCTTGCCCCGGCTGTCCGACAGCCCCTTGCCCTTCAAACGCAGCGACTGGCCGCTGTTGGCGCCCTTCGGAATGGTCAGGGTGACCGCGCCGTCCGGCGTGCGGGCCTCGACCTTGCCGCCGAGCACCGCGTCGGGGATCGAGACCAGAAGATCCATCACCAACGCCTCGCCCTCACGGCGGAAGATCGGGTGCGGCCGCATGACCAGTTCGATGAACGCGTCGCCCGGTCCGCCGCGGCCCGGCGAGCCCTGGCCTTTCAGGCGCAGGGTCTGGCCTTCTTCGGCGCCCTTCGGAATGGTGACGTCGATCGTTCGGGCGTCCGAGAAGGCGATGCGCTTCTTGGCGCCGTGGATCGCCTCCTCCAGGTCGATCTCCAGCTTGGCCCGTACGTCGGAGCCGCGTTGGGAGAACCCGCCGAAGCCGCCTCCGCCGCCCCCGCGCCGACCGAGGATCTCGCTGAACAGGTCGCCGAGGTCGCCGCCCTCCATGGTCTCGGAGTAGCGGCCCTGGCCGCCCCACGGGCTGCCTTGCTGGCCGAACGGCCCCCCGCCGCCGCCGAAGCCGCGCATGGTCTCGCGGCCATCGGCGTCGATCTCGCCGGCGTCGAACTTCTTGCGCTTCTCGGCGTCGCCCAGGATGTCGAAGGCGGCGCTGACCTGCTTGAAGCGCTCTTCGGCGGCCTTGTCGCCGGGGTTGGTGTCAGGGTGGTGCTGCTTGGCGAGCTTTCGGAACGCCTTGCGGATCTCGTCAGCGCTCGCGCCGCGAGAGACGCCCAGCTCCTGATAGGGGTCGCGCGCCAAGGAAGGGACCTCTCAAAACTTCGGGGAGATAACTACGGGGCACTCAATTAGGCCGTTTGGCGGACGGCGCAAGCCTCATTGTGACATATTTACCACAACCAGGGAGCCGCAACTAGTCTCCGCCGCGCTCCTCCAGAAGATCCCACGCCGCATATTGGATGGCGTCCTCCGGATCCTCCAACGTTTCCTCGCTGATGGTTTCGCCACGGATCGAAACGCCGGCCGTGTGCACGCTCTCCGGATCGCCCGACACGAGCGGGTGCCACGACGCCAGGCCTCGTCCTTCGTTGATGCGACGATAGGCGCAGCTGAGCGGCATCCACTGCAGCGCGTCGATGTTTTGCGGCGTCAACTTGATGCAGTCGGGCACGTACTTCTTGCGCTCGGGATAGTTCGTGCACGTGCAGCGCTCGGAGTCGAAGAGCTTGCAGTGCACCCGGGTGGGAAAGACCTCGCCGGTGTCCTCGTCCTCGAAGCGCACCAGACAGCAGAGCCCGCAGCCGTCGCACAGGCTCTCCCACTCGCGCACCGTCATCTGCTCGAGGGACTTCGTTTCCCAGAAAGGCCTCGAAGCCATGCTACAGGCGCCCTACACAATCCAAATTCAGCCGCCCCAGATTACCCGTGACCGACGACAACAACGACCCTAACCGCGCAAAGACGCCTTTCGGCCAGCGCCGGGAGCCGCCTGAGGCTGACCTGACCGGTTCGTCGCCTAAAGGCAAGCGTGGCGGGCGGTCGCTGTTGTGGGCGGTGCTCAAGTGGACCGCCGTCGCGATGCTGGTGCTGGTCGTCGCCGGCCTGATCGCCGCCGGCGTGGCCTGGAACCATATCAACAAGACCTACCTGCAGGACCTGCCGCAGGTCCCGACCCGCCAGGAAATCTACGCCACCACCCGGGCGCCGGCGATCAAGTTCTATGACATGAACGGCCAGTTCATCGCCTCGCGCGGCCCGCAGTACGGCGAGAACGTGCGGCTGGCGGCCCTGCCCGACTATGTCCCCAAGGCGTTCCTGGCGGCCGAGGACCGGCGCTTCTACCAGCATGGCGCTGTCGATCCCTGGGCCATCGCCCGGGCCGCGCGCGCCAACCAGAAGGCCGGCCGCGTCGTCGAAGGCGGCTCGACCATCACCCAGCAGCTCGCCAAGGGCATGTTCCTCAGCCCCGAGCAGAACCTGAAGCGCAAGATCCAGGAGGCGGCGCTCGCCTACAAGCTGGAGCAGATGCTGACCAAGGACGAGGTGCTCGAGCTCTATCTCGACCGCATCTACTTCGGAGCCAACACCTTTGGCCTCGACGGCGCCTCGCGCACCTATTTCGGCAAGCCCGCCACGCAGCTGAACCTCTCGGAAGCCGCGCTGCTGGCCTCGCTGCCCAAGGCCCCGTCGCGGATGGCGCTCCACCGCAACATGGACAAGGCGCTGCAACGCCAGCGTCTGGTGCTCGAGCGGATGCGCGGCGAGAACTGGATCAGCGAGGCCGAGATGCGCGCCGCCCTAGCCGCGCCTCCGAAGCTCGCCGCCACCGCCTTGGCCAACGAAGGCGACAACGGCTACCTCATCGATTACGCCCAGGCTGAGGTGCTGCGGATGGTCGGCGAGAACTCGCCGGACCTCAACGTGACCTTGACCATCGATCCGCGCCTGCAGTCGGCCGGCGCCCAGGTGCTGCGGCGGATCATCGAGGTCGACGGCAAGTCCAGCGGCGCCAGCCAGGGCGCGATGATCGCCCTGGATTCGACCGGCGCGATCCGGACCATGGTCGGCGGCGTCGACTACACCAAGAGCGTCTTCAACCGCGCCGTCCAGGCCAAGCGCCAGCCAGGCTCCAGCTTCAAACCGTTCATCTACGCTGCGGCGCTGGAAAAGGGCGTGCTGCCCACCGACACTCGCGTCGACGAGCCCGTGAAGATCGGCGACTGGGAGCCCAAGAACTACGGCGGCAAGTACGCGGGAACCGTGACTGTCGAGTCCGCCCTCGCCCGCTCGCTCAACACCGTGGCCGTCCAGCTCGGCCAGGAAGTCGGCCCGGCTGCGATCGCCAATCTGGCCGGTCGTTTCGGCATCAGCACCCTGCCGCCGAACCCGAACCTCTCGGTGTCGCTGGGCGCCTACGAGGTGCCGCTCATCGAGATGACCTCGGCCTACCAGGTCTTCCAGACGGGCGGGAACCGACTGCGGCCGTACATCGTGGCGCAGATCCAGGCCGCCGACGGTCAGGTGATCTACACCCACCAGACCTCGTCGCCCGTGCCGGCCTACGACATCCACTGGGCCAGCATGATGGTGAAGATGATGCAGAAGGTGGTGACTAACGGGACCGGGACGCGGGCCAACTTCGGGCGGCCGGCGGCGGGCAAGACGGGGACCAGCCAGAACTTCCGCGACGCCTGGTTCATCGGTTTCACGCCGGATTATGTCGCCGGGGTCTGGGTCGGCAACGACGACGACCGGCCCATGAACCAGGTGACGGGCGGCCAGGTCGCCGCCGCCATCTGGAAGGATTACATGGTCACGGCCCACATGAACCTGCCGAGCCGCGAGTTCGAATGGCTGCTGCCCGACCCCGAGCCGGTGTACGAGGACGACCCCCGCAACGGCTTCTACGAGGGCCTGGCCTACGATTTCGAGACGACCGAGCGCGACGTCGCCCCGCCGCCGCAGCCGATCCCGCAATTGCCGATACCGGACGTCGTCGAGCCGGACATCGAGCCTGCGCCGAACTGAGGGGTCGCCTCGGCGCGCGGCTCCCTATATGTGCAGGCGCCCATGAAGCCCCCCGTTCTCGCCCTCAAGGACGTCCGCCTCGCCGACGGTCCGAAGATGCTGTTCGACGGCGTCGACCTTGCCGTCGAGCCGCGCTCGCGCGCCTGCCTGGTCGGCCGCAACGGCGCGGGCAAGTCGACGCTGCTGAAGATCCTGGCCGGCCTGATCGCCGCCGACGAGGGCGAGCGCACGGTCCAGCCGTCGATCCGCATCGCCTACGTGCCGCAGGAGCCGGACATCGTCGGCGAGACGCTGCTCGACTACGTGATCGCCGGCGGGGCCGAGCCGCACCGCGGCGAAGCGGCGCTCGAGCTGTTCGGCATCGACCCGGCCAAGCCCGCCAAGGGCCTGTCGGGAGGCGAGATCCGCCGCACCGCGCTCGCCCGCGCCTTCGCCGAAGAGCCGGACGTCATCCTGCTGGACGAGCCGACCAACCACCTCGACATCCTGGCGATCGAGACGCTGGAGGCGGAACTCGCCGCCACGCGGTCGGCGCTCGTCATCGTCAGCCACGACCGCGCCTTCCTGGAGCGCGTCACCAACCGCTGCTTCTGGCTGGAACACCGCCGCGTCCGCCGTCTTGAAAAGGGGTTCGCCGCCTTCGACGAGTGGGTCGAGCGCATCCTGGCCGCCGAAGCCGAAGAGGGCCGCCGGCTCGATAAGCAGCTGGAGAAGGAAGAATACTGGCTGCGCCGGGGCGTCACCGGCCGCCGGGCTCGCAACGAGGGCCGCCGCCGGGCGCTGATGGAGCTGCGCAAGACCAAGGTCGAGCGCATGCGCGAGGTGCGCGGCGACCTCTCGATGGGCCTGGCCTCGTCGGGCCTTTCGGGCCAGCGCGTCGCCGAGGTCAAGAACATCGCCAAGGCGTTCGGCGACCGCACCCTGGTCAAGGATTTCTCGACCCGAATCCTGCGCGGCGACCGCGTCGCCATCGTCGGGCCGAACGGCGCAGGCAAGACCACCCTGGTCAAGCTGCTGCTGGGCGAACTGCCGCCCGACACCGGCTCGGTGAACCTCGGGGTGAACCTGGAGATCGCCTACATCGATCAGGGCCGCGTCGATCTGAAGCCCGAGATGACGCTGCGCGACGTGCTGACGCCGCTGGGCGGCGACCAGGTCATGGTTCGCGGGCAGCCCAAGCACGTGGCGGCCTACGCCAAGGAGTTCCTGTTCACCGACAACCAGCTGCGCCAACCGGTCCGCAGTCTGTCGGGCGGCGAGCGCAACCGCCTGCTGCTTGCCCGCGCCCTGGCCACGCCCGCCAACCTGCTGGTGCTGGACGAGCCGACCAACGACCTCGACATGGACACGCTGGACCTGCTGGAGGACCTGCTGGCCGACTACGAGGGCACCCTGATCCTGGTCAGCCACGACCGCGACTTCGTCGACCGCTTGGCGACCTCGACCATCGCGCTCGACGGTCACGGCAAGGTCGTCGAGACCCCCGGCGGCTGGCAGGACTTCCTCTCGCAGAACCCGGGCTTCTTCAAATCCGTCGCCGATGGCGCGGCCCAGGCGCCCGCCGCGCCGAAGCCGGCCGCCCCGCGCGCCGAGCCGCCGAAGCCCAGCAAGCTGTCCTACAAGGACCAGCGCCGTCTGCAGGAACTGGACGCGGCCATCGCCGCCCTGCCCGGCAAGATCGCCAAGCTCGAAGCCGACATGGCCGATCCGAACCTCTACACCCGCGATCCGGCCGGATTCGCCAAGCTCAACGCCGCCCTGGAGGCCGCGCGACAAGAGCTCTCCGCGTCCGAGGAAGAGTGGCTGGAGCTGGAAGAGCGCCGCGAGGCCCTGGCCCGCTAGCGGATGAAGCAGTCGCCCTTGAGGCCGTTGCAGAACGCCTGAGCTTCAGCCCGGGTCTGGAACCCGGTCACCAGCGCCCGATGGAAGGTCTTACCGTCGACCACGACGCTGCGCACGGCGCTGGCGAGCGGCGGCGTCACCTTGCCCTTGATCTTGGCCAGGGCCTCGCGCGCCTGCGGCTCGCTGGCTGCGGCGGCGATCTGCACGGCGACCTTGCCGGCGGTCTTGGGCTTTGAAGCCGGGGCCGTTGCGCGAGCCGGGGTCGGCGCGGGCCGGGCGCTCCCTTCGCGCACCGCCGCCGGGGTCAAGGGGCGCAGGTCGAGCGCCGGCCGCGACGCCGCTTCCGCCGATGCGGCCGCTACGGGCGGAGTCGCCGGCACGGCCGCGAGCGCCGCGCTCGCGGGCCGAATCCGGCGCGCCTCGACCGCCGTGCGCATCGGCGCCTCTTCGCTGGGAACCGGCGGTCCGGCCGGCGGGCTTGGCGGAACCTCGACGACCGCCGCCGGCGCGCTCTTCGCAGGCTTGGCGGATTTGGCCGGCGCGGCCTTCGGCGCGGGCTTGGAGGGGACGGGCTTTTCCGACACGGGGGGCGCCGCGGCGATCTGCGGCGCCGGTCCGCAGACCGCGCGGATCACCTGCGCCAGGTAGGCGTCCGGCGAGGGCTGCACCCAGCCGCCGGGAACATGGCGGTTGATCGCCACGCCCTTGGCCTGCGGTTCGGTGAAGACGGTCATCTTGACCACCATGTCCCGACGTCGCACGCAATCGACGTTCACGGTCGAGCGCATGGAGCGGTAGCCGATCACGCGCTCGGCCTCGTCCGAGATGACCTCCCCTTGCAGGACGACGCCTTCGAACACGCCGCCGCCGTCGCTCGGCGTCCCGCGGTTGCGGATCGCCACCACGAGGTCGGACTTGGCATAGACCACCGAGGCCGCCGGGAGACCGCTGGCGGCGACCGCGCGGCGTTCGCGCGGGTTGAGCGCGCCATCGCTCATGTCGGCGTGCGCGCCCTGGGCCAGCGCCAGCGCCGCCAGCGTCACTCCCCATCCGAACCGCGCGTGCACCGAACCGCTCCTTGCTTCGCAACCTCGACCTGCAGGAGGTCGCATAGTTCGTCGTCCGGCAACAGGGTTAGCGCTAGGGCGCCTTCCGCAGCCCAATTCTGTGGACCGTCGAGCAACCCTTGCTCCGGAAAGGGCCGGGCGCACGTCGACTCCCAGGTTGCGCACAACTTGTTAACCATTTCACCCAAGGTCGCGCACAGGCCCGCAGCGCGCGGAAGTTGCGTCACGGCAACGCCGGTGAGACCGTCAAGAGGCCGAGGGGAGCTGCGGCGCGGGCGAACGGGGGACCGGTTCGCCGAGCGGGCGGACGGCGAGGATAGGAACCAGGGCGACCTGGAACCCCTCCTCCAGACGGCGCCTGGACAACGACGGAACCCGGTGGGGAACCCCCACGCCACGTCGTCCCGGGGTCGAGCTCGAGGCATGGATCCCAGGGGATCTGGATGAGGGGGCGATGCTGCGGGTGACCGCAGCGTCGCCCTCTTGCTATCGACCTCGCCCATTTTCCGGGCGCCTGCGACATACCGTCCCGTTCCGCCCACGCCTTAAGCGTTTGGTGTCCACAGCGGGCGCAGCATCGCCGAGACGCGCGGGAAACCCATGACGGCTCGGACCTGGTTCTACAATCTGGCGCTCGCCAGCGGCGTGGCTGTGGCCTACGGCGCGAGCATGGCGTTCAGCCTGAACCTGACCCGCGAGGGCGGCGGCATCGCCACGATCTGGCTGGCCGGCGGCATTCTGGCGGCGGGCTTCCTGTTGCTGCCGCGGCGCTGGGGCTTGGCCGCCGCCTTCGCCTGCTTCGCCGTGCAGTTCGCCTACAACTTGGTCGTCGGCAATCCGCCGGTGGCCGCAGCCACGTTTCCGGCGCTGACCATCGGCGAAGCCGCCGCCACCGCCTGGCTGGCGCGAAAATTCTGCGGCGAGACCATGCGGCTGACCAGCATGGCCCGGGTGACGCGCCTGCTGCTGCTGGCCGTCGCCCCGGCCACCGGCCTGACCGCAATCCTCGCCGCCGACGTCTTCACGCTGTACGGCCGCAGCTTCAACACGGTGCTATCTGGCTGGTTCTACGGCCACGCCCTGGGCATGGCGATCATGCTGCCGGCCTGCCTGATGGTCGTGCGCCCGGACATGATCCGCGACTTCCGCCGGTCGCCGGCCGAACAGCTCTGCCTCTACAGCCTGGTCGCGGCGATGAGCTTCGTCACGCTCCTCCCCGTGCGTTTCCCGCTGTCGCTGCTGCTCTTCCCGCTCATGGCCCTGCTCGCCTTCCGGCTTGGACCGCGCGGCGCGGCGGTCGGCGCGATGATCATGGCCGTCGTCCTCTCCAGCCTGATCGTCACCCTGCCCGCGCCGATCAACGGCGCGACCTGGAGCCTGGCCGAACGCACGCGCAGCTTGCAGTTCCTGATCGCCATCAACTTCTTCACCAGCCTGGCCACCGCGATGGTGATCGCCGACCAGAAGCGGATGAAGCGGCTCTGGGCCAGCCGCACGCGCATCGCCCGCGCCGCCCAGGGCCGCGCCATGGCGGCCGGTCAGGCGAAGACCGAATTCCTGGCCACCATGAGCCACGAAATCCGTACCCCGATGAGCTCGATCGTCGGCTTCACCGAGGTGCTGCTCAAGCGCGACGACCTGCCCGAACCGGCCCGCCGCCAGCTGGCGCTGATCGACCGCGCCGGCGCCTCGCTGCTGACCGTCGTCAACGACATCCTCGACTTCTCGAAAGTCGAGGCCGGCGAGGTCGAACTGTCGCCCGCGCCGGTCAATCCGCGCAGCGTCGCCCAGGACGCCCTGGCCATCGTCGCCGAGGCCGCCCGCCGCAAGGGCCTGGATCTTCAGCTCGGCTTCATCGGCCCGGTCGAGGCGCCGGTGATGCTCGACGACCTGCGGGTGCGGCAGATCCTGCTCAACCTGCTCTCCAACGCCATCAAGTTCACCGACCAGGGGCGCGTGCGGCTCGACCTCCAGGCTATCGAGACGGCCGATGGCCTGCTGTTGCGCTTTCGCGTCACCGACACCGGCCCCGGCGTCCCCTCGGAACAGGCCGTGCGGCTGTTCAAGCGCTTCAGCCAGGGCGACTCCTCGGTCAGCCGCACCCACGGCGGCACCGGTCTGGGCCTGGCGATCTGCCGCGGCCTGACTGAACTTATGGGCGGCAAGATCGGCGTCGAGAGCAAACCAGGCGCCGGCGCGACCTTCTGGTTCGAACTCCCGGCCCCACGCGCGGCCGGCGCAGTGCGCGAAGTCGCCGAGGCGCAGAGCGCCGCCCCGCTCGCCGCCCGCGTGCTGCTGGTCGACGACCATCCGATGAACCGCGAGCTCGGCGCCACTGTCCTCGGCCTGCTCGGCTGCGAGGTGATCCTGGCGGAAAACGGCGAGGAGGCGGTGGCCGCCGCTCAGACCAGCGGCTGCGACCTGATCCTCATGGACGTACACATGCCGCGCATGGACGGACTGGAGGCGACGCGCGCCATCCGCGCCCTGGGCGGCGTCTGCGCCGGGGTGCCGATCATCGCTATGAGCGCCGACGTGATGCCGGAGATGGAAGCCGCCTGCCTGCGCGCCGGCATGAACGCAGCGGTCGGCAAGCCCATCCAGATCCAGGCCCTGCACGACGTCCTCACCCGCTGGCTGGGCGAAATCAGCGGCGTCGCCGCGGCCTGAACTTTAGCGTCGCGCGGCCTTGGAACGGCGCGCGCCTGCGCTTAGGCTCCCCGCGCTGAAAGTTGGGGAAGTCGATGAAACTCCTGCGCCTCGCCGCCGCCGCGCTCGCGGCCCTCGTCTGCGCCTGTTCTCCGAGCCAGAAGGACGAGGCGGCCAAGGCCCCTGACGGGCGCACCACCATCCGTTTCGCAACCGACTGGCGCGCCCAGGCCGAACAGGGCGGCTTCTATCAGGCCGTGGCGACCGGCGAGTACGCCAAGCGCGGCCTGGACGTGCAGATCGTCCAGGGCGGTCCGGGCGTGAACGTGCCGCAACTGCTGGCCTCCGGCGCGGTCGAGGCGGGCATGGGCTCCAACAGCTTCATTGTCATGAACCTCGCCAAGGAAAAGATCCCGGTGAAGGCCGTCGCGGCGATGATGCAAAAGGACCCGCAGGTCCTGATCGCTCATCCCGACCAGGGCCTGGAAAAGATCGCCGACCTCAAGGGCCGCCCGATCCTGCTGTCGGACGCCTCGGTCACCGCCTTCTGGGTGTGGCTGAAGTCGAAGTACGGCTTCACCGACGACCAGGTGCGCAAGTACACCTTCAACGCCGCGCCGTTCCTGGCCGACAAGCGCGTCGTTCAGCAGGGCTACGTCACCTCCGAGCCCTACACCATCGAGAAGCAGGCCGGCCTGAAGCCCAAGGTCTTCCTGCTCGCCGACGAAGGCTATCCTGGCTACGCGACCATGGTGATGGTTCCCGACAGCCTGATCGCCAAGAACCCGGCCGCCGTGAAAGCCTTCGTCGAGGGCTCGGCCGCCGGTTGGAAGAGCTATCTCTACGGCGACGCCGCGCCCGGCGACGCGCTGATCCGCAAGGACAACCCGGAAATGACCCAGGACGTCCTCGACCAGGCCCGCGAGAAGCTGAAGTCGTACGGCATCGTCGACTCGGGCGACGCTCAGGCCGGCGGCGTCGGCGTCATGACCGACGCCCGCTGGGCCGAGTTCTTCAACGTCGCGTCCAGCCAGGGGGTCTATCCCAAGGACATGGACTTCAAGAGCGCCTACACGCTGCAGTTCGTGACGCCGGCCGCGAAGTGACCCTCGCGGCGCTGAAGGACGTCGAGGTCGACTATCCGGGGCGCGGTCGGGCGCTGGGTCCGATCGACTTGAGCGTGGAGACCGGCGAGATCCTGGCGTTGGTCGGGCCGTCGGGATGCGGCAAGTCCACGGCGCTGCGGCTGCTGGCCGGTCTGGAGGGCCCCACGCGCGGCACGCTCGAGCGCACGCCCGGCCGCGGCGAGACCGCGGTGGTGTTCCAGGCCCCCACGCTGGCCCCCTGGCTGACGGCGCAGGCGAACGTCGCGCTGCCGCTCGAGCTGAGCGGGACCCCGACCGAGGAGGCCCGTCGGCGCTCACGCGAAGCGCTGGGGCGCGTGGGGCTGTCGGGCGCCGAGACCGCGCGGCCGGCGACGCTGTCGGGCGGCATGGCGATGCGCGCTTCGCTGGCCCGCGCCATGGTCACCGAACCGCGCCTGCTGCTGCTGGATGAACCCTTCGCCGCCCTGGACGAGATCACCCGCCGCACCCTGGCCGATGACGTGCTGAGCCTGTGGGACGCCTCGCGACCGGCGATCGTCTTCGTGACGCACAACGTCGAGGAGGCCGTCTACATGGCCGACCGCGTGGCGGTGCTGACCCGCGGCCCGGGGCGCCTCGCTGGCGTCGCCAAGATCGACGCGCCGCTGCCGCGCCCCCAGGGCTTCCGCACCTCGGAAGTCTTCCGCGCCGCGGTGGAGCAGGTGTCAGGACTGCTGGCCCAAGGCATGGAGGCGGCCCGATGAGCCGCATTCTCGCTCCCCTGGCGCTCGTCGCCGCGCTGCTGGCGGCCTGGGAGATCGCCGTGCGGGCGATGGGGATTCCGGCCTACTTCCTGCCGCCGCCGTCCGGCGTCGCGATCGCTCTGGTCGAGAACCTGCCCAGTCTGGCGGCCGCGGCCTGGGTCACGCTGTCCACCGCGCTGATCGCCCTCGTCGTCGCCAGCCTGATCGCCGTCGGCCTGGCGGTGATCGTGGGCCTCAATCCGCTGCTGGAGGCCGCCGTGCGGCCGCTGGCGTCCGTGCTGCAGGTGACCCCGGTCGTGGCCATCGCGCCGTTGGTGCTGATCTGGGCCGGCATCGACCATCCCGAGCGCGCGATCATCGCCCTGGCGGTGCTGGTGGCGTTCTTCCCGATCTTCTCCGGCGCAGTGACCGGCCTGCGGGCGGCCGATCCGGACCTCGAGCGCCTGTTCGACCTCTATGGGGCCGGCCGATGGCAGCGGGTCATGCGGCTGCGCCTGCCCTCGGCTGTGCCGTTCCTGCTCGAAGGCCACAAGGTCGGCGCCGGCCTGGCGATCATCGGGGCGGTGGTCGCCGAGTTCGGCGCCGGGTCGGGCGGCGTGCGGGGCCTGGCCTGGCAGATCCTCGACGCCGGCAACAAGCTGCAGACCGCGCGGATGATCGCGGCCCTGGTGGTGCTGGGGCTGATGGGGGTGGCGCTGCACGCGCTGCTCGACCGCGCCGAGCGCGTCGGGCTGACATGGTGGCGCGGGCGTTAAGCTCAGCCGTTAGGCGAGCTTTAAGCGGCTTGCGGTTAACGCTGACGCCATGCGCGCCGTTCTCGCCATCGTCGTCGGCCTCGCCTGCCCGCTGACCGCCGCGGCTCAGACCGCCGGCGACCGCTATGGGCCGGCCCCCGCCGCCCGCCTCAACCAGGTCTCTGCGGAGGCCTATCAAGGCCGCGCGCTAAGCTGGGCGAACAAGCAGGCCGTCGTCCAGACCGCGGGCGTGACGTTGCCGCAGTCGCCGGCCCCCTATCGCCAGCAGCCGACCTACGCCCCCTTCCAGCCGCAGGTTCCGCTGCCGCTGCAGGCGCGCGCCACCGGCGCTCAGCAGCCGCCAGTGCAAGTCCAAGTGCAGCAGCCTCCAGTGCAAGCCAAGGTGCAGCCGGCGGCGAGCATCTACACGCCGCCCCCCGCGCAACCAACGCGCTTCTCGCCGCCGCAGCAGCAGCAGCAGCAGCAGCAGCAGCAGCAGCAGCAGCAGCGATGGTCTCAGCCCGCAGCCGCGGCGCAAGCTCAACCGCAACCGCAATCGCAATCGCAATCGCAATCGCAGCAGGCCCGACCGCAGGCCCAGCCGCAACGGGTGGCCGCCATGGTCCAGCCCGGCATGGCCGGCGCGCCCCGGCTCTACTCGGTGCACCGCGGCTACGGCATGACCCCGGACGCGATTCCCGAACCGCCGGCCGGCGGGCGCTATGTGCTGATCGGACCGCCCGACGCGCCGCCGAGCGCCAAGACCGACGACGACGATGCGCCGGACGCCCGTCCGGGCGCCTTCTGAAGAAGACGCTTACATGGCCCGCAGCAAGCTTCACGACCTGATCGAGATGGCCAAGGAGCCATCCAGCGAGCGCCGGCGCGAGCTGCTGCGCGGGGTCACGGACCTGTTCTTCACCAGCGACGACGTGCGCGGCGGCGAGGAGCTCGAGCTGTTCGACGACGTGCTCAGCCAGCTGGCCGGCGAGATGGAAGAGGCCGTGCGCGGCGAACTGGCGGCGCGCATGTCGACCGCCGCCAGCCCGCCGCGGGGGCTGCTGCGCGACCTGGCCCGCGACGTCTCGATCGACGTCGCCCGGCCGGTGCTGGAGAACTCCCGGGCGTTGACCGACGACGACCTGCTGTCAGTGGCCCGAACCCGCGGCCAGGACCATCTGCGCGCCATCTCGCAGCGGCCGACCGTGTCCGAGGCGGTGTCCGAGGCCATCGTCGAGCGGGGCGACGACGCCACCCTGGGCGTGCTGCTGGCCAACGAAGGCGCGGCGATGTCGCGCGAGGTCCAGGAAATGGTGGTCGACCGCGCGGTCGAAAACCCGGCGCTGCATGAGGCGGTGGTCACCCGGAAGTCGCTGCCTGTCGACCTGCTGAACGAGATGTATTTCGTGGTCGAGGCCCGGCTGCGCGGCGAAATCCTGGCCCGCAACGAGGCTGTCGATCCGGCCCAGCTGGACGCCGCCCTCGCCGCCGGCCGCAAGCAGCTGGCGTTCCGCGACGGGGCCCTGCCCTCCGACTATGCCGAAGCCGAAAAGCAGATCCGCGTCCTGCGGCTGCGCGCGGCGATCACGCCCCAGGTGCTCGCCGGCTTCCTGCGCGCACGGGAGACCACCAAGTTCCTGGTGGCGCTGAGCGAACTGGCCGACATCGACTTCCACACCGCCCGCCGGATCCTGGAACGTCGCGAACTCGACGCCCTGTCGATTGTCTGCAAGGCGGCCGGGTTCGAGCGCTCGCTCTACCTGACCTTCGCGGTGCTGATCCTCGACCGCGACGCCAACGCCATGGGCCGCGCGCGCGAGTACGGCGAGCTTTACGAGAACCTGCCCCGCGAAGCCGCCCAGCGCACGATCCGCTTCTGGCGCATGCGCCGCAAAGCCGGCGACATGGCCGCCGCCTAGGGGGCGGCGCCCTCCTTCGACGCGGGCGGCGTCGGAGCCTGATACCGGATCGGCACGTTGATCGTGCCGCCGATGGTCGGCAGTCCGTCATCCGTCCACGGGCGAATCCGGAAGGACTCCGAGAGCGCCAGGGCCGCCTCGGCGAAGCCGAGCCCCGCCGGATCTTCCTTGCTCACCGCGCAGCCCTCGAGATTGCCGCCGGCGCCGGTGACGCAGGTCATCGTCACGCGCGCCTGCGCGACCCCGGCGTCCAGCGCCTTGCGAGGATAGCCGGCGCTCATCGCATCTCCCGAAGGCAGCACGGCCCACGACGCCTTGCCGACGACCCGCTTCTCAGGATCGAGCATGTCCGGCGTGAAGACGAATGGCACCTGCGTCAGGGTTCCGGCGATCGGCTTGCCGTCTGCGAACTGCGTCGGGGCCTGGAACTTCGGCAACAGGGACTTTGCCGCGGCGCCGAACGCCATGCGCGGCGGCTCCTCGGTCAAGGTGCTGCACGTGGTCAGGCGGCCATCGGCCTTCAGGGTGCAGCGGAGGGTGACGCGGCCGGCGACGCCGGCGGCCCGGGCCTTTTCCGGATAGACCGCGGCGACTTCGGCATAGGTCGGCGCCTGATCCCAGACGAGGTTCGAAACCACCTTGCGGGTCATCGGCGGCATCGCTCCGCCAGGCAGATGCGAGCCAGTAACCCTGGGCGACAGGCCGCTGAAGTTGATGGGGATCTGAACGTTGGAGACGACCGGCTTGCCGTCGCGCGTCGCCGGCGTCATCAAGAACTGCGGCGTCAGGGCGATCGCTGCGGCGCCAAATCCCATGCCCTGCGGCTGTTCGCCTTGGACCTTGCAGTCGTAGAGCGCGCCCTGGACGCTGACCAAGCAGCTGATCACGGCCTTGCCGTTGACGCCCTTTTGCCAGGCTTCGGTCGGCCAGACCGCGAACAACTGCTCGGGGGTCGGCTTCTTTCGCCAGTCGGCGACCGTCTCACCCGCCTGCGCCGCGTCCCCGATCAGGCACGCCGCCAAGATCGCAGCCAATCCCGCACGATACATGCAATCCCCCCGGTTGCTCGCGCCATGCTGGCGTAAGCGACCATGGGTTGCAAGGCTTACGGGGCCGGTCGGACGGGGACCGCGTTCGCCAGCCGCTCCAGCGCGTCGGCGGCGATAATGCTGAGCGAGCGGAGCCCGAGTTCGCCGAACACGTCGAGGGCGGCGTTGAGCGCCATGGCCGCGTTCGCCCGCTCGCCGCGGTCGAGACCGGTGATGTCCATGCGCGCTTCGTAGAGGCGGGCCAGATTGACCTGCAGCAGCGCCCAGGCCGCCGGCTCGCGCTTGGCCGAAATCGCCGCCAGTTCGATCTTGAAGGCGGCCTCGGCGGCGTCCAGCACCGTCAGGTCGCCCGACAACTCGGCCGAACGCGCCAGGCACAGCGCCCGGTTCGAGGCGCCGAACGCCCGCAGCGACAGGCCCGGCGTGCTCTTCAGCACATGCGCGGCGCGGTCGTAGCAGGTGACGGCCTGTTCGTAGGCGCGCTCCGAGGCGCCCGCCTCGCCCAGCGCCTGCAGGCCCTGGGCCAGCGCCGTCTGCACCCGGGCCCAATCAAGCGGGCTGTGCTCGCGCGACAGTTCGCCGACCACGTCAGCCAGGGCGCCGACCGCCTGGGCCAGCACCTCGACTTCGCCGGCGTTCTCGCCCTGCAACGCCATCGCCTGGCCGCGCAGCGCCCCGGCGCGCGCCCAGCTCAGCGGCTCGTAGGCCGGGTCCAGCCCTTCGGCGGCTCGATCGGCCTCCTGCCGTCCGAGCGCCAGGATGTCGTCGTCGCGCAGCCGCGCGCCCCAACCGATCAGGATGTCGGCCAGCACCAGGCGCGCCTCGACCGCCAGCAGGCGGGCCGCGCGGCAACGCCGGGTCAGGCTTTGCAGGCCGGCGATCGGGGCTGCGAAGCGCAGGGCCACGGCCCGGGCGGCTCGAGCGTCGCCGGTGGCCATCTGTTCGCGCGCCTCGATGGCGGCGATCCCGATGTCGGCCAGCGGCAGCGAAAGGCCGCCCCGCGCCGCGGCGCGGGCCTCGCGGAAGGCGACGTCGGCCGCCGCGTTCAATCCTTCGTCGCCGAACACCTCGGCGCCGAGCATGGCGCAGAACGCCTGCTCGCAGCGGGCGCGGGCCCAGCCGTCGGGCCGGCGTTCACGATCGAAAGCCTCGGCGGCCGCTTCGGCGGTGGCTGCGGCCTTGCGCAGGATGGCGGCGTCGCCGGAACGGCGGGCGACCTCGCGCCAGACGATCGCGCTCTCCAGGCGTCGCTGGGCCTTGTCCTTGGCGCCGACCCGGCCGGCGGCGATGTCGGCCGCGCGGCCCTCTTCGGTGATCATCCGAAGGTCGAGCAGCTCCAGCAGCGAGGCGTCGCCGCCGGTCAGCCCGTCGCGGGGGGCGTTCACGGCGTCTGCGCCGAACAGACGCTTCAGCTCTCGACCGAACTCGAACATGCGAAGGCTCCGATCACCTCGCGACGTCTCAACACGGGACGCCTACGGAAGGTTCAGACCGGAAACAGCAAAGCCGGAGCCGAGTTCGTAAACAAGTGGTTAACGCGAGGGTTATGGTTAACAATAACTAAATAAAATGTGTTCGGCGCCAGCCGCGTTCTGGCGCCGAACTTGCTTAACGGCTGTTAAGCACGTTCCTTGGAACGCTCGAAGCCGATCTTCGGGAAACGCTCGCCGACATAGCCGATTTCCCAAGCGGACTTGGCGAGGAACACCGGCTGGTCGTCGATGTCGGTGGCCATCGCGCCCTTGTGCTTGTTGGCGAAGTCCTCGACATCGGCCTTCTCGCCCGACAGCCAGCGCGCCTCGGAGTAAGGCGCGGCCTCGAAGATCACTTCCAGCTGGTACTCGTTGGCCAGGCGATCGGCCATGACTTCGAACTGCAGCTGGCCGACGGCGCCGACGATGAAGTCCGCGCCGATGACCGGCCGGAACAGCTGGGTCACCCCCTCCTCGGCCAGGCCTTCCAGCGCCTTCTTCAGGTGCTTGGCCTTGAGCGGATCCTTGACGCGGACGCGTTGCAGGATTTCCGGCGCGAAGTTCGGCAGGCCGGCGAAACGCAGCGTCCCGGTTTCCGACAGGCTGTCGCCGACCCGCAGCACCCCGTGGTTCGGAATGCCGATGACGTCGCCGGCGAAGGCCTCCTCGGCCAGTTCGCGGTCCGAGGCGAAGAACATGATCGGCGCGTTGACCGACAGCTGGCGGCCCGTGTTCTGCACCTTCAGCTTCATGCCGCGGTTGAACCGGCCCGACGTTAGTCGCAGGAAGGCGATCCGGTCGCGGTGGTTGGGGTCCATGTTCGCCTGGACCTTGAACACAAAGCCGGTGACTTCCTTGTCGCCCGGCGCGACGTGGGTCTCTTCCCCCGCCCGCACCGCCGCGACCGCTTTCGGCGGCGGCGCATAGGCGCCCAAGCCGGCCAGCAGCTGGTCGATGCCAAAGTGGCGCAAGGCTGAACCGAAGAACACCGGCGTCATGTGCCCTTCCAGGAACGCCTTGGGGTCGAACGGCTTGGACGCCTCGCGCACGAGCATCGCGTTCTCTTCGAGCTCAGCCTGTTCCTCGGGATCGAGGTAGCTGACCACCGCATTGCCCTTGAACGCGACCGAGGCCGGATGCCCCTCGTCGGAATCCGAGCCCTTCTTGGCGAAGGGGAAGAATTGCTCGTTGCGCAGGTCCAGCATGCCCTTGAACCGCCCGCCGGACCCAGCCGGCCAGAACAGCGGCGCCGGGTCGAGCGCCAGTTTCGAGGCGATCTCGTCGAGCAGTTCAATCGGGTCCTGCGCCTCGCGGTCCATCTTGTTGATGAAGGTCACGATCGGGATGTCGCGCAGGCGGCAGACCTCGAACAGCTTCAGGGTCTGCGGCTCGATGCCCTTGGCGGCGTCCAGCACCATGACCGCCGCGTCGGCCGCGGTCAGGGTCCGGTAGGTGTCTTCCGAGAAGTCTTCGTGCCCGGGCGTGTCGAGCAGATTGAACATCAGCCCGTCGTGGTCGAAGGTCATCACGCTGGCCGAGACCGAAATCCCGCGCTCGCGCTCGATCTTCATCCAATCGGAACGGGTGCGGCGGTTCTCGCCGCGGGCGCGCACGGCCCCGGCCGCCCGGATCGCCCCGCCGGCCAGCAGCAGGTTCTCGGTCAGGGTCGTCTTACCGGCGTCCGGATGGGAGATGATGGCGAAGGTGCGCCGGCGCGCGGCCTCGGCGGCGGGAGAGGTGCTCATGGACGGCGCTTAGCGCAGCGCGGCGCTGGGCGAAAGCCCGCGTTATGCGGCCAGGCGCCGCCAGACCTGGCGATCGGTCCACACGGTGTCCAGCATTCCCTGGTCCTGGCGGCTCGACAGCCGCGCCATCACCTCGAAGTCGACATTGGCGTAGCGCAGGCTCACGTCCTCCGGCGCGCAGCCATAGGCCGGGGCGACGAATAGGGCGGCGTTGATCGAGGGGGCCTTGGCGATGATCAGGGTCGCCAGCCGCTTGGCCCGTTCGGGCCGGTCGAAGTGCAGCAGCGGCTCCTCGGCATAGAGCTCCTGGCCCAGCTTGCTGACCACATTGAACGGCAACGCCCGGAACCTGCGACCCGCCACTTTCGGCGAGAGCTTTGCTCCACTCAGGTTCAGGACGACGTCATTCAGCAGGAAGAGCATACCAAGCAAGCGCTCGCGTTCGTGGAACGCTGCTGTGTGCCACGAGCGTGCTTTCGCGCCCGTTGAGAAAGGCGGTGAATCGCGCGCTAACCGCGCTGGTCAGCCCTGTTCGACAGGCTCGATCAGGAAGTGGCGGCCTTCGCGGTCCTCGATCTCCACCACCCAGATGTCGGGGTCGATGCGGATCGCGCGCTCGATGTACTTGTCGAGATCGGCTTCCTGGTCGGACACCTGCGGCCTCATCCAGACCCGCTCGCCGTCGCCGCGGGTGGCTTCGGCATAGAGACGGCTCGTGCCGTCGCCGCGGTTCAGCACCTTGACCAGCACGCTGCCGGCCCGCGCGTCGCCCTTGCGCACCACGACCGCAAAGCCGCCGCCCAGCTCAACGCGGCGGATCAGGGCCGCGACCCAGATGTCGGAGGAAAGCAGCATGGTCGTCGAACGGCGTCTCGATAACGGAACGGAAAGACCGGGACACTAGGCTCGGCCGCAAGATCTCGAACCTATACGAGAAAAACAGAAGGCATGACGAGTACGCGCAGAACCGCGCGGCGCGTCGTGTGTGGATGGATGGGGCTGGCCGCGGCGGGGGGGCTTCTCGCAGCGCCCGGAGTCTCGGCTGCAGCCGCGGCCGCCGACCTCTTCTACGAACGCACGGTGATGACCGCCGCCGACGCCAGGTGCAGCCTGTTCGCGCCGCCGGTCGGCGCGGCGCTGGCGGCTGGCCGCATGCAGGCGCATGGCGCGGCGATCCGTTCGGGCGCCGACAAGGCCGAGCTGGCCCAGCTGGAACGGCGCGCCCGCGCCAAGGCCGCAGCGACGCCATGCAAGTCCGCCGACATGACCCTGGCCGCCGGCCGCGTGCGCGAGGCCTTCGAGGGCTACGCGCAACTGACCCGGATGACCTATCCCGGCGAGATGGCCGAATGGCGCGCCGACCGCTCCGGCGGCGTCCGCTGGCGCCTGCAGCAGTCGGCCAGCTTCGGCTGGAACAAGATGGTCTTCGGCCTGGCCGGCCGCGAAGGCGCCAACGCGCTGATGGCGGTCGCCAACTTCGCCGACGGCAAGACCCCCTATGGCGCGCGGCTGGTCCTGCGCGACGCCGACGCGACCCTCGGGCCCTATCTCGACGCCCGCGGCCAGCCCCTGAGCAAGCTGCCGCTGGCCAGGCGCCTGCCGCCGGCCGCCGGCCGCAACACCTACACCGCCGAGGCGCGCAGCCCGGCCGGGCAGGATCTGCTGCCCAAGAGCTTCAAGTCGGGGTGGGCGTTCCGCTTCCCGGCCGCGGCGGCCCACGCCCTGGCCGAGCTCGATCCGCGCGAGGCCGTGGCGGTCGAGTTTCTGTTCGCCGGTCCTGACGGCGAGGTCGTCCGCCGCGCCTATGTGGAAGTCGGCGATTTCGCCGCCGGCCGCGCCTTCCTGCAGGTCGCGACCCGCTAGGGCGCGTTCGCCGCCGCCGGCTGATCGATCACCGGCAGGCGGACCGAGACCGTCGTCCCTTCGCCCAGCCGGCTCTCGATGATCATCTCGCCGCCGTGCAGTTCGGCGAACGAACGCACGAGCGACAGCCCAAGACCCGTGCCCGCCGCGCGCTGCGCAGCCCCGCCGGCCTGTTCGAACGGCCGCCCCAGCCGCGTGACGTCCTCGGGCCCGATCCCGACCCCGGTGTCGGCGACCAATAGCTCCATCACCGAACCGTCAGCATGCAGGGTCACCGTCACCGATCCGCCACGCGGCGTGAACTTCAGGGCGTTGGAAATCAGGTTCAGCGCGATCTGCTTGAGCGCCCGCCGATCGGCGAACACATCCAGCGGCTCGCGCGGCAGCAGGCCGCGCAGCTGCACGCCGGCCCGGTCCGCCTGGCCGCGCATCAGCCGCAGGACGCTCGACACCGCCTCGCGCCCGTCGAACGCCTCGCGCGCCAGTTCGAAGCGTTCGGCCTCGATCTTGGACATGTCGAGGACGTCGTTGATCAGGTCGAGCAAGTGACCGCCCGACTCGTGAACCAGCTCGGCGTACTCAGCGTAGCGATCGGACAGCGGCCCGAACAGCCGCTGACGCATGATGTCCGAGAAGCCCATGATCGCGTTCAGCGGGGTGCGCAGCTCGTGGCTCATATTGGCCAGGAAGCGCGACTTGCCCGCGTTCTGAGCCTCCGCGTCGCTGCGGGCCTGCTCCAGCTCCAGCTCGCGCGCGTGGGCCGCCGCGGCGTCGCGCAGCACGCCGATCAGCCGGCCGGAGTTGGTGCGGCGCAGGCTGACCGCCAGCCAGGCCTGGGGCTCGGCCGCCGGTGCGAATGCGACCTCTGCCGCGCCGTCCGCCCGCGCGGCGGCCAGCGCCTGGCGCAGCCGCGGACGATCGGCTTCGCTCGCCAGGTCGACGATGGTCAGCCCCGTGCTGGAGACGCCCCGCGCGCCGGCCGGTTCGCGGCCCCAGGTCCGGCCGATCAGGCCGCTTTGATCGAGGGTCGCCAGCAAAAAGGGCTGCTCGTCCAGCACTTGGCGAAGCTGCGCCAAGGCCAGGCGCTGGCGTCGGTCCTCGCGCCCCATGTTCCGCTGCAGGACCACCAGCGCCGCGGCCAGGCCGAGCACGGTCGAGGTGAGCGCAAAGGCGCTGACCACCGCCGCGGCCGCGGGGACCAGCACGTATCCGGAGAGCGTCAGCCCGCCGATCGCCGCCACGCCGACCGCCGCCAGCGAGACCGCCGCCCCGAGCGCCAGCCGCTCGCCGCGCCCAACGCCGACGGCCGCCACCAGCGGCGCTAGGCACCAGACGGCCAGCGGACTGCCCACGCCGCCGGTCAGCGCAGCCGCGCTCGCCGCCGCCGCCCCGAGGCCGACGATCGCAAGGATCGAGACCAGGCCTGCGGACCTGGTCGTCGATAGAGTCCTGGCGGGCGGACTTTCGATCACGGGCGGGCTCGCAGCTCCTTTGGCGGGCGACTCGACAGAGGATTGTTGTCCTTAACTCTAGCGGCGCGGGCGAGTCCCTGCGAGGCCGCTCGCGCCGCGGGCGACCCGAGTTGGGTACATAGTCCGGCGAGGCCCCCGGCCGTCGAAACCAAATCGTAAGCGCGGGCTGGCTAGGCTCCGCTCAGTACCGGAGCGCGAGGCTCGTAGAGTTTGCACATGGCCCATGCGGCTTATCTTCCGCCCGACGCGTCTCGGGCCTCGGCCCCTGAGCCGGACGCCCGAGCGGCCGCGCGCCAACGCCGGGACGTCATCGCCGACGAAGCCAAGCGCTCGTTCCTGCGCATGGCCAGCCATGAACTGCGCACGCCCCTGAACTCGATCCTCGGCTTCTCGGAGATCCTGCAGTCCGAGCTCTACGGCCCGCTCGGCGCCCCGCAGTACAAGGAATATGCGAGCATCATCCACACCAGCGGCGCACGTCTGCTGCGGCTGGTGAACCAGGTGCTCGAGATCGCCCGGCTAGAAGGCGGGGCCATGGATTTCGACCTGCGTCCAGAGTCGCTCGATCACGCGCTCGACGACGTGCTCGACGGCCTGCGCGAGGACACCGGCCCGCGCGGCGTCGAGGTGATCGTTCTGCAGCGCGGCGCCTTGCCGTCGGTCACCGCCGACGCCCGCGGGCTACGCAACCTGCTCAGCAACCTGATCCAGAACGCGGTGATCTTCTCTCCGGATCGCGCGGTCGTGCGCGTCTACGCCACCCGCGCCGGCGAACATGTGGAGATCGCCGTCGTCGACGATGGCCCCGGCGTCGACCCGCAGGACATTCCCCGCCTGCTGCGGCCGTTCGAACAGGGCGAGAATGCGCTGACCCGGCGCAGCGAGGGGGCCGGTCTGGGACTGCCGATCGTCGAACTGCTGTGCACCGCCATGGGCGGCCGCCTGCAGTTGAGCTCGGCGCCCGGCCAAGGGCTGACCGCCCGCGTCCGGTTGCCCGGCGGCTAGGCGATCTGACGGCGAAAGCCGTTGCACAAGCGCGCCCCGGCGCCTAAGTCGCCATTGCTATGAGCACGATCGACAACGCCCTGGCCGACCTGGTCGAAGAGTTCGACCTCCTTGGCGACTGGGAAGAGCGCTATCGCTACGTCATCGATCTGGGCCGCGAGCTGGCGCCGCTATCGGACGCTGAGCGCAGCGACGCCAACAAGGTGCGCGGCTGCGCCAGCCAGGTCTGGCTGGTGACCGAGCCCCAGGCCGATGGCGCGGTGACTTTCCGTGGAGATTCCGACGCCCACATCGTGCGGGGCCTGATCGCGGTTCTGCTGCGGTTGTTTTCCGGCCGGAGACCGGACGAGATCGTCGCCTTCGACGTGAAGTCTGCTTTCGACCGACTGGGACTGGCCGGCCATCTTTCGGCCCAGCGCTCCAACGGTCTCGCCTCGATGGCCGCCCGGATCCACCGCGACGCCGAAGCGCTGACCGCCGCGTGACGGTTCAGGCGGCGCGGATGCCGCTGGAAACCGTGTCGCCCTGGACGCCGACCACGGCGTCATAGCCGAGGATCATGTCGACATCGGCGCCGTTCGAGGCCAGCGGCAACCGCAGCCACAGGATCGAGATGTGCGCCGCTCCGCGCCAAGCCAGGCTGTGCACGCCCACCGAGGGGCGGCGCTCTTCGACCACCTTGGTCAGCTCGCGGCGCCAATAGTCGGCGGCGTTGGCGCTGTAGGCTTCAGGCAGGGTCCGGCCGGTGATCTCGCGGCCATAGACGCCGTAGAGCCCGGTGCCGGCCAGGCGCAGGCGGAACTCCAACGGGTCGCGGCGGACGTCGATCAGGCTGATGGTCGGCAGCAGGCGCTTGAAGTCGTCCGGGTGGATGTCGTCGCGCCCCGGCAGACGCCCGCTGCGCCGCAATCCGGCCCAATAGGCGTACAGTTCCTCGTGTGCGCGCGCGGCCGCCGCTGAAGCCCCCATCTGTGCGGCCATATTCAGATTCCTTAACAACCCCTTGGAATCACGACGAATCACTTATCGCCCAGAGGGTGATTCTCCGGCAAGGGGAAATCCTAATCGCGCGGAAAGAAATCGGGCCGAAAGGTGGCGGAGCTTGACCGTGGCGCGGGGACGCACCGGCTTCATGCGCCATGAAAAACGCCCGCCGGTGAGGGCGGGCGTTCGGTAGTCCGTCTTGGCGAAACGCTTACTTGGAGCGCTTGCGCGGGGCCTGCCGGCCGCCCTGCCCCAGGCCCATCTGCTTGGCCAGGTCCGAGCGCGCCTTGGCGTAGTTCGGCGCAACCATCGGGTAGTCCTTCGGAAGGCCCCACTTCGCGCGGTACTCTTCCGGGCTCATGTTGTACTTGGTGCGCAGGTGGCGCTTGAGCGATTTGAACTTCCGGCCGTCTTCCAGACAGACCAGATGATCAGGCGTGATCGACCGGCGCACGGGCACGGCCGGCTCCTTAGGAGCCACTTCCTGCACGTCGGAACCGGTGGAAATGCCGGCCAGCGCCCGATGGACACTCTGGATAAGGTTCGGGAGGTCGGCAGCAGCCACCGAATTGTTCCCGACATAAGCGGAAACAATATCCGCCGTCATCTCAATGACTTCCGACTTCTCGTCCATATTTCTCGGTTCCGTGAGTGCGGGTGCACCAAGTTGGGGGATGACTGATTCACGACATCAGTGGACGCGTTGATATCTGGAACCCAACTGAAGCACAAGCATACAATACGTTGCTGTTCTTCTAGGAACACGCTTATCGTTAAGTCTAAGCGTCGCGGTGCACCGATCGGTTGTGCAATACCTACTATTGCGACGCGGCAATGCGTCGCAACCTGTAGTGATTAGCGGCCAAAGTCCTTGGAAAACGCCAGCATGGCGGCCTTCTGCGGACCTGAGTATTCGTCGAAGCCGTCTTCGTCGCCGTCGCGTATGGCGCGCAGCAGAGCTGGTGTGAGCGCAGAGGTCAGAGACCAGTTCCAATACCTGAGCACGGTCTGCGCACGGTCCACCGCAATCATGTCGTAGACCAGTAAAGCGCGCTCCAAAGCGCCGGACGGCGCGCCGTCGGCCTCGGTCTCGTCGCGCTTGAGCCCGCGCCAAAGCGCGCGGATCGCCGCCTTCGGCAGGCCGGTGGCCTTGCAGAGGATCGCCAGCGGCTCGCCGCCGGCGTCGGTGAAAATCTTGGCGCCGGTCATCGGCTTGAGGCCGGACAGGTAGGAAATTTCCTCGGCGACCTCGCGCGTCACGCCGTCGGCGGCCGCGGTGATCGCCGCCTCCAGGTTGTCATAGGGGCTGCGCTCGACAGCCGCGCGGTTGCGCTGCCGGCGTTCGATGAACTGCAGCGCCTTGCGCGACAGCGAATCCTGCCAGCGCTCGGCCGCCGCCATGGCGAAGATATCGCTCGTCGCGTCCTGCAGGACTTCACGAGACACCGCGAAGCGCTGGAGGATCACCCGCCGCGCCTCGGCGTCGGCCCACCAGAACAGCACGTAGGCGTGCGCCGGGCGCAGCTCGGGGCGCCGCAGCAGCATCGTCGTCAGCCGCGGGTCGCCGCGGGTCAACGCGACCACCGCCTCGATGCCGCCCGTCGAGAACCTCGCCTCGTCGTTCTTGAGCAGGCATTCGAGGACCAGCACCTCGCCGAACTCGATCAGCACGTCGCAGACGACTTCGCTGACCCCGCGCCGCAGCGCGATGAGTCGCCGGTGCTCGAGGTTCATCAGCCGGGCGCAGTCGAGCAGATCGGCGTCCGACAGGGTCGCGGCGTTGAGCAGCAGCTCCTCGGCGATGTCGACCTCGTCGCGCAGCAGCAGCCGCGCCAGGCCGGCGGGGATCTCGGTCAGTCCGGAGATCCGGCGCGCCACCTTCTTGCGCTCGACCGGCTCGGCCTCGCGCAGCATGTCGGCCAGCAAGTCGGCGGTCATCGCCCGCTCGAAGGCGTTGATGCGCGAGATCGGCAGGCAGACGACGTCCGCCAGCCGCTTGAGCAAGTTCGCCCGCGCCCGCGAGGCGGGCGGGGCGTCTAGCTCGGTCATCAGCGTCGGCAGGTTCATGCAAGGTCCGAACGAATACCTGCCGCTATCGAATCACATTGCGCTTAACCGTGTGTTCACTTGAAGGTCGGCGCCGACCAGTGCTCCCAAATGTCGGGCAGGTCGCTGGAGACCTTGTTCGGGAACGACGGCGGCCGCTTTTCGAGGAACGACATGACGCCCTCGCGGGCATCGGCCATCGCGCCGCGGGTCTGGATGCCGCGGCTGTCGGCGCGGTGCGCCTCCATCGGATGCGACGCTCCGGCCATCCGCCACAGCAGTTGCCGCGTCAGGGCGATCGAGACCGGGGCGGTGTTCTCGACGATCTCCTTGGCCAGGGCCCTGGCCGCCGGCAGCAGGTCGTCCGGCGCATGCAGCGAGCGCACCAATCCGCGGTCGAAGGCTTCCTGCGCCGGGAACACGCGGCCGGTGTAGCACCACTCCAACGCCGTCTGGACGCCGACCAGGCGCGGCAGGAACCAAGACGAGGCCGCTTCCGGGTTCAGGCCGCGGCGGGCGAACACCAGTCCGAAGCGGGCGTCGGTCGAGGCCATCCGAATGTCCATCGGCAGTTGCATGGTGACGCCCACGCCCACCGCCGGCCCGTTGATCGCCCCGATCACCGGCTTGAGGCTGTCGTAGATGCGCAGCGAGACCAGGCCGCCGCCGTCGCGCTGGACGCCCTCGCGGGTCCGCGCCGCCCGATCCTCGCCGCCGCGCTTGTCGTAGTCGAAGGTCTCGCCGCCGGCCGAGAGGTCGGCGCCGGCGCAGAAGGCGCGCCCCGCGCCGGTGACGATCACCGCCTTCACCGCATCGTCGCCGTCCGTCACATCGAACGCCGCGATCAGGTCCTTCATCATCTGGGTATTGAAGGCGTTGAGCTTGTCCGGGCGGTTCAGGGTGATCGTCGCCACCCCATCCTCGACGCCGTAGCCGAGGGTCTCGAAACTGTGCGTGGCCATCTGATCCTCCCTGAAATTTCGTCTACTCCGCCCCGCTTGACGGACGGTCCGTCAAGGCCCGCATACTCGCCTTAACAACGATAACTTTGGGAGGACGGTCGAGGCGCCAGAGAGCGTCCGGCCGCCGCAAGGAAGAGTTCATGCATCCGGCCAGCCACGCCCAGACCCACCCCGACCGCGCCGCCTTCGTCATGGCCGGATCCGGCGAGACCGTGACCTACAAGCAGCTCGACGAACGCTCGAACCAGGGCGCTCAGCTCTTCCGCTCGCTGGGCCTGAAGACCGGCGACGTCATCGCCATCCTGATGGAGAACCACCCGCGATTCTTCGAGATCGCCTGGGCCGCACAACGCGCCGGGCTCTATTTCGCCTGCATCTCGTCGAAGCTGACCGCCGGCGAGATCGAGTACATCATGAAGGACTGTGAGGCGAAGGTGCTGGTCACCTCGACCGGCGTCGGGTCCGTGGTCGACGAACTGCCGCCTCTCCTTCCGGGCGTGAAGCTGTTCATGGTCGGCCAGCCGCGCGCGCCCTACGAGAGCTTCGAAGCTGCGCGCGATGTGCAGCCGGCCACGCCCATCGCCGACGGGAGCGCCGGCACCGACATGCTCTACTCCTCTGGCACCACCGGTCGCCCGAAGGGCATCAAGCCGCCGCTGACCGGGGCCCCGATCGATGCGCCCAGCCCGCTGGCGATGATGGCGCAGGGGCTGTTCGGCTTCCAGAACGACAGCGTCTATCTCTCGCCGGCGCCGCTCTATCACGCCGCGCCGCTGCGCTGGTGCATGAGCGTCCACCGCCTGGGCGGCACCGTCGTGGTGATGGAGAAGTTCGATCCGGAAGACGCCCTCGGCCTGATCGAGAAGTACAAGGTCGATGTCGGCCAGTTCGTGCCGACCCACTTCGTGCGGATGCTGAAGCTGCCGGCCGACGTGCGCGCCAAGTACGACGTCTCGTCGATGCGCTCGGCCGTGCACGCCGCCGCCCCCTGCCCGATCCCGGTCAAGGAGCAGATGATGGCCTGGTGGGGCCCGGTGATCCACGAGTACTACGCCGGCAGCGAGGGCAACGGCTTCTGCTACATCGGCCCGCACGACTGGCTGACCCACAAGGGCTCGGTCGGCAAGGCCACCACCGCCGAGCTGCACATCGTCGGCGAGGACGGCGAGGAGGTTCCGGCCCGCACCGAAGGCACGGTCTACTTCGGCGGCGGCACGCCGCTCAGCTACCACAACGCCCCCGAGAAGATCGCCGAGAACACCAACAAGTACGGCTGGACGACCCTTGGCGACGTGGGCTGGGTCGATGAGGAAGGCTTCCTTTATCTGACCGACCGCAAGAGCTTCATGATCATTTCGGGCGGGGTGAACATCTATCCGCAGGAGCTCGAGAACCTGCTGATCACCCACCCCAAGGTGGCCGACGCCGCCGTGGTCGGCGGCCCGCACGAGGAGATGGGCGAACAGGTCATCGCAGTGATCCAGCCGATGGACTGGAGCGCCGCGGGCGAAGACTTGAAGGCCGAGCTCGCCGCCTTCTGCCGCGCCAACCTCAGCCATGTGAAGTCGCCGCGCGTGATCGACTTCATGCAGGAGCTGCCGCGTCACCCGACCGGCAAGCTCTACAAGCGCCTGATCCGCGACGCCTACTGGGGCAAGGAAGGCTCGCGGATCGTCTAGCGTAAGACGGCCGCCGCGCCTGTCGGGGCGGCGGCCTCTTCGTCAGTAGGAACGGCCGATCAGGATTTCCTCGACGCCCGGCGCGCCGGTGAAGACGCACGGACCGAAGTTCGCCGGCTGCTGACTCGGCGCGTTGCGCAGGGTCAGCTTCAGCGCCTTGAGGCGCTCGACGACCTTGTCGAGTTCCGCGCCCGTCGGGCGGCTCCACGAGGCGCGCACCCAGCCCTTGAAGGCCGAAGTTTCCTCGTCCTCGTCCGAAAGCTGGCCGAAGTACTCGGCGACCTGCTCGAAGCTGGTCAGATCGCTGCGGATGTTGGCGTCCAGGCGGGCCTTGGCCTCGTCGAACAGCGACTGCTGGATCTCGGCCAGCAGCGCCGGAGCCTGGGCGACGAACTCGTCACGCGCCAGGGCCTGGGACTTCACCTTGTCGCCGTCGCGCAGGCGATCGCGGCGCATGAAGCTGACCTGACCGCCGGCCGCGTCGCGCGGACCGAGCTCGACGATCACCGGCGCGCCGCGGCGCACCCAGTTCCAGCGCTTGTCGCTCGACTTCTGGTCCTTGACGTCCAGCAGCGCGCGGATCGGCTCGCCGAGCGCGACCTGGGCGTTCAGGTCCTTCACCAGCGCCTCGGCGAAGGCCAGGACCTGGGCGTCCTCTTCCTTGCCGCGCAACATCGGCACGATGACGATCTGGCGCGGCGCGATGGCCGGCGGCAGGCGCAGGCCGTCGTCGTCGCCGTGGGTCATGATCACGCCGCCGATCATGCGGGTCGACGTGCCCCAGCTGGAGGTGTGGCAGAACTCCACCTCGCCGCTGTCGCTCTGGTAGCGGATGTTCTGGGCCCGCGAGAAGCTGGTGCCCAGATAGTGCGACGTGCCGGCCTGCAGGGCCTTGCCGTCCTGCATCATGGCTTCGATCGAATAGGTCGCGTCCGCGCCGGGGAAGCGCTCGTTCTCAGGCTTCTCGCCGGCGACCACCGGCATGGCCAGGACGTTCTCGGAGAACTCCCGGTACATCTCCAGCGCCAGCAGGGTCGAGGCCAGCGCGTCCTCACGCGTGGCGTGGGCGGTGTGGCCCTCCTGCCAGAGGAACTCCGAGGTGCGCAGGAACAGGCGCGTGCGCATCTCCCAACGGACCACGTTGGCCCATTGGTTGATCTTCAGCGGCAGGTCCCGATAGCTCTTCACCCAGCGCGAGAAGGCGTCGCCGATGATCGTTTCCGACGTCGGACGGACGATCAGCGGCTCTTCCAGCTTGGCGTCCGGATCGGGCTGCAGCTTGCCGTCGATGCTTTTCAGCCGGTGGTGGGTCACCACCGCCATTTCCTTGGCGAAGCCGTCGACGTGCTCGGCCTCCTTGGCGAAGAAGCCCAGCGGGATGAACAGCGGGAAGTAGGCGTTGTCGACGCCCATCTCCTTGATCCGCCGGTCCATGGTCTGCTGGATCCGTTCCCAGACGCCATAGCCCCACGGCTTGATGATCATGGAGCCGCGCACAGGGCTGGACTCAGCCATGTCCGCCTCGCGGACGATCGCCTGGTACCAGTCGGGGAAGGTCGACTTGTTGCCGGTCATCCGGCTGACGCTGAGAGCTCGTTGCATACGGCGCTCTTTAATGTCCCTGGCGGCGGCGTAAAGGCGTTGCGAGCGCCCAGACAGGTGCTAGACCTCGAACATCTGTTTCAATTGATTTGGGAGCAAACGATGAACCCGGTGGAGTTCAAGGATCTGGCCGGCCTGGTCGGTCAGGAAGTCGGCGTGTCGGACTGGGTCGAAATCACCCAAGAGCGAGTGAACCAATTCGCCGAAGCCACCGGCGACCATCAGTGGATCCACGTCGACGTGGAACGGGCCACCAAGGAAATCGGCGGCCCGATCGCCCACGGCTACCTGACCCTGTCGTTGATCCCGTTCCTGGGCGCCGGCATGCTGCCGATCAAGGGCGTGACCCGCGGCATCAACTACGGCTCGGACAAGGTTCGCTTCATCAACATGGTCCGCGTCGGCAAGCGCGTGCGGATGCGCCAGAAGCTGATCGGCGCCGAAGCCAAGGCCGGCGGCATGCAGCTGAAGAACGAGTGCACGATCGAGATCGAAGGCGAGACCAAGCCCGCCTGCATCGCCGAGACCATCTCGGTGGTCTACGGCGCCTAAGCGCTCCGACTGATCGTCAGAACATGAGAACGCCGCCCGTCATCGCGACGGGCGGCGATTTTCATTGCGGCGAGACCGCTTCCTCGGCCGAAGCGGCGCGCGCGCCGGTCATCGTCTCGGCCCGGGCGACCGTGATCGGCGCATGCGGGTCGTCCATGAGCGCCATCGTCTCGCGGATGAACTTGGCGTGGGTGACAATGCCGATTTCAAGCCGTTCGTTGTTCAGCTCGACCTGCTGGGTCAGCAGGCCGGCGATGAACTGAACGTCCTGGCCGGCGTCGGCGCCGCCGACCCGGCGATGGGCCGCCTGCGACATAAAGACCGGGCCGCCCGAATTGCCCGGGAACACCGTGAAGTCGAGCAGGAAGGTCGGGAACACCTGGGCCGGGGCCACCGGGAACGAGGCCACGCGGCCCGACCGCAGGATCGGGAAGCCCGCCTGGTTCGCCGCCAGCCCGCGCGGGAAGCCCAGGGCCATCATCTCGTCGCCGGCCCCGATGTGGTTCGACTGGAAGGTGTCGTCGCCGGCCAGCCACTGCATCGGGATGGCGGACTTGGCGAAGGCTTCGGGCGCGGTGATCGAGATCGCCGCGACATCGCGCGAGGGATGCTTGGTCCAAAGCTGCGCGCCGCTGGCGTCGCGGATCTTCAGCGTCTGGGGCGAGTAGCTCCAGCTGCCGTCGGGATTGGAAATCCGATAGCCGATCCGCGCCTCAGCGCCCGGCATTTTGGCCAGCACGTGGTTGGCGGTCACCAGCACCGTGCGCGGCGCGCCGTCGGGGCCTGTTTCCGCGATGAGGAACCCAGTGCCCACCGTGCGCGTTCCATCGCCCAGCGGCTGCTCCAGCTGGACGGTCGCGTGTATCAGCTCAACTGCAAGATCCAAGGCATTCGCCCCTAGAAACTAAAGAACTCGTACGCTCCCCGACGATGAGCGTTACTTAGTTAAGAACGCCGTTAGCGGAAAGTCCGCTTGACCGCGCCCGATTGCCGCGCGGCGCCTCCGTGTGCGCAATTAAGCGGCCAGTAGGGAGGCCAGCGCAAGACTCGCACGGAGAGTTGAGCCGAGCATGTTGAAGCGTATCGTCGCCGGGCTGCGGATCCCCCCGGCCTCCCTTGCAGAACTCCAGAACGGCGAGCTGGCGGTCCTGTCGACCGAGCGGTTGTTTGCGGGCAAACGCGCCATCCTCATGGGCATGCCAGGGGCCTTCAGCCCGACCTGCGCCCAGAAGCACCTGCCCGATTTCATCGGCAACGCCGAGCGGCTGCGATCGGCCGGATTCCAAGTGCTGGCCTGCATCACCCCCAACGATCCCTGGGTCATGGACCGCTGGGCCCAGGACCTCGACCCCGGCCGCAAAATCCGCTTCCTCTCCGACGGCAATCTCGAACTGACCCGCAAGCTCGGCCTCAGCGTGCGGGCCGACAGCTTCCACCTGGGCGAACGCAGCGCCCGCTACACCATGATCCTCAAGGACGCGGTGATCGAGAAGCTGGCGGTCGAGAACACCATCGAGGAGTTCGCCTGCACGGCGGTGGACGCGGTTCTGCTCTAGGCCTTGAGGCTCGGCCCGCGGCGGCGCATGTAGCTTGCCATGAGCGCTCCCAAGCCCCCCGCCGCCGCCCGCCTCCCCAAGGTCATCGAACAGCTCGGGCGCACCCGCACCGACGACTATGCCTGGATGAAGGACGACAACTGGCGCGAAGTGCTGCGCGACCCCAAGGTCCTGCGGGCTGACATCCGCGAGCAGCTGGAGGCCGAGAACGCCTACACCAAAGCGCTGCTCGACAAGACCGAGACCCTGCAGGCCGAGCTGTTCGCCGAGATGAAGGGTCGCATCAAGGAGGACGATTCCAGCGTCCCCGCCCCTGACGGCCCCTGGGAGTACTACGCCCGCTACGAGATCGGCGCCGAACACCCCGTCCACGGCCGCCGCGCGCGCGGCGGCGGCGAGGAACAGGTGCTGCTGGACGAAGACGCCCTGGCCAAGGGCAAGGCTTTCTTCCAGGTCGGCGCCGCCAGCCACAGCCCCGACCACAAGCTCTACGCCTGGGCCGCCGACGAACAGGGCTCGGAGTACTACACGATCCGCGTGAAGGACCTGGAGAGCGGCGGCACGCTCGACCACGCCATCGACAGCGCCTACGGCTCGTTCGTCTTTTCGCCTGACAGCGAGTGGCTCTTCTGGATCTGGCGCGACGAGAACGCCCGCCCCTCAAAGGTCTATCGGCGCCCGGCCCGCGGCGGCGAAGACGTGTTGGTCTACGAGGAGGCCGACGAGGGCATGTTCCTGGGCGTCGGCCTGGCGTCGGACCGCAGCCACCTGCTGATCCATGTCGGCAACCAGGAGACCACCGAGCTTTGGCTCATCCCGGCCGCCGACCCGACGGCCGCCCCGATCGTCGCCGAACTGCGCCAGGAAGGCGTGAAGTACGAACTCGACCACTGGTCGGACCGCTGGGTGATCCGCACCAACGCCGACGACGCGGTGGATTTCAAGCTCGTCCAGTCGCTCGCGCCGGTCCCCTCCCGCGCCACCTGGACCGACTTCGTCGCCCACGAGCCCGGCCGCTTCATCACCGGCTTTGCGGCCTTCGCCGGCTTCCTGGCGCGGCTGGAGCGGGTGAACGCCAACGACCGCATCGTGATCATGGCCCGTGACGGCGCCAGCCACGAGATCGCCTTCGACGAGGAGGCCTACGCCCTCTCGCTGGAAGGCGGGCTGGAGTACGACACCACGCTGACCCGCTTCGTCTACCAGTCGCCGACCACGCCGCGGCAGTGGTTCGACTACGACATGGCCAGCCGTGAGCGGACGCTGCGCAAGACCCAGGAGATCCCCTCCGGCCACGATCCCGCCCGCTATGTCGCGCGCCGCCTCTACGCCACCGCTCCGGACGGGGCGCAGGTGCCGGTCACGGTGTTGATGCTGAAGGACACCCCGCTCGACGGCTCCGCGCCGCTGCTGCTCTACGGCTACGGCTCCTACGGCCACGCGATGGAGCCGACCTTTTCGATCCGCAACCTCAGCCTCGTGGACCGCGGCTGGATCTGGGCGGTGGCGCATATCCGCGGCGGCTCGGACAAGGGCTGGGGCTGGTTCCTCGACGGCCGCAAGGAGAAGAAGACCAACACCTTCACCGACTTCATCGCCTGCGCCGAGCACTTGAGCGCCAACGGCTACGGCAAGGCCGGGCGGATGGTCGCCTATGGCGGCTCGGCCGGCGGCATGCTGATGGGCGCCGTGGTCAACATGCGCCCGGACCTCTGGAGCGGCATCATCGCCGCCGTGCCGTTCGTCGACGTGCTCAACACCATGAGCGACACCACCCTGCCGCTGACCCCGCCGGAATGGCCCGAATGGGGCAATCCGTTGGAGGACGCCGACGCCTACGACCGCATTGCGAGCTACAGTCCCTACGACCAGGTCGCGGCCCAGCCCTATCCGCCGATCCTGGCGACGGGCGGGCTCAGCGATCCGCGTGTCACCTACTGGGAGCCGCAGAAGTGGGTCGCCAGGCTGCGCGACAACACGACGGGCGACGCCCCCATCCTGCTCAAGATCAACATGGAAGCCGGCCACGGCGGCGCCTCCGGCCGTTTCGACTTCCTCAAGGAGATCGCGCTCGACTACGCCTTTGCAATCTGGGCGCAGGAACGGGGTTGGGAACAGTGATCGTCAGGGCTTCGACGACGGAAGACGCCACGGCGCTGGCCGAGATCTACGGCCACCACGTGCTGAACGGCTTCGGCACGTTCGAAGAGGTCCCGCCGACCATTCAGGACATGGCGGCCCGCCGTCAGGCGATCGTCGAGCGCGGCCTGCCCTATCTGGTCGCCGAGGACGCCGGCCGCGTGCTGGGCTTCGCCTATGCCGGCCCGTTCCGGCCGCGCGCGGCCTATCGCTACACGGTCGAGGACAGCGTCTACATCGCGCCCGACGCGCTGGGCCGCGGCGTCGGCAAGGCGGTGCTGGGCGCGGTCATTGAGGCCTGCGAAGAGTTCGGCATACGCCAGGTGGTCGCGGTGATCGGCGACTCCGAGAACGCGGGTTCGATCGGCCTGCATAAGGCGCTCGGATTCGAGCACGCCGGCGTCGGCAAGAGCTTCGGCTGGAAGAAGGGCCGCTGGGTCGACATCGTCTGGATGCGCAAGGCGCTGAACGGCGGCGACGCCAGCGCGCCCGACGCGGCCGGAATGGTCCTGGGCGGGGCCTAGAGCGCCCCCAGGAGCGGTTACGGGGCGGCCCGCGTAGGGCGCCGGCCTGGAGCTCCTAGGCCGGCTCTCACTTGCGGCGCGCGCCTGCGCAAGCGTCAGAACTTGTTCGGCGCATCTTTGTCGGGCCCCTTCGCACACTCGCCGCTGAAGCGGACGCCGCGAGCCCGAAGCGTCATCTTGCCGGTCTTTCGATTGATCTCGAACGACGGGTTGTTGATGGCGTTGAGCGAAAAGCTGCCGGTGATCTGGTCATCGGCGACGACGAGCTCGGTCAGGGGACGCCACCCGTCCTCGCTCTTTGTGACCCAGAGCGGCATGCCCCAGCCCGGCAACTTCGCATCGCCAGTGCCGTCGTCGCGGATTCGGATGGCCACTGAACGGTCGATGCTGCGCACGCTCTCCGTCTCCATGGTCATCTTGCGGTTGGCGCCGAAGCCGTTGCTGATCCCGGTGTCGATCTTGCTCGTCTCGGTCGACGTCACGAGGGCCGCGCCTTCGCAGAGCAGGTCCAGATTTGCGGCCTGCGCTATGGCCGGCGACAGCACGATCGCGCCCGCCACGATCACAACCTTCATCGTCGCCCCCCTCCCAACTTGTGCGGACGCTACAGCTTCGCCGTGCAAATGGAAGGGACGAGCAACCGCCGGGCCGACGCTACTGAAGCGGCGCGCCAAGTGGGGACACGCTGTCGCGGCGGATGTCTCTGAATTTTAGGGAGAGATGGCTGGGGAACTAGGACTCGAACCTAGAATGACGGTACCAAAAACCGCAGTGTTACCATTACACCATTCCCCAGCAGGAACGGCTACGGAGGATATGTCCCCCGCGGCGAGGGCGTGGAGATAGCCCAACAGTTCGCCGGATGCAACGCCCCAAAAAAGGTCTTTCTGACCCGCTTGCGGTGCAGAACGATCGCCTCTATAAGGCGCCCTCCCAAGTCGGAGTGTGGCTCAGTCTGGTAGAGCACCGCGTTCGGGACGCGGGGGTCGCAGGTTCGAATCCTGCCACTCCGACCATTTTTTCCCGCCCATCCCGAGGGCGGATTTAGAGCACGGCGGTGGGACGCCGTGACGCAAGCGCCAGGCGCGCTTCGCCCTCCTCAACGATGTGCGTTCGAGTACGGAAAGACGTTCGTCGGCCCGCCGGCGACGGTGTCGGACGCGTCGACGCCCGGCGCGCTGGTGGCGGCCAGCTGCGAGCGCGAATCGTCCTGCGGCTGGAAGTCCAGGAAGACCTGCTCCAGCGGGCGCGTTTCGGGCAGCACGTAGACCACGCCCTTGGTGCCGGTGAAGGTCGGCAGCACGATCTTCTGATAGAACTCGACCGGCACGTTGATGCAGCCGAACGTAATGCGATTGTCGTCAGTGCCCGGCGACGCCAGGCGCTGCAGACGGTGCTCCCGCGGATTGTTGGTCACCACCTGGTGCAGCGAGACCGCAGTCTCGTAGTCGACCCAGAAGATGTCCTTGTCGCCCTGCTCATCGCCGAAGCTGGCGACGAATCGGCCGGCAGGCGTCGTGCGCTCTTCAGGGGGGATCTTAGAAAGTTCTTTCTCGCCGATCCCTGGCGCCGAATCGTCGCCGCGCGCCAACCCCAGCAGAGCCGGCGCCACGCCTCGCAGACGGCCGTCGGCGCCGAAGACGAACACTTCGGCCGACACCTTGTCGATGATAATGAACGGCAGACCGTTGTAGTCACCCGAAGCGATCACCCAGTCGGCGAGCCGCACGACCTCCTTCGAGGCCGGCGTCGGCTTCGACTCGGAATGTTCAGGCGTAGCGGCGGCCGCGGTCGAGGCTGCAGAGACCCCGACCGACAGCACGCCAAGCGCCCAAGCCGCCAACACCGCTTTCAAAGCATCGCGCATGGAATTCGTCCCACCAACCCAACGCCGCAACAGGCGGCGCAAAGAACGAACGTATGACGGCGCAGATCGTCGAAATTGGGACGATCAGTTTCTCGGCATCTTCGAGGCACGTGCGGACGCCGCTTGCACGGCCATCTGCTCGTTCCGATCAACGCGAGCCGTCAGCTGGTCGAGCCGTTGGTTGGCGTTCCGAGCGTCGTTGGAAGCGGCCTGGGCCGCGCTGTTCGCCGCGTCGGCGCGCTGAATAGCGTCAGTCGCCTTGGCGTCGACAGCGTCGATGCGCCCATTCACCGTGGCGATCTGCTGATCGACATAGTCAGTTGTGGCGCAGCCGCTCAAAGCCAACCCGCCTACCGCCAGGAGCGAGGCGAAGCGTACGCTCGCCCAGGGATTCATCAGTCGGACCATTTCGCACGTCCTCTATGGTTGAGAACGAATGGTCGCCCAATCTGCTGAGCGCCCATACCCGGCGAATCCCTTAGTTCGCGTCCGCTTGTCTGCTGATGCCGCCCGCGGCTGCGCCCCTGTCTAGTCGGCCTTGGACTGTCCCTTAGCGCCCGCTTCGGCCGCCGCCAGCACGCGCAGAAAGTTCCCGCCCCAAATCGCGTCGACCTGCTCCTCGCTATAGCCGCGCGCCAGCAGTTCGCCGGTCACGTTGGCGGCGTCGGCCTCGTCCCGGAAGCCGGGAATGCCTGAGCCATGGTTGAAGTCCGTCCCGACGCCGACGTGGTCGGGGCCGATGCGCTTGGCGATGTAGTCGATGTGATCGACGTAGTCCTTCAGCGTGGCCTGGGGCGACAGGGCCCGGTAGGCGGCGAAGAAGGCGTCGCGCCGCTCGGCCGGCAGGTCGTCCGCCCCCTGGTAGCCAGGCTTGTCGGCGGCCAGCCCGTACTGGGCCCGCAACGCCTTCAATCGCGGCGCGTAGTCGGCCGGCGCGGGCAGCAGATAAGCGTTGAACGGCACGACCTGCACCAGCCCGCCGTTGATCTTGATCGCGTCGAGCTCGGCGTCCGAGAGGTTGCGCGTGTTGTCGGCCAGGCTGCGCGCCGCCGAGTGGGTCGCCACGACCGGCGTGCGGGTCAGCTCCAGCGTCTGGAACACGCCCTTCGGCGTCAGCTGCGAGACGTCGATCAGCACCCCCAGGTCGTTCAGCCGCCCGACCGCCGCCTTGCCCAGCGGCGACAATCCGCCGTGCTCTTCGCCCTTGCCCTGCTGAGGCCGCGAAGAGTCCGCAAAGGCGTTGTTGCCGGCATGGTTCAGCGCCGCGACCCTCACGCCGTCGGCCTTCAGGCGATCGAACTCGGCGACGTCGGGCTGCAACGAATAGGCGTTCTGGAAGCCGATCAGCACCGCGATCTTTCCCTGCCCGACGATCCTGCGCACATCGTCGGCGGAAAAGGCGATGGCGATGTCGGCAGGATGGTCGGCCGCCAGCTTGCGGATCGCCGCCAGCTTGGCGTCGGCCTCCGCGCGAGCGGCGGCATGGCCCTCGGGCGTGTCCGGCCCGGTCGAGACGGCGACGGCATAGACCAGCGCGTCGACGCCGCCGGCCTTGAGCTTGTCGAGCTCGGTATAGGACTTGCCGTCCGGCGCGTAGTAGCGCGCGTTGGTCCCCGGCAGCAGTACGTCGACGTGGCCGTCGAGGACCAGGGCCCGCCCGTGGACGGCCGTGACGTCCGCGGCGACGGCGGGAACCGACATCAAGGTCAGCATCGTCCCCGCGGCCAGCAGGGTGCGACGCGCCAAGCGCACGCTCGAGATCATGGTTGTCTCCAATGAAACCGGCGCCGCCCCAGCGCGACCGCCGCTACATTCCTACAATGTTGATAGGAATTATTGTCTCAATGAAGATTTTCTGCCGCAGCTAGCAGCCAAGCCGCTGCGGGCGACAGGGCGAGGGAACTTCCCCCGCCCTGCGCAGGTCATTCGCCGCCGGCTTCCCAGCCGCCGCCAAGCGCCTTGAAGAGGGCGATCTGGTTGGTCGTCACCTGGGCGTCGGACTGGGCGAGCTGGGCCTCGAGCGAGGCCAGCTGACGCTCGGCCACCAGCACGTTCAGCAGACTGTCGACTCCGGCCTCGTTGCGCAGGCGCGCCAGCCGGGCCGCGGTCGCGCCTTCGTCGCGGGCGCGCTTGAGCGCGGCGCGGCGATCGAGCTCGCGGGCGTACTGGGTCAACGCCGTCTCGGTCTCCTGCAGCGCGGTCAGGTTGGCCTTTTCGAAGTTGGCCAGCGCCGCCTCGGCCCCGGCCCCGGCCTGCTTCACGCGAGCGCGGGCCGCCAGGATGTTCGGGAAGCTCCAGTTGATCAGCGGCCCGACATTGAAGGTGTAGTCGTCGCCGAGATCCCCGGTGCGCGCGCCCGTGGTGGCGATGCCGCCGCCGATGGTCACGGACGGATAGAGCGAGGCGGTCGCCACGCCGATCCGGGCGGTGGCCGCGGCGAGCTCGCGCTCGGCCTGGCGCACGTCCGGACGCCGGGCGAGCATGCCCGCCCCATCGCCGACCGGGATCGCCTGGGCCACCTGCGGGGTGGTCTGGCAGCTCAGCACCGCCTGGGGCGCCTCAGCCGGCGTCTTGCCGGTCAGCAGGGCCAGTCGGAACAGCGCCGCCGAGCGCTGAGCGTCGAGAGACGGCAACGCCGCCTTCGAGGTCTCCAGCTGCGTCGCCGCCGCCGAGGTGTCGGCCGCGGTGCCGCGGCCGGCCTCGAGCTGACGGGCGGTCAGGTCGTATGTGTTCTGCTGCAGTTCAATCGTGCGCCGCGTCACCGCAATCTGGGCGTTGGCCGCACAGATATCGGCATAGGCGCGAGCGGTCTCGGCCGCGACCGAGACCCGCACCACGTCGAGCGCCGCCTGGGCGGAAGCCACGTCGGCGCGGTTGGCTTCCAGGCTGCGACGCACGCGGCCGAACAGGTCGACCTCGTAGGACATGTCGAAGCCGGCCCGGTACTGGTCGCCGTCGGCGAACTGGCCCGTCACCACGTCCTGGCCCCGGACACGCTGGCCCGACGCCGAGATGGTGGTCGACGGCAGCAGCCCCGAGCGGGTCTCGCTCAGCACGGCCCGCACCCGCGAGAGGTTCGCAGCGGCGACGGCGACGTCCTTGTTGGCGACCAGGGCCTCCTGGACCAGACCGTCGAGGGTCGGGTCCTGGAACAGTCGCCACCAGTCGCCGGGCGGGGCCTCGGCCGCGGCGATCGCCGGCTCGGCCGAGATGAACGTCCCCTGCCCGGAGGCCACCGGCGCCGGGACCGTGTAGTTCGGTCCGGCGGCGCAGGCGCTCAGCGCCGTGGCGCCCAGCAGCGCAGAGATCAGCTTAAGGCGGATCACTTCGCGCCTCCTTCATACTCGAGCGGGTGGTGCGGCGTGCCGCCCCCGGTGGTCGGATAGGTCTTCTCTTCCTTGCCCTTGGCCTTCGGCAGGCGAGCGGCCAGCCAGCGGCAGAGCACGTAGAAGACCGGCGTGAAGATCAGGCCGAAGACGGTCACGCCCAGCATCCCGAAGAACACCGCCGTGCCGAGCGCCTGACGCATCTCCGCCCCCGGCCCCGTGGCGATCGCCAGCGGCAGCACGCCCAGGATGAAGGCGAACGAGGTCATCAGGATCGGCCGCAGACGCGTCCGTGCCGCCTGTATGGCCGCGTCGAACCGGTTGGCCCCTTCGTCTTCTTCCGCCTGCTTGGCGAATTCGACGATCAGGATCGCGTTCTTGGCGGCGAGCGCGACGAGCACGATCAGACCGATCTGGGTCAGGATGTTGTTGTCCTGGCCCCGCAGGTTCACCCCGAGGATCGCAGCGAGGATACACATCGGCACGATCAGGATGACCGCCAGCGGCAAGGTGAAGGCCTCGTACTGGGCGGCCAGCACCAGGAACACGAACACCACCGCCAGGACGAAGATCAGGGCGCCGGAGTTGCCGGCCGCCTTCTCCTGGTACGCCAGTTCCGTCCACTCGTAGCTGAAGCCGGGGGGCAGCACCTTGGCCGCATGCTGCTCCATCGCCGTGAGCGCATCGCCTGAGGCGACGCCCGGAGGCGCCCCGCCCTGCACTTCTGCGGCCGGGAACAGGTTGTAGCGCACCACGCGGACCGGGCCGGTGTCGTCCTTCACCGTCGCCAGGGAGCCCAAGGGCACCATGCCGCCTGAAGCCGAACGAACCTTGATCCCGGCGATGTCGGACGGATCGTCCCGCGCGTCGGACTCCGCCTGCGCGGTCACCCGGAAGGTGCGGCCGAGCAGGTTGAAGTCGTTGACGTAGGTCGAGCCGAGATAGGTGCTCATGGCGTCATAGATCGCGCCGGGCTGAACCCCCATCAGCAGGGCCTTGTCACGGTCGATCTCCGCGGTCACCCGGGGCGAGCCCGTGTTGAACTGCGAGAAGACGCCGACCGTGCTCTGCGGGGTCTGCGAAGCGGCGCCGACGAGGCCGTTGGCGGCCTGCTCCAGCGCGGCGTAGCCGGCGCCCGAGCGGTCCTGGACCATCATCTTGAAGCCGCCGGCGTTGCCCATGCCCTCGACGGGCGGAGGCGCCAGGAAGAAGATATTGGCTTCCTGGATGCCCGACAGGCGACCCATGACCATGCCGGCCATGTTGTCGGCGCTCAGTTCCTTGCCGCGCTTGGACCAGTCGTCGAGCTTCACGAAGAACACGCCGCCGTTGGACATGGCCGAGAAGCTGGCCCCGTCGAGGCCGGCGAAGGCCGAGACGCCCTGGACGCCAGGGGTGTCCTGCACGATCGCCGCGGCCTGGCGGACGACAGCGTCCGTGCGCTCGAGCGAGGCGCCCGGCGGAAGCTGGACGACGCCGATCAGGAAGCCCTGGTCCTGCTGCGGGATGAAGCCGGTCGGGGTGGCGGTCAGGCGCCAGCCCGTCAGCAGGATCAGGCCCGCATAGATCACCAGCACGATCATGCTCGCGCGCACCAGGCGGGCCGTCAGCGCGCCGTACTTGTCGCTCAGCCAGTCGAAGCCGCTGTTGAACTTGTGGCCAGCCATCTTGATCGGCCGCATCCAGCGCGGGCCGGTGTCGAGCGAATGCTCGACGTGCGGCTTCAGCAGGAGGGCGGCCAGGGCCGGCGACAGGGTCAACGACGTGAGCAGCGAGATCACCGAGGCCGCCGAGATGGTCACGGCGAACTGGCGGAAGAACATGCCGGGGATGCCGGGCATGAACGCGGTCGGGACGAACACGGCCAGCAGCACCAGGCCGATGGCGATCAGGGCGCCGGACACTTCGTCCATGGTCCTGAACGCCGCCTCTCTGGGCGTCATGCCTCGGCGTATGTTCCGTTCGACCGCCTCGACGACCACGATGGCGTCGTCGACCACGATGCCGACCGCCAGCACGAGGGCGAACATCGACAGCGAGTTGAGCGAGTAACCGAGCGCCAGCTGCACTGCGAAGGTGCCGACCAGCGCCACCGGAATGGCGAGGATCGGGATGATCGCCGCGCGCCAGGTCTGCAGGAACACCATGATCACGACGACCACGAGGATCACCGCTTCGAACAAGGTGCTCTGCACCGACGAGACCGACGCCTGGACGAATTCGGTCGGATTGTAGGGGATGGAATAGCTCACGCCTTGCGGCATGGACGGCTTGAGTTCTTCGACCGCCTTCATGACTTCGGCGGCGGTCGACAGGGCGTTGGCGCCCGGCTGCTGGATGATCGCCAGGCCGATGCCGCGCCTACCGTCGAAGTAGCCGCGCATCCCGTAGTCCTGGGCGCCCAGCTCGACGCGACCGATGTCGCGGACGCGGGTCACGCGGCCGTCGGCGTCGGTGCGGATGACGATGTTGGCGAACTCTTCCGGATCGGCCAGACGGCCCTGCACCTGCACCGGCAGCTGGAAGGCCGCGCCGGTGTCGTTGGGAGCCTGGCCGAGGGCGCCGCCCGCGGCCTGGACGTTCTGGGCGCGCAGCGCGGCCACGATCTCGTCGGAGGTCAGGTTGCGCGCCGAGGCCTTGCCCGGGTCGATCCAGACCCGCATCGAATAGAAGCCGCCGCCGAACACCTGCACGCCGCCGACGCCCTTGATGCGCAGCATGCGGTCGCGAACGGTCGAGTTCGCGAAGTTGCCGATGTGGTCGAGGTCGGCCTTGGGATCGTCAGAGGTCAGCGCGACGAGCAGCAGGAAGCCCGAGAGCTGCTTGTTCACGGTGACGCCGACCTGGCGCACCTGCTCGGGCAGGCGCGGCGTGGCGAGCGCCACACGGTTCTGGACGAGCACCTGCGCGGCGTCGAGGTCTGTGCCCGGCTCGAAGGTCACGGAGATCGTCGCCATGCCGTCGGCGGTCGACGACGAGGTCATGTAGAGCATGCCCTCGACGCCGTTGATTTCCTGCTCAATGGGCGCGGCGACGGTCTCGGCGAGGGTTTCGGCCGAGGCGCCTGGATAGACGGCGGTGACCGCGATGGTCGGGGGAGCGATGTCCGGATACTGCGACAGCGGCAGCTGCGGCAAGGCGAAGGCCCCGATCAGGGCGATGAACACCGACAGCACGCCCGCGAAGATCGGGCGGTCGATGAAGAAGTGCGAGAAACGCATGGATTCCGTTCCTGGATCGGGCCCTTAGCGGGCGCCGACCGGCGTGGCGCTCGAGGCCACGGGAATGGTGACAGTGGACGTAGCTTGCGCTGCGGCCTTCTTGGGCTCGATGGTCACGACCTTGGCCTTGACCTTCATGTTGGGGCCCATCAGGCGCACGCCGCCGTTCACGATGACCTTGTCGTCGGCCTTGATGCCGCTGCGGATGACCCGCAGGCCTTGCGCGGTCGGGCCAAGCTCGACCGGCTTCAGGGTCACCGAGCCATCGGCCGCCACCACGTTGACCGCCTTGCGGGCGCCGTCGGCGACGATCGCGTCTTCCGGCACCAGCAGCGCGTCATAGGCCTGACCGCCCTCGACCTTGGCCTTGGCGAACATGCCCGGCTTCAGGAAGCCGTTGGGGTTGGGCACTACGGCGCGCATGCGGATGGCGCCGGACGCGCCGTCGATGCTGTTGTCGGTGAAGTCGACCTGGCCGGTCCAGCGGTACTCGGCCTCGTCCTGCAGGCGGATCTGCACCTTGCCGCCCTTGCCCGTCGCGCGCTGGTCCTTGAGCAGCTGGGCTTCGGAGGCGTCGAACAGGAAGTGGATCGGCGTGGTGGAGACGATGGTGGTCAGCACGTCCGCACCGGCCCCGCCGCCCGAGATGACATTGCCCGGATCGACGCGACGGTCGGAAACCACGCCCGATGTCGGCGCCGTGACGCGGGTGAATTCCAGGTCCAGCGCACGGGCCTGCACCGTCGCCTGGGCGACTTCGCTGGCGGCGCGCTTGTTGTCGTACTCTTCGCGGCTGATGGCCTGAACCTTCAGCAAGGTCTCGGCCCGCGCGAGGTCGGCGGCGGCGAGCTTGGCCTGCGCGCGGGCCGCGGCGAGTTGCGCCTCGGCCGGACGCGGGTCGAGCGTGAACAGCAGCTGGCCCTTCTTGACGAACTGGCCTTCACGGAAATGGGCGGCCTGCATGTAGCCGCTGGTGCGCGCGCGCACGTCGACGCGCTCGGGCGCCTCGAAACGACCGGTGAAGTCATCCCAATCGACGACCGATTGCCGCAGCGGAGTGGCGACCGACACCTCCGGCGGAGGCATTTGCGGAGGGCCTTCCGGCTTGCCGCATCCGGCCAGAACCAATGCAGCGGCGGCCGTTGCGACGAACGGCGCGAGAAACTTTCGCATGATTTATCCCACGGGCGGGGGAGCGCCCAAGTCAACGGTTGATGACTTTTACATCGATAGCGCCTACATATGTCAACAGCCGATGACAACAAGGGAGCGAACGGCGAAAATGGCCGAAAATGTGGCGCCGGTGCGCGCGCGCAACGCGGCGGCGACGAGACAAGCAATCCTCGATGCGGCGAAAAATCGTTTCGCCAAAGAGGGTTATGACGGCGCGAGTCTCCGCGAGATCGCCGCCGAAGCCCGCGTCGACGCCGCGCTGGTTTCTCGCTATTTCGGCTCCAAGGAAGAGCTCTTCGTCGAGGTTCTGAACTGCGGACCTGACGCTACGGAACTCTTCCAGGGCGAACTCAGCCAGTTCGGCGAGCGGGTCGCCGACAAGCTACTGGACGATCCCGACCGCCAGGACGGCCTCGACCACCTGCTGATCATGCTGCGCTCGGCCTCGTCGCCGGCCGCCGCAGAGCCGCTTCGCCGCTCCATGCGGACCTGGTTCCACGATCCCTTCGCCGCCTATCTGGGCGGCCCGGAGGCCGACGTCCGAGCCCGCCTGGCCGGCGACCTGATCATGGGCGTGGCGATCTCCCGCGCCATCACCGACGACCACGATCTCGACTCCGAAGGACAGGCCGCCCTGCGCCGCAGGCTGGCCAAGGTCATCCAGGCGGCGGTCGATCCCTAGGTCAGCGGGAGCGTGGCGCCGAACTTCACGCGCCGCCGCACGAACACAGCCTCAAAACGTCCCACGGACGGATGTTCGGCGATCTCCGCGTCCATGAAGGCGTTGAACGCATCCATGGTCTCGAACACGGTGATGCACATCAAGTCGTAGGCCCCGGACAGCTCCATCACCACCTGCACGTGGCGCGAGCGGATCAGCCTGGCCCGCACGTCGGCGAGGCGCGCCGGCCCCTGCTGGGCCAACTGGATCATCACCATCACCGAGATATGGTCGCCCGCCAGCCGCGGATCGAGCACTGAGACGTCGGCTGCGATGACGCCGTTGCTGCGATAGTTGCGGATCCTGCGCTGGATCGCCGAGGGCGACAGCGGCACGTGGCAAGCCAGTTCATGGGCGCTGGTCTGGTTGGACACCTGCAACGCCGACAGGATCTGCATGTCCAACCGGTCGAGCTGCATCTCCATCGCCGTCGCCTCCAGCCATTCGCAGTGATCGAATGGCGCGACGAGCGCTCCAGGTCATGACATTCGCGACAAACGGCGACTCCGGCGCGTCCAAGGCGCAGCGCCTGCTACGGACGGGCCGACCTTCCAGGTGAAAGCGCTCGCGCCGATCAGGGCCTGAGGATCGCGTCGAGTCGACCGCGCACCGCGCGCCCGGCCGCGGTCAGGTGCAGCACGCGGCTACGGCCATCGTTGGGATTGAGGAACGCCTCGACCAGCCCGCAGGCCGGCGCCCTCGCCCACTCCGATCCCGGCGGCCCGAACGAGCGGATGCTGCGTGAAGCCGTCGGCTCGGTCATCTGCGCCAGGACCGCTAGGTCCTGGATGGTCAGGCCCTCATGATCGCAGGCGTGCAGGAACGTCGCGATCTCGTTGACGGTGATGGTCGGGTTGAGGCTGCGGAACAGGGCCAGGGCCTCGATAAGAACGCGCCGCGATCCCACGGCCTCACCGGTCCGCATGGACGCTGGCCGCCAGCTCGGCCGGCAACGTGCGCACGGACGGCGTGGGCCGGCGCTCGCGGCGCTCGCGCATCAGTAGCTTGGCGTCCGGATAGACCGCCCTCACCTGCGCCAGCAGCGCCTCAAGCCGGCGCTGATGCTCGGCGGCCTCGACATAGTCGCCTACGTTGAGCTCGATCGAAATCTGGCCCCACAGCTTCACGGCACGCCTCCAAAACCAATTGTCTCTTGGTTGCTATCCCTAGCCTCGCGCCAGCGCGGCTTTCGCGCGTTGTGGCGGCCTTCAACGCGGCGGCGCGGCGAAGTTTCACGACAAGCGCCGCCGCGCCGCGCATGGCCCAAAAGCAAACCGGCCGGCTCCTCTCGGAGCCGGCCGGCGCTTGGTCTTCGAAGTTTTCCGGAAGGCCTTAGAAGGACTTGCGGACGCTCACGTACCAGTAGCGGCTGTAGGGCTGGTAGAGCGCGCCCAGATAGCCGTCCGAAGCCAGCGGCGGCTTCTCGTCGGTGATGTTGCGCACGCCGACGCGCAGGCGGGTGTTCGACGCCAGGCCTTCGGTGAACTCGTACTGGCCGTAGAGGTTGGCGGTCAGCTGCGAGTCGACAACCCAGGGGGTGCCGGCCGAGTCCACCAGGGCGGTGTCCTCAACGTCGCCGATGTACTGAGTGAACGCGCCGACGGTCCACTGGTCGTAGCTCCAGGTCGCCGAGGCGGACCACTTCCACTCCGGACGGCCGTCCTGGCGAACCAGATCGCCGCCGCCGCCGATGAAGATCGTCGGGTCGATCTCGCCGGCCGCTTGCGCGGCCATCAGTTCAGCCACGCCCGGCGAGGGCGAACGGTAGAACTTGATCAGGTGGGCGGCGTTGAAGTTGACGCTGAAGTCGCCGTACTGGGTGCCGCGCAGGTTCCACATCACGCCGATGTCCAGGCCCCGCGCCTCTTGCGGCAGCAGGTTCTGGTATTGGTCGGTGATGTAGAGGATCTGGCCGACCGGGGCGAGCCCGGTGCCCGCATAGGCAGCGATGTCGTCAGCGGTCGGCGCGGCGCGAACCACGCTGGCGTACGACGAGCCGTTCAGGCGCGCCAGGTAGTCGGCGGTGATGGCGTTGCCGCCGCCGAACAGACCGACGATGCCGTCCTGCTTCACGCGCCAGTAGTCGACGGTGAAGGTGAAGCGGCCGAAGTCGTCCGGGATGAAGCGCGGCTCATAGACCACGCCCACGCCCCAGGTTTCCGATTCTTCCGGCTTCAGCTCCGGATTGCCCGAGCGGCGTTCGGCCGTGGCCGGCGCGGCGCAGGCCTGCAGACTGGCGAGACGGCCGGCGCGGACGTCGGCGTCGCAGCGGTACCAGTCGCGGCGGTTGTTCGAACGGGTCACCAGGGTGGCGTTGACCTGCTCGAGGTTCGGAGCCTTGAAGCCCTGGGCCCACGAACCGCGGAAACGCAGGCCGTCGATGACGTCCCAGGCCATGGCGACCTTCGGCTTGGCCACGTCGCCAGCGTCGCTGAAGCTCTCGTAGCGGCCGGCGACCTGGGCTTCCAGGTTGTGGACGAACGGGATCTCCATTTCCGGCGAGACCAGCGGGATCGCGAACTCGAGATAGGCCGAGGTGACGTTCCGCGAGCCCTTGGTGTCGGGCGACGGGCTCGAACCGACCAGGTCGTTGGCATAGGTGACGCCGGTCGCCGAGTTGGTGAAGGAGATCGTCCCGTCCAGGCGGGCGTCACGGTCGTCCTTCTGGGTTTCGCGGCGGTACTCGACACCGGCCGCGAAGCCGACGTCGCCGCCGGGCAGCTGGAACAGGTCGACCTTGGAGACCTTGAAGTCGGCCATGGCCAGGCTGCTGGTGTTCTTGCGGACGGTCTTCACGCGGATCGCGTCGATCGCGGCCTGCGAGCTCGGGCGGTTGTCGCCGATGCTCGGATTGTCCAGGCTGCCGCCGTTGAACGGGTTGTAGGCGTCCGGCGTCGCCAGGGCCATCTGGCGCTGCAGAGCCGTGGCGCTGATGCCGTCGGAGGTGTCTTCGACCTGCGCCTTCGAATAGAGCAGCGCGCCTTCCCAGTTGAAGCCGAACTTCTGGCCCTTCAGGCCGCCGAGGAAGCGCCATTGCTCGTTCTCGACGTCGACGCGGTTCGGCCCGACGTCGACGAAGTTGTAGGCGTTCATCGTCGAACCGACGCCGGCGGCGCCGACGCTGAGGCCAGCCAGGCGGTTGGGGTTCGCTTGGCCGTTGATCGTCGTGGCGCCGAACGGGTTGTAATAGTTCGTGGCCGCGATCGCGATCGGCAGGGTGCTGAGATTGGTGGTCGAGGTCTGCACCGCGTGGGTGGTGGCGGTGTAGAAGCCGACTTCGCCGAACGCACGCACGTCGTCAGTGATGTCGTACTTGCCGGTCAGGAACAGGTTGACCCGCTCCAGCTCGGGCATGACCGAGGTGTTGAAGGTGCCGGTGTCGAAACGCAGGTTGCGGTCGGCGCCGGTCGCCGACGTGGCCGCCGCGCCCGAGGCGAGGCAGATGCCGCCGCCCAGTTGAGCCGCGCAGGCCGAGTTCGTCGACGGCTGGATGTGATAGGCGCCGGTGGTGCTGGTCAGGGCCACGCCGTTCTGGCGCACGATGCCGCCGGCCGCGGTCAGGCTCGACCACGGCGTCGCCGTCAGGCGGTCGTCCAGCGTGACGTTGCCCGCATACGACGTGCCCGCGAACAGCGGGGTCTTGTCGGACGACGAGGTGTAGTCCTGGTCCCAGGCGTTCAGCGACGTGCGGTTCGTGTAGTTGGCGAACAGGCTGATGTTGCCGCGGCCTTCGTGGAAGTTGCGGCCCGCCTGCACGTTGAACTCGTACTCGCGCATGTTGGTGCCTTCGGCGGCGCCGTATTGCGCGTCGACGGTCAGGCCGTCGAAGTCGTCCATCAGCACGGTGTTGACCACGCCGGCCACGGCGTCCGAGCCGTACAGCGCCGCGGCGCCGTCACGCAGGACTTCCAGGCGCTTCAGGCCGTTCACCGGAATGGCGTTGGTGTTGTAGGTCAGCACCGGCACCAGGTTCTCGTCGGCGCGGCTGGTCGGGTGGGCCACGACGCGGCGGCCGTTCAGCAGGACCAGGGTGTTGCCGACGCCGAGGTTGCGCAGGTTCACCGAACCGACGTCGCCGCGGGCGCTGTTGCTGGAGTTCGGCAGGTAGCTCGAGTTGAAGCTGACGTCGCCCATCTGCGGGATGGAGCGGAACAGGTCGTCGCCGGAAGTGGCGGCCACGTTCGCCAGTTGCGCCTGATCGACCACTGTGACGGGGAGAGCCGCCGTAACCTTCGCGCCTTCGATCTGCGAACCGACGACGACGATTTCTTCGACCAGGTCGCCATCCGTCTGAGCGTTGGCCGCGCCGGCGATGGAGAGGGCGCAGAGCGCCGAGGTCGCAAGCATGGCGTTCCGCCAAGACATACGAGAATTCATTGAGATTATCCCCTCAACCCATAAGTGTACTGTGTCAATTTGCAGCCGCGGCAGCAAGGATCGACATTGGCGTGACAAACACCTGATCATTGCCGCCACGTCACCCTTCTCGCTTTGACCCGGCGAGAAATAACGGCGTCTGTGGCATTGCAGCCACCGATCGGACACGCCAAGCCCGCTGTATTGGCCACAACTGAACGGAAACTTAAGCCGCCAGTCCGCTAACGCGCAGCAGAACGCACGCGGCGGCAGGGCCGGCGCGTGCGCTCAATAACCAGACGCAGGGAACGCTGAGATCCTCAGTAGAAACTGAGATTGTCGATCTCAAGCCACATCTTCTCGCCGGCGGGACGGCCGCCGTCGACGGTGATCTCCAGGACGTCGTCGCCGGTCCAGGGGCCGGTTCCGGCGCCCCGGCCGCTCGTGCGCTTGAGGGCGCTGAACGGCACTTCGACCGTCGCCCACTCGGAACCGGAGGCGACTTCAGCGATCCAGCGACCGTTCTGGGTGTTGACCCCGAGATCGTAGGCCTTGCCGTCGCCGCGCAGCTCGAAGCGCACGCCCTTGTAGGCGCGCACGTCGACCGGCTCGACGGATCCGCGGCTGAGCGGAATGATCACCCCGGCGTTGGCGTCGTCCTTGGCCGACATCCGGGCGGCGATGCTGAGCGCATGGTCGGTGGCCGTGCGGTTGATCACCTGCGCCACCTGGACGGTCCGGTCGATGCCGCCGTCCATGTCGTCCATCCGCAGGGTGTCGTAGGTCGAGCGGGCGCTTTCGAAGTCGTCGATCAGCGGGCCCTTGGCCTTGATCACCGGCATCGACTTCTGGCCGTTGGCGGCCGGCAGCTTGGTCCCCGGACCGTGCACCTGGACGCCGTCCACGAACACGCGATCGGTCTTGTAGACGTCGGCGATGTTGGTCCACGGCTGGCCGGCGATCAGCACGATGTCGGCGCGCTTGCCCTTTTCGATGGTGCCGCGATCGTCCAGCTCGCCCAGCACCTTGGCGCTGTTGGCGGTGCCGGCGATCAGCGCCTGCGACGGGGTCAGCCCCGCGCGCACCAGCAGCTCCAGCTCCTTCAGCGTCGAGGTCCCGTGCGGCGTGCCGGTCATGCCGGCGTCGGTGCCGAGCGCGATGGTCACGCCAGCGTCGTGCAGCGCCTTCACGTTGTGCAGCGCGTAGCCGAACTTCTGCTCGCTGCGGCGGCGGGCCTCCTCGCTCTGGGTAGGACCGGCCTTGCCCGGATCGTAGACGGCCAGGGTCGGCGCGTAGGCCGTGCCGCCGGCCTTGATCGCATCGATGGTCGCCTGGTCGACTTCGCGATCCTGCAGGCTGTGGGCGATGACGTCGACTTTCGCGCGGCCGGCGATCGCCCCGCGGTCGACGGTGACCGTGTGGGTCAGGACCTTGAGGTTGTTGCGGTGGGCCTCGTCGACCAGAGCGCTGAGCGTGCCCTCGTCCATGCTGGTGTTGTCGGCCGACGCGCCATAGCGCCAGCCGTCCGCGAAGGCCTTGATGAAATCGGGCTTGTAGGGAACCAGCGCCTTCACCTCAAGGCGCGCGCCCTGCGGCGAGTTCACCCACTTGGTGGTGGCGCGGTCGGCCCAGTCGGCGCCGTGGCCGCCCGGCGTGCTCATCCGCGCAACGAAGTTCACGTGCGGCGATGCCATCGAGGCGATCCAGCGGCGACGCGGTTCGAACGATTCCGGCTGTTGGTGGAAGTCGTTCACCGTGGTCACGCCAGCGGCGATGTAGGCGTTGGCGATCTGCGGCGAGATCCGCGGGTCGCCGGCCGGGGTCCAGTGGGTATGGACATCGAAGAAGCCCGGCAGCAGCGCCTTGCCCTTGGCGTCGATCACCACCGCGCCACGCGGCGCCTTCACGCCCGGGCCGACGTCAGCGATGCGGCCGTCCTGGATGATGACGTTGGCTACCTGCGGCGCTGCGCCAGTGGCGTCGAACACGGTCGCGCCGATGATCGCCACCGGGCGTCCCTGGGCCTGCGCCGCGCCGGCGAACGCCAGCATTCCACCCACTGCGGCCAAGCCGGCGGCACGCCACCCGTTTCGAACCACGCTCACCTGCACCCCCGATACTCGTCACTGGACTGACGGGACGAGCCGCGCCCGTTCCCCGAATTGCGTCCAGTTAGGCTTGGCTCGGCAAGAAGGCGATTCATATCGCCGTTCCGAGGGATGAACTTGCCCGTTACCGGGGATCTACGCGCCTGCGCCAAGTCCTGACAACGTCTTCATTTGAACGCAACGCGGGCACATGTAGCCTGTGCGTCGAACACTCCCTCCCTGGCGACCTCCCAATGAAGCAATTCCTCCTCACCATGGCCGGCGTTTTCGCGGGCCTGGTGCTGTTTCTGATCGGCGTTCCGTTCCTGCTGATCGTCATGGCCGCCGGGGCCGCCAAGCCGGCGCCCACGCCCGCCCAGACCGTTCTGGCGCTGGACCTGCGCGACCCGCTGACCGACCAGGATCCGGTCAATCCGTTCGCTTCGATCGGCCGCCGTTCGATGTCTGTCATGTCGGTGATCGAGACCCTCGACCGCGCCGGCAAGGACGGCAAGGTCAAGGCCGTGCTGGTGCGCCTGCCCGAGGGCGGCATGCCCCCGGCCGCGGCGGACGAGATCCGCCTCGCGCTCAAGAAGTTTCGCGCCTCGGGCAAGCCCGTGATCGCCCACAGCCAGGGGCTCTATCCCTCGGGCGTGGTCACCTCGACCTACATGCTGGGGGCCGCGGCCGACGAGTTCTGGATGCAGCCCGGCGCCTCGCTGCAGGCCACCGGCATCGCCTCCGAGGACGTGTTCTTCAAGCGTTTCTTCGACAAGTACGGCGTCAAGGCCGACTACGAGCAGCGCTACGAATTCAAGAACGCCGTGAACCCGTACCTCTACAGCGACTACACCGCGCCGCACCGCGAGGCCCAGCTCTCTTGGATGGGCTCGGTCTACGGCTCGACGCTGGTGAACGCGGCCACAGACCGCAAACAGACGCCGCAGGTCCTGCGCACGAACCTCGAGGCGGGCCCCTACATCGCCGAGGACGCGCTCAAGCTGAAGCTGATCGACAAGGTCGGCCAGGTGAAGGACGCCGAGACTGCCGTGCTCGCCAAGGCCGGCAAGGGCGCCGAGCTGGTCGAGTTCGAAAAGTACATGCGCTCCAGCCGCGAGCGCGTGCCGCGCCCGGGCCCCGCGATCGCGATTGTCGAGGGCGAAGGCGCGATCGTCACCGGCCACGACGGCACGGCCAATCCGTTCTCCTCGTCCTCGGCCATGTACTCCGACGACATCGCCGAGGCGCTCTACGACGCCATCGAGGACAAGGACGTGAAGGCCATCGTCTTCCGCGTCTCCTCCCCCGGCGGTTCGGACACCGCCTCCGAACAAATTCTCGCCGCCGTGCGCGCCGCCAAGGCCGCCAAGAAGCCGGTGGTCGTGTCGATGGGCACCTATGCCGCCTCGGGCGGCTACTGGGTGTCCAGCGAGGCCTCGGCGATCGTCGCTCACCCGACCACCCTGACCGGGTCGATCGGCGTGTTCGGGGGCAAGTTCGCGCTCGGCCCGGCGCTCGAACGCTTCGGGGTCGACATCCGCCAGATCGGGGTCGGCGGCGAATACGCCGGCGCCTTCGGGGCGGGCGGCGAGATGAACCAGGCCCAGCGCGCCGCCTTCTCCGGCTGGATGGACCGCATCTACGGCAACTTCATCGACCGCGTTGCCGAGGGCCGCAAGCTGCCGCCCGAACGGGTGCGCGAGATCGCCAAGGGTCGGGTCTGGACCGGCGCACAGGCCCGCGAGATCGGCCTGGTCGACGAGGTCGGCGGCTTCTACCAGGCCGTCGACAAGGCCAAGGCTCTGGCCGGCCTGCAAGGCGACGTGCGCCTGAAGCGGATGACCACCCAGGTCTCCCCGTTCGAGGCCCTCGAAGGCGCGCTCGGCGTCTCGGCGAACTCGGCTCGGACGCTGGCGGCCGCGGCCTGGATCTTCGGTGATCCCCGCGCCAAGGGGCTGCTGGACGACATGGCCCAGGAGCGGATGCGCAGCCAGGGGGCCATGGTCCTGTCGCCGACGCCGGTGAAGTAGCCGGTCAGGTCGCCGGGCGGCGCCGTCGCGGACCGCGGCTCGGCAGGGTGAAGATTACCTGCCGGCGACCGTAGTCCAGGGTGATGGCGTCGAACTGGCGCATCGCATCGACGCCGATCAGCAGGCTGGGCTGGGTCTTCAGGTCCCAGATGTCGAAGACATGCAGGTCTGCGAAGACGGTCATCAGGCCGGTGATGTCCAGGCCGCCGATCCGCAGCAGCGGCAGCACGGCCAACTCGCCGCGCGCTGTCTGTCCCGTGGCGCTCAGCACCGGCACGACGTAGCGCGGCGCACGCAGTTCCTCGGTTCCGATGACCAGCTTATGCAGGGCCTCGTTCCCGACCGTGCTCTGCGAGCCTGAGTCCATGAAGGCGGTCACCCGCCGTCCCGCGACATCGGCGCCGATGATGATCAACTGACCGAAGCGATAGCGGGCCGGCACCACGATCTGCCGTCCGCTCGTCGCGTCGGCCTGCGGCAGCCGGCTCGCCGCCGCGGCGCTGACCCCGACGCCCGCCTGCGGCGCCGCGCTGCCCGGCCCGCGCGAGGGCGTGATCCGGAACTCGTCCCGCAGAAAGTCGATGGTCACCCGCCGGCCGCGCAAGACGTCGACGCCCAGCAGGCCATCGGCGCCTAGCCGACTGCGGCTGAGGGTCGGCGCGCGGATGGCGCGCGTGGCGACCGCATCCACCTCCAGCAGATCGATGGTGGCGGTGTTGGACGGCTCGATGCCCGCCACGCCGTGAACGTCGGCCGGCCCTGCGTCCGGCAAGCCCAGGCGTGCGGCCAGCTCGCTGGTGATCACCGTGCGGTTGGCGCCGGTGTCGACGACGAAATCGAAGGGCCCCTGGCCGTTGATGCGAACCGGCGCCGTGACTCGTCCCGACATATCGGCGTCGGTGGCCAGCGCGGCGCCCTCGTCGCCAGGGGTGACCGGCTCCGGCGGCTGCAGGTGGGCCATGTTGACCATCACCGGCGGCGACCGCGGCGTCGCGGCGCAGCCGGTCAACGCGATCAGGCCCAGGCCCACGGTCCGCCTGTCGAGTGACTGCACCAGCTTCCTCCCTCACCGGCGATCCTGCGCCCACATTGGCGCGCCTTGGAATGCTGTCCAGCGACGCGCGTCGAACCAGGGCCGCGGCGCGACCGACGGGCAAAGAAAAAGGGCGGCGGATTGCTCCGCCGCCCTTCGCTTCCCCTTGCGGGAATGCGTCTTAGAAGTTGGCCGTGAAGCCGATGAACAGCTTGCGACCCAGCAGATCGTAGGTCGGGTAGGTGTTCGGCAGACCGGTGCCCACGATACGCGAGTTCACCAGCGGCGGGTCTTGGTCGAGGACGTTGTTCACACCAGCGCGCACCGTGAAGGTGTCGTTGATGTTCCACACGCCCGACAGGTCGAGGTAGCTGCGCGCCGGCAGGGTGTGGTTGAACGCATTCTGCGAACCCGTGCCGATGGTCGGCTCTTGGGTGTCGGTTTCCAGCTTCACTTCGCCGATGTAGCGCCAGGCGGCCGAGAACGTCATGTCCCACGGAGTGGTCCAGTTCACGCGCAGCTGGTGACGCCACTTCGGGTAGACGGTCTGGCACTGCGGGCCGAAGAGGCCGGCGCAGTCGTATTCCTTCTCGCCCGGCAGCGGGATCGTGGTGGTTTCGATCAGGTAGGCGCCGTTCAGAGCCAGCGAGACGCGGCCGTACTCGTCCAGACCGACCATTTCCATCGGCAGGTTGTAGTTGACCTGCACGTCGACGCCCGAGGTGGTGCCCGAACCGATGTTGACGTTGGCGCCGTTGATGTAACCGCCGGCCGCCACGTCGTCACCGAACAGAGCGCCGTTGACCGGGTTACGAACGATCTGCGAGCAGAATTGTTCGTCGCCGGTTTCCAGGCAGCGCTGCATGATCACGCCCAGCGGAATGTTCCCGATCGTGCCTTCCAGGTCGATCGTGAAGTAGTCCAGGCTGGCGGTCAGGCCGGTCAGGAAGGTCGGGGTCAGGGTGAAGCCGATCGAGAAGGTCTTGGCTTCTTCCGACTGCAGGTCCGGGTTACCGCCGGTCAGAACCGAGCACTGGCCGGACGGGCACTGCGGAACGTTGCCGACCTGCGCCGCGGTCAGGCCGGTGTTGATGCACGCGGCTTGGCTGGCGGGGACCGGAGCGCCCGAAGCGCAGGGGTCGACCGACACCTGGCTGGTGTTGGTCACCGACTGCGGGGTGTACAGCTCGAGCAGGTTCGGCGCACGGATCGCTTGGTTGTACGAGGTGCGGAAGCGGATGTCGTCGGTCGGCGCCCACTGCAGAGCCACCTTGTAGGTGTCAGCCGTAATGCCGGTCGAGTAGTCCGAGTAGCGGTAGCCGACGTCGAGGACGACATCCTTGGCCCAGGCCATGTCCTGGATCAGCGGGATGCGGGCTTCGCCGAAGCCTTCGGTCACGGCGATGCTTTCGTCGATGGTCACCGAAGCGCCGCCGGCGCCCGACAGATCGCCGCTCAGCTGAGCGACGTCGGGTGCGTATTCCAGGTGCTCACGACGGTTTTGGAAGCCGAAGTTGACCGCCACGCTGTCGTTAGCCCACGGCGACTTCACGCCGTACTCGCCCAGGTCGCCGGTGATGGTGCCTTCAACGACCCGCTGGCTGACCGCACCGCGCGAGGTGCCGTTGACGGCCAGGTAGGACAGGGCCTCGTTGGTCACGCCGCCGTCGCGGAAGATGTTGTACGGGACGCAGTCGCCGCCCGAGATACAAACCGGACCGTTCGCGCCTTGGACGACCTGAAGGGCGTTCTGAATCTTCGAGATCGAGAGGTAGTTCTGCGAGGCTTGGTACAGGCTGGTGTAGTAGTACGAACCGTACAGGTCGTAGGTCCACGGACCAGCGATCTCGCCGCGCGAACCCAGGACCACGCGGTAGTTCTGGTGCTCGTAGAAGCCGACGCGGCCGCCGCCTTCGATGTTCCGGCGACCGATGTACATGTCGACGCTGTCGCCAGCGGTGACCATGGCCGGCGTACAGCCGATGGCGCCTTGCTGCTGGCCGCTCAGGAACGGGTTGTCACAGTTAACCAGGAAGCCGCTCGTCGGAGACGGGCCGCTGCCTTGGAACAGGCCGGTCGGCGCGATCTGCACGTTCGTGCGGTCGTTCATGAACGAGAAGTCGGAGTACAGCTTGAAGTTATCGTTCACGTCGTACTTGGCGAAGAAGCCCGCGCTGTAGCGGGTGCTTTGCTGCATCAGGTACGAGTACTCGTTCGAGTTGAACAGCGGCGGCGGCGTGGTGCGCGCGTTCGCGTCGTACGGACGGAACTCATTGCCGACCACGGCGAACTGCGGCGCGTTGGCCACGTCGGCGCGGAACCACTGGTTCGAGTTCGGCGAACCGGCGCAGCTGGCGACGCCGGCGGCGCTGGCGACCACCTGACAGGCCGACCAGTCGCGCTTGCCTTGGGTGACCGGCTCTTGGTCGTGGTAGGTGAAGTAGGCGGTGACATTGCCGCGGCCGTCTTCGGTGTTCGCGCCGTAGACGATGCTCAGGTCACGCGACGCGCCGTCCCAGGTGTTTTCCTTCGGCTGAGCGACTTGGCGCGGGCCGAGCAGGCTCTGGACGAACTCGTTGTGTTGGTTGTGCTGATAGACGCCCCAGTTGGCGTCGATCTGCAGACCTTCGAAGTCGCGCTTCATCACGAAGTTCACGACGCCGGCGATGGCGTCCGAACCGTAGGTCGCCGAGGCGCCGCCGGTCAGAACGTCAACGCGCTCAATCAGCTGGCTCGGGATCTGGTTGATGTCGGGCGAAGGGTTCGGGTTGCCGGTGTTGGGGTCGCCGATACCCAGGCGGCGGCCGTCGACCAGCACCAGGGTGCGGGTTTGGCCCAGGCCGCGCAGATCGATGGTGGCCACGCCGCCCGGACCCGACAGCGGGTTCGAAGTCGACGACAGGCCGTTGGCGGCGTTCTGCGAGATTTGCGGCAGTTGGTTCAGGAAGTCGGCGGTGACCGGACGGCCGCCCAGGGTGACTTCTTGCGAACCGACCACTTGGACCGGGCTGACGCTGGTCAGGTTCGGCTGCGGAATGCGCGAGCCGGTGACGACGATTTCGGAAACTTCCGAGTCTTGGGCGACCGCTTGGCCGGCGCCGAGAGCGACGATTCCGCAAATCATCGACGACGCCAGAAGGCGTCCACGTTGCGTAGTCATTTTCAAGGTCTAGATCCTCCAGCGGTCCGCCGACCGAGACGGTGGCGATTCCCGCTCCCCACAAAAGGTTCGGTCCCGGATTCGAAGCCGAACCCGGTTACCTTGGAGTTACGGGGCTTACAGCAGGAGGGTCAACGCAGTTTACGCGACCGCAATGTTGTGGACGCCAACCTGTCGCATTCTGGTCACAGATTGTGCCCGAGCGGGGCTGTCGCGCACGATTTTACCCTTTTGGCGTAACGGAATTCTCCGCCCCAGGCGTGCCTTTGGCGACACACCAGTAACGCGCGCGATGCTGGTCGACGAGGTTGTCGACAAAGCCGGTGACCTTCGGTGAGACGAGATTCTTGTTCACGTAGAAGTAGATAGGCGCAACTGGGGCGTCATCGAGCATCAACGCTTCGGCCTGAGCGAGGTAACCGGCGCGAACCTGGGCGTCGACTTCGGCGTCGGCCTTGGCGAGCAGCGCGTCGTAGGCCGGATTGCGATAATCGCCATAATTTTGCGGACCGGTCGCCGACTGCTGCAGGTACAGGAAGCTCATCGCGTCGTTGTAATCAGCAATCCAGGCGGCGTCGGCGACGTCGAAGTCTCGCGAACGGAAGGCCGCATAGGCGATCTGGGCTTCGTTCTGCACCAGGCGCGCATCGACCCCGATCTCCTTCCAGTCGGCCTGGATGGCCGGCATGAACAACATCGGATCCGGCGTGTTGCGGTGCTTGATCTCGAACCGCAGCGGGTTCTTCGGCCCGTAGCCGGCCTCGGCCAACAGGCGGCGCGCCTCGGCTTGTCGCTTCTCGAGCGGCCAACCGGCCCAAGCCGGCGGCTGCGCGGGCTTGTAGTCGGCGACACCCGGCGGCACGAAGGTGTAGGCCGCCGTCTGCCCTCCGCGCAGCAGCTTCTCAGTGATGAAGTCGCGGTCGATCGACATGGTCAGCGCCTGGCGCACGCGCTTGTCCTTGAAGGCTGGGACATTCGAGTTGAACGCCAGATAGGTCACGCCCAGGTAGGTGTGGGTGCGCACGTAGCCGGGCATGGTCTCGCGCAGGAACGCGATGCGGTTCGACTGGATGTCCGCATTCATGTCCAGTTCCCCGCGCGCCACTCGGCGCTCGGCCATCGCCGCGTCCGGGGTCGGATAGAGGTAGATCTGATCGACGCAGACCTTGTCGGCCTCGTAGAACCGCGGGTTCTTCACCAGCCGCACGTAGTCTCCGAGCTTCCAGTCGGTGACGATGTAGGGGCCGTTCGAGAGGTACGTCCCGGGCTGCACCCACTTCTCGCCGACCTTGTCGAGCAGGTGCTTGGGCAGCGGCGACATGGTGTGGTGCTTGGCGAGCTCCGGCAGATACGGAGCCGGATGGTTCAGCGTGATCTCGAGCACCTTCGGCGAGATCGCCCGCACGCCGAGCGTCTCCGCGGGCGCCTTGCCCTCGTTCACGGCCTGGGCGTTCTTGATGAGGTAGAGGACGGAGGCGTACTCCGACGCAGTCTCCGGCAGCAGGATGCGCCGCAGCGAGAACACGAAATCGTCCGCCGTCACCGGCACGCCGTCCGACCAGTTGGCGTCGCGCAGGTGGAACGTCCAGACCAGGCCGTCGGCGCTGGTCTCCCAACGCTCGGCCATGCCCGGGACCGCCTCGCCCCGTTCGTCGGAGTCCGTGAGCCCGATCAGGAGGTTGGAGATGATCCGGTCTTCCCAGGTGCCGGTCGACTTGTGCGGATCGAGGGTCACCGGCTCGGAGACGTTGCCCGCCTGGATGCAGACCTGCCCCGCCGGGCACGGCGGCCGCGACGGCCCCTTCGGTGCGCAGGCGGCGATGGAAAACGCTGCAGTCGCCAGGATCAGCGTATTGCCGAGCGCCCGGAGCGCCCTATCAATGCGGGACGTCGAAACCATGGGTCACGGATGACACACTTTCCCACGCGCTCAAAGCTGACCGCCATCGCCCTGCTGGCCACCCTCGCCGCCGCGGGTCAGGCCGCCGCCCAGGCCAAGCCAGAAGGCCGCGCTGCGGTGCTGCAATCGCTGCTGGACTGCAAGACCAAGAGCGACCCGACCGAACGCCTGGCCTGCTACGACGCCGCCGCCGGCGCCATCGACACCGCCGAAAAGAAGGGCGACATCGTCGTCGTCGACCGCGAGCAGGCCAAGGCCGCGCGCAAGCAGGCCTTCGGACTCAGCCTGCCGACCCTGGACATGTTCAACAAGGCCGAGGCCACCCCCGAGGAGGCCAGCCGCATCGAGGACACGGTCGAGCGCGCCTATCGCGGCGGCGACGGCAAGTGGGTGTTCGAGCTCACCGGCGGCGCGGTCTGGCAGTTCTACGACGCCGCCGATCTCGGCCGGCAGCCGAAGAAGGGCAGCAAGGTCGAAGTCCGCAAGGGCGCGGTCGGCGGCTACTTCCTCAGCGTGGACGGCCAGTCGGGCGCCCGCGCCAAGCGGGTGCGTTAGCGGCCTCAGCGGTCCTTCGGGTCGATCGCGTCCCGAAGGCCGTCGCCGATGAAGTTGAAGCTCATCAGCGTCACGACCATGGTGAGGGCGGGGAAGATCAGCAGCCAGGGAGCCAGCTCCATGTCCTGCGCCCCGCCCGCGATCAGCGTGCCGAGCGAGGCCATGGGCGGCTGCACGCCGAGGCCCAGGAAGCTGAGGAAGCTCTCCGCCAGGATAACGGCAGGTATCGTCAGGGTCACATAGACCACCACAGGCCCAAGCAGGTTGGGGATGATGTGGCGCGAGATGACGCCGGCCTGGCTGAGGCCCGCGGCGCGCGCGGCCTCCACGAACTCCTTGTGCTTCAAGCCCAACGTCTGGCCGCGGACGATGCGGCTCATGGTCAGCCACTCGACGGCGCCGATGGCGATGAAGATCAGAATGATGTTCGACCCGAAGGTCACCATCAGCAGGATCACGAAGAAGATGAAAGGCAGCGAGTAGAGCACGTCGACGACGCGCATCATGATCTCGTCCAGCACCCCGCCGACATAGCCGGCTACCGCGCCCCAGGCGATGCCGATGACCAGCGACACCAGCGTCGCCACCAGCCCGATGGCCAGCGAAACCCTAAGCCCCATAAGCAGCCTGGCGAGCAAATCGCGGCCCAGCGAGTCGGCGCCCAAGAGATGGCCGGCGGTCAGCGGCGGGGCCCAGACGTCGTCTTTGTTGATCTGGTCGTAGCTGAACGGGACCAGGTGCGGCCCGACGATGGCGACCAGCACCAGCACCGCCAGCACCGCCATGCCGCTGACCGCCGCCCAGTTGCGGAACAGGCGGCGCAGCGCGTCGTCCCACAGGCTGCGGCCTTTCACAGCCTTTTCCATGACTTGCGCGCCGGCGCGCGAACCGGGAGCCAGGATCACGACAGCCTCACGCGGGGATCAAGCGCCGCATAGAGCAGGTCGGCGATCAGGTTGAGGACGAGGATCAGGGCGGCGTAGAAAATCACCATGCCCATGACCACGGTGTAGTCGCGCTGGAGCGCCGAAATGACGAAAAACTTGCCCAGTCCCGGCAGGTTAAAGATCTTTTCCACCACCAAGCTGCCGGTCAGCAGACCCGCGCATGCCGGGCCGAGATAGCTGACCAGCGGCAGGATCGCCGCGCGCAGCGCGTGCTTTCCGACAATCCTGTGTTCGGGCAAGCCCTTAGCGCGGGCGGTGCGGATGTAGTTCGAGCGCAGCACTTCAATCATGCCGGCCCGCGTCAGGCGCGAGATGATCGCGATCTGCGGCAGGGCCAGCACCGCGACCGGCAGTATCAGGTTTGCGAGCGCCCCGCCGTTCCAACCGCCAGAAGGCAAAAGCTGAAGTTTCGATCCGAATATCAGCACGAGCAGCGGCGCCGTGACGAATGTCGGGATGCAGACCCCGATGATGGCCACCGCCATGACCCCGTAGTCGACCAGTTTGTTCTGCCGCAGGGCGGCCAGCACCCCCAGGGTCACCCCAACCACGCTGGCCAGGATGATCGCCGACAGGCCGAGGACCAGGCTGACCTTGTAGTTCTCCTGCAGGATCTGGAGGACGGACTTGTCCTTGTACTTCAGCGACGGACCGAAATCGCCGTGGGTCACGTCGCGGAGATAGTTGAAGTACTGTTCGTGCAGCGGCTTATCCATGCCGTACTTGGCCATGACGTTCCGCTCGATCTCGGGCGAGAGCTTGCGGTCCATGTCGAACGGGCTGCCCGGGGCGGCGCGCATCATGAAGAATGCGACTGTCACCACCAGGAACAGGGTCGGGATGGCCACCAGCAGGCGGCGGCCGATGAAGCGGAACATCAGGGGCTCAAGGTGACGGCCGATCGTCGGCCGGGCGTTGCGAAACTTTCACCGGCCCCCGATGATGTCAAACGATCGCCCCCTCCCCTCCTAGCGGTATTGCAGATGACTGACTTCCGACGCGTCACCGACCAGCTTTCGGTCGCCCCCCAGATCTCGACCGCCGACCTGGCGAGCGCCGCGGCCCAGGGCTTCAAGCTAGTGATCAACAATCGCCCGGACGGCGAGGACCCCACCCAGCCGACCAGCGCCGAGATCGAGGCGGCGGCCAAGGCGGCCGGCCTGGATTACGTCCACATCCCGGTGCGCGGCGGCCCGACCCCCGACCAGGTCGAGGCCAACTATCGCGCCGTCGAGGCCGCCGGCGGGCCGGTGCTGGCCTTCTGCCGCTCGGGCACGCGCTCGATCGTCACCTGGTCGCTTGGCCAGTTCCAGGCCGACGAGCGCTCGGCCGACGAGCTTGTCGAGCTGGGCGCCCAGGCCGGTTACGACCTCTCGGGCGCCTTCCCGCGCTGACACGAAAAAGGCCCGCCCCCGGATGACGGGAGCGGGCCATCGTCCGTAGGTCGGCGCTTCTCAGATCGCGGCGAAGGCGTTCTGGCGGCGCGAGGCGCGGACCATGGTCCCGACCGCGCCGAAGCCGATGATCATCATCGCCCAGGTGGCCGGCTCCGGAACGGCGCTGAGCGCGACCTGGAAGCTGGCCGTGCCGCCGGTGAAGTTGAAGGTCTGCGGCCGAGCGTAGCCGATGTTGATCGAATTGCCGGTGAAGCTGAGCGTCGGCACGACGCCGCTGTCGGTGAGATTGTTGCTCAGCAGGGTGACGCCAGTGATCTTCTGGGCGCGGTCGAACAGGACGTTGCTGATCGCGAGACTGTAGGTCTGGAAGTCCCAGGTGTCCTGCGAGCGCAGGGTGATGATGTTGGTCACCGCGTCCCAGTCGACGAACACCACGCCGCCGCCCCAGCCCGACGCGTTGGAGACGAAGTCGTCACCGCCCAGCTCGTAGCCGGCGCCGAGGACGGCGCCGTTGCTCTGATAGATCTTGCCGCTGCTCGAGCTGTAGTCCGGCAGGTGGGAGTCCGAGCGGAAGTCCGCCACCGTGACGGCGGCCGCGGCCGGCAGGCCGAACATCAGGGTTCCGGCGGCGATCGCGCCTGCAATCAGCTTCTTCATGGTCTCAAGCCCCAAATTGTGCGGCGACCTCGCCGCGAACCTTGCTCGTCCCATTTCGACCCGTCAGAGGCGAAATCAACTCGCGTCGGACGGGTGCAAGCAGGCGTCGTGCCAACCCAGCCGCAAAATCGGTACTTGACGGTACTCATTTCTGGCCGCCAATATGGTACCCATGAGTACCGATACCATCGCCATCGGCCCCGGACGTCCGCGCGACGAGGAGGCCACCACCGCGATCCTCGCCGCGACGCTGCGGCTGCTGGCCGAGCGCGGCTACGCCGGGACAAGCACCGCCGACATCGCCGCGGCCGCCCGCGCCAGCAAGGCGACCGTCTATCGCCGCTGGCCGAGCAAGCCGGCGCTGTTCGCCCAGGCCATCCAGCACGGGTTGCGCCAGGCCCACGCCGCCCCGGCCCGGACCGGCGACGTGCGCGAGGACATCGCCGCCGTGCTGGCCGCCAAGATGGCCGCCTTCGCCGACGGCCCGTTGGGCGGCGCCATCCGCGCGGTCGTCTCGCATGCGGCGCATGAGCCGGAGCTCGCACGGGCGATGACCCAGGTCACCCAGGGCGCGCGCGAGCACGGCCCGCTGCGTGGTCTGGTCGAGGAAGCCAAGCGCCAGGGCCTGGCGCCCGCCGACGCCGACACCGGCCTGCTGCTCGACCTGCTGCTGGGGGCGCCGTTCTTCCAGCTGCTGGTGCTGCAGGTCCCGCCCGATCCCGCCACCGCCCGCGCCCTGGTCCGCCAGGTGTTCGGGCCCGCCATAAAGGTGCCCTCCCATGCAGCTGCGCGATAGGACGATCCTGGTCACCGGCGGGGCGCGCGGCATCGGTCTGGCCTTGACCCGCCGATTCCTGGCCGAGGGCGCGCTGGTGATCGCCGCCGGCCGCGACGGCGAGCGGCTGGCGCGGCTGCACGCGCAGCATCCGCGCCGGGTCACGGCCTGGCCGGTCGACCTTTCGGACCCGCAGCAGACCGACGCCTTCGTCCGCGACCTGCCGCGCCGGCATCCGGACCTGTCGGTGGTGGTCAACAACGCCGGCGCCCAGACCCTGACCGACTTCCTGGCCGACGACGTCGAGGCGCTGCGTCCGGCCCTGCGCCGCGAGATCAGCCTGAACCTCGACGCGGTGGTGGCGATCTCGACCGGACTGCTGGACCACCTGCGCCGACAGCCCTCGGCGGCCATCGTCAACGTCACCAGCGGCCTGGCCCTGGCCCCGAAAACCTCCTCGCCGGTCTATTGCGCGACCAAGGCGGCGGTCCGCAGCTTCACGAAGGCGCTGCGCTATCAGTGCGAGGACGGCGCGCCGAACGTGCAGGTGATCGAGGCGATCATGGCCCTGGTCGACACCGACATGACCGCCGGCCGCGGCGACGGCAAGATCACCCCGGCCGAAGCCGCCGACGAAGTGGTGGACGCGATCCTGGCAGGTCGGCGCGAAGTCTATGTCGACCGCGCCAAGCTGCTGCCGATCCTGATGCGCGTCGCGCCCGGCGTCGGCGAGCGGATCATGCGCCGAGGCTAACCCCCAGGACGCGCATCGCCTTGACGCGCCGCGCGAAGCTTGACCTTACCTTGAGTTGTCAGAGGGGAGTTCGCCGCTCATCCGGGATGCGAGATGCGCGGCGCAAGGCGGTCCACGGGCCGTCATTTTTGCCGGGGGGCGAAGGGTATGAGCGTCAATCAAGCGGGCTGGGAGGCTGCGAGCCTCCAGCCGACGGACGGCTTTGCGCATGCGCGAGCGGCGGCGGCCGTGGAAGACGCGCTGACGGTGACGACCAGCAGCGACAGCGGAGCCGACGCCACCCTGGGGGCGGACTTGGCGGCCGACACGGCGGACGGCGCCGGCCTCAGCCTGCGGGAGGCGCTGAACTGGGTGTCGCCGGGCGGCACGATCAGTTTCGCTTCGCCGCTTTCCGGCGGAAGTATGATCACACTTGGAAGCGACGTGAGCGTCGTCTCGCCGCTCACGATCACCGGCTCGGCGTCGATCGGGTACGGCTTAAGCTACAAGATGAACGTCGGCGCCGATCTGACCGTCTCCACCGCTAGCGGCGAATCGATCTCGCTGACCCCGCTGACAGGGACTGGGGCGCTCATCAAATCCGGCGCAGGCGCCCTGTACCTTCATGGCGACAACGCCGGTTGGTCGGGCGGCCTGAACATTTCGGGCGGCGCCGCGCAGATCACGGCCGACGCTCAACTCGGTTCAGCTGGGGTGACGCTGAGCGGCGGCACGCTCCGTATCTCGGGTTCGACCACCATAGACAACAGCATCAACGTCATTGCCGCGTCGCGCCTTGAGATCCTTTCGGACGTGACCCTGACGGGCGCGCTGACCGGCTCCGGGGATCTTACGCACGCCGGGGGCGGGACGCTGACCCTAGGCGGGGCCAACGGCAGCTATTCCGGCAACATCGCGATCCGGCAAAGCAGCGTGCTGAAAATCACCGATGGCGCCGCGTTGGGAACGAGCGCCGGAGGCGTCAGCCTCGGCAGCTTTACGCGCCTTGAGATCGGCGCCGGCGTCACCGTCGCCGACAACATCACGATCGATACCGGCGACGGAGCCGGCGGGACGATCCGCGTAGCATCCGGCGCCGTGACCGTTAGCGGCGGCCTTACGCTTGCTGGGAGTACGCACCTCGAAGCACATGGCGAACTCACCTGGAGCGGAGTCATCGCCGGAAGCGCCGGGCACTCCGTGGCGATGTTCGGGAGCGGGACGCTCATCCTCACCGGCGTCAACACGTTCGCCGGTACGATGGCCTTCACGGGCGGCACCGTCATCGCGGGCAACAACAACGCTCTCGGCGCTGGGACGCTGTTTTTCAACGGCGGCGCGCTCAGAATTAACGCCGAACGCGAATTCGCGAACGCCGTCTCCGGTACAGGGACGATCATCGTCGACACTGGCGTCCAGGGCACGCTGAACGGCGCGATAGTCGCCAGTGCGTCGCTCACCAAAGAGGGGGGCGGCGTCCTCATCCTGACTGGCGGCGAAACCAGCGGCGGCGGCGGCAGCGGCAGCGGCAACTTCTACGTCACGGCAGGCGAATTGCGGGTCAACTCGACGATCAGCTCGTGGCTCATCATCAAGGACGCAGGCTTGGTCAGCGGTTCCGGCGGCACGTCCGGCACGGTCATGATCTATTCAGGCGGCACGCTCGCGCCGAGCGGACTGAGCGCGTTCAGCACCGGCTACCTCAACTACTTCAGCGGCGGCTCCCTGCAGATCGAGCTTGGCGGTCCGAGCCAGCACGACAAGATCGTCGTCACCGGAGGCGTCGTGCTGACCGGCGCGACGCTGGACGTCAGTCTGGTGAACGGATTTGCGCCGACGTCCGGCGTCTTCAAGATCATCGACAATCTCAGCTCGTACGCCATCAACGCGACCTTCGCCGGCCTCGGCGAAGGCGCCCGCCTGACGGTCGGCGGACGCGACTTCACGATCAGCTATGTCGGCGGCGACGGTAACGACGTCACCCTGACCTACGCCCCGCCCGGCGGCGGCGGCGGCGGTGGCGGTGGCGGCGGTGGCGGCGGTGGCGGTGGCGGCGGAGGAGGCGTTTCGACCGCCCCCAGCGACGGCCCCGACGTGATCAACCTGCCCGCCGCGGGAGGCCAGGCCTCGGCCGGCGGCGGCGACGACGTCGTAGCGGGCTACGAGGGGAACGACTGGATCCATGGCAATGCGGGCGCCGACAGCCTGTCGGGCGGCGGCGGCGCGGACACCTTGCTCGGCGGGCGCGGCGACGATTCCGTCAGCGGCGGCGACGGCGCGGACGTCATCTATGCCGACCTCGGCGCCGACAAGGTCGACGGCGGCGACGGCGACGACGTGATCTGGGGCGGCGGCGGCCCCATCCCCGACCAGCCGGACGACGCCGACACGCTCTCGGGCGGGGCCGGCGACGACTTCATCAACGGCAACGCCGGCGACGACCAGATTAAGGGCGGCGAAGGCGCGGACCTGCTGATGGGCGGGCGCGGCGCCGACACGGTCCAGGGCAACCAGGGCGCCGACACCCTATACGGCCAGCGCGACAACGACGTGCTGTTGGGCGGTCGCGACAACGACGCGCTGTTCGGCGACGAGGGCGACGACATCCTGTTCGGCGACGCGGGGGCCGACACGCTGACCGGCGGCGCCGGAGCCGACGTCTTCATGTTCGGGGTCGGTGGAGGGGCCGACGTCGTCACCGACTTCAGCTTCAGCCAGGGCGATCGTATCGGCCTGGACGTGGACCTGGCCGGCGCGCGCTGGAGCGTCGCGGCGACACCCGAGGGCGCGCTGATCAGCTTCACGGGCGGGGGGAGCGTCCTGCTGGTCGGCGTCGCGGCCGGCAGCGTCACGCAGGGATGGTTTGCATAATCGCCAGCTCGGCCTGAGCCGGCTTGGCGGGGGCGCCCAAAGAGTACAGCGCGGGGCTGACACAAACCGTGATCACCCCAGCGCGACATTCGAGGAACTTCGTTCGGCGGGAGGGCTTTCCCTTACACCCCCCAAATGAAAGTTGATGTCATGGCGACTACCGCCACAAAACCCGCTGCCTCCAAGACGACCGCACCGAAGACGCCGCCCGCCGCAACGGCGCGCCGCACACGCCGTACGGGCCGGCCGGACCCCCTCGCCATCAGCCTGCTCAAGAAGGACCACCGCGAAGTCGAGGGTTGGTTCGACGAGTACGAACAGCTGGAAGCAGAGAGCGAGAAGTTGGGGATGTTCAACAAGATCGCCCTTGCTCTGAAGGTCCACACCCGCATCGAAGAAGAGATCTTTTATCCCGCAGAACGTGGCGAGGTGGAGGACGACATGCTGGACGAAGCCTATGTCGAGCATGATGGCGCCAAGAAACTAATCGCCGAAATCGAAGCCATGTCTCCCGGCGACGAATACTACGACGCCAAAGTCAAGGTCCTAGGCGAGTACATCAAGCACCACGTAAAGGAGGAGGAGCAGCCAGGCGGCATCTTCGCCCAGGCAAAGAAGGGTGACGAGGATCTGGACGCCATGGGCGAGAGCCTCAAAGCGCGCAAGCAGGAGCTCATGGCTCAGCTCGCGAAGTCGAAGCCCAACTAACGCCGACGGGACGCTCCCGGCGCTGTTCCGATCAGGTTCAGCGCCGCCCGCGCGCCGCAGGAGGCCCCGTGGCCGAAACTGACCAGCATCGCCCCGTCGTCGCGCTCTGACAGATGGCCGACGTACAGACAGCCGATGTCGTCATCGTCGGGGCCGGCCCGGCCGGGCTGACGGCGGCGATCTATCTCGCACGCTTCAAACGCCGGTTCCGGGTCTTCCACGATGGAGAGAGCCGAGCCGGCTGGATTCCCCGCACGCGCAACCATCCTGGGTTTCCAGACGGGATCGTCGGCGCCGACTTGCTGGCGCGGATGCAAACCCAGGCCGAACGCTACGGCGCCCGGATAGACACCGGCCACGTCACGTCGATCACCCCGACGAAGAGCGGCTTTCACCTGGAGATCGACTGCGAGGACCATCTGACCAAAGCGGTGCTCATCGCCACCGGAGTGGTCGATCGCACCCCCGACCTGCCGGGCGTGGCGGACGCGGTCCGAACCGGGCTGCTACGAATCTGCCCCATCTGCGACGGCTTTGAGGCCAGCGACGGGGTGCTTGCGGTGATCGGCGATAGCGCGCTGGGCGCCCGCGAGGCGCTGTTCCTCAAGACCTATAGCGACGCCGTCACGCTGATCCACACAGGCTTGCCGCTGGCGTTGCCCGACAATGAGCGACAGCGTCTCGCCGCCGCGGGGATCGCCGTTCTGGAAGAACCGGTGTCCGCCCTGTCGTTCGAGACTGACGACCAGACGGCCATCTGCGTCACGGCGGCTGCGTCCCGCCGGTTCGACGCGGTCTATTCAGCATTCGGGGTCCGCGCACGCTGCGACTTGGCCGTCGCCGCCGGCGCGCAGGTGGCGGGCGACGGGCGCCTTGTAGTCGATGAGCATCAGGAAACCACAGTGCGGGGGCTGTTCGCGGCCGGCGACCTAGTGCGCGGCCTAAACCAGATCAGCACCGCCGAGGGCGAGGCCGCGATCGCCGCCACGGCGATCCACAATCGCCTGCGTCAATCGGAGACGACGTAGCGCCGCTTCGGGACGCGACGGCGCTCGATCACCGCCCGCGCCCGGCTCAGGGCTGCTGTGTGAGTTGCACCCGGGCGGCGCCCATGGCTACCTGCTCGGGTTCGCAACTCGCGACGGCCAGCACCAGCTGGGCCGCGACGAGACAGAGCAGCGCGAAGGCCACCCTCTGAAGCCGTTTTGATACATAAATCGCCGTGTCCGTCACCATGACCGACCTCGCACCCCAAGTTCGAGGGCAGGACAGCAAGACGGGCGCCGCCCAAGGACTTTTCGATGATCCCTTATGTTCGTGAGATTCAGTTCGAGTACGGCGCCTGCGACCAGGTCTCGCCGCTGATCCGCCGGGTGGTGGCCAACAATCCCGGCCCGTTCACCTATTTGGGCACCGGCACCTACATCATCGGCAAGGGCAAGGTGGCGGTCATCGACCCCGGCCCCGACATGCCCGAGCATCTCGACGCGCTGATGGCGGCGCTGGAGGGCGAGACCGTCACCCACATCCTGGTGACGCACCACCACTCGGACCATTCGCCCCTCGCCGGCCCGCTACAGGAGAAGACCGGCGCCAAGATCTACGGCTGCGCGGTGGGCGCGAAGGCTGGCGACTCGACGGTGATCACCGAGGCCGGCCACGACCTGTCGTTCACCCCCGACATCGACATCTGCGGCGGGGGGGCGATCTTCGAAGGGCCGGGCTGGACGCTGGAGGCGATCGCCACGCCGGGCCACACCTCCAACCACATCTGCTTTGCGCTGAAGGAAGAGAACGCGCTGTTCTCGGGCGACCACATCATGGGCTGGTCGACGACGGTGGTGTCGCCGCCCGACGGCGACATGACCGCCTACATGGAGAGCCTGGACCTGGTGAAGGACCGGAACTTCGACATTCTGTGGCCGACGCACGGTCCGCCGGTGCTGAAGGTCCGCCCGTTCATCGAAGCCTATATCGCCCACCGCCGCGCCCGCGAGGCGCAGGTGCTGAAGGCGGTCGGCGAAGGCCACGGCAAGATCAAGGACATGGTGCCGGTGCTTTACGCCGAGGTGGACAAGCGGCTGTGGCCGGCCGCGGCCCGCTCGGTGCTGGGCCACATGATCGACCTCACCCGCCGCGGCGTGGTGGTCAGCGACGACCGCGACCCGGGCCTGGACAGCGACTACCGCCTGGCGAGCTGAGGGGCCCGAGCCGCCGCGAATCGCCGGCTGGAGCGCAGACGTCGCCTCAGCGGGCGACGCCGGTGATTTCCTTGATTGCGGCCTGGACCGAGGCCTTTTCGCCCGCGCCCCACAGGTTCTTGAGATAGGCGAGTGTGCGACCGGCCGGGCCGTCGAACCGCCACTCGCAGTCCTGGAAGCGGCAGTTCTCGAAGATCGGCGGCTCGCCGCCGGCGTAGATCAGGCGGGATTTCAAGAACTCGCAGTCGGAGAAGACCTGCCCGTCGAGACTGACCGTCTCATGGCTGTAAACGACGCTGGTCGACATGGCTACTTGTCCTCCTCCGGCGGGGTCGAGAGCGCCCGCGCGCGTTCGCGCTCTTCGCGCTTTTCCGCGGCCTTGGCCGCGGTCTTGTTCGCCTTCAGGCGTTCGCGCTCCATGCGCTCAAATTGGTAATTCGGCTTCCTCGCCATCGGTGCTCCTGTGGGTGACTACTGGCGGGCCTTGCGCGCGGCGTAGCGCAGGTCGCGCTTCGCCTTTTGCTCGGCCTTGGTGAGCGCCTTGCGCTCTTTGCGTTCACCGCGCTTGGCGTCGAGCGACGCCGCGGCGGCGGCTTCGCCCGCCTGACGGGCGGCTTCCTGGGCGTCGGCCGCCGCCTGCTGCTTGTCGGCCTTGGCCTGGCGGCGAGCGGCTCGGACCTGTTCTAGCTCGGCGGCGCGCGCGGCGCTGCGGTCGGGTGTCTGGGCGGCCGCGACCATGGGCTTCGGCCGAAGCTTGGCCAGAAGCGCGCTGCGCGCAGCGGCGGCCGTCTTCAGGCGTTCGGCGAATTCAGTGCGTTGAGTTTCGTTCATTTGTGCTTTCGGTTGTCCGCGGATGGGTCGACCTGCGCCGGCTTGAACGCCGCGACGCAGATGGCCTCGAGGTGACGGCGCAGGGACCGCGGTGCGAGCAGGGCCTCCACTGCGCGACACCCGTCCCCTTCAAGCCGCAGCTTGAGCGTGGCGAGATCGCGCACCTGTCCCGAGCGGGCGATCTCGTACGCGCGCTCGATGGTGGAGATGGTCATGAGCGTTCCTCCGCCGAACCGGCTGGAGAAGCTGGGCCGGTCCGGGCGGATGACAAGACGCTTAGACCGCTTGCAACTGCACGGCGGTCATCTTGCCGCTGCGCGAGTCCAGTTCCAGTTCGTAGCCGAGCTTCTGGCCCTCTTCGAGGGAGCCGAGGCTGGAACGCTCGACGGCGCTGATGTGCACGAACACGTCGGCCCCGCCTTCATCAGGCTGAATAAAGCCAAAGCCCTTGGTCGGGTTGAACCACTTCACGATGCCAGTCGTCATAATTGTCACCTTTCAGGCGCAAGTTTTCGCGCGCCCAGTACGGGGCCGCGGATCAAATTTTCGGAGAAGGTTGAGGTCGGCTCGGGCCGCTTCTTGAAGAAAAAGCGATGAGAACAACCGAGCCAAAAGCGATCTTCGATTGTGGCTTATAGCGAAAATAAGTACTTCACGCCAGACGCAATTATGGAAGCGCTGGAAGGCGGCGGGAAGATCGGGTCGTTCGGCGGGCCTAGCTCCGCCTCAGCGGAGCGTCACCTGCGCCTCGGCGGCGGGCTGACGCACTTCGCGGTCCCAGACATAAGCGAACAAGGTCGCGGTGGTGATCGCCAGCACCAGCAGCGCGCGCAGCCAGAACCGCGAGAAGCCGGCCAGCAGGGCGACCAGCGCGGCAAAGAAGCCGCCGGCGACGCTGGCCAGGGCGACGTGCGGCGCCCACTCCATGGCGACGAGCCCGACCCCGACGCCCTCGCTCATCAGACCGAGCTTGGGCGCGATCACCCCGACGGCGACCAGGCAGGCCGGCGCCAGGGCGATCAGGGTCGCGCCATTCAGATAAAGTTCGGCGAAGCCGTGCGAGACGGCCGGCTGACGCACCAGAACGGATGCAGCCGGCCGCCCCTGAGCCGGCGCGATGGCCGGCTCAGACGCGGTCAGCTCCGCCGAAAAGGGCGCACGGCGTCCGCCGGGGCCTCCGGTGGCTGCGGTTTGGCCGTCGGAGCCGCACGCGGCGGCGACGCGGCGCGATCGACCGCCTGATCGGGGCCAGGCGTCCACTGCAGCCAGGACCCGTCGTCCGGCGCCTGGGCTGCGGGCTCAGGCGCGTAGATCTTCGGCTCCGGCGAGACGGCCAGGGCCGCGGCCCCGCCGGTCGCCGCGGTCGGCAGGACATAGTCCTTCATCCGGTCGCGGATCAGCTTCTTGTCGATCTTGCCGGTGGCGCCGAGCGGGATGTCCTCGACGAAGGCGACGTCGTCGGGCGTCCACCACTTGGCGATCTTGCCTTCCAGGAACTGCAGGAACTCTTCCTTGGACGAGCTTTCGCCGGCCTTCAGCTTGACCAGCAGCAGCGGGCGTTCGTCCCACTTGGGGTGGGCGACGCCGATGACCGCGGCGAGTTCGGCCTTCGGGTGGCCGGCGGCGATGTTCTCGATCTCGATGGAGGAGATCCATTCGCCGCCCGACTTGATCACGTCCTTGGCGCGGTCGGTGATCTGCATGAAGCCGTGCTCGTCGAGGGTGGCGACGTCGCCGGTGTCGAAGAAGCCCGCGTCGTCGAGGATGTTTCCGCCCTCGGACTTGAAGTACTGGCCGACCACGAACGGGCCGGCGACCTTGAGGCGGCCGAAGGTGGCGCCGTCGTGCGGCAGGTCCTTCTCCTCGTCGTCGACCAGCTTGAGCTCGATGCCGAGCGGGGCGCGGCCCTGCTTCAGCTTGAACTGCAGCTGGGCCTCGGCGTCCATGGCGGCGATGGCGGCGTTCGGCGTGGCCTGGGTGCCGAGCGGCGAGGTCTCGGTCATGCCCCAGGCGTGGGTGACGTCGACGCCGAACTCGTCGCGGAAGCCGCGCACGATGCTCTCAGGCACCGCCGAGCCGCCGATGACGACGCGCTTGAGGGTGGTCAGCTGGCTCTTGGTGGCGCGCAGGTGCTGCAGCAGCATCTGCCAGACGGTCGGAACGGCGGCCGAGAAGGTGACGCCCTCGGTCTCGAGCAGCTCGTGCACCGAGGCGCCGTCGAGCTTCTGGCCCGGCATGACCAGCTTGGCGCCGACCGCAGGAGCCGAGAACGCCAGGCCCCAGGCGTTGGCGTGGAACATCGGCACCACCGGCAGCACGGTGTCGGTGGCCCGAATGCCGAGCACGTCGCCGCCCATGGTCACCAGGGTGTGCAGGAAGTTCGAGCGGTGCGAGTAGAGCACGCCCTTCGGATTGCCGGTGGTGCCGGAGGTGTAGCAGAGGCCCGCTGCGGTGTTCTCGTCGAAGCCGCCCCAGGTCACGTCGGCCGAGGCCTGTTCGATCAGGCTCTCATAGGCCAGCGCGCCGGGCAGCTGGTCGCCGAGGTGCGCCTCGTCGGTGAAGACGACGAAGTGCTTCACGCCGGGGATCTGATCGCGGATCGAAGCCAGGATCGGCAGGAAGGTCAGGTCGGTGAAGATGACCTTATCGTCGGCGTGATTGATGATGTAGACGAGCTGCTCGGCGAACAGGCGCGGGTTCAGGGTGTGGCACACCGCGCCGATGCCCATGATGCCGTACCAGGCCTCGATGTGGCGGCCGGTGTTCCAGGCCAGGGTGGCGACGCGGTCGCCCGGGACCACGCCCAGGGCCTTGAGGGCGTTCGACACGCGCTTGGCGCGCTCGTGGATCGCGGCGTAGGTGGTGCGGACGATCGGTCCTTCGACCGAACGGCTGACGACCTCGCGGCCGCCATGCCAGGCCTTGGCGTGGTCGAGGATCTTGTCGACCGTCAGCGGCCAGTCCTGCATCAAACCTTGCATACTCGTACTTCCTCCCGACGACGCCGCCCTCTCTGGGGCTGGCGCAAGCTAGATTCACCAAGTCCTTAACGCAACGCGGCTCGGTGAACAGGGGCTTGTGGCCAAACCACGCTGCGGCATGGTGTTTTGCGCAAGAATAGGGGCCGCGGCATGGCGCCTGCCCGAGGAGGAAGCGCGGCGAACCGTCAGTTGACTTCCGGGGGCCGGTCCTATCGAAGGGCCGACTTTCCTTCACGCAAGTTGCGAGGACCCAGGTGGATCAGTTCGACGTCGTGGTGATCGGCGCCGGGGCGGCGGGCATGATGTGCGCCATCGAGGCCGGCAAGCGCGGCCGCAAGGTGCTGGTGATCGACCACGCCGCTGCGCCGGGCGAGAAGATCCGCATCTCCGGCGGCGGCCGCTGCAACTTCACCAACATCAACGCCGGGCCGGCCAACTTCATCTCGGCCAATCCGCACTTCGCGATCTCGGCGCTACGCCGCTACACGGCCAAGGACTTCATCGCCTGGGTCGAGCGCGAGGGCGTCGCGTATCACGAGAAGACCCTGGGCCAGCTGTTCTGCGACGGCTCGGCCAAGGAGATCATCGCCATGCTGACCGGGGCGATGCGCCAGGCCGGCGTGACCCTGCGGCTGAAGACCACCGTCGATCGGGTCGAGCAGGAGGACGAAGGCTACTCGCTGTCCACCAGCGGCGGACCGGTCACCTGCGCCTCGCTGGTGATCGCCAGCGGCGGCAAGTCGATCCCGAAGATGGGCGCCACCGGCTTCGGCTACGACATCGCCCGTCAGTTCGGGCTGAACATCGTCGAGACGCGGCCGGCCCTGGTCCCGCTGACCTTCGAGATCGGGATGCTGGAGCGGCTGAAGCCGCTCGCCGGCGTGGCGGTGGATTCCGTCGTCGCCAGCGGCAAGATCAAGTTCGCCGAGGCGATGCTGTTCACCCACCGGGGGCTGTCGGGGCCCTCGATCCTGCAGATCTCGTCCTACTGGCGCGAGGGCCAGGCGATCACCGTCTCGATGGCGCCCGGCGTGGACATCGCCGCGACCTTGAAGACGGCGCGCCAGACCCGCGGCAAGCAGGCCGCGATCACCGTGCTGTCCGAGCACCTGCCCCGTCGCGTGGCGCAGATGATCCTCGACGAGGCGGCGGCGCCGGCCAATGCCGGCGACCTGTCGGACAAGGCCATCGGCCGCATAGACACCGCGGTCAACGCCTGGACGGTGAAGCCGGTCGGCTCGGAAGGCTATCGCACAGCGGAAGTCACCTTGGGCGGCGTGGACACCGACGCGCTGGAGTCCAAGACCATGCAGGCCAAGGCCGCGCCAGGGCTCTACTTCATCGGCGAGGTGGTCGACGTCACCGGTTGGCTGGGCGGGTACAATTTCCAGTGGGCGTGGTCGTCGGGCTGGGTGGCCGGGCAGGCGGTCTAAGCCAGCGGCGAGCCGCCGTGCTCGATGGACCAGGCTTCGGCGGCGTCCTGGGCCGGGCCCGAGGCGTCGACGCGCACCCAGTCTATCGGGCCGACGTCGCGGTCGAGCTGCATGCGCAGAGTGGCGACCGTGGCGTCGGAGGCGTCCCCTTCCCGCCCCTCGATGCGCTGGGCCAGGACTTCGGGCGCGGCCTGCAGCCAGACGCCGTGGAACGGCACGCCGGCTTCGCGGGCCAGCGCTTCGACGCGGGCGCGCAATTCGGGCTGGATGAAGGTCGCATCGACCACCACCGCGCGGCCGGCGTCCAGCAGGGCGCGGGCCTCGGCCAGCAGGGTGTCGTAGACCTCCTGGTAGAAGGCCGGCGAGTAGACGCTGGCCGGCAGCGACGCGTCGGGCGCGACGCCGAGCAGGCGCTTGCGGATCTCGTCGGTGCGCAGGACCACCGCGCCCGGCGCCGCGCCCAGGCCGGGCGCGATCAGCCGCGCGAAGGTCGACTTGCCTGACCCGGAAAGCCCACCGACCGCGGTCAGCTTCGGCGGCGGCGGCGAGAGGTGCGCCAAGCCGGCGTCGAGATAGGCGCTGGCGCCTTCGAGGTCCGCGCTGTAGGCCTGGACGTGGGCGCGCACCCCGGCGCGGACCGACATCATCAGCGGCAGGGCGGCCAGACCGTCCAGCAGGGCCCGGCCGAAGTGGCGACGGCCCTCGTCGATATAGGCCGACAGCACGCGCACGGCGGCGTCGCGGCGACGGCGGAAGTCGAGGTCCATCAGCAGGAAGGCCAAGTCGTACTGGACGTCGATGTCCGACAGGATGTCGTTGAACTCGATGCAGTCGAAGAGAACCGGCCTGCCGTTCTCCAGCAGGATGTTCCCGAGATGCAGGTCGGCGTGGCACAGGCGCGCGAAACCGGCGTCGCGGCGCGCGTTCAGCAGATCCTCGCGGCGGAAGAACTCGGCGTCGGTGGCGGCGATCAGCGCCTCGACGCGGGCCCCGCCGAGCTTGGGCGCCAGCTCACGAAGCAGCTTGGCGTTGGAGTCGATCGTATACTTCAGCGCCTTGCCGCCGCCGCCCTGCGGGCGCAGCTCGGCCTTGGCGTGGACGGCGGCGACCTCGCGGCCCATGGCCTCGGCCAGCGGGCCGTCGACCGCCCAGGGCCGGGCGGAGAGCACGAAGCTCTCGTCGAAGCGGCGCATCTCCAGGGCGTACTCGACCACCGCGCCGGGGCCGTCGAGCTCCAGGCCGCCGCCGCGCTTGCGGGTGATGGTCCGCACGGCGCGGTAGATGTCGGAGGTGGCGGCGCGGTTGAAGCGCAGTTCACGCTCCAGCGCCCAGTGCCGCAGGTCCAGGGTCGAATAGTCGAGGAAGCCCAGATCGACCCGCTTCTTGACCTTGAAAGCGGTGTCGCCGACCAGGAACACCCAGGCGCAGCCGGTCTCGATCTTGGTCTGCGCCTCGCCTTCCAGCCAGGCGACGACTTCGGCCTCTTCGGCGTCGGTCAAGGATAGAGGCGCTGGGTGGTCCAGCCCTCCCCCACGCGTTCGAAGACCAGGCGCTCGTGCAGGCGGAACGGCCGATCGCGCCAGAATTCGATGGCGTCGGGCTTCACGCGGAAGCCGGACCAGTGCGGCGGGCGCGGCACCTTGCCGAGGCCGAACTTCAGGCCGATTTCGGCGATGCGCTTTTCGAGGGCCAAACGATCGGGCAGCTGCTGCGACTGTTCCGAGGCCCAGGCGCCGATCTGCGCCGGTCGGGCGCGGGTGGCGAAATAGGCGTCGGCCTCTTCCGGCGTCACCGGCTCGACCACGCCGCGGACCCGCACCTGGCGGCGCAGCGACTTCCAGTGGAAGAGCAGCGCGGCCTTGGGATTGGCGGCCAGCTGGCGGCCCTTTGCGCTGCCGAGATTGGTGTAGAACACGAAGCCGTCGGGGCCGGCGTCCTTGAGCAGCACCATGCGCACGTCGGGCATGCCGGTCTCGTCGACCGTGGCCAGGGCCATGCCGTTGGGATCGTTGGGTTCCTTGGCCGCAGCCTCTTTCATCCATTCGGCGAACAGCTCGAACGGGTCCTGGGCCGACAGCAGCGGCGGCGGCTCGGCCGCGGTCACCTGGCGGACGTAGTCGTCCTCGCTGGGCGAGGGAGGAATTGCGGCCTTGTCGCTCATCTCGCCGATATAGCGCCTTGGCGCGCGCTTGCCATGCTTAACGCACCGTTGACCATGCGCCGTCCACAGTCGCCGGATGGCCGCGCCCAAGTCACCCAAGCTGGACAGGAAGAGGGCGCGCGCGGTGCTGGGCGCAGCGCCGGGCGCCACGCCGGCCGAACTGCGCTGCGCCTTCCGCGAGGCGGCCAAGAGCGCCCACCCCGACCGGCCCGGCGGCGACGCCGAGCGGTTCCGCGAGGTGGTCGAGGCCTACCGCCTGCTCAGCGAGCCGATCCCGACCGGCGGCGTCATCCAGCCGCCCGCCACCGTCAGGAAAACCACCCAGGACGACAGGATCCTGCCGATCACGCCGCTGCTCTCGCTGAACGGCGGCGTCGTGCTGAAGGAAACCGCCGACCAGCGCAGCCTGAAGATCACCCTTCCCGCCGGCCTGCGCTCGGGCGACCTGCTGCGAGCCGGCGGCGACATGTTCGAGATCGCCGTGCGCGGCGATGCGCAGATCATGGTCCGCGGCCATGACCTCTGGGTCACCACGCCGCTGCATCCGCACGTCTTGGCCCAGGGCGGCCGGGTGGCGGTGGACACCCCGCTGGGTCGCCGCGTGGTCTGGATCACCAAGAAGGTCGGCGAACGCGGCCTGGTGCGGCTGGCCGGACAGGGACTGCCGGCGCGGGGCGACCACCCGCAGGGCCACCTGTTCCTGCGCCTGACCGAACAGACCCGCACCACCGACACCGCCACCCGCACGCTGCGCCGCCGCTTCGCCGCCGCCTGGGCGGCCTGAGCGCTCCCCAAGCTCGTCATCCTCGGCCTCGTCAGCGCCCCGGGGATCCATAGACGCAGCCTCCCCGGACAGACTTGAGCATATGGATGGCCGGGACCTGCCGGCACGGCCATGACGATCCTTTTGGACGATCCATTTGAGAGAACCGCGGAAGGCGCTAAAAGCGCCGCCATGTCGCACAACACCTTCGGCCATCTGTTCCGCGTGACCACCTGGGGCGAGAGCCACGGGCCCGCCCTCGGCTGCGTGGTCGACGGCTGCCCTCCGGGCATCGGCCTGACCGCCGAAGAGGTGCAGGTGTGGCTGGACCAGCGCCGTCCCGGCCAGGGCAAGTTCGTCACCCAGCGCCAGGAGCCGGACGCGGTGAAGATCCTGTCGGGCGTATTCCAGGACGAGCGCACCGACGGCCAGGTGACCACCGGCACGCCGATCTCGATGCTCATCGAGAACGTCGACCAGCGCTCGCGCGACTATGGCGAGATCGCCACCCAGTTCCGGCCGGGCCATGCCGACTACACCTATTTCGCCAAATACGGCGTGCGCGACTATCGCGGCGGCGGCCGGGCCTCGGCGCGTGAGACCGCCGCGCGGGTGGCTGCCGGCGCCGTGGCCCGCAAGATCATCGAGGGCGTCACCGTCCGCGCCGCCGTGGTGCAGATCGGCCCGCACGCCATCGACCGCAGCCGCTTCGACTGGGACCAGCGCCACGAGAACGGCTTCTGGTGCCCGGACGCGCAGACCGTACCGGTCTGGGAGGAGCATCTGGAGAAGGTCCGCAAGGCCGGCTCCTCGACCGGCGCGATCGTCGAGGTCGAGGCGTTCGGCGTGCCCGCCGGCTGGGGCGCCCCGGTCTATGGCAAGCTCGACGCCGAACTGGCCGCCGCGCTGATGTCGATCAACGCCTCCAAGGGCGTGGAGATCGGCGCCGGCTTCGCCAGCGCCGCGTTCTCGGGCGAGGAGAACGCCGACGAGATGCGGATGGGCAACGACGGCGAGCCGCTGTTCCTGTCCAACAGCGCCGGCGGCATCCTGGGCGGCATCTCTTCGGGCGCGCCGGTCGTCGCCCGCGTCGCGTTCAAGCCGACCTCTTCGATCCTCACCCCGCGCCGCAGCCTCAACGAGGCCGGCGAGGAAGTGGAGCTGCGCACCAAGGGGCGCCATGACCCCTGCGTCGGCATCCGCGCCGTGCCGGTGGTCGAGGCGATGACCGCTTGCGTCCTGGCCGACGCCTACCTGCGCCACCGGGCCCAGACGGGCGGCGGCGCCTATGTTCCGGGCGGCTCCGAGCGCCGCTGACCCGTTTCGGGCGTCGGAATTTCGACACTCGAAAATCGCCGTTTTATGGCATTGACCGTGCAACTTTCGCCCAGCTAATCAGCTGTTGTCGCGGAACGCACCCTCGCGATTCGGCCCCACAGTCAGCGCGGTGAACGTGCGCCTCGATCGCCTCAAGGTCCTGATCGTCGACGACAACAAGCACACGCGCGTGCTGCTGGCCCAGATCCTGCGGGCGCTGGGCATCACCCAGACCATCGAGGCCGGCGACGGGGTCGAGGGCCTGGCCGCGTTGCGCAACCACGCCGTCGACATCGTGCTGACCGACCTGGCGATGGAGCCGATGAACGGCATCGAGTTCGTGCGCTCGCTGCGCACCGGACCCGACAGCCCCGGCCCGATGCTGCCGGTGATCATGATCACCGGCCACGCGACGATGAAGCGGCTGCAGGAGGCGCGCGACGCCGGGGTCAACGAGTTCATGGGCAAGCCGATCACCGCGCGCGGCGTGATTGAGCGACTGGCCCAGGTGGTCGACCACGCACGCCCGTTCATCCGCACCGACGAGTACTTCGGTCCCGACCGGCGCCGGCGCAGCGACCCCAGCTTCGAAGGCCCCTGGCGGCGCGTGGGCGACCACCGCAACGTCCACGCGCTCGAGCTCTAGCGTTCGCCACCATTTGGTGATGTTCGGCCGGTAGGCAGGAAGCGTCCCTGTCGGAGAACCCCTGCATGCCCGCCCTTCGCATTCTCGCCCAGCTGTCGCTGCTGGCGGGCGCGGCCCTGGCGCTGTCGGGCTGCCTGGCGGTCGCCGCCACCGGCGCGGTAGTCGGAACGGCCGTCGGCGTCACCGGCGCAGCCGTCGGCGTCACCGCCAAGGGCGCGGGCATGGTCGTCGGCGCGGTCATCCCCGACGGCGACAAGGACGAGAAGCGCAAGTAACGCCCTGGACTGCCCCGGCGTCAGCGATCTCAGATCGCGGCTCGAGGGAGGCCGCCCATGCGCATCGTCCAGGCGACCAGTTTGTCGTCGATCGACGACTATCGGATCATCGACGCCGCCCCGCTCGAGCCGGGTCCGGGCGAGGTGCTGATCGACGTCGCGGCCTGCGGGGTGGGTTATGTCGACGCGCTGGTGGCGCTCGGCCGCTACCAGGTCAAACCGGCGCTGCCGCACACGCCGGGCCAGGAAGCGGCCGGCCGCGTGGCCAAGGTCGGGTCCGGCGTCACCGGTCTGGCCCCCGGCGACCGGGTCATGGCCAGCGTCCGCGGCGGGTTCGCCCAGCAGGCCCTGGCGGCGGCCGCCGCCGTCCGGCCGATCCCCGAGCGCATGGCGTTCGCACAAGCTGCTGGATTTCACATCAACTACGTCACCGCCCTGCACGCCCTGGCCGACCGGGCGAACCTGCAGCCCGGCGAGAGCGTGCTGGTGCTGGGTGCGGCCGGCGGGCTGGGCGCCGCGGGACTGCAAGTCGCCAAGCTGCTGGGCGCGCGGGTGATCGCGGCCGCGTCCAGCGATGCCAAACGCGACTTCTGCCGGGCCCTAGGCGCCGACGAGGTGCTGGACACGTCGCCCGACGATTGGCGCGAACGGCTGAAGGCCGCTGGCGGCGGGCGCGGACCGGACGTCGTGTTCGATCCGGTCTGCGGCCCGCTGTTCGAACCGGCCTTCCGCTCGCTCGGCTGGCGCGGGCGTCATCTGGTGCTGGGGTTCGTCGGCGGGCCGATCCCCGCCCTGCCCGCCAACCTGCCCCTGATGAAAGGCGCGGCCCTGGTCGGGGTCGACGTGCGTCAGTTCATGCTGCTGGAGCCGGAACTGGCCCGCGCGCACCTGGACCGGCTGCTGGACTGGGTCGGCGAGGGACGCCTGGCGCCGCCGCTCGGCCGGGCCTTTGCGCTCGACGCGTTCGCGCAGGCGCTGGAATTCGCGCTGACCGGCCAGGGGATCGGCAAGACGGTGATCGAGGTCGCCGACCCCTGAGGCGCGTCAGGCGCCCGAAACCGCCATGGCGCAGCTTTCGCCGATGGTCGGGCGCGAGACGACGATGCGCGACAGGCCCGGGAACTTGGGCTGCAGGCGCTCGGCGAAATAGAGGCAGATGTGCTCGAGGGTCGGGCGCTCCAGACCCGGCTTCTCGTTGAGCAGGCCGTGGTCGAGTTCGGCGGCGACGGCCTTCAGCTCGCCATCGAGATCGGCCAGGTCGACCACCCAGCCCACCGGCTCCTGCGGCGCGCCCCGGACGGTCGCCTCGACCTTGAACGAGTGGCCATGCAGGTTCCTGTAGGGCCGGTGCTCCGGTCCCTCGGCGAAGTAGTGCGCCGCGTCGAAAGTCGCGGCCTTGGTGATCTCGAAAATCGGCTGGGTCATCTGGGAGGGGTCTTGGGCCGTCCGGCCGCGCCTGGCGCGCGTGTCACGGAATGCCGAGGTACTTGTGGGTTTGGACGCTTAAACGCCACCGGGGGTGCGCAAGGCAATAGGCGATCGCCGCCTGGGTGTTTTCGACGCGCGCCGGACCGTCCATCGGCTGGAGTAGAAAGCGCTCGAAATCCATGTGCTCGAAGCGCGACGGATCGGCCAGCGCCTGGGGGAAGACCAGCTTCAGTTCCTGGCCGTGGGTCTGCACGACCTCGGCGTCGGCCTTGGGGCTGACGCAGATCCAGTCGATCCCCTCGGGAACCGGCAGAGTGCCGTTGGTTTCGAGCGCGATGCGGAAGCCGCGGGCGTGCAGCGCCGCGATCAGCGGCGCATCGACCTGCAGCAGCGGCTCGCCGCCGGTGCAGACCACCAGCCGGTGGTCGGGGCCGCCGGTCCAGGCCGCCTCGACCGCAGCGGCCAGATCCTCGGCGCCGGCGAAGCGGCCGCCCCCCTCGCCGTCCATGCCCACGAAGTCGGTGTCGCAGAAGGTGCAGACCGCTTTGGCGCGATCCTCCTCGCGCCCCGACCACAGGTTGCATCCCGCAAAGCGGCAAAACACCGCCGGCTGGCCAGCCTGGCCGCCCTCGCCCTGGAGGGTCAGGAAGATCTCCTTGACGGCGTAGCTCATGACGTCAGTTCCGGACGGCCGGCCTCGACCCACTCGGCCCAGCCCCTGGCGCGAAGGTCGCAGGCCGGACAGTCGCCGCAGCCATGTCCCCAATCGTGCAGCGCGCCGCGGGTTCCCCGGTAACAGGTGTGGCTGTCGGCGACGATGACGTCGACCAGGTCGTCGCCGCCGAGGCCCTTGGCCAGCGCCCAGGTCTGCGCCTTGGTCAGCCACATCAGCGGGGTCTCGACGACAAAGTCCTGGGCCATGCCGAGGTTCAGGGCGCGCTCCAGGGCCTCAAGCGTCTCGCGGCGGCAGTCCGGATAGCCGGAGAAATCCGTCTCGCACATGCCGCCTACTAGAAATTTCAGTTTGCGGCGATCGGCCAGAGCCGCCGCATAGGTCAGGAAGACGAGGTTGCGGCCGGGCACATAGGTGTTCGGCAGCCCCTTCTCGGTGATCTCGAAAGCCCGCTCCTGGGTCATGGCGGTGTCGCCGACCGCGCCGAAGCCGGTCAGGTCGAGGACGTGATCCTCGCCAAGCTTGCCGGCCCATTGCGGGAACCGCGCGCGCACGGCCTCGCGAACCACAGAACGCTGTTCCATTTCCACCGCGTGCCGCTGACCGTAGTCGAAGCCGACGGTCTCGACATGGTCGTGCCGGGCCAGCGCCCAGGCCAGGCAGACGCTGGAATCCTGACCGCCCGAGAACAGGACCAGGGCGCGGGACTGCGGAGAAGCTTGGCTCATCGGCCCCATATGCGCGCGCGCAGCGCAAATCGGAAGCCCGGCGCGTCGCCGGATCGCGCCATTCTCCATACTCGGGAATCCAAAAGGCCTGGCGAAACAACGATCTCGCACTTGCAGCATCTCGAATACCGGAACGCATCAAGCTTCCGCCCCGGAAACCTCTTCACGACCACCTACAATTGAAAGAAATCGCGCCTATGCATTTCAGCAACAGCGTTTGGTTAGTTTTGCCCTGAACGTCGATAACTTAACGTCGTCACGTTGACAGACTCCATAACTGAGCGCGAGCCTTGCTGGTCGGGGGAGTGGCCGCCACCCCTTTGACGAAATCTCGTGCGGCGCAAGGTGACGCACCGGGCCGGTTTGTAGAGAGCCTCGGGCGTCTTGGGAGGAACCTGGAATGTTCAATACTCTGCATTTGCGGAGCCTGCTGATCGTGGGCGCGTCCGCTGTAGCGTTGAGTTCAGTTGCGTCTCCGGCCTGGTCCCAGAACGTCATTCAAGAACTGGTGGTCACCGCCCAGAAGCGTGAGGAAGCCCTCCAAGACGTGCCGATCGCGGTGTCGGCGTTCAACCAGGATGCGCTTGAAAAGGCCAAGATCGACGGCGGCCCGAACCTGGTCATCGCCGTCCCGAACGTGAACTTCTCGAAGGGGAACTTCACCGGCTACAACTTCCAGATCCGCGGCATCGGCTCCAAGCTGGTCGCCGGGTCGGGCGACGCCGGCACCGGCATCCACCTGAACAACGCCCCGCTGCTGTCCAACAACCTGTTCGAGACCGAGTTCTACGACGTCGAGCGGGTCGAAGTGCTGCGCGGGCCGCAAGGCACCCTCTACGGACGCAACGCCACCGGCGGCGTGGTCAACATGATCACCGCCAAGCCGATCGACGAGTTCGAGGCGATGATCCGCGGCGAGGTCGGCAACTACAACACCATGAAGCTGCGCGGCATGATCAACGTGCCGCTGGGCGACCAGTTCGCCCTGCGGGTCGCCGGCTCGTGGCTGAAGCGCGACGGGTTCGGCGACAACCTGGTGACCGGCAACGACGCCGACGACCGCGACCTGTTCGGCACGCGCGTCACCCTGGCGTTCAACCCGACCGACACCTTCCACGCCTACTTCCTGTGGGATCACTTCGACGAGGACGACAACCGCTCGCGGATCGGCAAGCAGTTCTGCACCAAGGACCTGGGCCCCTCGAACGTCGGCGGCCTCGGCTACTCGGCGGCGGCCGGCGGCCTGATCGGCCAGATCCAGCGCGGCCTGTTCAGCCAGGGCTGCTCGGCGACCTCGCTCTACTCGGCCGGCTCGTTGGGGACGGTGAACTCCCAGGCGACGCTGGGCGGCCTGTTCGGCGCGCTCGGCGGCTTCCAGACCGGCGACGCCTACGCTGGCAAGATGCAGACGACTAACGTCCGCGACATCGAGTCGACCTTCGACCCGATCTACCAGTCAACGACCGACATCTATCAGTTCAACGTCGACTGGGACGTGACAGACGAACTGCGGCTGACCTGGCTGACGTCCTATACGGACTTCGATCTCTATACCCGCCAGGACTACAACCGCTACGTCCCGAGCTCGAGCTTCAACTCGACTCCCAACCCGGTCAACGCCTTCGCGGCGGTTCCCGGCTACGCGGCCATCTACGCCGCGCTGTTCCCCGGGGGCGTGATCAACGACGCGCAGAATCGCCCGTACAACCGCTTCACGACCAGCGACATCTCGTCGGCCTACACCAAGGGCTGGAGCCAGGAGCTGCGACTGCAGTCGGCCTATGACGGCCCGTTCAACTTCAACGTCGGCGGGATCATGGTTCGCTACCAGGCGACCGGCGACTACTACGTGATGTTCAACACCGGGACCGGCTACTACCAGATCAACAACCTGCTCGCCGCGGGCAACCCGAACTGCGTCGGCGCCGCGCCCTGCATCTCGATCGATCCGAACTACGAGCCGACCCGCGTCGGCCGCAACTACTACGACGCCTACGGCCCCTATGACCTGCGCTCGCACGCCTTCTTCGGCGAGCTCTACTGGCAGGCGACCGACACCCTGAAGTTCACCGGCGGCCTGCGCTATACGGTCGACGACAAGGAGGTCGAGAACCACCAGGTCAACCTGGGCATTCCCGGCGTCGGCATCGCCGGACCGATCCCCGGCACGCCCGACATCCTGCATGTCGAGTTCAAGGAAACCACCGGCCGCATCGGCTTCGACTGGAAGCCGGACCTCGACTTCACCGACGACACCCTGATCTACGCCTTCTTCTCGCGCGGCTATAAAGCCGGGGGCCTGAACTCCCCCTGCAGCGGCGGCGCCGGCGTGATCTGCGGTCCGCCGACCTTCGAGCCGGAATTCATCAACGCCTACGAAATCGGCACCAAGAACACGGTGCTGAACGGCACGATGACCCTGAACCTGACCGGCTTCTACTACGACTACCAGGGCTATCAGGTCTCGAAGATCGTCAACCGCGCCTCCACCAACGAGAACATCGACGCCAAGATCAAGGGCGTCGAGCTGGAGAGCGTCTGGCAACCGCTGGAAGGCCTGCGCCTCAACGCGCAGATCGGCTGGCTGGACACCGAGATCAGCTCGGGCACCTCGATCGACACCTTCAACCGCACGGGCGGCAACCCGAACCTGGTGCTGGTGAAGTCGAGCGCGGCGTCGAACTGCGTGGTCAACATGGCCGCGGCCCAGACGGCGCTGGCGGTGTCGAACGCCACCAACAACCCGTTCGCCCTGCTCGGCGTCTGCACCCCGGCCTCGACGGCCGGCGCGGGCACCGACATCGGCAGCGGCGCGCTGGCGGTCGGCACCAACGCCTTCGGCGGCCTGGTCAGCGACGGCGTGCCGATGTCGCTCGAAGGCAAGGAACTGCCGAACGCCCCGCACTGGACCGTCTCGCTGGGCGCCCAGTACACCTGGGACTTCGGCAACGACTGGTCGCTGACCGCGCGCGGCGACTACTACAAGCAGACCGAGACCTTCGCCCGGATCTACAACACCGAGCCGGACCGGATCGACGACTGGCAGAACGTCAACCTGACGCTGACCCTGAGCAATCCGGCCAACGGCTGGGAGATCGGCGCCTACGTCAAGAACGCCACCGACGAGGAGGCGATCACCGACTTCTACCTGACCGACGACTCCTCGGGTCTGTTCCGCAACGCCTTCTACACGGAGCCGCGCACCTACGGCGTGTCGCTGCAGAAGCGCTTCTGACGACCAGTTTTACCCAGCCGTAAGGCCTTGGCCGCCGCCCCTCGGGACGGCGGCCTTTTTCTTTGGCGTCACCGCAGAATCCGAACGCCATTTTGCGATTCAGGTACGGCGCGCCGCAGCGCGCGCACGCGCAAGACCCTTGTTTTCCTTTGATTCATAATCCGTCAAAAACCGGCGGTCATTTTTGTACGCGCGATTTGAAAGCGCGGTATTTCGGCCACAGACTTTCAAAAGCACAACTGAATTACGTTCAGTTATCGAGGGTCACATTGACGCCCGCGCCAACCCGGCGGAGTTTCCCCGCCTCGGCGCCTCCCCGCGCCGTGTCACCGCACATCATGCGGGCGGACTGAAGAGGGCGCTCCACGCCCCTCCGCCCTGGGAGGATACTTGATGGCTACCAACGCCCCGCGTCTGCGGACCATGCTGGCCCTGAGCGCTTCGGTTCTGACGCTCTCGGCGATTTCCGCGCCGGCCTTCGCCCAGGAAGATTTCCAGATCGAAGAACTGGTCGTCACGGCCGAGAAGCGCGAGCAGGCGCTGCAGGACGTGCCGGTCGCGGTCTCGGCCTACACCTCCGAGCAGCGCGACATCCGCGGCATGACCGGCATCCAGGACTTCGTGAACTTCACCCCGGGCATGAACTATTCGGGCACCGACCGCGTCTCGCTGCGCGGCGCCGGCCGCAACACCTTCTACATCGGCAACGACCCGGGCGTGGCCGCCTACACCGACGGCTTCTACTCGGCCTCGTCGTCGGAACTGTTCAAGAGCTCGCTGTTCGTCGAGCGCACCGAAATCCTGCGCGGCCCGCAGGGCACGCTGTACGGCCGCAACGCCATGGGCGGCGCGCTGAACACCATCTCCAAGCGCCCGTCGCACGAGTTCGGCGGCGAGATCCGCGCCGGCTACGGCAACTTCGACCGCACCAAGATCGAAGGCGTCGTCTCGATCCCGGTGGCCGACAACCTGCGCTTCAAGATCGGCGGCAGCCAGGACTGGCAGCGCGACGGCTTCATCGAGAACATCGGCGGGGCCAACGACGGCGCCACCATCAAGCGCACCTACTTCGAGATCCAGGCCGAAGCCGAACTCGGCGACAACCTGGACGTCTGGGCCCGCTACTCGCGCTCGAATTGGGATGACTCGACCGGCGTCGGCGACCGCCTCGCCAACCAAATCACGCCCTACGACACCACCCGCTTCTTCCAGCCGATCGGCGGCCTAGTGCCGAACGGTCAGTATGGGATGACCACCGCCAATCCGGGCGTCGCCGATCCCTACAAGCAATCGACCAACCGCGACGGCTATGGCCAGCTGCGCGGCAACCACCTGTTCACGACCTCGATCACCTACGATCTGGGCTGGGCGAGCCTGAAGTACATCGGCGGCTTCCAGCAGTACAACTACCAGACCGGCGGCGACTACGACGGCACCAACCGCACGACGTCGTATCTGATGAACGGCGTGCCGGTCTTCAGCGACCTGACCACCGACTTCGACGAGCACAAGCGGTACTTCTCGAACGAAATCAACCTGTCGTCGAACAGCGACGGCCCGCTGAACTGGATCCTCGGCCTCTACCAGTACAAGGAAGAATACAAGCAGCGCATCCAGCTCGGCAGCCCCCTGCAGGCGCAGCTGGCGACGCCGTCCTTCTACTACGGCTCGATCAACGGCGCGGCGCCGGGCGTCGCCAGCCTGGCCGCGGCCGGCCTGCCGTCGACCAACCCGACCCGCAACTTCGCCGACAACCAGGCGCAACTGGAATCCAAGGCGTGGGCGGCGTTCGGCCAGGCGACCTACGAGTTCAACGACCAATGGGCGCTGACCGGCGGCCTGCGCTACACCAAGGATGAAAAGGACGGCTACGAGTCCCAGCGCCTCGTGCTGTTCAACCCGACCAGCGCCTTCGGCGGCGCGGCCGTGGACGTGTCCAGCGACATGGACCCGACCCGCCCTGGCGTGCAGAACTTCCGCAACCTGTCGGACAGCTGGTCGGCCGTCACCGGCACCCTGAACCTCGACTGGACGCCGAACGACGACACCTTGGTCTACGCCAAGTACAGCCGCGGCTATAAGTCGGGCGGCTTCCTGCTCGGCACCCTGGCGCCGAAGCCGACCGCTGACGAAGAGACCGTCAACGCCTACGAGATCGGCCTGAAGCAGACCATCGGCGGGCGCCTGATCCTCAACGCCTCGGCCTTCTACAACGACTTCGAAGGCCTGCAGCTGAACCTGTCGCAGCTGAACGCGGCCGGCACCTCGGCCTCGAACAACTTCGTCAACGTCGACGCCGAAGCCTACGGCCTGGAACTGGAAGCCATGTGGCAACCGATCCAGCCGCTGCAGATCTCGGCTTCGTACGGCTACCTGCACACCGAGATCACCAAGGGCTGCTGCTTCTACGACCCGGCGGACCCGAGCGCTCTGAAGTCGACGGCCCGTCCGTCGGGCGGCACGGCGACGACCAACGGCGTGCTGCTGGTGTTCCAGGACCTGGCCGGATCGAAGATCTACCAGTCGCCGGAGAACAAGTTCGCGCTGAACGCCAACTACACCTTCGACTTCGAGCCGGGCTCGCTGATCCTCTCGGGCAGCTACACCTGGACCGACGAGACCACCTACCAGCCCTTCGACAACCCCGACTTCGCCGTGCCGGCCTACGGCACCGCCGACCTGCGGGTGCTGTGGAAGGACGCCCAGGACCGCTACTCGCTCATCGGCTACGTGAAGAACGTGACCGACGAAGAGGGCTTCACCTCGACCTCGTCGACCAACCCGACGGCGGTGTTCGCCAACCCGAACCCGGGCCTGTCGGTCGGCGGAACGAACTATCTGCGCCAGACCAGCACCGCGATCACCCGCGGCCTGATCCAGCCGCGCACCTACGGCGTGGAGCTGCAGTACCGCTTCTAAGCCAGGTCCCTGGCGAAAACGGCGAAGGGCGGCGGGAGAAATCCCGCCGCCCTTTCTGCTGTCGGGAACCCGACCCGCCTTTTCGCCATAGCGTCAATTTACGCTAACCCTGGGTGGAATTTAACGTCTCCGCAAGCGCTTAGGCCCATGCTGAGCATAAGTTCCCTTTGGACCCTGGCGTTCATGTCTCTGCCCGAGTTCTTCTACGAGCGCGTCACGAGCGAAATCCATCAGCAGATGGAGGGCGTTCTAGCGCTGGCCGAACGCCTTGCCCGTCAACCGATGGGCGCGGATGCGCAGGCCTGCGTCGCCGGCGTCACCGAGGCCGCCCGGGCGGTTCGCCAGATCCTGGTGTCCTCCTCCGACCTCAAGGCGGCCGCCTCGGACGGCCTGTCCTTCGACCTGCAGCCGCGACGCGCGGCCGAACTCGCCGACGACGTCCAGGCCCGCTGGGAAGAACGCGCCACCGACGGCGGCGTCACCCTGCTGGTCTCCTACGACGGCGATCCCGACGCCCTGGTCATGGTCGACAGCGGGCGCATCAACCAGATCTTCGACGCCTTCATCGCCCAGGCGCTGGCCGGCGTGCGCCGCGGCGCGGTCGAAGCGACGCTCAAGGCCGTGGCCGACGGCGACTCCACGCGGCTGGAAGGCCGCATTCGCGGCGCCGCCGACCGGGTTATGGGCGACCGCGCCCTGGATCTGCGCGAGATCGAGGCGCTGTTCGGGCTGGAAACCGCGCTCGGCGTCGCGCTGAGCCGCAAGATCGTCGACGCGATGCAGGGACAGGTCCGGGCCGAAGCCAATGTCGGAACCGGCGAGACCCTGGTCTTCGAAGTCGACGTGCCGACCGCCCATGAAGAGGTCCCCGCCGAGGAGACCCTGGGCCAGACCGAGCGCGCCGCCCACATCCTGGTCGTCGACGACAACGCCACCAACCGCATGGTCGCCGAGACCCTCTGCGAAATGTTCGACTGCACCTCGGAATCGGCCACCGACGGCGTCGAGGCGGTCGAAGCCGCCCGCACCGGCCGCTTCGACCTGATCCTGATGGACATCAAGATGCCGCGCATGGACGGGGTCACCGCCACGCGCGAGATCCGCGCCCTGCCCGGCGCCCCTGGCCGGGTGCCGATCATCGCCCTCACCGCCAACGCCGATCCCGAAGACGCCGCCGGCTATCTGAAGGCCGGCATGAACGGCGTCGTCGAGAAGCCGATGAAGCCCGAGCATCTGCTGCGCACGCTGCAAGAAAACCTCGGCGGCTCGAGCGACGACGCTGCCGCAGCGTAAGGGCTAGCCGCGCCCGTCGACTGGGGCCATCGTCGGCGCATGGCCACCTTTTACGAACGCCGGATCCTGCCCAAGCTGCTGACCTGCGCGTGCGCCTCGCCGCCGATGATGAAGCAGCGCGCCAAGGTCGTGCCGCTGGCGCAAGGCAGGGTGCTGGAGCTTGGCGTCGGCATGGGCCTCAACCTTGCGCTCTACGATGCGGACAAGGTCGCCAGCGTGGCCGGCGTCGATCCCGCGGCCGAACTGCGCGCCCAGGCGATGGCGGCGCCCCGCGACCCACGGCTCGACGTCACGATCGCCGATGGGACCGCCGAGAACTTGCCGTTCGAGAACGGCGCGTTCGACACCGTCGTCTGCACCTTCACGCTCTGCTCGGTGCATACCCCGGCCGCCGCCCTGGCCCAGGCCCGCCGGGTGCTGAGGCCCGGCGGGCGGCTGCTCTATTGCGAGCACGGCCTGGCCCCAGATCCTGACGTCGCCAAGTGGCAACGGCGGGTCGAGCCGCTGTGGAAGCGCCTAGCCGGCGGCTGCCATCTGACCCGGCCGGTGACCCGCGCCATCGCGGACGCCGGGTTTCGTATCGAACGGTCGGAGACGATGTACCTGCCTGGGACGCCCCGCATCGCCGGATGGAACGAGTGGGGGGCCGCCACGCCCACGTAAAGTGTTTCGCAAGTCCCGCGCGCTAGGAGTGGATCAGCGCCCTGGCGCCTTGTAGCCAGACCCGCCGCACGCGCCCGCCAGAGGCGCACGGAGCTTACCCATGTCGCTTGAATCCGCCCCGCAGTACTTCGTGAACGCCGACTCCCGCGGCGGCCTGATCGACGGCAAGCAGAGCTACACCGTGGCGCAGGCGGCCGACCAGATCATCCGCGGCGAACCGGGTTGGTCGGGCGTGCTGGGCATGCCGGCCACGGTCACCTACGCGTTCCGCGCCACCGCCCCGACCAGCATGCCGGACGACACCGCCGGCTTCTCTCGCTTCAACGCCGCCCAGATCGCCCAGACAGAGTTGGCCCTTCAGAGCTGGAGCGACGTCGCCAACATCCGCTTCATGCACGTCGGGATCGGCAGCAGCAGCGAGGCGGCCTATTCGGATTCCGCCACGATCCTGTTCGGCAACTATTCGAGCGGGGCCGAGGACGCCACCGCCTTCGCCTACTATCCCGGCTCGACCGCCTCCTCTGCGCGCGCGGGCGACGTGTGGGTGAACGTGACCAAGGGCACCAACGCCAATCCGGCGGTCGGCAACTATGGCGCCATGGTGCTGGTGCACGAGATCGGCCACGCCATCGGCCTGGGCCACCCGGCCGACTACGACGCCGACGGCTCGCCCACCTACGGCGCCGACGCGATCTATTACGAAGACTCTCGCCAGTTCACGGTGATGAGCTACTTCAGCGAACAGAACACCGGCGCCAACTTCGGCGGCCGCTACTCTGCCGCGCCGCTGCTCGACGACATCGCCGCAGCACAGCTCGAGTACGGGGCGAACATGTCGACCCGGACCGGGAACACGGTCTACGGCTTCAACTCCACCGCCGAACGGCCGTGGTTCGACGCGGTCGCGTCCGGCCAGAAGCTGATCTTCGCGGTCTGGGACGCCGGCGGCGTCGACACGTTCGACTTCTCGGGCTTCGTGGTCCGCCAGCTGATCGACCTGCGCGAAGGCGCATTCTCCAACGTCGGCGGCCTGGTCGGCAATGTCGCGGTCGCCGTCGGCGTGACGATCGAGAACGCCATCGGCGGCAGCGGCGCCGACACCATCAACGGCAACGCCGCAGCCAATGCGCTGACCGGCGGCGCCGGCGACGACGTGCTTTATGGCGGGGTCGGCAACGACAGCCTGAGCGGCGGCGACGGCCAGGACTTCCTGCGCGGCGAAACCGGCGACGACTACATCGTCGGCGGCGCCGGCTTCGACGACATCCACGGCAACCAGGGCCAGGACACCGCCTATGGCGGCGACGGCGACGACTGGGTGGTCGGCGGCCAGCACAACGACCTGCTGTTCGGCGAGAACGGCGCCGACCTGGTCTATGGCAACATGGGCGACGACACGCTGTACGGCGGCGTCGGGGCCGACGTCATGCGCGGCGGCCAACACAACGACATCATGTACGGCGAGGCCGGGGACGACTGGATGTCCGGCGACCGCGGCGACGACACGATGTGGGGCGGCGCCGGGGCCGACAGCTTCCACACCTGGGGCGACGCCGGCGTCGACCGCGTGATGGACTTCAACCGCGCCGAAGGCGACCGCGTGCTGGTCAGCGAAGGCGCGACCTGGACCGTGGCCCAGGTCGGTGCGGACGTCGTCATTTCGCTGAGCGGCGGCGCTCAGATGGTCCTGGTCGGAGTGGCGGCGGCCAGCCTGACCGGAAGCTGGATCGTCGCGATCTAGAGCTGGTTGTACTCGCCGCAGCGGCACTTCACGACCACGTCGCGCATCTGAGCGCTGTCGCGGCCGGTCATCACGACTTCTTCGCAGGCGCCGCAGAGGAACGCCGACCCCGCCTCGGTCTCGGAAACCACCGGGCTTTCGACCGCCTGGAGGACTTCACGCCGGCCGATGAACAGGCTGGGGAAAACGCGAAGGGACGTCATGATCATCGGAATTGCCTCAATTTGACCCGCAGGGGGCCTACGCAACTGTGCACTTGCAAAAGTCGAGGTAACCTCATTCTGCTGCAGCGCAATGTCAGATTGATGTAGGCGCCCAGGATTTTTGCGGCGCGTGGCGCCTGCACCGCTGCGGCGCCTTTTCGCCGGGCTGACCGGAACCCTCGCTTTCCGCTCTCGTTTCAAGGGCTCACCCAGGAGACCCGGGCGCTGCGCGTCCACCGAGCGGAGAGCATCCATGACCAACGCCTATGGAACTAGCGACGAGGCCCGCGACGCCGTGCGCGAGGCCGCCGACACCTTCAAGGACGCCGCCAGCGACGTGCGCTCCGAAACCAAGCGGGCGGCCAAGCGCGCCCAGAAGAGCGCCGTCGCAGCGTCTGGGGCCCTGGCCGAGGCGGCCACGACCTTCGCCCGCGACGCGCGCTCCGTCATGGAAGACAAGGCCGGCAAGGCCCGCCGCGAGGCCGAAATCCAGTACGGCAAGCTGAAGGTCCAGGCCAAGCAGCGCGCCGAAGAGGCCGACGTGTTCGTGCACGAAAAGCCTTACGTGGCGCTGGCCGCCGCCGCCCTGGCTGGCTTCCTGATCGGCCATCTGATGAGCGCCAGCCGCGCCAACGTCGTCTATCTGCGCGACGACCACCGCTGACGACAGGGGCCGGCTGGCGCCGTTCCTGCTCACCGCGCCTCAACGGACCGCGGTGAGGATCAAAGATGGACAAGGCGCCTCCGGCCTACGAACTCGACATCGCCCCCGACGGCGAGGGGTGGCGCTATCGCAAGCGCTGGCGCACGGGACTGCGCCGCTTCCTGCCGGCTTTTTGGCACGCCACCGACGCGCGGGGGCTCACGCGCCTGCGCGAACTGGAAGACCAGCGTCCTAGCTGATCAGGGAATGATGACCACGTACCGCTGCTGGGGCGCCGGCGGCGCGGCGGCCGCCGCTGCGTCCGCCGCGGCCTTGTCCGCAGCCGCCTTTTCCGCCGCCGGATCGGTCTGCGGCCGCGGATAGACCCCGCCGCCCCCGCCGCCGCTGGACGCGAAGCTGTCGCCGTAATCGGCCTGGGATTCAGCGAATCCGCGTTGGGCCCACAGCTGAATTTCGCCGGCGCGGTCCTTGAACTCGCGCGGCGAGCATCCCGCAATCGTCGCGGCGACCACGGCCAGCAAGGTCCACGACTTCAACACATCCGCCCCAAGTCTCATGTCGGCGATCATCGCTCACTGGCGCCCGACGGGCAACGTGCGCGTTCATAGCAGATCAGCCCTTCCCCAATTGACGCAGCTCCTCGCCTAAGGCCAAGGTTGTTGCAATCGGGAGTAGTAGCTTGTCCAACACCTATCCGGTCTCGCGCGCTGAAGCCGCGCAGGAGGCCCTGATCGCCGCCCTGGAAATCCATATGGAGAAAGGCGCCTTCGAGCCCGCGACCTGCGTGGTGATCCGCCAGGACATCGCCCGCTCGCGCGAGGAAATGGCGGCGCTGGGCCGTTGGGTCGCGGAATTGACGCAGTAGGGGCCATTGAAAAGCCAAGGTCCAATTCCAATCTTCAATTCGACAGCGAGGCACCCCTCCCCGGTTCCCCCGCCGGGTCTCGCGTCCACAGAGAAACGCCCGCGCCTCTCCCCCCGGCGCGGGCGTTGTTCGTTCAGGCCCAGGGAAACGCCATGACCCAACCCATGAAGATCGACTTCGTCTCCGACGTCTCCTGCCCCTGGTGCATCGTCGGGCTGGGCGGCCTGGAAGAAGCGCTGCGCAATGTCGGCGACCTGGTGCAGGCGCAGATCACCTTCCATCCCTTCGAGCTCAATCCGGACATGCCGCCGGAGGGCCAGAACATCGTCGAGCACGTCGGCCAGAAGTACGGCGCGACGCCCGAGCAGTCGTCCGCCAACCGCGCCGCGATCCACGCCCGCGCGGCCGAGGTCGGGTTCGCGATGAAGACCAACGAGCAAAGCCGAATCTACAACACCTTCGACGCTCACCGTCTGCTGCATTGGGCCGGGATCGTCGGCGGTCAGCACGCGCTGAAGCGGGCGCTGTTTTCGGCCTACTTCACGAACAACCAGAGCCCGGCCGACCACGAGGTGCTGGTCGCCGCCGCGCAGGCCGCCGGCCTGGACGCCGACGCCGCCCGCGAGGTGCTGGAGAGCGGGCGCTACGCCGACGAGGTCCGCGCCGCCGAGCGCCACTGGTATCAGGCGGGGGTCAACTCGGTGCCGGCGGTGATCGTCAACGACCGCTACCTCATCTCAGGCGGACAACCGGCCGCTGCGTTCGAGCGGGCCATTCGCACGATCGCCGCGGAAACGGCGGCAGCGGCCAGCTGAGGCTGCCGTCCAAACACCGATGTCTTGAGACTCTCCGGCCGTCTGGCCGAAGCGTTTTGAAGTGGTGGCGGGGGGCGGGATCGAACCGCCGACCTGTGGGTTATGAATCCACCGCTCTAACCATCTGAGCTACCCAGCCGCCGGGCCATTCGGCGAGGCGCGGGTTATAGATTGGGTTTTTCGCATCTTCAAGCGGGTAGGATGCGACCTGTCGCCCAAAAGCGGATTCCGTTTTGCCGCGGCCCACACTAGGGTCGCCCCGGCATGAGCGTCCTGCATCTTTTGGGAACGGCCGGCGAAGGCGGCGCGGAGACCTATTTCCTCGATCTGATCGCGGCCCTGGCCGACGACGGGGTCAAGCAGGCCGCCGCTATCCGCGCCAATCCGAATCGCGAATCGGCCCTGCAGCGGCTGGACGTGCCGACCGGCGTGTTCCGCTTCGGCGGCCCGATCGACCTGCTGACCCGCCCGAAGATCAAGGCGTTCGCCGGACGCAACGACGTGAAGCTGGCCCTGGCCTGGATGAACCGGGCGGCGCGCCATACGCCGACCGGCCCCTGGGCGCGGATCGGCCGGCTCGGCGGCTATTACAGCCTGAAGTATTACAAGGGCTTCGAAGAACTGGTCGCCAACACCGAGGACATCGCCGACTGGGTGGTGAGCCAGGGCTGGCCGGCGGGCAAGGTCCGCTACATCCCGAACTTCGCGTTGGCCCCGCCCGACACCGCGCCGGCCGACAGAGCCACGCTGAACACTCCGGAAGACGTCCCGCTGCTGCTGGCCATGGGCCGGCTGCACGAGGCCAAGGCCCACGACGTGGCGCTCGAGGCCCTGGTCAAGATCCCCGAGGCCTACCTCTGGATCGCCGGGGCCGGCGCGCTGGAGACCAAGCTGAAGGCGATGGCTGAAGCGCTCGGCGTTACGCGCCGCGTGCGATTCCTGGGCTGGCGCAACGATCCGTCGGCGCTCTATCGGGCGGCCGACATCTGCGTCTTCCCATCACGCTATGAGCCGCTCGGCAACGTGGTCATCCAGTCGTGGGCGCACGGCCTGCCGGTGGTCGCCGCCGCCAGCCAGGGGCCGTCGGCGCTGATCCGCAACGAAGAAGACGGCCTGCTGGTCCCGATCGACGACGCCGGAGCACTGGCCGAGGCGATCAACCGGATGATCGCCGATCCGATGCTGTGCATCCGCATGGTGCAGAACGGGTCCGAGCGTGTGGAAGCCGAGTTCTCCTCCGCCGCCGTGGTCGCCCAATGGCGGCGGCTGTTCGCCGACTACGGAGCCGGCTGATGTGCGGCATCGCCGGGATCCTCGGCGCGGGCGGCTCGGCCCGCCCGATGATCGAAGCCCTCACCCACCGCGGGCCGGACGGGGTGTTCGTCGAGGAGACGGACGGCCGCTCGCTGGCCCATGCACGGCTGTCGATCATCGACCTGGAGGGCGGCTGGCAGCCGCTGCACGGCGCCGGGTCGACAGTCATCGGCAACGGCGAGATCTACAACTACGTCGAGCTGGCCCAAGAGTTCGGTCTCGAGGGCCGGATGGGCACCGGCTCGGACTTCGAACCGCTGCTGCACATCTACGCCCAGGAGGGGCCCGCGGCGTTCCATCGGCTGCGCGGCATGTACGCCTTCTGCCTGGTCGGCAACGACGGCCGCACCTGGCTGGTGCGCGACCCGTTCGGCATCAAGCCGCTCTACCTGCTCGAACACGAGGGCTCGGTGGCCTTCGCCTCGGAGCCCCGCGCGTTCCTGGCGGCCGGGCTGATCGGCGCCGAGCTGTCGGAAGACCGCGCACGCGAGTTGCTGGCCTTCAACTACACCCTGACCGGCGAGACGATCTTCAAGGGCCTGCGCCGGCTGGCGCCGGGCGAAATCGTCGAGATCGTCGACGGCAAGATCGTCCCGCGCGAGGTTCGCTCGGCCATCGTCGCAGGGCCGCCCTCGCGGGGCGGCGACGAAGCCCCACTGATCCAGCGCCTGGACGCCGTGCTCGAAGACAGCGTGCGGGTGCACCAGCGCTCGGATGTGCCCTACGGCCTGTTCCTGTCCGGCGGCATCGACTCGGCGACCATCGCGACCCTGATGGCGCGGTTGAACGCCCGGCCGGTCACCGCCTTCACCTGCGGGTTCGATGCGCCCGGCGCGCGCGACGAGCGCGGCCAGGCCGAGCGGGTCGCTGCGGCGCTGAACCTCGACTGGCGCGAGACCAGCTTCGGAGAGGAGGACTTCTGGCGGATCCTGCCGCAAGTCGCCTGGGCGATGGACGACCCGACCGCCGACTACGCCACGCTGCCGACCTACAAGCTGGCCGAGGCGGCCAAGGGCACGCTGACCGTGGTGCTGACCGGCGAGGGCGGCGACGAGCTGTTCGGCGGCTATGGCCGCTATCGCCGCGCACTGCGGCCCGCCTGGCTCGGCGGACGTCCGGCCGAGCCGCGCCATGACGACAAGGGCGTCGTCGAGCGCTGGCGCGCGGCGGCGCAGGCGCCCAAGAGCCTGTCGGGGCTGCAGCGGGCCCAGTGGGCCGACATCGCCACCTGGCTACCCAACGACCTGTTGCTGAAGCTGGACCGCTGCCTGATGGCGCACGGACTGGAGGGGCGCACGCCGTTCCTGGATCCACGGGTCGCCGAGTTCGCCTTCCCGCTGCCTGACCGCATGAAGGTCCAGGGCCGCTACGGCAAATGGCTGCTGCGCAAGTGGCTGGAGCAGGCATGCCCTGCTGCCGATCCCTGGGGCCGCAAGAAGGGCTTCACCGTCCCGGTCGACGCCTGGATCGCGCCGCGGGCCAGCGAGATCGCCGCCCGGATCGGCCAGGTCGAGGCCGTGCGCCGCGTTCTGGGGCCCGACGCCGGCCAGGCCTTTACGGCGCAGGCAACCGGACAGTGGCCTCTGCTGTTCTTTGCAGTCTGGTCGCTGATCCACCTTGAAGGCGCCGCGCCGGCCGATGCCCTGGCCGCCGTCGCCGGACGTCCTTGAACCCCTAGGAGCCGCTGATGCGCCGCGTCTTGATCACCACCGCCCTCGCCGCCCTGGTCGCCGCCTGCGGCGGAACCGACGGCCAGGCGCAATCGAACGCCGCCGGCGCGCCGGTCGCCTCCAAACCCGCCAACGCGCCCGACCAGAAGCCGGCGTTCGCCGGCCAGACCCGCGCCCCTGAAGCGAAGTCGAACGTCGCGCTTCAGGTGACCACCGTCGCCGAGGGACTGGACATGCCCTGGGGGCTGGCCTTCCTACCCGACGGCCGGCTGCTGATCAGCGAGAAGCACCTCGGCCAACTGCGGATCCTGGGGACTGACGGCAAGCTGTCGGGGCCCGTGCTCGGCCTGCCGGCCGTGGTCGGCGCCGACCAGGGCGGCCTGCTGGGCCTGGCGGTGGATCCGAAGTTCACCGAGAACGGCCTGGTCTACTGGGCCTATGCCGAACCGGCCGCCGACGGGACCAACAACACCGCCGTCGCGCGCGGCAAGCTGACCGGCGACCGCGTCGAGAACGTGCAGGTCATCTTCCGCCAGACGCCGTCGCTGAACTCGACCAAGCACTATGGCGGGCGGCTGGTGTTCGCGCCGGACGGCACGCTGTTCGTCACCACCGGCGAGCGTTCGATCCTGGAAGGCCGCGTTCAGGCCCAGCGCCTGGACGGCACGCTGGGCAAGGTGGTCCGCATCAATTCGGACGGCTCGATCCCGAAGGACAATCCCTTCGTCGGCAAGGCCGGCGTGAAGCCGGAAATCTGGTCCTACGGCCATCGCAACATCCTGTCGGCCGCCATCGATCCCAAGACCGGCAAGCTGTGGGAGGTCGAACACGGCGCGCGGGGCGGCGACGAGCTGAACCAGCCGCAGGCCGGCAAGGACTACGGCTGGCCGACCATCACCTACGGCCTGGAATATTCCGGCAAGCAGATCGGCGACGGCATCACCGCCAAGCAAGGCATGGAGCAGCCGATCTATTACTGGGACCCGGTGATCGCGCCGGCCGGCATGGCCTTCTACGAGGCCGACCTGTTCCCGGCCTGGAAGGGCGACATCCTGATCGGCGGCCTGGCCAGCAAGGCTGTGGTGCGGCTGGTCATGAAGGACGGCAAGGTGGTCGGCGAAGAGCGGCTGTTGACCGACCTCAACGAGCGCATCCGCGACGTCATCGTCGGTCCGGACGGCGCGCTGTACCTCGCGACCGACAGCAAGAACGGCCGGGTCTTGAAGGTCACGCCGAAGGGCTAGAGGCCCAGCCGCCCGGCGACCTCTTCGCCGATCGCCAGCGAGGAGGTCAGGCCCGGGCTCTCGATGCCGAAGAGGGTCACGAGCCCGGCCAGGCCGTGCTTTTCCGGACCGTCGATGCGGAAGTCGGGCTGCGGCTCGCCGGGGCCGTGCAGCTTGGGCCGGATGCCGGCGTAGTCGGGGGCCAGGGCGCCGTCCGGCAGGGCCGGCCAGAACTTGCGGATATAGGCGTAGAACTCGTCGCCCAACGCCGGATCGACGCTGTAGTCCAGCTCGTCGACATAGTGCAGGTCGGGGCCGAACACGGCCTGGCCGCCGAGATCGCGGCGGTAATGAGTACCGAGCGCGCCGGGGATCGGCGGCGGATAGATCAGCCGCGCGAACGGCGCCTTGCCGCTGAGCCGGAAGTAGACGCCCTTGCCGTAGTGCAGCGGCGGGATCGTATCCTTCGGGAAACCCTCGATCTCGCCGGCGACCGCCTGGGCCGACAGCCCGGGGGCGGTGACCAGCAGGCGCGCGGTCAAGGTCGTCGGCTCGGCGCCGCCCGCCCGGATCGAATAGCCGCCGTCATCCAGCGGGGTCGCGCCTTCGAACGGCGTCGAGGTCACCACCGCCCCGCCTGCCGCCTCGATCTCGCCCTGCAGGGCCAGCATGTAGCCGTGGCTGTCGAAGACGCCGCTCTCGGGCGAGATCAGCGCCGCCTCACAGTTGAGCTGCGGTTCGAGCGCCAGGGCCTGCGCCTTGGTGAGGCGCGCCATGCCTTCGACGTCGTTGGTCTGGGCTTGCTCAAGAATGCCGTCGAGCCGTCCGACCTCCTCGGCGTTGGTGGCGACCACCAGCTTGCCGCAACGGTCGTAGGCGACCTTGTGCGCGTCGAGGAAGGCGTAGAGCGCGCGCCGGCCCTGGACGCAGAGCCGCGCCTTCAGCGAGCCGGTCGGATAGTAGAGCCCGCCGTGGATGACCTCGGAATTGCGGGCCGACACGCCCTCGCCGATGATCGGCCCGGCCTCGAGCACCGCCACCACCAGCCCGCGCCTGCTGAGCGCATAGCCGCAGGCCAGGCCCACGGCCCCTGCCCCGACCACCACCGCGTCGAAATCGAAATCCGCCATACGCGAAGGCCTAGCCGAAGCACGGCGGTATGCAAACCGCCCAGGCCTCTCTAGCTTGGCCGTCAATCACAAATAGAGCGGGAGGGCGCCCATGCACGCGAGCAGACTCACACTGACGGTCCTGGCGGCCGCCTTCGGCCTGCATGGCGCTGCGCTGGCCGCCGATCCGCCGCCGCCGCCCGCCGGCGGCGCGATCCTGGCCTGGACGCCGGAGCAGCAACGCTACGGCTACCGCAACATGGAGAAGGTCACGCCGGTCCAGGTCGTGCCGCGCGGCGCCCAGGTGCGCGAACTGCCGCTCGGCCCCCGCCAGATCGACCCGAAGTGGACCTGGAACGGCCAGGGCCACACGGTGGACAGCTACATGACGGCGATGAACACCTCCGGCGTCGTGGTGCTGAAGGACGGCCAGATCGTGCTCGAGCGCTATGGCCTCGATCGCAAGCCGGACGAACGCTGGACCTCGTTCTCGGTCGCCAAGTCGGTCACCGCCACCCTAGTCGGGGCGGCGATCAAGGACGGCAAGATCAAGAGCCTGGACGACGTCGTCACCACCTACGTCCCCGAGCTCAAGGGCGGCGCGTACGAGGGCGTGACGGTCCGCCAGCTGCTGACCATGACCTCGGGCGTGAAGTGGAACGAGGACTACACCGACCTCAATTCCGACGTCGCCAAGGCCGGAACCACGCCGGGCGAGCCGGGCATGAACCCGATCGTCAGCTACATGCGCAAGCTGCCGCGCGAGGCCGAGCCCGGCGCCAAATTCGTCTACAAGACCGGCGAGACTGACCTGGCCGGCATCCTGGTCTCCAACGCCGTCGGCAAGCCGCTGTCGCAGTATCTCTCCGAGAAGATCTGGGCGCCCTACGGGATGGAGCAGGACGCCATCTGGGTGAACGACGCCGCCGGCCACGAGCGCGGCGGCTGCTGCATGTCGATGACCGCCCGCGACTATGCGCGTCTCGGACAGTTCATGCTGGAAGACGGCAAGGTGAACGGCCAGGACGTGCTGCCGGCCGGCTGGGTCGCCGACGCCACCCGCGCCCACCAGTCCTTCCCGCCTGGCGGCGTCGAGACCGGCTACGGCTATTTCTGGTGGATCATCCCCGACGGCTATGCGGCCGAGGGCATCTTCGGCCAGCAGATCTTCGTCTATCCGGCCGAAAAGCTGGTCATCGCCGTCAACTCGGCCTGGCCGGCGGCGTCGAAGGACGAACTCTGGCAAGCGCAGATGGCCTTCGCCCAGGCCATCCGCCAAGCCGCCCGCTAGCCGGCGGAGGCGGAGCTAGGCCGCCTCCCACTTGGCCCACAGCTTGGCCTCGTCGGCCTTGGCGACCTTCACCGAGGCTTCCTTGACGTGGCCGAAGCCGCGGATGGCCTGCGGAACCGCCGCGATCTTGGCCGCCAGCGGCAGGCGCTCGGCGTCGAGGCCGGTCAGCAGCTTGGCCAGCCCCGCCTCGTAGTCGGCGATCAGGCCGCGCTCCATGCGTCGCTCCTCGGTGCGGCCAAAGATGTCGAGCGGTCCGCCGCGCAGGCCCTTCATCCTCGCCATGATCGGGAACGCGGTTTCCAGCATCCAGCCGCCGAACTCGATCTTCTTCGGCTTGCCGTCCGGGCCCTTGGGCGCGATCAGCGGCGGGGACAGCAGGATCTTGGTCTTGCCGCCCTTGAAGGTCTGGGCACGCTCCTGCGCGAACCGGCCGTCAGTGTAGAGGCGCGCGACCTCGTACTCGTCCTTGTAGGCCATCAGCTTGTAGAGGTTCACGGCCACGGCGCGGGTCAGCGCCTCGCCGCCGAGCGGCGCTTCGGCCGCCGCGACCTTGGCGATCTGGTCGGCGTAGCGCTGGGCGTAGGCGGCGTTCTGGTAGGCGGTCAGCTCGCGGGTGCGATGGGCGATCAGTTCGTCCAGCGGCATGGTCTCGGGCGTCGGCGTATGGTCCTCGGCCGCCGCGGCCAGGCTCGGGTCGTGGGCCACGCGGCGGCCCAGCTCGAACGCCTGGAGGTTGGCGTCGGCCTGCACGCCGTTGAGGCGGATGGCCCGGTAGACCGCGCGGCTGGAAAGCGGGATCAGCCCCTTCTGCCAGGCGAAGCCGACCATGATCATGTTGGCGTAGATGGCGTCGCCGAAGTTGGTCTCGGCCAGGTGGTGGGCCGGGCACTCGGCGAAGGTCTTGGCCGCGGCCTTGATCCGCCGGGACATCGAGCCGCTATCGAAGCGGACGTCGCGGTCGGTGACGAAGTCGGCGGTCGGCGCGAAGTCCTCGTTGGCCACCGCGGCGGTGCGGTCCTTGGCGTAAAGCGCGAGGGCGTCGGCCCCGGCCGCCGAGAGGATGTCGCAGGCGATCAGCACGTGGGCCGAGGCCGCCGGCACGCGCCCGCCGACGACGGTCTCCTCGGTCTCGCCGATGCGCACATGCGAGAATACCGCCCCGCCCTTCTGGGCCAGGCCGGTCATGTCCACCACCGACGAGGCGCGGCCGTCGACGTGGGCGGCCATGGCCAGGATCGAGGCGACGGTGGTCACCCCGGTGCCGCCGATGCCCGTGAAGACGATGTTGCGCACGCCTTCCAGCGGCTCGAACGTCGGCAGCGGCGTGGAGTCGGCGGTCAGCGCCGGCAGGGTCTTGGCCTGGGCGTTCTCGCCGCCCTCGATGGTGATGAACGACGGGCAGAAGCCGTTCAGGCACGAGTAGTCGGTGTTGCAGCTCGACTGGTTGATCTTGCGCTTGCGGCCGAACTCGGTGTTCAGCGGCTCGACCGAGACGCAGTTCGACTTCTTCGAGCAGTCGCCGCAGCCTTCGCAGACCAGCGGGTTGATGAACACGCGCTTGGTCGCAACCTCCATCGAGCCGCGCTTGCGGCGGCGGCGCTTCTCGGTGGCGCAGACCTGATCATAGAGCAGCACCGTCGTGCCGGGCGTTTCGCGCAGCATCTTCTGCACGTCCATCAGCTCGGACCGCGGCTTGACCTCGACGCCGGGGGCGAGGTCGGTGACGCCCTCGTAGCGGCTGGGATCATCGGCGACGATCACAGTCTTGGTCACGCCTTCCGAGGCCAGCTGGCGGGTGATCTGGGCCGGGGTGAAGCCGCTCTCGGCCGCCTGGCCGCCGGTCATGGCGACCGCGTCGTTGAACAGAAGCTTGTAGGTCACGTGTGAATTCGCGGCGATCGAGGCGCGGATCGCCAGCGAGCCGGAGTGATTGTAGGTGCCGTCGCCGAGGTTCACGAACACATGCGGCTCGGTCGTGAACGGCGCCGAGCCGACCCAGGTCAGCCCCTCGCCGCCCATGTGGCTGTTCAGGTCGGTCTGCGGGTCGGAGAAGCTGGCCATGTAGTGGCAGCCGATCCCGGCCAGGGCGCGGGTCCCTTCGGGCAGGCGGGTCGAGGTGTTGTGCGGGCAGCCCGAGCAGAAGAACGGCTTGCGCTGCTGCTCGGCGGCCAGGGTCACGGCCGCGACCGAAGCGGCCGACACGCGCGACAGATAGTCGTGGACCCGCTCCATGTGCGGGCCGGGCGGAAGTCGGTCGGCGATGGCCAGGGCGACCTCGGCGACCGAGAGCGAGCCGAGCTCCGACAGCAGCGGGTGGCCCTGCTCGTCGACCTTGCCGACGATCTTCGGGCGGGCGTGGGCCGGCAGGTCGTAGAGCGCGGCGCGGGCCTGGGTCTCGATCAGCGGCCGCTTGTGCTCGACGACCATCAGGGTCTCGAGCCCAGCGGCGAAGGCGCGCAGGCCGGTCGGCTCCAGCGGCCAGGGCATGCCGACCTTGTAGATGGCGACGCCGAGATCGGAGGCCTGCTTGGCCGAGATGCCCATGGCCGCCAGCGCTTCGATGACGTCCTTGTAGGCTTGGCCCTGGCACACGATGCCAAGCCGCGGGCGCGAGGAGCCGAGCATCACCCGGTCCAGGCGGTTGGCGCGGGCGAAGGCCAGGGCGGCCGGGATCTTGAAGTTGCGGAGCCGGCGCTCCTTTTCCAGCGGCTGGTCCTTCAGCCGGATGCCGAGCCCGCCGGACGGCATCGTGAAGTTCGTCGGCGTCGTGATCTGGTGGCGGCTCGTCGAGACGTCGATGGTGACGCCGGAGTCCATGGTGTCGGCCAGCGCGATCAGTCCGACCCACAGCCCAGAGAACCGCGACATGGCGATGCCCATCAGGCCGAAGTCGAGCACTTCCTGCACGTCGGCCGGCGACAGCACCGGCATCTCGAAGTCCTGGAACGCGTATTCCGACTGAGACGGGAGCGTGGAGGATTTGCAGTTGTGGTCGTCGCCGGCCACGGCCAGGACGCCGCCCTTGGCCCAGGTTCCGGCGAAGTTGGCGTGCTTGAAGGCGTCGCCGGTGCGGTCGACGCCGGGCGCCTTGCCGTACCACATGCCGGTGACGCCATCGAACTTCGCGCCCGGGAACAGGTTGGCCTGCTGGCTGCCCCAGACGGCGGTCGCCGCGAGGTCCTCGTTGAGGCCCTCCTTAAAGACGACCTCGGCGGCCTTGAGGAACTTGCCGGCGCGGTGCGCCTGCTGGTCGAGCCCGCCCAGGGGGGAGCCGCGATAGCCGGAGACGAATCCGGCCGTGTTCAGGCCCGCGGCTTTGTCCAGGCGGTGCTGATCCATCATCACCCGGAGCAGCGCCTGGACGCCCGTGATGAAAACTCGACCTTCCGTGAGCAGGAATTTGTCGTCGAGCGTCACGTCAGCGTGCCGCATAGCAATATCTTTCCTTTTCGGCTCCCCAATGCCAATAGAAGATCATATAAGTTCGATGGAATTGCTTGCCAAAGGCGTGCCCCCGCAAGGTCGGTTTGGGGCAAGATTGACGCCAGTTTATGCGGTTTGATGGAGGAAAAATTGTCCGAGGCCCTCGATGCGGTCGATGCCAAGATTCTGGATCTCATCCAGCACGACGCCGGATTGTCGGTCGCCGAGATCGCTGAACGGGTCGGATTGTCCTCCAGCCCCTGCTGGCGCCGGATCAAGCGGTTGGAAGACACGGGCGTCATTCAGCGCCGGGTGACCATCCTCGACCGCGACCTGCTGGGCCTGGGCTTCGAGGTCTATTGCACCGTCAAGCTCAGCCTGCCGACCAAGGACAACCTCGACGCCTTCGAGACTGCGATCACCAAGCTGCCGGAAGTGGTGCAGTGCGCCACGGTCACCGGCTCGGCCGATTACGAGCTGCGCGTCGTCACCCGTGACATGCATGCGTTCGACGACTTCCTGCGTGAGAAAATCCTGTCGCTGGGCCTGGTTTCGAACATCGAAAGCCGCATCGTGATCCGCTCGGTGAAGAACACCACCGCCGCCCCGCTCGGCCTTGTCAGCCCCTATGTGAGCGCGCAAGGCTAGCCTCCGTTCCTGCGCTCCTCCGCAGGAATGAGCGCAGGGAGCGGACCATGATCGAACTCGTCATCGACCAACGGCGGAAGGACCTCGGCGGTTTCGAGGTCGGACGTGTCCTGCCGTTCGCCAAGCGGCGGATGATCGGTCCCTTCATCTTCTTCGATCACATGGGTCCGGCCGCCTTCGAGCCCGGCTTCGGCCGCGAGGTCGACGTCCGCCCGCACCCCCACATCGGCCTGTCGACCCTGTCCTATCTGTTCGAGGGCGAGATGACCCACCGGGACTCGGTCGGCGCGGTGCAGCCGATCCGACCGGGCGAGGTCAACTGGATGACCGCCGGCAGCGGCATCACCCACTCCGAGCGCTTCGAGACCCTGCGCGAGAAGGGCGGCCGCATGAACGGCATCCAGACCTGGATCGCCCTGCCGGTCGAGGACGAGGAGATGGCGCCGGCGTTCGACCACTACGCGCCGGACGTCCTGCCGACCCATGAGGAAAAGGGACTGTGGGCGCGGCTGATCGCCGGCCAGGCCTTCGGCGTCTCGTCGCCGGTGAAGACGCACTCGCCGATGTTCTATGTCCACTGGCATCTGAGCGCCGGCGCGCACGCGCAGCTCCCGGCCGAGTATCCGGAACGCGCGGCCTACGTCGCCCAGGGGATGGTCGAGGTCGACGGCCGCCAGTTCCACGAGGGCCAGATGCTGGTCTTCGAACCGGGCCAGCCCATCCTGTTCACGGCGATCAGCGACTCCATCGTCATGCTGCTGGGCGGCGAGCCGATCGGCCCGCGCCTGATCGAATGGAACTTCGTCTCGTCGTCCAAGGATCGGTTGGAACAGGCCAAGGCCGACTGGCGCGCCGGGCGCATGAAACTCCCCGACGCCGACGACCAGGAGTTCATCCCCCTGCCCGAGCCGCCGCCGGCCGCCAATCCCATGTCCTGAGGGTGGTTGGGGCTTGATAGCCCCAACGTAAAGCGCGCCAAATGCCGCCCGCACAAAAGTCCAGGGAGGACGGCATGAAACTCTACACGTCGATGGGGCCGAATCCGGCCGTCGTGGCCATGTTCCTGGCCGAGAAGGGCGCGGAAATCCCGACCGAGAAGGTCGACCTGATGGCCGGCGAGAACCGCCAGCCGCCCTATGTCGCCAAGAACCCCGCCGGCCAGCTGCCGTGCCTCGAGCTCGACGACGGCTCGCACCTGGCCGAGATCACCGCCATCTGCGAGTACCTCGACGAGAAGCTGCCGGGTCCGTCGCTGATCGGCGCGACGCCTGAGGAGCGCGCGGCCACCCGCATGTGGGTCCGCCGCATCGACCTCAACATCTGCGAGCCGATGGCCAACGGCTTCCGGTTCGCCGAGGGTCTGCCGCTGTTCCAGAGCCGCCTGCGCACGATCCCGCACGCGGCCGGCGACCTGAAGGAGCTGGCCCAGGAAAAGATCACTTGGCTGGACGGCCTGATGACCGGCAAGACCTGGGTGGCGGGCGACCGCTTCACCCTCGCCGACATCCTGCTGTTCTGCTTCCTGCAGTTCGGCGCGTCGGTCGGCCAGCCGATCAACCCCGACAACAAGAACATCGTCGCCTGGGTCGAGCGCGTGAAGGCCCGCGCCGCCGAGAAGGCGTCGGCCTGACGCCTGCGGGGCTCGCCGCCAGGCGGGCCCCTACTTCCCGACCAGCGCCTTGCGGGTCTGCTCCCAATACTGGGCGCCGGTGATCAGGGTGACGATGGTCGCCAGCCACATCAGTCCGTGAGCGAACAGGGTGACCGGCCGCTCGATCGCCGGGTCGGCCGGCAGACCGAACGCGCCCCAGGAGGCCACCAGCAGCTCGGCCGCCAGGGCGGTCAGCTGCAGCGTCGTCTTCCACTTGGCCAGCAGGGTGACCGGCAGCTTGATCCCCTTGCCGGCGCCGACCTCGCGCAGGGCGCTGACCGTGAACTCGCGGAACAGCATCAGCCCGGCCGGCAGCACCACCGCCGGCTGGCCGCCCATGGCCAGCAGGCCAAGGATCGCGCCGCAGACCAGCACCTTGTCGCCGATCGGGTCGAGGATCGCGCCCCAGACCGTGACCGCGTCCAGCTTGCGCGCCAGCCAACCGTCGAAGAAATCCGTCACCGCCGCGATCACGAACGACCAGAACGCCCAGCGCTGCAGTGAGAACTGCGCCTCGGGCGTCAGCCGCTCGCTGAGATAGGGCATCGCCCCCGCCGCCGTCGCCAGCGCGAGGAACACGAAGAGGGTCAGGACCAGCCGCAGCGAGGTCAGAATGTTCGGCAGAGCTTTCATGGCGGCTTTAACGCAGTGCGGTCCTTTAGGTGGCCGGCGTCAGCTCGACCTTCTGGGTTTGCTTGACATAGACGCAGATTCGCTTGTCCGCGCCCTCCCGTAGCACGGCAAGCCCGTAGGTCTCCGTACCCAACGGATGCACCAGCACCTCGGGGGTCTTCATGCCGGTGGTCTTCGCCGCGGCCAGGCACTTGGCGGCGACGTCGGCGCGGAACTCCTCCCAGGCGTCGGGAGAGCTCGCCTCGCTGGCGGCGGGAACCAGGGCGGCGAACACGGCGACGGCGGCGATGCGGAACATGGGGCCTCTCCTCGGCAACGAGCGAGCACCTTATCCCGAGGCTCAGCTCTTGCGGAAGAAGTCGAAGATGCGCTGAGCCAAGGCCTCGCTGACCCCGTCGACCTTGGCCAGGTCGTCGACCGAGGCGCGGCTGACCCCGCGCGCAGACCCGAAGGCGTGCAGCAGCGCGCGCTTGCGCCCCGGCCCGACCCCGTCGATCTCGTCGAGCGGGTTCTTCTTGATGTCCATCGCCCGGCGCGTCTGGTGGCTGCCGTTGGCGAAGCGGTGGGCCTCGTCGCGCAGGCGCTGCAGGTAGTAGAGCACCGGCGACTTCGGCTCGAGCATGAAGGGCGTCTTGCCCTCGATGAAGAACCGCTCCAGCCCCGCGTCGCGGTCCGGCCCCTTGGCGACGCCGACGACGTTGATGTCGTCCACGCCGATGTCGGCCATCACTTCCAGCACCGCGGCCAGCTGTCCTGCCCCGCCGTCGACCAGCACCAGGTCCGGGCGCACCGGGTTTTCGCCGGCCTCCTCTTCCTTGACCAGGCGCGAGAAGCGGCGACGCATCACCTCCTTCATCATGCCGTAGTCGTCGCCGGGTGTGAGGTCGGTCCCCTTGATGTTGAACTTGCGGTACTGGCCCTTCTGGAAGCCGTCGGGGCCGGCGACGATCATCCCGCCCACCGCATTGGTCCCCGAGATGTGGGCGTTGTCGTAGACCTCGATCCGCTCGGGATTGGCCTCCAGGCCGAACGCCTCGCAGACCCCGGCCAGCAGTTTCGACTGGGCCGAGCTCTCGGCCATTTTGCGGCCCAGGGCCTCGCGGGCGTTGGTCAGGGCATGCTCGACCAGCTGGGCCTTCTCGCCGCGCTTGGGGCGGTTGATCTCGACCTTGCGCCCGGCCTTGATGGCCAGCGCCTCGGACAGCAGTTCGCACTCGGCCGGCTCGATGTTCGCCAGCACCAGCTTCGGGATCGGCTTGTCGTCGTAGAACTGGCCGAGGAAGGCGCCCATGACGTCGGCGTCCTCGTCGGTCTTGTCGATCCGCGGGAAGTAGGCGCGGTTGCCCCAGTTCTGGCCGGCCCGGAAGAAGAACACCTGCACGCAGGCCTGGCCGCCCTCGGCGTGCAGGGCGAAGACGTCGGCCTCTTCCAGGGTCTCCGGATTGATCTGCTGCTCCTGGGCCACCGAGGCCAGGGCCCGGATGCGGTCGCGGATGCGGGCCGCGCGCTCGAACTCCATCTCGTCGGAGGCGGCCTGCATCTCGGCCGACAGCTTGCCGACCACGGCCCGGCTCTTGCCGCGCAGGAAGTCCTCGGCCTGCTCGACGAGTCCCGCATAGTCCTCGAGGCTGACGAGCCCGGTGCAGGGCGCGGCGCAGCGCTTGATCTGGTGCAGCATGCAGGGCCGCGTGCGGCTCTCGTAGACACTGTCCGAGCACGAGCGCAGCAGGAACGCCTTCTGAAGGGTATTCAGCGTCTTGGTCACCGAATGGGCCGAGGCGAACGGTCCGAAATAGTCGCCCTTGATCGTGTGCGCCCCGCGATGCTTGCGCAGCTGGGCCGCCTCGTGGTCTCGGCGAATGACGATCTCGGGAAAGCTCTTGTCGTCGCGCAACAGGACGTTGAAGCGCGGCTTGAGCTGCTTGATGAGGTTGATTTCCAGCAGCAGCGCATCGGTCTCGGTACGGACCGTGACGAATTCCATCGACCGGGTCAGGTCGACCATCAGGGCGATCCGCTGGGTGTGGAAGCGGCCCTGCGCGTACTGCAGCACCCGCTTCTTCAGCGACCGGGCCTTGCCGACATAGAGCACGTCGCCGCCCTCGCCCATCATGCGATAGACGCCTGGCGCGTCCGGCAGGCGGCGCACCTCGTCCTTGATCAGGGCTGCGCCTTGCAGGGGCGCTTCAGCGGTCGTGTCGGTCGGCATGGCGGCAATATAGGCGAGTCCGCGGGCCAGCGCAGGGCGTGCGGCGCTAGAGCTTCACCCCGCCTGCCAGGATCTTGGCGTGGCCGGGCTTGGTCATCTTCACATAGCCCTTGGTCGGGTCCTTGTAATAGACGGGTCCCTTGAACCGAGCCGGGTCGAAGCCTTCGTCCACCAGGTCGATCTTGCGGTACTTGAAGGTGCCCGTGGTCTCGATAGCCGGCAGGATGCGCACAAACACCGGCTGGGCGTAGGACGGCAGCTCGCGGTTCACGATCTCCTCGAAAACCTTGATGTCGAACTCAGGCTCGACCACCAGCCCCGCCATTCCGGCGCGGCCGTCCGCCCCCTCGACGGCGACGCCGTAGACGTTGGCCTCGGCCACGCCCGGGATCGCCTGCAGGTGGCCGGCCACCTCGCCGGTGGAGACGTTCTCGCCCTTCCAGCGGAAGGTGTCGCCGATCCGGTCGACGAAATAGAAGTAGCCGTCGACGTCGGTCTTCATCAGGTCGCCGGTGCGGAACCAGGCGTCGCCCTTGGCGAACACGTCGCGCAGGATCTTCTTGTCCGAGGCGGCCTTGTCGACATAGCCCGTGAACTCGCTGCGCGCGTCGTGGCCGATCTTGCCGATGCACTCGCCGATCTGGCCGGGGCCGGCCTCGATGCACAGGCCGTTGACGCTGCGCACCTCCTCTTCCTTCTCGACGTCGAACTGCACGAGCCGGAAGTTGAACCGCTCCTTGAGCCACTTCGGCACCCGCCCGATCGCTCCGACCTTGCCGTCGAAGTTGAACATCGAGACGTTGCCTTCGGTCGCGCCGTAGAACTCCAGGATCTCCGGAATACGGAAGCGGCTCTTCATCTGCGCCCAGACGTCGGCGCGCAGGCCGTTGCCGAAGGCCAGCCGGATCTTGTGCGCGCGCTCGGCCTCGACCTCGTCGTGGTTCACGAGATAGCGGCACAGCTCGCCGATATAGACGAACATGGTGCAGTTCTCAGCGACCACGTCGTCCCAGAAGTGGCTGGCCGAGAACTTCTTCTTCAGCACCACCGAGCCGCCGTTCAGCAGCGCCGCGCCGAGCGCGCAGAGCCCGCCGGTGGCGTGATAGAGCGGCAAGGTCACGTAGACCCTGTCCTTCTCCGTCGCTCCGGTCGAGCCGGCGAAGCCGCGCATATAGAGCTGGGCGCGAACATGGGTGATGCGCGCGGCCTTCGGCAGCCCGGTCGTGCCGCTGGTGTAGATGTAGAGCGCCGTGTCCTTGGCGGTCATGCCGTTGCGCACCGACCGGTCCGGCGGCAGCTGGCTGCAGCTCTTCAGCGCCTGGGTGAGGTCGCGCTGGTCGCCATGCGCCTGGCCGCCCAGCACCCATTGCTGCATCGGCCGCTCAAGCAGCCCCTTGGCCTGCTCGAACGCGGGCGACGTCTCCCCGTCGACGATGACGTGCGCCGCGCCCGAGATGTTCAGGCAGTGGGCCAACGGCGCGCCGGCCAGCTGGTTGTTGATCAGGGCGGTGACCGCGCCGATCTTGGTCAGACCGTACCAGATCGGAAAGTACTCGATCCGGTTGGGTAGGAAGAGCGCCACCGTCTGGCCGCGCCGCACGCCGATCCCCTTGGCCCAATGGGCGAAGCGATTGGCGACGGCGTCCATCTCTCCGTAGGTGATCGTCTTGTGTTCGAAGGTCAGGGCCGGCCGTTCGCGCCACTGATCGACCGCCGCCTGGATGTCGTCGCAGATCAGGTTGTCCGAGGTCGGCGCAATCGACTTCACCCGCTTGAGGGTGCGTCTCAGACTGCGAAAGAACCGCCAATCACGCTCCAGACGCGCCTTGAGTCGCATTCATTCCCTCCGACTGAACGCCACCTTGGAGGCGCCCGGTCAGGGGGGTCAAGCTGGGCCATGGCCGCATCCGGTCACACACGCGTCAGGCGAGCCCGAGCGTGGCGGAAAGGACTCACCCGGCGCGCCCGAGGGCTGGAATCGCTGGCCTTTCGCTGGCATCCCAGCAGGCCATGAGCTCCCTGCCCAAAGCGATTCTGTTCGACCTGGACGAGACCATCATCTCCTTCGGCTCGCGCCGCCTGATCCTGCAGGCGGTGATCGAGGAGTTTAGCGAGCGCTTCGCGCCGGTGACGCCCGAGGACGCCGGCGTCGTGATGGAGGCCGGGTTCCGCCGCTTCTGGTCCGACGAGGCCCGCGCGGCCATTTGGCGGAAGGATCTCGGCGCCGGCCGCATCCTGGCGGTCGAAGAAGGCTTCGCCGAGCTGCGCACGCAGGCGCCCGGCCTCACCGCCGAATTCGCCCGGACGTTCGGCGAGCGCTTCCACGTCTATCGCGAGGAGCAGGCCAAGTTCTTCCCAGGGGCGCTGGAGACCATCCAGGCGTTCCGCGATCTCGGCGTGAAGCTGGCCCTGGTCACCAACGGCGCGGCCGAACCGCAGCGGGCCAAGGTCGAGCGCTTCAACCTGGCGCCGATGTTCGACCACGTGCAGATCGAGGGCGAGGCCGGCTTCGGCAAACCGGAGGAACAGGCCTACCTGCACGCCATGCAGGTGCTGGGCGTGAAGCCGCACGAGACCTGGATGGTCGGCGACAATCTGGAGTGGGAGGTGGCCGCGCCGCAGCGCCTGGGCATCTACGCCATCTGGCACGATCACCTTGGTGAAGGCTTGCCGCCGGACAGTCCGATCCGGCCGGATCGGATCGTTCGGTCGATCGCCGAACTCAACCCGCACATCGGAAATTGAGGCAACATCCTGGCGACAATCGGACCGAACAAACCGATATGCGTCAGGAATTCGTCGCAACACCGCGCCATCACATCGAGAAATATCGACCTCCCAAGGTCGATTTAACTCCCTTATATTTTCAAGGCATTTCACCTTTGAAGCAGGTATTCGGAACCACCTCAAAGTCTAAACTTCGGAACACCAAAGCCTGATCGGCCGTTGCTCATTTCGAACCCTGACTGGGAGAGCAGAAATGACGACGACCTACGATCCGATCGCCCGACAGAACTTCGAGGCTGCGCGTTCGCGTGAAGCCATGGAGCGCGCCGAGGTCGATACCGAGGCCTACACCCCGATCTACGCCCGCCGCGCCAAGAAGCGTCAGGGCCCGCCCGTGCCGATGATCGTCGGCGGCGTGGTGACGGCCGGCGTGCTCGCCGCCGCGGCGTTCCTGATGATGCAGCCGCGCGACGGCTTGCTGGCCGAGCAGGACGCGACCGCCCCGGCCGCCGCCGCCCCGGTGACCGAGATCGCGACCATGCCCGAGGTCGCGCCGCCGGCCACCAGCGTCGCGGCGCTGACCCCGCCGGCCGCTCCGCCGCCGGTGGCGCGTGAGGCCGCGCCCGCCGCCGCCGCTCCGGTCCGCACGGCTCGCGCCCGCCCGGCGCCGGCGCCCGTCGCCGATAGTCCGGAGGCCTGGGCCACCGACACCAGCGCCACCCTGCCCGAAGCGCCGATCCCCTATTCGGCGATCGGCCAGACCCCGGCCGCCGCGCCGCCGGCGCTGACCACCGCGCCTGCGGCTGAAACTCCGGCGGTCCCGGCCACACCTGATCCGGCCGCGTCATCGGCCCCGGCGACGACTCCGGAGAGCCCTGGGGAGCCGACGCCCTAACGGACGCCGAACGCGACGGAGGAAGGCGACTCCCGCACGGGAGTCGCCTTTTTCGTGCAACAAGCGCGGCCACACCCTCCCTTAACCACCTTGGCGTCACTGTCGCGATCCGTAGTGCCGAGTCAGGGGCCGGGGAGAGATGCGCCGGGAGTCCGAGTTTAGGTTGCTGGCGCCGTTGGTCGCGCTGGCCCTGGGCGCAATGGCCGTGTTCGCGGCCAGCCTGTTGATCTGGGCCAAGCAGGTGGACGACGACGTCCGCGCCCGCGAGATTGCGCTGGTCGAGCGCGGCGTGCGGACCAACATCGCCGAGATCGAACGGTCGATCCTGCCCGAGACCAACTGGGACGAGGCGGTGGTCAATCTCGACAATCGCTTCAGCGCCGTCTGGGCCGACGCCAACCTCAACGACTACTTCGCCCAGAACATCGACTTCGAGCACCTGTTCGTCCTCGACGGCGACAACCGACCGCTCTACGCGCGCCTGCACCGCCAGACCGTCGATCCGGCCAGCTATCGCAAATTCCACGGGGCCGAGCCGCTGATCGCCCGCGTCCGCGAGGCCGAGGCCGCGCGCGGACCGATCGCCCGGCGCAGCGCGGACGCCCCGCGCCAACTGGTCTCGCGCGCCATCCAGGCCAGCGACTTCATCGCCCATGACGGCGCCGTCTATCTGGTCTCCGCCACCCTCGTACAGCCGGACTTCGCCACCGCGGCGCCGCGCCGCCCCTATGCCCCGATCGTCGTCATGGTCCTGAAGATCGACCCGGCGTCGCTCGGCAAGCTGCAGGAGCGGCTGCAACTGCAGAACCTGCGCTCGGGCGTCGGCGCATCGCTGGCCAGGCCTGGCGACGCTGAGCTGATGCTGCCGACCAGCCAGGGCGAGACCCCGCTTTATCTCAGCTGGACGCCGCAGAAGCCGGGCGCCGCCCTGGCCCGGGCCGCCGCCCTGCCGGTCGCGCTGGTGCTGCTGGCCTTCAGCCTGGTCGGCGCGGTGATGATCGCCCGGATCCGCAAGGCGGCGCTCGAATTCCTGGCCAGCCACCGCTCGCAGAGCGAGTTCCTTGCCAATATGAGCCACGAGATCCGCACCCCGCTGAACGGCGTCAACGCCATCGCCGCGGCGCTGGGCAAGACGCCGCTCAACGCATCCCAGGCCGAGATGGTCGGGATCATCCAGGGCTCGGGCGAGTCGCTGGAGCGGCTGCTCTCGGACGTGCTCGACCTGTCGCAGATGGAGACCGGCGGCGTCGAGGTCGTGAACCGCCCGTTCCATCTCGGCGAGGCGATCCGCGCCGTCGCCGCCATGGCCAGCCTGCGCGCCCAGGAGAAGGCGATCGACGTCATCCTGGACCTCGACCCGGCGGTCGAAACCGTCGTGGTCGGCGACGCCGTGCGCGTAAAGCAGGTGCTGATCAACCTCGTCTCCAACGCCGTGAAGTTCACCCGCGAGGGCTATGTCGCCATTGCGGTCCGCGCCGAAGGCGCCGGGCGCTGGCGGATCGACGTGCAGGACACCGGCATCGGCTTCGACCCGGCCGACAAGGAGCGCCTGTTCGGCCGCTTCGAGCAGGGCGACCGATCGCAGACCCGCCGCTATGGCGGCGCGGGCCTTGGCCTGACCATCGCCAAACACCTGGTCGGCCTGATGGACGGCGAAATCGACGCCACCGGCGCCCTGGGCGAAGGCGCGACCTTCACTGTCCGGCTGCCGTTGACGCCAGTCGCCGCCCCCGCCCACGCCGAACCCGAGATCGAAGCGGCCGCCGCGCCGGACAGGCCGCTGCGCGTGCTGCTGGCCGATGATCACCCGACCAACCGCCGCGTCGTGCAGGTGTTGTTCGCCGACCTGCCGGTCGACCTGGTCTGCGTCGAGAACGGCGAACAGGCCTGCGAGGCCTTCGCCTTCCAGCGCTTCGACCTGGTGCTGATGGACATGCAGATGCCGGTGATGGACGGCTTGACCGCCGTGCGCGCCATCCGCGAGCGCGAGCGGCTGCGCGGCATGTCCCACACCCCGATCGTGATGCTCACCGCCAACGCCCTGCCCGCGCATCAGGCCGCGAGCCTGGCGGCAGGCGCCGACCTCCACATGGCCAAGCCGATCGAGGCCGCCAAGCTGTTCGGCGTGCTGCAGGCCGTGGCTGATCATCAGGCGGTCGCGGTCGCCGCCTAACGGCCAAGCGACCCCTTGCCACATTCCCGAACGCCGTTCGCTGTGGCTTTTGCCGCCGCAGTCGCGATCGTGAGGTCTAGTTGATGCTGAAGCTGTTGTTTTCGAGCTGGGGCGCCGAGTGGGGCACCGCGGCCCTGGTGTTCTTCGTCAGCGCCGCCGTCGGCCGGTTCGCCGCCGAGGGCATGAACACCCTGCAGTGGTGCGGCGCGATCACCGCCGTGCTCGCTTCGATCACCGCAGCTGTCGCCGTCCGCGTCTGGAAGGACGAGCCGGTGAAGGCCCGCGCCGACCGCGATTGATCACTCGGCGTGGACGTCCACGCCCATCGCGTTCAGCAGCCGGTACTGCTGATCCAGCGTGATCTTCATGCCCTGCAGGGTGGCCAGTTCCGTAAGGTTCAGGCCGCTCACCTCCGCGCCGCGCAGATCGGCGCCGGCCAGCTTTGCGCCGACGGTCAGGGCCTGGAACAGGTCGCACTCGCGCAGGTCCGCCCCCTCCAGGTCGGCGTCGACCAGCACGGCTTCGCGGAAGCTTGAGCGATTGAGATCGCCCTTGGGCAGCCGCAGCTGGGTCAGGTCGGCGAGCTCCAGGTTGCAGCCCTTCAACGCGCCGGCCCACTGCACGACGTTGCGGCCGAAGGCGCGGCTGAAGTCGGCGCGCGGAAAGGCCGAACCACGCAGGTTGCAGGCCTCCATTTCGACGCCCCAAAGGCTCGAACGCTCGAAGCGGGCGAACGACAGGTCGCATTTCCGCAGCCGCGCCTCTTCCAGCCGGCAGAAGGCGAAGACCGCCCCGACGTGGCCGTCGTCGTCGGCGAAGCTGCAGTCCTGAAAGACGATCTCACGCAGGTCGGCGTGGGTGAACCGGCAGCGGATCAGCCGACAACCGGCGAACCGCGCGCCCTGCATCACCGCGCCCTGCACGTGGCCGTCCCTGAGCGTGCAGCCCTCGAAGACGGCGTCGGTCAGATCGACGTCGGTGAAGTCGAGATCCGACAGGTCCAGATCGGCGAACGCCGCGCCAGCCTTGAGTTCGATCGCCATCCTCGCCTCCGCTCACCCCGGCGAATGCCGGGACCCAAGCTGACTAAGCCCTATCCACGTCGAAATCGGACGCAAGCGGCAAGGCCGCAGGGGTCCCGGCTTTCGCCGGGATGAGCGGTGGATCTGACTACTCCGACTTGACGTAGATCTCCCCGCCTTCGGCCCGGAACTTCTCGCTCATCTGCTCCATGCCGGCGGCGACGTCGTTCTGCTTGGCGGCCGCCTCACGGATGTCCTGGCTGATCTTCATCGAGCAGAACTTCGGACCGCACATCGAACAGAAATGCGCGGTCTTCATCGCCTCCTTGGGCAGGGTCTCGTCGTGGTACTGGCGCGCGGTTTCCGGATCGAGGCCGAGATTGAACTGGTCCTCCCAGCGGAACTCGAAGCGCGCGCGGCTGAGCGCGTCGTCCCACATCCGCGCCGACGGATGGCCCTTGGCGAGGTCGGCGGCGTGGGCGGCGATCTTGTAGGTGATCACGCCTTCCTTGACGTCCTCGCGGTCCGGCAGGCCCAGGTGCTCCTTGGGCGTGACGTAGCAGAGCATGGCGGTTCCGAACCAGCCGATCATCGCAGCCCCGATCGCGCTGGTGATGTGGTCGTAGCCGGGCGCGATGTCGGTGGTTAGCGGGCCGAGCGTGTAGAACGGCGCCTCGCCGCACGCGGCCAGTTGCTTGTCCATGTTGGCCTTGATCTTGTGCATGGCCACGTGGCCCGGCCCTTCGATCATCACCTGCACGCCGTGCTTCCAGGCGATCGGCGTCAGCTCGCCCAGGGTCTCCAACTCGGCGAACTGCGCGGCGTCGTTGGCGTCGGCTATCGAGCCGGGGCGCAGGCCGTCGCCCAGCGAGAACGAGACGTCATAGGCCCGCATGATCTCGCAGATCTCTTCAAAGTGCTCGTAGAGGAAGTTCTCCTTGTGGTGCGCCAGGCACCACTTGGCCATGATCGAGCCGCCGCGGCTCACGATTCCGGTGACGCGCTTGGCGGTCAGTGGGATGAACGGCAGCCGGACGCCTGCGTGGATCGTGAAATAATCGACGCCCTGCTCGGCCTGCTCGATCAGGGTGTCGCGGAAGACCTCCCAGTTCAGGTCCTCGGCGACGCCGTTCACCTTTTCCAGCGCCTGGTAGATCGGAACCGTGCCGATCGGGACCGGGCTGTTGCGGATGATCCAGTCGCGGATGTTGTGGATATTCCTGCCGGTCGACAGGTCCATGACCGTGTCGGCGCCCCAGCGGATCGCCCAGACCATCTTGTCGACCTCGTCGGCGACGGTCGACAGCACGGCGGAGTTGCCGATGTTGGCGTTGATCTTCACCAGGAAGTTCCGGCCGATCGCCATCGGCTCGAGTTCGGTGTGGTTGATGTTGGCCGGGATGATCGCCCGGCCGCGGGCCACCTCGTCGCGGACGAATTCGGGCGTCACGAAGTCGGGGATCGAGGCGCCGAAGTCCTCGCCGTCGCGGATCGCGCCGTCGTTTTCCTGGCGGCGCAGGTTCTCGCGGATGGCGACGTATTCCATCTCCGGCGTGATGATCCCGCGGCGCGCATATTCGAGCTGGGTCACGGCCGCCCCGCCCTTGGCGCGGTACACGCGGCGCGGCGCGTTGAACTGCGGCGCCAGATGCTCGCCCTTGGCGAAGCCGTTGTCCTCGGGCTTCACTTCGCGAGGGTTTTCAACCACTTCGATGTCGCCGCGAGAGACCACCCAGGGCTCCCGCACCCGGGCCAGGCCCTGGTCGATGTCGATCTTGGCGTTCGGGTCGGTGTAGGGGCCCGAGGGGTCGTAGATGGTCACCGGCGGCTCGTTGGCCGACGGATGCACCGCCACCTCGCGGAACGGCACCCGGATGTCGGGCCACAGAACGCCGGGCTGGTAGACCTTGCGCGAGCCGGGGCGCTCGCCGGTGGGAATGGCGTCTTTGACGGGCGTCTGGATGTTCACCGGCAAGCTCCTATGCGGCCAGAAGGCCTGCCGGCGACCGGGAATCCGGGCATGTGCATGCTCGGAACGCCTTCCCTTCGCCGGCATGACCCGGATCAGGTTCTACGGGTCGCGGGCTCGCCCGCCTCTCAGCCGCCTAAGCGCGGCCCCCCGAGGACAAGCGCCAGTCATAGGCGCGAACGCCGCCGATTGAAAGCGCCGCCGTCCAGCCGCAATCTTGCGTCCTAGATTGAGCCCGTAAGGAGGATCGCCATGTCACGCTTGTTCCTCGCCGCCGCCCTGGCCGCCGCGTTCGCCTCGCCCGCGCTCGCCCAGGAGCCCGCCAAGCCCGCCGCCGCGCCCAACCAGTGCTTCCGGATGAGCCAGATCGACAATCACACCAAGGGCGACGACCAGACCCTGTATCTCTCGGTGCGCCATCGCGACGTCTTTCGCCTGGGCATGGCGGGCAATTGCCTGACCGGCGCCAGCTCCAACGACGCCCTGGTCATGCAGCCGACCGCGGGGGTCGACCTGATCTGCCGCCCGCTGGACCTCGACCTGAAGGTGCGCACCAGCCCCGGAATGCTTTCTCCTTGCATCATCAAGGACATAACCAAGCTGACGCCCGAGCAGGTCGCGGCGCTGCCGTCCAAGGTGAAGCCCTAGCCGCAGCGGCGAATCTACGCTCGCGAGCGACCTTGGCCGCGTGCTAGGCAGGCGGCCAAGGAGTACCCCATGCAGCTTGCCAAGTTCCCGCGCGCGCGGTTCGCGCACCTCCCCACCCCGCTGGAGCCCGCCCCGCGGCTCGCGGCCGAACTCGGGATCAAGTCGCTCTACGTGAAGCGCGACGACTGCACCGGCCTGGCCGGCGGCGGCAACAAGACCCGCAAGCTGGAATTCCTGGTCGGCGACGCGCTGGCGAAAGGCGCCGATACGCTGATCACCCAAGGCGCCGTTCAGTCCAACCACGTGCGCCAGACGGCGGCGGCCGCGGCCCGGTTCGGACTGGCCTGCGAGGTCATCCTGGAGGAGCGCACCGGGTCGAATGCGGTCGACTATAACGGCTCGGGCAACGTGCTTCTCGACAGGTTGCTCGGCGCGGCCATCAGGAACGTGCCGGGTGGGACCGACATGAACGCCGAGCTCGAAAAGTCCGCGCAGGCGGTGCGCGAGCGCGGCGGCAAGCCGTACGTCATTCCAGGCGGGGGGTCGAACCCGATCGGGGCGCTCGGCTACGTCGACTGCGCGCTGGAGCTGGTGCGCCAGGCCGACGCCGAAAACCTGACCATCGACCGTATCGTCACCGCGACCGGCAGCGCCGGTACGCATGCCGGACTGGTCGCGGGCCTTGCCCTGCTTGGGGCCGACATCCCGGTGCTGGGCATCGGGGTCCGGGCGCCGAAAGATGTCCAGGAAGCCAACGTTCACAAACTGGCGGTCGAGACGGCGACCCTGCTCGGCCACGGCGAACGCGTCACCCGCGAGATGACGGTCGCCAATTGCGACTATGTCGGCGCCGGCTACGGCCTGATCGACGAGGGCGTGATCGACGCTTTGAAGCTCGCGGCGCGGACCGAAGGGCTGCTGTTCGACCCGGTCTACACCGGCAAGGCGGTCAAGGGTCTGATCGACCTGGCCCGCAAGGGAACCTTCAAGGACGAGACGGTCGTGCTGCTGCACACCGGCGGCGCGCAGGGCCTGTTCGGCTATCACGGCGAACTCGAAGGATCGCTGACGTGAGCCTGGTCCTGGGCGTTCTCGGCGGGATGGGTCCGGCGGCGACGCTGGACTTCCTCGCCAAGCTGCAGGCGCTGACCCCGGCCGAGCGCGACCAGGACCACATCCGCACCCTGGTCGACATCAACCCGCAGGTGCCCGACCGCAACGATCCGCTGAACAAGCCCGGTCCGGTGCTGGCCGAGATGGCCGGCGCCCTGCACGGCGCGGGCGCCGACGTGCTGGCCATCGCCTGCAACACCGCCCACGCCTATGCCGACGTGATCACCCGGTCGAGCGGCCTGCCGCTGATCGACATGATCGGCACCGCCTCGGCCGCCGCCCGCGACAGCGGCGCGCGGCGGGCCGGGGTGCTGGGCACCCGCGACGCGCTGAAGCTCTATCGCGAGTATCTGGCCGCCCAGGGCATGGGCATGGTCACCCTGGAGCCGGAGCGCCAGGAGGAATTCATGACGCTGATCTACCAGATCAAGCGCGGCGAACGCGGAGCGGAGGTGCGCGAGCGCATGGCCGCCCTGGCCGCCGACCTCGCCGCAGGCGGGGCCGAGGCGATCATCGCCGGCTGCACCGAGGTCCCGCTGGTGCTTGAGGCCGACGACATCCGACGGCCGTTCATCGACGCCGGCGAGGCCCTGGCTCGCCGCTGCGTGGCGGTGTGCCTGGGCCTCGAACCGGTCCCCGCGCTCTAGGCGGCGGCCGTCGCCTCGGCGGCGGCGCGCTCGCCGGCGCGGATCGCGCCTTCGACATAGCCGGTCCAGGTCTCGGAGGTTTCCGTCCCCGCCCAGTGCACGCGCCCGACCGGCGCGCGCAACGAGGCCCCGTAGGCCGACAGGACGCCCGGCGGCGCGAAGGCGCCGTAGCAGCCGCGCGACCACTGCTCGGTCGACCAGTCCTGCTCGACATAGTCGAGCGGCGTCGCCGCCTTCGGCCCCAGCCCCTCAACCAGCAGCCGCAGCACCTCGGCGCGCCGCTCGGCCGGAGAACGCGGGCTCCACTCGCCGGCATGGGCGCCGTCGAAGAAGCCGGCGATCAGGCCGTGCGGCTGGCCCGGCGGACTGACGTCGAAGGCCGGGCCGAAGCCGAAGGCGTCGCTGAACAGCGAGCCGTTGAGGCCCGCCTGGCGCCAGAACGGGGTCTCGTAGGCCACCCAGACCTTGATGCACGAGCCCATCGGCATCCGCTGGGCCAGGGCGTCGCGCGCATGCGGCATCAGCGGCTCATAGTCGATGCGGCCGGCGAGCGGCGGCGGCAGGGCTACGATCACCCGCGGCGCCGTGTAGCGCCCGTTGTCGCAGATCACCTCCACGCCCGAGGCGTCCTGGCGGATCGTGCGGACGGCGGTGTTCAGCTTCACCGCCGGGCCGAGCTCGGCGGCCATCCTGGCGGCCACCTGGTGCAGCCCCCCGACGAACAGGAGGTTCTGCGCCCCGCCGGGTCCCGAGGAGATCAGGGTCGAAAGGTCGCCGGCCGACTTCAGGTAGAAGAGCATGAACAGCAGCGAGATGTCGTGCGGCTCCGCGCAGAACAGAGCTGGGATCAGCATCTCGAACACGCCGCGCGCGCCCTTGGTCTTGGCGTGATCGTCGAGCCAGGTGGCGAAGGTGACCGCATCCAGCTTCGCAGCGTCGGGCGCCGTCCAGGGCGCGTGGAGCGGCAGTTTGCCGGCCAACTTTTCCAGTTCGCCGACCATGGCGGCAAAGTCGGCCAGGGCGTCGGGCGGCAGGGCCGAGAAGGCGTCCTCGCCGCGTCCGGTCCCGCGCACGCCGTTCACCTCGAAGAGGTTCTTGCCGTCCAGGAAGGTCGGATAGGTGGCCACGCCGTAGCCCTTGGCCAACTCGGCCAGCCGCGTCTGGGTCGGGCCGAGCCACATGCCGCCCAGATCGATGGTCAGCCCTGCGATCCGGCCAGGCTTCACGCGACCGCCGACGCGTTCGCGCGCCTCCAGCACCACGACCCGCCGTCCCGCCGCCTTGAGCGCGCGGGCCGCGGCCAGGCCCGAAAAGCCGCCGCCAACCACGATCACGTCGGCGGTCTGCGCCGCCGGCGTCGAAGCCCCCGCCGATCCGCCGACCGCCATCGCACCAGCCATCGAAGCTCCGGCCATCGACGCCGTGAGCACAGCGCGCCGGTCAGGTTGGTTCTGCATCCTCGCCTCCGATTATTTTATTATACGCGTATAATTAAATGGCGGAACGGCGATCGTGCAATAGGGTTCTCTCGGTCGCGGAGGATGGATGACGCAGGCTCGGAGGGGACGGCCCCGGCGCTCGCCGGAGCAGGTGGACGCCATGCGCGAGCGCATCATCTCCACGGCGCGCGGGCTGTTCGCGGCCGAAGGCTTCCAGAGCGTCTCGATGCGCAAGGTCGCGGCCGAGGCCGGCTGCTCGCCGATGGCCCTCTATGGCTACTTCCGCAACAAGAACGAGCTGCTGCGCCACATCTGGGAGCAGTTCTTCGACCCGCTGTTCGCCTCGGTCGACGCGGCCGCGGCGAAGGCGGCGAGCCCGCAGCAACGCCTGCGCGCCATGTGCCAGGCCTATCTCGCCTATTGGCTGGCGCATCCCGACCAGTACCGGCTTGTCTATCTGAACGACGACCGCGTGGAGGACGGCGAGGTGTTCTACGCCCACCTGCCCGAGACCGCGGACCGTCACGCGGTGTTCTCGGAAGCCATCGCCGACTGCCAGGCCGCCGGCGAGATCGCCCCGGGCGACAAGACCGCCAAGGGCGAGGCGCTGCTCTGCATGATGATCGGCGTGGCGCACAACCTGATCACCGTCAGCGAGCATCGCTGGTCGCCGGGAACGCAGCTGTTGGACGTCATGCTGGACGGACTGTTCGCCCGCCGCGGCTAGCGCGTCAGCCAGGCAAACGCACCGGCTATGAAGGCGCGGCCCTCCCGTTCGACCGGGGTTCCATGCGCCATGACCACCTTGTCGCTCGGCCAGTCGAGGATGCGCGACAGGGCCGCCCTGCCCGCGGCGCGGTCGGTGAAGGCGACCCGGAACTTGCGGGGCACGGTGGGCTCGGGCTGAGTCATCAGGTCGAGCCGCGCGACCAGCGCCCGCCAGCCGCTGAACCAGCCGCGCGGAAACTGCTGCAGCAGGTCGGTGAACAGCACCGTGCGGCTGGGGCGGTGGAAGAACACCGCCTCGGTGGTGATCGCGTTGCCGGCCATCAGCACGTAGTCGAGGTCCGCGGGCCAGTCGCCCGGCGGCGTGTCCCCCAGTTCCACATCGATGCGCAGGTCCGCCCGCTTGGCGGCCAGACCGGGCGCCGCATACAGCCGGGCGGTCGGGAACGCCGCGCGCCATTGCGCCAGATGCAGGTCATGCAGCGAGTTGGGCGCGACCAGGATGCGGACCTCGCCCAACACGGCCAGGCCGGCGGCCAGGTCGTCATCGAGCCGCACCGGCGACCAGACCAGCAGGCCGCCGCCCGTCAGCCGGATCACCGCCATCCGCGTCGGATAGCGAAAGCCGGCGACCTGCGCCTCGCCGCCGTCGGCCAGCCAAATCTCGGGCCCGAACGGCGCCAGTCGTGCGACGCGCATCTGCGGGTCTAGAGCCGCCCGGCCCGGAAGGTGTCGCAAGCGGCCGGATCGCCCTTCTCCACCCCGATGCGGAACCAGCGCATGCGCTGTTCGCTGGAGCCGTGGGTGAAGGCGTCGGGCATGACACGGCCCTGGGACTGCTTCTGGATGGCGTCGTCGCCGACCGCCGCGGCGGCGCGGATGCCGTCCTCGATGTCGGCGGGATCGAGCGCCACCTGGCCGCCGGACGCGGCCGGGGCATGGGCGACCCAGACGCCGGCGTAGCAGTCGGCCTGCAGCTCAAGCCGCACGGCCGTGGAGTCGGCGCCGCGCGAGCCGCGTTCGACGTTGTTGGTGGCGCCGGTCAGGTTCTGGACGTGGTGGCCGACCTCGTGGGCGATGACATAGGCGCGGGCCGCTTCGCCCTTGGCCCCGAAGCGGCTTTCCAGCTCGTTCCAGAACGCCAGGTCGAGATAGACCTTCTGGTCGGCTGGGCAATAGAACGGGCCCATCGCCGACTGACCCATGCCGCAGCCGGTGCCGGTCGCCTGGTCATAGATCACCACCGCCGCCGGACGACGATAGCGCTGGCCCTCGGCCGCGAAGATCTGGCTCCAGACGTCGGTGGTCGATTGTTCGATGACGTCGACGAACTGGCCGCCCTCGTCCTGGGTCGTGCCGCGCGCGCCTTCCTGCTGCTCGGCCTGGCCGCCGCCCTGCACCACCGACATGGTGGTCGACGGATCGATGCCGAACACGAAATAGCCGATCAGGGCTAGGGCCAAGCCGCCCAGCCCGATGCCGCCGACCCCGGCCGCGCTCATCCCGCGGCGATCCTCGATGTTGCCGCCCCTACGGCCGCCCTGCCAACGCATGTCCTGATCCCTCCAGTGACGCCTCAACGCCCCAGCCCGGCCGGAGGATGCGTCCTATCGCCGCCGCTGTCAGCGCTTGTTTTGCGAGGCTTCGCGCACGCGGGCGTTGGAGGCGGCCAGGGCGGCGTCGGGGATCGAGGCGAAACTGCCCATGTTGAGGGACGGCGCCTTCACGTCCTGATCGAGCGGCGCCAGCGTCGGCCCGCGCTGCATCCGCAAACCCTGCATCCGCTCCTGGCTCTGCACCCGCGCATCCAGGCTGTTGAGGTCGTTCTCCAGGGCCACGGACCGTTGCCGGTCGATCATCTGCTGGGCCTGGAGCTCCTGGTTGCGGATGGTCAGGTCGCGGGCGACCGGGTCGCGCGGCGCCTGGGCCGGCGCCGGCGATGCCGACGCGGCGAAGACAGCCAGGGCGAGAAGCATCGGTCGCATGACCATGAAACGCGCCAACCGGCCGCAAGGCTCCGCGTCAGCGACGCGAAACGGTGAAGCGGGTCAGCTGCTCGCGCGGGGCGGTCCATTCGGGGGCCAGCTCCAGAGCCTTCTGGTAGTCGAAATAGGCCGCCTTGGGGTCGTCCAGGCCTTCGTGCGCCAGGGCGCGGTTGTAGTAGGCCTTCTCCGGCTCGCTGACGCCCAGCTCGAGGCTGCGGTTGAGGTCGCTGAGCCCCTCGGCGTAGCGCTTACGGCCGATCCAGGCCGCCCCGCGATTGACGTAGGCCTCGCCCATCTCCGGCTGCAGGCGGACAGCGCTGTCGAAGTCACGGGCGGCGTCGGCATAGGCGGCGCGACGCAGCTTGAGCACGCCGCGGTTGACGAAGGTGCCGGCGCGATCGCGCGGATCGAGCAGTTCGGTCTCCAGCGCCAGGGTGCAGCTGTCCTGGTATTGCGGATCGTCTTCGCCGCGGATGGCGGCGTCGGCGCATTCCTGCGCGAGCCCGCCGCCGAGCACCGTGACGGCGCCTTCGGCGGTGGTGGCGACAGCCAGTATCGCCAACGCGATCACTGCAAGCATGACCCCTTTGAACATTTTCGGCCTCCCGGCGTCCTCGGGCGGGGCGGGTCAGGCGGGGCCCGATGCGTTCGTCCGGGACGTCGGCAGAGTCCTCCCGTAACGCGGGTCTGTCAATGTGAAGCCTAGGGGCGCCTCAGACGCCGCGGCGCAGGCGGCGGGTCTCGCGGAACAGGATGTAGACGCCGCTGCCGGCCACCACGAGCGCGCCGGCGATGGTGGCCGCGCGCGGGATCTCGTCCCAGACCAGATAGCCGATGATCCCGGCCCAGATCAGTTGGCTGTAGTCGAACGGCGCGACCACCGCGACGGGCGCGCGGCGCAGGGCCTCGGTCAGCAGCAGCTGGCCCGTGCCGCCGATCAGCCCGGCGCTGATCAGCATGACCAGGGTGGTCACGTCGGGGATCGTCCAGCCGCCGAACGGCAGGCTCGACAGGCCCAGCAGCATCCCGGCCAGGGTGAAGTAGAAGACGATGGTGGGCCCAGGCTCGGTGCGGCCGATCTCGCGGATCGCGATCATCGCCCCGGCCGCGCCCAGCGCGCCCAGCAGCGCGAAGGCGGTGCCGAGATTGGCCATGTGGCCGGGGTCGGGGCGGACCATGATCAGCACCCCGACGAAGCCGATGGCCACCGCCGCCCAGCGATGGACGCCGACCACTTCCTTGAGGATCAGCGCCGACAGCGCGGTCATGAACAGCGGCGAGGCGAAGGACAGCGCCGTCGACTCGGTGAGCGGCAGCATCGAGACCGCGGTGAAGCCGCAGACCATGCCGACCAGCCCGACCGCCGCGCGGGTGGCGTGGCCGCCGAGGCGGTTGGTCTTCAGCACCGAGAACCCGGTCGTGCGCGAGACGTAGAGCAGCACCGGCACGAAGGCGAAGGCGTTGCGGAAGAAGACGATCTCCAGCACCGGCGCGCCGCGCTCGGCGCAGGCCTTCACCAGCGCGGCCAGCACCGCCATGCAGGCCATCGCCGCCACGCGCAGGGCGATCCCCGCGCCGTTGCTCTGCTGGACGGCGTGGGACGGGACGTCGGCGGGCACTGGTCTCTCCTTGGAACCGCCGTGCATAGAGGCCCTGCCCGCCCAGCGCCATAGCCGCCGGCCCGCCGACCGGCGCTTGCGACTCGCCGCCACGGGCCTCTGGCTCCACAGTGGGGTGCAAACTCGGGGAGATTCGGCATGACCATCGGATTGTTGATGGCGGCGTGGACGCTGGTTCTGGCCTTCGCGCAGATCCTGCTGTTCGACATCGCCAGGACCAGCCAGTACGGGCTGAAGTGGAACACCGGCCCGCGTGACGGCGAGATGCCGCCGCTGAGCGACAAAGCCCTACGGCTCAAGCGCGCCCAGGACAACCTGTTCGAGACCCTGCCGCTGTTCCTCGGCGCGGTGCTCATCGCCCACGTCGCCGGCAAGGAGAGCGAGATCACCGCGCTGGGCGCGCAGATCTATTTCTGGGCCCGGGTCGCCTACGTGCCGCTCTATGCCTGGGGCGTGCGCCAGATCCGCTCGCTGGCTTGGCTGGTCAGCATCGTCGGCCTCGGCATGATCGCCCAGGCGATCCTGCTGCCTTAAGGACGTCACTAAAGTCGTCGATCGGTTGACGGCGTAGGGCCGGCGTGCGGCAAGGGCGCGATGATGCGTAGTTCAGTACTAGCGGCCCTTGTCGTGGCGCTGTTCGCAGCGCCGCTGGCCGGCTGCGCCTCGTTCTCGCGCGAGGACTTCACCGCCGACGAGGCGCACCGCGCCCTGCCCCCGACCGCAGCCGACATCCGCTTCGACGCGTCGGACCAGGCCTCGGCCCTGGCCTTCACCAACCGCACCCAGCGCCAACTGGCCGCCGCCGGCGACCGGCGGGTCGACGTGCTGGCGATCTCCGGCGGCGGGGCCGACGGCGCCTATGGGGCCGGGGTGATGGTCGGCTGGACGCAGGCCGGCACGCGGCCGAGCTTCGAGGTGGTCACCGGGGTCAGCACCGGGGCGCTGATCGCACCGTTCGCGTTCCTGGGCTCGCACTGGGACAAGACCCTGCGCGAGGCCTATGCCGGCGGCCGGGCCAGCCAGGTGCTGAAGGGCCAGGGCCTGGGGGTGCTGTTCTCGTCTAGCCTCTACAGCCCCGAGTACCTGCGCGACCTTGTCGAGACCTACTGCACCCCGGTGATGCTGCACGAGATCGCCCAGGAGCACGCCAAGGGCCGGCGGCTGCTGATCGCCACCACCAATCTCGACAGCCAGCAGACCGTGGTCTGGGACATGGGGGCGATCGCCTCGCGCGGCGGGCCCGACGCGCTGAAGCTGTTCCGCGAGGTGCTGGTCGCCTCGGCCGCCATCCCGGGGGTCTTCCCGCCGGTGATCATCCCGATCGGCGACGCCGACGGCCGGATGATCGACGAGATGCACGTCGACGGCGGGGTGACCGCGCCGTTCGTCTCGATCCCCGAGGGTCTCTATTTCTGGAACGCTCCGGAAGGCCAGGCGACGACGCCGGCGCGGATCTTCGTGCTGGTCAACGGCAAGCTGGACCCGAGCTTCGCGGTCGTGCGCGGCCGCGCGCCGACCATCCTGGGCCGGGCCTTCGACACCATGATGAAGACCAACCTGCGCGCCCACATCGCCGCCAACCGGGCCTTCGCCGAGCGCAACCGCATGGAGTTCGAGATCGCCGAGGTGCCGCGCGAGGCCGAGAGCGGCAGCCTGAATTTCCAGCCCGAGAACATGCGCAAGCTGTTCAAGGTGGGCGAGGAGAACGCGATCGCCGGCAAGGCCTGGGCCCGGCCGGATTAGGGAACCGCCCCAGGCGCGCGACCGTTCGAACCAGCGGGACGGCGTAACCCAGAGAGGTTCGCGATGACACTCAGTCTGAAGACCGCCGCGGTCGGCTCGGTCCTGCTCCTGGCCGCCTGCGGCACCACCACCACCGAACGTGCGGCGACCGGCGGCCTGGCCGGCGCAGCGATCGGCGGCGCGGTCGACAGCTCCTGGACAGGGGCGCTGATCGGCGGCGCGGCCGGGGCGGCGCTGGGCGCGGCGACGACGCCCAAGCACAACGACAACATCAACCGCCGCCAGTACTACGACGAGCGCGCGGGCCGGTATTACTACTACGATCCCGGCGCGCGCCGGTACTATTGGGAAGACGGCAGCCGTCGCAACTGACGGCTAGGCCGCCGCGACGCTGTAGCCGGCGTCCTTGATCGCCTGAGCCACGGCCTCGCGGCGCTCGCCGCCTTCGACGGTGACGCGACCGGCCGCGAGGTCGACGGCGACCTGGGCCTTGGGCTCGACCGCCTGGACGGCCTTGGTCACGGACTGCACGCAGTGGCCGCAGGACATGCCTTCAACCTGAAAAATCATCATCGGGTCTGCTCCTCGAAACTCTGTCGGAGCGGTTCTGCACCTTCCCACGACAGGAAGGTCAACGCGAAAATCGTCGCTTGACCCTCCCATGGTGGGAGAGTTGAAAGATGCCGGGCATCGAGAGTTCGAGGAGCCCGTCATGTCGCAAACCGTCCTGCAGCCGTTGGAGATTCCCGTCCTCGGGATGACCTGCGCCTCGTGCGTGGGGCGCGTCGAAAAAGCGATCGCCGCCGTGCCCGGCGTCGCCGCCGCCAGCGTCAATCTGGCCGCCGAGCGGGCGCATGTGGAACTGACGCCGGACGGCGACACCGCCGCCGTGGTCGAGGCGATCCGCAAGGCCGGCTACGAGCCGCTTGACCGCACCGTCGACCTCAAGATCGAGGGGATGACCTGCGCATCGTGCGTCGCCAAGGTCGAGAAGGCGTTGAAGGCCGTGCCTGGCGTGCTGGACGCGCAGGTCAACCTGGCGACCGAGCGCGCGCAAGTCCGCGCCTTGGCCGGCGGCGCAGCGGGCGCCCAGCTGGTCGCCGCCGTCGAGGCCATCGGCTACGGCGCCCAGGAAATCGATCCCGCCGCCGCCCCCGACCTGGCCGACCGCGAGCGCCAGGCCCGCGAGGCCGAGATCACCGGACTTAAGCGCGCCGTCGCGGTCGCCGCCGCCGGCACTCTGCCGCTGTTCGTGATCGAGATGGGCCGCCACTTCATCCCCGGCATCCACCACTGGCTGGCGGGAACCATCGGCGAGCAACCCTGGCGGCTGGCGAGCTTCGTGCTGGCGGCGATCGTGCTGTTCGGCCCCGGTCTGCGCTTCTTCCGCAAGGGCGTGCCGAACCTGATCCGCCGCACGCCGGACATGAACTCGCTGGTGGTGCTGGGAACTAGCGCGGCCTTCGCCTACTCGGCGGTGGCGACCTTCGCGCCGTTCCTGCTGCCGGCCGGCGCCGACCACGTCTATTACGAGGCGGCCGCCGTCATCGTGACCCTGATCCTGCTGGGCCGGCTGTTCGAGGCCCAGGCCAAGGGCCGCACCAGCGAGGCGATCAAGCGGCTGATGACCCTGCAGGCCAAGACCGCCCGCGTGCTGCGCGGCGGCGAGGTGACGGAGGTTCCGATCGCCGAGGTGATCGCCGGCGACGTGGTCGTGGTCCGACCGGGCGAGCGCGTCGCGGTCGACGGCGAGGTCATCGACGGCGGCTCGTTCGTCGATGAGTCGATGATCACCGGCGAACCGATCCCGGTCGAGAAGAAGCCCGGCGACACCGTGGTCGGCGGCACCGTCAACAAGACCGGCGCGTTCCAGTTCCGCGCCACCAAGGTCGGCGCCCAGACCATGCTGGCGCAGATCGTGCGGATGGTCGAAGCCGCCCAGGGCTCGAAGCTGCCGATCCAGGCCACGGTCGACAAGGTGACCGCCTGGTTCGTGCCGGCGGTGATCGCCGCGGCTCTGCTGACCTTCGCCGCCTGGATGGTGTTCGGCCCGAGCCCGGCGCTGGCCTTCGCCTTGGTCAACGCCGTGGCGGTGCTGATCATCGCCTGCCCCTGCGCCATGGGCCTGGCCACGCCGACCTCGATCATGGTCGGCACCGGCAAGGCCGCCGAGCTGGGCGTGCTGTTCCGGCGCGGCGAGGCGCTGCAGGCGCTGCGCGACGTCAAGATCGTGGCCTTCGACAAGACCGGCACCCTGACCGAGGGCCGCCCCGCCCTCACGGATCTGCACGCCGCCGAAGGCTTCGGCGAAGACGAAGTTCTGGCCCTGACCGCCGCGGTCGAGAGCCGCTCGGAGCACCCGATCGCCGAAGCCATCGTCGAAGCCGCCAAGGCCAAGAGCCTCGCCGTCGCCGAACCGCAAGCGTTCGAGGCCGTCACCGGCTACGGCGCCCAGGCCAAGATCGACGGCCGGCTGGTGCAGGTTGGAGCCGACCGCTTCATGGCCAAGCTCGGCCTCGACGTCGGCGTGTTCAGCGACACGGCCGCCCGACTGGGCGCCGAGGCCAAGAGCCCGCTCTATGTCGCGGTCGACGGCAAGCTTGCCGCAGTGCTGGCGGTGGCCGACCCGATCAAGCCGACGACGCCTCAGGCGTTGGCCGCCCTGCACGCGATGGGGCTGAAGGTGGCGATGATCACCGGCGACAACGCCCACACCGCCCGCGCCGTCGCCGCCAAGCTGGGCCTGGACGAGATCGAGGCCGAGGTGCTGCCGGACGGCAAGGTGGCCGCGGTGCAGGCGCTGCGCGCCCGCTTCGGCGCCATCGCCTTCGTCGGCGACGGGGTCAACGACGCCCCGGCCCTGGCCGCCGCCGACGTGGGGATCGCGATGGGCGCAGGGACGGACGTCGCCATCGAAAGCGCCGACGTCGTGCTGATGCGCAGCGACCTACGGGCGGTGGCCACGGCGGCGGCGCTGAGCCGGGCGGTGATGAACAACATCGGCCAGAACCTGATCTGGGCGTTCGGCTACAACGTCATCCTGATCCCGGTCGCCGCCGGCGTCCTCTTCCCCACGTTCGGCCTGCTGCTGTCGCCGATGGTGGCGGCCGGCGCCATGGCGCTGTCCAGCGTCAGCGTCCTCACCAACGCTCTGCGACTGAAGGCCTTCCGGCCTCCAGTCGCCGTCTGAAGGAGATCACCATGAACATCGGCCAGGCCTCCAAGGCGTCCGGCGTCACCACCAAGATGATCCGCTACTACGACGAGATCGGGCTGGTGCGGCCCTCGGCGCGGACCGACGCCAACTACCGCGAGTACGACGAGCGCGAGATCAACGAGCTGCGCTTCATCCGCCGCGCCCGCTCGCTGGGCTTCTCGATGCCGGAGATCACCCAGCTCCTGTCGCTGTGGCGCGACCGCGGGCGGCCCAGCCGCGAGGTCAAGGCGATCGCCGACCGGCATCTGGCCGACCTCGACGCCCGCATCGCCGAGATGCAGGCCATGGCCGACACCCTGCGCCACCTGTCGCACTGCTGCGCCGGCGACGACCGGCCCGACTGCCCGATCCTGGCCGACCTGACGCAAGGCGCGCTGCCGTCCGATCCGAAACCCAAGACCCGGAGAGCGCATGTTCACGGGGCCTGAGGCGCAGGCCTACGGCGCCAAGATCCGCGCCCGCGTCCCCGGCTACGAGGCGATGCACGAGGTGATCGCCGCAGCCCTGCTCGCCAGCGCGCCCGAACACGCCAGGGTGCTGATCGTCGGGGCCGGCGACGGCGAGGACCTGCTGGCCCTGGCCCGCGCCGCCCCCGGCTGGACGTTCACGGCGCTGGATCCGGAACCGGACATGATCGCGCTGGCTCAGGCGCGAGCGCAGGCGGCCGGCATCGGCGGCCGCGTTCGGTTCCACGTCGGCTACGCGGCCGACCTGGACGACGCCGACTTCGACGCCGCAGCCGCCGTGCTGGTCGCCCACTTCCTGCCCGACGACGGTGCGCGGGCCTTGTTCCTGGCCCAGGTCGCCGGCAAGCTGCGGCCCGGCGGGGCGCTGGCCCTGGCCGACCTCGCCGCGCTGGCGACGCCGCCCGGCGCCTACCGCGCCTGGATGGCCGGCGCCGGCGTTGCGGCTGCGATGCTGGACGCCGCCGAGCAGCGGATGGCCCGCGAGTTCCACCCGATCGACGAAGAGCGTCTGGCGGCGCTGTTGGCGCAGGCCGACTTTGGCCCGCCGGCGCGGCTCTACCAGGCGCTCGGCTATGGCGCGTATCTTTCAGTCAAGCGAGGCTGAGCGCGGCCTCCATCGTTCCTGCACCAAGCGCGCGGAGTAAGCAGTCATGCGACCTGACCTGCACCAAGCCAACCGCCTGTCCTGGAATGAGGCCACCCGCGCCCACAACAGCCATAAGGGCGACCAGGCGGCGTTCTTCCGCGCCGGCGGCTCGACGCTCTATCCGGAGGAGCTCGCCCTGCTGGGCGACGTCGCCGGGCGCAGCCTCGCGCACCTGCAATGCAATTCCGGCCAGGACAGCGTCAGCCTGGCGCGGCTGGGGGCGCAGGTCACCGGCGTCGACATCTCCGACGAGGCGATCGCGTTCGCGACACGACTGTCGGCCGACAGCGCCCTCCCCGCCCGCTTCGAGCGCGCCGACCTGTTCGAGTGGTTCGAGGCCGCGGCGGCCGACGGGCGCCGCTTCGAACGGGTCTTCACGTCTTACGGGGCGATCTGCTGGCTATCGGACATCGACGCCTGGGCGCGCGGCGTCGCCGGCGTGCTGGCGCCCGGCGGGCGGTTTGCGATGGTCGAGTTCCACCCGTTCGCCATGGTGTTCGATCCCCAGTGGGCGCCGCGTCACGACTACTTCGCCGAGGGACCGATCCACGAGCCGGACGGCGTCGGCGACTATGTCGCCGATTCTGGCGAGACCCTGGCGCTCGACGCCTATCACCCCGGCGTCGAGACCTTCCGCAATCCGAACCCGGCCTTCGAATTCTATTGGGGCGTCGGCCAAGTGGTCAGCGCCCTGGTGAAGGCCGGCCTGACGATCGAGCGGCTGGAGGAGTACCCCTACGCCAATGGATGGGCGGGGTTCTCGGACATGCGCGACCTGGGCGGCGGACGCCTGGCGCCGCCCGACCACATGGCGCGCATCCCCCTGATGTACGGGCTTTCAGCGGTGCGGTACGGCTGACGCGCCGGCCCGCATTGCGAATGAAACTAAGAATCGCTTGCAACTAAATACATAGGCGCTTACCCCGCCCCCCGAAAACAGCCGCCGCCTTGAGCGGCCAGTAACGGGGGTAGTCGTTGTCCAGTACGCGTTCCAAGTTCCGCCCGGCCGCCTTGGCCATGGTCCTGCTGTCGGGCACGGCCCTGACTTCACCAGCGTTCGCCGACGATGCGAACGCCGACGGTACGGTCGAGGGCGTCGAGGTGACCGGAACCAAGGACGGCTATGGCGTCAAGGTCACCGAATCCGCCGCCAAGCTGCCGCTGTCGCTGCGTGAGACCCCTCAGTCGGTGACCGTGATCACCCGCGAACGCATGGACGACTTCGGCCTGGTGACAATCGCCAACGTGCTGGAGCAGACCACCGGCATCACGGTGCAGGAGAACGACTCCAACCGCGTGAACTTCACCTCGCGCGGCTTCTCGATCTCGAACTTCCAGCTCGACGGCGTGCCTACGGCCTATTCGTCGGGCAGCAGCGTCATGGGCGACACGGTGCTCTACGACCGCGTCGAGGTCGTGCGCGGCGCCACCGGCCTAGTCACCGGCTCGGGCGATCCGTCGGCCACCGTCAACCTGCTGCGCAAGGCCCCGACCCGCGAGTTCGCCGCCTCGGTCGCAGCCGTCGTCGGCAGCTGGAACCGCGGCCGCATCGAGGCAGACGTCTCGGGCCCGATCTTCGCCGACGGCCGCGTGCGTGCGCGCATCTCCGGCGCCTTCGAGGACAAGGAGTCGTACATCGACTTCTACGAGGAGAAGAAGAAGATCGGCATGGCGGTGGTCGAAGCCGACGTGACCGAAAGCACCCTGGTGCGGGTCGGCGTCGACTACACAGAGGTGACGCCGAAGGGCACGACCTGGGGCACCTCGCCGCTGTATTTCCGTGACGGGTCGGCGACCAGCTTCGATCGCTCCTACAACGCCGCCGCGCGTTGGAGCACCTGGGACCGCAACAGCACCAACTACTACGCGGTGCTGGAACAGGACCTGCCCGGCGACTGGAAGTTCCGCGCCGCCTACAACAAGCGCGACAGCGACTCCACGGCCAAGCTCTACTACGGCTACGGCGGCTATCCGGACCCGAACAACGGCAGCGGCCTGATCGTCGCCGACTACTACAACGTCTACCACCAGGAAGAGACCGCGTTCGACGTCTACGCCAGCGGTCCGTTCCAGCTGTTCGGCCGCAAGCATGAGCTGGTCGTCGGCGCCAACGGCTACGACCGCGACGAGACGACGATGAACGACACCATCGATGCGTCGAAGCGTCCCTATGCGATGACCGTCCCGAACATCTTCACCTGGGACGGCCGCATCCCCGAGCCGGTGCTGCTGCGCTACGGCACGCCGGCCCAGATCAACCGCATCAAGGAGACCGGCGTCTACGGCGCGGTGCGCCTCAACCCCACCGACCGCCTGAAGATCATCGTCGGCGCCCGCAGCAGCCAGTACGAGACCCAGAGCGACCGTTACAACCTCGCCGGCGTCTACCAGCGGACCGCCAACGCCTATTCCGAGGACAAGGTCACCCCGTACTTCGGGGCGATCTTCGACATCACCTCGCAGATCTCGGCCTATGTCAGCTACTCGGACCTGTTCAAGCCGCAGAGCAACAAGGACAAGAACAACGAGCAGCTGGATCCGGTCATCGGCGCCAACTACGAAGGCGGCCTGAAGGCCGAGTTCTTCGACGGCCAGCTCTATGCCGCGATGACCGGCTTCTACGTCCAGCAGGACAATCTGGCCGAGGTCGACCCGACCGTGCCCGACGGCTTCCTGCTGCCGGACGGCAGCACCGCCTATCGCGCGGTGACCGGGGCCGAGACCCGCGGCTTCGAGGCCGAGATCACCGGCCAGCTGACCCCGCGCTGGCGCGTGGCCGGCGGCTACACCTACGCCTACACCGAGAACGCGGCGAAGGTGCGGATCAATACCCTGAACCCGCGCAACATCGCCCGCATCCAGACCAGCTACGACCTGTCGGGCCGGCTCGAGGGCCTGACCATCGGCGGCGGCCTGAACTGGCAGAGCGAGATCTACACCCTCGCGACGATCCCGGTTCCGGGCAACACCAGCGCCCCGGGGACCAACCCGCCGACCATGCGGGTCAACGTCTCGCAGGGCTCGTACGTGCTGGCCAGCCTGATGGCCCGCTACCGCTTCAACGAGAAGCTCAGCGCGACGCTCAACGTCGATAACCTGTTCGACGAGACCTACTATCGCCGCGTCGGCTTCTACAACGGCGGCTACTATGGCGAGCCGCGCAAGGTGACACTGACCCTGCGGGCGGCGTTCTGAGCATGAGCGTCGCGCAGACCGCGCCGCCGCCGGCGGCCAAGCGCAAGGGGCCGAAAGGCCCCACTTGGCGCCAGCGGCTGGACGTGGCCGCCCGAGCCGTGGCGGCCATCGTCGTCGGCTACGTCTTCGCGGCGCTCTCGACCGCCGTGCTCGCCCGGCTGCTGCCGGGCGGGGCGGAGGAAGCGACCATCGCGGCCACCCTGCTCTCCTTCGCCGTCTACACCGCCGTGGTCATCTGGGCCTTCGCCGACCCGAAGACCTGGCGCGTGTGGCTGGGCCTGGCCGCCGGCTGCGCCGCGCTGGGCGCCATCCTGTGGATCTCGCTGATCGTGGAGCCGCGGCTATGAACGGGTCCTTCCGCCAATCGATGGCCTGGCTGCACACCTGGAGCGGCCTGCTGGTCGGCTGGGTGCTGCTGGCCATGTTCCTGACCGGAACCGCCACCTACTTCCGCCCCGAGATCACCCGCTGGATGGAGCCGGAAACCGGCATGCCGGCGGACTATCACATCAGCGCGGCCGGCGCGGCGGCGTACCTGTCCAAGGTCGCCCCGAACGCCAAGAGCTGGTCGATCTCGCTGCCCAACGAGCGCCAGGCGACGGCCAACGTGTTCTGGCAGCCGCAGCCCAAGCCGGGCGAGGAAGAGCGCCCGCGCCGCCGCGGCCGCAACCGCGACACCCAGGCGACCCTGGACGCGGCCACCGGCGAAGTGGTCAAGCCGCGCGAGACCCGCGGCGGCGAGTTCTTCTACCGCTTCCATTTCCAGATGCACTACATCCCGGTCATCTGGGGCCGCTGGTTCGCCGGCCTCTGCGCGATGTTCATGCTGGTGGCGATCGTCTCCGGGGTGATCACCCACAAGCGCATCTTCAAGGACTTCTTCACGTTCCGGCCGACCAAGGCCGCCCAGCGCTCGTGGCTGGACGCGCACAACATGACCGCGGTCCTGGCGCTGCCGTTCCACGCGATGATCACCTACACCGGCCTGGTCACGCTGATGACGCTGTACATGCCCTGGGGCGTGCTCGCGAACTACACGTCGGACGACGCCTACTTCAAAGCCGTGTTCCCACGGGCCGAGGAGGTCGAGCGCAGCGGCGTCGCCGCCCCGCTCATCCCCCTGCCGAAGGTGCTGGACGAAGCCTCCAAGGCCTGGGGCGGCGGCCGGCCCTCGTCCATCAGCGTCAGCAATCCCGGCGACGCCGCGGCCCGCATCGAGGTGACGCGCCATTCCGGCGACAACCTTTCCTATCGGGGAGGTTCGCTGACCTTCGATGCGAACGGAAACCTGCTGTCGCGTTCGCCGCAGCCGGGACCGGCCAATGTGACGGGCGGGGCGATGTACGGCCTGCACATGGGCCGCTTCGCCGAGCCGGTGCTGCGCTGGGTCTACTTCCTGTGCAGTTTGGCCGGCTGCGCCATGGTCGCCACCGGCCTGGTGCTGTGGTCGGTCGCCCGCCGCCAGAAGCTGCCCGATCCCGAGCGCCCGCACTTCGGCTTCCGCCTGGTCGAGAAGCTGAACATCGGCACCATCGCCGGGGTGCCGGCCGGCATGGCCGCCATGCTGTGGGCCAACCGCCTGCTGCCGGTCGAGATGGCCAACCGCTCGCCCTGGGAGGTGCACAGCATGTTCATCCTCTGGGGCGGGATGATCCTCTACGCCTGCCTGCGGCCGAACAAGAAAGCCTGGATGGAGACCTTGGGCCTCGCCGCCTTCATGGTCGCCGCCCTGCCGATCGTCAGCGCGATCACCACGCCGCAGCGCAACCTCTTCGCCAACGCCATGCGCGGCGACTGGGCGATGGTCGCCTTCGACCTGACCCTGGTGGCGCTGGGCGCCCTGCTGGCCTTCTGCGGCTGGAAGGCGGCCCGCTACAAGCCGGCCGCTAAGCCCAAGCGCAAGGCGCCCGCTCCCACCGTCGCCACGGAGGCCGCATGACCCATCTCGCCATGCTGCTGTTCGCCTATGCCGGCTTCGTCGGCGTCTGCGCCTCGATGGCCAAGCACCAGCCCGAACTGCTGGGCGCCAAGCTCGACCCGCTGCGCCAGCGCCAGGTGCGCTGGGGCGGGGCCGCGGGCCTCGCCGCGGCCTATGCCTGCGCGGTCTGGGCCGACGGCTGGAAGTTCGGCTCGGTCGAGTGGGTGGGGGCGATCTCGCTGGCCGCGCTGACCCTGACCCTGGTCGCGCCCTATCGCCCCCGGCAGGCCGCCCAGGCCGGCGCCGGCGCGGCCTTCGTTGGCGCGATGCTGGCGGCCAGCGCCCTGTTGCTGTCGATCAAGTAGGAGTACCCGCGATGACCGCCGTCACCGCCGCGCCCAAGGCCAACGCCGCCTTCAACGTCGAGCGCGTCACCCACGTCCATCACTGGACGGACCAGCTGTTCACCTTCCGCACCACCCGCTCGCCGGCCCTGCGCTTCCAGAGCGGCCAGTTCGTGATGATCGGGCTGCAGGTCGAGGGAAAGCCGCTGGTGCGCGCCTACTCCATCGCCAGCCCGCACTACGCCGAGGAGCTGGAGTTCTACTCGATCAAGGTCGCCGACGGCCCGCTGACCTCGAAGCTGCAGAACATCCAGGTCGGCGACGAGGTGCTGGTCGGCCGCAAGCCGACCGGGACGCTGGTGCTGGACGCGCTGCTGCCGGGCCGCACGCTCTACCTGCTGTCGACCGGCACCGGCCTGGCGCCGTTCCTCAGCCTGACTCGCGATCCGGAAGTCTACGACCGCTTCGAGCGGGTGGTGGTCACCCACACCTGCCGCGCCGAGGCCGACCTCGGCTACCGCGAGATGCTCGAGACCCTGCACGCCCATCCCGAGCTGGGCGAGTTCGTCGGCGAGCGGCTGAGTTACTATCCGACGCTCACCCGCGGCGCTTTCAAGACCGAGGGCCGGATCACGCAGCTGATCGAATCCGGACGGCTCGCCGCCGATCTCGACCTGCCGCCGCTGGATCCCTCGAACGACCGGATCATGGTCTGCGGCGGGCCGCCGATGCTGGCCGACCTGCGCACCCTGCTCGATGCGCGCGGCTTCGCCGAAGGCTCGATCGCCGAGCCCGGCGCCTACGTCTACGAGAAGGCCTTCGCCGGCTAGGCGCCGGCCATCAGAGAGGAGGAGTTGGTGCGGGCGGTCGGGCTCGAACCGACACTCCTTTCGGAACCGGATTTTGAGTCCCCTCCGATTCCACCAATCTTTTGATTCTAATATATTTTATTTCCGCGTCAAGCGAGCTGTGTAACCGACTGTGTAACTCGTGCGGTACGGCGACATATGCGGCGGGGTCAAGCCGCTTCGATGCGGCAGCACTGTCACGGCTTCACCACCTGTGGCGGCGGATGGAGTCGAGCTCAGCCCAAGGCCGCCACCTCGGACGCAACGTCGATCGCCGCCCAGCCAATGGCGCCGAGGCCGGGGAGCACCGTCATGGCGATGCCGAAGGCGCGACCGCCCGCGCCATGCGGATAGCCGCGCAGGAAAGTCACCCGCCCGAGGCTGAAGAGCACGACGGTCGCAATAACGTAGGCTAGCGCCGCTTCGCCGCCGACCGTAGCGAGTGCGAGGATTGCGACGACCGTGATGAACGCCTGTTCGAGGGTGTTCTGGAGGAAGGCTCTTGGCACCGCTAGGCGAGGACTTGGCCGGCTGTAGGCGGAACCTGCATTGTCCTCCGCGGACTCAAACCGCACCTTGGCGACCATCCGCACGCCCAGCACGACCCAAAGCACGACTACGAGTCCGGCCCTGAGTGCGAAGGCCAGTCGCTCCACCAGGGGCTCGGGAAAGGTGAAGATCCTGGGCAGGCCCAGGCTAGCGATCACGAGGATCGGGGCGCAGACGGCTAAGGCCAGGAGCGACTGCTGAAGCACGGCTCGCTGCTCCTTCGGAAGGTCGACGTGCGGCGACACAAGGGGCTGTCTCACCTCGATGGCCTCCTAGGACGGGCCCAGAGCCGATAGGTGTCCCCGAAGGTCTCGGGATACTGCAGCTCGTACCGATGCAGACGCTCGAAATCGCGCAGGGCGGCCGTTCGCTGGTTCTCCGCAAGGTAACGCGCCTGATCGGCCGCATGGCCGAACTGCACGCCGAGGAACTCGAGCCCGGCACCGCCCAGCAATTCGCCGACCTGCAGCAGGGTGAAGCGATGCTCGTTCACGTGGAACAGTAGGTCCCGACAGTCCGAGAGCGTCCAGAAGTCGGAGGCCGGGCTCATCACGCCCTCCAGCTCCGGCGGCTCGCCGTCGAGCATCAGGTCCCGCCGCAACGCCCGTATGCCTTCGGCGTCATCCCGATAGCCGGACCGCGCGATGTGCGCTCGCGCCGCCACCACCGCTTGCCTGCCGATCTCGCTGTAGAGACCAACGAGAAGGAATCCTTCGGGCTTGAGCAACTCGGCGACAACCTGCAGCGCCTTGGCCGGATCGGCCATGTGGTGCAGCACTCCGAAGCTGTCGATTAGGTCGAAGCGCTCGCTGAGCGCTGGCAGGTCGAGGATGTCGGCCTGCAGGTGCTGGACCTCGGTCAGCTCGTATTCCCGGGCCTTGCGCATGGCGTAGCCGAGGCTCGTCGCACTGAGGTCGACGGCAAGGATCGAGGCGCCGCGGTAGATGTTCGCCACGCGCAGGGTTTCGAGGCCCGTGCCGCAGCCGGCCACAAGCACGCGCGGCCGCTCAAGGTCAGGAACCTCGCAGGCCGGCAAGTCCGGGACAGCGCTCTGCACCGCCGAGCGGAAGGCCAGCGGCTCGTCAAGGCTGCCGCGGGTCCAGCGGGGATAGGGATTCTGCTCGTACTGCGCCCGGACCGCGAGCGAGACGGCGTCGGTTGGAGACTTGAGAATCGGAAGGGCGGCGCGCAGCGCCGCCTCCTCGGCCGGCTCGGCTAGCTGTTCGCGCAGCAGGTCGGCAAGCGCCGGCAGGGGCCTGGCCCGGAGACGCGCGGCTAAGGGCGTCGACGCCAGCGGCCGATAGGCGGCCACGATCGCGACCCGCGCCGCGTCTCCAGCGTCCAGTTCGCCGTGGTCGAGGGCGGCGATCTGGGCGTCCACCCGCCGTTGCTCCTCCGCTTCGGCGAAGTGGGCGTACTCGTTGAGGAACGCCTGCCGGGCGAGCGCAACCGCGAGGCCGAGCTCCCCTTCGAGCGCCTCGGGTTCTCGGTCTGCAAGCACCAGAAGATCCGCCCGCAGTTGCACAAGCAGCAACTCGATCCCGACGTCCGGGATCGGCGCTGAGGCCAGGAGGCCTCGGAACAGCGGATCCGCCACCAGCCGAGTGGCGGCCGCGGCCTCGCGCTCCAGCGTCTTCGCCAACATCCGCGGGGCAACGGCGATCGATCCGAGGAGCCGATCGATCTCCGGATCCTGACGCAGGACGGCGATGGCCGCGGTCGCCAGGTTGCGGGGATTGACGTCAGTGCGATCGAACAGCTGGAGAAGGAGCGCGCGAAAGACGGGCGTCGCCGGAGCCACGCGCGTGTGCCGCAGCGCCCGGGCCAACCGCCGCCAAGCCCCGTCGTCGTCGGGGGCTGCCTCCACGGCCTGCGCGAGCGCGTCGAGCCCCCCAACACCTTGCCCGAGCTGCAGAAGCGCAAGGCCGAGGTTCGTGAGCAGGGCGGCTCGCAATGGATGGCCGAGCGACGTTGCACTCAGGCCCGCAGCGAAGAGGTCGGCGGCGCCGGCCGGATCGCTGACGCCGAGGCGCAACAGGCCATACCCGCTCAGCGCCGCGGCCAAGGCCGGTGCGATTCGAAGCGCCTTCTTGTAGTGAGCCTCGGCCTCGCCGCTTCGGCCGAGCCGCCGAAGCGTGTCCCCGGCGGCGGCGAAGGCCTCGGCGAAATCCGGCTTCAGCCGGCCGGCGCGTACGAACGCCGCGGCGGCAGCCTCGTAAGCTTGCGCGCGCCGGTGGGCCTCCCCCAGGTTGTACTGAATGAACGGATTTTTCGGCTGCCCTGTCGCCGCCCGCTCGAACCACGTGATGGCCTCCCCGGCGCGCCCCGTGTTCAACGCGACCGTGCCGAGCACATTCATGGCCGACGGGTCCCGAGGCTGCACGGCCAGGACCCTCTCTGCATAGCCCCGGGCGTCCGTCCAGCGACCGGCGTTGGCGTGCGCCACGGCCTGATGCAGATCTTTGACCGCCCGCGCCGGCAATCCCAGCGGCGCCCTGGGAGACAATGGCGTTGGACCGCGTCTCATCCCCGCACTCATGCCGCCGCCAAGAGGCGCGCCTCGCGCAGGTCCGTCCGCGCATGGCGGACGATCGACCAGGAGGATTGAAGGAAGAGGCCCGCGATGATCACGGCCACGACGAGGTCGGGCCAGGCCGTGCCGGTCCAGGCGACGAGGCCCGCGGCGATGACTACGGCGAGGTTGCCGAGCGCGTCGTTGCGCGAGAACAGCCAGACCGCCTTCGCGTTAGCATCGCCGCTCCGGTGCGGCACGAGCAGGAGCGCGGCGATCACGTTGGCGACCAGGGCGATCACGCCGAAGACCCCCATGATCTCGGCCTCCGGACGGTTGAGCACCAGCACCCGATAGGCCGTGTTGAGCAGGACGCCGGCGCCCAGCAGCCCTAGGAATACGCCCTGCATGAGGGCGGAGCGCGCGCGCCAAACGAGCGACCAGCCGATGGCCAGGAGGCCCAAGAAGGTGATGGTCCCGTCGCCCATGAAGTCCAATGCGTCGGCCTTAAGCGCCTGCGAGCCTGCCACAAAACCGGCGGCCATCTGGACCAGGCCATAGCCAGCGTTGATCAAAACGACGAGCCAGAGCGCCCGCTTGTAGGCCGGCGTAACATGACTGAGGTCCGGCAAATCGTCGTCGTCCGTAACCGCTTCTCGCAGCCGGTCGAGCCGATAGCCGAGCGACTCCACCGCCTGCTCGACCGTCGGCGCGCGGAGCGCCGGGTTGTCAAGCTTCAGCGTCATCAGCGACGTGGCGATGGAGACGCGTGCTTCCTCTACGCCGGGCAGCTTGCCGACCGCCTTCTCGATCTTGGCGGCGCAGTCGCCACAGTCCATGCCGGTGATCCGGTAGCGAACCACGTCTAGGGCGCTAGCGTCGGTCTTCGTCATCGTGGGCGACCTTGTTTCCAAGCCGACCCTAATTGCTCTAGCTGCTAGAGGATCAACCAGAAAAATGCGCGCCGGACCCACTCGCCTCCCACCGCCAAGCGCACACGCTGCCGGGCTTCTTTAGCCCTCGATCTGCCGCGTCGCCCTTGCGTGTCACGAAGAGACCTAGGTCTCGCCGAACTCGCACGCGTGAATCATGAAAGCGCCTCCCTGCACGTTCAGGCGCTTCGAACTATGCGAGCGTGATCACCGGCGCAAATCCGCCTCCCGGCGTCCGGAAGTTGGTCGTCTGGCCCTGATAGAGACGCGCGGCGGCGAGCATCGTCTCGCCGGCATAGGTGTAGAGGCGGACGTCCATCTTTCGGGGCTGCGGGTCACCGTCGACCTGGACGTGGCGCTCGCTGGGCGGCGCAAAGTCCTGAGCGATGTAGCCGCCCCGGACGATCGTCTCCCAGACGCCGCGCGTCAGCTTGTCGCCGCGATAGACCGCCTTCCCGGCATGGCCGTTCGCCGGCTTGAAGAACAGCGATTTTCGCCCCCGCCAAAGCGCGTCGGCGTTCTCGGGCGTCACCAGGCGCGCATCAGGTAGGCGAGCCAACGCGCGGCGGAGGCCCGTTGGAACACCCAGCTCTTCCAACCGCTGTGGGTCCGACAGTATCGTCAGGTTGCGCTTGTCAGCCAGCAGGGCGTGATTGCGCGGGTTGGGAGTCACGACCACGTCGCCGGTCGAATAGGCCTGCCGAAGGACGGCGTGTTCGGGCCGGCAAAACGAGAAGTCGACCAGGCGATTGTAGACCATGTCGATGGCCACGCCGCCCAGGCGCAGGCGCCCGCCTTCTAAGCGCAGGTCTCGGGGATCCGCGATCAGCGCCTCCACGCCGTGGCGCTCAAAGAAGGCCTGGGCCAGCAGGAACTCGGGATAGAGATACTGCTCCTCCGGCCGCTCATCGATGATGGCGACAACGCGCGAATGCCCTGCCCTTCCCTGCAGTCGCCACTCGGCCTCGAACATGCGCCAGGCGGCGGCCTCGAAATCCTCCAACGGCGTCGCCGCCGGCACGAGCGCCCGCACCTGAGGGCAGCAGGCGACCTGGGCCTGCGCCAGCAAGGCGTTCAGGAAGGCGCCTCCGGCGTTTGTGTTGACCTCGATGAGCTTGGGCCCCTCAGGGGTCAGGTGGAAGTCGTAGCCCATGAAGGCGCCGCGCGGCCCAGGGTCAGCCTTCGCGATCTCTGGCGCCCAGCCCAGCACGAGGTCCTGGAAGGCAGGCAACTCTGCGACCGCCTCGATGGCCGCCACGACGGCTTGCATCGCCGCCAGGTCGGCGGCCGACAGGAACACCGGGGCCTCGGAGAAGAGGTGCGGACGTGCGGCCTTCAGCACGTCGAGCGGGACGACGCCGCCCCCTGCCCGGTCGACAATCGACCAGACGTGGTCCGGATCCACGTCGATACAGAAGCAATCTCGGTTGAGCTGCTCTTCCTGAGTGAGCGGCCGCACTAGCTGGCCTTCCGCTCATGAGCCATGGCGATGGCGCCCAGTTCGTCGCCGACCGTCACCCGCCCCTCGGCCTTCCGCTCGCTATAGCGGTCGACCAGATAGTCGGAGCGGCCTCGGGTCAGCAGAGTGAACTTCACCAGTTCCTCCATCACGTCGACCACCCGATCGTAGTAGGCCGACGGCTTCATGCGGCCGGCCTCGTCGAACTCCTGATAGGCTTTGGCCACCGAGGACTGGTTCGGAATGGTGATCATTCGCATCCAGCGTCCCAGCAGGCGCAGCGTGTTCACGGCGTTGAACGACTGTGAGCCGCCGCTGACTTGCATGACCGCCAGCGTGCGTCCTTGCGTCGGGCGAACGCTGCCGACCTCCAGAGGAATCCAGTCGATCTGGGCCTTCATGATCCCGGTGACCGCGCCGTGGCGTTCGGGACTGCACCACACCTGGCCTTCCGACCAGAGGGACAGTGCGCGCAGTTCCTGCACCTTGGGGTGATCGGGCGACTCCGCGTCCGGCAGAGGCAAGCCGGTGGGATCGAAGATCTTCGTCTCTGCGCCAAGGCGCTCAAGGATGCGAGCGGCCTCCTCGGTCAGGAAGCGGCTGTAGGACCGTTCGCGCAGCGAGCCGTAGAGCAGCAGGATGCGCGGCGGGTGCGAGGAGACCTTCGGCGGCTCCAGCTTGGCGAGCGTCGGGGCGTCAAGGAACTGCGGCTCAAGGGCCGGAAAATCGGTCATCGGGTACTCAATTTTGCGAAGCAGCTAGCGCGAGCGTCATTGAACGGTCGCATATTTCATGTATGTTGGAAATATGGAAATGAAAGCCGCCGTCACCAGCCTCGCCGCGCTCGCCCACGAAAACCGCCTCGCCGCCTTCCGCCTGTTGGTTCAAGCCGGCCCGTCTGGTTTGGCGGCCGGAGAGCTGGCTCGCAGGCTTGAGATTTTGCCGAACACGCTTTCGGCGAGCCTCACCGTCCTGAGCCATGCCGGCTTGGTCGGCTCGCGCCGCGAAGGCCGCTCGATCATCTACACCGCCCACTACGACGCCATGAGCGCGCTGCTGGCCTTCCTGATGGAAGACTGCTGCGCCGGATCGCCGGAGATCTGCGCGCCCTTGGCCGACATGCTCAGCCGCAGCGCCTGCTGCGCGGACGACCTCGTCAAAGCCTAGGGAACGCGCCATGCTCCACCCCGAGAAGAAGCTGCCCTTCAACGTCCTCTTCCTCTGCACCGGCAATTCGGCGCGATCGATCCTCGCGGAATCGATCATGAACCGGGTCGGGGCGGGCAAGTTCAAAGCCTACTCCGCCGGCTCCATGCCGGCCGGCAAGGTCAATCCCTACGCCATCACGCTGCTGCAGAAGCTCAACTACCCGACCGACCAGTTGCGCTCGAAGCCCTGGGACGAGTTCGCCGCGCTCAACAACCCCGAGGCCCCCGAACTCGATTTCGTATTCACCGTCTGCGACAACGCCGCTGGCGAGGTCTGCCCGATCTGGCCGGGTCAGCCGATGAGCGCCCATTGGGGTCTGCCTGACCCCGCAGCGGTCGAGGGTAGCGAGGCCGAGAAGACCCTCGCCTTCGCCGACGCCTACCGGATGCTGAACAATCGCATCAGCATCTTCGTGAACCTGCCGATCACCTCGCTCGACAGCCTCTCGCTGCAGAAGCGCCTGGACGACATCGGCAAGACCCAGGGCGAGCCCGCCGGGACCGAATGACTTTGAGAGGATGACTGTGTCGCGTGAACAGACGGCGCCCGAAGCGCCGAAAGCCATGTCGCTTTTTGAGCGCTACCTGACCCTCTGGGTAGCGCTCTGCATCGTGCTCGGCATTGGTTTGGGCCACTTCTTTCAGCCTGCCTTCCAGCTGATTGGCTCGGCCGAGGTCGCCAAGGTCAATCTGCCGGTCGCCGTCCTGATCTGGCTGATGATCATTCCGATGCTGATGAAGGTCGACTTCGGCGCGATGCGCCAGGTCGGCCGCCATTGGCGCGGGATCGGGGTGACCCTGTTCATCAACTGGGCGGTGAAGCCGTTTTCGATGGCAGCCCTGGGCGCCTTCTTCATCGGCTATCTGTTCCGCCCCTACCTGCCGGCCGGCGAGATCAACAGTTACATCGCCGGGCTGATCCTACTCGCGGCTGCGCCTTGCACCGCGATGGTGTTCGTCTGGAGCAACCTGACGCGCGGCGAGCCGAACTTCACGCTCAGCCAGGTCGCGGTGAACGACGCCATCATGATCGTGGCTTTTGCTCCGATCGTCGGTCTGCTGCTGGGCATTTCCGCGATCACCGTGCCCTGGGAGACCCTGATGCTCTCCGTCGGGCTCTACATCGTCATTCCGGTGATCATCGCCCAGGTCGCCCGCAAGGCCCTGATGACCCGCGGCGAAGCTGCGCTGCAAGGCGCGCTCGCCACGCTCGGCCCGGTCTCGATCATCGCGCTCCTGGCGACGCTGGTCCTGCTGTTCGGCTTCCAGGGCCAGCAGATCATCGCCCAGCCGGCGATCATCGCCATGCTGGCCGTTCCGATCCTGATCCAGGTCTACTTCAACTCCGGGCTGGCCTATCTGCTTAACCGCGCTAGCGGTGAAGCCCACTGCGTCGCCGGGCCGTCGGCCCTGATCGGGGCCAGCAACTTCTTCGAGCTGGCGGTCGCCGCCGCCATCAGCCTGTTCGGCTTCACGTCGGGCGCGGCTTTGGCGACCGTCGTCGGCGTTCTGATCGAAGTCCCGGTCATGCTCTCGGTCGTCGCGATCGTGAACGCCAGCAAGGGTTGGTACGAGCGTGGCGGCGCCGTGCGCCGGGTGGCCGCCCGCGAACAGACCCCAACTCCGAAAGCCTCGCCGGTGAAGTCATGAGCTCATCCGAATTTCCGATCGCCATCTTCCACAATCCGGCCTGCGGCACCTCCCGCAACGCCCTGGCGATGATCCAGGCGGCCGGCTACGAGCCGGCCGTCGTCGAGTACCTCGAGGCCGGCTGGACCCGCGAACAGCTTGTCCATCTTCTGAGCGAGATGCACGCCGCACCGCGCGACATCCTGCGCGAGAAAGGCACGCCGGCCGCCGAACTTGGCCTCCTAGATCCCGATGTCAGCGACGATGCGCTGCTCGCGGCAATGGTCGAACACCCGATCCTGGTGAACCGGCCGATCGTCGTGACGCCGAAGGGCGTCAGGTTGTGCCGGCCTTCGGAAGCGGTTCTCGACCTGCTCGACCGCGCACCGGAGACTTTCACGAAAGAAGACGGCGAGGTCGTCCGCCTCTAAGTCGCGCGGAAGCTCCGCCCGCCAGTGACACTTCAGCCAATCGGGCGGATAATGTCCGTATGGCGCGACTTCTAATCGCCATCCTCGCCATTCTGGCCCTGGTGGCCAGCCCGATCACCGCCTCGGCGGCGACCATTGAGTGCGGCGTGGAGGCATCAAGGCCAAACGCCATGGCGTCCATGGATGAGCCTCCCGGCGAACAGCCGAGCGCCCCGATCACTCCCTGCTGCGACAAGGCGCTGAAGAACTGCGCCGCAACGTGCGCAAGCATCTGTGCCGGCGCGGTCGCAGTGCTGTCGGCGACGCCGAGTGGGGCGGCCCTAGCCGCTCAAGTGGCGCCTGAGCCTGGAAACGGTCCCGCCGTGCATCCCCATAGGCCTCCCGGCCCAGATCGGCCCCCGAAACTGTTGGCCTGAGGCCGACGACGAAATCGTCGGTTCCACCGCGCCTGCGCCGGCCGCTCGCGAGCGAGATCCGGCCCCAGCCCAGGCGCCGTCTCGCCGGGACGGCTCACCGCCCGGCGGATCCATCAATCTTGGGGAAGACCCATGACCATTCGCTTCACCATCACCGCCTTGGCGCTCAGCCTGCCGCTGGCGACCGGGGCCTGCGCCGTGTCCGGACAGTACGCCTATCGCACCGCGCCGCCATCCTCGAACCCACACGACTACTTCCGCACGGTGACCCGTGAACCGCTCGCGGCCGAAGGCGAAAAGGCCGACGCCGTCGCGGTCGAGCGGCCTCGCTGACGCACCTAGTCTGCGTCGATTCCGAGGGATCGGCGCAGGCGCCGCGTATTGCTCAATGACGGCCCGGTTGATCGTCCAGGCCGTCGCCGCCGAACTGTGACCTTGCGCAAACCGAAGCTCGGGCATACCCCTATCGCCTCATGTGGAACCTGATCCGCATCGTCGTCGCAGCGCTCGCCCTGGTCGGCTTCGTCGGCCAGACGACGGCGCGTGCTATGCCAATGATGGCGATGGTCGAGGCGGCTGCACCGGCTGACCACGTTGCAATGGCTGGGATGGACTGCGCCGATATGCCTGGCATGTCGCAAATGGCCGATGCGCCCAGGCCGGTCTCCAAGCCGACACCATGTAAGGGCGTCACGCTCGATTGCATTGGTAAGATGGGCTGCGCCACGGTGCCGCCGCCAGTTCCGGCGATTGCGAGCATCCCGCATACGTTCACCTACGAGGGCGTGCACTTCGCGCTCTCCGACCTAACGCGCGAGGGCGTGCTCGCCCCCTTGCTCTTCCATCCTCCTAGACCGCTGGCCTGACGCGCTGGCGTCAGCGTCTGCAGGAGCTCTCAACGAGCGACCGCGGACGCGCGCATGACGCCGCTCAATCAGATCAGCCCGTCCGTCGGACGGGCGCCATCGGCATGGAGAAGGATCATGACCTTCCGAACACTCACTGCGATCAGCGCTGCGGCGCTGACGCTCGGCCTGTCAGCCGCGGCCCATGCGGCCGCCGCTGAGCCGCAGGGCGACTACCGCCTGCGGGTCGCCCCGCCGTCCTCGAACCCGCACGACTACTTCCGCACAGTCGAAAAGGTCCCAGGCTCGCCCGCTGCGGGTGACCAGGCACGGGCGGCGGATTGCGACTGCCCGATGATGAAGAGCGACGCGGCCATGCGCGACATGTGCATGAGCATGGGCCGCCACAGCCCGCAGCCGAAGGGCTAGCCGACTGCCAATCCCCGCGCCGTCTATCCCCTGGCGCGGGGATGCAGGGGCGCCGGCGGTGATCAACCGTCGGCGCTACCGGCCCTCGTTTCATCATGATCACGACCGGAACTCCGATGCGTCTTGTCTTGACCCTGGCCTGCGCGGCGTTAGGCGGCGCGGCCCAGGCTGCGCCACTAACCTTCGATGCCGCGCTCAGGCTCGCCGACACCTCAGCGCCAAGCCTCTTGAGCAAGGACGCCGATGTCGCCGCGGCGCGCTCCGCAGCCGTATCCGCTGGCCGCCTACCCGACCCGAAGCTCGCCGTGGGTCTCGGCAACTTCCCGATCTCAGGACCTCCAGCGGGGACCTTCGACCGCGACAGCATGACCATGGCCACGGTCGGTGTGAGCCAGGACATGCCCAGCTCCGCCAAACGCCGCGCGGACCGTGAACGCGCCACCGCAGACATAGAGGCAGCCGAGGCCGGCGCACGGGTCGAGGCGCGGGCGGTCCGTCTTGCGGCCTCCCTGGCCTGGATCGACCTCTTCTACGCCAGGAAGCGGCTCGCGGCGTTGGATGAGGTGGAGCGCGCCCTCACGCCCCTGCGCGCCAGCGCGCCGTCGCAACTGGCGTCCGGATCGACGCGGCCCGCCCAAGCCCTCGAGCCAGACCAACTCAGCGCCGCCCTCGACGATCGGCGCGCCGAACTGGTCGCCGCGGTTGGCAGGGCCCGGGCTGAACTCGTTCGTTGGACTGGCGAGGCCGATGCTGATGTGGCTGGCCCCCCGCCGAACTTCCAAGTCGATCCGGCCAATTTGCGCGCCGGCCTCGAGAGGCTGCCCGCGCTCCGGGCCTATGACGCCGCCGGCCGCCAAGCCGACGCCGATGTCTCGGCCGCAAAGGCGGAGAAGCGGCCGGATTGGAGCTGGGATCTCACCTACCAGCACCGCGACCCGATGTATGGCGACATGGTCTCGCTTGGTGCGTCGGTCAGCCTGCCGCTGTTCGCCGCCAAACGACAGGACCCGATGGTCGCCGCTCGCGCCTCCAGCGCCACCCGCGTCCGCTACGAACGGGAGGCGGCGCGCCGGGCGCTGGCCGCAGCGCTGGAGGCCGACCTCGCCGACCACGCCATGCATCACGACCGTCTCATGCGCGGCCGCACGACCCTGGAGCCGCTGGCCGCCCGCCGCGCCGACCTGGAGACGGCGAGCTATGCCGCCGGCACGGCGGGGCTGTCGGACGTACTGGGCGCGCTGGTCGCCCTCGCCGAAGCCAAGATCGACATTCTCGACCGCGAGGCCGCCGTCCAGCGCGACGCGGTCCGCATCGTCCAGACCTACGGAAGCGACGCCCAATGATCGCCCTCTCCCGCACTCAGCTCGCCGCCGCCGCGGCCGTGGTCGCCCTCGCCGCCGGCGGGCTCGGTTATGGCTTGGCTCACTTGCAGAGGCTCCCAGCCCCATCGGCCGGCACGCCCGGATCGGAGGGGCGCAAGATCCTCTACTGGTACGATCCGATGGTCCCAATGGAGCGCTATCCGGGGCCCGGCAAGTCGTCCATGAATATGGACCTGATCCCCAAGTACGCCGACGAGACCGAAGCGGGCGGCGGCGTGCGGATCGACCCAGCGGCGGCGCAGAACCTCGGCGTGAGGTTGGCCCGGGTCGAGCGCAGCGCGTTCGCCCAGAGCGTCGAGGCGACAGGCGTCCTCGACTTCAACCAGCGCAGCGTCGCCATCGTCCAGGCCAGGGCCGACGGTTTTGTGCAACGGGTCCATGCCCGCGCGCCTGGCGATGTCATCGCCGCCGGAGCGCCGATCGCCGACCTGCTCGTGCCGTCCTGGAGCGGCGCCCAGGCCGAGTACCTCGCGGTGCGAAAGTCTGGCGACGCGAGGCTGGAGGCTGCCGCCCGCCAGCGACTGGCGCTGCTGGGTATGCCGGATCCGCTGATCGACCAGGTCGCTCGCACCGGTCGCCCCCGCAACGTCATCACGGTCAGCGCCCCGATCGGCGGCGCACTCCAGACCCTGGACGTGCGCCAAGGCATGACCGTCAGCGCGGGGCAGACCCTTGCGCAGGTGTCGGGCCTCTCAAGCGTCTGGCTCAACGCGGCGGTCCCGGAGGCCCAGACCAATCAGATCAAGATCGGCCAGGCCGTCACGGCAACTCTCGCTGCATTCCCCGGCGAGACCTTTAGCGGCCGGATCGCAGCCATCCTGCCGGCCGCCCAGGCGGAGAGCCGGACGCTCACCGTTCGGGCGGAGCTGCCTAATCCTAGCGGACGACTGCGGCCTGGGATGTTCGCCACGGTCCATCTCGGCGGCGAGGCGCAGACGGCCTTGTCCGTGCCGTCCGAGGCGGTGATCCGCACTGGCAAGCGCAGCCTCGTCATGGTGGCCGGCGAGCAAGGCCGGTACGCGCCGGTGGAGGTTCGGGTCGGCCGCGAGAGCGGCGAGCGCACCGAAATCCTGGCCGGCCTCAGCGAAGGCCAGCAGGTCGTTGCTTCCGGCCAATTCCTGATCGATTCCGAAGCGAGCCTCGCCGGGCTGCAGGCGCGGCCGCTCGCGACCGGTGCGGGTACGCCGACCACGGCGCCGGGCGCGCTCCATGAGACGCGGGGTCGGATCGAGGCTCTGTCGGCCGAATCCATCACCCTCAGTCATGAGCCCGTGCCCGCGGTTGGCTGGCCCGCCATGACCATGACCTTCAAGCTGGAGCCGGCCGCCCTGGCCAAGGGCCTGAAGGTCGGCGACCAGGTGGCGTTCGGCTTCGAGCAGCGGCCGGATGGAGCCGTCGTGCGTCGTATCGCCCGGATGGGGGCGGCGCGATGATCGCCGCCCTGATCCGCTGGTCGGTCCGCAATCGTTTCTTCGTTCTGCTCGCCGCCGTGGCGCTTATCGCGGCCGGCGCGCTCGCGGCGCGCACGACACCAGTCGACGCCCTGCCCGACCTATCCGACGTGCAGGTGATCATCCGCACCCCCTATCCCGGCCAGGCGCCGCAGATCGTCGAGAACCAAGTCACCTATCCGCTGACCACTACGATGCTCTCGGTACCGGGCGCCAGGACCGTCCGCGGCTACTCGTTCTTCGGCGACAGCTTCGTCTATGTGATCTTCGAGGACGGGACCGACCTCTACTGGGCCCGCTCGCGGGTGCTGGAGTACCTGAACCAGGTCCAGGCCCGCTTGCCGGAAGCGGCCAAGCCGGCGCTGGGGCCGGACGCCACCGGGGTCGGCTGGGTCTACGAATACGCCCTGGTCGACCGCACCGGCCGCCATGACCTGTCGGAGTTGCGGTCCCTGCAGGACTGGTTCCTGCGCTATGAGCTGAAGAGCCTGCCGGGCGTGGCGGAGGTCGCCAGCATCGGCGGCATGGTCAAGCAGTACCAGGTCGTGCTCGACCCGGTGAAGCTCGCCGCCTACGGCATCACCCACCGCCAGGCCGTAGAGGCGATACAGCGGGCCAACAGCGAGACCGGCGGCTCGGTGCTGGAGCTGGCCGAGGCCGAGTACATGGTCCGCGCCTCCGGCTATCTCACCAGCCTCGACGACTTCCGGGCCATTCCGCTGAAGACCGCCGCCGGGGGCGTGCCGGTGCGGCTGGGCGACGTGGCCATCGTCCAGCTCGGTCCGGAGATGCGCCGCGGCCTGGCCGAACTGAACGGCCAGGGCGAGGTCGCCGGCGGCGTGGTGATCCTGCGTTCGGGCAAGAACGCGCGGGAGACCATCGCCGCCGTGAAGGCCAAGTTCGCGGACCTGAAGAAGAGTCTGCCGCCCGGCGTCGAGGTTGTGACCACCTATGACCGATCCCAGCTCATCGACCGGGCGATCGCCAATCTGCGCGAGAAGCTGGTCGAGGAGTTCGTGGTCGTCGCCTTGGTCTGCGCAATCTTCCTTTGGCACGCGCGATCGGCGCTGGTGGCGATCCTGACCCTGCCGCTGGGCGTGCTGTTCGCGCTGATCGTCATGCGCGCCCAGGGCGTCAACGCCAACATCATGTCGCTGGGCGGCATCGCCATCGCCATCGGGGCTATGGTCGACGCCGCCGTGGTGATGATCGAGAACGCCCACAAGAAGATCGAGCGCTGGGAGGAGGAACACCCCGGCCAGCCGCTCGAGGGCGAAACCCGTTGGCGGGTCATCACCGACGCCGCGGCCGAGGTCGGCCCGGCCCTGTTCTTCAGCCTAGTGATCATCACCCTCTCGTTCGTGCCGGTCTTCACGCTCCAGGGGCAGGAAGGCCGCCTCTTCTCGCCGCTGGCCTTCACGAAGACCTACGCCATGGCTGGAGCAGCGATCCTGTCGGTGACCGTGGTCCCGGTGCTGATGGGCTACCTGATCCGCGGCCGCATCCCGCGCGAAAGCGACAACGCCCTGAACCGGTGGCTGACCGCCGCCTACAAGCCGGCCCTGGACTGGGTGATGGACCGTCCGCGGACCACCCTGATCATCGCTGCATTGGTCTTCGCCACCACGGCCTGGCCGCTCAGCCGGCTTGGCGGCGAGTTCATTCCGGCCATGGACGAGGGCGACCTGCTCTACATGCCCTCGGCCCTGCCCGGGCTCTCGGCGCAAAAGGCCGGCGAGCTGCTGCAGCAGACCGACCGGCTGATCAAGACCGTGCCGGAGGTGAAGACCGTATTCGGCAAGGCCGGCCGCGCCGAGAGCGCCACCGACCCCGCGCCGCTGGAGATGTTCGAGACCACCATCCAGTTCAAGCCGCGCAGCGAGTGGCGGCCCGGCATGACGCCCGACAAGCTGGTCGAAGAGCTGGACCGTGCGGTGAAGGTCCCGGGCCTGGCCAATGTCTGGGTTCCGCCGATCCGCAACCGCATCGACATGCTGGCGACCGGCATCAAGAGCCCGATCGGGGTGAAGGTCTCGGGCGCTAACCTCGCCGAGCTCGACCGCATCGCCCGCGAGGTGGAGACGACCGCCAAGAGTGTTCCCGGCGTCAGCTCGGCCCTGGCCGAACGGCTGACCGGCGGGCGCTATGTCGATGTCGACATCGACCGCGCCGCCGCGGCCCGCTTCGGGCTCAACATCGCCGACGTACAGGAGATCGTCGCCGGCGCCATCGGCGGCGAGACTGTCGGCCAGACCGTCGAGGGCCTAGCCCGCTATCCGATCAATGTCCGCTATCCGCGCGAGAGCCGCGACAGCCTGGAGGGGCTGCGCAACCTACCGGTCCTCACTCCGGCCGGGCAGCAGATCACGCTCGGGACGGTGGCAAGGATCGAAATCGCCGACGGACCGCCGATGCTCAAGACCGAGAACGGCCGGCTCTCGACCTGGGTCTATATCGATGTGCGAGACCGCGACCTGACCTCCGTCGTCGCCGACCTGCGGGACGCCGTCGCCAAGGACGTGAAGCTCTCGCCCGGCGTCTCAATCGCCTATTCGGGCCAGTTCGAATATCTGCAGCGGGCGGTCGAACGGCTGAAGCTTGTCGTGCCGGCGACGCTCCTGATCATCTTCGTCCTGCTCTATGTGATCTTCCGGCGCTTCGACGAGGCGGCCCTGATCATGGCGACCCTGCCCTTCGCGCTCACAGGCGGCATTTGGGCGCTCTATCTGCTCGGCTATCACCAGTCGGTGGCTACAGGCGTGGGCCTCATCGCGCTCGCCGGCGTCGCCGCCGAGTTCGGCGTCGTGATGCTGATCTATCTGAAGGATGCGCTGAAAGACCGGGGCGAGCATCCCTCCCCTGACCAGGTCAAAGCCGCCGTCCGCGAAGGGGCCCTGCTGCGGGTACGCCCCAAGGCCATGACCGTGGCGGTGATCCTCGCCGGCCTCGCCCCGATCTTGATCGGGCATGGCGCCGGCTCAGAGGTCATGAGCCGGATCGCCGCCCCGATGATCGGTGGCATGCTCACCGCCCCTTTGCTCTCCATGCTGGTCATCCCGGCCGGCTATCTGCTGCTCCGCCGCAGATCCTCGCACACGCCCTTCCCACCCGCTTCCAGACAAGGAGATATCCGATGAAGCGCACCACCCTGACTGTCATGGGCCTCGGCCTGACCCTCGCGCTGGCGGCCTGCGGCCAACCGGCCGAACAGAAGGCCGCGGAAGCTCCTGCTGCCCCCGCTCCGGCAATGCCGGCTGGAGACAATATGGCCAGCATGGCGTCCGATGCAGCAGCCGCCAAATCTGTGAAGGCGAAGGGCGTCGTCACAGCCGTCGACGTTGCGGCCGGCACGATCACGCTCGACCACGAGGAGATCCCTGAGGTGAGCTGGCCGGCAATGACCATGGGCTTCAAGGCCACGCCAGAACTGGCTCAGTCCGTGAAGGTCGGAGACAAGGTCGCCTTCGACCTGACCGTCAAGGATGGAGCCGGCGAGATCACCGCGATCCAGAAGCAGTAAGCTCAGCGTGGGCGACGAAAGTCGCCCACCACTCAGCCGCGCTGTGAGCACCAGCGTTCGCGCAACGCCCGGCGACCATTCTGGACGCACGGCCGCCCTACAACGCGACCGAAGCGAAATGGAGCAATCGCCCGTGTCCGGCCTCCCTTACGACGAGGCACGTACGGACGCGGTTCGGCTGTTTCGAATGAAACCGAACACCATCACCAGAAGTGTTGCAAATTGGGCGGCGACACCTTGCCAGGTCGGATAGAGGCCGAGGATCTCGATCCGCGGCAGTCCTGCGATAGGCCGAATTCCCAAAAGCCCGGCCTCCTGAAGCCCGGCCACGCCCTTGCCCGCGAGGATCACCGCGAGGATGGCGATGAGAATTGAGCTGAAGGCGAAGAACTGGGTGATGGGGAGCTTGCGGCTGTAGCGCAAGAGCGCCCAACCGACCACCGCCAGCACGACCGCGCCGGAGGCGGCGCCAGCCAGCATCGCCATATGTCCACCCTGGCTCCAGAGCGCGGCGTAGAAGAGGATGGTTTCGAAGACCTCCCGGTAAACGACCAGGAAGGCCAAGGCGAAAAGGAACCAGGCCGACTTTCGCGACAGGGCCTTGGAGAGCTTATCGCGGATGTAGCGTTGCCAGACATCAGCGCGGCTCTTGCCGTGCATCCAGATTCCGACCGAAACCAGCACTACAGCGGCGATGATCGAGCCGAAGCCCTCCATCAGCTCGCGGCTCGCGCCGCTGATCGAGATCAGATAGGTAGCGGCCGCCCAGGTCAGTACCCCGGCGCCCAGGGCCGCGCTCCAGCCGCCATGCACATAGGGCAGGACATCGGCCCGCCCAGCCTTGCGCAAAAAGGCGACCATCGCCACTACCACCAGCAGCGCTTCTAGGCCCTCGCGCAGCAAGATCGTGAAGGCGCCCAGGAATGCAGAGGCCTGACTGGCCTTCTCGGGCGCAAGGGCGCGCTCGGCGGCGTCCATGTAGGCGGCGAGCTGTTCGGCCTGGCCTTGCACCGCAGCCACGGGCTGACCGGCTGCTATCGCTGATCGATAGGCGCCCATACCGCTCTCTATCCGGCTCATCAGCGCCGGATCGCGCGCCTTGAGAAGCGGCTCGACCGGCTCGAAGCCGTCGAGATAGGCCGACAGCGCCAAGTCAGTCGCCCGTCGCGGGTCGCCCCCCGCATAGGCCGTGGCGCTCTCTGCAAGCCGCGCCCTCGCCAGATCAAGATTGGGGCCCTGTCCCGAGAGCGCCTTCGGCGTCTTACGAAGGTAGGCGGTGAGCGCCTGCGCCTTTTCGGGGCCGAAGTCGGCGGCCAGGGCCTGCGGCGTCGTCTGGGTCAGCGCCGCAAGGGTGCTGAACCGAGCGCGGACTTCCGCATCTTGGCGCCAGAGCCGCTCGCCAGCCTTGGTCTGAGCGTCTTCATAGGCGAGGCCTCCGACGTAGAACGCGAGCGCCCAGCGGTCCGATTCTGAGAGATGTGCGTAGCTGGCCATGGCCGTGCCGTCCAAGCCCTGCCCGATGACCTGATAGAGACCGAAGAGGCTCCGCTGCTGCGCTCGCGCCAAGTCGGTGAACGCGATCGGGGGCGGGTCGAGTCCTTCGGCGTTCGGCCCGTCGCCGGCGCCGTTGGCGCCGTGGCAGGCCGCGCACTGCTCGGCGTAGAGACGCGCGGCGCGGTTCAGGTCCGGAACCATGCGCGGAGCCAGAGGCGTTGGATAGGCGGCCAGCAGCGCGCTCGCCAAGTTGTGGGCGTCACGGCTCACTTGGGCCGGTGGAGCCTTGGCCAGAACCGCCGCCTCCAGCGCAGCGGCGTCACGTACGAGCTGCGGGCGAGCCGGAGTCGCCGGCAAGGTGGCAAGGCGCGCGCGGACCGCCCCGGCGAACTCCACCATCTCCGCATACTCGGCTGGGCTAATGACCTGCCCGTTGTCGACGGCGCCGGCGTAGTCGACCGCGACATAGTCCAGCAGTCGCCACGCGGTCTGCGCCGAACTGCTCTCCTGCGCCATGGCCGGCAACACGAGGAATGACAGGGCCGCAACGACAGCGGCGACGAAGTTGGACAGGATGCGCATGGAGAACCTGATGCTATCAATTCTCCTTATCAGGGCATTGCGCCGCTTGGCGAGCCACGACCTCAAGCCTGCCAGTGACGACGGCCGCTTGATCCTCTAGCGACTTGAGGATGTACCGTCGCGCGATCGTGTATCGGAGGAGAGGTCAATGATCACGGTTCGGCGAGAGGTAGCCTCCACCAGATCGGGAGGCGCATCGTGAGCACAGCTCTGACCCTGCGCGTCGACGGGATGGACTGTGGCGCCTGCGCGACGAAAATCGAGAACGCGCTCAAGCGAGTCCCGGGCGTCAGCGATATCGACGTGAACTACAGCCTGCAGCGGCTGACGCTCGCCTATGACGCCGATCGCACGTCGCCGATCGTCATTCGGGAACGCATTCGCGGACTGGGCTACACGCCGAGCGACGATGGCGGACCCATCTCCGAAGTTGGCGCGCCCAGCGACGAAATCTGGTGGCGATCGCGCAAGGCGCAATTGGCGCTGGCCTCGGGCCTGGCGTTGGCTGTTGCCTTCGTGATCGCGCGCTTGGCGCCGGAATGGACCACATGGGTCTACGCGATCGCGACCCTGGTGGGCCTAGTGCCCATCGCCCGACGCGCGATCGCCGGCGCGGTGTCCGGCACGCCGTTCAGCATTGAAACCCTGATGTCGGTGGCCGCCGCCGGCGCGATCGCCATCGGCGAGGCTGAGGAAGCGGCGGTCGTCGTCTTTCTCTTCACGGTCGGCGAACTGTTGGAGGGAGTGGCTGCGTCGAAGGCCCGAGCGGGTATTCGCGCTCTTGTCGATCTCGTCCCCCGCTCGGCCTTGCGCGAGCGCGACGGCGTCATTGAACAGGTCGCCGCCGCCGAGTTGGCGGTCGGGGATATCGTGGTGATCCGCCCCGGCGATCGCGCGCCGTCTGACGGCGAAGTGATCAGCGGGACCTCGGAGGTCAACCAAGCCCCCGTTACGGGGGAGTCCGTCCCGGTGACGAAGGAACCGGGAGCAGAAATCTATGCCGGGAGCATCAACGGCAACGGCCAACTGCGGGTCGCCATCACCAAGGCCGCCGCCGACAACACGATCGCGCGGATCATCCATCTGGTCGAGGAGGCCCAAGGCGCCCGCGCGCCGATGGCCCGTTTCATCGACCGCTTCAGCGCCTGGTACACGCCCGCCGCGATGGCGGTCGCCGCCCTGATCATCGTGCTGCCCCCCCTCCTCTTGGGCGCGGAATGGCATACGTGGATCTACCGTGGCCTGGCGGTTCTGCTCATCGCCTGTCCTTGTGCACTGGTTATCTCGACCCCAGCGGCGATTGCGTCCGGCCTCGCCGCGGGTGCGCGCAAGGGTCTGCTCGTGAAAGGCGGCGCGGCCCTGGAAACGCTCGGCAAGGTCGCCACGGTGGCCTTCGACAAGACCGGCACGTTGACCCTCGGCCGCCCCCAGGTCAGCGACATTGTCGCTTTCGAGGGCGAGCCAAGCGATTTGCTAGCTAAAGCCGCAGCCGTCGAGAAGGGGTCGAGCCATCCCCTTGGCTTAGCGATCATCGCCCGCGCCGAAGCCGATGGTCTGACGCTGCCTATCGCCTATGGCGTGACCGCCACACCGGGCAAAGCGGTCACCGGCCGCCTGAAGAGCGGTTTTGTTTCGGTCGGCTCGCCACGCTTCGCCGCCGAGCAGGCGCAGTTGAGCGCCGAGCAGGTCGCACGCCTGCAGGCGCTTGAGAGCGAAGGCAAGACCGTGGTTGTGGTGCTGGAATCCAAACGCGCGCTCGGCGCCCTGGCTCTGCGCGACGAACCCCGCCCCGACGCCGTCCAAGGACTGGCGCAACTGCGCGCGATGGGCCTGCGCACGGTGATGCTGACCGGCGACAATGCCCGCGCCGCTCGAGCGATCGGCGAGGCGCTGCAGATCGAGGCCGAAGCGGAGCTGCTGCCCGACGTCAAGCTATCGCGTATCCAGGACCTGCGTGCGCACGGTCCCATCGCCATGATCGGCGACGGCATCAATGACGCGCCGGCGCTCGCCGCGGCCTCGGTCGGCGTTTCCATGGGGGGCGGAACCGACGTCGCCTTGGAGACCGCCGACGCGGCCCTCCTCAACGACAAGGTGACTGGCGTCGCAGATCTGGTGCGCCTGTCGCGCGGCACGCTGCGTAACATTTGGCAGAATGTCGCCATCGCGCTCGGTCTTAAGGCGGTCTTCCTCGCAACGACCCTGATGGGAACCACGCCGCTCTGGATGGCGATCCTTGCCGACACGGGCGCAACCGCCCTCGTGACTGCCAACGCCCTGCGCCTGCTGCGCTTCGAACGCAGCCGCTCGTCAGACCTCTAGATGGGCGGCCTCTGGTCCGGCGCGTTCGAGGCGGGCGATCACTGGGCGATCTGGCGCGGAGCGGTCGGCGACAGCCGCCTCCACCGGCACCTGGCGGCGCAGGCAGTGGTCGCCCCGGCGCCCGTGACGGTGATCGACGCGGCCGGGCAGCGAGCGATCGGGCGTGTCATCCTCATCGATCCGCTGGTTCCGCATCGGCTGGAGCCGGCGGCCGAAGCCGAGATCGTGTTTATCGAACCGACCCTCGCCTCGCTGCCGCTGCAGTTCGCCCGGTCGTGGTCGGCCGCCGCCTCCCCCCCTCCGGTTATCGTCGCACGAGCCTTCGCTGGGCATGACGCATGGACCTGGGCGCGCGTTCTAGACACCCCGCTCCCACCGCGGCCGACCCTGACGCGACTTCAGCCGGCCCTGGCGGAAATCGACCGCCTGCTGCCCCTAGGCGCAGTCCCGCTTGAGGCGGCTGCAGCGAAGACGGGGCTGTCGGCGGAGCGCTTCCGACACCTCTTCGTGGACGCCATGGGCCTGCCGTTTCGGCGATATGTGCTTTGGCGGCGGATCGGCTGGGCTGCCCAGGCCCTCAAGGCGGGCGACGACGCGACCACGGCCGCGCACGGTGCGGGCTTCGCCGACGCAGCGCATTTTTCCCGAACCCTGCGGGCGATGTTCGGCATCGCGCCCAGCGCCTTGCGGCTACCCAGGCCGCCGGCCCGACGCAGCCGCTATGTTCATGCGGGTTCGTCAGGCGAGGCCTAGGCGATATCGACATTCAGGATTCTCACGATGTGAGATGTCTGATTCATAGGGCTCGGTTCGATGGACGGAGCCCTATTGATGTCGGTGAAGCGCTACGAGTTGAGCCAGGTCCAGTGGGAGCGGATCGCCGGCCTGTTGCCGGGCAAGGCGGGCGATCCTGGACGTACGGCTGCTGACAACCGGTTGTTCGTCAACGGCGTGCTGTGGGTGCTGCGCTCGGGCGCGCACTGGTGCGACCTACCTGAGCGCTATGGGCGCTGGAAGACGCTGCACAAACGCTTCAGCAGATGGTCCAAGGCCGGGGTCTGGGATCGGGTGTTCGCCGACCTGATCAAGGACCGGGACAATCAGTACTTGATGATCGACAGCACCCTGGTTCGCGCCCACCAGCAGGCGGCGACCGGAAAAGGGGGGCCTCGGATCAGGCTCTGGGGCGCTCCCGAGGCGGACTGACCACCAAGATCCACATGGCCGCCGACACCTTCGGACGGCCGATCCGGTTCATCCTCACCGCCGGCCAGAGCGGCGACGCCTTGGCCGCACCAGCCCTGCTCGGCGGCTTCCGCCCCAGCGCCGTGCTCGCCGACAAGGCCTACGACTCCAACGCCCTGCGCCAGCTCATCGCCGAGGCCGGCGCAGAGGCGGTCATCCCATCCAACCGCACCCGCAAGGTGCTCATCGCCCACGACATAGAAGCCTATCGCGCACGCAACCGCATCGAGCGCTGCTTCTCAAAGCTCAAGCACTTCCGACGCTTCGCCACCCGCTACGACCGCAGGGCCATCCACTTCCTAGGCTTCGTACACCTCGCCGCCACCATGATCTGGCTGCGCTGAATGTCGATTCCGCCTAGAGCGTTCCCCACAACGGGAACTGTCATGACCAACACGCGCGACTTCACTCCGGCCCTTGGCCGCCATGAGTTGACCCAGACCTACGACAGGGCCATCGCCCTCATGACGCGTGAACGACGCTGGCGGGCGGCGCTGCTGAAGCTGGTCGCTCCGCGCGAACATGAGATCATTCTCGATGTCGGATGCGGGACGGGCACCTTCGCGCTCATGCTCAAGGCCGCCTGCCCCGAGGCGCGGATCATCGGCGTCGATCCTGATCCGAACGTCCTGGCGCTCGCCAAACAGAAGGCAGACGAGGCCGGGCTGGCTGTTGAGTGGCGGGAAGGCTTCGGCGACGCCCTCGGCGAGGTCACGCCGGAAGGGACTGTCGACAAGGTCGTATCCAGCCTCGTGCTCCACCAGTGCTCCCTTGAGGTGAAACGCGCGATCCTGGAGGCCATGCGGACGGCGCTGAAGCCCGGCGGCCGGGTCGTGATCGCCGACTACGGTCATCAGCGTACCCCGCTGATGCGCCTGCTGTTCCGACAGGTGCAGATGCTCGATGGTTTCGCTCACACCCAGCCGAACGCTGACGGCGTCCTGCCGGGTCTGATGTCGGCGGCGGGCCTGGCGGACATCGAGGAGACGCGCATCGTGCCGACCCCAACGGGGTCTATCTCGCTCTATTGTGCGACGGCCCCGTCGCGCTAGCGACCAGCCTCAGCGGGCGGGTGTTCCTACGGCGCGCCTAGCTTGGGCTCAACCGCGACGTCGCGGGTCGGAATGTCAACGCCGTAGTCCGCCGCGCTCGCAGGCTGACCCGCGGCCTTCGGCTCGGCGAAGGTCTCCCGTGGCTTCGTGGCGCACCCGGTCAAAACCAACACCCCGAACAGCGCGATCGGCAACAGCCTCATGCGTTGGCCTCCTTGATAGAGAGTCAACGCTAGACACCGGCGATGGCGGATTGAGGGCGGCCGGGGCTACAGCGCATTCACCGGCAACTTGAGGAACACCCGGCCTTCGGACGACGGGGCGGGCAGAGCGCCGGCGCGGATATTCACCTGAAGGGATGGCAGGATCAAAGTCGGCGCCGCCAGTGTGGCGTCGCGCGCCTCGCGCATCGACACGAACTCGGCCTCGCTGACACCCTCACGGACGTGGACGTTATCCCGGCGCTGGGCCGCCACAGTGGTTTCCCAGACGACGGTGTCGCGGCCGGCGGGCAGATAGTCGTGACCGACGAAGACGCGGGTCTCAGGCGGCAGGGCCAGGATCTTGCGGATCGACCGGTACAGGGTCGCAGCGTCGCCACCGGGGAAGTCGGCCCTGGCGGTGCCGTAGTCGGGCATGAACAGGGTGTCGCCGACGAAGATCGCGTCGCCCACGTGATAGGTCACACAGGCCGGGGTGTGGCCGGGGGTGTGCAGGACGCTGATCCGGAGGTCACCGAGCGGTAGGGTCTCGCCCTCCCGAACCAGCCGGTCGAAGACCCGACCGTCGGCCTCAGCCTCGAACAGCTCGCCGAAGCTCTTCTGCACGGCCTGGATATCGGCCCCGATGACGACCTTTGCCCCGGTCTTGGCGCGCAGGTAGTCGGCGCCGGAGAGGTGGTCGGCGTGGGCGTGGGTTTCCAGGATCCAATGCAGTTGCAGTCCCCGAGCCTGGACGGCGGCTAGCAAGGCGTCCGCGGAGGCGGTCGAAACGCGCGCGACCTTGGGGTCGAAGTCGAGCACAGGGTCGATGATCGCCGCAGCCTTCGTTGCCGGGTCAGAGATCAGATAGGAGATCGTGTGTGTGGCCTCATCGAAGAAGCCCTCTACGCTAAGGATCATGGTCGGAGCCTCCTGGCTTTCGGCTCTCTATATATTAGCTATTGCTAATTTAGCAACTTCGCATATATGGCGACCATGTTCGATCTCGCGAACTTCGACATCACCCGTTTCGAGGCCAGCGCCGGGGAAGCCGCCAAGCTCCTTCGCGCGCTGGCCAACGAGCGTCGGCTGATGGTCCTCTGCCAACTGGGGGACGGCGAGCTGTCGGTCGGGGACTTACTTCCTCGGGTCGGCCTTTCGCAGTCGGCCCTTTCGCAGCACCTGGCGGTGCTTCGCGAGGAGGCGATCGTGGCCACGCGCCGCGACGGCCAGACCATCTGGTACCGGATTGCCAATCCCGCCGCGGTGCGGGTGGTGACGACACTCGCCGAGATCTTCTGTCCCCCGGACACGAGGAAGAGCCATGACCGCCAAGCTGACGCCCCTGACGCCGATTGACGCCGCAGCCCGCCTGAACGCCGGCCAGGCCATACTGGTGGACATCCGCGAGCCCGACGAATTCGCCCGCACCCGTGTGAAGGGCGCACTGTCCCGACCACTCACGGCGCCTGGCGTAGCCCCAGCTGGCCGCCAAGTGATCTTCACCTGCCGCACGGGCATGCGCACCGACGCCGACGGCGACCGCCTAGCCGCGGGCGTGACCGGCGAAGCCTTTGTCCTTCAGGGCGGACTGGATGGCTGGATCAAGGCGGGCTTGCCGATCGAGCAGGACCGGCGTGCGCGTTTAGAGATGATGCGCCAGGTCCAGATCGGCGCCGGTTCGCTGGTGCTGCTGGGCGTGTTGCTCGGCCTGCTGGTGCATCCCGGCTTTTTCGCCGTCGCGGCCTTCGTCGGCGCGGGACTGACGCTCGCGGGCGCCACCGGCTTCTGCGGCATGGCTCGCCTGCTGGCCTTCGCGCCTTGGAACCGCCGCTTGCTCTAGGAAGTAGGCGGAGCTGTTATCAGGCCCCCCGATCGCTGTAGGCCAGCAGCCGCAACGCGTTGAAGACGACGACCAGTGTGGAGCCTTCGTGCATCGCCACGGCCGGTCCGATGCCAAGCCCCAGGATCGTCGCCGGCACGAGGACCGCGACCACCCCCAGACTGATGAAGACGTTCTGCCGAATGACTGATCGGGTTCGGCGGCTAAGCCCGACGGCGAAAGGCAGGTGACGCAGGTCGTCCGCCATTAAAGCGACGTCGGCAGTCTCAAGCGCAACGTCCGAGCCCGCAGCGCCCATGGCGATGCCGACCGTCGCGTTGGCCATAGCCGGCGCGTCGTTCACACCGTCGCCGACCATCGCGACCTTGTCCTCCGCCCGGAGTTTGCGGATGGCCTCGACCTTGTCCTCTGGCATGAGATCACCCCAAGCCTCGTCCAAGCCGACATCCTTGGCGATCGCCTCGGCGACCTTGCTGTGGTCCCCAGAGATCATCAGCATGCGGGTGATGCCGAGCCGCCGCAGCGCAGCCAAGGCTTCGCGCGCAGCCTCTCGGGGAGTGTCCATCAGGCCGATGACGCCCAGGTCGCGGTCCCCCTTGCGCACCGCCATGGTCGTGCGACCTTGGTCACGAAGGCGAGCAATGGCCTGCGCGGACTCAGCGCCAAGCGGCGGCACGCCATCCACGCCGAACATCTCGGCCTTGCCGATCCAAACGGTTTCGCCGTCCAGCCGGGCGACGACGCCGCGTCCGATGAGGTTGTTCAGTTCGCTAGCCGCACCGATGGCCTTGCCCGCTGCCCCGAGCCGTTCACGGCCGTCGCGGGCGATCGCTTCGGCAAGCGGATGATCGCTGAGCATCTCGACCGCGACCGCGACACGCAGAAGTTCTTCATCATCCACCGCGGGCGCGGCGATGACGTCCGTGATCCGCGGCCGCCCTTCAGTGAGCGTCCCGGTCTTGTCAAAAGCGATGGACCGCAGTGAGCCCAGATCCTCCAGCGGCGCGCCGCCTTTGATGAGAACGCCGCCCTTGGCCGCTCTTGCGACGCCAGAGAGCACGGCGCTGGGCGTAGCGATAGCCAGCGCGCAGGGACTTGCGGCGACGAGCACCGCCATGGCGCGATAGAAACTGTCCGAGAAGGGCTCGTCGACGACGACCCATGCAAAGAGCAACACGAACGCCAGCACCAGGACGACGGGCACGAAGATCCGCTCGAACTTGTCGGTGAACCTCTGCGTCGGAGACTTTCGGGTCTCGGCCTCGCTAACCAAGCGTACGACCTTGGCCAAGGCGGAATCGGTGGAGAGGCGCGTGACCTCCACCTCAATCGCGCCGGCCCCGTTTATAGTGCCGGCGAACACCCGAGACGTAGCGTCGACGCCATCGGGCCTAGCGCGAGCCAGAGACGGATTCTCGACCGGGCGCTTGTCGACCGGCATGCTCTCGCCGGTAACCGGGGCCTGGTTGATGCTGGACGCGCCTTTCACCACAAATCCATCGGCGGGCAGGCGCTCGTTCGGGCGGACAATCACCACATCCCCAAGCACGAGGTCCTCGACCCCCACTTCGGTTGTTCCGCCCTGGCGTCGGACGGTCGCGGTGCGTGGCGCAAGTTCGGCCAATGCTTCGATCGCGCGCTTGGCGCGCCCCATGGCGTAGTGCTCGAGCGCATGGCCTAGACTGAAGAGGAACAGCAGCAGCGCCCCCTCAGCCCACGCCCCCAGCGCCGCAGCACCTGCGGCCGCAACGAGCATCAGGGTGTCGATTTCAAAGCGCTTAAGGCGAAGGTTGTCGAAGGCTTCGCGGAGCGTGAAGAAACCCCCGAAGCCGTAGGCCCCTACATAAAGCGCGGTCGGCAACCAGGCCGGCGCGGCGGGGACCAGCTTTTCGATCAGGAAGCCCGTCGCCAGCAGCCCCCCGCAAAGCAGCGAAAAGATCAGTTCGCTATTGGCCCCGAGCGGGCCGCCATGAGCGTGCCCGTGATCCTCACCTTCCTTGTGAACATGGCCCGGCTTTCCGTGCTCATCGTGAGCCTTCGCCTCTCTCGCCGGGGCCTTCGTGACAGGCGTCACACCAAGCCCAGCGAGGACCTTCAGTACCTCTTCCTGCGATACGAAAGTCCGATCGAACTCGATCCGGACGAGACCCGCGGCGCTGGCGTCGGCCTCAAGCACGCCAGGAGTTGCGGCAAGACGCTCTGTGATCGTCCGCGCGCGGCGCTCATGCTGGATGCCCTGAACCTGCCAGACAGCGTGACCAAAGCGTTCTGTGATCGCCGCGCCCGATGCGGTGACGAGTTCTCGTAGCCGCGATAGCGAGATGACAGCGGGATCATAGTGGACGCAGAGGTGAGGCTCCTTGGCCTCAGCGCCGTCCACCACATGGGCCTTGGTGACGCCAGGCCGCCCTGCAATCTCGTCGGTAAGCCGCCTGACGCAAGCGTCCGAACTGTCGTGCACCTCCGGCAAGATCAGCGGGATGTCGAGTTGAAGCGTCTGGATCATGCCGAACCTCTTGATGAGGCCAGAACGTGCGGCCTCGAGACTGGTTGGACGAAGCAGGCGACGGCTTCCCGCCGCCTGCCGTTGAACGCCGGGATCGAGCTAGTCTTCGATCCCTTCACTCTTGCGGTGCCTAACCGCCTGGGCCGCGAAGGTCGGCAGCACCAGGAGGGTCAGCGCCGTCGCCGTCAGCAGCCCGCCGATGACCACAGTCGCCAGCGGCTTTTGCACTTCGGCCCCTGCCCCGCTGGCGATCGCCATCGGGATGAAGCCAACGATCGCCACCAGCGCAGTCGTGAGCACTGCTCGTAGGCGGCTCGATGCACCTTCGATCGCCGCTGTACGCGGGTCTAGGCCGCCGTCGAGCCGCTCCCGGATCGACTGCATGAGCACGAGCCCGTTCAGCGTCGCGACCCCTGAGACGGCGATGAAGCCGACGGCTGCGGACACCGAGAACGGCATGCCGCGCAACAGTAGAGCGAGCGCCCCTCCGACGAGGGCCAAGGGAACGCAGGCGAACACCAGACCAGCTTCAGCAAACGAGCCCAAGGCCATGAAGAGCAGGATCCCGATCAGCACGAAAACAATCGGAATGACGAGCGAGAGCCGCTGCTCGGCGCGCTGCAGGTTCTCGAATTGGCCGCCCCAGTCGAGATACACCCCGGCCGGAAGGTCGACCTTGGCCACCCTTTCCTGGGCATCGGTGACGAAGCCTCCGAGATCGCGACCGCGAACGTTGGCCTGGACCACCATGCGACGACTGCCATTCTGGCGACTGATTTGGTTTGGTCCCTCTCCGGTCTGGATGCGGGCGACTGACGACAGCGGAACGACTGTGCCGTTCGGCCCGCTAATCGGGAGAGCGGCCAACGCCGCCGGGTCGTTGCGCGCGTCTTCTGGAAGGCGCACCACCACATCGAAGCGGCGATCGCCTTCAAAGATTCGCCCGGCCTCTGCTCCGCCGATCCCCGCAGAGACCGCCTCACTGATATCGGCTGCCGACAGCCCGTAGTTGGCGGCGGCAAAGCGATCGACGGTGATTGTCAGGGTCGGCAGGCCTGACGCCTGCTCGACCCGGACGTCCGCCGATCCGGACGTCTCGCGCAGGACGCCGGCGATTTGGTCGCTGACACGCTGCAGAGTGGCGAAGTCGTCGCCGTAGACCATCACCGCAAGGTCGGTTCGAACCCCGGAGATCAGTTCATTGAAGCGCAGTTCAATGGGCTGGCTGAACTCGAAGTTGTTGCCGATCTGTCCAGAAGCCACCTTCTCGAACCGAGCAATGAGCTCCTCCTTCGGCAGCTTCGGGTCGGGCCAGTCCTTGCGGTCCTTCAAGACGATGACGCTGTCGGAGATATTGGGCGGCATCGGGTCGACTGCGGCCTCGGCCGTGCCGGTGCGCGAGAACATCGTCTCCACCTCCGGCTGGGCTTTGATGACCTTCTCCAGCGCCATCTGCATGGCCAGGGACTGTTCGAGTGAAGCCGACGGCACCCGCAGAGCCTGCATGGCGATATCGCCCTCATCGAGGGTTGGAATGAATTCTCGGCCAAGGACAGTGAAGGACACCGCCCCCAACACAAGGGCGGTGATCGCCGAGATCAGGACCACCTTTGGCCGAGCGACCGCCGCCACGATGGCAGGCTGGATGAACCGGCGCGCGAAACGCAGGATCTTGGTCTCGTGTTCCTCGACCTCTCCATCCGGACCGGTGTGGACCGTCTTGGGATCGCGGACGAGCAGCGCCGTCATGGCCGGCACGAAGGTGAACGAGAAGATGAAGGCGCCCACGAGGGCGAGCATCACCGTCGCGCCCATCGGCTGGAAGGTCTTGCCTTCGACCCCCTCAAGGGTGAGCAGCGGGGCGAAGACCAGAAGAATGATCAGCTGTCCGAATGCGGCCGGCTTGACCATTTGCCGGGCCGACTGGATGGCGACATCCAGACGCTCGTGACGGGTCAGAAGGCGTCCAAGCTCAGCACGGCGCTTGGTCAGCATCAGCAGCGTGTTCTCGATCACCACGACGCCGCCATCGACCATTAGGCCGAAATCGAGGGCGCCCAGGCTCATCAGGTTTCCGCTGATGCCGAACCGGTTCATGCCGATGACGGCGAACAGGAATGAGAGCGGGATCATCAAGGAGGTGATGATCGCGGCGCGGATGTTCCCCAGCAGCAGGAAGAGGATCACGATCACCAGGAGCGCGCCCTCGGTAAGATTGCGCGCCACTGTAGCGATGGTCGAGTTGACCAGCTCACTGCGGTTCAACACCGGTACGGCGACGATGCTGGGCGGCAGGGAGTCGTCGACCACCGAAAGACGCTCGGCGGCCGCCTGCGCCACCGTGCGGCTATTGCCGCCCGCGATCATCAGAGCCGTGCCCAGCACGGCCTCATGCCCGTCTCGGCTTGCCCCGCCCAGCCTAGGCGCTTGGCCCGCCTCGACCGTAGCGACATCCGCCACGCGAACGACCAGGCCGCTGCGGTTGGTCACCGGCGCTTGGGCAAGGTCCTCCGCCGTGGCCGCGAGGGCGTCGGTACGCACCACCAAGGCTTCCCCGGCACGCTGAATGTAGCCGGCGCCCGATTGGATGTTGGCTCGATCGAGAGCCAGGACGAGATCGTTCAGACTCAGTCCGTAGCCGGCGAGCTTGGCGACGTCTGGCCTGACCGCGAACTCCTTGACGTAGCCGCCGACCGTATCGACCCCCGCCAGCCCCGTGGTCGTGCGCATCTGCGGCGCGATGATCCAGTCCTGAACCGTGCGAAGATAGGTCGCCCGCTGCTGCGGAGTGGTCAGGCGTTCTCCCTCGGGAGTGAGATAGACGCCCTCCTCCTGCCAGCCCGGTTGCCCTGGCTTAGCCAGCGTCTTCTGGCTGTAGGGCTCGTAGTCGACGGTCCACATGAGGACCTCGCCCAACCCCGTGGTGATCGGCGACAGTGCAGGCTCCACCCCTTCGGGCATACGCTCCCGCGCCTGGGCTAACCGCTCAGCCACCTGCTGTCGGGCGAAGTAGATATCGGTCTGGTCGGTGAAGATCGCAGTGATCTGGCTGAAGCCGTTGCGCGACAGCGACCGGGTGCTGGTAAGTCCCGGGATGCCGGCCAACGCCGTCTCAAGTGGATAGGTTACCTGGCGCTCGATCTGCTCAGGCGCCAGAGCAGGAGCGACCGTGGTGATTTGCACCTGACGGTTCGTGATATCCGGCACGGCGTCGATCGGCAGCCGGGTGAGTTCGAAGAGGCCGACGGCGCAGACCAGCGCCACCGCCAGCACCACGAACCATCGAAAGCGAACGGATGCTTCTATGAGAAGTTTGAACATGCGCGCCCCCTAGTGCCCGTGCTCGGCCTGGCCCTTGGCGAGCTCGGCTTTCAGCAGGAAGGCGTTGGCGCCGGCGATCCGTTCGGACCCGTTCAGCCCTCGCAGAATCTCGGTTCGGCCGCCCGCCTGGCGACCGGTGAGGACGGGCACAGCCCTGAAGCCCCCAGCAGTTTGGAGGAAGACGACGCTTCCACCCTCGACCGTCTGCACGGCCTCGGACGGCACCGTGACGCCCCCAGTCGCACCGCCGGTGACGACGGCCGCGGTTACCGGTGATCCGACAGGGGGCGCTGCGCCCCCGCTTGGCCGTGCGCGGACCACGGTCGCGCCGGTTGAGGCGTTGGCGGCGGCGGCGACCCCGGTCACCACAGCGTCAAACTCGCCGGCAGGACCGTGGACACGAATGGGCGCACCAGCGCGCAAACCCGTCGCGATGGCGGGCGGCGCATTGAACACCAACTCCACGCGCGCAGGGTTGGTGACCTCAGCGACAACGCCGCCCTGGGCGACGAAGCCGCCCGGCCCCACCGCGACGCTGGAAACAACGCCGGAGATCGGCGAAGTCACGCTGGTCCGGCCAGATGCATTGGGGCCGCCGGCCGCGGCCGACCGCGCACGCGCAGCTCGAGCACTGGCCTCCGCGCTCATCGCTTGAGCACGGGAGGTTTCCACCTCTTGCCGCGCGACCACGCCCTGTTCGCCAAGGCTCCGGTCACGGTCGTAAGCGCGGCGGGCGGCGTCTGCCGCAGCAACCGCCGCATCGGCTTCAGCGCGATAGGTCGCGGCGTCGCCGCTGACCAGAACGATCAATGGTTGCCCGGCGCGCACCGACTGACCGGGAGCCACAAGGACCTGCTCGATGCGACCGGCGACGGCAGCGCCGACACTGGCCCGCGCATCGATGACGGGCTCCACCCGGCCCGAGAGCCGCGTCTCGCCACCACCACCCTGGCCGACCGCCACGATTTTGATGCCAGCTGCCTGCAACTGGTCCGGCGTCAGGGCGACGACGCCCTCTTCATCCTTCTCGGCGCCGCCTTCGGCGTGACCACCCTCTTCAGCGTGACCGGCTTCTCCGGCTTTGCCATCCTCAGCGTGCCCGGCCTCGCCTTCCTCCCCATGGCTGTCAGAGGTCTTCGCCGCCGCGGGGGCGTCGTTGCGATTGAGCAAGGCGGACAGGCCAAAGCCCGCGCCGCCAGCGATTACAGCGGCCGCAGCCACCGCGCCAAAGAGGCGCTGCTTGTCTTTGGTCATTGGGGTACTCCGGTCTCGGCGACGCCCGTCAATCGGACAAGGGCGGCCTGGGCGCCGATCCGCTCTACGGCGGCAGCGATGGATTGGGCCCGCGCGTCCGTCAGAGCGCGGCGGGTGTTGAGAAGCTCGGCGAGATCGATCTTGCCGGCTTCGTAGCCGATGCGGGTCAGCCGGTAGGCTTCCTGGGCGACTCTTTCGCCCTCAAGGGCGGCCGAAAGTCGGGCTTCGGCTGCGGCGATCCGGGCCGTCCCCGAACGTACGGCGGCGGCGGCGTCCAGACGTGCAGCGTTGAGCCTTGCCTCGGCCGCGTTCACGTCGGCCCGAGCCGCACGGATATTGCCCTTGTTCCGGTCAAAGAGCGGAAGCGGCGCTGAGACCCCAGCGACCAATGCGGTCGAATCTGATTCAGAGAAGCGCCGTACGCCGACCGAGACGGATAGATCTGGAACAGCCTGGCGGCGCTCCAACGTCACCCGCCGCTGCGCTGCCTCGCGCTCGGCCTCGGCGACCAAGATCGCAACGCTGTGCTCCGGATCCAGCGACCGCCGCCCAAAAAATGAGGCGCCCTGGTCGAGCAGGCTTGTGGGGATCGAAGTGAACGGTGTGGCTGCACCGGCTAGGGCGGTCAGGTTCGAGAACGCCGTCGCCCGTGCCGCTTGCGCCTCGTCGAGCGCAGCGAGCGCGCTCTGCAAGGACGCCTCGGCCTGGAGCCGACGCAATTCCGGCTCCCGCCCCGCCTGCACGAAGGCTCGCGCAATGGCGGCATCCTGCTTGGCGGCCGCCAACGTGTCCTCAGCGAGGATGAGGCGCCGGTCGCTAGCTTCGGCTTCGGCGTAGGCGAGGGCCAAATCGAACCGGAAATCGGTACGCGCCTGCGCTTCGCGCCTCCGGGCGGCGTCCAGTTCGGCCCGCCCGACCCCGATGCGGGCGGCCTGCTTGCCGCCGAGCTCCAGGGTCTGGCCTAGGGTCGCCGTGGTCTCGGCGACGCCGGACCCACTGTATGGCCCGGTGCCGGAAAAGTTCTCCCGATCGATACCGATCGTTGGGTTTGGAAAGGCGCTGGCCTGCAGCGCCAGGCCTTCGGCCCGGGAGACCGCGGCGCGGGCTTCGGCAAGGCGCGGCGCGGTTGCATCAGCTTGCGCCACGAGTTCGGCGAACGGCGGAACAGGCTCAGCGGCGGGCGCGCCGACAAAGAGCCCCAGGGCCGCCAGCCCTGACGCGGCCGCAAGCAGCGGCCCTCGATGATAAGACACGATAATCCTTCTCGATTGTGATGACGGAAGGCGCGGGGAGGCGCCGGGTCATCACGCGCGAGGCGGACGTTCTAGGCTGGAAGGGTCGAAGTCGGGATGCAGGCGTGCGAGCGCCCAGCTGTGCGGCTCCGAAGAGCGGCGCGCACTGACGTCCTGGCCCTGGGCGAAGCCCAGCCCTAGGTGGTGGCAATGGCCGTGGGCGCAGGTTTCGACTGCGCTGTGGATCGGATCGGGTTCGGAGTCGTCAGCGACGAGGACATAGTGCAGATCGCCAGCTACGCCGACCGGGCTGCCTTCGTCCTGGCAGGCGACGGCGTCGATCGCCGACCCCGCCACAAACGCCATGGCGAAGGCGACGACCATCAGGCCGCCGAGTGTCCGCCACCATGTGCGTAGAAGCGCCATTGGTCGCCCTATAGACGCGGGCCTGCGCCGTGGGAATGCGTTATAAGATCACGTTGAGGCACAGTTTGAATGTGCTCCCGCTCGGTACGTGGCAGGGGTGTGGACGATGATCTGCCAAGCTAGGCGAAGATGCGGGACGGTGACCAAGCCGCCCTCGTGCGGCCTTCGCGAGCCGACTGCTCCCGACTAGTTGAAGGCCAGCCAGGCCATGCTCGCGGTGAATGTCATCGATACGATGAACAGAAGCACCGCCCACAACGACGGGCGTCTGTCACGGCCATCCCTCCTTTCACTCGTCACAACACTACGCCCCTTGCCGTAGCGCTGCTTCGTTCACCCGTCATGCTCGGCAGGATCACCAGAGGATTCAGCCGTCCGCCGCTGCGTCCAGTGAGTTCCAAGTGGACATGATTGGTCATGCCTGCGCCGTAGCGCACGGCAAGATCTTGCGCCCGGCCGATCAGGTCGCCCGCGGCGACCGTTGTCCCCGGTGTGACTTGGGAGCCGACATAGAGGACACGCGCTACGTAGCGTGTCGCAGGGTTGGCGATCTCAACATATGTCAGTGCGGCGCTGTCGCTGTAGGCCGCGCCAACGCGGGTCACCCGGCCGGAAATGGGTGCGCGGACCGGCGTCCCGGGAGCGGCCACCAAATCCACGCCACGATGCTGACGGCGGCCGCCATCGCGGGCCGCGCCGAACGCCCCAGAGCCAAACGCATCGGTTCCGCGTAGATTGCTGTCCACGGGAGCCGCCACGTCCAAGCGGCCATCGGCGTCGAGGTCGAGCCCACCCGTCGCGGACATAGGTGGAAGAGCCGCAACGACAGGAAATGTCGACCGCGATGGCGTCGTCACTGCGCCTGCGTTCCGTCCAATGGCCAGGCCAAGCGCGAGTCCGACGACGATGATTGCCCAAGGCGTCGCACGACGGAGCCGCTCCAAGCGGCGCTCCAACCGCCGCAAGGCTTCCGCATGATCGAACGTGGTGGTCACGCTGAATTCTCCTTCGTCCAAGGCAAGTTGGGTAAAAACGACGCCCCCTCGGCGTCACGATCGAGGCCGCATCCCAGGCCATGCCTGCAAGCAGCGCCGGGGAACGAGCCCTAGCGCTTCAGGGATGGCGTCCCTCCTTCAGGTCCGCGGCTCAGCGCGGTGGCCGCCATAGCGCAGCACCTCGACCTTCTCGAAGGTCACGAGCCCGATGTCAGTGAGGTCAGCGAGGGTGGCGAGGAACGACCGCAGTCGGAACTCCTCATCGACGATCTCGACCACCACAGGCAGGTTGTCGCTGAGGTCAAAGGGGCGGACCTCGTGGAGCCGCGCGGATTCGCCAAAGCCCATCCGGCCACGGAGCACCGTGGCGCCCGCAAGGCGAGCCGCCCGCGCACGTTTGACGATGACGCTGATGAGCGATTCCGCGCCGCTGAGCGCGTTCTCGTCAGTGTAGATGCGGAGCAGGACCGCTTGACCAGGAATCTGCATTAGGGGTCTCCTCTAGTGTTGGGCGAAGGTGCGGGTCCGGCCAGCAGGCAGGATCACGAGCGTGGCGTACGCCTCGCGGTCGTCGTTGGGCGTTTCCATTCCAGGAGAGCCGAGGGGCATCACTGGCACGGCCAACCCGACGGCTCTGGTCGGTCGCCTCGCGAGCAGGCTGTTGACGTCGCTCGGCGGCACGTGGCCTTCAATGGCGAAGCCGGAGAATATGGCCGTCTGACAAGCGTCCAGCGCATCTGGCGCCCCGAGGCTTCGGCGGACGGCAACGAGGTCATCGGAAACGACGCTTTCCAGGCGATACCCGGCCCGAGCCATGTGGTCGATCCAAGCCCCGCAGCAGGTGCAGGAGGGGGAACGAAACACCTGTCCGCTTGCCGCTGCGGCTGGGAACGCCAACCCAGCGCCGGTAACGCCGAGCGCCAAGACGGCCAGCGCGCTGCGTCTGGAGAAGCCGGTCATCGCCGAGAGACTCCAAGAGGCGGCTGAGCGTCCGCGGGATGCACATTCAGCTGGAAGTCGTGTCGATGGTCGGCCTCCACGATGCTCAAGCGATCGCCGTCGGCGGGCGCCCCTGCGATATCGCGCGAGCGCCAGTTCAGTCCGATGGGCTCGAAGTGAGCGCGAACGCCGTCCGTAGCCGACAGAGTGATCGCATTGGCGGGCGGTGGAGCGACGGGTTCGCCCCCCGCGCCCAGGAAGGCAATCGTCAGGCGGCCGTCTGTCTCCTGGCGGATCTCGATGGCGAGGCCGCGTGCGTCCGCGCGCCATGTTCGGCCGGCGACCTGTTCGAGCACGAGGGTCGTAGGCGGCGCCGCGACGCTTGGGCAGCCGGCCAGCCAAAAACCGAGGACCAGGACTAGCGCGGCGGTCCAGCGCCCCTGAAGGCGGTCAGTGCGTCGCATCGGACGACCTCCTGGCTGGGGGGGCGGTGATCGCCGGGTCGTCGGCCGTGTTCAGCGACGCAGCCGTCCGAACGAGTTTCAGGATTGAGCGACCGTTGAGCGCCATGACTCCGGCGGCCAGAGCCAGGTAGCCCCACGCGACCAGGGTGAGCGCAGCGATGTCGCGGGATGCGTCGCCCCGCAGAGTGAAGGCGACTGCCAGTTGCGCCACGAACAGGACAAGCAGCGCGACAGCGCCCGGCAGGGAGAGCCGCCCCCGGAGCAGCAAGGCGAGCCCGAAGAGGGATTGCGCGGCCGTGAGGAAGAACTCCTCGTGCTGGCGCGCGTCCAGCGGCATCGCCATCAGCCTGCCGGCGCCAAGGCTCATGGCCAGTGGCAGCATGCCCACCAGCAGGGTCCACTGATTGATCTTGTCGCTGATCATCGCGACCAGGCCTGCGGCCGCGCGGCCTGCGAGGACGAACAGCACTGCGATTACGACAGCGGGAGCCTCGCTGGCGATCGGAGCAAGCCATTGGATGAGTAGGAACTGATCGATCCCGAGCGCGCGCCCGCCATCAATCATCGACTCTGCGAATGGTTCGGCGACGGCGAGGATGACTCCTGCAGCAATGGCGGTCATGCCGATCATCACTGGCCAGCGCAGAGCCGGCCGCATCTGAGCGATCACGGCGCCAGGGCCCGGCTCGTCCTCCTCGTCCTCATCCGCCGCCTTGGGGACGCGGCTGACACGCCAGAGGTAGGCTCCGAACACGCCGATCAGCACGAGCGAGTCCCACGCGCTGATCGTGTTCTTCCAAACAATCAGGAAGGCATAGGCGCTGGAGACCGCCAGCGCGATGATCTCCACGGCGTTGGCACGCGCCAGCTGAATGCTCTGCTGGCGACTCCGCCACCAGTGCAGGAGCACCATGGCCGGCCATGCGAGGCCGATCAGCAATCGGTTGGCGCCGGTCATATTGGCCGCGGCGAAGGCGACATATCCCTCGTCCGGCGCCCGCCCCGCCTGAAAGGCGTAGTAGATGTCGACTGCGTACTCCGGCAAGACCGTGACAAGGGCGACCGCGGCCAGGATCAGGCCCTGTGAGATGTATTTCTCGGCCGCCTCCGCGCCCCAAGACAGCAGGAAGCCCGCCGCTAGGATCGCCGCGCCAAACACCGCCATGTCGAGCACAGCGTTTGGTCGCCAGCCCTCAATGCGGAGCGCCACGGCCGGGAGCATTGCGGCCACGGCGATGGCTACTGGAATCCACAATTGGCGAGGCTGAACTTTGGAACGGGTCACGCGAACTCCTTCCGATGATCGGGCCTGGTTGGCGCCGGCGCGGAGGTGGGCCACGCCGGCGCCCCCAGTCACGGCGCTATGGGGGTGAGCGCCGCCGGGCTCTCCGCGGGGTCGGCTCGGCGTCGGCCCAGGCGGAGGATCAGTTGAGAGATGGCGGGAAGCACCACCAGGGTGACCGCGGTGGCGGTGATCAGGCCGCCGATGACCACCATGGCCAGGGGCTTCTGCACCTCAGCGCCGGTCCCGGTAGCGAGCGCCATCGGGATGAAGCCGATGGCCGGCACCAAGCCGGTCATTAGGACAGGCCGAAAGCGCTCAGCGGCGCCCTCATAAATCGCCTCGGAGACCGGCATGCCCTCGTCGAGCCGCTGCCGGATCGACGACATCACCACCAGGCCGTTCAGCACCGCGACCCCAGCTAGGACGATGAAGCCCACAGCCGCCGAAATCGAAAAGGTGATCCCGGTGAGCGCCAGGGCGAACACCCCGCCCGACAATCCGAGCGGAATAGCCGCAAAGACCGACGCGGCTGGCGCCAGGCCGCCCAGGGCCATGTAGAGGATCACGAAGATCATGATGAAGCAGATCGGGACGACAAGCCCGAGACGAGCCGTCGCGGCCTTGAGGTTCTCGAATTGGCCGCCCCACGTGATCCAAGAGCCGGGAGGCAGGGCCACGGCCTCGACCTTGGTTCGAGCTTCGTTGACAAAGGAACCGATATCGCGGTCGCGGACGTTGACTTGGATCACGACACGCCGCTTGCCGTCTTCGCGGCTGACTTGGTTCAGACCGTCGGCGAACCGGAACTGCACCAACTCACGCAGCGGCACCGAACGCTGCATGCCGCCATTGGCGGACGGCAGCATCACAGGCAGCGCACCAATCGCTTCCAGGTCGTTGCGGTTCGCCATTGGCACACGGACAGTGATGTCGAAGCGCTTGTCGCCTTCGAAGACGTCCCCCGCCTGGCGACCGCCTAGGGCGGCGGCCACGGTCTCGGCGACCTCTTCGACAGTCAGGCCAAACCTGGCGATCGCGGGCCGGTCGAACCGAACATCCAGGGTGGGCGCGCCGGCGGTTTGCTCGATGCGAACTCCGTCGGCCCCCTGGATGCTCTCCAGCGCGGCGCCAATCTTCGCCGCCGCGAGGCCCATCTTGTCGAGGTCGTCTCCATAGAGCTTGATGGCGACGTCGCCCCGAACCCCCGCGATGAGCTCGTTGAAGCGCATCTGGATCGGCTGACTGACCTCGTAGCTGTTGCCCAGCAGAGGCGCGACCTTGGCCTCGATCCGCTCGACAACTTGCGCCTTCGTCTTGACGCCTTCAGGCCACTCCTTCTGCGGCTTGAGGATGATGAAACCGTCCGACTGGTTTGGCGGCATCGGGTCGGTAGCGACCTCGGCGGTGCCAGTCTTGGAGAACATCATCTCCACCTCCGGCAAGGAGGTGACGGCGCGTTCCACCAGCTGTTGCATGCTCTTGGATTGCTCAAGGGATGTGGACGGGATCTTCAACGACCCCATCGCGAGGTTCTTCTCGTCGAGCTGCGGAATGAACTCCTGGCCGAGCGTGGTGTAGACGCCGCCCGCGACCAGGAAGAGGGCCACGCCGGCGCCGATGAAGGGCCATGGCCGAGCGATCGCGCGCTTGAGCACCGGATCGTAGTGGCGCTTGGAGTAGGCGATGATCCTCACCTCCTTCTCCGAGACCTTGCCTCGCATAAGGATGGCGACCATCGCCGGGACGAAGGTCAGGGACAGAATGAACGCCGCGCCGAGGGCCAGCATGATCGTGATGGCCATGGGGGAGAACGTCTTGCCCTCGACTCCCGTGAAGGTGAGCAGCGGCGCGAACACCAGGAAGATGATCGCCTGGCCGTAGACCGTCGGCCGGATCATCTCCTGGGAGGCGTGCAAAACCGTCTCGAGGCGTTCGGGGAGTAGTAGCAGCCGGCCTTCCCGATGCTGGCGCTCGGCCAGCCTCAAAAGGCAGTTCTCAATGATGATCACGGTGCCATCTACGATGAGGCCGAAGTCGAGCGCGCCAAGGCTCATCAGGTTGCCCGGCACGTTCAGCTTGTTCATGCCGATCGCCATCATCAGGAATGACAGCGGGATGATCAGCACTGCGATGAGCGCCGCTCGCACGTTGCCGAGCAGGAGGAAAAGGGTCGCCGCAACGAGGATCGCCCCCTCGGTCAGGTTACGCTCCACGGTGGCGATGGTCGCGTTGACCAGCACCGAGCGATCGAGAGTCGTGTTGACCACGACGCCAGGCGGCAGCGACTTGCGGACATCGTCGAGCTTCTCGCCAACGGCCTTGGCCACCGAACGACTGTTCTCGCCAATCAACATCAAGGCCGTGCCGACGACGACTTCCTCACCCTTCTTGGTGGCCGCTCCGGTGCGCAGATCACCGCCCACGCGGACCGTGGCGACGTCCTTGACGGCGACCGGGACCGTGCCGCGGGTCGCGATCACCGCGTTCTGGATTTCGTCGAGGGTGCGGACCCGGGCGTCGGCGCGCACGAGGTAAGCCTCACCGGCTCGCTGGATGAAATTGGCGCCCACCGAGAGGTTAGAGGCCTCCAGCGCCTTGGCGAGCTCGGTGTAGGAGACGCCATAGGCTGCGAGTTTCGATGGGTCGGGCTCGACCACGTACTGCTTCTCGAACCCACCGATGGAGTCGATACCGGCGACGCCCTTGACGCTGCGCAGCTGCGGTCTGATCACCCAGTCCTGCACGGTCCGAAGATAGGCGGCTCGCGCGACGCTGTCGGTCAGCCGCTCGCCTTCGGCGGTCAGGTAGGAGCCGTCGCTTTGCCAGCCTGGGCTGCCGTCGCGAACCTTGGCGCCCTTCCCGTCAGGATTGGCGAACTCCACGGAATACATGAAGACCTCGCCGAGCCCGGTCGTGACCGGCCCGATCTGCGGCTGCACGGACGCCGGCAGGGTGTCGCGAGCCTGGGTCAAACGCTCGGCGACTTGCTGGCGGGCGAAATAGAGGTCCGTGCTCTCCGAGAAGATCGCCGTGACTTGGCTGAAGCCGTTGCGGGAGATGGAGCGAGTGGTCTCCAGACCCGGGATGCCCGCGAGCGCCGTTTCAACGGGGAAGGTGACGCGCTTTTCGATTTCTACCGGCGAGAGCGCACCGGCGACCGTATTGATTTGAACCTGCTTGTTCGTGATGTCGGGCACGGCGTCGATGGGCAGCTTGGTGAGCTGCCAACCGCCGTAGATGGCGATGATGAGAGTCAGGAAGAGCACGTACCAACGCCCCCTCACCGACATGGATAGAATTCGACCGATCATTTCGGCGTGTCTCCAGATGCGGCTTTGGGGTCAGTCTTCTTCCGCGCTCTTTCCGAGCTCGGCCTTGAGGAGGAAGGCGTTCTTGACGGCGAGCGTCTCCCCGCCTTTCAGCCCCTGAAGGATGACCGCGCGCCCGCCGCTGCGCTGGCTGACGCTTACTGGCTGCACACGGAAACCGGTCGTGGTCCGCACGAACACCGCATCGCGGCCCTCGATGACCTGGACAGCGTCTTCAGGCACCACGATCCCCGCCGAGGTCGACTGCCGCGACGTAATCCGCGCCCGCACCAGCTGACCCAGCTGCAAGGCGCCCGGGCCATCTGTGAGGGTCAGGACAACAGTCGCCGACCGCGTCTCCTCGCTTACCCCAGGCGTCACCGCCCGAACGACAGCGGCCCGGGTTTCACCGCCGCTGGTTTCGACGATGGCCCGATCGCCAGGCGCGATCCGGCGCGCGTCGTTGGCCGTCACCGCCGCATCCACCTGGATGCGGGCCGGGTCGGAGACCCGGAAGAGTTCGGTCTCAGGTTGGACATAGGCGCCGAGGCTGGCCGCCATCGCGGTGACGCGGCCGTTGATCGGACTGGTTACCGCCACGTAGCGCCCATCGTTCGACACGGCCGCGGCGCCGGCGGCGGTAGACGCCCGGCGCGCCTCGGCCTCGGCGGTCGCCAGCTCCGCCATCGCCGCTTCGTAGTCCTGTCGCGGACTGACCTTCTGTTCGTAGAGCCGCTTCTCCCGGGCCATCATGCGGCGAGCAAGATCGACCTTCGCGCTAGCGACACTGCGGTCGGCCGAAATCTGCGCGGCCTCGCGGCTCGACACCAGGGCCAGGGTTTCCCCCGCCCGTACGGGATCCCCAAGGCGCTTGGTGATCTGAGCGACCGCACCTGCAGCGCGCGCGGTCAGGACCGCCTGGCCGGTCGGCTCGGCTTCCACCGTGGCCTGGGCGACCACTTCCGACGCCAAGCCGCCCGCCACCACGGTCTCCAAACCGACGCCAGAGGCCTGGATGCGCTCAGGCCCCATCGTCAGTGTATCGGCGTCGTGAGCCGCCGCCGGCGCCTCGGCGGCGGCCTCGGTCGGCGTGGGCTTGGGCGTGGTCAGCTTAGCTATGCCGAAGCCAACGCCTGTTGCGACGACGAGGGCAGCGCCGCCGAGCAGCCATTGCCGCTGGGAATTGGAGGAAGAGGTGCGGGGCATCAGAGGTCTCCGAGGGGTCGGCCTTGCAGGCGCGCCAGGCCAGCTTCGGCGCGCAGACGCGCCAGCTGGGCTTCGATGGTCTGGGTGCGCGCTTCGGCCAGGGACCTGCGCGCATTGATGAGCTCAAGGAGGGGCGCCTTTCCGGCCTCGTAGGCGACCCGTGTGAGCTGGTAGGCCTCTTGGGCGGTCTGTTCGGTCTCAACCGCGGCGCTGACCCGAGTCTGGGCCGCATCGACCTGAAACAGCGCCGTGCGCAATTCGGCCTGGGCGTCCAGGCGCGCACGGGCAAGCCTAGCCTCGGCGGAGAGCAGTTCGCCTTGCGCCGCGGTGATGTTGCCGCGGTTCTGGTCGAACACAGGGATGGGCACGGATATCCCGGCGACGACGGCTGTCGAGTCATCCGCGCTGAACCGGCGGACACCGGCCGACAAGGTCACGTCGGGCACCGCCCGCGTGCGTTCGACCCGCACGCGGCGAGCGGCGGCCTCCCGTTCAGCTTCCGCGGCGATCACTGCGGGCGTGGTCAGAAGATCGACATTGCGCGCCGCAGCCGCAGCCTTGGTGAGCAAGCTCTCACCCAGGCTCGTGAAGGGCGCCGGAGATCCGGCAAGGGCGGTAAGCCGGGCGAAGGCGCCGGCCCGCGCCGCCTGAGCCGCCTCCAGGGCCGCGCGGGCGCCGGTGACGGCGCTGCGCGCCTGCAGGCTGCGGAGCTCCGCCTCCCGGCCGGCGTCCACCAGCGCTTGGGAAATCCGAAGCACCTCCTCGGTGAGGGAAAGGCCCTCTTGGGCGAGAGTGACTTGCCGCTCGGCCGCCTCGGCCTCGGCATAGGCTTCCGCAAGAGCGAAGGCGTAGTCGGCTCGCGCCAGACTGAATTGCGCGCGCGCCGCCTCGAGGCCCGCGCGACCGGCGGCCACCCTGGCGCTACGCTTGCCGCCGAGTTCCAGCGCCTGTCCGAACGAGAGCGTGCTCTCGGCCTCGGAGCTGCCCTTATAGGGGCCGCTGCCGCTGAAGTTCTCCACATCCAACCCAAGGGTCGGATTGGGGCGGGCGCGGGCTTGCTGGGCAAGACCTTCGGCCTGACGAACCTCGCCTGCCGCCTCTGCCAGTTGGGGCGCCGCAGTTTGGGCCTGAGTCAGTAGCTCGCGAAAAGAAGGCGCGGGATCGGCGGCCGCGCTGGACCCGGAGGCCAAGGCGGTAAGGATCGCCACGGTGCTGGCGGCCGCAAAACGCAGCCCGCCACGCATGGAGAGTGACATGGAATTGGGTATCCCTGAGTTTCTATGCAGTCCTGCGCGCCGATCGCCGGCGCCGCTGACGCATCAAACTCGGGGTGGTCGCTCCAGCAGGGCGGGTCGCGTGACCTGAGCGACCAAGTCGTTGGTCGCCCACCAACTCGCGCGCAGGAAATAGAGGACGAACACCGCCGGCGAACTCGCCGGCAAGGTCAGGATATGGGCCGTGCAGTGGCCCGTGCAGAGCCCGAGAACCCGACTCTTGACCGGGGCATCAGGTGTGTCCGGCGACTTCGCCGCAACTTCAGTTGCACACTGAAGAGCAGGCGCGTCGTTGTCGAAACTGAGGTGCGCAGCGGATGTCGAAAACATCGCGCCGAGCAGAACGGCCAACGCCACCATCAAACTGACGACCAGGTGCGCCCCGCTAGAGACACCCACGCGTGCGCGTATCGCCTTGTTCGCGACGCGCTTCTTTGCGTGCTGAGGGAATGTCCCCATCCCAGTCATGAGCGACCTATACGTGCCCCCGGAAGCCTTGGGAACACGTTACAAAATCACGATTCCGGCTCGCCGCCGCGGCACGCGCGACCGCCTGGACGCCGAGGCGGCCTTGCAGTTGCTTTGCTCCGAAGAGCGAATTGCGGAGGCGGATCATGTAGCGAGGCTACATGCTCCAGCCAGTGGAGGAGCAAGATGTTTTTTGCACTTCTCACACACCGTCTGCCCCTTACCCGCTCTCCGCTCGATGGGCTCGCACCATCGCTGTAACGCCGGGATGATCGCCTGATCGATTGCGACGCCCCCCCGAGAGCGTCACTCTGTCGAGGCAGAGATTGAACAGTCGCGCGCGCGCCCGGGGCGGCAGCGCTATCAGGTAAGGCAAAAGGTCGTCGGAGGCGGCTGGCAGTCGCCGTCGCCAGATCGCATGCCGCCGATCGACTTCGCTCGAGGGGCGAGCCGCCTCGGGCCGATCCCCGTCGAAGAACACCGTGACCACGAAGGCGTGGAGCGTGGCGACTAAGGCAGTCTCCGGATCCTGCGCGAACACCGCCTGAAGCATGGCCGAGGGCGATGCGGCGAGCCCGGCCGCGACCGACGGCTCCTGAGCGCGGACCTCCAAGCTCGCTAGGACACCAGGCTCGCCAACGCGGCCCGTGTCGTCGGGCGTCTCCAACTGACAATGGACGGGATGGGACGTTTTGATCCGCCCATGGAACGCTAGGCGTCGAAGGGCAAGGCGGATCTCCTCCCCCTCCTCAACCCACCAAAACCCCGTACCGTGGCCTTCCGCGTCGCGCTCCGGCGAAACCCCTAGCCGCGGATAGCACCGTGTTCCGACAATCTCCGAGCTCAGACGAGCGAGTGTACGCTCATCCACCTTAGGCGTGCTCAACGCCCGAGGCGCCGGCTTCAGACGGTTCAGCGGGACTGTCAGACACTGCTGCTGAAGATTGGTCGGCGGACGTCCCTGCCTCATGGCGCCCACCGCCATGCGCCGCGGTCGGCGTCCTGAGCGTTCGTCGTGGGCGCGTCGGGCCCGACCGCCCGCTTGGCGACGACGCCAGGGACGGGTGATCTTGGGCCAGCGATCAGGAACAGCAAGATCAGGCCTAGCACCAGCGCAAGAGCCAGATGCACCAAGCGCCACATCGTGGCGCGGCGAGAACGGCGCCGTCGGTGGCGCCTTTGGAAAGTCCGCATGCAGCGGTTCCTCGAATTCGAGCAGAACTAGAGAGGCCACGCCAAGGCGCTGACGCGTCTGGTCGACACGCCGATAAGCCGAACGTGGGATGACGAGCGCGCCTGATCGAGCGACGCGCTACCGGGTCCGCCTTCAGGCCGTGTCGCGCAGCGAACGCCCTACACTCGGGCGTTTGGGCGCTATTGGCGGGCGGCTAACCGTCAGGCCCGGGGAGGGCGTTCCAGGCCGAACTGGCGGTTTGTGGAAGCCACGCGGCTTCGATCCAAGGCGCGTCTATCCCCCGCCGGGATCAGTGCGACGGAGACCGAGGCTAAGGCTAGGTTGGAAACTCCGCCGTGGTCGCAATGCGCATGGACAGCGGCGCCAGGGTCGATGTCCCCGGTCGGCGTCTGATCAGTGGACGTATCGCTAAACTGATGGGCGGCGCTGGCCGAAGCGGCGCCATCCGAGCAGACTAGGTTCTGGAGACCCGGACCAAGGGTGAAGAGCAACAGGAAGCCGGAAAGCAACGCAATCCCGAGTCCGCGCCAGCCTGGCCATGCCCTAAACATCCCGACCGCTATAGCCGCCGTCCTCAGGTTGGGGAACGCGTTACAAAATACACTCTCGCCATCCGATGGTCCCCGCCCCGAACACGCGGCGTGAGCTCTAGGCTCTAGAGGATCGCCACACTATGTTCGTCAGATACTCGGGAGCGAACTTCCAATGTCGCATCTGTCCATCGGCGCGCTGGCCAAGGCCACGGACGTCAAGGTCACAACCATTCGGTTCTACGAGCAGATTGGCCTGCTGCCCGAGCCTGTTCGCGCGCCAAACGATCGGCGCGTGTACGATGACCAGACGCTGCAGAGGCTCGCTTTTATCAAGCACGCTCGCCAGCTGGGGTTCTCCGTCGACGCCATCCGCACGCTGTTGAAGCTCGCCGACGACCCCGAACAGCCTTGCGACCAAGCCAACGCCTTGGCCGCAGAGCAGCTTGCGGCCGTGGAGAGCAAGCTCGCCCGGCTGGAAGCGCTGCGTGGGGAGTTGCAGCGGGTCGTCGCCGCCGCCTGCCATGGGCATGTTTCCGACTGCCGGGTCATCGAAGTGCTCAGCAACCACGAGCTTTGCGAAAGCGATCACTCCGAACCTGAGGCCGCCACCGTCGCGTGAGCCCGCCCTGCCCTCACAGCCACCGCGCTCCTACCGACCCGGCGCTCCTGGAACAGGCGCTGGTCGAAGCCCGCGCGAGATGTGAAGCTGCTGGCGAGAGTTGGACCGAGCCGCGCCGCCGGACATACGAACTACTGGTGGGCGCGGGACAGCCCGTGAAGGCCTACGACCTGATCCAGCGATTTGGTGAAGGCGGGTGCCCGACCAAGCCGCCGACAGTGTATCGGAGCCTCGACCTACTCATGGCTATTGGCCTGGTTCAGAAGGTCATCACCCTCGGCGCCTATATGGCGTGTCCCGACAGTTCCGGGACGAGTGCAGCGGGCTTGCTGGTCTGCACCTGCTGCGGCGCCGTCGAACGCTTGCCCGATCCAAGCCTAGCTGCGACCTGCGCTGCGCCGGCCGGCTTTCTCGTCGAGCGGGTCATGCTCGAAGCCAGCGGCCTGTGCCCTCGCTGCCATTGAGAGCGCCTGTCTAGGCAGGGCGCCAACGGAGCAGCCGGATCGCATTCAACGTGACGAGCACGGTGGCGCCGGTATCGGCAAGGATGGCGGGCCATAGACCGGTCACGCCGATCACAGTCGTCACCAGGAACACCACCTTCAGACCCAGCGCGACGGTGATGTTCTGATAGATGTTGCGCATGGTCGCCTTCGAGAGCGCGATCATGTCGGCGACGTCCGAAACACGTGCATGCAGCGCGGCTGCATCCGCCGTCTCGAGCGCCACATCCGTACCGCCGCCCATGGCGATGCCGATATCCGCAGCCGCAAGGGCCGGGGCGTCATTGATCCCGTCGCCGACCTTCGCCACCGTCAGACCTTCAGCCTGGAGCGCTCGGACGATGGCGAGCTTGTCCTGGGGCATCAACTCAGCGCGCGCTTCCACTCCCAGTTCGCCGCCAACTGCTGCGGCGGTCCGAGCATTGTCTCCGGTCAGCATCACCGTCCGGATGCCTCGCTCGGCGAGGGTCGCGAGAGCTCTGCGCGCGTCAGCACGCGGCTCGTCACGTAGGGCGATCAGTCCGATGGCCTGGCCATTCACCACCAGGACCGACACGGTCTTGCCTTCGGCGTTTAGAGCCTCAATACGCGCGGCATGGAGACGATCGATGGGCGCCCGTTCGACCGCTGCCTTCGGCGAGCCGAAAAACGCCGGTTCCCCGGCGACATTGCCGGATATGCCCTCGCCGGCAATCGCCTGCGCCATAAACGCTGGGGGGATCGAAACGCCCTGCGCCTTCGCCCGGTCGAGAATGGCCATGGCAAGCGGATGGCTCGAACCGCGCTCTAGGGCCGCCGTCATCGCCAACACGGTCTCTTCGCCACGCTCGAAGGCCACGACATCCGTCACCACGGGCCTGCCTTGTGTCAGGGTTCCGGTCTTGTCGAAGGCGACAGCCGTCACATGACGTAGCCCTTCGAGCACCGCGCCCCCCTTCAGCAGCAGGCCGCGCCTCGCGCCGGCCGACAGGCTGGCGGCGATCGCTGCGGGGGTCGAGATCACCAGAGCGCAGGGGCAGCCAATCAGCAGAACGGCAAGACCACGATAGATCCACATCTGCCAATCCGCGCCGCCCACGAGCGGCGGGACGATAGCGACGAGTATCGCGATCAGGACGACGAACGGCGTGTAGGCTTTCGAGAACCGATCGATGAACCGCTCAGTCGGCGCCTTACTCTCTTGTGCTTCCTCCACAAGACGCACGACACGGGCGATGGTGTTGTCGGCCGCCGCCGCTGTCACGCGAACCCGCAGTACGCCGGTCGTGTTGATCGTCCCAGCGAATACCCCATCGCCGGCGGCCTTCAGCTTCGGAACGCTTTCACCGGTGACCGGCGCTTCATCAATGTCGCCCGAACCTTCGACAATTTCACCGTCGGCGGCGATCCGTTCTCCGGGCCTGACGAGAAGGATCTCGCCGACTTCTAAGAGCTCAGCCTGGACGACCCGCGTGTCTCCGGCCTCCTCGACCAAAGCGGTCTTGGGAACGAGGTCGGCCAGATCGGAAATGCTCCGACGCGCGCGGCTGGCCGCCAGCCCTTCGAGCATTTCGCCGACCAAGAAGAAGAGAACGACGGCAGCGGCCTCTTCCGTGGCGCCGATGATGACGGCGCCGACCGCGGCCACCGTCATCAGCATTTCGATGGAGAATGGACTGCCCATGCGGGCCGCAGCGAAGGCCCGCCGCGCCACTGGGACAAGGCCGACCAGCAGAGCCGCAATGAAGGCGTAGCGCTCGGCTTCGGGAGCCAACCGTCCGACACCATAGGCGATCGCAAGCGCCAGGCCGCACAGGAGCGTCGCTCTCGTCTTGGCTGATCGCCACCACGATGCCTGCGCCGAGCGCGCCTCCTGCCCGGCGCCTGACGCCAGCGCAGTAGCTCCGAACCCGAGTTTGCTCAGTGTTTTGGCGACGGCGGCGTCATCGACTCGATCATCGTGCGCGATCGAGAGCACGCCAGATTGGAAGCTGACCACGACCTCGGAGACACCCGGCACTCGTCGAAGTGCAGTGTCGATCTTCGCAGCGCATGCGCCGCAATCCATGCCCGTGACGCGGTAGCGCGCCTGCGTAACGCCTTCGCCCATCGCTCGCGCCCTAGGCCGCCGCGACTTCGAAGCCCAGCGAGGTCACGGCATCCCGGAGGATCTCCGGCGTGACCGCAGCGCCATGGAGGACGCCCACCGTCGTATCGGGATAATGAAGCGAAACGTCTTGCACGCCTTCGAGACCGCGCAGAGCGGTGTCGACTTTGCTCGCACAGCCCGAACAGGTCATGCCCGTAACCGTGAGCGTGGTGGCCTTCAGTGCTTCGTCCATGTGCGGCTCCTCTATTCTGAGAAGCAGCGTACTTCCTCCAGCCAATCGAGGATCAAGCGATAAATCCGCTGTTAGGCCCCGCAGTCAGCGGCAGAGATCAGCGAGATCATCGGGCAGCGGCATCGGCTGTTCGGCAGGCACATTCGCGCCACCCGTGTTGCCTGCGGGCAGCCGCCCCATCCAGGACAACAGTCCGCCAGCCGCCAAGCGAACCAGTTGACCGCTCACCTCGCGAGCATCCCTCCTGCGCCATCCGATTTTGAGCATCTCAAAATGCGCCCAGCTATGGGGCCCTGCCCAGGGCTGACCCAAGATGTGGGCCCTCTCAAGCAGGCGAAACGCTTCATCGAGGTCGCCGACGGCCAAGGCGCGCTTTGCGGCCGCAGCCTCGCGTTCGAAAGCCTGGCGACGCATCTGAGTTTTCATCAAACCTGCCCCATTCGTGGCGCCGCGTCAGCGACCTCCGCTTGAATGCACATAGGATCGGCCGGGTAACTTGAGAAGCGTCTCCACGAGCACGGTGATCCGCAGGGCCTGAAGGCCCGAGCAGACGCCGGCCGAGGGACGCCCACCGCGCGGTGGGCGCCGGGTAGCTCGCCGCCGATGGCGTGCTATGGCTGAGATCGGCCGGGTGGCCGGCGCGGATGTCCAAGCCGAAAGGCCAAAGGCGTCGGCGCGTGTCTCAAGCACGTTCTCAACACCCGGCTCTCCAAAAACCGGCCTGCCCGGGAGAACACGAAGCGCCCGCTGTCTGCCGTCTCCCTCGCGGTCGAACCACCCGACAGCGCTATTCTACCTGCAATAGGGCTTGCCAACACTGCCCCGCTTTGGCGAGACTCGAACGGAATGAGAACTGACCCCGATCACCTCCCCGCTCTGCAACAGCGCGAACTTGAGCGCGTGGCCCAGACACTGCTCACCGAGTTCGACGCAGCAGTGGCGGGCGGCACGCAGCCGTTCCGCAAGCAGGGCAAGGTGCTGAAGATCATCCTGTTCGGCAGCTACGCCCGCAACGACTGGGTCGACGAACCGGAGAACGGCTACCAGTCTGACTACGATCTGCTGGTCATCGTCAGCCACGAGAAGCTGACCGACATCGCCGACTACTGGTACGTCGCCGAAGACAAGATCCTGCGCGACCCGGAGGTCGGCCGCACGGTCAACATCATCGTCCACACTCGGCAGGAGGTGAACGACGCCCTCTCCAAAGGTCAGTACTTCTTCACAGACATCGCCCGCGACGGCGTCGTCCTCTACGAGCTGCCCGGCCACCCGCTCGCCATGCCTGCTCCGCCGACGCCGCGGGACGCCTACGACCTGGCGAAGGGGTACTTTGAGAGGCAGCAGACCTCGATCGCGTCGTGGCTCGAGTTGGCGGAGCACGCCCGCTCAAAAGGCCAAGTCGGCGATTGGCCTAACAAGGCAGCGTTCAATCTCCACCAGGCCGTCGAAACCGCCTACGCCTGCTTCCTGCTAGTGCGGACGCTCTACTTCCCGCGCTCCCACAACATCAAGTTCCTCCGGTCCCTCGCCGAACAGAACGAGCCGCGCCTGATCGCCGTCTGGCCGCGCGAACATCGCGCCGACCGCAGCCGCTTCGAAACCCTCAAGCGCGCCTACGTCGAGGCCCGCTACTCCACCAGCTACGATATCACTGCGGAGGATCTGCAAGCGCTCGCCGCCCAAGCCACCCGCCTGCGCGAGATCGTGGAGGAGGTTTCGCAGGAGCGGCTTGAGGCGCTCAAGAGAGAGGCTGGAGCCTAGTCAATGACCAGTTTGACCGAGGCCTCAACGAAACCAATCAGACGCCTTGCCTATCTGTTGCTGCTGATAGTCGGCGGGGTCGGATTGGTTACTCATGCATGGTGGTTTGAAGCGACCCGGGACGTCGTTGTCCTGCAGCGAGCTGGGTCATGGCTGACGGTATGGGGCATCGCTGTCACCGCGCGGCCCATCTTGACCGACGGCGTCGCCAGCACGGTGCAGCGCCAAATGCCTCGTGTGCATGCCTTCTTTCCGATGTCCGATCTGGCCGATCGCCTTAAACGCGCGGAAGCACGGCGCCCCGAAGTTCGACGCTCCGTGATAGCCGAACGCGTGGCTGGCGTCGTGATGATCGTCTGCGGCACACTCCTTAACGGGTATGGCGACATGTTCGGTCGATGGCTCCTGGCGCTGTAGGCCTGCGTTGACCGAGCGCACGATTCGATTGGGCGACGTCCAGTACATTGGCAATCGCCCCTATCGCACCGGGTTCCTACGGGCCCAATTCTGGCCAGTGGAACGGCATGACGAAGCTGCGATGAAACGCGTGGCTCGCCGCGAGAACATCCTCGTGTGGGGACCGCCGCTCTACCACTACACCAGCCTCAGCGGCTTCAAGGGCATCATCGAATCCAGGGGATTTTGGGCGAGCGATAGCCGCTTCCTGAACGATGCGCACGAGATGCGTCATGGCGCCGAACTCGCGGCCGAGGTGCTGTCACAGATTGTTCGTCGCTCTCGCGTGCCCGCCTTCCGCCCCATCGCCAAGGCGGTTCGCGACAACATTCTGCGCCCCCCGAAGGTCGGACACCTGATTGCGTGCTTTTCCACTTTGCGCGACAGCCTGGAACAGTGGCGCGGCTACGGCGGCAGTGGCGGCGTGTGCATCGGCGTTGGCGTGAACCACCAGAAACAACGAGCTCCGATGTTCTACGGATCATCGATGCTGCCGCATCGTGTCTTCTATTCCGCCCGAGCCAAGCAGGCGCTCGTGCTGTCGCTCCTACGCCGCTTCGAAATCGAGTACCGCACGGACATGGAGGCGATGCGCGGTCATTGGCCCGACGATCATGACCAGCACTATGTCGAGCGCCTTACCTCCACGCTGTCCGGAGCCATCGTCGGCTTTAAGAATCTGGCCTTCGGCCATGAAGCAGAAGTCAGGGTCGTTCTCTCGCACGCCGAAGCAGACGACTTTGGAGGGTTGAAGTTCCGCCCCAGTCCGCTGGGCTTGGTACCCTACCTATGCACGGGAGATCGCCTGGAGAACGCGGTCAGCATTGAGAACGTGATGGTCGGCCCATCGCCACACCAAGAGCTGATCGCCAGCTCCGTCCGAACCTTTCTCGACCACCACGGATACACGGATATCCCGGTCGATTTGTCTACGATCCCGTATCGCGGCCCGGGCTTCTAGGGCTACCTAACCGGACTTCGCAAAGGCCAATTCGCGAGGCCAGCGCGGATGTCGTTAGCCAAAAGTGCCCAGCGCTTAATCGTCCTGTAAGGTGGGCGGATCATGCCCCGTCCACACTGTCCAGGTTCCATCCTCAGCGGTTCTGATCGTCATCACAGTCGGAAACTCTGCCGCGACAAGGCGCATCAGGTTGGTGAGGTCCGGCAGCTCAACTTCGTAGAGTCCGTGCCTCACGGTACGGTCCGATGCGACCAAGACTCCCTGACAACGCCCGCGGGGTCCGAGGACTTCGACGAACACTGCACTGTGGATCAACACGTTCAGCAAGCGACGACGCGTCAGCGATCGCGCTTGCGGCTGCTCCATTGCAAAGAAGCGCTCAAAGTCCGGATGGCGGATCGGTGAGTAGCCACTCCGGATCACCGGATAGTGCTTCACAGTGATTGGCTCATCGAGGAACGCTGACGACAGTCTGAAAGACTCATCGAGCTTCCGAATGGCATAGGCCCCGACAAAGACATTCCGCTCAATGAGGAGCGAACGCTTGGCCGAGGGGCGCTTAGCTGCGGACGCATCGATCTCTGCGGCGTCTTTCGCGAGTTGAGCTTTCCAAGGGACGCTGTCGAAAATCATCGCGGCCGAAGCTAAACAAGCTGGGCTGGGCGAAGCAACTAGGGCAAGCACCACCCGGAAGTTCGCAGCGCAAATTTGAAGGACTGCCTTGCGTAGCAAGGGATTACTGCCACGAGGGGTTGCGCAGATGCGTGCGGACGTCCGCGACCCTATTCTGGAGGATCGCCCGGCGAGCTATCGTGACCTCGGCCATAGAAACGGACCGGACCAATGATGTCCGCATCGGTGATCGTAAGCATTTGATGCTTGAGACCGGCCGTCTCGCGCACTTTGTTTGCGAGCGCGACTAGGGCGTGGAGAGTACCGTGCGCATAGGTCAAGGCGTCGCCGCTTGTGTCGACGAAGCCGCGATACTCCTCGAGCCGCTCCTTGAGGATCGCTTCTTGCTCAAAATCAACCGGCGACGGGCGTGGCCTCAGTCCGCCCTCGGCTGTTGTCAGAGGATAGTGGACGATTGGCGCCGAGCCGCCTCGTAGCGGCCGCAACCGTACTTGCGTCGAGTGTAGCTCGTGCGAATTTGCGAGCGGCGCGACATGGGTAATGGCGTTGCGAAGGTCCGTCAGGGCCCTGAGCCAGCCGCCGTCGGCGCCCGCGGCATGGATTTCAGTCAGCAGCGGAGCCGCATTTGAGCGCGAACGGGTTCGACGGAGCAATGAAGCCAGTGTCGTGACGTCTTGCGAGGCCTCCTTTAGCACGAGACGCCAAATGGCTTCCGCGATCAGATCGCGCAGCCCTGCGGCATCGGCGAGAAATGCATGGATCGCCGCCTCCATGTGGACGAGGTAGCCATTCGCGAAGAGCGTTCGGTCTTGCGGTCGTTTGTATGAACCATCCAAGTCAATGAGCTTCGACCGGAGGCAATTTCGATAGGCATCGCTGAGTTCGCGGACCCGTAGGTTGAGCAGGCGAAGATAGGTCGCAAATCGCCCCGCTATGTCGACGATCTCCGGCCCTCGTTGCTCTGGCACGTGGCGCACCTGCGACCACGCTCGCTCGCACGCCATTTCCGCGAAACCGGCCTGGGGCCAAAAGACCTGGAAGTCTGGAGGTTCGCCAGCGACCAGCGCACTTCTATGACTGATGAAGTCCACCCCGAGTATCTCAAGCCCAATGTCCTGTAGGACAGCGTAGGTCCGCGCATAGGGCTGTGTCGGGAACTGCAGGAGATGCAAGCCGTAGTCGGGCCCAACCCGAACGTCGGCATCGCCAATGTCGAACGCGCGAAGCCCCCCCGAGAGATGGATAATGCGGAGGGACGGCCGAGGTGGGGCCACTGGAGTGCTCATGGTGAGGGCCCTGCCTTGCAAGGGGCCGCCACCGTGATGCCTTGCTGAGGCAGCGCCCTACTCCACCCTCAGGTTCGTCGCCGCCAGCTTACCGCTACGCCGGTCCTGCTCCAGGTCGAAGCTGACCTGCTGACCATCATCAAGGCCACGCAGGCCTGCACGCTCGACGGCGGAGATGTGCACAAAGATGTCGGTGCCGCCGTCGTTCGGCTGAATGAAGCCAAAGCCCTTCGCCGGGTTGAACCACTTCACGACACCAGCGCCCGAACCGAGGGTCTCGCGGCTCACCCCCCGCGGCGGCGGCGACGCAGAGCGGCCGGAACCGCCGCCGCGGCCACGACCACCTCCCGCCGGCGCATAGGCCAGAACTGAGAGCGCCACGGCCGATGACTTGCCAGAGCGCCGATCACGCTCGACCTCGAAGCTCACTTCGTCGCCTTCGTTCAAGCCTTCGATGCCGCTGTCGTGCAGGGCGGAGATATGCACGAAAATATCAGGCGTCCCGTCAGACGGACTGATGAAACCAAAGCCCTTCGCGGCATTGAAGAATTTGACGACGCCTTGCGACATGGCGGCCCCTTCCGTTGTGAAGCCACGGATTTAGCCCGGCTGCGCGCCGCCTGGCTACGGGATTGCAGCCAGATGTTCTCGCGCTGAGCGGGAGTGGGGCGCCGCCGCCACAGCCGGAACGGAGTCGCCAAGCGCCAAATGTTCTGCTTTTGTTCGCGCGGGAGCGCAGACATGGCAGACGGATCAACTCTTCAAGAAGAACGCACGAAGCTGGCGGCCAGCCAGGCTCTCGGCGATGCGCTGGCGCGAGATCGACACATCGTCGCTTTGTGCTTGTCGCCGCCGTGCCGGCGTAGCGCCGTTTGCGACCCGAGCCCTTGGCTGCACCAGCACCTGGAGCAGCTCCCGCTGACAGCCCTCGCATCCCGCGTTCGGTGCATCTGCGGCTCCAGAGCCGCACGGCTAGAAATCCGGGCAGGACCGGCGAAGGCCGCCTCAAGCCCTGCCCTCTTCATTTTTCGCTAGGAGCCCATTTTGACCAAGATCCGATATCTCGGCGTCACCGATCCGAAGGCCGCCTTCGAGACCTTGCGCCCATATCATCGCGCATTGATCGCCCTGCAGACTAAGTGCCGACCGTTCGGGACCGACTACCTCATCCTGGCCGCGGCACAGAAGGCGCTTGAAACCGCCGCCTACCATTTCACGCGAGACACGGCCTTCTATTCTGGAAAGCCGCACGGCTGATGCTTTTGCCGATCGCCCATGCTCGCGACGCCCGGCTGGAGGAGGCGCAGAAGTATCCCGGCTGCCGGCTGATGCTGGCCTGCGGTCGGTGCGGCTGGTCCAAAGGCTATGACGTGGCGCGGGTCATCGATCGGCTATACGCGCGCGGCGACGGTGGCTTCACGACGCCTGTCGCCCGCGTCGCGAGCCAGGTGAAGCACGCCTGTCCGAAGTGCTGCGAGCATCAGTGGAGCACCCGCCTCGCCTATCCGGACGACCTTGACGAGCGCGAGCTCCGAAGACTGCGCAACCGCCTCAGGAATTAGGCCCCCCTCGCGCCCCGCGAAGCTGAGCCTTAGAATGCGGCTCCGCACCGAATGCGTCGCAGCAGGACGGGGCGCCTCGGACGTTTTAGATTCTTGCGTTCGGTGAACCTCGCGACTTAGACTCAGGGTTGCGCCGCGGCCGCGGCGCCGAGGCGTGAGAACCTCGCTTGAGAAGTCCACGACGCCCTCTGTCCGGCGTGGCCGACGCGCATGTCCAGGTCGCCAGCGGCGGCTAAAGGCGTCGGCGCATGGTCAAGCATGTTCTCAACACCCGGACATCCGGGCGTGCGCCTCGCAGCATCAAGGCGAGGCCATGGCCCACCAACCCACCTCGGGCGAAGTCCTGACGCCAAACGGCGTGGACACCGACCAACGCAACGTCGAGAGCCTGTCGGTCCTCTATCGACGCTATTCAGGCTGGCTGAAGGCGATGCTTCGCCGACGCTACGGCATCGATGGCGAAGACGTTGTCCAAGAGACATATATTCGCGTGGCCCCCTTTCATGCCGCCCAGGAAGTACGCCATCCTCAGGCGTTGCTGTTGCGGGTGGCCACCAATCTCGCCCGCAATCAGATCCGCGCCGAGGCGACCCGCAGGCGGCTGGCCGAGACGCTCGAACGGGAGACGGTGGATGGCGTCGATGCGCCCAGTCAGCTTGAATCCCTTGTCTTCAAGCAGGCCGTTCTATCCCTCCCCGTCATCTTCAGGGATGTGATGATCCTCAGCCGCTTCACCGGAATGACCAACGCCGAGATCGCCGAGCGCCTGGGTCTCTCGATCAAGACTGTCGAGTGGCGCCTCGCCAAGGCGCTGGTTCTCTGCGCCCAACAGCTCGCGGACTAATCGTCATGGCCGCCAACTCACACGAACAGGTGCTGGAAGACGCCGCGACCTGGTTCTCCAGGCTGCGCACCCATTCCGTCAGCGCCGAAACCCTCGACGCCTTCTTCGCATGGCGCAGCGACCCCGCAAACGAAGCGGCCTACATTGAGGTCGAGGCGTTGTGGCGCAGTGGCGACGCCCTGCACTCAGATCCGGACATCCGGGCCGCCGCTAACGAGGCGCTCAATCGGACGACGACTCGGCGGCCTGAACCATCACGCCGCCTCTTCGCGCTCGCCGCGGCGACCGTCCTCGCGCTCTCAGGCGCCCTGACCGCCGGATGGTTGCTGCACGCCCCAGTCTATCAAACCGAGATCGGAGAGCAGCGCGCCGTCCGCCTTGCCGACGGTTCGACCTTGACGCTCGACACCAACAGCAGAGCGATCGTGAGGATGAGAGGCGACGAACGGCGGGTCGAGCTCGCTCGCGGCCAAGCGATGTTCGCGGTTGCTCGCGATGCGAAGCGTCCGTTCGTCGTGTCGGTCGACAAGGTCGAAGTTCGAGCCCTCGGCACACAGTTCGACGTTCGACGCGACGCGGACAAGGTCCGGGTGACCTTGCTCGAGGGCAAGGTTCGCGTGAACGACAGCTCGTCCCGAGCCTGGACGTTGAGGCCAGGAGAGCAGATCACCACCGGCCAGGACGGGCCGCGCGTGCTGGCCGACACCAGCGCCGTCACTAGCTGGACGAGCGGCCGCCTTGTCTTTCGGGACCTGCCGCTCTCGGCGGCCGTCGAGGAAGCCAACCGCTACAGCCGTCGCAAGATCCGGCTCGCCGCGTCGAACGACATCGCCGCTGCCCATGTGAACGGCGTCTTCCACACGGGAGATATCGACGCCCTGGCCGAGGCCGTCGCGCACCTCTATGCGCTGGACCTCAGCACCGAGCAGGACGGTGATCTGCTGCTTCGCGCCCGAATGGAGTGAAGCCATAGTTTTCTTTGCGGTGGTCGTCAGGGTTTGCCTGGGGCCCGCGTGTCTATCCCTCACAACGCATCGCGATCAGGCCGGCTCGCCGTCTGACAACGCGCTGCACAAGTGGTGAGGGAATGAATGTCGTTCAGTAAGTCGTACGCCCCCCAGGCGTTTCTGCTCGCGTTGTGCGCCAGTGCAGCCCCCGCGGCTGCGCTCGCCGCGCCGGCCCAAATTACCTTCGATATCGGCGCCGGACCGCTCGACCAAGCCCTGGTCAGCTATTCGCACCAGAGCGGACGCCAGCTTCTCTATTCGGCGTCGCTGGTCAGCGGCCGAAATGCGCCAGCGGTAAAGGGGCGGCTGACGGCCGATGAGGCCCTCAAGCGCCTGATCGCCGGAAGCGACCTCGTGATCGATCGAACCACGCGCGGCTCCATCGTCTTGCGCGCAAAGGCGGCTCCCTACCCCGCCGGCCGGCTGACGCCACTGTCGTCGGTCGAGCCACAAGGGGCGGTCCAGTCAGCGGAGGCCATCATCCCCGCGCACCGCGCTTCCGAGGAAATCGCCGAGGTCGTCGTTACTGGTAGCCACCTGCGTGGCGTCAAAGATGGCCCCTCGCAAGTCGTGGTGCTCGACAGCGAGGCCATCGCCAAGCGCGGATTCGCCACCCTCGACGAAACGGTCACCAGCCTTCCGCAGAATTTCGGCGGCGGTGGCGGCTCACCGACCACCTTGCTGACCGGCGCAGATCCTCTCGGCACCAATAGCTTCGCCTCCACCGGCGTGAACCTCCGCGGCCTCGGAACCGACGCTACATTGGTGCTCGTGAACGGCAGGCGGATGGCCGGCACAGGCTCGAAGGGCGACTTCGCCGACCTTTCCGCCATCCCCGTGGTGGCTGTGCAACGCGTCGAGGTGCTGGTGGACGGCGCATCGGCCCTCTACGGTTCTGACGCCGTAGGCGGGGTCGTCAACATCCGGCTGCGCCGCGACCTGGACGGCGCAGAAACCCGGCTTCGGTACGGCGTCGCCTCCGGCGGCGAAGCTGAGGAAACCCAGTTTTCGCAGGTCTTCGGCAAAACCTGGGCCGGGGGCCACGGCCTCATCGCCTATGAGAGATACCACCGGCAGAATCTGCCATCCGCCGCGCGCGATTACGCTGCCTCATCGGACCTGCGCCCATTCGGCGGAACCGACCACCGCGTGATTTACAGCGCTCCAGGCAATGTCGTGCAGCTCGACCCCGCGACCTCGAACTACACGCCGATCTACGCCATCCGACCGGGCGCGAACGGCGCCGCGACCTCGCCGTCCGACTTCGTCCCCGGACAGGTCAACCTGGAAAACCAGCGTCAGGGCCTCGACCTCCTTCCCGACGATCGGCGCGACAGCCTCTACGCGTTCGTCGGCCAGTCGCTCACGCCGTGGCTCGAGGTAGAGGCCGACGCCCGCTACACTCGCCGTCGCTTTGACTTCCGCACTCTCGCCTCGACCGGAGTCATCACCGTGCGGGCGACCAATCCCTACTATGTGGCGTTGCCCGGCCTGACATCCCAGCAGATCGCCTATGGCTATGGCGACGACCTCGGGCCCGTCAGGAGCTCAGGCCTCGCCGAGAGCCTCGGCGCCACGCTGGCGCTCAAGGCTGACCTCTGGGGCGATTGGCGCTCGGAGGCCTACCTGGCATTCGCGCAGGAGGTCGGCACCCGGCGTTTCAGCAACACCGTCAATACGCGCCTCCTCAGTGAGGCGCTGGGAGCGATCCCCGACGATCCCGCGACCAGCTACAGCGCCGCGCGCGACGGCTATTTCAATCCCTACGGCGCAGGCGGCGCGAATGGACGCGCCGTTCTCGACTTCATCGGCTCCGGCTTCTCCGAGCAAACCAGCCGCAGCCGCGTCGAAACCCTGGCTCTTCAGGCCGATGGAACCCTGTTTAGGGCGCCTGGCGGGCCGGCCCGGCTCGCCGTTGGCCTCCAACTGCGCAATGAGTCCTTCGACCAGAAGAACTTGATCTTCACCTCGACCGCGACGCCGCGTGGCGCAAAGCGGCCGGGGTCGGAACGACGTGTCAGCGCCGCATTCGCCGAACTGCGCATTCCGCTGATCGGCGACGCCAATTCGCGCGCTGGCCTGCACCGCCTTGACCTCTCTTTGGCCGGCCGCATCGAAGACTATGACGATGTCGGCTCGACCGCCGATCCGAAGCTTGGTCTCATCTGGAAGCCAAACGAGGATCTCAATCTGCGAGCCAGCTACGGGACGAGCTTTCGCGCCCCGACCCTCGTCGAGGTCTTCGAGGCAGGCAGCATCGGCGCTAGCTTCCTGCCTCAGGGCCCAGGCCGGACGCTGTCGGTGATCCGATACGGCGGCAACCCGTCGCTCAAGCCCGAGTCCGCGACCTCCTGGTCCGCCGGCTTCGACTACGCGCCGGCCGCACTGGCGGGACTTCATGTCAGCGCCACCTGGTTCGACACGACCTTTGAAGACCGGATCGCCCGGCCTGCGCTCGATCACGTCAACACCGCGCTGAGCGACCCGACCTACGCCCCCTTTGTTCGCTTCGTCGATCCGCGCAACCCCACGGACCTGGCCCTCGTCACAGCCCTGATCAACGACGCCACGTTCGCGTTTCCTGGCGCCTTCCCTCCTGAAGCCTACGGCGCGATTGTCGATGCGCGCTACGTGAACACCGCGTCGACACGCGTCAGCGGCCTGGACGTCTCAGGGAGCTACAGCTTCGAGCGAGACGAACATCGCTTCGAGGTTTCGCTCAGCGCGACCTGGCTCGGGCGCTTTGAACAGACGCTCACGCCGACATCGCCTCCGATCGAGACGCTAGACACGCCAGGCGAGCCCGCAGACCTGCGCGGCCGGGCAAGCTTGGATTGGAACCGTGGAGCCTGGGGGGCCACGGTTAGCGCCAACTACGTCGATGGATACAGCGACGGCATGGGCGGCTCGGTCGCATCCTGGACGACGGTGGACGTCCAGGGGCGTTGGCGCACGTCGGAGATGATGCGGTCTCCCTGGCGGGGGCTGAGCTTGAGCTTGGGGGTGCGTAACCTCCTCGACGAAGCTCCGCCGTTCTATGACGCCTTCCAGGGCGTCGGCTTCGACGCCGCCAACGCCAGCCCCATGGGCCGGGTCGTGTCACTTCAGTTGAGCAAGACCTGGTAGGCCGCGCTCAGCGCGATCCCCCGCAATTTTGCAGTGAGGACTTCATGCGCGTCTTTGCGCTCGCGGCTGCATGCATGCTCGCCATCACGGCCGAGGCTTCGGCGCGTGCACCGACGGTTGACGACCTGCTCATGTCTGAGCAGTGGGGAGATGCCTCCATCACCCCTGACGACCGCTGGCTCATCTTCGAGAAGCGCGGCCCATACGCCGCTGCGCCCAGTTTCCAAGGCGACTACTATGCACACTTGGCGACGAGCCGGCTCTTTCTAGCGGATCTCGATCACCCAGGCCCAGCCACACCCCTTTTCCCGCAGGACGACGCGGGAGGATACGTGGCCGGCCCGATATCGCCAGACGGAAAGGCCGTCCTCGTCTATCGTTTCGAAGGCGAAAGCTGGCGAGCCGGCATCGCCCAGGTTGGTCGCGGCGAGGTGCGTTGGCTCCCGGTGACGCCCGAGTACGGCATACTCGGCCGGCTGGCCCAGTGGCGCTCCAACCGGCAGCTGGTGTTCATCGTCCGACCCGGCGGCGGCCTACCCGACCGCCTGCGCCTTGGCTGGGATGCGATGGCGAAATTGCCTGAGCTTTGGGCCAGGGCCGATCGCGGCCAACCTTCGGTCACGGTCATCGGAAGCGGGCCCTTCAGCGGGCTGCGTCAAGGTCCGGCCAAGCAGCAGCTCGTGCAATTCGACGCCGAAACCGGTGAACTGAGGACCATCGCCGCCGGCGCCTTCGCCGATCTCGAACTCTCAAGCGATGGCCGCTATGCCGCCGTCCTCGCCGTGGGTGAGCAGCTGAGTCCGGCCTCGGTCCGAACGTTGCGAGACGGCGATACGCTCCAACGACACAACGTGCTCCTTGTGGACCTGGAAAACGGTCTCACCAGGTCGCCCTGCTCCGATTGCGACGTACTGCCGGGGCTGCTGGCCTGGGCCCCGACGGCGAACAAGCTGCTGGTGTTCGCACGCGCCAGGGCGAGCGCCTGGACCGATGGCGAACTCTACGTCATTGCCGCGAACTCAGGCGCGCTTGCCTCGATCGCGCGCCACGGCGTGGTCCCGACAGTCGACGTCGGCCGGGACGGGACTGTCACCGTCCAGGCAGCCTGGTTGGCCGACGCGCCCGTCTTGCACGGACGGCAAAGCCAATCGCGTCGGTCCGACTGGTATGCATTGGGCCGGGTCGGCGCCACGAACCTGACGGCTGACTTCGCGAACGCGCCAGCGACCCTGGCGGCCCAAGATGACCAAGGCCTGTTGTTAATCGCCGATGAGAGGGCATGGTCGGTCGATCGCCAAGGTCGCCCATCTCTGATGAGCGGTGCTGCCTCGCTTTCCAAGATCGCGGTCGGCGCGCCCTTGCGGCTCGCCATCAATGCTCCGTCACGCCAGTCATGGCTACCAGCGCTTCAAGAATCCCCGCGAGGAGCCGCCGTCGTACGTGTTGCGAGAGCCGGTCAGTTCAGCGTTCAGGATCTTCCCTCTGGCGCGCGGGTCGTTGCGATGAGCGCCAGCACGATGGTCGTGACCACCACGGATCGGCACGGGGTATCGCGTCTCTCGGTGCACCGGCGGGGGCTAAAGCCATTCGTGGCGCGCACAATCAACTCGGGGTTCGCCGAGCTCGAGTTCGCTGATGTCCGAGCCCTGCGCGCCAATCCCAGCGCCCGTGGCGCCCACTGGCTGTATCTGCCCCCCGGCCGCCAGGAAGGTGCGCGGCTGCCTTTGATCGTAGTCCCCTATCCGGGTGCGATCTATCCGGCCCCGCCGTCGAAATACGCGCCAGGAGCCCTGACGCTCTACACCAATCCCCAGCTACTGGCCGCGCGCGGCTATGCGGTCCTTGTTCCCAGCCTGACCGAGCCAGTCGGCACATCCGAGCCGGCGTCGGGTCTCACCGAACAGATCAGCGCCGCGGTCGAGACGGCGGTGTCCAGCGGCTTTGTTGATCCCCGACGAATCGCCATCTGGGGACACAGCTACGGCGGATACGCAGCTCTGGTCGCCGCGACGCGCTCGGAGAGGTTCGGCGCGATCATCGTCTCGGCGGGCATCTCCGATCTATCCGCTCATTGGGGTGCGATACCGCCAGACTTCGCTGTCAGCGCCGACCTCGGCCCTTCGACCAACTGGGGACAGGGGTGGGTCGAGAAGGCTGCCGGCATGGGGGGGCCCCCCTGGACCGATCCGGAGCGCTACGCTCGAAACAGCCCCTTCAGCCAGGTCGATCGGATCTCTGCACCGGTCCTGCTGATCCAGGGCGATCAGGACTCGATCGCCCTCGGGCAAGCCCAGAGCGTGTATTCGGCGCTCTATCGCCAGGGCAAGCCGGCTGCCCTGGCTACCTATTGGGGCGAGGGCCACGTCATATCGAGCCCCGGCAACGTTCGCGACATGTACGATCGCGTGTTCTCCTGGCTCTCCGCGACGATCGGAGCTCCAGGACTCGACGCATCTGGCTCTAGGCCGAAGTCCGTAGCCGCCGCTCCCAGCCGCGCGCCCATCCCTCCATCGCCGCGGCCTGCAGCACGTCGCCGGCGCCGCCGCTCCAGATGAGGCGGTCGAGGGACAAACTGCGCTCCAGGCGGCGCCGATCGAGAACGCCCTGGGTCGCTAACAGGCCCTCAAGCAGATAGCTGCGTAGAAACTGGAGATGTGCTGCGACAGCTCGGCCGAAATGGGCAGTCGCGTCCCCTTTTCCATGCCGCCAGGCGATCTCCGGCGGCAACCGCGCCTCGAAGCAGGTCCTCGCATATGCCCGATCGCGACGGCCTTGGGTGAGTTCGAAACTTGGGCGCGAAAGGCAGTGTTCGACGACTGGCTGCGCCAACAGCGGGTGGATGAAATGAGCCGCGCTGGCCCGACGCGAGGGCCCAGCGAAGCTCAAGCATTGGGTCAAGCTCCGCAGATGCAGACGCTTTCCTGGCGGAAGATCGGAGATTTCGCTCAGCCAGGGATGATCGCTGACGCGGCGGCCCGTGACATCGCAGAAGAGAGCCGAGCCAAGCACAGACCAGACCGACCGCCGCGTCCAGCGCGCCACGCTCGGAAGGATAGGCTCAGTCAGGCTCGCCAGGCCGCGGGACCTCAGGCGATCGGCGAACACCATCGGTGTCGGCATCTGAAAGAAGACGCTGTCACCACCTTTCCCACTCAGAATGGCGTCCGCGCCGAGAGCCCTGCACTGATCGGCGACATCTCGATCATAGCGAGCGTCTACGCCCCATATCGCCGGGCCTACTGCACCCGAAAACTCCCTGAGGGACGCCTCATCGAACGCAAACTCCGGCTTCCGGCGCTCGATCAGGTTCAGCCCGGTCCTGTCAGCGACGAGCCGGGCATAGGCGCGCTCGTCGCCCTCGATCTCCTCGGTATGGTAGTTGATGAGATCGGGGCCTTCTCTGGAAGAAGGGATCGCGCCAAGGGCGCTGGCCACGACGGCGGAGTCGAAGCCTCCGGACACCTCAGTGAGAACGCGACGGCCGCTCGTCAGCGCCTTGATGCACATATCGACAAGGCCGACGAGCGTCTCATCTGCCGTCGGCCCACGCCGCGCGATATCTGCGGGGAGCCAGAGCATTTTCCCCTTGCCCACCGTGTCCAGGTACTCGCCAGGCGCGAGCGCTTGAGCGCCCCAAAGCGCTGCTCCGCCAGCTATGCCTCTGCGGCCGAACTGGCGATGCAGGAAGCTCCAGTCGATCGACAGCTTCGGCGAGAGCCCTACAATCAGCCAGTCTGGCAGAGTCGAGGCGACCACCTGCGCCCCGGCGGCGTCGAAGGTGATGCACTCCAAACCACCCATTGGGTCCCGAAGGACCGCGGCTCGACCGGCCTCCGGCGGTCCAAGAGCAACGTATCTCCCCCAAGCTTCTTCGACGAGCGTTCGGCAGACCGCGGGGAAGCCCGCGGCGCCCCCCGGCGGCCAGCTAGGGTCGCCTCCGTCACGCGCAAAGACGTCGCCGATGACAACTGCACCGTCCGACATCCGGCGGACATTCAGAGCGGCGGGCGCCGATACGGCGACAAGCCGCCCCGGTTCGTCGATGGCGAGCCGCCAAGTCTCGTCCTGCGATATCGCCCGCTGGACCCAGCCGATCCGATGGGAGACTTCGCAATCGACATTCCAATGGAGTGCGACGTAGTCCGGCATAGGCCTACACCGCCATGATCGGCGTATAGCGGGTCAGGCGGCCCACCTGATCATCAAGCGCCGCGCTGCCGATCTGCAGCCAGCAGTGCGCGGAAAACGGCCAGGTCGCGACACCGAACACCCAGCGGATCTCGGCGTGGCCTCGTCGACGCAAGAATTCCAGTAGAAGAAACGAGCGGAGCAGACAGCGTCCTTGGAATGGCAGCCAAGGCAAGCAGACCTGAAAGAGGCGGACATCTTCGAACAGGTCGCCGGCCCTGACTTGCCTTGTGCAGCCACTGCGCCGCGCCCATTCGACGACAGCCCCAAATGATCGGACCCGAAAGCGCCACGTTGCGCTGAAGTAGACAATGAGTAGATCGGCGATCGCCGGGATGGTGAACCGCGCGGGCCTCCCGTCGGGCAGATCGCGTTCCGGCCGATCCGGCGGCGCCGCGAGCGAGCGGTCGTTGCTGCCCGGATGGGGCGACGAGAGCATTCCGGCGTTGCTGAGCCGCTCCTGAAGCGATGGCTCGTAAACCGCCATCTCACCGTCGCGGCCACGAACGACGCTGCCGGCGGAGCCCGGAAGGCAAAGGTAGACGCCTCGGCGTGCATCCAGAAACACGAGGTCGTCCGCAACGACGGCTAGATGGCAGTCTGGGGAAAGGTGCATGGCGGCGAAGGGCGCTCCTCTGACGTCGCGAACGCCCGGCGCCGGCGAGCCGGCGCCGGGTTGGTCACGGCGAGGTCTCAGACCTCGTCGTAGCGGTCGCCAGCCAGCTCGATGAACTCACCGTCGGGATAGCCCTTGGTCAGCCTTTTGGCGTCGCCAAAGCAGGTGAGTCCATGGCGAAGGAAGTTACGGAAGTAGAGCATTTCGCCCTCCGCTTGCTTAACACCACTCATTGTGGCGAATAGAGCAGGCCCGCCGTGAGAATTGCATTCAAGATATATTCCCTAGATACGATAATATATTTGCCCTGACGCCATATGCTTCAGTGTTTCCGCCGCGTGATCACGCCGCACTCTGTGATATCGCGTCGTCCAGGCGCTCAACGCCTCGCAGTTCCAATCGACTGCCTCGAACGCCGCAAGCTCGCCGTGCTGATCGAGCAAGACTGCGTTTTCGGCGCGCCGGATGTTTCCCAGCCTCACCGTCAGGGCGCCATGGGCCTGGAACAGCGGCATATTGCCGGACGCGGCGACCAGACTTCGGAAGGTCCGTGCGGCCTGGCGTATTGGCTCAGCGCCTGCTGGCGCTTCGCCACTCTCGATCAGCACGCCCAAGTCCCGACGAGCGCCGAGGCTCTGCAGCGCCAGCCTCACATAGGCCTCATGTAGATCGTAGAGCGACAGCAGAAGATCGTACTCAACCCGCCAGCAACTGAAGCCGGCCCCACGCCGCTCCTCAATGACTTGCTCTCCCGCGAGCCAGCCAAGAGCCTCTCGAATGGGCGTCGTGCTGAACTCGAACTCCTGGGCCAGTTCAACGATCGCCAAGGCTTCACCAGGCGCATAGACGCCATCGGCTAGCCGGCTTCGCAGCGCACGCAACACGCTACCGAATGGATCACGCGTTCGAGGCAAAACGAGCCCCCAGGGCAGTCGCGCGCTGTAGGAACATCGGAAATACAAGCCCGGGCCAAGCCAAACCAAGGCCCGATCATCCCACAATCAATACGATGCAAGAATGTGTCCGAACGCGACATTCTGCGATCATTTAAGCTATTGGATTGACGGGCTTTCCGACAAAAAATGACGGCATATTCTCTCGAATAACGTCAGTATACCTCCACTTTTACCTATTGATTACAGCCGATACCGTGCGCAATCATCCCTACCGTAGGACGCGTCGCAGGCGCTGTTTCCCGCATGGGTTTAAATTATCGACGGCGGCGGCTGAATGTTCCCCCGACCTCCCGACCGGGCGACGCAGAGCGATCTCCTGGCGTCCATGCTTCGCTCCATCCGCCGACGTCGCGGATGGAGCGTACGGCAGGCTGCTCGCGCGATGGCGATGTCCATGCGCTCCTACGAGCGCTTCGAGGCCGGCGACGGCGAAATCCGTCTCGAGCGTCTTTTTCGCTTTGCGAACCTCACGGACAGCGATCCCCTAGCGATCGTCGCGGGGCTCTATCTGGCCGACCCCAATCTCGCGGTGCGCTGCGCAGACCACAAGCTGACGCTCATTCACGCAATGGCGTTGAAGCGATTTCACGGCCAGGTCGGAGAGGATCTCGGCCAGCTCGACGTCGTGACGCTGATCGGCGCATTCACGGTGACTTTCGAGAAGCTCGCATCCTCGCTGGGCGACCGGCGAGCTGCAGCAGAGACATGGCTGAGCGCTGAATCAGCGCCCAGCCGCCCCGCTGAAGACGAGGACCTCCCCTAGAGCAAGGCGAACATCAGATGACGATAGACGCTGTGGATTCTCAAGGCGCTTTGATCGAGGCGAGGAGCGCTTCCGGTCCCCGATCCCGTGAGGCGACACTGACGGCGGACCTCTCCGCTATCGAGTTGCGTGCGATCACTGATCGGCAGCTTCAATGCCTAGCGTGGGTTCAGGAAGGTAAGAGCGCCAGCGATATTGGCGGCATTCTCGGGATTTCCAGCCGGACGGTAGAGGGGCATCTGTCCAAGGTGTGTGCGCACCTGAATGTCAGAACACGCTTCCAGGCGGTCCTCAAAGCGCTCGACCTCGGTCTGCTCGCTCGAAGGCCGTAAGGCTACCTGCCCATAGCGAGTAGCCTTACGGCTCTCCTCCGTCACCGCCTCCCTGCCAAGGTCAAGTCAGGAGGCGCTGATGACCCACCTTCCTTCGTCCATCGTCGGCCGGGCTTGCGAGCCATGATGCTTGAGCTTGCGGAGATGCGAGCGCTCATCGAGCGCTGCGCGCCAAACGTCGCCCACGCGACGCTGCTCGGCATCGCCGAGGTGGAGAGTGGCTTTGATCCGCTGGCGATTGGCGTCAACGGCCCACCACATCGCCAGGTGCGGTCCACCAACGCCCCCGACGCGATCGCCGCGGCGAAGCGGCTGATTGAAAGCGGCGCGAGCATCGATCTCGGACTCGCTCAGATCAACAGCCGCAACCTCGATCGATTGAACCTCTCGATAGAGGCCGCATTCGACCCATGCGAGAACCTGGCGGCGTCGGCCGCTGTCCTTCGCGAGGGCTTCGACCGCGCCCGGGCCGCCGACCAGGCTCCTCAGACGGCATTGAGAACAGCGCTATCCCACTACAACACCGGACATCCCGAACGCGGCATTCGAAACGGCTACGTCGCCAAGGTCGTGGCTGCGGCCGAACGCTTCGGCCAGCAGGACCCCGCGCCCGAAGAGGCCGAGCCCCCGGCGCCGAGCTGGGACGCCTTCGCCGTCGCACGCGAAGTCAAATGGCGCACCAGCTTCGTCTTCTCCCCTCAACCGGAACCCGCCCAATGAATCGTTCCCGCAACACCTATGTCCTGCTGCTGGCCGCGGTCGCGAGCGCCGCCGCAACGCCGGCTTTTGCGCAGGCCAGCGGCGTGGGCGGCGATATCGGCGCCTTCATCCAGAACATCATCGACCTGCTGAGCAGCGGCATCGTTCGCGGACTGGCCATCCTGGCCGTCATCGCCACCGGCATCGCCTGGATGTTCGGCCACCTGGACCTGCGCCGCGCCGGCACGGTCATCGTCGGGATCATCGTCATCTTCGGCGCGGCCACCATCGTCGACATGATCACGGGGGGCTGACATGAGCTCGGTCCCAGAACGCCTGACCGAGGACATTCTCTTTCTGGCCTGTACAAGGCCAGCGACCGTGCTCGGCGTTCCAATGGAGGCGGTGGGCGTCAACCTGCTTGTCTCTGCGGTGGCCTTCCTCGCCGCGGACTCGATGCTCTACCTTCTCATCGCACCGGGTCTGCACCTCGTCTTTCAGGCGGTCTGCCGAAGCGATCCCAACGCCTTCCGGGTTCTCTATCTTCACCTTGAGACGAGAGGTCGGGCCCGCAACACCCAGGCGTGGGGCGGCAGCTCGGCGACCCCGTTGCCGCTCACGCGCCACGCGGCTCTGAGGCGGCGTCGTGCCTAAATCCGTCCGCCCGATCTCAGCCAAGCTGCGCAAGCGCGAGCAAGAGCCTGACGCGGCTCTTCCATTCGCCCGTCACCTTAACGACCAGGTAGTCCTCCTCGACACAGGCGCCTTGATGCTGAGCTTTCGGCTGGAAGGGACGAGTTTCGAAACAGCGGATCCACGCGACCTCAACGACCTCCACGCCAAGCTCAACAACACCTGGCGTAATCTCGCCGACGACCAGTTGGCGATCTGGCACCACGTCGTCCGAAGGGCTTCCGAGGACTACCCCAACGGTCGCTTTCGCTCACGTTTCGCCGCCGAACTCGACCACGCCTACCGCGACCGTCTCCAATGCGAACGGCTTTTCATCAACGAACTCTACCTGACGCTTGTGCTTCACGCCGGGCGCGCCCTCCCAAGCCGCCTGCAGGCCCTGTTCGGACGCCTCGATCGTTCCGCTGACCAGGCCGCAGAGAGCAACGCGATACGCCGCATCGAAGACGCTGGGCGCAATCTGACTCAGCACCTCGGTCGGTACGGCCCGACGCCGCTTGGCCTGCGAACGCGCAATGATCTGGTCTTCTCAGAACCCATGGAGCTCATGCGCCTCATCCTCACCGGGCGCAGCGAACCGGTTCCGCTCGTGCGGGGCCACCTGGGCGCGTCGATCTATTCGGCCCGCTTGATCTTTGGGCGCGAGGCGCTGGAAATTCGCGAGGCCTCGCGAGAGACCTTTGCTGGGGTCCTCGGCGTCAAGGAGTACCCCGCCTCGACCCGTCCCGGGCTCTGGAACGACCTGCTCGCAGCGCCCTTCCCGCTCGTCGTGGCCCAATCCTTCAGCTTCCTCTCCAAGCCGGCGGCTCGCGCTCTCCTCGCGCGCAAGCAGAACCAGATGGTTTCGGCCCGCGACCGCGCCGCTTCCCAGGTGTCGGGCCTCGAAGAGGCCCTCGACGATCTCGTTTCCAACAGGTTCGTTCTCGGCGACCATCAAGCCTCGGTCCTTGTCTATGGCGCCGCGCCGGGGGAGCTGGCGAACCGTCTGGCCAAGGCCCGCGCCCTGATGGCCGACAGCGGCCTGGTCGTCGCGCGCGAGGACCTCGGCCTTGAAGCGGCCTTCTGGGCCCAATTCCCTGGCGCATTCCGCTTCCGACTCCGGCCCGCCGCGATCACCAGCCGCAATTTCGCGAGCTTCGCCCCCCTGCACACCCATCCCAGCGGTCGGCTGGAGGGCAATCATTGGGGACCGGCCGTCGCCCTGCTGCGCAGCTCGGCTGCATCCCCGTTCCATTTCAGCTTTCATGTCGGAGACGTCGGACACACCTTCGTCTGCGGCCCGACGGGAGCGGGCAAGACGGTCGTGCAGAACTTCCTGCTCGCCCAACTGGAAAAGTTCGGCGCCCGCCAAGTCTTCATCGACAAGGATCGCGGGGCGGAGATTTTCGTCCGCGCCTGTGGCGGAACCTATCTGGCGCTACGGCCTGGGGAGCCGACAGGCTTTGCGCCCCTGAAGGCGCTTGGCGACACGCCTGCCGACCGGACGTTCCTCAGCCGCCTGATCCAGCAGCTGGCGGCGCCCGACGGGCAGATCACGCCGCGGGAGGCGCGTGCGATAGATGCGGCGCTCGCGGCCCTCAGCCCCCTTCCACCGAGGCAGAGATCCATCTCAGCGCTTCGAGCGCTGCTCGGCCAACGCGACGCCGACGGTATCGGCGCCCGGCTGGAGCGTTGGCGACGCGGCAATCCCCTTGGCTGGGTCTTCGACGGCGAGGCCGACGCACTCGACCTGAGCAACCGCTTTCTGGGCTTCGACATCACCCACATCCTCGACGTCCCGGAAATCCGTACGCCGGTAATGATGTACCTCCTGCATCGACTGCAGGTGCTCGTCGATGGCCAGCGCCTCGTCCTCGACATCGACGAGTTCTGGAAGGCCTTGGGCGATGAAGCCTTCCAGGGCCTGGCGCAGGACGGCCTGAAGACCTTTCGCAAGCAGAACGCCTTCATGGTGTTTGGCACCCAGTCGCCTGCGGATGTCCTTCGCTCGCCGATCGCCCACACCATCGTCGAGCAATGCGCGACCAAGATCTTCCTGCCCAATTCCAGCGCTACCGAGCGCGACTACAGGGAAGGCTTTGGCCTGAGCGAACGCGAGTTCGCGCTGGTTCGTGATGAGATGTCGCCGGAGCGGCGGCACTTCCTGGTGAAACAGGGTCACAACTCCATCGTCGTCGACCTGGACCTGACCGGCCTCGACGACGAATTGGCCGTGCTGTCGGGCCGGACCCAAACCGTTGAGCTGCTCGATCGCATTCGCGGCCTGCACGGCGACGATCCCGATCGTTGGCGTCTGCCTTTCCAGAATGCTCGGAGAAACCTCCTATGAAACGCGCGCTACTAGCTTCGATCGCGAGCGTGTGGCTCGCCACCCAACCTCAGCCCGTGTCGGCGCAGGTCATCGTCCACGACCCGACGGCCTATGCGAACCTGCTCCAGCAGGCGCAGACGGCCCTCAACCAGTTGAACGAGCTGAAGTCCCAGGTCATCGAGGCCAAGCGCCTCTACGACGGATTCAATCAGATCTCGGACGTGAACAGCCTGGCCGCCGCCCTGTCCACGCCAGCGCTTCGCGCATTCGTCCCGCAGATCGAAACCTACGTCGCCGCGTCGAATGGCGACTTCTCAGGACTGGGGGAACTCGGCGAGACGGCCGACCTCATTCGCCAGACGCACCGGCTCTTCTCGGCCAAGCCTGGCGACGTGCTTGGGCAGGAGCTCGAGCGCATCGGCGACCGCGCAGCTCGCGATCTCGCACTTGGCCGCCAAGCGGCCGATGTGGGGTCCGAGCGCTTGGACGGCCTGGCCGAAATCGCGAGTGCGCTCGACACCGCGACCAACGCCAGAGCGGTCATGGACATTCAAGCGCGCCTGGCCGCTGAGCAGGCGATGATCGCGAATGATCAAATGCGCTTGCAAGGCCTGGCCATGGCGCAGGCGGCCGAGGAGCGGCTGCAAACGCAACGCGATCACGAGCGCAGCCGGACAGCGGCCGACGCGCGCTTGGCGCTCTATCGAGAGGCCTTCCAATGATCCGGGTGCTGATCCTCGGGGCGGCCCTGGCCGGGTGTTCGCCCCAGGGCCACGAGGCCCGAGCCGAGCTTCTCAAGGCCTGCAGGTCCGGCGAGCGATCCGGCGAAGTTTGCGAGCGGGCGCTTGCGGGAGAGCGCGATGCACGCGCCGCCGCTCGGCGCACCCTCTACAAAGAAGCACTCTGAGGACGCCATGCCATTCGCCGTCTTCGGTCCAGCCTACGCCTTCATTGATGATCGGCTCGAGCAGTTTCTGACCCAGGGCGCTTCTGGGATGGTGGCTGAATTGGCTGGCCCCATGCGGCTCGCCTTGGTCCTGTATGTGCTGCTCTACGGGTTTGCGATCCTGCGCGGCGCTATCGCCGAGCCCTTCATGGACTTCGCCGTCCGCTCCCTGAAGCTCGCCGTCATCTATATGCTCGCGACCAGCGTCGCGTATGGCGACTGGGTCGCAGAGCCGCTCTTTCGGACGCTTCCGGAGGCCCTGGCGCAAGCCATCAGCGGCGGCGCGGCGCAGGAGCCCGGCGCGGCCTTCGACCAGTTCTTCGCCCGCGGCGCCTATCTCGGCCAGAAGATCGCCGACACCGGGAGCGCGATCGACATCGCACCGTGGCTGATGGCCGCCGCGGTCTTCCTGATCGGCGCCGCCGCGGCGGCGCTGGGGTTTGGCATCGTCATGATCGCCAAGATCGCGCTGGCCCTCCTGATCGCGCTCGGGCCCATCTTCGTCGCCTGCGCCCTCTTCGACGGAACAAGGCGCTACTTCTTCGGCTGGTTGAGCCAGGCGGTGAACTACCTTGTGCTCTTCGCCCTGATCATCAGCGTCTTCCAGCTGGTGCTCTCGCTGGTCGGCGATCAATGGTCTGCGATCGACGGACACGATCCCATGGTGGGGGGCCTCCTGTTCGTCGCGCTGTGTTTCCTGGCCGCCATCTTCTTCCTGCAAACCCCCGCCATCGCCGCCGGCATCGCGGGCGGCGCCAGCGCGGGAATCGCCGACTTCGCGACCGCCGGCGCCAGCGCCTTCCGCTCCCCGGCCGCCGCATTGCATTCCGCGCCCTTCACGACCCGCCCGCCGACCGGCGGCGGGTCCATTCGCCCAGCGAGGAGCACATGATCAGGCGCACGCTGATCTGCATTGTGGCCGTTCTGCTCATGGCCGCCTGCCAGGGCGCGGCCTCGGGCGCCTGCCAAGGGCAACGGCGCCCGGCAAACCCTTACGGCTCGGTGTTGAACCACGGCCCAGCGCCGACAGAATCTGCTGCTGCCGCCTGTGGAGGCGGCCGATGAACGGCGTGCCCGCCGCCGACCTCCGCGCCTACTTCGCGGAAGCCACGAGCTGGGACGCCGACCGATTGGCCGCCGCCCGCCGGTCCGCGCAACTGGCCTGGGGGGTGGCCGGCCTGGCCGGCCTGCTCGCAACGGCGGCGGTCGTGGCGCTCGCAGCCCTCACTCCGCTGAAGTCGGTCGAGCCATATGTCGTGCGCGTCGACCGTGCGACAGGCGCCGTGGAGGTCATGACAGCGCTCAAAGACGTGCAGCAGCGTGCCTATGACGAGGCCGTCACCAAGTCGTTTCTCGCGACCTATGTCCGAGCCCGGGAAGGCTGGCTGCCGAGCGCCGCCGAAGCCAATTTCCGGCAGGTGTCGCTGATGTCCACGCCGCAAGAGCAACAGCGTTGGGCCGCGGCGTTCCGGCCCAGCAACCCGGCCAGTCCGCAGGTGGTGCTGGGCGAGGCGGCGGAAGCGCTCATCGAGATCAGGGCGATCAGCTTCATCGCCCCCGACGTCGCGAACGTCAGATTTCATCGGATCAATCGTCGCGGCGCGCAGGTCGAGGAAAGCGATTGGATCGCAACCGTGGCCTTCAGCTACGCCAAGGCGCCGATGCGCGAAGCCGACCGGCTCGCCAACCCCCTGGGCTTTCAGGTTTCGAGCTATCGGGCGGACGCTGAGGTGGCGCCATGAAACGTCGAGCGTTGATCTTCCTACTGCTCGCCGGACTTCCGCTCCCAGTCGCAGCGGCGGACCCGGCGTCCGCGCCAGACCCAAGGATCAGGATCGTGGACTACGATGCGAACCGGGTCGTGCGCCTGGCCGCTTCGCCGCGGGCCGCCCTTCAGGTCATCTTCGGCGACGGCGAGGCCATCCAACACGTCGCGCTCGGCCAGCCAACCGCATGGGAGGTCGCCGCCGAAGGCCCGGTCCTGTTCATCAAACCGCGGGGTACGCCAGCAACGTCGAACCTTTTGGTGTCGACCAACACGGGCGCGGGCCGAGGTCGCCATTACGCCTTCGAACTTGCACCGCTCTCGACCAAGCCGGCTGAGCGCGCCGTCTTCGTCCTGCGGTTTCGATACCCGTCTGAGGAAGCCGACCGACTGAGCAAGACGCTGACTGCCGAGGCCCTCGCACTGGAGCAGAAGATCCTTCAGCTGAAACTCGAGCGGGGCGCGATCGAAGGGCCAAGAAACCTCGACTACGAGCTCCAGGGGGCCTTCTCTCTCGCGCCTTCGGAGGTCTCCGACAACGGCCGCTTCACGGTGATGCGGTTTCCGGCGTCTCAGGCGCTCGCAGCGATCTACGTCGTGGATGAAGACGGCGGCGAACGGCTCGCGCAGTTTGATGTCCGCGGTGAGTTCGTAGTGATCCACGAGAGGGCGGCCCTGTTCCGGCTTCGCCGGGGTCGCCAGGTCCTCTGCATCCGCAATCGTGCGCCTGGCCCCGCGGGCGCCGCCACGGGGACGCTGACGGCCTCGCCGGAAGTCGAACGCAGCCTGGCTCCCAAGCCATGAACGAGGATGTCTCCGACGTCGCCGCCGCGAGCACCTCTCCTGACGCTCGCGCCGATCTCAATCGCACGATCACGCCTGTCTCTGGACGCGCCGACGGGGCCCGCGGCAAGGCCATCGCCTTGGCTGGTCTCGTCCTGGGTTGTGCGGTGTTCGCGGCCGTGACCTGGCGTCAGGAACACCCACGCGCGCCGCGGCCACCGCCGAAACGGCCCGTACAGCAGATTGTCCCCTTCGAAGCGGTGCGCGCGGAGGCGACGGCCGACAGCCCCCGTCCCCTCGCTGATCCATCGACCGCGACGCCAACCGAACCCGCGTCACCGGGGCGCCAGCGGCCATCCGGCTCGTCCATCCCCGCGCCTGGACCAGACACGCCGCCGGCGCCTTCGTCGATGCTCGCCTACTCGCAGCCTTCTTCCAGAATCGACCCCGTCATACGCCCGGCGAGCACCGCCACGCCGACGCCCGAGACGGAGCTCGACCAGCTTCGGCGCGGCTCTGACATCGCCAGCGTCAAGGCCAGCCGCCTTGCCCAACGCGATCTGATGCTGGTCGCAGGAACCCTCATTCCTTGCGTTCTGGAAACAGCCCTGGACAGCTCCACGCCCGGGTATGTCAGCTGTCTCATCACACGTGATGTCTACTCGGCGACCGGTGTGGTCGTGGTGCTGGAGAAGGGATCTCGCGTGCTCGGGGAGTATCGCGCGGGCATGCGCCAGGGGCAGCGACGGCTGTTCGTGCTCTGGACCCGAGCGCTGACGCCCAGCGGCGTCGCAGTTCAGCTCTCGTCGCCCGCGAGCGACCCGCTTGGTCGCGCCGGCTTCGACGGCGATCTGGACACCCACTTCTGGGACCGCTTTGGCGGGGCGGTCGTCCTGTCCATTCTCGACCTGGGCGTCGCCGAGGTCGGAAGCAACGAGTACGGGTACCTTGTCCGCGAGCCGTCCGCGGCAGCAGCCGTCGCAGTCGAAAAGTCGATCGATATCCCGCCCTCCCTGCGCAAACGCCACGGAGAGGAAGTCGCGATCTTTACCGCGGTGGATCTCGACTTCGGCCCCGTCTACCGCCTGAAGGCCCGATAAGGGTGCCCGCCGGCGACACCACCGTGCTCGAGCACTATCTACATCCGTTCCGCGCTCACCTGGACGACGAGCGGGTGACTGAGATCGTCGTGAACAAGCCCGGCGAGTTCGCAGTCGAGCGCGAAGGACGCTGGACCTGGATCGAGGCCCCCCAATTGTCGCCAGATTGGCTGGGTCCGCTCGCCATCGCGGCGGCGGCCGCCACGGCGCAAGATGTCCAGGATCAGCATCCGATCTGCACCACCGTGCTGCCAACCGGCGAGCGCTGCCAGATCGTCCTGCCGCCGGCTGCGGACTCCATCTCGCTGACCTTTCGCAGACCTTCTCGCCGCGCCGCCGATCTTGAAGAGATGATCGGCGAGGGACTGTTCGACGAAGTCTCCGCCGGGTCCAATTCCGCCGACACGCTCGACCAGCACCTGCTGGACCTGCATCGCGCCCGTGAGTGGCGCGCGTTCTTCACGCTGGCGGTGGAAAGCCGCCGCAACATTCTCATTTCCGGAGCGACCGGCGCCGGCAAGACGACCCTGGCCAAAGGATTGATACGACTCATTCCGCAGGCCGAGCGACTGATCACGATCGAGGACGCCCGCGAGCTGCAGACGCCGCATCGGAACGCCGTCCATTTGCTCTATGCAAAGGATGGACAGGGCCTGGCGCAGATCGGCCCGAAGGCCCTGCTGGAGAGCGCGTTGAGGATGCGACCTGACCGCATCCTCCTCCAGGAGCTCCGCGATGAAGCCGCGTACTTCTACCTCCGCAACGTCAATTCCGGACATCCGGGCTCAATCACGACCATCCACGCCAACTCCGCCCGGCTAGCCTTCGAACAGCTGACCCTGCTCGTGAAGGAGAGCCAGGGCGGCCGCGACCTGCCCCGCGGCGACATTCACGACCTCCTTCGTCGGCTCGTCGACATAGTCGTCCAGGTCAGGCGCGTCGGGGGGCGCTTTCAGGTTGTCGAAGTCTGGTTCGAGCCCGATCGCCGATGCGCCGGCTAGGGCCGCTCCAGCTTGTCGCGCTGGCGAGCGCATCAAGCCTGATCGGCGTTTGGCTAGGGTGCCTCGTCACCCTCGCGGGCCTGGGCGGCCTCAGCAGCTCGACCGACGTGTGGGCCTCGGGGCTATGGATCTGGGACAACCGGAGCGCCCCGCAGGTGCGGGCTTGGTTGATGATCGGCGCGGCAAGCGGCGCTGGCGCGGCGTTCGTCCTGGCAGGCGCCATGTTGAAGCGACCGCGGCCGCCGTTGCACGGCTCAGCCCGCCTTGCGACGGAAGCCGATATCCGGCGCGAAGGCTTCAGGAACACCTATGGCGTGATCGTGGGGAAGAAGAACGGACGCCTGCTGGTTTTCGGGGGACCTGAACACGTGCTGCTCTACGCCCCGACACGGTCGGGCAAGGGCGTCGGCGTCGTGATACCGAACCTGCTGAGCTGGTCCGGCAGCCTCGTCGTCCTCGACATCAAGCGGGAAAACTGGGCGGCGTCGGCAGGATTCCGTGCGGCCCACGGCCAGCAGGTCACCTGCTTCGATCCGCTGGATCCGGAAGGCCGGACCGCCCGCTACAATCCGCTTGGCCACATCGACAGGGACGATCCGATCGCGGTGCTCGACGAGCTGCAGCGTATCGCGGTGATGCTCTTCCCCTCCCCCGACCGCACAGACCCGTTCTGGGCGGAGGCCGCGCGCACAGGCTTCATCGGCGTCGGCGCGCTGATAGCGGCCACCCCGGCCACACCCTTCACGTTCGGGGAAATCTATCGCCTCATGACGGCGGCCGACCTTCGCAACCGCCTCTCGGAATGCCTGAGGCGGCGTCGCGCCGAAACGCCCGGCCTATCAATCGGCGCCGCCGCGGCGCTGACCGATTTCTGCTCGGCGTCCGAAAACACCTTCGCGGGGATCAAACAAACCATCACCGCGCGGTTGAACCTCTGGCTCAATCCCCGGGTCGTGGCGGCCACCGAAACCAGCGATTTCGACCTGAGGCAAATCCGCGACCGACAGATGGCCGTCTACCTCTGCACCTCGCCCGACAACCTCGATCGCGTCGCCCCGCTCTACGGGCTGCTCTTTCAGCAGCTGATCGACCTCAACACCCGATCGCTACCTTCCAGCGGCCGCCATCAGGTTCCGGTCCTGGTCCTGCTCGACGAATTCGCGCGCCTGGGTCAGGCCAGCGTCCTCGCTCACGCCTTTTCGTACGTCGCCGGCTACGGCCTTCGCCTCCTCCCGGTCCTGCAAAGCCCTGCCCAACTGAGGTTCGTCTATGGCGCCGAGCTCGCCGAAGACATCATGGCCAATTGCGGCGCCGAGATCGTCTTCGCACCCAAGGAGCTCAAGGTGGCCCGTGAGCTGTCGCAACGGCTGGGGACCTACACCTTCGAGGGGCGGGCCCGCAGCCGTCCCGTCGGGCTTTCGCCCGGCGCTCGCTCCATGACCGTGACGGATCAGCCGCGCCCCCTGATGCTGCCTCAGGAACTCCTGCAAATGCCGCGTGATCGCCTCCTCGTGTTTCGCGCCGGCATGGCGCCGATCAGCGGGCACAAGCTCCGATACTTCCGTGAAAGCGCCTTCCGTCGGCGGGTCAGTCCGCCGCCAACCGTCGTCTCGTTGTCGGCCCGCGACAGCGTTCTCGTCGAGCCCGCCCAGCGATCGCCGGACGACCCAGTTGTCCCTTCTGTCGCCGCGCCCGATCCCCTGACTATCGGCATGCCCCCCCTCAGGGCCGAGGCGAGTGAAGAAGAACTTGTCGCTTGGGTGGAGATGGTGATCGACGCCGGCGTCATCCCTGCAGAGCGCGTGGAACGGTCCAGGAGCCCGAAAAATGGCTGATGACCAACCCTCCCCGGACGTCGTTCTGCGACCAGTTAGTCGGGGCGGCTCTCGAACCGCAGGCGATGTTCCCGACGCTCTCCGTCGCCGCTACCTGACCGAACCGGAACGGGGCGGGATCGCCTTCTACGTCGACCGTCTCGTCAAACAGCCCGCGTTCAGGGACCGAGGCGGCCGCCTCATCGCCGCTCGCGCCGATCCGGCCGCCCTGCGCCATATGGCGGAGATCGCGCAGCACCGCGGCTGGGAGACTGTCGTCATTTCAGGTGATCCCTCCTTTCGGCGCGAGGCGTGGCTGGCGATGCGGACCGCCGGCCTGGAGGCGAAGGGCTACCGTCCGAGCGCACGGGAGATCCAGGCTCTCGAACGCCGGCTGGAAGCCAAGGCGGGCCGTGCGACGGCGACCAAGGACAAGGAAAAGTTCAAGGCTCCCGCGCAGCAGGCGGATCCCGACGGCCGCTTGCGCCTGGCGATGATCGAGACGGTCGTTCGCAGCCGGGTCGCCGACCCGCTAGTCCAGAAGCGCGCGCTCGACGCGGCCAAGGCTCGGATCGCCTATTGGCTCGAACGCGGCGCCCGGTTCCAGCCGGCGCCGACCAAGGTTGGACGCGATCAGGGCGAGCGCCCAGTCGGCAAGGAGCGCAGTCGAAACCGCTAACGGATGACCTGCAACGCCCCACCGATCCGCAAGGCGATTGTGGCCGAGCGGGCGCGCGCACTATCCTCCCTGCGGGAGGGGCACGATGGCGGAGCACAATCGTCGGCGCGAGTTCGACGACATCATCACCCTTCCCACGAGACCGCCAGAATCTCCATCCGCTTAGTGCGGCCAGACGCCCCGCCCTCAAGGCCAAGGCGACCAAGACCCCACGCGACGCGTCCTTGGGGGCAGAGCGTCCGCCAGAGCTTCAGCCGGAGAGCCGCGTAGCAGCCTAGCTACCGGTCGCGCCCCTTCTCCTGAGGCTGCGGCTCCAAGCGACCGCTGAGATCCCTTAACGCACGCGCCAGAGCCAACCGCCGGCTATCGGGCGCCGGCATCTCCTTCACGAACGCCCGCACGAGCGCGGCGAGCTCGCGATCACCGGCGTCCGGCGAGCGATCGAGCAAGGCGGCCTGCTGGAGATAGAGGCTACGCACACGAGCCTGCTGGCGCCCGATCATCTTCTCCCAGGGGCGCAAGGCGGCGTCAGCGCCGAACGCGGCGGCGGCGGCCTCCTTCATCGCCTCGCGGTGCGCGCGGCTCGGGCCAGCGGCCGCGGCGCGCGAACGATCTGCCATCTGTCGCAACGCCTGGCGTTCAGCCCGCCGCGTCACGCCGCGCGCGCGGCGCGGTGTCGCCTCGGCTTCGACGCCACGCTCGCGCAGCACCTCGGCGAAGACCTGGCGCCAGAGCTCCAGGTCGGGCTTCTTCGGATTGAGCCGCTCGCCGTGCACACCGGAGCTGCGGACGCTCAGGTGCACGTGCGGATGATCGGCGTCCGTGTGGAGCGCGAAGACATACTCGAAGCGGTCCTCAAAAATCTCCCTGGCGAAAGCTCGCGCCGCCAGACGCAAGGCTTGAGGGTCAGTGCCGGCCGGCATCGAGAGGATGATCGAATGGCTCATCGGAGAGTTGGACCGGCGGGTCCGATCCAGTTCGGCCTGAGCGGCCCAATCCCGCGCGAGATCGGCGACGTCATCGCGCCCCTGAAGCCGCGCTCCCTGGTCGTCCTCCAGGTCCAGCATTCCGTTGCGCGAGATGTAGTCCAGGTGCGCCTTAAGGTGCGGACCGCTTCGGGTTCGGCCGGTGACCTTGACCATGACTTCGGGCGCGCGTCGCGCGATGCGCGACAGCCGCGCGCGCGCATCGTCGCGACCTGGCCGCAGCACCCGAGCGGGGGTCCGTCGGGGCTGGGCCACCGGCCGCCATACGTCTTCAAACCCCTCGACCGTCCGAAAATCGCTCACCACGCCGCCTCCCAGTAATCGAGGTTGCCGGCCAGCGCGGCGCGGAGGTCGGAAAGCCGCCCCCGCAGCTCGTCGCGGAAAGCTCTGACCTCGGTGAGTTGCAGGTCCAGCACCCGCCCCTCCATCACCTCGGTGTTCAGGGCTCTGGCCATCTGGTTGAGGTTCACGCCGATCCGGCGCAGCTCGGTCTGGATGGCCATCAGCCCGCGCTCGCCCTCTCGGCTGAAAGCTGGACGATTCGAGAGCCGCCGGCGGATCAGGGCGGCGGCCCAGGCATTCGGCGTAAGGCCAAGTTCCGCCGCTGCGGCGGTAAGCGCCGCCAGGTCGGGATCGGCCAGGCGCACCGTCAGCTTGGCCGGACGACCGCGTTCGAGCAATTGGACCCCGGCCTGCGAAGCCCCGGCGGCCTCATGGATCAGGCGGCGCAGCACCACCGAGCGACCGCCGTGCGAGGCGGCCGCCTCGTCGAACCGATCAGCGAGATCGTCTGGCAGTCGGACGTTGAAGATCGCCACGTTGCGCCTCGCGTAAGACACCGCCGCCGGCAAGGCTATCCTGCCCTCGACCACGGCTCTTACCCTGCCCCCTCCCCTCGGCAGGCGCGACGCGTAAGCCTACGCATCGCACCTCCCCCCCCCCCGCCCGCCCAACCGGGCGCCCCAGCCGGGTGCAGAGGGTTCGCCCCAATTCACGGAGTCTTCGCGACAGGCGGAGCAAGCCGCCCGAACGCCGCAACCGCACGCGGCTCTTCAGGAGAGGACTCCCACCATGACCATCGCCGTCGATCATCACGCAGCTCACTCAGCGCCCACGACGCCCGCCGTCCGCCAGCGCTGGCGTCGTCCGGCGCCTGGCAAGCCAGCCCAACGCCAAGCGCTCGCCGTCGCGTGCGAGGTCGAGCAGATGGCGGTCGAGGCGGCTCAAATTCTCCGGACCCGTCGCTGGCTGCACGAAGGCGCAGATTGCGACGTCGAACTCGTGGCGGCTCTCGACGCGCTCGAAGCTGGCCCGTCGGCGGACGAGCTGCATCAAGCCTTGATCGAGCGGCAGCGGGGCCTGGAAGAGACCGCCGGCCATCGCCGCGCGACCTCGATCAAGGGCGCGCTCTTCCAGCTCTACCTCGCGGCCAGCCGCAGCCAGTACCCGCAAGGCCATCTGTTGACCAAGCTGACGCCGCATGAGGATCGCATCCTGGCCGCCAACGACCGAAACGTCGGCCGATTGCACCAGAGCGCCGTTGGGTTCCTGGAGACCCTCGCCTGGGATGACGACCTGGCCCAGCTGCGCGCCTGGTACTGCGCGAAGACCTCCGATCTTGGCGCGGCCTGCGACCTCGCCATGACCGACCGCGAACGCCTGCTCGCCGAGGCCAGGGCGCAAGCGGCGGCCGAGACGGCCGCACGCGGTTAGGCGGTGCGGAGCGTGCGGAGGGGTCCGCACGCTCCGACCGTCGCTAGTCTGCTCGCGGCTGCAGCCCGTGCAGGAAGTCGCAGGCCTTCTGGGCATGGGCGGCGGCGGTGAAGATGAAGCGCTTGTCGCCCTTCAGCACGTCCAGCCAGCTGGCGAGATAGGCGGCATGGTCCTCGCGAGCTGAAAGCTCGAGGCCAAGGTCGGCGCAGAGGAACGCCGCGCCGAGTTCGGCGACGAGCTCTTCGCGGGCATAGCCGTCATCGCCCCAGCGCTTGCGCCCGAAGTCGCGGTCGAGCCGGGTCGGATGCCGCGTCCAGTGGGTGCACTCGTGCGCCAGGGTCGCATAGTAGCTCTCCGGGTCTTCGAAGCACTCGAACGGCGGGACCTGCACATGGTCTGGTCCCATCGCGTAGTAGGCTTGGTCGCCACCGTGACGAACGACGGCGCCAGTCGCTGCAAAGAAGGCGTCGGCGTGAGCGATCCGCTGGGCAGGGTCCAGAACCGGCGCAGCCAGAGCACGGTAGTGCGCGGGCAGTCCCTCGATCTGTTCGACGTTGAAGACGGTGTAGGCCTTCAGGAACGGGAATTGACGTTCGACGTCCTCGCCGCCATCGCCAGCTTCGGTGCGGGTGATGCGGTTGGCGTAGACCACCGTTGCGCCGCTCTCGCCTTTGCGGACGTGGGCGCCCAATTCTAGGGCCTGGCGAAACGTCATCCAGATCGGAGCCGAAAAGCCGCTGGCCGTCGCCTCGGCCCAGAGCAGCAGGACGTTGATGCCGCTATAAGGCTGGCCGTTGTGGCGCAGCGGGCGGCTGATCTTGCCGGCGAGATGTTCGGCGGACCAGGGCTTGGTCCAGGGTCGGACCCCGTGTTCGAGGTCAGCGATGATCTTGGCTGTGACCCGGGCGTAGAGGTCCGGGCGAGCGGTCTCGTTGGGGCGCGCCATGGCGGCCTCCTCAAGATTGTCTTGTTGGGGAGCGGCGCCCCGCCGAAGCGGGGCGCTGGCGGGGTCAGTCGGCGGCGCGGCTGCGCGACCAGATCAGGCTGTAGCCCTCGTCGGCGTCGACCAGACTGGCGTAGATCGGGGCGGCGAAGCTCGGATCGTCCAACTTGACCGAGAGGTACTCGCGGTTCTCGCGGGAAACCTTCTTCCAGGCGGCGCCGAACTCGGTCTGGCCTGCGAAGATGCGGAAGTCGGGGGCCTTGTCGTTTTCCTTCTCCGCCGGTCGGAACTGCGCCGCCTTGACGTTGAGGGTGAGGGTCTTGATGGCGCCGCTGATCGAGCCGTCTTCGTGCTGGGTGAAGGTGCCGATGGTGGCCATGGGGAAGTCTCCTGTCTGCTTCTCTCGGGCCGCGCCCATCGCGACCTCGATGGCGATCGGCAGGTCCGGAGGCGGACGGCCGCGCAGCCCGCAGGGCCCGCAGCGCGAGCGGAGGACGGCGCTGGCGAGATTTTCTTGTCTCGCGAGGAATGGCGGCGAAGCCGGCAGGGGAAGAAAACTCGCCAGCGCCGTTGCGCCAGGACGGCCGGCGGCGCAGCCGCATTTCCTCCGGCCAGATCGGGCCATCGCAGGCCGCGCTGGGCGCGCGCGGAGGGGAACGTGGAGATAGCCCTTGAGCACCGAGGCCCTGGCCCGGCTCACGGCGGCTTGGTTGCAGCGCGTTGAGCCTCACCCCATCGACATGCGGCGCGGATCGGCGGGAAAACCGGCAAGGCGCGAACGCCCGCTCCTGAGCGACAGTCCGGCGCCGCCTGGAAGAAGGAGGGCCGCGCAGCGGCGGGGAATGCGCGGCCCAAGCAAGACGATCCGGACTCTAGGCCGCTATCGCAGCCTCCTGGTCTGGCCCGTCGTGGGCGGCGGCGTCCTCGGTGCGCAAGTGGCGAGGCAGCCAACCGGTCCCTGCCAGCAAGCCTTCGGCCGCCTCCACCATCTGCGCCTTCTTGAGGCCCGCAAGGCGCTCAGCGGCTTCGGCGCCCACGGCCTCTGCCACGGCGTCGAGTATCCGCGCCTTGGTCACGCGCCCGAGATAGCTGCGGGCGTCGGCCTGCCAGTCGCCGCGCATGTCGAGCGCCAGCCGTCCCGCCAGAGCATCCGCATGGGCCAGCGCCAAGCTACGGCGCTGCCAACCCTGCACGGCGTCGAGGGAGAGGCCCACGCAGTGGGCCAGGAGCGCCATGCGGCTGTCGGTGTCGAGGTCGGTCACGAAGGCCCAGACGAGGGCTGGCTGATCGGGAACCTGCCGCGCCCAGGCGTCATGCCGCTCGCTGATACGGCGTCCGGCGGGGCTGTCCTCGACGCCCTGCACCTCGCTGGCCAGCGCGCGGGACGCACTTCGGATGTCGAGGCAGCTGGCCGTACCTGCGCCGCAGAAGGTGTGCAGCACCAGGGCGTGCACCACGCAGAGCAAGGCCGTCTCGGGGCTTTCGGCCAAGGCGTCGCGCAGGCTGGCGCTCCGATAGGCCGTCAGCTCGGCGACCAGCCGGTCGGAGAGCGGAGCGCCGCCGTCCTCATCGTCCTCCGCCTGGGCGCCGCCGTCGCCCTCGCGCTCTGGCGACACGGCGTCCTCCCCAGCCTCGACTTCGGGCTCGGGGGCCATGTCCTCGGGACGGATGAAGCCGCGCTCGATCCGGACCGATCCATCCCAGGCCAGTACGACGAACACCCCGCCGCGCGCCACGTCGCCCGGGAGGTAGGCATAGCCATCACCGAAGGCGTCCAGCTCGGCGTCGATCTCGGCGAGCCGCGCCTCGACCTCCTGCGGCAGGTCCTCCACCGCCGCCCACTGCTCGGTGAGCGCGTCGTACTCAGCGCTAATCGCGGCGATCTTCTCGGTATCGTCGGCGCCGCGCTCGATCTGAACCGGATAGACACGCGCGAGGCCGTGGCCGGAAGGGTAGTCGAGATGCGCCTCGGCCCATTTCCAACCTTCCGCATCCCGTAGCGCCTGGGCCTGCGCGGCCAGCTTCTCGGCCACCAGCCGGTCGAGCAGCGCCACGTCCTCCAGCCAGCCGCCGCCGTCCTCGGTGAAGAGGTCGCGGAGCACCATGCCGCCTGCCTCGGCATAGGCCTCGACGCCGACAAAGACCGCGCGCCGGTCCTCGGCCCGCACCTTGGCTTCCGTCATCGCCTGCCGGATGAAGCTGGCCGAACGGTTGTAGGATAGAGCCTCATAGACCTGTTCCTGGCGCTCGTGATCTTCGCTCACGGCGAACGCCATGAGCTGATCGAGGGTCAGGCCGCCTTCGCGATAGACGCCCATCAGCCTGGGACTGACTGTGGCGAGCCGCAGGCGTTGGCGAACAACGTGGGCCGACACCCCGAACCGCCCCCCGATCTCCTCGGCGCCCCAGCCGAGCCGTTCGTTTAGATCGCGGAACGCGTCGAACTGGTCGGCTGGATGCATGGCCGAGCGTGTGACGTTTTCGTCTAGGCTGATCTCTTGCGGATCGAACTCCGTATCGATCACGCACGGGACCAAATGCGCCTTCTTGATTTGACCCCGCGCGGCCAGCATCCGCAGCGCCAGCCGCCGCCCCTCCCCGATGGTCACGAGCCAGAACCCGGTGAGGCCACCGGCGTCGTCGCGTTCGGGCTCCACCACCGGCTTCTGAAGGAGCTTCTTGGCGCCGATGCTCGCCGCCAGCGCTTCGATGGCTGCGTCGCTGTGCGGAACCTTGCGCGCGTTGCGCGGCGACTTCTTGAGCTTGTTGAGGGGGATTTCGATCTCGGTCCCAGTGACGATCTCGCCGTTCGTGGTCATGACGACCTCCTTTTGGGGTTGGGCTGCGAGGCGCAGGGCGCGCCTCGCAGCCCTGCCCGTCGGCGAGACCGGGTGTGCAAGCGGAGCGGGCGCCTTCGCGGGGACCCGGCTGCAGGGGCATGCCGATGCAGCCGCCGGTCTTGGCCAGCGCGAACCGAAGCTGGGCGGAAGGCGCCCCGCAGCGCGCCGAGGGCGGAGCCCTAAGCACGGCGGCGAGCTGGCTCGCCGCGAACAAGGAAGATCCCATGGGGCGGGTAGTGCGCTCCGCTCTGGCTCCAGCAGAGTGAGGTCGCCGAACCCTCACCCCTTTGGAGCCCGACCCATGCACGATCACTCCCCGCCCGAGCACAGCGCCATCCGCACCGATCTCGGCGCGATCTTCGTATCTCTCGAACTCAGCCGATCGACCTGGCTGATCACGTCCCTGTCGCCGGGCGCTGGGGAGAAGCTGTCCAAGCACGTCGTGCCGGCCGGCGACCTCGCGGGACTGCTGGGGCGGTTCGCCCAGCTCAACGAGAAGGCCAGCGCGCGGCTGGGCCGCAGCTTTCCGATCATCGCCATCCAGGAGGCCGGGCTGGACGGCTTCTGGATCCACCGCGTGCTGGAGGACGAAGGGATCGAGAGCCACGTGGTCGATGCCGCCTCGATCCTGACCTCCCGCCGGCGGCGGCGGGCCAAGACCGACCGGATCGACGGCGAGACGTTGGTCCGAACGCTGATGGCCTACAAGCGTGGCGAGCCGCGCGTCTGCTCAATGGTGCGGGCGCCGACGCCAGAAGAAGAAGACCGCCGCCGTCTCTGCCGCGAGCGCAAGACGTTGGTGATCGAGCGGATCGAGCACACCAATCGGATCAAGGGCCTGCTCTGCGCCCAGGGAATCTTCGACTACGATCCCCTGCGCCGGAACCGCCGGACCCGGCTGGAGGAACTGACGACCGGCGATGGCCGACCGATGCCGGCCCGCCTTAAAACCCAGATCAGACGCGAACTCGACCGGCTCGAGATCTTGCTGGCCCAGCTGAAGGCGGTGGAGGCGGAGCGCGACGCGCTCGTCGAGCCAGCGAGTTCAGAGGCGCCGACGCCGGCGACAATGCTTGCCCGGTTGAAGGGCATCGGGCCGGAGTTCGCCGCCGTACTCTGGTCGGAGGCGCTGTATCGGCGCTTCGACAACAGAAGGCAGCTCGCAGCTTACGCAGGGCTAGCCCCAACCCCTTGGAAGAGCGGGTCGATCGACCACGAACAGGGTGTATCGAAAGCGGGCAATCCCCGACTGCGGACCACGATGATCCAGGTCGCCTGGCTGTGGCCGCGGCACCAGCCAGGCTCGGCGCTAAGCGTCTGGTTCCTAGACCGCGTTCAGCGCAACGGCGGGCGCATGCGCAAGTCCGCGATCGTGGCGCTGGCGCGCAAGCTTCTGGTGGCGTTCTGGAAGTACGTGACGCAGGGCGTCGTCATCGAGGGAGCTGTCGTGCAACAGGCCTAGAGACGACGCTCTCGACGAAATCCGCAGGGCTAGTCGACCCTGACGGATCCAGGCGGACGAACCGATTGCAGCCATGGCCTAATCAGCCGGAATGAAGAATGGTCTCGTCCTCTGAGCCCGACACCTGCGAATGCGGGATATGGGTGCAGCCGCGGTGACGTGGCGACCGAATGTGAGGTTGATCTGGCGCGGTAGCGGCCAGGTCGTGGACCGGGCTTGGACTTGGATTCCAAATGTCGATGCCAAACTAGCGCCGCGGCGCCTGTCAGCCACAGCATGCCTTGCCGCCGTCCTCCTGGATCGGCGGACATGGCACGTCGCCGTAGGAACAGTAGACGCAGCAGTCGCCTGCCTTGGGCTTGAGGACGGCGCCGCAGCCCTGGCAGTCGTAGAAATATTGGCAGGCATCGGTCGGCATGGTCTCTGTCGCCTTATGGCCGCAGTGCGGACAGGTGAGCGTGGAGCGCGCCAGGATCTGCACGGCGTCCATCACCGGGCGCTCCTGATCAGCGTCAGAGCCCAGGGCTCGATGATTGGCTGCCAGATCAAGGCGAGGAGCACCAGCACGGTGGCCGCGCCGAGCAGGCCGATCCCGAGCCGCGACGGCGCAGCGCAGGCGCTGTCGACCCGGCACCGCCGAGCCCGCCGCCAGGTAAGGGTCCAGCCCACGCCGATCACCGCCAACGCGGCGAAGGTGATCCAACTGCGCTGCTCCGCGATCAGGCTCATGCCCCCCAGGCCTAGCCCCGCCAGCGCGAGCGACATCGGCAGGACGCAACATGCAGCCCAGGCGAAGACTGCGCCGGCCCCGGCGGCGACCGCCGTCCAGCTCAGAGCCGTCTCGGCGGGCGTCCGACCCTGTCCATCTCGTCGGGCTTGAATCCCGCTGCTCGCCGTCATGGGATCGTCTCCTGGTCCAACAGGAACCATCATGCCATCTGTAGTGACTACAGACTCAAGCCCTAATCGAAAGCTGCGCTCCATGGCTGAACAGGCGATTCAGATCGGCGAACTCTCACGCCGCACGGGCTGCAACATCGAGACGATCCGCTACTACGAGCGGATCGGCCTGATGCCGCCCCCACCGCGACGCGGCCGCTACCGCAGCTATGACGGTGAACACGTTGGCCGGCTGGGCTTCGTCCGGCGAGCCCGTGAGCTAGGCTTTACGCTGGATGAGGTTCGCGCCCTGCTGGGCTTGGCCGGTGGTGGGCAAGCCTCCTGCGCCGAGGTGAGAACCCTCGCCGCATCGCACCTGACGGATGTCCGAGCGCGGATCGCCGACCTTAGGCGTATGGAGCGGGTCCTGGCTGACTCCGTGCGGGCCTGCGACGCTGGGCAGGACCCCGGCTGTCCGCTGATCCAATCCCTCTATGCGGAACATGGGCCGTCGCGGGACTGCCTTGACACTAAAATCCCCATGTGAGGCTGCAAGGAGCCGCGCATGCGCGGCGGGACGCGCCGTCGAGCGGCCCGCGGCGGCCAAAGCCGCGCGAAACGGCGCGCCCGTAGGAGCAGCGTAGCTGCGGGACCGAGCGCGACCGCCGGCCGCTCTCCGAACTTCTCTGGGGCGTTGCGGGACTCCCCCGCTCGAAGGGGCAGGCCGAGACATCTTTGGCTCGGGCGCAGGGGAAGGCCTTCCCCTAACCAATAGAGCATCACGATGCTCTGAATGCTTATGAGAAGGTGGTGCGGGCGGTCGGGCTCGAACCGACACTCCTTGCGGAACTGGATTTTGAATCCAGCGCGTCTACCAGTTTCACCACGCCCGCGGGTGAGGGCGACCCATTTATCAAGCCTCCCCCCCGAACGCCAGAGGGCGAAGCGCCCATGACAGGGGAAAGCCAGAACGGCGACATCCCAGGAAGGGACCTGGCGGTTTCCGAGGCCGCTGCCGCACGTTCTGGGCGGTCGCACAGAGTGTCGCCGACGGGTCCGTTGATCAGGCGAGACAAGCGCCGGTCGATCGTGCGCGACGACGCCTATGTGGCGAGCGTCGCCTGGTGCGTCAACGTCCAGGCACGGGACGTTCGCCACAGCTTAGATAGCTTCGCTGGTCGGCTCGGCTCGTCGAGACCCGTCCCAGCAACGATCGGAGAAATGAACCGGAATATCGCCTAGGCGACGCCAAGCACCGAGGTTCATGGCAGCGAGACATAGTCCGATGCCATTTTGGGATTAAATGCGATGTGGCTGTTTTGGTGAGCGTTTTAAGAGCCGCACGAACCGAATTCGGTTAGCGCTTTTATGCCGAATTCGGTGGGCAATTCGATTTGCGATTAAATGGCGATCCCTTACGCAACAACGGTTCGGCGTAATTTCGTTCGCGAATTCGGCTTAGCGCTTTAAAGGCGCTACGCCCAAAACGGCAGGTAGCGCGCATAGCGACGAGACTCGCCGGCGGTTTCGTCAGCCCGCAGCTGTTCTTCGGCGTGAGCGACGTGACCGGCGTCATTCAGATCGCCGGCGACGCGAGCGTCCAGCCGGGCGACCGCGCCGAGATCGCCTTCGAGCTGATGAAGCCCGTGGGCATCGAAGCCGGCGTCCGCTTCGCCATCCGCGAAGGGGGCCGGACGGTCGGCGCGGGCCTCGTCACCGAGGTCGGCTGAAACCGTAGGCTGGTGCTGTCCCGATCACCGCCCCGTCGGGGATCGGGAAAGTCATCGCGCAAGAGCTGGGATGCGCGATAGGATCGCGGCCAGAAGGTCTGCGCCTACACGGCTTCGAGGCCGCCCACTTCCAACGTCAGTTCAGCAAATCGCAGCAGTTCGCGATAGGATCCGCCGTAGATTTGGGCCCTGCCCGAGTCATCGACGATCAGGCCGGCTTGCGCCGCCGTCGCTAACTCATGAACGCGGGCCGCGATCCCGGTGGGCATGTAAAAGGCCACAAGCGGATAGGCTTCCTTGTGCTGGCCGCCCAGGACCCCGCCATTGCAGCTTGCAACTGGGGTGGCCCCAAGCGCCGACAGGGCGATCGTGGCCGAAGCCACGCCCGGGTCGAGACCCCAAAGCGCGTCGGCCCCAAACTCCGCATCCAGCTCCTCGATGACCGCTTCTTCCTCCTCATCGAGATCCGGAGCGCGCTCCAGACGGTCTAGAATCCGGCGTTCGATCTCAAGCGTCTCGGAGAGGTTGGCCCAGCTCATGCCGCCCAGGTCTACGAAGGCCTGGTTGCCGTCGAGGTAGCGATCCTCATGCGCGGCCTCGATCTCCGCGGCGTCAGGCGGCGCGGCAAGGTCATCGAGGCTCAGTTCACGCTTGATCGTAATGCTGATTGCGCGGCTCGCCATTGGCTCCCAGTTTGAAGATTAGGCCCCAAGAACAAAATGGAAACTCTTCTCGACGGGGCGCCGTTGTGGCGCCACCCTGGCGCCATGCTTCCCGATTCGAAACCCACCAATGTCCGCTCACTCGATCGCATCAATCTGCGGCTCAGCGCTGATACCTTCGAGGCGATCGACGCCGCCCGCGCTGCGCGGCCTGGCGCGATCTCGCGCAACACCTGGATAACCGAAGCCATCGAAGAAAAGCTGGCGAGGATGCCGGCGGAAGACAACGCCGCGGAGGGCCTTAGGTCACATGCCTAAGTTCTACGAGTTCTTCGCCGGCGGCGGCATGGCGCGCGCGGGGCTTGGCCAAGGTTGGACCTGCCTGTTCGCCAACGACTTCGACCACAAGAAAGGCCTGACCTACCAAGCCAATTGGGACTGTACAGGCGAGCTTAAGATCGGCGACGTCCGGGAGGTCGCTCTGGACGATCTCCCCGGCGTTGCCGACCTCGCCTGGGGATCCTTCCCTTGCCAGGACCTGTCCCTGGCAGGCGGCGGCGCCGGCCTCAAGGGAGAGCGCTCGGGAACCTTCTACCCGTTCTGGGACGTGATGAAGTCGCTGATGGCGGATGGCCGCGCGCCGAAGATCATCGCGCTCGAGAATGTCTGTGGCACGCTGACGTCGCATGGCGGCCGGGACTTTGAAGCGATCTGCAAGACATTCGCCGACGCCGGCTACCGTTATGGCGCCCTGGTCATCAACGCCGCGCTCTTCGTTCCACAGTCGCGCCCGCGGCTCTTCATCATCGGCGTGCATGAGGACGTGGTCGTAGACGACGCGCTGCTGTCGCCGGGGCCGATCGCGCCCTTCCATACACCAGGCCTCTGCCGGGCGATCGAGGGGGTCAGCAAGACGGCGCGACGCAGGATGGTGTGGTGGAACATCCCCTCACCTCCCCGGCGCAATTCCACCTTCGCCGACGTCATCGAGGAGGCGCCGACCAGCGTCGAGTGGCACTCGCCGGCCGAAACTCGGCAGGTGCTGGGCATGATGTCGCCGATCAACCTGGCGAAGGTCGAAGCCGCCAAGCGCGCCGGCCGCCGGATGGTGGGCGGCATCTATCGCCGGACGCGCCAGGATGAGGCGGGTGCCAAGGTGCAGCGCACCGAGGTCCGGTTCGATGACGTCGCCGGCTGCCTCCGTACGCCGGCCGGCGGCTCCAGCCGTCAGGTCATCATCGTCGTCGACGGCCCCAAGGTTCGGACCCGCCTGATCTCCGCACGTGAAACCGCCCGGCTGATGGGGTTGCCCGACGAGTACAAACTGCCGCGCAACTACAACGAGGCCTATCATCTGACAGGCGACGGCGTGGCGGTCGATGTTGTGCGGCACCTGGCCGAGCACATTTTTGAGCCCTTGCTCGGGCTCGGCGAGACGGCGCGGCGGGCAGCGTGAACGTCATCCCCTGCGAGCAGGACCCTCAGCTCCGAGCCGAGATCGAACGGTTCGCCGAGGTCCTCAAGACACAGGCTCACCTGCTGGGCGACCATGGCCTGGGGGAGAAGGACTTCTATCGCTCGCCCATTTTTCGCGGCGCCATCGAGAAGGTGCGCGGCGAATTCTCGGCGACCATGAGGGGGAAGCGGGAGTTTGTTCAGCACGTCCTCAACCACATGGAGGACGGCGGCCATATCCAGGGCTGGGATCGGACCAAGGCTGGCGCCCGCAACGACTACTATGTGCGACTGAAGAGCGGACGCACCGCGGTGATCGACCTCAAGGGCTGCCTGGACGGCGCCAACACGACCATTTTCGAGCGACCGCCCGAAGCCGACGAGTTCATCACTTGGAGCCTCTGCACCAATGTCGGCGCAGATCCGCGGCGGAACGCCTGGTCGGGCCTGCACACGCGTCTGGGCGCCGAGATGATCGCCCGCAACCAGCGCGTCGATGGTCTCGTCATCTGGGACATGATTTGCGGTACGATCGGCCGCCCCTGTCCGAAGCTCAAAAGCCTTCCGGAAGCCACACGACTGACGCGCCTTGGCCCCTTCGAGACCCCGCCGCCCTGTCTCTACGTTCTCCCCGCTGACATCCCGACGCACGAGAAGCCCCTCGCGACGGCCCAATCGCTCGACGGCGTCGAACTGCTCGCGGCGTTTCATGCCGCGTTCGGCGGCCTCGACGAGGAGGTCCATTACGTCGACTTCGAGCTATCCGGCTCTGACGAAGAGCGCTTCCGCCGCACGACCATCCGTCGCGCAGGCGTCGTGCAGCACGCGTCCGACATGACCGCGATGCGCCGTGTCTGACCCCCGCGAGCTCTTTCCCCGGGATCCGGATGCGACCAATGTCCCGCCGTTCGAAACCGACGACCTTCGCACCCAGCTAGCCCGCTTTCTCGACTCGCCCTTCGCCGATCCGAGCGGAGGTTCCATGAAGGTTGGCGACTACCAGTGGGGCGTTTACGCCTTCTTTGACTACGATGGGGAGCCGATCTACGTCGGCCAGACCCGGGAGCGGGTTCGTGTGCGCATCCGCCGGCACCTGACCAATCAGCGCACCGACGCGGTGGCGATGTCGGTCTTGGATCCCTTCGAGGTCCTTGACATAGAGGTCTGGCCGCTCCCCGAGCTCGAGGGCGTGAACAAGAAGGACGCCGCGGCCAAGGCCAAGCTGAACGCCCTCGAGCGGCTCATCACCGAGGAGGCCGTCGAACGCTCACGCTTCAAGGCGATCTTGAACGAGAAGGACCCGCCTGTCGGCGCGGTGACGGTGACCGCGCCGCCCTCGTTTCGCGCCCGCGTGGTGTCCGATCGGGTCTTCGAGCTTCGGCGGCACCCCGACTTTCGGCTGGCGCGCCGGGCCCTGATCATTTCGCGCCTGGCCCAGGTGATCTCGGAGCGAGAGGTCCAAGGGGGATTGCGGCGTGTGCTGCTGACCCAGGCCAAACGCATGCAGTGGCTCTCGGAGCGGCGATACCAGGCGCTCGGCGGCGCCGCCTCCGTCGCAACCGAGGGCGACGAGGACGCGGAGAGCTGATGGCCGCCGCTCCCCAGCAGGTCCCTTCCGACGCGGAGGTTGAGCAAGCTGTCCGTAATTTTCGCGCCGCCATCGACGCCGCAGGGCCAAAGCCCTGGGCGGAGAAATTCATCCCCTTTCCGCGCGGGGCCTGTGGGCACGCCACTGAACTCCTGGGACGCTATCTAATCGACCATCTTAGCATCAGGCCTGACTACGTGAGCCAGGACGCTAACGAGGACATCGGAGGATGGCAGGCCTCCCACGCTTGGCTGGAGTGGAACGGGCTGACCATCGACATCACCGGTGACCAGTTCGGCTGGGCGCCGGTGATCGTCACCCGCCACCCCGTGAATCATGGGCGGGGCGTCCAAAGAGCCAGGCATCCGGTCTGCCTCAGGCATCAGCAGGATTGGTGGGCGCGCGAGTGCGGCCCGCTCTGGCTCGCCATCGCGCCGCACCTAACGCCAATTCTGCCGGCGCGGCCTCGACAGCATTCGCGATGAGCATCTGGCACGGTCCGCTCCTACGATCTGACGGCGACCTTCGGCCTTAGGGTTGGGCTGCCGACGGCGGAGCGCTACGGGCCCGGACCTCAACGACGAGGACCAGGGGCGACCTTCGCGCAGCAGGCCGCCCGTGAGCGCCAAGGGAATCGCGGTAATCTTGAGGGCTTTGGGGCCTGACCAAAGGGGCGGCTGGGTATGGATGCTGCCACTCGCGCGCGCGCAAACCTGATCGGAAAGATGGACGCTGACCTGGCAGCGATGCTGCCTCAGGTTCTCGAAGAGACAGAGATCGCGTCCCAGGCTTCCCTGAACGCGACAATCGGTGGCAAGGCGGCTCAGTTCATTGATCTCCACCACGAGGTGATCCTTTCGCCCGAGCAGTACGTCATGCTTTATATGCGTGGCTTCAAGCGGGCGATGTCGCCAGTCGATGCGCCTCGCCCGGATGCGAACCGCCGCAACTTCGAGAAGTTTCGGGCCTCGAAGGCGGCTCAAGCCTACTTCCTGTTGTTCCTGAAGCGCTCCTATCTGAAGCATTTCGCTGAGTTGAGCCGGAAGCGGCCGCCCCTTGAGGAATCGGAGGTCTGGATCGGTCAGAACCGCGCCCACTACGGGCTGTTGGTCACGCCGATTTGGCGTGAAGACCGGTTGGAGTGGTGCAACGACCGAAGCGAGATCCGCCACTTCCCGAAACTCTACTGGACGATCGGCCACGTCCTGCGGACCGGCCTGGTCGTGCCTGGCGACCCGGATAGGATCACGTTTCGGCAAGTCGACGACTACCTCACGTTCTTCAAGAACGTCCTTGTGCGCGCCTCGGGCTCGCCGCACGAGCGTGGGATTGCCGAGCGCTATGTCGCATACGTTCGCGCGGCGGCCGTGCCCGAGAGCGTCCCGCTTTTGATCCCGGAGTTCCGATATGGCGGCACTGCAGCTGCGCACCGCTACCGCCTGGACTTCTGCATCGTAGACCCGTTCACGATGCGCAAGGTCGGGTTTGAGCTCTCTCCATGGTCGACGCATGGACGCCTCACCGGCATCGCCGCCCTGACACAGGCAGAAGTGAACGATATCGCGCGAGGCAATTTTGAACGCGAGATGGCGAAACATAAGGCCTTCTTCCGAGAGCACGGCGTCTACGCCCTGATCTACACCGATGCCGACCTCCTGGATCTCGACAGGGTCTTCGACGGCATGAAGCAGTATCTCGCTCCCGTCGACGCGATCGCGCCGCTTGATCATCACCTGCTGGATGGCTTTTTTGCCTAGCCCACCAGCTTGGTCAGCACCCGCGGGCGTTCTGGGCGTCTCTGACGAAACACGTCAGACATCGTCAGCGTCGCGTTCGCATCCTGGCGCTTAGGCGTTCGCCAGCGCCCTGGCCGCGGAAGGTCCCTTCCGCGGTTTGGGTTTCTTCCGCACATTGATCGCCGCTGCATCAAGGGTGTTCTTGATGTGGGTTGCGTAGAACTTCTCGATCATCTCCACGCTCGTCCGGCAGTTCTTGGCGATCTGGTAGATGTCGGCGCCCTCCATCAGCCGCAGGCAGATGTAGGTGTGGCGCAGACTGTAGGCCGTGCGCGGATTGCCGTCGCGATCGGTCTTCAGGGCGAGCTCGTGAAGGACGGCGTTCAGTAGCTCGCGCTGCACCTTCCCGAACACTAGGTCGGTCGGCTTGCCGTCTTTGCGCTTCTTCACCCGCTGGAACGGCAGCACCGCGCCCGGCATGCTCTTGCAGAAACCGACGCCGCGCTTGCCGCGCACCTCGATCTCGAGGATGCGCTCGCCGGTGTTGTCATCCACCACGACCTGGACGTCGCGAAACTCCAGGCGGCAGGCCTCATCGGGCCGCAGCCCGGTGTTGACCATGAAAAGCACGTAGTCGTGGAATTGCTCGCACTCGCCGCGCCAGCGCTCGTTCTTCGGGTTCCTGGCGCGTTCGCGCGTCGCCTCGTAGAGACGTTTGTACTCCTCGGGCGAAAACCAGGCGCGGTGCGAGACCTTGCCTGAGGCCTTGTAGGGCGCCGACATGTCCGGCAGGGCCGAGATCCAGCCCTTTCGATTGGCGCTCTTCAGCACCTGGCGAAGCGTCACCAGTTCCTTGTGCAGGGTGCTGCGCGCCGGCCTCTTGAAGACGCGCTTACGGCCCTTGGGCGCGCGAGCGCGCCCCTCAGGGCCGGCTGGCGGCTTGAGGCGATGGACCCTGTATTCCTGGATGCGGCCGGCGGTCACCTCGTCCAGGCCGCAATCGCCGAAGAACGGAAGCAGGTAGAGGTCCAGGTGCCTGGACTTCGAGGCAACGTGCTCGGCGTTCCGCTCGCCGAGCGTCATGATCTCGTATTCCGAAACGAAGGCGCTGGCCGCCTCTCGGAAGGTCCGAACACCAGCGCGCCGACGCACATGGGCGGTCCGGCGATCGGGTTCGGCAAGCGCAGGCGCCGCGTCAGCAGCCTCCACGACCTGCCCGCCGCGCCGTCGGACGCGATCCTCAGCGAACCGATCGAGCGACCAGTCCCGTGCGAACTCCAGCGCGAGCACAATGTTGTCTTGCCGGGTCGTGACGCGATGATTGCGGCCGCCCAGGAACACCGAGCACTGCCAGTAGCGGGTGTTGGGCCGCCGATAGACGTGCACGCGCCCGTCCATGATCGTGTGGCTCTCGGCCGCGGCCGATGGGGTCCGCGTCGTCATCGACCTGCCCTCCGACGAACGAACAGGTCTACCGCGGCTCGATCGAGAGGCCGGGCGCGTAAGCCTACGGCTCGGCGCCCGGCCGAACGGCCATGTGCAACAAACTGTGCAAGCGCTCGCTCAAGCCAGCCTGTTTCCTGCCAAGCACTTATGCGTCGAAAAGTCCGATACGAGAGACGCAGCGGCGGATTATCGGACTTCTGCGCCCGCTTATCGGACCTTGAGCCGATCAGGCCGCGAAAAGCGGCAACATGTGCAAGACATGTGAAATGCCAAATTCCGCATAAATGTTTGATTTTAAAGCATTTTCCTGAAGACATCGCCTTTTGAGTCCGGCGCGTCTACCAGTTTCACCACGCCCGCATGCGTGTCCGCGAAGGGGCATCCGTTTATCAAGCCTCCCGCGCAAACGCCAGAGGTCGCCTCAGCGACCGCGCTTGTCATGCGACGGCGTCGCAGTCTCGGTTAAGCTCTCGACGCGGCGGCGCCCAAATGATAATCATTCTCAAGAGTGCGCGTAGGGATTTCTGGATGAACACTATCTCGACCCGGCCGGGGGCCGCTGGAGCCGCCACGGAGGGCGCTGTCGTGCGCCTGAGCGACGCGTCCGTCGGCGATGCGGGTGTCATTCTGGAAGTCCGCGCCGAAAGCAGCTCGACCGCGCATGGCGTCGGCGTCGAAGAACTGCAGCGTCGCCTGCTCGAGTTCGGCTTCGTCGAGGGCGCGCACATCGAAGTGATCCACGAGGGCGCCATCGGCCGCGATCCGATCGCCGTGCGCCTGGACGACATGCGCGTGGCCCTGCGTCGCCGCGACGCCGAGGACGTCTACGTGCTGCTGGGCAAGCCCGCGCAATGAGCGAGACCCTGTCCCCGGCCCGCATCGCCCTGGTGGGTAATCCGAACTCGGGCAAGACCGCCCTCTTCAACGCCCTGACCGGCGCGCGCCAGAAGGTCGCCAACTACGCTGGCGTCACCGTCGAGCGGAAGGAAGGCGTGGTCACCTCGCCCGCCGGCCGCCAGCTGATGGTGCTGGACCTGCCCGGCACCTACTCGCTGCGCGCGCGCAGCCCGGACGAAGCCGTGACCCGCGATGCGGTGCTCGGCCGCCTGGCCGGCGAAGTCCCGCCCGAAATCGTCGTCTGCGTCGCCGACGCCACCAATCTGCGCCTGGTGCTGCGCCTGGCGATGGAGCTGAAGCAGGTCGGGCGTCCGATGGTGCTGGCGCTCAACATGTACGACATCGCCCAGCGCCAGGGCCTGCGCATCGACCTCGAAGGTCTGTCGCGCGAGATCGGCGCCCCGATCGTCACCACCGTCGCCACCCGCAAGCGCGGCATCGAGGACCTGCTGAAGGAAGTCGACGCCCTGGTCGCCGCTGGCCATCTCGGCGGCGAGAACGTCTGGCGCGAGCCTAACGCCGCCGAGATCCGCAAGGCCCACGCCGAGGCCCAGCGCATCGTGCGGACCTATGTCCGCCCGCCCGAGCATCCGGACACCTGGACCGGCCGCATCGACGCCGTGCTGCTGCACCCGGTCGCCGGCCTGGCGATCCTGTTCGGCCTGCTGTTCCTGATGTTCCAGGCCGTGTTCACCTGGGCCGGACCAGCCATGGACGGCATCGAGGCGCTGTTCGGCTGGCTGGGCGCGGCGGTCGCCGAGTACATCCCCAACCCGCTGTTGCAGAGCCTGGTGGCCGACGGCCTGATCGCCGGGGTCGGCAGCGTGCTGGTCTTCCTGCCGCAGATCCTGATCCTGTTCTTCTTCATCATCCTGCTGGAAGACCTGGGCTACATGGCCCGGGCGGCGTTCCTGATGGACAAGATCATGGGCGGGGCGGGCCTGCACGGGCGCGCCTTCATTCCGCTGCTGTCCTCGTTCGCCTGCGCGATCCCGGGGATCATGTCGACGCGGGTGATCGACTCCAAGCCGGACCGGATCACCACCATCCTGGTCGCCCCGCTGATGACCTGCTCGGCGCGGATTCCGGTCTACACCCTGATCATCGGGGCGTTCATTCCCAACACCCAGGTCTGGGGCCTGTTCAGCCTGCAAGGGCTGGTGATGTTCGGCCTCTACGCCACCGGCATCGTCAGCGCCCTGCTGGTCTCGTTCGTCACCCGCCGGTTCTTCTGGCGCAGCACGGTCGAGCCGTTCCTGATGGAGCTGCCGACCTACAAGCTGCCCGAGCCCAAGAGCGTGCTGCGCAACCTGCTGGTCCGCGCCCAGATCTTCATCAACCGCGCCGGCCGCATCATCCTGCCGATGATGATCCTGATCTGGGTGCTGTCGACCTTCCCCTATCCGCCGGAAGGCGCGACGCAGCCGGCCATCGACTACAGCTTCGCCGGCATCATCGGGAACTTCATCCAGCCGCTGCTGGCCCCGATCGGGTTCAACTGGCAGATGTCCATAGCCCTGATCCCCGGCATGGCCGCGCGCGAAGTGGCCGTCGCCACCCTGGGCACCGTCTACGCCGTCGGCGACGCCGAGAACAATGTCGGCGCCTTGGCCACCACTCTCTCGCACCACTGGTCGCTGGCCACCGGCCTGTCGTTCCTGGCCTGGTACATCTTTGCGCCGCAATGCGCCCCGACGCTGGGGGTCGTGAAGCGCGAGACCAACAGCTGGGTCTGGCCGACGGTGATGTTCGTCTACATGGTGACGCTGGCCTACACCGCCTCGTTCATCGTCTATCACACGGCCGTGGCGCTCGGAGGGGGCTGACGCCCCCTCAACCTGAAGGCGATATTAATCACGCCGATTAACCCTCCGATAAACCGGCGGTTCTAGCGTTCCATCATTGGGTGGGGACTAGAATGGACCAAACTCTCAAGCAACCGCGGCGCAAGGCCGCCAAGCGCCCGACGAGCGAACATCTCGTCGAGCGCATCCGCGAGACCCTTCTGTACTTCGGAGGCGAAGCCCACCGTCGCGACGTGATCGCCAACGTCGCGCGCGAGGTCGGGGTCGATGTGAAGAACATCCCGGAAGATTTCGAAAGCGCCGTGATCGTCTCCTTCGAGGAGATCTGGCGCGACGAGGCCCGCCGCGCGCTCTACGGCTTCCACCTGCGCTTCGGCGAAGGGTCGCACCGCTGGGGCCTGAAGGCCGCCACCGCGCACTAGATCAGCGCGCGCCGAGCCCCGGATCGGCCAGCGGCGGCGCGCCGCCGGCCAGGGTGCCGGCCGCATGCTGCAACCGCGCCAGCAGCCGTTTGAGCTGGGCGACCTCGGCCGGCGCCAGGCCGCAGATCAGCGCCGCCTCGTAGGCCAGCGCCAGCGGCGCGATCTCGGCATGCAGCCGCCGCCCCTCGTCGGTCAGGGTCAGCACGTGCGAGCGCCCGTCGGACTCGTTTTCCGACCGCGCGATCAGGCGCCGCGCGCTCAGGCCGCGGGCGGCCCGGCTGACGGTCACCTTGTCCATCACCGTGCGGGCGACGATCTCGCGCTGGGTCAGGCCGCCGTCCTCGGCCAGCACGCAGATCAGCCGCCACTGCGGCACGCTCAGCGCGAAGCGATCCTCGTAGGCCCGCGCGATCAGGCCGCTGACCGCGTTGGACGCGACCGAAAGCCGATAGGGCAGATAGGCGTCCAATTGCAGGGACGTGGCCGCCTCGCCTTCGACGATGTTGGATGGTCCGGTCATGACGCCGCCACGCGCTGTTCGATCGCTCCGAAAATGGAATGCCGCCGCCCGTCGCGCATCTCAATGCGGACCTCGTCGCCGGCCTTCATGAACGGCGTCTTGGGGCCGCCCTGGGCGAGGGTCTCCACGGTCCGCAACTCGGCGAGGCAGGAATAGCCGACTCCGCCCTCGGCGACGGTTTTCCCTGGACCGCCGTCCGGACCGCGATTCGACACCGTGCCGGAGCCGATGATCGTCCCGGCGCCCAGGGCGCGGGTCTTGGCCGCGTGGGCGATCAGGGTCCCGAAGTCGAAGGTCATGTCGACGCCGGCGTCGGCGCAGCCCAGCGGCGCGCCGTTCAGTTCGACCTCGAGCGCACCGTGCAGCTTGCCGTCCTTCCAGGCCTCCCCCAGGGCGTCGGGCGTCACCGCCACCGGCGAAAAAGCCGAGGCCGGCTTGGACTGGAAGAACCCGAAGCTCTTGCCGATCTCGCCCGGGATCAGGTTGCGCAGCGAAACGTCGTTGCAGAGCATGACCAGGCGGATGGCGGCCAGCGCCTGCTCGCGGCTGGCGCCCAGCGGCACGTCGCCGGTGACGACGGCGATCTCGCCCTCCATGTCGCAGCCCCAGGCTTCGTCCGCCAGCGGGATCGGATCGCGGGGCGACAGGAAGCCGTCGGAACCGCCCTGATACATCAGGGGGTCGGTCCAGAAGCTGTCAGGCATGTCGGCGGCGCGGGCTTTTCGCACCAGCGCCACGTGGTTCACATAGGCCGAGCCGTCAGCCCACTGATACGCCCGCGGCAGCGGACTGGCCGCCTCGTGCTCATGGAACCGTTCCCTGGGGATCGAGCCGTGCTCCAGGCCCTCGGCCAAGCCGCGCAGCAGCGGCTCGGCGGTCTCCCAGTCATCAAGGGCGGCCTGCAAGGTCGGGGCGATGGCGCCCGCGTCCGCACACCAGGCAAGGTCATGCGAGACGACGACCAGACGGCCGTCACGTCCCCCCTTCAGAGAGGCGAGCTTCATTCATTCCTCCCGGCCCACCGTACGTGTCACGCGCACGCCGCTTTCGTAGGCTTCGGGGAAGTAGACCACGACCTCGACGCAGATGTCTCCGCCCGGCTCGCCGACCCACAAATAATTGCGCTCGAAGCACACATCGCGACCAGCCGGGGTGTAGCCCTCGTAGGTGTCGCCCCATGGGGTGCAGGCGGCCATGTCGCGCCGGCCCAGCGAACAGGCGCGCTCCATCTCCTCTTCGGCGGCTTCGGTCAGGTCGAGTTGCGGATCGATATGGGCCATGGCCCTAACTTAGGGCTCGTCCTTGTAGATGCCCACCATCAGCGCGCGGCCTTCGGCGGCGCTGGCGCGGTACATGCCCGAGGTGTTGTAGCTCCAGGCGATCTGGCCGTCGGGCGCCACAGCGATGACGCCGCCGTCGCCGCCCAGCGCGGTGAGCTGCTTCTGGACCACCTCGTCGGCCGCGGCCTGCAGGCTCATGCCCTTCAGTTCGACCAGCGCGCACACCTCACGGGCGACGGTCAGGCGGATGAAGTACTCGCCGGTCCCGGTCGCCGAGACCGCACACGACTGGTTCGAGGCGTAGGTGCCGGCCCCGATGATCGGCGCATCGCCGACCCGGCCCCAGCGCTTGCCGGTGGTGCCGCCGGTCGAGGTGCCGGCCGCGACGTTGCCGTGGCTGTCGAGCGCCACGACCCCGACGGTGCCCTTCTTGCCCTCGTCGTGGGCCAGGCCCTGGGCCGGATCGGGCGCGCCGCCAGTCGGCTTGGGCGGGATCGGCAGGTTGTTGGCCTTCAGGAAGCTCTCGAGGCTCTTCCAACGGCGCTCGGTGAAGAAGTAGCTCGGGTCGACCTGCTCCAGGCCTTGCGCCTTGGAAAAGGCGTCGGCGCCGGCGCCGATCATCATCACGTGCGGCGACTGCTCCATCACCGCGCGAGCCAGCGAAATCGGATGGCGGGTGCGGGTGACGCCGGCGACGGCGCCAGCCTTCAGATTCTGGCCGTCCATCATCGCCGCGTCGAGTTCGTTGCGGCCTTCGGCGGTGAACACCGCCCCGCGGCCGGCGTTGAACAGCGGATCGTCCTCCAGCAGGTGGATGGTCGCCTCGATGGCGTCCATCGCGCTGCCGCCGTCCTGCAGCACCTTGGCGCCGACCTGCGTCACCTTGGTCATGGCGGCGCGATAGGCCTTCTCCTGCTCGGGCGTCAGCTGGCTGCGCTCGATCACGCCGGCCCCGCCATGCACGACGATGGCCCACTTGGGCGCAGGCTGCGGCGCGGCCTGGGCCTGGCTGGTCATCAGGGCTGCGATCGCGGCGGCGAGAGTGAGGACGCGCATGGTCCCTCCTTGGCGGTTCGGGAAAGACATTTCGCGGCGAAAGCCATGTCAGGGGGAGGAATTGCCCGAGCGTGCGGGCCGAGACAAGCGTCCATCGGCCTGCTAGCTAGACGGCGAACGTCGGGCCGGATCAGCATGTTTCGCAAATTGTACGACTGGGTCATGGGCTTGGCCGGATCTCGCCACGCCCCCGCAAGTCTTGCGGTCGTGTCCTTCGCCGAAAGCTCGTTCTTCCCGATCCCGCCCGATGTGATGCTGGCCCCGATGGTGCTGGCGCGCCCCGACCGCGCCTTCGTCTACGCCGGGATCTGCACCGCCGCCTCGGTGCTGGGCGGGCTGCTCGGCTACGCGATCGGCTTCTATCTCGAGCCGGTCGGCATGTGGCTGCTCAGCCTGATGGGCCACCCCGACGGCAAGGCCGCGTTCGAGAAGTGGTTCGCCGACTGGGGCCTGTGGGTGATCCTGATCAAGGGCGCCACCCCGATCCCCTACAAGCTGGTGACCATCACCGCGGGCCTGGCGCAGTTTTCGCTGGTCACCTTCATCTGGGCTTCGATCCTGACCCGCGGCGTGCGGTTCTTCGCGGTCGCCGCGATCCTGAAGTATTTCGGCCCGGCGATGCTGGCCGAGTTCGAAAAGCGCATCGCCCTCTACGGCACCCTCGGCCTGATCGCGCTGGTCGGCTTGATCGTGGTGCTCAAGGTGCTCATCTGATCGCTTGGGGCGGTGAAGCTTTTGAGGTCTTATCCCGCCGATGAGCGCGTTGCTTAAACCCTTCCTCGATCGTTGGCGGCTGACCGCGCTGGTCGCCTCGCTGGCCATGCTTGCCACCGCCCACGCCTTTGAGACCTTCGGCGGCCTGGCGCCCTGCGCCCTCTGCCTGCGGGCGCGGGAGGTCTATTGGGTCGCCGCGGGCCTGGCCCTCGCCGGCATGCTCGTCACCCGGATGCAGGCCGGCGCGCGCTGGCGCTGGGTGTTCGACGCCGCCCTGGCCGCCGTGTTCGCCTTCGGGGTCTGCCTGGCGGTCTATCATTCCGGCGCCGAGTGGAAGTGGTGGCCGGGCCCGACCGCCTGCTCGGGCGGCGGCGGAAGCGTCAGCGCCGGCCAGATGGCCGACCTGCTGGGCGGCGCCAAGATCGCCCCTCCCGCCTGCGACAAGGCCGCCTGGGTGTTCCTGGGCCTGTCGATGGCCGGCTGGAACGCCCTGGCCTCGCTGGGCCTGACCGTGCTCAGCCTGCTGGCGGTGCGTCACGAGAGAAGGAAGCTGTCATGAGCGACAAGCCGATCCCCCCGCGTCCCGGCGTCGGCGCCATGAGCGGCCGCCTGGCCGAGATCCTGCGCGTCGATCACGCCGGCGAACTGGGCGCGGTGCACATCTATCGCGGCCAGCTCGCGGTCCTGCGCGCCGGCAAGGGCCGCGAGCGCATCTCCGGCCAGCTCGCCGAGATGGAGAAGGACGAGATCGACCACCTGCAGCGCTTCGACAAGCTGCTGAACGAGCACAAGGTCCGCCCCACCGCCATGGCCCCGCTCTGGCGGGTGGCCGGCTTCGCGCTGGGCGCGGGCACCGCCCTGCTCGGCGAGAAGGCGGCTCATGCCTGCACCGAGGCGGTCGAGGACGTGATCGAGCGCCACTATGCGTCGCAGATCGCCGAGCTGGAAAATCGCGAGCCCGAACTCGCCGCCGAGCTGACCAAGTTCCGCGACGAGGAGATCGCCCATCGCGACCACGCCCTGGAGGAAGGCGCCCGCGAGGCGCCCGGCTATCCGCTGCTGGCGGCGGTGATCCGCGCCGGCTGCCGCACGGCCATCAAGATCAGCGAGAAGATATGACCGAAGCGGAGATCCTGGACCTGCGCAGGGGGGCCGAAGCCCCGGTCGCGGCCAGCATGGCCGACATCGGCGCCGTCGCCCAGGATCTTTCCGCCGCCTTCTCCACCGACCCGGTCTTCAACTGGTTCCTGCGCGCCGACGCCAAGCACGACGCGGCGCGACTGAAGCTGTTCCAACTGCTGATCGCCATGGGCGTGACCGACGGCGAGGTGTTCCGCCCGCCCGGCGGCGGCGCGGCCTCGATCTGGCTGCCGTCCGAGAGCCTTGGCCCGACGCCGTTCCTGCAGGAGCTGCGCGCCCTGCCGCGGATCGTCGGCGCGACCGGCTTCTCGCGGCTGTCGCGGATGTCGGCGATGCGGCGGATGATGGACGCCCACCATCCGAAGACCCCGCCCCACGCCTATCTCTGGTTCCTCGGCGTGCGGCCCGAGGCCCAGGGCCTGGGGGTCGGTTCGCGGATGCTGGCCGCCGGACTGGCCCGCGTCGACGCCAAGGGCCTGCCCGCCTATCTGGAAAGCTCCAGCCCGGCCAACGTCCCGCTCTACCGCCGCCACGGCTTCGAAGTGGTCGAGGTGCTGAAGGCCCGGCCCGACGCGCCGGAGATGTGGGCGATGTGGCGCGAGCCGCGCGCGCCCGAGTGATCCCCGGCCTCGTCTATCTGGCGCTGGCCAACCTCTTCGCCTTCGCCGCGATGGGCCTCGACAAGTCCAGCGCCCGGCGCGGCGGCGAGCGAATTCCCGAGCGCACCTTGCTCGCTCTGGCCGCCGCGGGCGGCGGCCTCGGCGCGGTGTTCGCCCAGCAGATGTTCCGCCACAAGACCCGCAAACAGCCCTTCGCCGGCGTCCTATACGCGATCCTGATCACCCAACTCGCACTGGCTGCATACCTGCTGAGCGGGGCCGTCCCGGTTTCGTAATCCGTTCATCGGCCTGTCACCGCACCGTCGTGCGGCCTCCCTACTGCTCCGCCCGTTTTCAGTTTGGGGGGTGCAGATGCATTTCGTTCCGCGTGTTTCCGGTTGCCTGGCTTTACTTCTCGCCGGGACGGCGCTCTCGACGCCGGCCTTCGCCAACGACGAGGCGGCCGCGGTCGACGAGATCGTCGTCACCGGCCAGCGTGAGGCCCAGCGCGCCGCTATCGAGGTGAAGCGCGAGTCCTTCGTCGTCGCCGACGTCGTTTCGGCCGACGACATCGGCAAACTGCCCGACCACAACACCGCCGCCGCCCTGCGCCGCATTCCCGGCATCTCGGTGATGGAAGACCAGGGCGAGCCGCGCTTCCCGGTCATCCGCGGCCTGCGCTCGACCTACAACCGCACCACCATCGACGGCGCCCTGGTCGCCTCGGTCGACGAGAGCGGCCGCACCGTGCCGATGGACATCGTCCCCTCGGTGATGGCCGGCCGCCTGGAAGTCATCAAGACGGTGACGCCGGAGAACGACGGCAACGCCATCGGCGGGGTGATCAACGTCACCACCCGCAGCGCCTTCGACATGGGCCGCCCGTTCTTCAACGGCATGGCCTCGTACGGCATGTACGAGCGCAGCGGCGACGTGCGTAACGACAAGCCGTCCTACCGCCTGGCCTTCGCCACCGGCACGACCTTCGGCGACGCCGACCAGTGGGGCGTGGTCGTCGGCGCCTCTCACGAGCAGCTCGACTACGACATCCCGCAGGTCGAATCCCAGGACCCGTCGGTGCGCGAGTACACCGCCGCCGGCGCCCCGGTCGCCTCGGGCGCGCCGACCGGCAACGGCATCCAGGTGCCGACCTACCAGCGGCTGTTCTGGTACAACAACACCAAGCAGCGCAGCGGCGTGAACGCCAAGATCGAGTACCGCCCGACCGACACCTTCCGCTGGGAGGCCGCGGGCCTGTTCTCGCGCATGGAGGACGATGAGGAGCGCATCGAGTACCGGCTGGAGCCGCTCGGCAACGTCGCCAACCAGACCCCGACCAGCGGCTACTTCGCCCGCGGCCGCGGCGTGATCCAGCTGAACCAGCCGATCACCAAGCGTGAGATCGGTCTGCTGCGCAGCGGTTTCGAGTGGACCTTCGCCCCGCAGTGGACCGCCAGCGGCGACCTCGTCTACTCGCAGGCCGGCCTGGAAGTCCCGAACCACTCGGTCGAGTTCCGCACCGTCGACGCCCAGGGCGCCAACTACGCGTTCAACTACGACACCACCAACCCGCTGTTCCCGGTGTTCACCGCGGTCAACGACGCGACCGCCCGCAACCCGGCCAACTACGTGCTGCAGCAGCACCGCGACGCCCTGACCAAGACCGACGAAACCACCGCCCAGGCCCGCTTCGACCTGGCGTTCGACGACGGCAATGCCCACGGCAACCTCAAGGCCAAGCTCGGCGGCCTGCTTCGCTCGACCGAGCGCGAGTTCAACTCCAGCCAGACCAACTACCGGGCCGGATCGGGCTTCGTGTACACCCTGGCCGAGGTCGACAAGCCGGGCCCGAGCGAGCTGATCGCCGGCCGCTACCTGCTCTCGCCGCGCATCGACGCCGGCGCGGCGATGGACTTCTTCAACGCCAACCGCAGCCGCTTCACCACCACCACCAACGCCCCGACCGGCGACTACAAGGTGCAGGAGGACATCTACGCCGCCTACGCCCAGGCCAGTTATTCGTGGGGCGACTTCACCGTGCTCGGCGGCGTGCGCTTCGAGCAGACCGAGGTTGAATCCGACGCCGTGCGCAGCACCGGCGGCGTGCTGACCCCGGTCAGCAACTCGGGCTCCTACGGCAACTGGATGCCCAGCCTGCACGTCGAGTGGAAGCCGCGCGAGGACGTCATCGTCCGCGCCGCCTGGACCAACACCATCGGTCGTCCCGACTACGGTTCGCTGGCCGCGACCGAGGGCCTGAACTTCGACGGCAGCCAGCCGACCCTGTCGCGCGGCAACCCTGGCCTGAAGGCCCGCGAGAGCCGCGGCCTCGACCTGTCGGTCGAGTACTATCCGATCGACGGCATGATCTCGCTGGCGGTGTTCTCCAAGGACATCGAGAATGAGATCTTCACCCTGTCCTCGACCGAGACCCTCGACGTCGGCCGCGGCCCCGAGACCGTGCTGGTCTCCACCCCGCGCAACGCCGAGAGCGCCAAGATCCGCGGCGTCGAGTTCGCCGTGCAGCAGGCCTTCACCTTCCTGCCCGCGCCGTTCGACGGCTTCGGCTTCAACGGCAACATCACCTGGCTGGACACCGAGTTCACCTTCCTGACCTCGACCGGTCCGCGGGTCACGGGCTTGTTCCAGCAGCCGGAGATCACCACCAACGAGTCGATCTACTACCAGCGCGGTCCGTTCGAGGCCCGGGTGTCGCACAACTACATCGGCGGCCAGCTGGAGACGATCAACGACGCCAACCCGAACTCCGACCAGTACTGGAAGGGCCGCCACGTCTTCGACGCCAGCCTGTCCTATCGCTTCACCGACCACTTCACGGTGTTCGTCGAAGGCCAGAACTTGTCGAACACCGGCCGTCAGGAAGTGACCGGCCCGGGCCGCAAGTACCTGCAGGAGTGGGCGAACTACGGCCGCACCTACTGGGTCGGCGCGGCGGTGAACTTCTAGGAGCCCGCGGGATGATCCGTTCGCTGATCCTGGCCGGGGCGCTCGCCGCCTCGGCCCCCGCCATGGCCGAAGAGGTCGCCGCCCCCGCGCCGTCGCGCACGGCCGAGGTGCTGCGTCGCTATCCGGCGCCCGAGGCCCGGCAAGGCGTGGCGGTCGACGCCGCCCACGTCTACGCCGTCGCCAACTCCACCATCGCCAAGTACGACAAGAAGACTGGCGCCAAGCTCGCGGAGTGGAAAGGCGACCCGGTCCGCTATCCGCACATCAATTCGTGCGCGGTCATCGCCAAGGAGCTGGTATGCGCCAGCTCGAACTTCCCGGCTGTGCCGCACTGGAGCGCCGTGGAGTTCTTCGATCCCGTCAGCATGAAGCACCTGCGCACCGTCGCCCTCGGGCCCGGCCGCGGCTCCATCACCTGGGTCGACCGCAAGGACGGCGCCTGGTGGGCGGCGTTCGCCAATTATGACGGCAAGGGCGGCGAGGCCCCGCGCGACCATCGCCACTCGGTGCTCGTCCGCTTCGACGACGACTGGCGCCAGACGCAGAGCTGGAGCTTCCCGCAGTCGGTGCTCGACCGCTTCAAGCCGATGAGCTCGTCAGGCGGCGGCTGGGGGCCGGACGGCAAGCTCTACATCACCGGGCACGACCATCCCGAGCTCTACGTCCTTGCCCTGCCGACAGAGGGTGGCGCGGTGCTCGACCACCTCGACACCATCGGCGTGGCCACCGAGGGCCAGGCCATCGACTGGGACGAGAGCGAGCGCGGCGTGCTCTACGGCATCAGCCGCACCGGCCGCGAGATGGTCGCCCAGCGGGTGCTGCCCGCGAAATAGACCTCAGGGCTGCGCTGCCGGGACCTCGCCCGGCGGCGCGCCCGTCCTGGGATCGGCGCCTTCCTTGGGGCTGGTCAGGAACACCACCACGAACACCGCGAAGGCCAGGGCGAGGATCCACAGGATCGCCCGATGACCGTCCAGCCGCGAGCGAGGCCGCTCTTGGGTCTGGCTCCCGTCCTGCGAATGCCTGGCCTGGGCCATGATGGTCGCTGCCTCCGCACGGGCAACCGCCCGCCACGCGGCGAAGTTCCCGCCCTAGAACGGCTTGCCGACGAAGAAGTAGACCGCCGTGCGCCCGTCGTCCGCCGCCCCCGCGGTGATGAACACCGGGCCGATCAGGGTGTCGGCCGCCAGGAACACGTTGGCGCCCACCCGCAGATCGTCGCCCGCATCGCCATGCCGCGCCCAGGCGTTGCCGACCGCCAGGGTGGCGCCGACATAGAGCGGCACCTTCAACAAGCTCTTGGAATTGTCGGTGAGCTTGTAGCGGTACATGCCGCGCGCGACCGCGAACGTCTCACCCGTCAGTTCCTCGACCGAATAGCCAGGGAAGCTGAACGGCCCGCCCAGGGTGAACAGCGAGGCCAGCGGCAGATCGCCCTGAATCGTGTCCCCGCCCGAGATGTTGAAATTGAGGGCCTGTCGCCCGCGGCTCACCGCGTAAAGGCCGTCCAGCCGCAGGGTCTGGAAGTTGGTCTCGCTGCCCAGCGCTTCCATGCCGACGTTCCACTGCAGCCGGCCGCTCATGCCGCGGCTTGGGAAGTACGGATTGTCCAGGGTGTCGGCCCCGGCGGAGAAGGCCAGTTGCCCCCACTTGAGGTCGAAATCGCGCGGCGTGAGGTCGCCCTCCTGCAACGAGGCCGATCCGCTCCCGAGGTCGACGCCGGCCCGCAGTTCGGCGATCGCCCCGAACTGGCGGCCCAGCGCCAGCGAGAACAGACCGTAGGAGGCGTCATACTCCCCCAGCCGGAAGCCGGTGTCGTTGTAGACCTTGATCGGGCGCTTCTGCACCGATCCCATCACGTCGACGAACCAGCGCTGGTAGCTGTCGAGCACCTTGAAGTACTCGGCCGAGAACAAGGTCCGCTCGCCCAGCGCGCCGACGAAGCGCGCCTCCGATCCATAGCTGTCGAGCTGCACCAGCCGCAGCTCGGCCGAGAAGTCGAACTCCGTGCCGCTCTCGCTGGAGGCGGCGATGGTCACGCCGGGGCGCAGGCGGTTGGCGTCGCCCGGGCGCTGGACGGCGTTGACCACCAAGCCGGTCCGCCCATCCGCGCCCTCCTCGATCCGATAGTCGACGCGCGAGAACATGCCCATGGCGTGGATGTCGCGCATGACCGTCCCGACCTCGTCAGGCGCCAGCGGCTTGCCGACGAACGGCTCGATCCGGCGGAGCAGGATCTGGTCCGAGAGCCGGGAGTCGTTCTCCACCCTGACGTAGTCGATCCGCGGCGGCGGCTTGGCGATGCTGATCGCCGGCTGCGACGGGCCGAGCGCGGCGATCCGCTGCAGGCCGCCAAGCTGCTTCTCCGACGCCGCCTTGCCGAGCGCGATGAACTCGGCGCCACGCTTGAAGTCGGCGGACGACAGCGAGCCGGTATCAACGCTGATCAGGACGTCGCTGGTCTTCAGCGTCGCCAGCTGCTGTCGCTCGTTGGCCAGGATCAGCAGGGTGACGGTCTGTCCCAGAATGCCGCCGAGGCTGCGGAGCTCGTCGGCCGGCAGCAACGGCGTCTGAGTGGCCACCACGATGACCACGTCGGCGCCCATCTCGCGCGCCACGTCGATCGGGACGTTGTCGGACATGCCGCCATCGACCAGCAGCTTGCCGTCCAGGCTGTAGGGCGCGAACACGCCCGGCACCGACATCGAGGCGCGCATGGCCCCGGCCAGTTCGCCGCGGTCGAGAACCACCTTCTTGCCGGTCTCGATGTCGGTGGCGACCGCCCGGAACGGGATCGGCAGATCGTCGAAGGTCGGGACCGCGGCGCGCACCCGCACCAGCCGGCGCAGTTCGAGCAGCAGGTTGGCGTCCGAGATCAACGCGTCGGGCCGGCGCAGCCGCGTACCGGCGAGCCCAACGCTGCCCTTCACAGGGAACGCCGCCTGCAGCTGCTTTTCGCGATAGGTCAGCCCCTCGCGCGGCGGCGAGGTGTCGAAGATCAGGTCCCAGTTCATGGTCTCGATGGCGTGCTCGAGCTCTGCGCCGCTCATGCCCGAGGCGTAGAGCCCGCCGACGATCGACCCCATCGAGGTCCCGACCACCAGGTCCGGACGGATGCCGAGTTCCTCCAGTGTCTGGATGGCGCCGACATGGGCCATGCCCATCGCCCCGCCGCCCGACAGCACCAGACCGATCCTCGGCCGCGCCGGCGCGGGCCGTTCCTGGCCGAAGGCCGGGGCGATCGCGACCCCGAGCCACATCACGCCGAGCATGCAGCTCAGGATGATGAGGCGTTTGACGAGCGCAAGTGCATCCGCGACGGACATCGGGGCTCACCCTGTCGGCACAGCGATGGCGCCCATCGCGAACTGACGGCGTCCACGGCAGGCCGCGCACGCCCTTGGACGCTCAGGCTACAGGCCGAGTTGTCGCCGACGGCATCGGGCGAAACCCCTAGGCAGACGCCCGCCGCGCTCCCAGGGCGTGCTAGAAGCTGCGCGCGTCCAGCCACTCGCCGATCGCCGCCGTCGCCCGCGGCAGCAGGTCGGGGCGTTCGGCGTAGTAGTGGTCCGCGCCGTCGATATGCACGAGGCTCTTGTCGGCCGAGGCGGTGGCGTCGAACAGGCGCTGCGCATGGCTGGGCGTGCAGGCCAGGTCGGCGGTGTTGTTGATGACCAGCACCGGGCACGAGATCCGCCCGGCGTTGACCACGCCGTTGGCCCGGCTCTCGTCATAGCTCCACTGCGACAGCCACGAGCGCAGGGTGGTGAACCGGCCCAGCCCCACCGGCCCGTCGTTCACGATCTTCGGATCGCCGAGGTAGCAGGTGTAGGGCCGGCGATCCGACGGGTCCTGGCTCGGGTCGGTCCAGCGTACGTCGCTCATTGTCCCCTGCACCACGAAGCAGCGCTCGGCGTCGGGGTCGCCGGCCGCCTTCAGCGCGGCGAGCTGGTCCTTGGCCCAGGCGGTGATCCGCCGGTTGCGGTCGATCTGCGCCTGCCGGAACCGCCGAACGAACTCGGGCGAATACGGCGCGGTCTCGGGGAACGCCGGATCGTAGAGATTGAGGCCGCGGTCGCGCTCGAACGGTCGGCTCTCGTCGAGGATCGAGGGGTCGAGCCACTCGGTCATGGTCACCGAGCGGCTGATGTGCGCGGCCAGCAGCAGGACGCCGTCCGCCGCCTGTAGCCCGGCCCCTACGATGTCGACCTCGTCGCCCGCCGGCGTGTGGGTGATGGTCGGGGTCTCGGCCTGGTCCTGATAGAACAGCGACAGCGAGCCGCCCCCGGACCAGCCGCCCAGCACCACTTTCTCGTAGCCGAAGCGGGTCTTCAGGTCGGCGATGCAGGCCCCCAGGTCGAGGACGCATTTCTCCATGATCAGCGCGGTGTCGTTCCCGCGGTAGCGCGGATTGCAGTAGACGACATGCCGCCCGGCGCGGGCCAGGGCCGAGACCAGCGGCAGGAACGAGCCGCCGCCGACCGGATGGCTGAATAGAATGACGGTCTTGGCGTCCCCGACGTTCGGCCGCACCCGCATGCACTCGACGAACACCTGGCCGGTCGGTCCGCCATAGACCTCCTTCAACCGGCTCTTGTCTGCGTGAACGAAGCCGTAGGGCTCGCGAACCACCGCCATCTGTCCCTCCCCTGGGGCGCGGCTTGTGGCGCCTCCAAATTCTGACTACAAAATCAGAAAAGCTGATTACAGAGTCAATCGTCATGCCGCACGACGGTGAATGGGCCGCGACGACCAAGGGCGAAGCCACCGCCGCACGCATCCGCGCGGTCGCGCTCGACCAGTTCTCGCAGCTGGGTTTCGAGCGGGTGACGATGGGCGGCATCGCCAAGGCCGCGCGCGTGTCGCAGCCGGCGCTGCACTATCACTTCGAGGACAAGGCCCACCTCTGGCGCAGCGCCATGCTCGGCCTGCGCGCGGTCATCCAGGAGGAGGAGCGGCTGATCGAGGCCGCCTCCGACGCGCCGGCCCTGACCCAGCTGCGGGTGGCCATGCGCCTCTTCCTGCAGATCAGCTGGAAGCACCCGGCCCTCGGGCGGATCGTGGCGCTGGAAGGGATGGCCGGCGGCGAGCGGCTGGAGTGGTTGGACCGCCATCTGCTCGGCCCGCGCAATCGCCGGCTGGCCGCCATCGCCGCCGAAGCCGTCGCCGCCGGCGACCTGCTGCCCTACCCGCCCGAGCAGGTCGTGGTGACGCTGCAGACCGCGGCGGTCGGGGTGATCAACCTCGCGCCGATGATGCGCACGACCTTCGACTGCGACGTCGCCGCCGGCCGCGAGGTCCACGACCAGATGATCCTGGAAGCCGTCCTCGGCGGCTTCCTGACTGAAAAGGGCCGCAGAGCCCGGGAGGAAGCCCAGTGACCCAGCATCCCAACGGCATTCACCACCTCGCGTTCATGGCCGCCGACATCAAGAAGCACATCGCTTTCTTCTCGGAGGTCATGGGCTGTCCGCTGGTGGCGCTCTTCGACATGCACGGCGTGCCGGGCGGGCTGCACGCCTTCCTGCGCCTGAACGACCACTGCTACTTCTCGATCGTGCAATTGCCGGCGGTGGCCGACATCCCCATCGAGCTCGGCCGCACGCACGCCGGCTCCGGCGCCCTGCCCAGCGCGGCCGGCACGCTGCAGCACCTGGCCTTCGGGGTGGAGACGGAAGCCGACCTCATCGCCATGCGCGACCGCATGCGCAGCAAGGGCGTCAACGTCATCGGCCCGATCGACCACGGCATGTGCAAGTCGATCTACTTCGCCGGCCCCGACCAGATGACGCTGGAGGTCGCGACCTCGGACAAGGCGCTCGACCCGGCCGCCTGGATCGACCCGGCGGTGTTGGCCAAGGCCGGCATCTCCGACGACGAGGCCGCCCGCTTCAAGGCCCCGGCCGCCTATGACGGCCCCTCTCCGGTGCCGCAGCCGCCCTACGATCCGGCCATGCCGCACATGGTCTATCCGAAGGAGGTCTATGAGCGCCTGCTGGCCACCCCCGACGAGGTGCTGACCCAGATGGCCTCCTACACCGCCCCGCCGGTGGCGCAGGCCTAGGATGAGCTACGACAACATCGATCCGCCGCTGGCCGATCGCCGGATCCCGGCGGGCGGCGACTTTCTCTCGTCCCAGGCCCTGGCCGAATTGACGCCCGAGCTGTTGGTTCAGCGGATGAAGGACCTGGCGCCGGCCATCGCCGCCGCAGCGGGCGACGCCGAGCGTCTGCGCCGGCCCGTCGACGAGATCTGGAACGCCCTGCGCGCGGCCGGATACTTCTACCAGTTCGTGCCCAAGGTGTTCGGCGGGCTGGAGGTCACCACCGACCAGTTCATCGACATCAGCCTGCCCATCGCCGAGGCCTGTCCCTCGACCGGTTGGGCCGCCTCGTTCTGCGCCGAGCACAACTGGTTCCTCGCCCACTTCCCGCAGGAGACCCAGCAGGCGCTGTTCGGCGGCGACTATCCCTATGTCGTCGCCCCGGTGGTCAGCGCCCCGCCCGGCCAGGCGACGCGCGTCGCCGGCGGATACAAGATTACGGCGCACTGGAAGTGGGGCACCGGCGTCATGCACGCCGACTGGATCGTCGGCAGCGCCCTGCTGATGAGCGACGAGGGCCCGCCGCGGCTGCTGAGCTGCCTGCTGCCGGCGCAGGACGCCCGCGTGCTCGACACCTGGCGGGTGGCGGGCATGGTCGGCACCGGTAGCAACGACATCGTCGTGCAGGATCTGTTCGTGCCCGAGGCCCGCGCCGCGCGCTTCGACCTGATCGCCGCCGGCCGCGGCCCCGGCTCGCGAGGCTATGCGAACCCGATCTACAGCATGCCGATGCTGCCGTTCCTGGCGATGACCGCGGCGATCTCGGCGGTGGGGGCGGCGCGCTGCGCGCTCAGCGCCTATCGCGAGCGACTGGCCGGCCACGTGCGGATGGGCGGCCTCTCCAGCCAGGGCGACAAGCCCGCCGCCCAGATGCGGTTGGGACGCGCCGCCACCATGATCGACACGGCCGAGGCCGTCATCCGCAAGGCCGGGCGAGACAACGTCGCGGCCGGCGCGCTCGAAGGGTCCGAACAAGTCGCCGAGCGTCTACGCACCCGCGCCCAGGTCGCCTACGCTGTCTCGATCTGCCGCGAGGCGGTGGCGTTGCTGGGCGAATCCGCCGGTTCCAGCGCCCAGATGCTCGACCAGCCGTTCCAGCGCTCGGTCCGCGACCTCAACGTGCTGTCCAGCCACGTGGTCTTCGACGTCGACACCGCCAACGAACTGCACGGCCGCAGCCTCATTGGCCTGCCGCCGAACTCGATGCTGATCTAGGGCGTCCCTAGGCCTCCAGCTCGATGTCCCAATAGAGGTAGTCGAGCCAGCTCTTGTGCAGGTGATGCGGCGGGAACCGTCTGCCGCGCTCCTGCAACTCGTGGGCGCTCGGCCGGCGCGGCGTGTTGAAGGGGTGCATGTGCGCCTCGTGCGGCGTGCGCCCGCCCTTCATCAGGTTGCAGCGCGCGCAGGCGGTGACGATGTTTTCCCAGGTCGTGCGCCCGCCGCGAGAGCGCGGCACCACGTGGTCGAAGGTCAGGTCCTCGCCGGCCGTACAGTACTGACAGCTGAAGGCGTCCCGCAGGAACAGGTTGAAGCGGGTGAAGGCCGGCGGCCGGTCCTGCGGCACGTAGCTCTTGAGCGACACCACGCTGGGCAGCTTCATCGCGAAGGATGGAGAATGGACTTCCTGATCGTAGGTCGAGACGACGTCGACGCGATCGAGGAACACCGCCTTGATCACCTCCTGCCACGGCCAGAGGGACAGCGGATAGTAGCTGAGGGGACGGAAGTCCGCGTTCAGCACGAGGCAGGGCCAGCCGGACGGCGGGTGGTTAAGCACCTGCATGGTCGGCCCTCCGGGCGGGGGCGGTCCCCCCTATGTCGTACGCGTAGAGACTGAAGACAGGCCCCCTTTCGCGATCCGAGCGCTCGGCGAATCGCCCGTTGGGGGAATTCCCGTAGCCAGGGAATTATAGGCCGGTTTTTGAGACAGCTCCATGAAATGAAGCTCGGCGGCCCCGTCCGGATGCGCAGGTCCAGGGGGACGGGGCGCGCTGCCCAAGCATCAGGCGCCGACGACGGCGGTGGCGCCGGCCAGGCCCAGGCTGAGAGCGATGAAGACGACGCTGACGCTGGCGTCGAAGATGCGGCCGATTTGGCTGAGGATGGTCATGGCTTGCATTCCCTTTGACTTGTTCCGGTGCGGCGGCGCCGCTCCCAGGTCCATCTGGACGATGTTTAGATAGGCCTAGATCTAAACGATGTACAGATACATTTTACAATGTAAGCTATTCAGAAATGCATGGAACTGTCTGAGACGTCCTCAGGCCTCGGCCAGCGCGGCGGCGACCGCCGACGCCAGTCCGGGCAGCGGACGTCCGGCGAGGAACCCGTCGAGATAGATCCGGCCGAACGCCTGGGCCGCCTCCGACGTCCCAGGAACCAGCTCCCCCGCCAGGAGCGCGCGCCTCACGTCCATCGCCGACGTGGCGACGAAGGCGGCCTGCGGCGGGCCCGGCGCGCCGACATTGAGGAGGAAGCAGGCCATGTAGAGCCGGGTCAGCGAGCGCGCGAGTTCCAGCCGCCGCTGGTCCGCCTCCCGCGGCGCGCGGCCCAGCCAGGCCTGCAGCAGCGCGGCCTCGAACTGGGCCCCGGGCGACAGGCTGTCGAGCATGATCGCCACATCGACGAACGGGTCGTTTCGGTAGGCCGACTCCCAGTCGATCAGCCAGAGCCGCTCGCCATCGAAGAGGATGTTGCCGCGATTGGGGTCATTGTGGCTTGGGACCGGCGCCGGCGGATCGTCTGCCCAGGCCGCCCGGACGGCGGCGAGCCGCTGGCGATGCGCCTCCAGCGCGCCGACGACGAAGCGCCCCGACGCGGCCAGTTCGTTCAGCCGACGCTCCATGAGCTCGAGATAGTCGACCAGCGGCGGCAACGCCGGACCTGACTGCACGCGGCTCGCCAGGACGCCGAGCGCGCGCGCCAGTTCCAGATCGCCGCCGGGAAACGTCCTCAACGGCTTGGTCTCGATGAAGTCGGTGACCATGACGCCGGCGGCCTCGTCGAGATACCGGATGGCCGGGGCCACGCCAGCGTCGGCCGCGAGACGCGCGCACGCGTGACGGTGCGGGTTGCGCGGCAGGCCGGGGATCTCGGCTCCCTCGACCCGCAGAAGGTAGCGACGCCCTGCGGCCTCCGCCCGGAAGATCGACGCGCCGGACGCCCCGCCGGAGACCGGCGTGAGCTCCAGAGGCGCTCGCGTCCCCACGACCGCGGACATCGCCGCGCGTGCGGCCTCGCGGCGGTCGCCCGCCAGCGCATCGAACACGTCTCGGGACATGCGGTCCTCCCCTGCGCTCGATATGGCCGCGCGCCGACGCGTTCGCGCAACAAAAAGGGGGCCGGAACCCGGCCCCCTTTCGACACAGACTGGAAAGTTCGGCTGTTACGCGCCGACGACGAGCGTAGCGCCCGCGAGGCTGATGCTCAGGGCGACCAGCACGACCGGTACGATGCGGTCGAAGAGACGTTCGAAGCGATTGAAACGAGCGAGAGACATGACACACACCTTCCAAGTTGGAACCCTCGGGGGAGCGAGGGTTTAGTAATTTGAACACCGCTAAGATAACAGTGATCTGAACGGCGTCAAGATGATCTTTACGGCGTCCAGATTCAGTTTTAGAGTGACCGTCATGAGAGAAGCTGCAGCCGCCGACACGCGCCGCTACCACCATGGCGATCTGCGCCGCGCATTGATCGACGCGGCCCAGCGGCTGCTGGAGACCGAGGGCCCGACGGCGCTGTCGCTGCGGGCCGTCGCGCGTGAAGCCGGGGTCAGCCCGGCGGCGCCCTATCACCACTTCAAGGACAAGGGCGAACTGCTCGACGCCGTCGCCCACGAAGGCTGGGACCTGCTCAACGAGCTGATGACGCAGGCCCGCGCCAGCCATGACTCGGTGCGCGACAAGCTCACCGCGCTGGGCGTCGCCTATGTCCGCTTCGCCCGCGACAACCCGGCGCTCTATCGTGTGATGTACGACTGCTCGCGCGACAAGGAGAGCCTGCCCGACCACGTCCACGCCGAGAACGACAGCGCCTACTGCCAGGTGCGCGACACCCTGGTCGAGGCTGGCGCGTCGCCGATGGACGAACAGGAACTGGAACTGGCCACTACCGCGGCGTGGTGCGCCGCCCACGGCCTGGCCGAGATGTTCGCCTTCAAGCAGTTCGACCACCTGAAGGATGCGCTGGGCGGCGACGACGCCTTCCTGCGCGGCGTGTTCGAGCACATGGGCATTTTCGGCAAGGCCCACCACGGCTAAAAGCTGACCGGGTGTTCGTCACCCGTTTCGCCCCCTCGCCGACCGGCTACCTGCATCGCGGCCACGCCTTTTCGGCCCTGAGCGCCTTTGAAGCCGCGCGCGCGGCGGGCGGGCGCTTCATCCTGCGCATCGAAGACATCGACGTCACCCGCAGCCGTCCGCAGTTCGAGGACGCGATCTACGAGGACCTCGCCTGGCTCGGGATCGAATGGGAGACGCCGGTCCGCCGGCAGTCCGACCATCTCGACGACTATCAGGCCGCCCTCGCCGCCCTCACCGCCGACCACCTGACCTATCGCTGCTTCAAGACCCGCAAGGAGTTGGCCCAGGCTGCGGCCAGCGCCCCGCATGGCCGCGCCGAGACATTCCGCGGCGCGCCGCTGCCGACCGCCGAGGAAGCCGAGCGCCTGGCCGCCGGCGCGCCCTTCGCCTGGCGCCTGTCCCTCGACGCCGCCGACCAGGCCCTGGCTGGACGCCCCCTGAGCTTTGTCGAGGAAGGCCAAGGCCCCGAGGGCGAGCACGGGACGATCACCGTCGATCCGGCCTTGTCGGGCGGCGACGTCGTGCTGGCCCGCAAGGACGTCGGCGTCGCCTATCACCTGGCGGTGGTGGTCGACGACGCGCTGCAGCGTGTCAGCCACGTGATCCGCGGCCAGGACCTCTACGAGGCCGCTCACGTCCAGCGGCTGCTGCAGACCCTGCTCGACCTGCCGGCGCCGATCTATCGCCACCATCGGCTGCTGACCGGTCCGGATGGAAAGCGCTTCGCCAAGCGCGATCACGCCGAGACGCTGCGCGACCTGCGCGCCCGCGGCGTGACGCCGGGCGAGCTGCGTGCGGAGGTGGGTTTTGACTGAGACGACGGCCTCGCGCGACCGCGGCCAGGCCCAGGCCTTGGCCGTGCTGGTCGCCGGCGCGGCGATCATCGGCCTGGCGCCGATCCTGGTGCGGCTGGCCGACGCCGGCCCGGCGGCGGTCGGGTTCTGGCGCGTGGCCTTCGCCATGCCGCTGCTGGGCCTGATGGCGCTGCGCACCGACGGCGGGGTCGGGACGCCCAACCGCTTCGCCCTGCTCGCGGGCCTGGCCTTCGCCTGCGACCTGGCCTTCTGGCACTACAGCATCCACTTCACCTCGGTCGCCAACGCCACGGTGCTGACCAACTTGACGCCGGTGGTGGTCACCGCCGCGGCCTGGATCTTCCTCAAGCAGCGGCCGGCCAAGCTGTTCGTCGCCGCCGTGGCCATGGCCGTCGCCGGCGCCTGGCTGATGGCGGCAGGCCGCGGCGCCCACGCGCCGGGCGCCAATCCGCCGCTCGGCGACGGCTTGGCCCTCACCACCGCGGTCTGGTACGCGCTCTACTTCCTGGCCATCAGCGCCGCCCGCCGCAGCGTCGGCGCCACCCGGGTCATGTTCTGGTCCAGCGTCGCCAGCGCCCCGCTGCTGCTGGTCGCGGCCCTGGCGATGGGCGAGCGCGTGTTCCCCGCCACGGCCGGCGGCTGGGCCGCGGTGATCGGCCTCGGCGTCATGCATGTCGCCGGCCAGGGCTCGATCGCCTGGGCGCTGGGCCGCCTGCCGGCCGCCACGGCCTCGGTCGTGGTGCTGATCCAGCCGGTGGTCGCCGCCCTGCTCGGCTGGCTGCTGTTCGCCGAGGCGCTCGGCCCCCTGCAGGCGCTGGGCGGCGCCATCGCCCTCTTCGGCGTGGTCCTGTCGCAAGCGGCCTCGCGGCGGGCGAAGGCCTAGTGGCCCGCGTGGTGCTCGGCGTTGCGTTTGCGGGTCGCCGCCGCCTTCTTGGCCGAGGCTGAGCGCTCCGCCGCCGTCCGATTGGCCGACGCCGCGCCGCCCTTCCGCCCGCCCTTGTGCGCGGCGGGATGTCCGGTGTCCTTGCCGCGGCCCGAGCCGCCCGGCGCCTTGCCGCCGCCATCGTCCTTGTTGACCGTCGCCCAGGCGCGGCGCTCAGCCTCCTTCTCGGACACACCCTTGGCCTCGTAGCCCTCGGCGATGTGGTCGGCCTTGCGTTCCTGCTTGTCGGTGTACTTCGACTTGTCTCCGCGAGGCATGATTGGCTCTCCTCTTACTGAGGTAGGGCCAACCCGACGCTCCGCCGATGGTTCCTAGCGCCTAGCTCAGCGCCCAGGCGGTCCGCGCCGCCTCGATCGCCGCCAGCTTGGCGTGGAACGCGCTCCAGTCGTCGCGTTCGGCGATCTCGCCCCAGATCGCCTCGATCTCGTCGATCAGCAGCTCCTGCGGCTCCGGCTGCGCGAAATAGGGATCGGCCAGCCGCTCGGGCCGCTCGGGGCTGAAGCCCTTAACCTGCGCCCGGAAGTCGGCGAACGCCTCGCCCGCATAGATGTCGCCCCGCACGCTCGCCAGCGCCCGCCCCTCGTCGCCGCAGAACCAGTCGAAGAAGAACGGCTCCCAGCGCAGCCGATCGCCGCCCTCGGCGATCGCCCGGAACGTCGCGTTGGCGAACGCCACCTCCTTGGCCTCCTCGTCGCGCTGCAGCCCCAGCCGGTTCAGCAGCGCCCCGGCCAGCTCCTGGCGATAGAGCGGCCCAAAGCCGTTCAGCGCCGCGATCAGCGCGTCCTGGTCGGCGACCTGCGCCAGGCAGCCGGCCAGCTGCTGCAGGTTCCAGAACACCGTCTCCGGCTGGCGGCCGAAGCTGTAGAGCCCGGCGGTGTCGAAATAGGCGGCCGTGAAGTTCGGATCGTTGTGCGGCAGGAACCGATAGGGCCCGTAGTCGAAGCTCTCGCCGGTGATGTTCATGTTGTCGGTGTTCAGCACCCCGTGCACGAACCCGGCCGCCATCCACCGCGCCGTCAGCCGCGCCGCGCGCCGGGTCACCGCCTCCAGCAGCGCTGCGCCCTTGTCCGGCGCATCGCCGAGCTCGGGGTAGTAGAGCTCGACCACGTGCTCGACGAGCCGCGTGATCGCGGCGCCGTCCTGCAGATAGGCCTGGCGCTGAAAGGTGCCGAACCGGATATGGCTGTGCGACAGCCGCACCAGCACCGAGGATCGCGTCGGGCTCGGCTCGTCGCCGCGCATCAGCTGCTCGCCGGTCTCGATCAGCGAGAACGAGCGCGAGGTTGGCACGCCCAGCGCCTCGAGCATCGCGGTGGCCAGCACCTCGCGCACGCCGCCCTTCAGGGTCAGGCGACCATCGGCGGTTCGCGACCAGGGCGTCTGGCCCGAACCCTTGGTGCCGAGCTCCAGCAGCCGGCCGCTTCCGGCCTCGCGCAGCTGGGCGAAGGTGAAGCCGCGGCCGTCGCCGAGGTCGGGGTTGTAAACCCGGAACTGGTGGCCGTGATAGCGCATGGCCAAGGGCGAGCTCAGCTGGCCCGGCAGCGGTTCGAAGCGCCCGAAGTGCGCTGCCCATTCGTCGTCGGTCAGGGTGTCCAGCCCGACGCTCGCCGCCGCCCGGTCATTGCGGAAGCGCAGGAAAGTCATCGGGAATTCGGCCGCCGTCACCGGATCGAAGAACGCTGGGCCGAGATCCTGGACGTGCGGGTCGGGTCGATAGGCGAGCGAGACGGGCATGCCCATCAGATGCGCGATCACATCGACGCCAGCAACGACCGATTGAAGTATTTCACCCGGCGCCCGCATGGTAACCGGAGCCATGGCGAGACGACTGACCCTGGACTTCCTGAAGACCGAGACCGCTTCGGGGGTGATCCTCACCACCGCGGCGCTGCTGGCGGTCGCCCTGGCGAATTCCCCCTGGGCCGACCACTACTTCGCTTTCATCAAGCACGAGATCACCATTCAGATCGGCGCCTTCCACGAGGCCAAGCCGGTCTATCGGTGGATCAAGGAAGGCTTGATGGCGATCTTCTTCTTCGTCGTCGGCCTGGAGATCAAACACGAGATCCTGCGCGGCGAGCTGTCCAATCCGCGCCGCCTGGCCCTGCCCGTGCTGGCCGCGGTGGGCGGCATGGCCGCGCCGGCCGGGGTCTATCTGCTGCTCAATCTCGGCCACGGTGGCGCGCCGCAGGGCTGGCCGACCCCGACCGCCACCGACATCGCGTTCGCGCTCGCCGCGCTGGCGGTCGCCGGACCGCGCCTGCCCTCGTCGCTGCGGATCTTCCTGCTGACGCTGGCCATCGCCGACGACCTGGGCGCGGTGGCGCTGATCGCCATCCTCTTCACCTCCGACGTCAACATGTACGCGCTAGGCGGAGCGGCCGCGTCCATCGCCCTGATGGCGCTGATGTCGAAGTGGAAGTCGGCCCCTTACCTGTTCTACGCAGCCTGCTTCGCGCTGGCCTGGGCCTTCTGCCTGAAGAGCGGGGTCAACACCTCGCTGGCCGGCGTCGCCGCCGCCATGACCGTGCCGATCGACCCGCGCAAGCCGGGCCACGAGGGCCCGCTCAAGCACTTCATGGAGAGCCTGCACCCCTACGTCGCCTACCTGATCCTGCCGCTGTTCGCCTTCGCGGCGGCCGGCTTCTCGTTCCAGGGGCTGTCGCTCGCCACCCTGGCCAATCCGGTGCCGCTCGGCATCGCCATGGGCCTGTTCGTCGGCAAGCAGATCGGCGTCTTCGGCTTCTCGGCGGCGGTGATCGGGCTGAAGCTGGCCCGCCGCCCGACCGGGGCCAAGTGGCTGGAGCTCTACGGCGTCTCGCTGCTCTGCGGGGTCGGCTTCACGATGAGCCTGTTCATCGGCGGCCTGGCCTTCGATCCCAACGACACCCTGGCCCAGACCGAGGTGCGCATGGGCGTCATCGCCGGCTCGATCCTCTCGGCCCTGGTCGGCATGGGCGTCCTCGCCTACGCCCAGCGCAAACGCACGGAAGCTGAGGGCTAGCGGGTCCAGCTCACGTTCCCTCTTCCCGCGGGAGAGGGTAAGGGCGAGGGGACTGCGGACCGTCCGCCCCGCCGCCGCTCGGAAAACGCGCCTCAGACCAGTTCGCTGGCCCAAGCCTCCGCGGCGCGCGGCGCGGCGACGATCTTCACCTCCCCGGCGAACGCCGCCACGCTCGCGACCGTCTGGGCGAAGTCCGGCGCGTCCGGCTCGCCGCTCTGGCTGACCACCACCGCGGCGATCGGCAGCCCCCGCGAGCGCAGGGTCTCGATCGCGGTCAGGGTATGGCTGATCGAACCCAGATAGGATCCGCCGACCACCACGCTCGGGAGGCCCAGCGCCAGCATCAGGTCCAGGCCTGTGCCGTCCTCGGCCATCGGCGACATCACTCCGCCGGCGCCCTCGACCAGCATCAGGTCGGCGGCGCTCGCCGCCAGCCCGGCGCGGCAGAAGTCCGTCAGCCTCGCGATCCGCAGGTCCACGCCCTCCAGCCGCGCGGCCATCGGCGGCGACAGCGGGGCGGCGAACCGCAGCGGCGCGATGGCGTCCAGCTCGGCCCCGGTCAACGGACGGTCCATCGCCGCCAGCAGCCGGCCCGGATCGCTGTCGCTCCAGTCCGCGGGATCGATGCCGCTGACCGCCGGCTTCAACGCCGCGACGCTCAGCCCCTTGGCCCGGGCGGCGCGCAACATGGCGCAAGCGACATAAGTCTTGCCGACGTCGGTGTGAGCGCCGGTGACGAACAGTTGGCGCATCAGGCCTCCATCAGCGGCGCGACCGCCGCCGCCAGTCGATCGATCTCGTCGTCCGGATGCCCGGCCGTGAACGCCACCCGCAACCGCGCGGTGCCGGCCGGCACGGTCGGCGGCCGGATCGCCACCACCAGGAAGCCCTGCGCCTCCAGCGCCTGCGCCGCCGCCAGGGTGCGGCCCGCTTCGCCCAGCACGATCGGCACCACCGCGCTGGTCGCCAGCGGCAGGTTCAGCGCCCGCGTGAAGCGCCGCGCCTTGCTCAGCACCGCGGCCACACGCTCCGGCTCGGCGGCGATCACGTCCAGCGCCGCCAGCGCCGCGGCGGCGTTCGCCGGCGGCAGGCCGGTCGTGTAGACCACCGTGCGGGTGCGGGTCTTGATGAAGTCGATGACCGGCGCGCTGGCGCACACATAGGCGCCGTAGCCTCCCAGCGCCTTGGAGAAGGTGCCCATCGCCAGGTCGACCTTGGCGCTCGGGAACATCGCCGCCGTGCCACGCCCCTCGCCCAGCACGCCCAGGCCGTGGGCGTCGTCGACCAGCAGCCAGGCGTCGTGCGCCTGGGCCAGGGCCGAAATCTCGTCCAGCGGCGCCACGTCGCCGTCCATCGAGAACACCCCGTCGGTGGCGATCAGCGCGCGACCGGCCTCGCCGCGATAGGCGGCCAGCTTGGCGGCCAGGTCGGCGACGTCGTTATGCGCGAACGGCACGATCCGCGCGCCGGACAGCTGCGCGCCCGACCAGATGCAGGCATGGGCCAGCGCGTCGACCAGGATCAGGTCGCCCTCGCCGACGAACGTCGGGATGATCCCGGAATTGGCTAGGTAGCCCGAGCCGAACACGCAGGCCGCCTGCGCGCCCTTCAAGGCCGCCAGCCGCGCCTCGAGCTCGCTGAAGATCGGATTGTCGCCGGTCACCAGCCGCGAGGCGCCCGAGCCGACGCCGTGGGTCTTCACCGCCGCCAGCGCCGCGGCCTTCACCGCCGGATGGTGCGAGAGATTGAGATAGTCGTTGCACGAGAAGGACAGCAGCCGCCGCCCGCTGCGCTCGACCCACAGCCCGTCCATCCGACGGGTCGGGACCAATGTGCGCTTCAAGCTGCGCGCCTCGAGCGCGTCGAGCTTGGACTGGGCGAAAGCGGTCAGACTGTCCATCACGGCCCGCGGTATGCACGAGGCGGAGCTTCGGTTAAAGCCAGCGACCATGACTTTCCCGACACCGGACTGGCTTACCCAAGGCGCCCGCAACGTCTGGCGCCCCTACTGTCAGATGAAGACCGCGCCGGCTCCCCTGGCGGTCGCCCGCACCGAGGGCGCGCGGATCGTCCTCGAGGACGGCCGCGAGTTGGTCGACGGCATCGCCTCCTGGTGGACGGCCTGCCACGGCTACAATCACCCGCATATCCGCGCGGCGGTGACGGCGCAGCTGGAGCGTGCGCCGCACGTGATGTTCGGCGGCCTGGCGCATGAGCCGGCTTACCGCCTGGCCCGCCGCCTGGCCGACCTGCTGCCCGGCGACCTCGACCACGTGTTCTTCGCCGAGAGCGGCTCGGTCTCGGTCGAGATCGCCATGAAGATGGCGCTGCAGTACTGGATCAACCGCGGCGTCGCCGGCCGCACCCGCTTCCTCAGCTTCCAGGGCGGCTATCACGGCGACACCCTGGCCACGATGACCATCTGCGATCCGGAAGAGGGCATGCACAGCCTCTTCGCCGGGGTCATGCCCTCGCAGATCGTCACCGCCCTGCCCGTCGATCCGGCTTCGGAAGCCGCGCTCGACCAGCTCATGGGCGAGAAGGCCGGCGAGATCGCCGCCATCATCGTCGAGCCGCGCATCCAGGGCGCCGGCGGCATGCTGTTCCACTCCGACGAGGTGCTGCGCAGCCTGCGGCGGCTGGCCGACAAGCATGACCTGCTGCTGATCTTCGACGAGATCTTCGTCGGCTTCGGCCGCACCGGCGACCTCTTCGCCTGCTCGGGCTCGGGCGTCACGCCCGACATCGTCACCCTGTCCAAGGCGCTGACCGGCGGCACCCTGCCGCTCTCGGCCGCCATCGCCCGCAGCAAGGTCTTCGAGGCCTTCTGGTCCGATGACGCAGGCGCGGCCCTGATGCACGGCCCGACCTACATGGCCAACCCGCTGGCCTGCGCCGCGGCCAACGCCAGCCTCGACCTCTTCGAGACCGGCCAGTGGAAGGCCGACGTCGCCCGGATCAATGCGGCCCTCGCCGAGGGGCTGGAGCCCTGCCGTGCCGCAGCCGGCGTCGTCGACGTGCGCACCTACGGCGCCATCGGCGTCGTCGAGTTTGACCATCCGGTCGAGACCGGCCCGCTCTGCATGGCCTTCGCCGACCACGGCTGCTGGATCCGCCCGATGGGCAAGGTCGTCTACCTGACCCCGCCCTACGTCACCACCGACGCCGAACTCGCCCAGCTCACCGGCGCGATCCGCACGGTGCTGCTCAAGACCTAGTCGAGCACGCAGTTCCCTCTCCCTCGACCGGGGAGAGGGAAACGGGTCGCGTTACCCGATCGCCGCCTTCAGCGCCGCGGCGGTCTCCTTGGCCGCCTCGCCCACGGCCGGCGAGACGTCCGACATCAGGTAGAAGTCGTGGATCAGCCCCGCATACTCGACATGCGCGGCCTTGGCGCCGGCCGCGTTCAAGGCGGCGGCATAGTCGCGGCCCTCGTCCTTCAGCGGGTCGAAGCCGGCGGTGACCACCAGGGCCGGCGGCAGGCCGGCGGAGAGCTTGGCCTTGCCCAGGAACGCCCGGCCCGACTGCGCGTGACCGATCGCCGCCAGCGACTTGTCGAACCATGCCAGCGCCGCCTTGGTCAGGATCGGACCGTCCAGTTCCTTGCGCGAGGCCGTCTCCACCTCCGGCCAGATGCCCGGATAGAGCAGCAGCTGGAAGGCGATCTTGCGGGCCGGATCGTCCTTCAGGTCGATCGAGACCGACGCCGCCAGGTTGCCGCCGGCGGAGTCGCCGCCGACCGCGATGCGCTGCGGGTCGAAGCCGATCTCGGCGGCGTGGTCGAAGGCCCACTTGGTCGCCGCCAGGGCGTCGTCGTGGCCGGCCGGGAACGGATGCTCGGGCGCCAGCCGGTAGTCGATCGCCAGCACCCGCACCCCGGCCAGCGAGGCCAGCCGTCGGCAATGGCCGTCATGTGTCTCCAGGTCGCCGATCGTGAAGCCGCCGCCGTGGAAGTAGACCAGGCCGCCGCTCGGGGTCTTGGCGCCCGCCGGCGTGTACAGCCGCGCCGGAATGGAGCCGGCCCCGCCCTCGACCTGCAGGTCCTTGGCGACCACGTCCTGCGGCGGGTTCTGGTCGGTCGCCTTGCGCTGCATCTGGTAGCCCATCCGGATCATGGCGGGCGGCACGGCGTCGAGCGGCGGGGCGTTGGCGGCCTGCTCGGCTGCGGCGTCGATCATCGCCTTGAAGTGCGGGTCCAGCATCAGTCTTCCTCTCTTTGAAACTCAGCCGACATTGCGGCCGCGGCCTTCCCAGTAGGGCGCGCGCAGCTCCCGCCGCAGCACCTTGCCGGACGGGTTGCGCGGCAGGACCGCAATGAAATCCACGCTCTTGGGGACCTTGTAGCCGGCGATCAGCGCCCGGCAGTGGTCCATGACCGCGCCCGCGTCGGCGTCCGCGCCCGGCCGCAGCACGACGAAGGCCTTCACCGCCTCGCCCCACCGCTCGTCCGGCACGCCGACCACGGCGGCGTCAGCCACGGCCGGATGCGAGAACAGCGCGTTCTCGACCTCGGCCGGATAGATGTTCTCGCCCCCGGAGACGATCATGTCCTTCACCCGGTCGTGGATGAACAGATAGCCGTCGTCGTCGAAATAGCCGGCGTCGCCGCTGCGGAACCAGCCGTCCGGGCAGATCGCCTGGGCGGTCGCCTCGGCCCGGTTCCAGTAGCCCTTCATCACCCCTGGCGAGCGGATCTCGATCTCGCCGACCTCGAACGGCGCGGCGTCGCGGTCTTCGATGCGCACCCGCACCTCGAAGCCCGCCGACGGGATCCCGCAGGAGCGCAGCTTGCCGCGCGCCGGATCGTGCGCCTCGGGCGGCAGGTTGGTGCCGCCGCCGATGGTCTCGGTCAGGCCGTAGAGCTGGGTGAACTGGGCCGGGAACGTCGCCTGCGCCCGCTTCAGCACCTCCTCCGAGATCGGCGAGGCGCCGTAGTAGATGTTGCGCACGCTCGACAGGTCGGTGTCGCCGACCTCCGGCCGCTGAAGGATCATGTTGATCAGCGCTGGCACCAGGAAGGCGTGCTCGATCGCATGCTGCTCGATGACCTTAAGGATCACCCCGGGATCGGGCTCGCGCAGCACGATGGCCTTGGCCCCCTGCAGCAGCGCCAGGATGCCGAGATTGGCCCCGGCGACATGGAACAGCGGCATCGCCACCAGCACCGCCATGCCGGGCGCGAACTGCGCCCACTGCTGAAGCGCAGACTCGAACACGGTGGCGTAGTTCCGCTCGGTCAGCTGCACGCCCTTGGGCAGCCCGGTGGTCCCCGAGGTGTAGAGCTGGATGACGTCGTCGTCGTCAGCGGCAGGAAGCTGCGGGTCCTGCGCCGGATACCTGCCGGTCCAGTCGGCGAATCCGGGCCATTGCGCATGGCCCGGCTCGATCTGCACCACCGTCTCCAGGGCGGGCAGATCGGCGGCGATCTTCTCGAGCACTGGCGCGAAGTCGGCGCCCGTCACCACCAGCCGGCAGCCGGCGTCCTTCAGCACGAAGGCGATCTCGGGCGGCGCGAGGCGCCAGTTGACGGGGGTCAGGCAGGCGCCGGCCTTCAGGCAGCCCAGCCAGAGCACGAAGAACGTGTCGCTGCCCTTGGTCAGCACGCCGACCCGCTCGCCCGGCGTCACGCCGGCCGCGATCAGCGCCTGGGCGCACTGCGAGGCCAGCTGATCCAGCTCGCCGTAAGTGGTGACCGCGCCTTCGAACCAGATCGCGGTCTCGGCGGGGCGCACGCGCGCATGATGGCGCGCGATGTCGGCCACGCATCGGATGTCCTGGGACATCGCTCCTCCCTCCTCTCTTCTTTTCGGAGAGGATGATCCCTTAGCAAGCGGGCCGGCAAGACCATCGTCCTGCCGGCCCGCAAAAGCCTTCGCGATTTGAAAGCCTTACTCGGCGGCTTCCTTCGGCGCGTAGCCCAGAACGGCCTTCACTTCGAGGAACTCGTTGAAGGCGAAGTCGCCCCACTCGCGCCCGTTGCCGCTCATCTTGTAGCCGCCGAACGGCGCCATCAGGTCGCCGCCGCCGCCGTTGATCGACACCTGGCCGGCGCGCAGCTTGGAAGCCACTTCGCGAGCCTTGGCGAGGTCGGCGGCCTGGACGTAGGCGGCCAGGCCGTACTCGGTGTCGTTGCCGATCTGGATGGCCTGATCGACGTTCTCGTAGCCGAGGATCGACAGCACCGGGCCGAAGATCTCTTCCTTCGAGATGGTCATCTCCGGGGTCACGTTGGCGAACACGGTCGGCTTCACATAGTAGCCGGTGTCCAGGCCGTCCGGACGGCCGACGCCGCCGGCGACCAGGGTCGCGCCCTCGTCGATGCCCGACTGGATCAGCTTCTGGATCTTGTTGAACTGCACTTCCGAGACCACCGGGCCCAGCAGGCTGTTGCCGTTCGGGTCGCCGACGGTGACCTGGGCGGCCGCTTCCTTGGCGACGGCGATCGCTTCGTCCATGCGCTGCTGCGGGACCAGCATGCGGGTCGGGGCGTTGCAGGATTGACCCGAGTTGGTCATCACCGTGGCCACGCCGCGGCCCACGCCCTTGGCGAAGGCGTCGTCGTCGAGGACGATGTTCGGGCTCTTGCCGCCCAGTTCCTGGGCCACGCGCTTGACGGTCGGGGCGGCGTTCTTGGCCACCTCGATGCCGGCGCGGGTCGAACCGGTGAACGAGATCAGGTCCACGTCCGGGTGGCTCGACAGCGGCACGCCGACGCCGATGCCATCGCCCTGCACCAGGTTGAACACGCCGGCCGGCACGCCGGCGGCATGCATGATCTCAGCGAAGATGTGACCGGTGAACGGCGCCACTTCCGACGGCTTCAGCACCATGGTGCAGCCGGTCGCGATGGCCGGGGCCACCTTGCAGACGATCTGGTTCAGCGGCCAGTTCCACGGGGTGATGAAGCCGCAGACGCCGATCGGCTCTTTGACGATCATCGTCGGGCCGCGGTCTTCTTCGAACTTGAAGTCCTTCAGAACGGCGGCGGCGGTGCCCAGGTGGCCCATGCCGATCGGAACCTGCGCGCGTTGCGCCAGCGACGACGGGGCGCCCATTTCCTCGGTGACCGCGGTGGCCAGGTCGCCGAAGCGCTTCTGGTACTCGGCGAGGATGCGGTTCAGGACGTCCAGGCGCTCTTCGCGGCTGGTCTGCGACCAGGTCGCGAACGCCTTGCGAGCGGCCTTCACGGCCTTGTCCACGTCGGCCGCGGAGCCGAGGGAGATCTTGCCCGCGACCTGCTCGGTCGCCGGGTTGATGACGTCGAGCGTCTTGGGTTCGACCGGATCGACCCACTGACCGTCGATATAGAACTGCAGGTACTCGCGCATGACGTCCTCCCGGAGGCGTTCGTTGGATTTTTGGCGCGCCGACGAGATCCCCCGACGGCTTCAAACAAGCATTTTAGTGATCAATGATCACTGTGGAAGAGGCAACCTTCAAACCTGAGGGATTCAGGCCGAAACCCGCCCCTCCAATTGGTGCACATGCGGCTGTCCCGCAACCGGGCTGCGGCCCTTCAGGACATAACCGGCCCGGATCGAGCCGATGTAAAGGTCCTTCAGGTCGGCGCCGCCCCAGGTGATGTTGGTCGGGTGGTTCACGACCTCGCCCGACGGGTCGTGGATCACGGTGACGACCTCCAGCTCGGGCGTGATCGCCACCACCTTGTTGGCGGCCGGCAGGCAGACCCAGAGGTTGCCCTCAGCGTCCAGGCCGACGCCGTCCGTATATCCGAGCTCGTTGTGGTCGACGCCCGGCGCGTCCGGCGCCTGCAGCTTGCCCAGCACGGGACCGTAGCGACCGCCAGCGCCCAATGTCCCGCCGTCGTGGATCGGGAAGCGCATGACGTCGGCGCCGCTGGTCTGGGCGCAGAACAGGTAGCGCTCGTCCGCCGACAGGGCCATGCCGTTCGGGAACTTCAGCCCCTCGGCCACGACCTGGCTCGATCCGTCCGGCCGCAGCACGAAGATGAAGCCGTCGGTGCGTCCGTCCAGCGCCTGCGGCCACGTCTCGGCGTGGGTGGAGTTGGCGCACCAGATGTTCCCGGCCTGGTCCATCACCGGATAGTTGGCGCTAGTCAGCCGCCGGCCGGCCACCTCGGTCAACAGCGTCTCATGTTCGCCGCTCGCCGGGTCGAACCGCTGCAGCGGCCCGTCCTCGCGGTCATAGATGCCGAAGTTGGCGATCAGCACCCGGCCCTGCCGATCCATGTTGATCCCGTTCGGCGCGCCGCCCTTGGGCCCCATCCGCTCGAACGATCCGTCAGGGAAGATCTCGGCGACCGCGCACTGGTGGTCGGAGGCGAACACCCGCCCGTCCGGCCCGACCACCACGTCCTCGGGACGGTCGATTCCCACGGCGACCTTGGTCAGGTCGCCCGGCGCGATGGGCGATAGCGGCATGGCGTTTCCTCTGGCGTTTTCACCAGCTTGACCCGCCCGGGCGCGATTGAGCAAGGCGACGGACATCTTTCCGCCCCAGCACCACCCGCATAAGGTGCGCTGAAAACTATATTCGCCATTAGGGGGCGCTCATGAAATTCGCTCAGCTGCCGCTGATCGCGGCTGCGTTGGCCATCGCCGGTTCGGTCCAGGCCGCAGATCTCTACGGCTCGCTCGGCTATGCGCAGTTCGAGACCAAGCAGCTCGACACGAGTCTGGGCGCGGTCCAGGGCCGACTAGGCGCCCGCCTGGCCCCGCACCTGGGGATTGAAGGCGAGCTCGCCTTCGGCGTCGATGACGACCAGGTCGACATGCCCGTGGTCGGCTACGCCTGGAGCGAGGAACTCAAGCACCAGGCGGGCCTCTATGCGGTGGGCTTCCTGCCGATCACCGAGAACGCCGAGATCTTCGCCCGGCTGGGCTTCGGCTACGCCAAGCTCAACACCAAGGCCAGCTACCTCGGTCAATCCATGGACGTAGACCGAACCGAGGACGCCTTCAGCTTCGGCGTCGGCGCCCAGTATTTCTTCGCCGGCGCCAACGGCGTGCGGATCGACTACACCCGCCACGAGTTCGGCCAGCGCGCGGCCGACTCCTGGGCGGCGGCCTATGTGCGGAAGTTTTGAGCCCAGCAAACCACCTTATGCGAGTGTAAATCCCCACCACGCAACCTTTGCGTTATGAATGAGATCATACGCACGCCGCAGAGGCCGTTGGCGGTGATAAGTGTCTTTGTCGTCGCCGGCCCGTTGATCGGTGCGGCGATCTTGCTGTTGCCCCTGACGACGATCATGCTCTTGACCCTCAACGGCGCTTTGCTCCCTAGGCTTCTCGCTTTGGGCTATCCGGCCGGCGTCGTCCCAGCGGCGTTGACCGGCGTTGCGGCCAACCTGGCGATCGCCCGGTGGCCGCGGTCCGCATTCCTACCGACCTGCGCGATCGCCGGCGCGCTCAGCAGTTGCGGTTGGGCGCTGATCATGTCGCGTTCAGGCGAGTTGGGCTCCTGGCTGTCCTTCAGCATGCTTGGTGCGGTCGGCGGCTTGGGCGCCGCGGCGCTCGTCGATTTCATCGGTCTGCGCGGGCGCAAGACACCGAAAGCCAGGACCACACCGCCGCCGAGTCTCCGCCGGCTAAGACTGCCGGCCTTGAGGGCGGGAGACGTGCTGCTGGCGGCGCTCTGCCTGGTGATGGCCGTGATGATCGCGACGCTGCTGATCCCCGCTCTCGTCTGATCGGAATTAAACCCCGGTCGTCGGACCGATGCCCTCGCCGTCCTCGGGGAAAGTCATCCACTTTTCCCGCTTCTCGCGCGCCTCGCGCTTGGCCTGGAAGTCGTTGGCCCGCGTCATCAGCGCCTGGGCGTCGCGGCCAAGCTCGGCGAAGTTGCTGTCCGGCGGCGCGCTGAGCGCGGTCGGATGGAAGAGTTCGATGTCGTGCAGCAGCTGGAAGAACTCCTGATCCTCGCGGCTGCCGTCCGCAGGGGGGTGCTCCAGAAGGTCCGCCACCCGCTGAAGGGCCGCCTCGAAGGACTCCTGGTCTTTAATCATCAATTTGCTCCTGCCGTCGGGCGAAGCCGCAGGGCGACGCCCCGGTAAAGCAAAGCCCGAAGCGCCGTCCGGTTCCCGCCCCTTGCGATCCGGCCGCGCCCGCTCTAAAGCCGGACGGGCAACGCCGGAGCTTTCCATGACCGCGATCCTGACCATCCTTGCCTTCATCGTCGTCATCGGCGGCCTGAACTACTTCGAGTTCGGCCGACTCGACTAAGGCGACGCCTTGGCTGACACCGCTCGCGGCGCAGCCCTCATCACTGGGGGTTCGCGCAGGATCGGCCGGGTCCTGACCCAGGCCGCCGCCGACGCGGGCTTCGATGTCGCCATCCACGTCCGAACCATAGACGACGACGCCGAGGCCGCCGCCGCGGATGTGCGCGCCCGCGGCCGCAAGGCCTCGCTGCACGCCTGCGACCTGCGCGACGAGGGCTCCACCGCCCCGCTGGTCGGCGCCGCCGAGAGCGAGCTCGGCCCGGTGACCTTGCTGGTCAACTGCGCCTCGGTGTTCGAGAACGACGGCTTCGCCAGCATGAACCGCGCCTCCTGGGACGCGCACCTGGAGACCAATCTCCGCGCGCCGCTGGTGCTGGCCCAGGCCTTCGCGCGCCGGCTGCCGGCCGGCCGCACGGGCCAGATCGTCAACATCCTCGACCAGCGGGTGTTCGCGCCGAGCCCCGACTTCTTCAGCTATTCGCTGTCCAAGAGCGCGCTCTGGGCCGCCACCCAGATGCTGGCCCAGGAACTGGCCCCGCGGATCAGGGTCAACGGCATCGGCCCTGGCCCCACCCTGCCGTCCGTCCATCAGGAAGGCAGCGATTTCGACGACGAGGTCGCCACGACGCTGCTGCGCCACCCGGTCGATCCGGCCGAGATCGGCCATGCGCTGCGCTACCTCATTGACGCAAGGTCAGTGACGGGCCAGATGATCGCCGTCGATGCGGGCCAGCACCTGGCCTGAGCCGCTTCCCCGGAACGGAGCCCCCTTGGTTCTTCCATCGCTGCAGCACAGTTCGCCCGAGGTTCCGTCGCCCGAGCCGCAGGGGCGCGTGGTCATGACCAAGGTGTTCGTCACCGGCCTCAAGGTCGCCGCCGAGATCGGGGTCTACGCCCACGAAAAGGGCATGTCCCAGCCGCTGATCGTCGATGTCGAGCTCGACGTGCCGACCGCCGGTGCCACCCGCCTGGCCGACACGGTCAATTACGAGACCATCGGGGAATCGGCGCGCGCCATCGCCGCGGCCGGCCACATCCAGCTGGTCGAAGACTTCGCCGAGCGCCTGGCCCGCGCCTGCCTCGCCGATCCGCGGGTGATGCGCGCCCGCGTTCGGGTGGAAAAGCCGCAGGCGCTGGCGCCGCACGCCGCCGCCGCCGGGGTCGAGATCACCGTCGTCCGGGGTTGATGGCCAGCTACGCCGCGCGCCTCTCGCCGCTGCAAGGCGAAACCGTCTGGACGATCGAGAAGGCCGCCATCGTCGAGCGCCGCACCGGCCGCGAGCGCCATTTCCCGCTGGCCGAGCTGCGCGGCGTCACCCGCGCCGGCCGCGGCGCGGTGCTTCAGTTCCAGCGCCGCCGTCTGACCATCCCGTCCCTTAGCTATGGCGGGGCTTTGCGCCCGCAGGACCAGGGCGAGAGCTTCGAGGCGTTTCTTTCGGCTTTGTCGAACGCCGCGCCCGAGCGCCCCATCCGCCGACCCTCGCCGAACACCGAGGCCGTGCTCTGGATCATGAGTCTGATGGCGGTCGGCGCGCTCGCCGTGCTGCTGGCCGCCGGCGTCGCCGGGGCTTGGCTGCTGGGCGTCGCCCTGGCCGCGCGGCTGGTGTTCGTGGTGATCCTCGGCGCGGCGGTCCTGCCGTGGCTGCGGCCGAAAAATCGGTAGTCGCCCTGCATCCAAGCGACATGAACGCGAATTAAGCTGGCATTCGCGCTGAACGGGGCCACATCTCGTTCAGATACTTCGCTTGGGAGACTGAATTGAGCCAAACCGAAACCCCCGTCGTGATGACTGAAGACCGCACCATTCCGGCGGTGGTCTATGGTCTCTACCTGCTCGGCTGGGTCGGATTCATCACCATTCCGATCGGCCTGGTCGTCGCATACATGAACCTCGACAAGGCCGGACCGCGGATGCGGACGCACTACGACTTCCAGATCAGGTCGTTCTGGATCGGCGTCGCGATCTTCCTGTCGCTGGGCCTGCTGATCGGCATCAGCGCCGTACTGTCGGTGCTCTTGATCGGCCTGCCGTTCCTGTTCCTGTTCCTGTTCCTCTGGGGCATGGTCGGCATCTGGTTCACGATCCGCAGCGTCGTCGGCCTGCTCTACCTTTCGCAGGGCGAGCCCTACCCGCGGCCGAACACTTGGCTGATTTGACGGCAGTCAGGGGGCCGCGCCGCTCGAAAGGGCGGCGCGGCTCTTGTCGCGCACGGCCTGTGGCCCCCCGGCACTAGACCCCCTCCCCCCGCTTTGGCAGCATCGGCCCTCGTCGACGCCATGGGGGGCGACGGCGCGGGGGGGTTCGTAGCCAACCTGGTTCTGGCGCTGCAGCGGGGGAGCGCGAGCGACGGTCCAGAGGCGGCTGGAGGGCGGATCCCCCCATCGCCATTCTTCGAAACCCGAAACAAAAACGCCGCCCGGACTGCTCCGGGCGGCGAACTTGTCTTGGCGCTCACAGCGCGGCTTACGCCGGCACGGCCTCGCGGCGGACCATGCGCGCATAGTCGTCGGCCAGACCCAGCGACAGCGCGCCGGGCGTGAACCGGTATTCGCCGATCTCGCCGACCGGGGTCACCTCGGCGGCGGTGCCGACCACGAAGCACTCGGTGAAGCCGGCCAGTTCCTCCGGCTTGATGTGGCGCTCGATCACCTCGATGCCCTTGGACTTCGCCAGCGCGATCACCGACTGGCGGGTGATCCCGTTCAGGAAGCAGTCCGGGGTCGGGGTGTGCAGCGCGCCGTCCTTGACGAAGAACACGTTCGAGCCGGTGCTCTCGGCGATGTAGCCGCGGTAGTCGAGCATCATCGCGTCGGTGTAGCCGGCCTTCTCCGCGGCGTGCTTGGAGATGGTGCAGATCATGTAGAGGCCGGTGGCCTTGGCGTGGACCGGCTCGGTCTCCGGCGACGGGCGCTTGTACTTGGCCCAGGTCAGGCGGATGCCCTTGGCGCGTTCTTCGGGGCTGAAGTAGCTCGGCCAGTCCCACACCGCGATGGCGACGTGGATCTTGGTGTTCTGAGCCGAAACCCCGATCATCTCCGAACCGCGCCAGGCGATCGGACGCAGATAGGCGTCGGTCAGGCCGTTCTTGGCGCAGGTGTCCTTGCAGGCCTGGTCGATCTCCTCCACCGTGAAGGGGATTTCGAAGTCCAGCATCTCGGCCGACTTGAACAGACGCTCGGTATGTTCACGCAGCTTGTAGATCTCTCCCCCATACATCCGCTCGCCTTCGAACACCGCCGAGGCGTAATGGAGGCCATGCGTCAGTACGTGCACCTTCGCCTCGCGCCAGGGCACGAACTGGCCGTCCAGCCAGATCCATCCGTCGCGATCGTCAAAGGGCACTAGAGACATGAGGGAAAGTCCTCCTTTCAATACGGCCCTCTTACAGACTCCCCCGCCCCCCGCGTCAAACAAAATGGGTTTCAAAGTGTAATGGTCGCAGCCGATCCAAGGCTCATTCTGCGAGACGAGGAGCTGGACGGCGGGCTCGAGATGCTGCTGCTCGCCGAGGCCGCGCTATGGGGCGGCGTCGACGCCGGCCTGGAGGCCGAAACCGGCCTCGGCCTGGGCCGCTCGCACTGGCGCGCGGCCTTTCTGCTCAAGCGCCGGCCGGGCGTCGGGGTGCAGGAACTGGCCCACCTGACCAGCCTCTCCAAGCAGGCCGCCAGCCGCATCGTCGCCGACCTCGAGGCCAAGGGCCTGGCCGAGAAGATCGCCGGCGATCTCGACGGCCGGCGCCGCGCCGTCAGCCTCACCGCCGCCGGGGCCGCCTTCGAGGACCGCATCTCAGAACGCTTGCGCGCCCAGCTCGCCCGGTCCTATCGGGTGGGCGGCCTGGACGGCGTCGCCGGCGCCAGGCAGATCCTGTCGGCCCTGGCCGGCGGACGGATGAAGAGCGGAGGCGCCTGATGGCCGCGGTCGAGACTGCCGAACGTCACCTGCTGGTCGTCGACGACGACGACCGCATCCGCGACCTGCTCAAGCAGTACCTGACCCGCAACGGCTTCCGCGTCACCTCGGCGCCCGGCGGCGCCCAGGCGCGCAACCTGATCGAAACCATCGACTTCGACCTCGCGGTCTTCGACGTGATGATGCCGGGCGAGGACGGCTTTTCGCTGGTCCGCTGGCTGCGCGAGCGCAAGGGCGCGGCCGGCCGCACGCCGGTGCTGATGCTGACCGCCCGCGGCCTGGCCGAAGACCGCATCGAGGGCCTCAAGCTCGGGGCCGACGACTATCTGGGCAAGCCGTTCGAGCCCGAGGAGCTGCTGCTGCGCATCGAGGCGATCCTCCGCCGCTCCGACCAGCGTCCGGCCGGCGCCGCGAACGGCAGCCTCTCGCTCGGGGCCTGCGCCTTCGACCTGGAGCGCGGCGAGCTCAGCCGCGGCGGCGTGCCCGTGCGGCTCACCGAAGCCGAGGTCGCCCTGCTCAAGCGCCTGGCCCGCAGCCCGCACGAGCCGGTCGATCGCCTGGAACTGGCCCGCGAGACGGTCGATCCCTCCGGCCGCGCCGTCGACGTCCAGGTCACCCGCCTGCGCCGCAAGATCGAGAACGACCCCAAGACCCCGCGCTACCTGCAGACCGTCCGCGGCGTCGGCTACCTGCTGGCGCCGGACTGATGTGTCGGCGCGACACAATTGCTCCCCCGCTGGGGGAGCTGTCAGCCGGTCGGCTGACTGAGGGGGACTTTGACTCAATCTGCTTGAGAGCAGTCCCCCTCCGTCTCGACGCTTGGCGTCGATCCGCCTCCCCCAAAAGGGGAGGAACCAGCCAGTGAAACTCCCCCGCCGCCTCGAACCGCGCCTTGTGCAGCGGCTGATCAAGCGCAGCCTTCCGACCTCGCTGTTCGGCCGCTCGCTGCTGATCATCGTCCTGCCGGTCGCGCTGATGCAGATCGCCGTGACCTGGATCTTCTTCGACGCTCACTGGCAGACGGTGACCAGCCGCCTCTCCGACGGCCTGGCCGGCGAAGTCGCCTGGGCCGTCGAGAGCTATCAGGACGATCCCAGCCCGCAGACCATGTCCACGATCGCCGAGCGGGCCGAGAAGTCGCTGAACCTCTCCATCGCCCTGCAGCCCGGCCGCGAACTGCCCCAGGGCCGGCGCACCAACGCCTTCGCCGTCGTCGACCGGGCGATCGACCGCGCCCTCAGCCAGCGGCTGGACGCCCCCTACTGGTTCGACACCACCCGCTACCCGGCCTATGTCGACATCAGGGTAAAGGTCGACCAGGGCGTCATCCGCATCCTCGCTCCGCGCGACCGCGCCTTCGCCACCCAGGGCCATATCTTCGTGTTGTGGCTGGCCATGGCGACCATCCTGCTCACCGCCATCGCCATCCTGTTCATCCGCAATCAGACCCGCACCATCGAGCGGCTGGCCAGCGCCGCCGACGCCTTCGGCAAGGGCGTCGACGCGCCGACCTTCAAGCCCAGCGGCGCGCGCGAGGTCCGCCAGGCCGCCCAGGCCTTCCTGGCGATGAAGTCGCGCATCCAGCGCCACATCGACCAGCGCACCGCCCTGCTGGCCAGCGTCAGCCACGACCTGCGCACGCCCCTGACCCGGCTGAAGCTCGAACTGGCCCTGGCCGATCCAGGTCCACGCACCGGCGAGATGAAGCGCGACTTGGCCGAGATGGAGCACATGATCGACGAGTACCTGGCCTTCGCCCGCGGCGAGGGCGGCGAGGCCGTCGAGACCGTCCACCTCAAGTCGCTGATCGACGAGGTCAGCGAAGGCGCGGTGCGCGCCGGCGCCCAGGTGCGCGTCGCCGCCGATCCGGAGCTGCTGGCGTCCGTGCGGCCCAATGCGCTGAAGCGGGCGCTGTCCAACCTGGTGATGAACGCCGCGGCGCACGGCGAGACGGTCGAGGTCCTCGCCGCGCCGCGCGCTTCGGGCGGGGTCGAGATCATCGTCGACGACGACGGCCCGGGCATCCCGCAGGACCGCTACGAGGACGCCTTTAAGGCCTTCAACCGCCTCGATGAATCACGGAACCAGAACGAGAAGGGCGTCGGGCTGGGCCTGGCCATCGCCCGCGACGTCGCCCGCAGCCATGGCGGCGACATCACCCTCGACCGCTCGCCTATGGGCGGCCTCAGGGCGATTGTCAGGTTGCCTGGATAACCGGGTTCGGCCAGTCTCCGCCGCACGCCGAGATTGCGCCATGAGGAACCCTCGATGACCCTAGCCCGCCTAGCCGCCGCGACCGCCCTCGCCGCCGCGATCGCTTCGCCCGCCCTGGCCGCCGATCCGGTCGAGGGGCTCTGGCTGGTCCAGGCCGGGACCGCCAAGGTCAAGGTCGCGCCGTGCGCGGCCGACAAGACCAAGATGTGCGGCCAGGTCGCCTGGCTGAAGACCGCCGGGGCCAAGGACGCCAACAACCCCGACGCCTCGCTGCGCAACCGCCCGATCCTGGGCATGCTGATGATCCGCGACTTCAAGTCCGCCGGCCCGGGCAAGTGGACCGGCGGTAAGATCTACGATCCCAATTCGGGCAAGACCTACGGCTCGAAGATGTCCGCCAATCCCGACGGGACTCTCAAGGTCGAAGGCTGCGTCGCCGTCGTCTGCCAGGCCCAGACCTGGAAGCGGACCAGCTAGCCGCCGAGCTCCTTGGACCGTCGCGTCGCGGCGGCGACCGCCTCGCGCAGCAGCTCGGGGAAGCCGCCGTCGCCGAGCAGCACCTCGAGCGCCGCCTGGGTCGTGCCGCCGGGCGAGGTGACCTGCTTGCGCAGCTCGGCCGGCTCCTCGCCGCTGCGGGCCATCAGCGCCGCGGCCCCGGCGATGGTCGAACGGGCGAGCCGCGCGGAATCCGCCGCCGGCAACCCTGCCGCCGCGCCGGCCGCCTCCAGCGCCTCCACGAAGGCGTAGAGATAGGCCGGGGCCGAACCGGAGACCCCGGTCGCCGCGTGCATCAGTTCCTCGTCGGCGACGTCCACCACCGTGCCGACCGGCGCAAACAGCGCATGGGCCCGCGCCTTGGCTTCAGGATCGGCGGCGTAGATGCTGGCGGTGCCCTGGCAGACCGCGACCGCGGTGGTCGGCATGATCCGCGCCACCGCCCGGCCGCCGAACGCGTGGGAGATGTCGGCGCTGCGCACGCCGGCGGCGATGGAGACGATCACCGCGTCGGGCGCCAGGTGCTCGGCGACCTGCGCCGCCGCCTCGCGCCACAGCTGCGGCTTGACCGCCAGCAGCACGGTCTGCGCCTGCGCCAGCTCTGCATCGGGGGGATTTATCTGTGCGCCGGCGGCCTTGGCAGCCTCCAGCGTGGGATTGGCGTGCGGCTCGCGGATGATCAGGTCGCTGGCCTGGAACGCGCCGGCCGTCCGCCAGCCCTCGATCAGCGCCCCGCCCATGCGGCCCGCGCCCAGCATCAGGATTGGCGTCATCGGAAGTCCTTGAGCGTGATGGCCGAACGGCTTTCGGCGGCCATCACGCTCTAGTGGTTTAGTCCGGCTGCGCCTAGGCCTCGCCGACGGTCTCGAACATGCAGGCGGCCACCGCGTCGGCCGCCGACTTCGACCCGCGCACCAGGAAGTCGAACGCCGGATAGAAGCGGTCGGCCGCTTCCATCGCCACGTCGATCATCGCGGCGGCCTGGGCCAGGCTCGGACGTTCGCCGGTCATCAGCGCCATCGAGTGGCGGAAGATGATCTCGCCGTCGTCCCAGACCTCGAAGTGGCCCAGCCAGACGCGCTGGTTGAGGGTCGCCATCAGTTCATAGGCGGCGGTCTTCTGCTCGGGCGAGGCCTTCAGGTCGACCGAGAGGCAAAGCTGCAGGCAGTCCGCTTCGGGACGCCAGGCGAACCAGAGTTCGTAGTCCTTCCAGTCGCCGGTCAGCGCAAAGGCCAGATCGCCGTCTTCCGTACGATCGAACTGCAGGTTTTCGGCGGTCAGCACATGCTCGACCACGTCTAGCGGGTCGAGAGTGACCAGGACGTCTTCGTCAGGCTGAGAGGTGTCCATTAGACCAGAGGTCCTTTCGCAGAGGGCGTCCGCGGCCGGGCCGGCCATCGAATCGCCTGCGATATTGAAAGTAAGCTGCTTCGTGGCGTCCGCGTCACCGGGTTTCTTTTCCGGGGCGAGCCACGTTCGCGTGTATTAAGACCTAGTCTTTCTTCGCGGCTTTTTTGGGCGCCTGCTCCTTCAGCGCGGCCACCTCGGCGCGCAGCGCCGCGATCTCGGCCTTGAGAGCGTCGAGGTCGTCGCGACGGACGAGATCGAAGTCGGCCACGAAGCGATCAGCCTGGGCGCGGAACGCGGCCTTCGCCTCGTCTCCGGCCGTCTGGGCCAGGCCCATCGCCGCGCTGGTCAGCTTGGCGAACTCGTCCAGAAAGGGGTTCTGAGTCTGCATAGGCCCTATATGGCCCGCCGGGGGATGAAAGCGAAGGGCTTCTCGTCTAAACCTTGGCGGCGAAGCATTCGGAGATCCCCACGTTGCCATTCCCCGATTTCGACCCAGTCCTCGTGCAGATCGGGCCTTTCGCAATTCGCTGGTATGCCTTGGCCTATGTGGCCGGCATCCTGCTGGGGTGGCGCTATGTCGCGGGGATGATGAAGAATCAGACGCTGTGGGGGCCGCGCGGCGCCCCGGCGACGACCACCCAGGTCGATGACCTGATCCTTTGGATCACGCTCGGCATCATCCTCGGCGGCCGGCTCGGCCACGTGTTCTTCTACACGCCCTCGATCGTCGTCCAGGACCCGCTGCAGATCGTGAAGGTCTGGGAAGGCGGCATGAGCTTCCACGGCGGCGCGCTCGGCGTGCTGATCGCGGTGTTCGGCTTCTGCTGGAAGAACAAGCTCGACGTCTTGCGGGTCGGCGACGCAATCACCGCCTGCGCGCCGATCGGCCTGTTCTTCGGGCGCGTGGCCAACTTCATCAACGGCGAGCTCTGGGGCCGGCCCTCAAACGTGCCGTGGGCGTTCATCTTCCCCCAGGCGGACGGCGTCACCCCGCGCCACCCCAGCCAGCTCTACGAGGCGGCGCTGGAGGGCGTCGTTCTCTTCCTCATCCTGCGCTGGGCCACCCATCGCGCGGGCCTGCTCCAGCGGCGCGGCGTCGTCGCCGGGATGTTCCTGCTGGGCTACGCCGTCTTCCGCACCTTCGTGGAGAACTTCCGCGAGCCTGACCGCTACCTCCAGCACTTCCCGCTGGGCCTCACCATGGGGATGATGCTGTCGGCGCCGATGGTGATCGGCGGCCTCTATCTGATCTGGCGCGGCATGCGTGAACCGCTGGCGACCGAGGCCGCGTCTCCTCCGGCGCAGGCCAAGACAGAAACGCCATGAGCCTGCGCGACCGCCTGACGGCCCAGATCCGGGCCAGCGGGCCGATGAGCGTCGCCCAGTACATGCATGCCTGCCTCCACGACCCGGACCACGGCTACTACGCGACCCGCCCGGCGCTCGGCGAAGCCGGCGACTTCATCACCGCCCCGCTGGTCAGCCAGATGTTCGGCGAGCTGATCGGCCTCTGGGCCGTCGAGACCTGGAGCCGCCTGGGCCGCCCGGCGCAGTTCCGGCTGGTCGAGATGGGTCCCGGCGACGGCACGCTGATGAGCGACCTGCTGCGCGCCGCCCGGCTGTCGCGAGAGTTCACCGAAGCGGCCGACGTCTGGCTGGTCGAGGTCTCGCAGCCTTTGCGCGACCGCCAGCGCCAAGCGCTCGGCGACCACCTGTCCTGGGCCGCGTCGCTCGACGAGGTGCCCGGCGGCGCGCCGCTGATCCTGGTCGCCAACGAGTTGCTCGACTGCCTGCCGGCCCGCCAGTTCGTGCGCACGGAAAAGGGCTGGGCCGAGCGCATGGTCGGCCTCGACGACGCCGGCGCCCTGGCCTTCGGCCTGGCCGGCGCCCCGGGCGTCGACCGGCTGGCCCCGATCGGCGCGATCCTCGAGCACTCCCCCGCCCAAGCCGCCCTGGGTGAGGCGCTGGCCCTGCGCATCCTGGCCGACGGCGGCGCAGCGCTGCTCATCGACTACGGCCGCGCCGCGCCCGGCTTCGGCGACACGCTCCAGGCTCTGCGCCGCCATCAGAAGGAAGGCCCGCTGGTCGGTCCTGGCGAGGCCGATCTCACCGTCCATGCCGACTTCCCGGCGGTTATGGCCGCGGCCGCCGCGCACGGCGCCCAGACCCCGCAGATCCTGACCCAGGGCGAACTGCTCGTGCGGCTCGGGATCGGCGCCCGCGCCGAAGCCCTCGCCAACGCCCGCCCCGACCTTGGCGACGTGATCGAGCGCCAACTCGAACGGCTGGTGTCGCCCGACCAGATGGGCGATCTCTTCAAGGCCGCCTGCATCCATTCCGCCGGCTTCGAACCGCCAGCCTTCGAGACGCTTACGTGACCGACCTTCCTGTCCTGACTTCGCCGCTGCTCGATCTGGCGGGGATCCGCCACGCCTTCTTCACTCGGCTGGGCGGCGTCTCGACGGGCCTCTACGCCAGCCTCAATGTCGGCCGCGGCTCCAAGGACGCCGCCGACGACGTGATCGAGAACCGTCGCCGGGCGGCCGCCCACTTCGGTCAGCCCGAAGGCGCGCTCAACACCTGCTACCAGATCCACTCGGCCACCGCCCTGGTCGCCGACGCCCCCTGGAACGGCGAGCGGCCGCAGGCCGACGGCGTCGTCGCCAACCGGCCGGGTCTTGTCTGCAGCGCCCTGGCCGCCGACTGCGCGCCGATCCTGTTCGCCGATCCCAAGGCGCGCGTCGTCGCCGCCGCTCACGCGGGCTGGAAAGGCGCGCTGGCCGGCATCGCCGAGGCCACCGTCGCGCAGATGCAGACCCTCGGGGCGCGGCCGGCCGATATCGTCGCCGTCGTCGGCCCCTGCATCGCCCAGGCTTCGTACGAGGTCGGCCTGGAGTTCCTCGACGCCTTCACCGCCCAGGCCGCCGAGAACGTCGAGTTCTTCGTTCCCGGCGAGGCGCCCGACAAGGCGATGTTCGACCTGCCGGGCTACGTCCTGCACCGTCTGCGTCGGGCCGGCGTCGGGGCCTGCGAATGGCTCGGCCGCGACACCTGCGCCGAGGAGGCGCTGTTCTTCTCCAACCGCCGGGCCTTCAAGCGCGGCGAACCGGACTTCGGCCGCCTGCTGTCGGCGATCGCGCTGGACTAGGCCGGTTCGGCCCCCCGCAGGTCGAAGCGCTCGCGCGGCAGCGCGTGCGGCAGCTCGTCTTGCAGGAAGGCGACCATCTTCTCGCGCACCTCGCAGCGAAGGTCGAAGGCCTCGCCCGCATTGCGCGCGCTGGTTAGGCAGCGGACCTGCATGGTTCGCTCGCTGAGCTCGGTCACCGCCAGATTGACCACGTTGCGGTCCCAGAGCGGAGAGGCGGCGGCGATCTCCTCGAGCTTGCGGCGCAGCACCTCGATCGGGGCGGAATAGTCGACATAGACCATCGCCGTCCCGATCAGCGAGGCGCTCTCACGGGTCCAGTTCTGGAACGGCTTCTGGATGAAGTAGGTCAGCGGCAGCACCATCCGGCGCCAGTCCCACAGCTTCACGACCACATAGGTCGAGCCGATCTCCTCGATGCGGCCCCACTCGCCCTCGACGATCACCGCGTCGTCCAGCCGGATCGGCTGGGTGGTGGCGATCTGGATGCCGGCGATCAGGTTGGTCAGGAACGGCTGCAGCGCCAGGCCGGCGATGATCCCCGCCGCCCCGGCCGAGGCCAGCAGGCTGACCCCGTACTGTCGCACGCCGTTGAAGGTCATCAGCGCGAACGCGATCGTCAGCACCACGATCAGCGCCGCCGCCGTGCGCCGCAAGATCCGGGTCTGCGTCACATGCTTGCGGGCGAGCAGGTTGTCTTCGACATCGATCCGGAAACGCCGCGTATAGATCAGCGTGACGATGTCGAGCGCGGTCAGCGCCGCCCATCCGCACAGCACGATGAAGCCGATCAGCAGCACGCGCGCCAGCACGTCCAGCTGGATGGTCTGCAGACGGGCCAGCGGCGCGGCGGCCCCCAGGCCCAGGATCAGCGCCGCCAGCCGGCTGGGCCGGCGGGTGCGTTTGACCAGTTCGCGCCAGAACTCGTCGCGCGAGGCGATCAGTCGCCGAACCACCGTCACCAGCACCTGGTGGGCCGCCAACGCCAACAGGGCGCCGGCGGCCAGGACCACCAAACTCAGCAGCCACGCAGGCAGCCACGAGGGCGCAACGCCCTCCATCCACTCCATCATGTCGCGATTGTCTCGAACTTGCGCCGGCCGCGCCGGCCTGGGTCCGTCAACAAACGCGACAGCTCAGGAATGGATCAAGGCACGATTGTCGTGAACAGGTAGACCGCGAACAGCACCAGGTGCACGACGCCCTGCAGCACCGTGGTCCGCCCGGTCGCCAGCGACAGGGTGGTGACCAGCAGGGTGAGCATCAGCAGCACCATGGCCTTTGCGTCGAGGCCGAGCGACAACGGCCAGCCCATCACCAGCGAGACCACCGCCACGACGGGGATGGTCAGGCCGATCGAAGCCAGCGCCGAGCCCAGCGCCAGGTTCAGGCTGGTCTGCAGGCGGTCTGCCCGCGCCGCCCGCACCGCCGCCAGGCTTTCCGGCAACAGCACCAGGCCGGCGATGATCACCCCGACCACGGCCTTGGGCGCGCCGGCCCCGGCCACCGCCGCTTCGATCGTCGGCGCCAGCGACTTGGCCAGCAGCACCACGACGACCAGCGCCACGACCAGCAGCCCGAGGCTGAGCCAGGCGGCCAGCGCCGTCGGCGGCGCGGCGTGCGCGTCCTCGTCGTGCGCGGCCGAGCCGCTGGGCAGGAAGTAGTCGCGGTGGCGCATGGTCTGCACCAGCACGAAGGTGCCGTAGAGCACCAGCGAGACCAGGCCGACGAAGGCCAGCTGGCTGTTCGAATAGACCGGGCCGGCGGCCGAGGTCGTGTAGTTGGGCAACACCAGGGTCAGCACCGCCAGCGCCGCCAGGGTGGCCAGCGCCGCGCTGACGCCGGCCTGGCCGTAGCGCTGCTCCAGGTGGCGCGCGCCGCCGAGCAGCAGGCAAAGGCCGACGAGGCCGTTGAGGATGATCATGATGGCCGCGAACACCGTGTCGCGCGCCAGTCCCGCGCCTGACGGGCCGCTGGACAGCATCAGGGAGACGATCAGCGAGACCTCGATCACCGTCACCGCGACGGCCAGGACCAAGGTGCCATAGGGTTCGCCGATCTTGTGGGCCACCACTTCGGCGTGGTGCACGGCGGCCAGGACGCAGGCGACCAGCCCGATCGCCAGAACTATGTCGTAAGGCCCGCCGAGCTTCGCTCCGAAAAGCAGCAGCGAGCCGATGATGGGTGAGAGCCAGGTCCAGGCCGGGAGTCCGATTTTGGGCATGGCGAACACCGTAAACCAAGCGCCGCCATGCCGCGACCCGAACCCGCCCCGCCCGCGATATTGTTATGCGATGTCGTGCTGCGGTGTTCTGAGGCCTTGCTCCGCGGCCCTCGCCTGCTAAAAGCCCGGCAATTACCGATACCTGCCCCTGGGGGACCGATGAAGCTGCTGGCTGGCAACTCCAACCGTGCGCTGGCGGAGGCTGTCGCCTCGCGCCTCGACCTCCCCCTCACCCGCGCGCAGGTCAAGCGCTTCGCCGACAACGAGGTCTGGGTGACCATCGACGAGAACGTCCGCGGCGAGGACGTCTTCATCCTTCAGTCGACGAACTATCCCGCCAACGACAACCTGATGGAGCTGCTGGTCTGCATCGATGCGCTGAAACGCGCCTCGGCCAAGCGGATCACCGCGGTTATGCCCTACTTCGGCTACGCCCGTCAGGACCGTAAGACCGGCGGCCGCACGCCGATCTCGGCCAAGCTGGTCGCCAACCTGATCGAGCGCGCCGGCGCCGACCGCGTGCTGACAATGGATCTGCACTCCGGCCAGATCCAAGGCTTCTTCGACATTCCGACCGACAACCTGATCTCCGCGCCGCTGCTGGCGACCGACATCAAGGAAAACTACGAGAAGCCGGCCGAGATCATGATCGTCTCGCCCGACGTCGGCGGCGTGGTCCGCGCCCTGGCGGTGGCCTCGCGCCTCAACGCCGAGCTGGCCATCGTCGACAAGCGCCGCTCGGGCCCCGGCAAGAGTGAAGTCGCCAACGTCATCGGCGACGTCTCGGGCCGCCGCTGCATCCTGTTCGACGACATGATCGACGGCGGCGGCACGCTCTGCAACGCCGCCCAGGCGCTGATCGACGCCGGCGCGACCGAGGTCTCGGCCTACGTCACCCACGGCGTGATGTCCGGCGCGGCGGTCGAGCGCGTCAACGGCTCGGTGCTCAAGGAGCTGGTGATGACCGACTCCATCCCGGCCCCCGAACGCGCCACCGACGCCGGCAAGATCCGCTACGTCAGCTGCGACAAGCTGCTCGGCGAAGCCATCCGCCGCATCGCCAACGAAGAGTCGGTCTCCAAGCTCTTCGATTGACCCGCCGACCTGCGGCGGCGAGATGTTCTACCGCTTCCACTTCG